>JASGIN010000012.1:0-335518 GCA_049841015.1 Nocardioides sp.
TCGCCGTCGCCGAGCGGCTCCAGCACCAGCACGCGCTGGCGCTGAACGGCCTCGTGCTGGTCTCCAGCGTGCTCGACTTCGGCACCCAGGACTTCGGCCAGCACCGCTGGGACGAGTCCTGCCTGAACTTCCTGCCTACCTACACCGCCATCGCGCATTACCACGGCAAGGTCAAGGGCCGGCCCGCCAAGCTCCGCCAGGAGGCCGAGGCCTTCGCGGCGGGTCCCTACCGCACCGCCCTGGCCGCCGGTCGAAGGCTTCCGGCCAAGGAGCGGGCGAACGTCGTGCGCACCCTGTCCCGGCTCACCGGCCTCTCCGAGGAGTACGTCGAGCGCACCGACCTGCGGATCGAGCACTGGCGGTTCTGCACCGAGCTGCTCCGCGACCGCGGGCTGACCGTGGGCCGGATCGACGGGCGCTTCACCGGACCGGCGGGCTCGCTGATCGCTGAGAACATGGACGCCGACCCGTCGATGGACGCGATGAACGGTCCCTTCGCCGCCGCCCTCAACCACTACCTGCGCAGCGAGCTCGGGAGCAGGCAGGACCTGCCCTACGAGGTCTACGCCAACGCCATCTCGAAGTGGAACTGGGAGGAGTTCCAGGGCAAGCCGATCTTCGTCGCCGACAAGCTGGAGCGGGTCATGCGCGCCAACCCCCACCTGCGCGTGCGGATCGAGTACGGCTACTACGACCTGGCCACGCCGTACCACGCGGCGGAGGACATGGTCGCCCACCTCCGCCTGCCCGACGAGGCCTTCGACCGGCTCGAGCACGAGTACTTCGAGACCGGACACATGCCCTACCTCCACGAGGCGTCCCGCAAGCGCGAGTCGGCCTCGATCGCCGCGTTCGTGGCGCGTCGCTGAGGCCGGCGTGGCACCGCGTCCGCGGCCCGAGCCCATGGCCGCGCCACCCGGCGCGCTCTCGGTCTTCACCGACGGCGCGTGCTCGGGCAACCCCGGACCCGGCGGCTGGGCCTGGGCGACCGACCCCACGACGTACGCCTCGGGGTCGGAGGCGCATACCACCAACCAGCGGATGGAGATCCGGGCGGCTCTCGAGGCGGTCTCGTCGCTGCCGCGACCTCTGCTCGTCGTCAGCGACTCGACGTATGTCGTGAACTGCTTCCGCGACCGCTGGTGGGAGGGCTGGCTGCAGCGCGGCTGGCTGACGTCCGGGCGCAAGCCGGTCGCCAACCGCGACCTGTGGGAGCCGCTGGTGGCCGCGGTCGCCGACCGCGACGACGTCGCCTTCCGCTGGGTCAAGGGCCACTCGGGCCACGCGATGAACGACCTCGTCGACCGCCTGGCGGTCGAGGCGAGCCGCACGGCAGGTCAAGCCTCACCCTGATGGTGACGCGGATCACTTCCTCGGCTAGCGTGCTCCGGGGCTTCGACGAGGGAGGGAAACGGCACCGTGCTGTCTGACATCGAGATCGCGACCGCGGCGACACTCACACCGATCCGTGAGATCGCGGATCAGACCTTGGGGATCGCCGAGGAGCATCTGGTGCCCTTCGGGCACGACAAGGCGAAGGTCGACCTCGGCTACATCGAGTCGCTTGCCGACCGGCCGCTCGGGAAGCTGATCCTGGTCACGGCGATGTCCCCGACCCCGGCCGGAGAGGGGAAGACCACGACCACGGTGGGCCTCACCGACGCCCTGCACGGACTCGGCAAGAAGACGATGGCGTGCCTGCGCGAGCCCTCGATGGGACCGGTCTTCGGGATGAAGGGCGGGGCCGCGGGCGGCGGCTACGCCCAGATCGTCCCGATGACCGACATCAACCTGCACTTCACCGGTGACTTCGCGGCGATCGCCGCGACCCACAACCTGCTGTCGGCCCTGATCGACAACCACATCCACCACGGCAACGAGCTCGACATCGACGTCCGGTCGGTGACGTGGAAGCGCGTGCTGGACATGAACGACCGGGCGCTGCGCGACATCGTGATCGCCCTGGGCGGGCCGGCCAACGGCTACCCCCGTGAGAGCGGGTTCGACATCGTGGTCGCCTCCGAGCTGATGGCGATCTTCTGCCTCACCGAGTCGCTGGCCGACCTCAAGCGCCGGATCGGCGACATCGTGATCGGCTGGTCGCGCAGCCAGAAGCCGATCACGGCTCGCGACCTGGGCGCCGAGGGCGCCATGGCCGTGCTGCTGCGGGACGCGCTGGCGCCCAACCTCGTGCAGACGCTCGAGGGCGCTCCGGCGTTCGTCCACGGCGGGCCGTTCGCGAACATCGCCCACGGCTGCAACTCCGTGATGGCCACCCGCACCGGACTGCGCCTGGCCGACATCGTGGTCACCGAGTCCGGCTTCGGCGCCGACCTCGGGGCCGAGAAGTTCGTCGACATCAAGTGCCGCAAGTCGGGCCTGCGGCCGGACCTGGCCGTCGTCGTGGCCACCGTGCGCGCGCTGAAGTACCACGGCGGCGTGGCCCTGGCCGACCTCGGCAACGAGGACCTCGGCGCGGTCGAGAAGGGCATGGCCAACCTGCGCCGGCACCTGACGAACATCCGCGAGGTGTACGGCGTGAACTGCGTCGTCGCCATCAACCGCTTCCCCACCGACACCGACGCCGAGGTCGCCAAGGTCGTCGAGCTGGTCGCGGCGGAGGGCGTCCAGGCCTTCCCGGCCACGCACTTCAGCGACGGCGGAGCGGGTGCACGGGACCTCGCCGAGGGTGTCCTGGCGCTGCTCGACGAGCCCTCGCCGTACTCCTTCTCGTTCACCTACGACGACGAGATGTCGATGACCGAGAAGGTCGAGACCCTCGCCACGCGGGTGTACGGCGCCTCGGCGGTGACCTGGGACGCGAAGGCGAAGCGGCGCCTGGAGCGCATCGAGCGGGACGGGTACGGCGGGCTGCCGATCTGCGTGGCCAAGACGCAGTACTCCTTCTCGACCGACCCGACCGCGCTGGGGGCGCCCAGCGGCCACGAGCTCCACGTGCGCGAGGTGCGGCTTGCCGCCGGTGCTGGTTTCGTCGTCCTGGTCTGCGGGGACGTCATGACGATGCCGGGTCTCCCCCGCGTGCCCGCCTCGACGTCGATCGACCTGCTGGACGACGGGACCATCGTCGGGCTGTCCTGACGGTCGGAACGCCAGGGCCTCAGACCGGCAGGCCCGCGATGTCGCGCTCGATGACCTCGCGGTCCTCGGGGTCGTCGATCATCGCCAGGCCGGCCTCGGCCTTCGCCTTCCACTCCCCCGCGACGGCACGATCACCGGCCACGGCGTACGCCCGGGCCAGGCCCTCGTGGGCCGACGCGAGCAGCCAGGCGCGACCTTCGGGCCCGGAGGCGAGCTCGAGCGAGCGCCGGGCGTGGAACACCGCCGGCTCGGCGCGGCCGATCGTCGAGTAGACGCGCGCGATCTGCCAGTCGCCGATAGCGAGGTTCTCGTTCGTGCCGACCCCGGTCCACAGCAAGCGGCTCGCGTGCGCGGCGTTGATCATCTCGTCGACGTCTGCCGGGCTGCGATCCTCGGTCTCCAGGAGTTCCCAGACCCGGTTGTACAGCGCCTTCGCCAGCGCCTTCTGCGAGTCGGGGTCGAGCTCGACCGACGCGGTGGTGTCGTGGGCCACGGGAGCCTCCTCGAGTGGGGACGGATCCATCAGGTGGGTGAGGTGGTGGAGCATCCGGCTCAGGCGCATGCCGCGAGCGGTCAGTCGATCGTGATGCCGGGCGAGGATCTCGTTCCGGGCTGATCGGTCGTCGGTCGCGAGCATCTGCCGGATCTCGTCGAGCGGGACCTCGAGGGACCGCAGCGTCGCGACCAGACGCGCGGTCACCAGCTGCTCGCGGGTGAAGCGCCGGTACGACGTCGCCGGGTCGACGTACGAGGGACGCAGCACGCCCACCTCGTCGTAGTGACGAAGCGCGCCGATGGACAACCCGCTCAGGCGTGCGAACTCGCCGATGCCGAGGAGGTCGTCCGCGCTTCCTGGCATGCGCCGATTCTGCCCGCGTCGGTGACTGCTTGACTCTCGGGTCGCCCGAGGGTCTTCGATCGTCACCGTGAACAGCACCGACACCGCGAACCGGCTCGAACAGACCATCCTCGACCTCTGGGACTTCCGGGATCCCGTTGCCTCGGCTGAGCGGTTCCGATCCGCGGCCGAGGCCTCGACGGATCCCGACGAAGCAGCGGTCCTGGCCACCCAGCACGCGCGGGCCACAGGTCTCGCCGGGGACCTCGTGCGAGCTGCTCACCTTCTCGACGGGATGGAGGCGTCCGGGCTCGCGGGCGCGGCGCTGCACGCGGGCGCCCGGATCGCGATCGAGCGCGGAAGGGTGCTGAACTCAACGGGAGATCCCGGCTCGGCCGCGCCGCACTTCCTCCAAGCGGAGGAGCTCGCGCGCGAGCTGGGCGCGACCGGACTGGCTGTCGATGCTCTCCACATGCAGGCGAACGTCGCCGAGCCCCTCCACGGTGCCGAGGCCGCCTGCGAGATCAACGAGCGCGCCCTCGCGGAGATCGAGGCGTCAGACGACCCGCTGGTCCAGCGTTGGCTCGGCCCCGTGCTCAACAACCTCGGCTGGACGACTCACAACGCGGGACGTCCGCAGGAGGCACTGGCCGTCTTCGAGCGTGCGGTCGCGGTGCGCGCGGCCGCGCTGGAGGTCCAGACCGGTGACGTGGCGGGTGACGCCTACGGTGCGTGGATCGTCGCCCGCTGGTGCGTCGGTCGAACGCTCCGCACCCTCGGGAGTCACGAGGAGGCCCTTGCCGTCATGCGCGAGCTCGCGAGAGATCCCGTGGGTGCCGACGACCCCTTCGTCCACGAGGAGATCGCGGCCAACCTCAAGGCTTGCGGCTGATCCGGTAGTGCAGGGTCAGGAACGGGAAGCCGAACACCCAGAAGGCGTGCTCCGCGCGTAGCACGCCGTCGTCGACGAACACGTCGAGCTGCTCCTCGAAGCCCGTCACGGCCAGGGCGGTGAGCTCGTCGGCCGCCGTGTCGACGTACGTGAGGTAGTGCCCGGCCTGTCCGTCGTGCACGCGGCTGGTCAGCGTGAGCCCGCGGTCGGGCCGGGCCGTGGGCGCGAGAGTGGCGGTGAAGCTGCCCTCCGGGACCGGGAAGCCGACGCTGACGTAGCCGCTGCCGTCGTGGGAGTACGTCGTGTAGATGCCGGTCATGATCGGCTCGTCGTCGTCGGCGAAGGAGCGGATCCAGCCGCGGACCGCGACCACGCCGTCGACGTCGGTGATGGTGTCGATGCGGCTGCGGATGCCGCGCTGGGCCTCACGCTGGTTCATCGGGAGGCTGGCCTGACCGAGCGGACGCGCGACCAGGGTGCGATAGAGGAGATAGCCGGGCCGGACCCACGTCCGCCACTCGGGGACGATGTCGAGCGCGAACCGCGTGGTGTGCTCGTAGAACTCCCGCACCAGCGGATCGATCTCGCTCGGGTCGAGCGACGGCCCGGCCAGGGCGTCCACCGACCCGACGATGCCGGTGTCCTGGGCGTCGGCCGTGTGCACTCCGCCGATCTCCTCGGCCAGCTCGCGGACGTACTGCGTGCCGACGTACGACGAGCGCGCCGGTCGCGGGACGACGAAGGGCAGGTCAGCGGCCGGCACCCGCTCCGCGAGCAGGCTGACCTGCGCGTCGCGGAAGGCGAGGGCGGACAGCGACCGGTAGACCAGCACCGTGGTGCTGGCCACGACGGCTCCTGAGGTGTCCCGTCGCCCGAGCAGCTGCCCGGTCGCGAGCCCGACGGCCGGTCCCATCGCGACCTTCTGGGGGCGGACGCCCATGGCTCCGACGACCGCGCCGAGCGCGGTGCCGACGACGCGAGGTCCGGCGCCGGCCCTGTCCGCCAGCCATCCCACCGGGGCCGCCATGGCCGTGCTGACGGCGATCCGCTGCCACAGCGCCGGGATCTCGCCCTCGCGCTGGCGGGCCCTGGCCACGCCCTCCCCGAGGGCGAGACCCGCCGCACCGAGCGCCGCCGCGCCCAGCGTCGGCCACCAACCCCGGCGCGCCGCCAAAGCCGCGCCGGCCACGCCACCCACCGCTGCGGCGTACCCCACGCTCGATCTGGCCATGGCGCGAGGCTAGCGAGGCATCCTCCGAGTCTGCGACGCGCAAGGTACGACACAGGCTCGGAGAAGAGGGCCGAGCCCGTTCTCAGCTGTCGAAGCCCAGGCCCATCCGGTCGAGCGTGCGCAGCCAGAGGTTGCGACGCCCGAAGTGACGGTCGGCGGCGGCCAGCGACCGGCGGGTCAGCTCGATGCCGGTCCAGGCGAACGGCTCGGGTGGGAACGGAAGCGGCTTCTTGCGGACCATCTCCAGGCGGGTGCGCTCGGAGTCGACGCCGTCGAGCAGGTCGAGCATGACGTCGGCGCCGAAGCGGGTCGCGCCGACGCCGAGGCCGGTGTAGCCGAGGGCGTACGCCGCGCGTCCGGCGTACGCCGTCCCGAAGAAGGCGCAGAAGCGTGTGCACGTGTCGATCGCGCCACCCCAGCGGTGGGAGAACCGCAGTCCCTCCAGCTGCGGGAACGTCGTGAAGAACTGGCGCGCGAGCATGTCGAAGGTCTCGGGCCGCTGGTCGTACGACGGCCGCACATGGCGACCGAAGTGGTAGACCGCGTCGTAGCCGCCCCACAGGATCCGGTGGTCGTGGGTCATCCGGAAGTAGTGGAACTGGTTGGTCATGTCGTCGAGACCCTGACGGTCCCGCCAGCCGACGGACTCCAGCTGCGCCGGAGACAGCGGCTCGGTCATCAGCGCGTAGTCGTAGACCGGGACGGTGTGCAGACGCACGCGGCGCACCAGCGACGGGAAGGCGTTGGTCCCGAGCGCCACGCGGGAGGCTCGTACGACGTACCCGTGGCCGGTGCGCACCTCGACGCCTTGGCCCGAGGTGGAGACGCCGGCGACGTGCGTGCCCTCGTGGACGCGCACACCGAGCGACTCGGCAGCGGCCGCGAGGCCCCAGGCGAGCCGGGCGGGATCCACCAGGGCGTTGTCGTGCGGCTCGAACGCACCGGCGATGAAGGTCGGCGACTGCACCTGTGCGGCCATCGCGTCGCGGTCGAGGAACGTCGCGTCGGGGTTGTCGGCGACCAGCTCGTGGAGCCACTCGACCTGGTGCGGCTCGGTGGCCACCGTGATCGCGCCGGAGCGGATGAAGTCGCAGTCGATGTCGTAGCGCGAGAGGGTCGCCTCGATGGCGTCGAGGTTCTCGCGGCCTAGACGGTCGAGCGTGTCGATCTCGTCCGGCCAGCGCTCGACCCCGTTGGCGTGACCATGGGTCAGCGACGCGGCGCAGAAGCCGCCGTTGCGCCCCGAGGCGGCCCAGCCGATCCGGTTGCCCTCCAGGAGCACGACGTCGCGATCGGGATCGCGCTCCTTGGCCCGGAGCGCGGCCCAGAGTCCGGTGTAGCCGCCGCCCACGACGCAGAGGTCGGCGGTGTCGTCGGCCTCGAGCGGGAGCCGTGGGGCCGGCCGCGCCGGGTTGTCCAGCCAGTACGACGTCGTGGCGGCGTCGGCGAGAGCGGGGTGGAGAGCGGCCGGCATGCCCGCATGCTGTCAGAAGCCGTACCTGTCCCGCTGGTCGCGCAACCACTGGGCGGGCAGCGGCAGTCGCCAGGCCTCGCACAGCCCGAGCGCGTGGTCGGCGTGAGCCGCGGCGGCGTCGAGCTCACCGGCAGCTGCGGCGGCGAACGCCAGGTAGAGATCGACCGGGCCGCTGGTGAAGCCAGAGCCGACGCAGCAGGACCGCCCGGCATAAGGAGCCAGCAGGCTGTAGGCCGCCCTGCCGAGGGCGGGATCCTCCAGGTGCAGGGCGGCCTCGGCGCTCATGCACCAGTTGAGCAGCGAGAAGATGTCCTCGCCCTCCAGCCGGATCTCGTGCGCGTCTCGGTGGGCTCGCGCCTCGTCGACACGGCCGGCCCGGCACAGGGCTGTGACGACGGTCGACGTGATCGGGACCGGACCGCCCTCCAGGGACCGCAGGATGTCGACGGCGGCCGGTGCCTCTTCACGACGCCACAGACCGAGCACGATCTGGGCCCCGGCCACCGCGGACTCGGCAGGGTCCAGCGCGACCTGCGCCTCCAGCTCGGTGATCCGGCCCAGCGCGCCGCGGGCCTCGTCGAGCCGGTCCCCCATGACCAGCCAGGGGAAGAGCAGGTTCTCGATCACGAGCAGGCCGTAGGGGATGCGCATCCGCTCGGAGCGCTCCACCGCATCCGCGCACGCGGCGCGCATCTCGTCCGGGCGTCCGAGCTCACCCAGGGTGACGGCGTAGAGGCAGGCCGAGACGACGGCGGCGTTCTCCCGGCCGAGACGGTCGGCCAACGCCAGGGACTCCTCGGCCAGGGCCAGCCGACGGATCGCCGTCCCGGCCCACCACGCTGCCGCGAACCCGATCTGGCAGGCGTCCAGCAGCAGCGGCTCGTCTCCCAGGCGCCGCGCCATCTCCAGCGCCTGGGCGGCGAGCTCGAGTCGCTCCGCGACCGGCGCGCCGTCGATCAGCTCGTTGGCCAGCGCCATCAGCACCCGGCAGCGAGTCGCGCCGTCGCCCTCGGGCAACCGGTCGAGCGACCAGCGCAGGGCATCCATGATCGCCTCATGGACCTCGCCGGGCCCGGCGGACTGCCAGAGCGCACCCTGACTCGTGGCGACCGCGGCACGCGCGGTCCGTTCCACGTCACCGAGGTCGTCCCGCGCGAGCGACACCGCCTCCTCCACGGTCGCGACCAGCTCGGGCCACCGGGCCGACCACCGGTAGGCGTCGACCAGCTGCATCAGCACGTCGTAGCGGTCCGTCGAGGTCGCGGTCGGGTCCTGGGCGAGGGAGTCGAGCGCAGCCCGCGACAGCGCCGCTGCCTCGTCGTGGGCGAACACCGCTCGCGCCGCCTCGGCGGCCTGCACCCCCGCGCGCCAGGCGCGACCGGCGTACGACGGGCCGGCCGCGCGCCAGTGCAGAGCCCGCTCCCCCGCGCGCTCCGGCCGGTCGCCCATCGCCTCCGCGACGCGCGCGTGCGCTCGCGCACGCCGGCTCGCGCTCAGTCCGCTGGTCAGGGCGTCGCGGACCAGGGCGTGGGCGAAGGTGAACTGCCCCAGGCCGACCTCGCGGACCAGACCGGCCGCCTCGGCGGGCTCGACGACGTCGAGCAGATCGTCCTCGTCGACCACAGCCGCTCGGGCCAGGGTCTCCGCGTCGAAGCGTCGACCGATGACCGCCGCGGTCCGCAGAGTCGCCACGGTCGCGTCGGGGAGCCTGGCCAGCCGCCGCGCCAGGACCTCCTGCACCCCGGCCGGTGGGGGATCGTCGGTGAGCATCCGGGTGAGGTCGGTGCGCTCACCGGCCAACCGGGCGTACTCGACGACGAAGAACGGGTTGCCGTCGGTCCGGTCGTGCACCGCCTGGGCCTGCTCCTCGGTCGGCCGGTTGCGCGCCACCGACGCGAAGACGTCGGCGACGTCGGGGACGGTCAACCCACGGAGCTCGCGGCGTACGGCGTGCCGACGCGCAAGCGCCTCGGCGACGTCGGCGAGACCTCCGGTCGGCTCGGGACTGTCCCGCCAGGTCGCCAGGACCAGCAGCCGGTCGTCCTCGGCGGTCTCGACGAGCAGCCGGAGCACCCGCAACGTGCACGGATCGGCCCAGTGCAGGTCGTCGATCCCCACCACGAGGGGTTGTTCGCGCGCCGACTGCCGCACCTTCTCCACGAGTCGCTCGAACGCCGCGAACTGCGCCGTGTCCTCGATGTCCTCCGTGCGTGGCAACTGCGCCCCAAGACCCTGGAGGACCTGCCCCCACGGCCACAGCGGCGGTGCGCCCTCGTCCTGCGAGCACCGGCCGACGCAGATGCGCGCGCCCTCGGCCCGCGCCCGGGCGATCAGCTCGGCCGCGAGGCGCGACTTGCCGATGCCCGGCTCCCCGGTGAGCACGGCGTACGTCGTGGTCCCCGACTGAGCACGGTGCCACGCGCCCACCAGCGCCTCGAGGTCGGCGTCGCGGCCGGCCATCGGCCACTCCGGGCCCTGACCGGGCGGCGCCGCGACCGCAGGACGCCGCAACGGCACCACCGGGGCGCCCGGCTGTCGCGGCGGCGCGACCCACTCGAGGCCGGGGTCCTGCCGGAGCACGGCGGTCTGCAGGTCGCGCAGCTCGGCGCCGGGCTCGATCCCGAGCTCGTCGCCGAGTACGTCGCGGACCTCACGGAGCACGGCCAGCGCGTCCGCCTGGCGCCCCGCCCTGGTCAGGGCCAGTGCCCGCAGGCCCCACAGCCTCTCCCGCAGGGGGTGGGCGGCGGTCATCGCCTCGAGCTCGGCCGCCACGGTGCCGTGCTGCCCGAGTGCGAGCGCGAGCACGGCCCGGTCCTCGCGGGCCACCAGGCGCAGCTCCTCCAGCCTCGTGCGCTCGGCGACTGCGGCCGGGGCGTCCTCCAGCTCGGCGTACGGCGTACCCCGCCACAGTGAGAGCACGTCGTCGAGGCGCTGGACGCTGTCGGTCAGCTCCCCCTCGGACAGCACCGGCGGCCCGGCAGCCTCCAGCAGCTGGGCCCTGCGGTGCTCGTCGTCGACGGTCCGTTCGAAGCGCTCGGCATCCAGCGCCCCCGCCTCGAGCCTCAGGGCGTAGCCCGGCGAGGCCGTGACCAGGATCGAGGCCGGCGCGCGGCGCTCCCGCGTGGGTTCGAGCACCCGGCGCAGTCCGCTGACGTACGCCTGGAGCGTGCCGGTGACCCCACCGGGCGGGGAGTCACCCCACAGCAGGTCCACGATCGTGTCCACGGCGACCGGGCGGCCTGACGAGAGGGCGAGCGCGGCCACCAGGGCGCGCTGCTTGGGGGTGCCGAGGTCCACCGGCTCGGCGGCAGCGTCCAGCCGGGCCTCCACGGGACCCAGGACCGCCACCTCCACGCGCCGCAGCATAGGCAGGTCGGGCTCCCCAAGTCGTCTCCAAGTCGGCTCCAAGTGCGGTGCGCGAGCGTCTCCTTCGACACCAAGACACCAGCTAGGAGCAGAACCACCATGTACATCGACTCCCTCGACACCGTCCGGTCCGGATCGGCGCTGCGACTCGGCATCCCCGCCGAGCGCGTGCACGTGCCCGGAGACGCGTCGTACGACGCGGCCCGGCTGCCGTGGAACGTCGCCATCGACCAGCGACCCGCCGCCGTGGCCTACCCGCGCAACGCCGACGAGGTCTCGGCCGTCGTCCGCGCCGCCGTCGACGCCGGCCTGCGCGTCGCGCCCCAGAGCACCGGTCACAACGCCGGCCCGCTGGCCGCGCGGGGGCTCGACGACGTCGTCGTCGTCCGCACGTCCGAGATGAACCTCGTCATCGCCGACCCCGACGCCCACACCATCCGGGTCGAGGGCGGAGCGATCTGGGAGCCGGCCGTCGCGGCGGCCGCCGCCCACGGACGCGCCGTGCTCCACGGCAGCTCGCCGGACGTCGGCATCGCCGGCTACTCGCTCGGGGGCGGCATCGGCTGGTACGCCCGGCAGCTCGGCCTCGCCACCAACAGCATCACCGCGGTGGAGCTGGTGATCGGGGACGGAAGCCAGGTGCGCGCGTCGGCAGACGAGAACCCGGCTCTGTTCTGGGCGCTACGGGGTGGCGGCGGCAGCTTCGGCGTGGTCACCGCGCTCGAGCTGCGGACGTTCCCGATCCGCACGGCGTACGCCGGGATGCTCCTGTGGGACGTCGCCCACGCCGAGTCCGTGCTGCGTGAGTGGAGCCGCTGGGCGCCGGACGCGCCCGACGCCGTCACGACGGCGTTCCGGATCCTGCGCCTGCCGCCGATGGAGGAGCTCCCGCCGTTCCTGCGTGGGCGCACGGTGGCCGTCATCGACGGCGCCGTCCTCGGCGACGACGAGGTCGGAGCTCGCACGATCGCCGGACTCCGGGCCCTGCGCCCCGAGCTCGACACGTTCGCCCAGCAGCCTGCGGCTTCGCTGGTCCACCTGCACATGGACCCGGAGCAGCCCTCGCCGTTCATGTCGGACTCGCGGATGCTCGGTGCCTTCCCGGATGCCGCGGTCGATGCGTTCATCGAGCAGGTCGGTGCGGACGCGACCTCGTCGCTCCTGCTGGCCGAGCTGCGCCAGCTCGGCGGTGCGCTGTCCCGGCCCCACGAGGGCGGAGGCGTGCTGTCGCACCTGGAGGGTGACTTCGTGTCCTTCGCGGGCGGGATCGCGGCGACTCCGGAGATGGGAGCGGCGGCCCACGCCGACGCGACCAGGCTCATGGACGCGCTCGACCCGTGGTCCAACGAGAAGCAGTACCTCAACTTCGCCGAGAACGTCGTCGACCCCCGGTCGGCGTACCAGGACTCGGCGTGGACCCAGCTGGCCGGGATCAGGTCCGCCGTCGACCCGCACGGGACGTTCGCGGCCAACCACCCGATCCCCCGCCTCTACCAGGACGGCTCCCCCACCGGCAGTTGACCGGCGCCGTCTGACCGTTGAACGGCGCCTTCTGACCATCACCATGGTCGGAAGGCGCCGTTCGCGCGTCAGAAGGCGCCGTTCAACGGTCAGAAGGCGCCGGTCAACTACGTGCTCGTGCGGGGCGGGGGCGGCGGACGGAGGTGACCAGGACGGCGGCGGGGAGCATCGCGATCGGGATGACCAGGAGGGCGTGGAGGGTGCCGACGTGGTTGCCGACGAAGCCGAGCAACGGCGGGCCGGCCAGGAAGGCGCCGTAGCCGATGGTGGACACGACGCTGACCCGGCGGGCCGACCGGGCGGGGTCGTCGCCGGCGGCGCTCATCCCCACCGGGAAGCCGAGGGCGGCCCCGAAGCCCCAGAGCACGATGCCGAGCACGGCCAGGGCCGCCACGCCCGACCAGACGACCAGCAGCACCCCGACCGTCGCCATCACCGCCGAGGCGAGCAGCGACCGCACCCGGCCGTAGCGGTCGAGCGCGACGGGACCGCCGAGGCGGCCGAGGGTCATCGCGGCGACGAAGACCGCGAAGCCGAGCACGCCGACCCAGTGCCGCGCGGCATACCCGTCGACGAGGCCGAGGGCGAGCCAGTCGTTGGCCGCGCCCTCGGCCAGCGTGAACGCGAGCACCATGAACCCGATCGCCAGGATTCGCGGCTCCAGCCAGGCCGAGGCAGCCCCGCCCTCCGCGCGCTCCTGCTCGGCGTGCGCGGCGGGGAGCAGACGCCGACTGGCCACGACGGCCACCGCGACGGCCAGCGCCGGCGCGACGGCATAGTGCACGGCCAGGGGTACGCCGAGCGCGGCGGCGCCGGCTCCGACCCCGGCGCCGGTGAAGGTGCCCAGCGACCAGCAGGCGTGGAAGCGCGGCATGATGCTGCGCTGCAGCTCGCGCTCGACCGCCGCTCCGTCGACGTTCATGGCGACGTCCCAGACCCCGGCGCCCACGCCGTAGACGAACAGACCGACCGCCGTGCCGGGAGCCGAGCCCGCGGTCACGCACAGTCCCGCGACGACCAGTCCGACCAGGTCGGACGCGGCGCCGAGCCGGAGCACGGCGCCGGCGCCCCAGCGGTCGATCAGCGGGCCGCTCAGCGGCATCCCGACCATCGCCCCGATCGCGATGGCGAGGAGCACGGTGCCCAGGGCGCCGTTGGACAGGTCCAGCGACTGACGTAGGTCGGGCACCCGGGACGCCAGCGTCGCGAAGCAGAAGCCGTTGAGCGCGAACACCAGCGCCACCGCGTTGCGGGCGGCCAGGGCGGGAGAGGTCACAGGTGCTGGGCGCCCGGCGGGGCGGCCTCGAGCCAGGACTGGAAGCCCATCAGCGAGGAGGACCCGAGGGCGAGCTCGACGACCCCCGCCGGTGTCTCGCAGCGGATCACGACGTGGCCGGGGTACAGCGACAGCTGCTCGACGCCCTCCGGCTGGCGTCGCTCGGTGAACACCAGCGTCTGCCGCGCCCAGACCCGTTTGGGGCGGGGTGAGAGCGAGAAGATCCGGAACCACTCCAGCGAGTCACCGGCGTACCGGCCCAGCCCCAGCAGCCAGCCCCGCCCCGGCGTCGTGGACCGGGCGCGGTAGCTGAGCTCAAGGTGCCTCCGTGCCGGGACAGGAGACGGCGCCGCACGATCAGGACGGCGCCGAGGAGCAGCACGAGCAGGAGCACGACGGCTGCCGACTCCAGCAGCCTCTCCCAGATCGGCAACGCTCCCTCTCCTGTCAGCCCCCCGCGCCGATGCCGCAGTGGATCAGTCCTGGCCCTCCAGGGCGGCCTTGCGCTCCTCCATCAAGCGCTTGGCCTCCTCGAAGTCGCTCTCGTGGGACAGCTCGGCGTACTCGCAGATGAGCCGCACGTGGTTGTCGGCGACGGAGACGAAGCCCCCGTCGACCGCGGCGACCCAGTGCCCGTCGTCCACCGTGCGTACGTCGACCTGGCCGGCGGCCAGCACCGACATCACCGGCTGGTGGTCGGCCATGATCCCGATCTCGCCGGCCAGCGTGCGGCAGTTGACCACCGTCGCCTCGCCCGACCACACCTCGCGGTCGGCCGCCACGAGCGACACCTGCATCGTCTTCGCCATCGCTATGAACCCACAGTCTCCGTCACAGGCTCTTCTGGATCTCGTCCCACTTGCGCTCGACGTCGTCGAGACCGCCGCACATGAAGAACGCCTGCTCGGCGACGTGGTCGTACTCGCCGTCGGCGATCTTGTTGAACGCCTCGACCGTCTCCGCGACCGGGACCGTCGAGCCCTCGAGGCCGGTGAACTGCTTGGCGACGTAGGTGTTCTGCGACAGGAAGCGCTGGATGCGGCGCGCCCGGCTGACGATGATCTTGTCCTCCTCGGACAGCTCGTCGACACCGAGGATCGCGATGATGTCCTGGAGCTCCTTGTTGCGCTGGAGGATCTGCTTGATCCGGATCGCGCAGTCGTAGTGCTCCTGCCCGATGTACTGCGCGTCCAGGATCCGCGAGGTCGACGTCAGCGGGTCCACCGCGGGGTAGATGCCCAGCGAGGCGATCTCGCGGGACAGCTCGGTGGTCGCGTCGAGGTGCGCGAACGTCGTGGCCGGGGCCGGGTCGGTGTAGTCGTCGGCCGGCACGTAGATCGCCTGCAGCGAGGTGATCGAGTGACCACGCGTCGAGGTGATCCGCTCCTGGAGCGTGCCCATCTCGTCGGCCAGGTTGGGCTGGTAGCCCACCGCGGACGGCATCCGGCCCAGCAGGGTCGACACCTCCGAGCCCGCCTGGGTGAACCGGAAGATGTTGTCGATGAACAGCAGCACGTCCTGGTTCTGCACGTCGCGGAAGTACTCCGCCATCGTCAGCGCCGAGAGAGCGACCCGCAGGCGCGTGCCCGGCGGCTCGTCCATCTGGCCGAACACCAGGGCCGTCTGGCCGATGACGCCGGCCTCGGTCCATCTCCTGGATCAGGTCGTTGCCCTCACGGGTCCGCTCGCCGACCCCGGCGAACACGGACACACCACCGTGGTCGCGGGCGACGCGCGCGATCATCTCCTGGATCAGCACGGTCTTGCCCACGCCGGCGCCGCCGAACAGGCCGATCTTGCCGCCCTGGACGTAGGGGGTCAGCAGGTCGATGACCTTGATGCCGGTCTCGAACATCTGGGTCTTGGACTCCAGCTGGTCGAACTCCGGCGCCTTGCGGTGGATCCCCCACCGCTCGGTGACCTCGAGCTTCTCGCCCTCCTCGAGGTTGAGCGGCTCCCCCAGCATGTTGAACACGTGGCCCAGGGTGGCGTCGCCGACAGGCACCGAGATCGGGCCGCCGGTGTCGGTCACGACCGCGCCACGGACCAGGCCGTCGGTCGGCTGCAGCGAGATCGCGCGGACCATGCCGTCGCCGATGTGCTGGGCGACCTCGAGCGACAGCACGTGCTTCTCGTCGCCGAGCTCGAACTCGCACTCGAGCTTGTTGTACATGTCGGGCATCGAGTCCACGGGGAACTCGATGTCGACCACCGGGCCGATGACCCGGGCGATGCGACTGCCGGCGCCCTCGGCGCCGGCCTTCTTCTCTTCAACCGTGGCAGTCATGTCCTCAACTCACTTACTCGCTCGCGGCGTTGGCGTCCGCCAGGGCGTTGACGCCGCCGACGATCTCGCTGATCTCCTGGGTGATGCCCGCCTGCCGGGCCTGGTTGGCGATGCGGGTGTACTTCTTGATGAGCTCCTCGGCGTTGTCCGTCGCCGACTTCATGGCCTTCTGCCGGGCCGCCAGCTCCGAGGCCGAGGCCTGGAGCAGGGCGAAGAAGATCCGGCTCTGGACGTACTTCGGGAGGAGCTCGTCGAGCACCTCCTGCGCGGACGGCTCGAACTCGTAGAGCGGGAGGACCTCGTCCTTCGACGGCTGCTCCTCGCCCTCGACGATCTCCAGCGGGAGCATGCGGACGTCGTGCGGCTCCTGCACCAGCATCGACCGGAACTGGGTGTAGACCAGGTGCACCTCGTCGACGTGCGCCGGGTCGTCCTTGTCGGCGGTGAATGCCTCGATCAGGGTCTCGCCGATCGTCTTGGCGTTCTCGTAGCGCGGCTGGTCGGAGAAGCCCGACCAGCTGGCGACGACGTCACGGCCGCGGAACCGGTAGTAGGCCTCGCCCTTGCGACCGGTGAGGTAGGTGACGACCTCCTTGCCCTCGCCGCGCAGTCGTTCGGCGAGCCGCTCGCCCTCCTTGAGCACGCTCGAGGAGTAGGCACCGGCCAGGCCGCGGTCGCTGGTGACGATCAGGATCGCCGCCCGGTCGGCACTCTCCGGCTCGGTGGTCAGGGCGTGGTCGACGTTGGAGTAGCTCACCAGCGCGGTCACGGCCCGAGTCAGCTCGCGGGCGTACGGCGCGGCCTGCTGGGCCCGCTGCTGCGCCTTGATGATGCGGGACGCAGCGATGAGCTCCATCGCCCGCGTGATCTTCTTGGTCGATTCGACCGAGCGGATCCGCGCGCGGTACTCACGCAGCGATACAGCCATGTCTGGTCCTCAGTCCCGTTCCCGTCCTCAGTCCCGCTTCTGCTTGACGATCTGCTCCTGCTCGAGCTCCTCGTCGGTCACCGGGTCGGCCTTGGCCTCGGTGCCCGGCTTGATCGACTGACCGTCCGAGGTCTCGAACTGGTCGAGGAACGCGTCGTAGGCCGACGTCACCTTCTCCTCGGTGGCGTCGTCGAACTGGCGGGACTCCCTGATCCCGTCGAGCGCGTCCTTGTGCTGACGGCCGAGGAACTCCAGGAACTCCTGCTCGAAGCGCAGCACGTCGTCGACCGGCACGCGGTCCAGACGGCCGGTCGTGCCCAGCCAGAGCGAGACGGTCATCTGCTCCAAGGGGTACGGCGAGTACTGCGGCTGCTTGAGCAGCGCCATCAGCCGTGTGCCCCGGTCGAGCTGCTGGCGCGAGGCCGCGTCGAGGTCGGAGGCGAACATCGCGAACGCCTCCATCGCGCGGAACTGCGCCAGGTCGACCTTCAGCGAGCCGGTCACGGCCTTCATCGCCTTGGTCATGGCGGCACCGCCGACTCGCGACACCGACACGCCCACGTCGATCGCCGGGCGCTGGTTGGACGCGAACAGGTCCGACTGCAGGAAGATCTGGCCGTCGGTGATCGAGATAACGTTGGTCGGGATGTAGGCCGAGACGTCGTTGGCCTTGGTCTCGATGATCGGCAGCCCGGTCATCGAGCCCGCGCCCATCGCGTCCGACAGCTTGGCGCAGCGCTCGAGCAGGCGGCTGTGCAGGTAGAACACGTCGCCCGGGTAGGCCTCGCGGCCCGGCGGGCGGCGCAGCAGCAGCGAGACCGCACGGTAGGCCTCGGCCTGCTTGGTGAGGTCGTCGAACACGATCAGGACGTGCTTGCCGTCGTACATCCAGTGCTGCCCGATGGCCGACCCGGTGTACGGCGCGAGGTACTTGAAGCCCGCGCTGTCCGACGCCGGCGAGGCAACGATGGTGGTGTACTCCAGGGCGCCGGCCTCCTCCAGGGCACCGCGCACGGCGGCGATGGTAGAGCCCTTCTGGCCGATCGCGACGTAGATGCAGCGCACCTGCTGCTGCGGGTCGCCGGTCTCCCAGTACTGCTTCTGGTTGATGATCGTGTCGATCGCGATCGTGGTCTTGCCGGTCGAGCGGTCGCCGATGATGAGCTGGCGCTGGCCGCGGCCGATCGGGGTCATCGAGTCGATGGCCTTGATGCCGGTGGCCAGCGGCTCGCTCACCGACTGACGCTGCATCACGCCGGGAGCCTGCAGCTCCAGCGCACGGCGCTCCTCGGACTCGATGTCGCCGAGGCCGTCGATCGGGCTGCCGAGCGGGTCGATGACCCGGCCCATGAAAGCGTCGCCGACCGGGACCGAGAGGATCTCGCCGGTCCGGCGGACCGTCTGGCCCTCCTCGATCTTGTCGAAGTCACCGAGGATGACGACACCGATCTCGCGGGTGTCGAGGTTCAGGGCGATGCCGAGGGTGCCGTCCTCGAACTCCAGCAGCTCGTTGGCCATCGCCGACGGCAGACCGGAGACGCGGGCGATGCCGTCGGCGGTCTGCGCGACGGTGCCGACCTCCTCCTTGCTGGCCGCCTCGGGCTTGAAGTCCTCGACGTACTTGGTCAGTGCGTCGCGGATCTCCTCCGGACGGATCGTGAGCTCCGTCATCTCTTCCCTACTCTCTTGTCTGTTGACGTCTGGTCACCCGACGAGACGCCGCCGGGCGTCGTCGAGTCGGCTGGCGATGGTGCCGTCGATGACCTCGTCGCCGATCTCGACGCGGATGCCGCCGAGGACATCGGGGTCGACGACGACGTTGAGGTGGACGGTCGTGGCGTACTGCGTGCCCAGGATCTCGGCGAGCCGGTCCCGGTCGGCGTCGGCGAGCGGACGGGCGACGCGCACGGTGGCGACCGCCTCACCCTGGGTCTGCGCGGCGACCTCGCGGTAGGTCGCGAGCGCGTTGGTCACGGTGCGGTAGGTGCCGGCGAGCGCCTGCTGTGCCAGCGTCACCGTCGCGGGCAGGGCCTTGTCCTCGAGCAGCGAGGCGATCAGGGCCCCCTTGTCCTCCAGCGACCGTGCGGGGTCCGACAGCGCCGACCGGAGGGCGGGGTTGTCGTCGACGATGCCCGACAGCTCGAACACCTCGTCGGTCAGCCGCCCCGCGTCGTTCCCCGCGGACCGCACGACGGCGATCTCGCTGAGGCGCTCGAGCACGTCGGCCAGGTCCCCGGACAGCGTCCAGCGCTGCCCGACCGCCTCGCTGAGGAGGCTCAGCGTGGTCTCGCCGACGCGGTCGCCGAAGACCTGCTGGACCATGCCCTGCTTGACCTCGGTCGCCAGCGACGCGTCGGTGGCGAAGCGGCGGAGCGCGGCCTCGGAGCGGAACAGCCGGCTCACCGTGAACAGCTCGCCGCCGAGCGCGGCCGACGACGACGCGCTGCCCGACGCGTCGTCGAGCGACGAGCGCAGCACGGCCAGTGCCTCGGCGGAGCCTCCCCGGAGATCCATCAGTGAGCCTCTTCCAGGTCGGCGAGGAAGCGCTCGACCACACGGCCCTGGCGCTCGTCGTCGTCCATGGACTCGCCCACGATCCGGCCGGCCAGGGTCGTGGCCAGGCTCCCGACGTCACGCCGCAGCGAGGCGAACGCGGCCTTGCGGTCGGCCTCGACCTGCACGTGGGCGTGCTCGATGATCCGGTCGGCCTCGACCTGGGCCTTGTCGCGCGCGTCCTGCACGATCTGGGCCCCCTGCTCGCGGGCCTCCTCGCGGATGCGCGCCGCCTCGTGCTTGGCGTTGTTGAGCTGCTCCTTGTAGTCGGCCTCCGCCTTGCGGGCCTCGGCCTGAGCGCTCTCGAGGTCGGCGAACTCCTGGCGGATCGCCTCCTGGCGCGACGTCATCGCCTTGTTGATCGGCGGGATGATGTACTTCCCGAAGATGTAGATCAAGATGGCGAACGCCAGCAGCGAGACCAGGAAGGTCCCGTTGGGCACCAGGAAGTTGGCCGCGAGCGGCCGCACCGCGGTGCTGGATGAAATGCCCATCAGTCAGTCCTTCTCCCGGCTGTCGCCGATCGTCCGAGCTCGGGTCTCACTTGCCGAGCACGAAGACGAACAGCGCCATGAAAGCCAGGTTGATGAAGTACATGCCTTCGACCAGCGCGACCGTCAGGAAGAAGATCGTCTGGAGACGGCCCTGGGCCTCGGGCTGACGCGCCACGCCCTGGATGTACGACGAACCAGCGAGGCCGTCACCGATGCCGGCGCCGATCGCGCCACCGGCGAGGGCCAGGCCGCCGCCGACGAACGCGCCCGCGGTCTTGATGGCCGAGTCAGTTACTGCCACTGTTTCTCCTTGGTTCCGCGCCGCCGGGGCGGCGCTAGGGGTGTACCTCTGGTGCGGTCGAGCAGTCGCTCAGGCCGCTGGCTGTGGGGTTGGAGCGGACGCCGGCTCGGCCGGCTCGTGAGCCTCTTCGTGCTCCTCGTCGTGCCCGCCGTGACCCGCTGCCATCCCGAAGTACAGGACGGTCAGCAGGGCGAAGATGAAGGCCTGGATCAGGCCGATCGCCATGTCGAAGAGCTTCCAGATGATGGCGAAGAACACCGAGAGCACGCCCCCGATGGGCAGCACGCCGACCGACCACGCGGTCAGCGACGCGATCAGGGCCAGCAGGATGCCGCCGGCGAAGATGTTGCCGAAGAGTCGCAGCGCCAGCGAGACCGGCTTGGTGAGCTCCTCGATGATGTTCAGCGGGAGCATCGCCGGGCTGGGCTGCAGGAAGTGCTTGAGGTAGCCGCCGAGGCCGTTCTGCCGGATGCCGTAGGCCCAGACGCTCACGATCACCGCGATCGCCATCGCGTAGGTGAGGTTGGTGTCCGCGGTCGGAGCCGGCAGGAAGTGGTAGTGCTTGTTCGGCTCGCTCGGGATCATCTCCATCCAGTTGGCCACGAGGATGAAGAAGAACTCGGCGACGGCGAACATCACGACGGTGCGGTTGACCTTGCCCAGCGTGTCCTCGACCTGCTTCTGAGCCTGGTCGACGACGAACTCCCAGATCAACTGCAGCTTGGTCGGCACGTGGTCGTCGGGTCGGCGCGTGAGCTGGCTGCGCGCCCAGAAGCCGAGTGCCACGACGATCGCGCCGGCGATCAGGGTGGTCCAGATCGTGTCCATGTTGAACGTCATGCCGAGGAAGTGCCGCTCGACGTGCTCGCCGATCTTGATGTCGGTCAGGGGCAGGACTGCGGCGCTCATTGGTCCCTCAGCTCCTTCAACAGCGGAATGGTGGTCATCACCAGCGCGATCAGCCGGAAGATCGCCAGGCCGAAGAGCAGGCCGATCCCGTCGGGCCAGAACTTCACCGCGATGCCGACGGCGACCACCGAAAGCACCAGCAGGCGCACCAGCGTGGAACGTGCGAGCCGCGCGCGGGTGGGCTGCTCGCCGCCGGTGATGACGCGGAGCAGCCAGTACTCGGTGGCGACGTGGTTGAGCAGCCCGAGGCCCACTCCCCCGGCGATGCAGCCGGCCAGGACCCACTCATCGAGCTGGCCGAGCACCCAGTAGGCGGCGACGGCCAGGACGACGGCCACCGCGATGGTCTTGCGCTGGTCGCGCAGCACGCGGCCCAGCGTCGCCGGGCCGAACTGGTCGACCGGCGGGGTCGTCTCGGGAGTCGTGTCGTGCTCAGCCACGGACCACTCCCCCCTGAGCCCACTGGCGAGACCGGTCATGACGCACGCTCATCGCGGCACATCCCGGACCAGTACCCAGAAGCCCACGAGAGCACGGCCCCGAAGGGCCGGGTCGGGGTGTCCATCGGGCATCCACTCAGGTCGCTCTCACGGGTGTCTACGTCAGAAGTTCCTACCGAAAAGCCAACATCGCCGACGCACGCTCGCAGGGGCCTCGACGACGCTCGGAAACTATCACAGCGACTCCCCGCCCAGAACGTCGCGGGGAGGGGGCGCACCCCGGTGCGCACGGGGGCCCCGGAAGGGGACTCGAAGCGGTCGGTCGTCATATCGGCGGCCTGCTCTGCTGGGCGTCGGGGGGTGCTTGTGAAAAGTAGCACAAGCGCCTCCGGAGCCGCCAGCCGGGGTCGGTCAGGGGGCCCGGACCGGCTCCGAGCGCCGCCTGTGCAGCATCGGCAGCAGGAACGTCAGCACCACCGTGACCACCGCGGCCACCCCGATCACCGACCACATCAACGGACCGGTGTACAGGCTGATCACCACCGTGCTGCCGGCCACCAGGGCCGCCCACATCCACATGATCAGCACGGCGCGGCGCTGGGAGTGCCCGATCTCCAGCAGCCGGTGGTGCAGGTGCTCCTTGTCGGGGTGGTAGAACGCCTGGCCCCGGCGGGTGCGGCGGATGACCGCCAGCACGAGGTCGGCGATCGGGACGACCAGCAGGGTCACCGGCAGCGCCAGCGGCAGGAACGTCGGAGCCAGGCTGGCCGGGGAGCCCATCGCGCCCTTGCTGAGCTCGGTCCCCGAGAACTGCCCGGTCAGGGTGATCGCGCTGGAGGAGAGCACCAGGCCGATCAGCATCGAGCCGCTGTCCCCCATGAACACGCGCGCCGGGTTGACGTTGTGCGGGAGGAAGCCGACGCAGGCACCGGCCAGCATCGCGCTCAGGAGAGCGCCCGTGGAGGCCAGCGAGGCGTCGTTGAGTCGGAGCAGCTGGTAGCAGAAGACGAAGAACGCGATCGCGCCGATCCCGACCACGCCGGTGGCGAGGCCGTCCAGGCCGTCGACGAAGTTCACCGCGTTGATCGTCGCCACGATCACGAACGCCGTGAGCAGGGCCCCCTGCGCCGAGTCCAGGGCGAACTGACCGCCGTGCGCCTGCGGGAAGTAGAGGTACTGGATGCCGTTGAGCACGAGGAACCCGGCGGCCAGCACTTGGCCGCCGAGCTTGGTCAGCGCGTCGAGCTCGAAGAGGTCGTCCAGCGTCCCGACCGCGCAGATCATCGCGCCCGCGATCAGCACGATCCGGGTGTCGTGGAAGACGAACCCGCCGCCGTGCGTCGAGAGGAAGGGCAGCTGGCGCGCGACGAGGTACGACGCGGCCAGCCCGCCGAGCATCGCCAGCCCCCCGAGGTAGGGCACCGGCTCGGCGTGCACGTCTCGGTCGCGCACCCGGGCGACGGCCCCGGTGCGGACGGCGATCTCACGGGCGATGACCGTCAGCAGATAGGTCGCGGCGGCGGCGACCAGGAAGACGAGGAGGTACTCACGCACGGGGCAGCGCCAGCCTCAGTCCTGCTCGTCGTCCTCGATGACCGTGCACCCGAGGGGCTGCAGCACGTCGTTCAGCTCACGGACCGAGAGGGCGCCACGGCGCAGCAGCCGAGGCTGCGAGAGGCGGACGTCGAGGATCGTGGAGGCCTCACCCTTGGGCGAGGGACCGTCGTCGAGGACGACCTCGACGTGGTCGCCCAGCATCCCCTCGGCCGCCGCGGCCTCCGTGGCCGCCGGGAGCCCGGACAGGTTGGCGGAGCTGACCGCGAGCGGGCCGGTGCGCTCCAGGACCGCCAGGGCCACCTCGTGGTCGGGCATCCGCACCGCCACGGTGCCGCGGGTCTCGCCGAGGTCCCAGGTCAGCGACGGCTGCTGGTCGCACACGAGGGTCAGCGGACCCGGCCAGAACGCCTCGGTGAGGGCATCGACGTAGGACTGGATGTTCGTCGCCAACGCCGACAGGGTCGTCGCCGCGCTCACCAGGACCGGCGGGGGCATCTCGCGGCCGCGGCCCTTGGCGTCGAGCAGCGCCTGCACCGCGTCGTGGTCGAAGGCGTCGGCGCCGATGCCGTAGACGGTGTCGGTGGGCAGCACCACGAGGGCACCGCGCTGGACCGACAGCGCCGCGGCCTCGACCGCGGCCTCGCGCTCGGCCTCCGACCCGGTCGGGTACGTCGTGCTCATCGGGCCTCTCGTTCGTCGCTCGGTCTGGTGGTGGGCATCATCGTGCCAGCCAGGCGGTCAGGAAGCGCGCTCGCCCGGCCAGGTCGGGATGGTCGCGCACCTGCTGCCAGGCGCCGGTGCCGCTGAAGACGGCCGGGGCCGACTCACCCTGCGCGTCGGCGTGTTCGACGCCGACCATGCCTCCGAGTCGCAGCAGCCGGGCCGCCCGGCGTTCGACGACCCGGATCACGTCGAGTCCGTCGCCGGTGGCGAAGAGCGCGAGCTCCGGGTCGTGGTCGCGGACCTCGGGCACCACCGACTCCCACGCCTCGTGCGGGATGTACGGCGGGTTGCTGACGACGACGTCGACCGTGCCGTCCAGGTCCTCGAAGGCGTCGGCCAGGTCGCCCTGGCGGAGCTCGACGCCCGTCCCGGCGAGGTTGCGGGCGGCGAAGGCGTGCGCGCGCTCGTCGAGCTCGACGGCATGCACGTCGGCGCTCGGCACCTCGTCCTTGATCGACTTGGCCATCGCCCCCGACCCCGTGCCGAGGTCGACCACCCGACAGGCACGGCCCTCGTGGGCGGCACGACGGGCCGCGTCGATCGCCCAGCCGGCCAGGAGCTCGGTCTCCGGCCGCGGCACGAAGACCCCGGGTCCGACGGCGAGCTCGACGTGCCGGAAGTGAGCCACTCCGGTGAGGTGCTGGAGCGGCTCTCGGCCCACGCGCCGGTCGATCAACGCGGCGTACGTCGAGGCCGCCTCGGCGGGGACGTCGTCGAGCAGGGCGAGAGCGCCCCGCCGGATCCCGAGCACGTGCGCGAGGAGCTCCCGGGCGTCGTGGTCGGGCGACTCGACCCCGGCCGCGTCCAACCGGCGTACGGCCGCGCCGACCAGGTCGCGCGGTGCCGTCACTGTGCCTCCACGGAAGCCAGCCTGCTCTCCAGGTCGGCCTCCAGGCAGGAGTCCACGACGGGCTGCAGGTCGCCGTCGAGCACCTGGTCGAGGTTGTAGGCCTTGTAGCCCGTGCGGTGGTCGGAGATGCGGTTCTCCGGGAAGTTGTAGGTGCGGATCCGCTCGGAGCGGTCGACGGTGCGGACCTGGCTGCGCCGCGCCTCGCCGGCTGCGGCGTCCGCCTCCTCCTGCGCGACGGCGAGCAGCCGCGCACGCAGGATGCGCATCGCCTGCTCCTTGTTCTGCAGCTGGCTCTTCTCGTTCTGACAGCTGACGACGATGCCCGTCGGCACGTGGGTGATCCGCACGGCGGAGTCGGTGGTGTTCACGCTCTGACCTCCCGGCCCACTGCTGCGGAACACGTCGATGCGCAGGTCGTTCTCGTCGATCTGCACGTCGACCACCTCGGCCTCGGGCAGCACGAGCACCCCGGCGGCGCTGGTGTGCACACGGCCCTGCGACTCGGTGACCGGCACCCGCTGGACACGGTGCACGCCGCCCTCGAACCTCAGGAGCCCGAACGGCGCCCGGCCGGGCTCGGTGGCCCCGCGCGACTTCACCGCGACGGTCACCGACTTGTACCCGCCGAGATCCGACTCGGTCGCGTCCAGGACCTCCGTGGACCAGCCGGTGCGCTCGGCGTACCGGGTGTACATACGCAGCAGGTCGCCCGCGAACAGCGCCGACTCCTCGCCGCCCTCGCCGGACTTGATCTCCAGGATCGCGTCCTTGTCGTCCGCCGGGTCGCGCGGCACCAGGAGGCGCCGCAGCCGCTCCTCCGCAGCCTCCTGCCGGGCCGACAGCGACTCGACCTCCGCGGCCAGGGCGGGGTCCTCGACGCCGAGCTCGCGGGCCACGGCGAGGTCGTCACCTGCGTGCTGCCACTCGCGCCAGGTGCCGATGATCGCGGTCAGCTCGGCGTAGCGCTGGTTGAGCGCCTTGGCCGTGCGCGCGTCGGCGTGGGTCTCCGGGAGGGCGAGCCGCGACTCCAGCTCGGCGTGCTCGCCGAGCAGGCTCTCGACGACCTCGAACATGGTGGCTCCCCTGGTAGACCCCCTCAGACGCCCGGCAGACGCCTGACAAAGACAACGGCGCCGCCCCCATGGAGGAGGGCAGCGCCGTCGAGGTGGCTACTGGGAGGCTTCGGCCTTCTCGTCCGCAGCCTTCTTCACCTTGGCGTAGCGGGCCTCGAACCGGGCCACGCGGCCGCCGGTGTCGAGGATCTTCTGCTTGCCGGTGTAGAACGGGTGGCAGTTGGAGCAGACGTCGGCGTGGATGACGCCGTTGGCCGACGTGCTGCGCGTGGTGAAGGTGTTCCCGCACGTGCAGGTGACCTCGGTCACGCGGTAGTCCGGGTGGATGTCCTTCTTCATGGTTCTTCCTTTCAGGCCGCCGGGTCCCTGCCGCTCGAGCGCGACCAGGGTGAACCGGAGCCAAGGGGCGAGTTCCTGCCACCGGCTACAACCCCGCGGGTAATCGCAGGATTCCCGCCTGAGGTCAGTCGAGCGCGCCTCAGTCGCCGGCGATGTCCCCGGGCGTGGTCTTCTGCACCTGCATGAGGAACTCGATGTTCGTCTGGGACTTCCGGAGCCGCGCGAGGAGCAGCTCCAGGGCCTGCTGACCGTCGAGACCCGAGAGGACACGGCGCAGCTTCCACACGATCTGGAGCTCCTCGTTGCTCATCAGGAGCTCCTCGCGGCGGGTGCCGCTCTGGACCGCGTCGATGGCCGGGAAGAGCCGCTTGTCGGCGAAGTCGCGCCGGAGCCGGATCTCCATGTTCCCGGTGCCCTTGAACTCCTCGAAGATGACCTCGTCCATCTTCGAGCCGCTCTCGATCAGCGCGGTGGCCAGGATCGTTAGCGAGCCGCCGTTCTCGATGTTGCGGGCGGCACCGAAGAACTTCTTGGGCGGGTACAGCGCGGCCGAGTCGACGCCGCCGGACAGGATCCGTCCGGACGGCGGCGCGGCGAGGTTGTAGGCCCGTCCGAGCCGCGTGATCCCGTCGAGCAGGACGACGACGTCGTGGCCGAGCTCCACCAGTCGCTTGGCGCGCTCGATCGCCAGCTCGGCGACCGTGGTGTGGTCGGTGGCCGGCCGGTCGAACGTCGAGGAGATGACCTCGCCCTTGGTCGACCGCTCGAAGTCGGTGACCTCCTCGGGACGCTCGTCGACCAGCACGACCATCAGGTGGCACTCGGGGTTGTTGGTCGTGATCGACTTCGCGATCGACTGCATGATCATCGTCTTGCCGGCCTTGGCCGGGGACACGATGAGCCCGCGCTGGCCCTTGCCGATCGGGGAGGCGATGTCGATGACCCGCCCGATCAGGTTGGTCGGCTCGGTCTCCAGACGCAGCCGCTCGCTGGGGTAGAGCGGGGTGAGCTTGGCGAACTCGACGCGGTTCTTGGCGGTCTCGGGGTCCGCGCCGTTCACCGAGTCGATGCGCACCATCGGGTTGAACTTCTCGCGGCGCTCGCCCTCGCGGGGCTGTCGCACCTGGCCGACGATGGCGTCGCCACGACGCAGGCCGTACTTGCGCACCATCGACAAGGAGACGTAGACGTCGTCGGTGCCGGCGAGGTAGCCGCTGGTACGGACGAAGGCGTAGTTGTCGAGGACGTCGAGGATGCCCGCGGCCGGGGTGAGGACGTCGTCGTCGAGGATCGTGGTGTCCGGCTCGCCGCGCTGCCCGGTGCTGGTCTGCGGACGGTTGGCCCGGTCGCGTCCGCGACGGCGACGGCTCCGGCGGCTCCCGCCCTGGCCGTCGTCGTACTGGTCGTTCTTCTGACCCTGGTCGTTCTTCTGGCCCTGGTCGTTCTTCTGACCCTGGTCGGACTTCTGGCCCTGGTCGGACTTCTGGCCCTGGTCGGACTTCTGGCCCTGGTCGCCCTTCTGGCCCTGGTCGCCCTTCTGGCCCTGCTGGTTGTTCCGGCGTCCGCCTCGGTCGGCGTCACGGTCCTGCTGGCCCTCGGGCCGGGACTCCTCGGCCTCGGGCGTGGCCTCGGCCCGCTTGCTACGGCCGTTCGCCGGTGACTGGGCCGCCTTGATCGCCTCGACGAGCTGCGCCTTCTTCATCGAGCCGGCGCCGCTGATCCCGAGGCCGCCGGCCATCGACTTGAGGTCGGCCAGCAGCATCGAGCTGAGTCCACCCGACTTCTTCTTCGCAGCGGGCGCGGCGTCGGCAGAGCTGCCGGACGCGTCCGCGGGGGTGGATTCGATGGTGTCTGTCACGTGAGGTCCTTCCCACGTCTCAGTGCCCTCCGGCTGACTGCCGGGGGCCGCTGGTTGGGTGCTTCCTCACCGCGGGGGGCGCACGGATGACCGAGCGCGGTGGCGCCGTGGGGAGGAAGAGTGCTCGGGCTGTGGGACAGCATGTGTGCTGCGTCGCCGCCCGGAGGCACGGCCACGATAGCACCGGGCCACGGGCGGCGCGGCATCCCGGGACCACCGCTGGTCCGGCCCGCGAGGAGCCGTCAGCCGCGGCTCACCCCGCCGCCGATCTCGAGCGTGCGGACGTCCCAGCCGGGCGGCGCGAACGGCTGCACCTTGGCCACCCCCGCCCCGTCGGTCAGGACCAGCACGGTCGGTCCGGCACCGGAGACGACGGCGGCGTGCCCGGCCAGGCGGAGGGCGTCGACGAGATCGAGGGTCTCGGGCATGGCGGGCCGGCGGTACTCCTGATGCAGCCAGTCGCGGGTCGCGTCGTGGAGCTTGGCCGTCCAGCCGGTCGCGAGTGCCGCGACGAGGAGAGCGGCGCGTCCCGCGGAGGCGGCGGCGTCGGCGTGCGGGACCGACGCGGGCAGCAGCCCGCGCGCGACCTCGGTCGAGAGCGGAGTCGGCGGCACGAAGGCCACGGCCCGGATCCCGGGCGCCACCTGCGCCGGAGCCGCGTGGAGCACGTCCTCCTCGCGCCAGGCGACGGTCAGGCCGCCGAAGCTGGCCGCCGCGACGTTGTCTGGGTGACCCTCGAGGCCGGCCGCGAGCTGGAACGCCGCCAGGTCGCTCGAGCCGGCTGCGGCCGTCGACGACCAGGGCCCGGGCCAGGTTGATGCCGCCGACGATCGCGGCCGCCGAGGAGCCCAGACCCCGGCCCTGGGGGATCCGGTTGACGCAGCTCAGGCGCAGCCCGGCCGGCTGGTCGCCGAGCACGTCGAACGCCTCGCGCATCGCGCGGACCACCAGGTGCTGCTCGTCGGCGGGCAGGTCGTCGGCGCCTTCGCCGAGGACGTCCACCTCGAGTCCCGAGCCGCTGACGCTCGCGGCGAGCTCGTCGCGCAGCTCCAGCGCCAGGCCCAGGGCGTCGAACCCCGGTCCGAGGTTGGCGCTGGTGGCCGGCACCGTGAGCCGGACCGCTCCGTCGACGAACGTCATCGCAGCCCCGCTGCGGCCGCCGCCTGCTCGACATCAGGATCGATGACGGCGTCGACCATGTTTCCGACGGACTCCAGGGCCGTCGCGGTGTCCTTCAAGCCGTGGCCGGTGACGGTCACCACGACGGTCAGTCCCGCGTAGGACTCACCGCCCTCGAGGTCGGCCAGCAGCCCCGCCACGGCCGCCGCTGAGCCCGGCTCGACGAAGACGCCCTCGCGCCGCGCGAGCGCTGCCTGCGCGGCGAGGATCTGCGCGTCGCTGACCGCCCGGAACCTCCCGCCGGACTCGTGGGCCGCGGCCTCGGCCTGCTTCCAGGAGGCCGGGTTGCCGACCCGGATCGCCGTGGCCTTGGTCTCGGGGTCGGGGAACGGCTCGCCGGTGACCAGCGGCGCCGCCCCTTCGGCCTGGAAGCCGCGCATCCGCGGCTTGCGCGTGGTGCGGCCCAGCGCGGCGTACTGCTCGTAGCCCAGCCAGTACGCCGTGATGTTGCCGGCGTTGCCGACCGGCAGGACGTGCACGTCGGGCGCGTCGCCGAGGAAGTCGACGATCTCGAACGCCGCGGTCTTCTGGCCCTGCAGGCGCACCGGGTTGACGGAGTTGACCAGGGCGACGGGGTAGGTCCACGACAGCGTGCGGGCGAGCTCGAGGCAGTGGTCGAAGTTGCCGCGGACCATCACGATCACCGCGCCGTGGACGACCGCCTGCGCCATCTTCCCCGCGGCGATCTTGCCCTCGGGCATCAGCACGACCGGGGTGAGCCCGGCTCGGGCGGCGTAGGCCGACATCGAGGCCGAGGTGTTGCCGGTCGAGGCGCAGACCACCGCCGCGGCGCCCTCGTGACGGGCCACGGAGATGGCTGCGGTCATGCCGCGGTCCTTGAAGGAGCCGGTGGGGTTGTCGCCCTCGACCTTGAGCCAGACGTCTCCCCCGGCCAGGTCCGGAGAGCCATGCCGAGTGGACCAGCGGCGTGCCGCCCTCGCGCAGCGTCACCGGCTCGAGGTCGTCGGGCAGCAGGTCGAGATAGGGGCGGTACTCCTCGATCACGCCTCGCCACTGGTGGGCCATCGGTGTGCCGCCATCTCCCCTCGACCCGCATCACCGAGCTCACCTCACGCACGCACGACAGCGCGCGCAGCCGCTCGACGGTCCGGCTCAGCTGGGCGTCGGTCGCCTCGTGCGAGACCACGACCAGCTGGGCGTCGGCGCCGCGGCCCTCCTGGCGCAGCGTCTGGATCGAGACGTCCTCCTCCGCGAACGCCGAGGCGATCTCCGCGAGGACGCCGGCGCGGTCGTCGACGTCGACGGCCAGGTGGTACCTCGTGCGCGTCTCCCCCATCGGCAGGACGACGCGATCGGCGTACGCCGACTCGCCGGCCCCTCGGGTGTCGCCCAGCCGGTGGCGGGCGACGGTGACCAGGTCGCCGAGGACCGCACTGGCCGTCGGCGCCCCACCGGCACCGGGTCCGTAGAACATCAGCTGACCCGCCGCGTCGGACTCCACGAAGACGGCGTTGTAGGCCTCCCGCACGTGGCGAGCGGGTGGCTTCGCGGGATCATCGCCGGGTGCACGCGGACCGACACCCCGCCAGTGTCTGCCGGGCCGTCGCCCGAGACCAGCTCGGCGATCGCGAGCAGCTTGACCACGCTGCCCATCTCGGCGGCCGAGGCGATGTCGGCTGCGGTGACGTCGGCGATGCCCTCGCGGTGGACGTCGGCCGCGGTGACTCGGGTGTGGAAGGCGAGGCTGGCCAGGATCGCGGCCTTCGCCGCCGCGTCGAAGCCCTCGACGTCGGCGGTCGGGTCGGCCTCGGCGTACCCGAGGTCCTGAGCCTCCTCCAGCGCCTCGTCGAAGCCGGCTCCGCGAGGTGTCCATCTGGTCGAGGATGAAGTTGGTGGTGCCGTTGACGATGCCGAGCACCCGGGTGACCCGGTCCCCGGCCAGGGACTCGCGCAGCGGCCGCAGGATCGGGATGGCACCGGCCACGGCGGCCTCGTAGTAGAGGTCCGCGCCGGGCCTTCTCGGCAGCCTCGAACAGGGTCGGCCCGTCCTCGGCGAGCAGCGCCTTGTTCGCGGTGACGACGCTCGCGCCGTGCTCGAGTGCCGAGAGGATCAGCGAGCGGGCGGGCTCGATGCCGCCGATCACCTCGACCACCACGTCGACGTCCTCGCGGGCCACCAGACCGGCCGCGTCGGTGGTGAGCAGCCCGGCCGGCACCTCGACGTCGCGCGGCGCGTCGATCCGGCGTACGGCGACCCCGGCCAGCACGCACGGGTGCGCCCACGCGAGCCGCGAGGTCGTCGGCCTGCTCGGCGAGCAGCCGCACGACCTGCGAGCCGACCACGCCGCAGCCCAGTACGGCGACGTTGAGGGGTTTCATGGAGCGCTCGTTCCCAGGTCGGTGGCCAGCAGGTCGTCCACAGTCTCGCGGCGGACGATCGTCGTCGCCACACCGTCCCGCACCGCGACCACCGGCGGGCGGAGGGCGTGGTTGTAGTTGGAGGCCATCGAGCGGCAGTAGGCGCCGGTCGCCGGCACCGCGAGGAGGTCGCCGGGCCGGACGTCAGCGGGCAGGAACTCGTCCTTGACCACGATGTCGCCGGCCTCGCAGTGCTTGCCGACGACCCTGGTCAGGGTCGCCGGCGCGGTGGAGTGGCGCGAGGCCAGCGTGCAGGAGTAGTCGGCGTCGTACAGCGCCGTCCGGACGTTGTCGCTCATCCCGCCGTCGACGCTGACGTAGGTACGGACGGCGCCGCCGTCCAACTCGACCCGCTTGACCGTCCCGACGGTGTAGACCGTGCACATCGCCGGTCCGACGATCGCGCGGCCGGGCTCGATCGAGAGCCTCGGTCGAGCGATACCGAGCGCCTGGCACTCGTGGTCGACGATCGCGGAGATCTCGGCCGCGAGCTGCGCCGGCTCGCTCGGGTCGTCCTGCGTCGTGTACGCGATGCCGAAGCCGCCGCCGAGGTCGAGCTCGGGCAGGACGACCTCCAGCTGCTCGGCGATCCGCGCGTGCAGGGCGAGCACCCGACGCGCCGCCACCTCGAAGCCCGAGGTGTCGAAGATCTGGCTGCCGATGTGCGAGTGCAGACCCAGCAACTCCAGGCCCGAGGCCGCGAGCACGCGGCGTACGGCCTTCTGGGCGTCACCGGAGGTGATCGAGAAGCCGAACTTCTGGTCCTCGTGGGCGGTCGCGATGTACTCGTGGGTGTGCGCCTCGACGCCCGCCGTCACCCGCACCAGCACCGGTTGGGGTGCGGCCAGTAGCCGCTGGCGAGCAGGGAGGCGGTCACGCGCTCGAGGCGGTCGATCTCGTCGAAGGAGTCGACCACGATCCGGCCGACGCCCTCGGCGACGGCGCGCATCAGCTCCACCTCGGCCTTGGTGTTGCCGTGGTAGCCGATCCGTGCCGGGTCGAACCCCGCGCGGAGGGCGACGGTCAGCTCACCGTCGGAGCACACGTCGAGGCGCAGTCCCTCCTCGGCGACCCAGCGGGCCACGGTCGTGCACAGGAAGGCCTTCCCGGCGTAGTACACGTCGTAGCCGGCGAAGGCGTCGCGGAACGCCCGCGCCCGGCCGCGCAGGTCCGCCTCGTCGAGGACGTACGCCGGGGTGTTCACGTCGGCGACCAGGTCCGGGATCGCGACGCCACCGACGACCAGGTCGCCGTCTCGCTTGGTCGTGGTCGTCGACCACAGGGAGGGCACGAGCGCGTTGGCGTCGGCCGGCGGCGACAGCCAGCCGGGCCCGCCGTGGTGGGAGCGCAGCGCTCCGTCGACGTGAGCCCACCCGGCCTCGTGGGTGGGGCTCACATCCGGTCCGGAGCGGAGACACCCAGCAGCCCGAGGCCGTTGGCCAGCACGACCCGGGTCGCCTCGACCAGCCGCAGCCGAGCTCGGTGCAGGTCGTTGGGCTCCTCGTCACCGAGCGGGAGGACGCGGCAGCTGTCGTAGAAGCGGTGGTAGGCGGCCGCGGTGTCCTCGAGGTAGCGCGCGACCCGGTGCGGCTCTCGGAGCGCGGCCGCGGCCGCGACGACCCGCGGGAGCTCGGCGAGGGCGCGCAGCAGCTCGCCCTCCTTCTCGTGGGTCAGCAGCTGCGGGTGGGAGCCGGGCGCGAGCCCGAGGTCGGCGGCGTTGCGCAGGATCGAGGCGACCCGGGCATGGGCGTACTGCACGTAGAACACCGGGTTCTCGCTGGCCTGTCGGGTCATCTCGCCCGCGTCGAGGGTGAGCGGTGAGTCGGAGGGGTAGCGGGCCAGGGTGTAGCGCAACGGGTCGACGCCGATCAGGTCGATCAGCTCGCGGAGCGTGACCAGCGTTCCGGCGCGCTTGGACAGCTTGAGCTCCTGGCCGCCCTGCATGATCTTGACCAGCTGGCCGATCAGCACCTCGATCGACGTGTCAGGGTCGTCGCCCGCGCACGCCGCCATCGCGCGCAGCCGCCCGACGTACCCGTGGTGGTCGGCGCCGAGCAGGTAGATGCACCGGTCGAAGCCGCGTCCGCGCTTGTCGAGGTAGTACGCCGTGTCGCTGGCGAAGTACGTCAGCTCGCCGTTGGACCGGATCAGCACGCGGTCCTTGTCGTCGCCGAAGTCGGTGGTGCGCATCCACACAGCCCCGTCGGCGTCGTACAGGTGGCCCTCGCCGCGCAGCTTCTCGAGGTTGTCGGCCACCGACTGGTCCTCGTGGAGGGTGCGCTCGCTGAACCAGACGTCGAACACTGTCTGGAACTCGGCCAGCTCCGCCTGCTGCTGGGCCAGCTGGATCCGGTAGGCCTCCTCGCGGAACGCCACCCGCCGCTCCTGGTGCGGGAGCTCGAGGATCCCCGGCCTGGCGGCCAGCACCTCCTGGGCCAGGTCGGCGACGTACTCCCCGTGGTAGCCGTCCGCCGGGACGTCCTCACCGAGCGCCCGGGCCAGGACCGAGTCGCCGAACAGGTCCATCTGGACGCCGCGGTCGTTGATGTAGAACTCTCGCTCGACCTGGGCGCCGGCCGCCTCCAGGACCCGGGCGAGCGCGTCGCCCACCGCGGCCCAGCGGGTGTGACCCAGGTGGAGCGGTCCGGTCGGGTTGGCCGAGATGAACTCGACGTCGATCCGCTCGCCGGCCAGGGCGTCCGACCTGCCGTACGCCGCACCCGCGGCGACCACCTCGTCGGCGAGGACCCCTTGGGCTCCGGCGTCGACGGTGATGTTGACGAAGCCGGGACCGGCGACCTCCGCATCCGCGATGCCGTCGGCGGCGACCAGTCGTTCGGCCAGGAGCTCCGCGAGCTCGCGCGGCGCGAGACCGGACTGCTTGCCGAGCTGCAGGGCGACGTTCGTCGCGTAGTCGCCGTGCCCCTTCTGCCGCGGTCGCTCCACCGTGACCGTCTCCGGCACGCTGGTAGACAGCGTGATCGCGCCGCCGGCGGACAGGTCCGCCAGCGACGCGACGATCAGGTCGGAGAGCTGCTCGGGAGTCACCCCGTCAGGGTATCGACGGCCGAGGGCACCCTTCGAACGACTTCCGAGCCTCGGATCACGCGCGCTCGCCGGAACGGCGGAGCGCGAGGGCGCCGAACGTGACGATCATCCAGAGCGGACCGACGACGCCCGGGAACCCGGGAACGCCGAGGACCAGGCTGTAGACGGTCACGGCGAGGATCGGCACGATCGAGACGAACCCGATCCAGCGGGGCACGACGCGCTCACGCAGGGCCAGAACCACCATCGCGCCCGCTGCCACGGTCACGCCCAGCCAGCCGATGAAGGGCCCGAAGTCGTTGAGCACGTAGTAGACGAAGAGCCCGCTCTTGTCGAACATGCCGTGGTCGGTCCCGCCCTGCAGGTAGTCGCCGAGCGCGAGCTTCCACCCGTAGCCCAGGGCCAGTGCACCGGCCGAGGCCGTAAGCCCGTCGGCCACGACGCGGGCCGCGATGCTCCTGGGCATCCTGCGGACGACACGGGCCCGCCAGGCGCCGGCGGTGACCAGAAGGGCCACGACGGCGAGGTAGCCGGCGGCGCCACCGATGTGGCTGGTGCCGGAGTGGAGGTCGGCGACGCGGTCGGCCGTCGGGTAGTCGCCCGAGGCGTTGTCGAGCGTGACGATGGTGCCGATGACGCCGAGGACGCCGGCGGCGACGCCCCACCACGCCCAGCGGCGGGACTCGGTGGCTGGCTCGTCAGCGAGGACCGCGCCGGATCGGGCGTGGGTACGGGTGTCGGTGGTCATGATGGTTCCTTCCGATGGTCGTGGTGCCTGAGGTTGACCCGGAGGACGCTGTCGGTCCCCACGCCCCGCCTTCCAGGGACACCGGTCCCGACTTCCCGGGAAGGCCTGTTGCCGGGCAGTCCCGGCGGGTGAGGATCTGGTCCATGACCGGCATCCACGCCTTGGCGGCGCCTCTGCGGCGTCCTGCCTCGGCCACGATGCTGGCGACGCTCGTCGCCCTCACGTCGATCGTGTGCAGCGCCGGTGCGGTGGCTCTGCACCGAGGCGTGGACGCGGTCGCGCCACAGCCGGCTGACGTCGTCCTGGCCACGGCCTTCCCGGCCGTGGCGGTGCTGGTGATCGCCCACCAGCCGCGCAACCTCGTGGGATGGCTACTCCTTACCTGCGCCTCGATGGGCCCCTATCTGCTGGCCGGCCAGTACGCCGCACGCACCTGGGACGACCCGACGCCGCTGACCGACGTCGCCGGGTGGGTGTCGGTCTGGGGGTTCGTCTCCTACTTCGTGCTCTGGGCGCTGACGCCCCTGCACTTCCCCGACGGGTCGCTCCCGTCGCCACGCTGGCGTCCCGTTCGGCGCGTCCTGCTGGGACTGCTGGTCGCGCTGGTGGCGGCACGTATGTTCGCGCCCGTCGCGAGCGACACCACCGGCAGGATCCAGAACCCGCTCGGCCTGCGCGGCTGGGGGGTGCTCAACGTCGTGACGCTGGCATCCGCGCTCGCCCTGGTGCTGGTCGGCGGCGCCGCGGGGGTTCTCGCCGTCGTGCAGCGAACCCGCCGCGCGACGGGCGGTGACCGGCAGCGCATGCTGTGGCTCCTGCTCGGCGTCGGCTGGCTGGTCGTCGCGAACGTCCTCCAGCTGACCCTGAAGGGCAGGAGCTCCGACAGCGACCTCTGGTTCGTACTCGGGATGCTCGGGCTGGTGGTCGCCCTCGGCGTGGGTGTGATCCGGCACCAGCTCTTCGACGTCGGTGAGAGCCTCCGCCGCACGATCGTCGCCGGCGTGCTGGTCCTCCTGCTCGGGGTGGCCGCGGTGGCGGTGCTCGGCGCGGCCGGGGCAGGTGGCCAGCCCCAGCGCGTGGGCCTCGCGGCCGTGGCCGTCGTCGCCCTGCTGGGGGCAGCGGCGCACGACCAGCTGCAGCAGGTGATCGACCGCGTCGTGGTCGGCCACCGCCAGGACACGGCCGGCGTGCTGACGTCCCTGCGGCGTCGTCTCGACCTGGCCACCGGTCCGCTCGACGCCCTCGGCCAGCTGACGCAGGGCGTCGGCGACACCCTGCGTCTCCCCTACGTCCGGATCGAGCCCCTCGACCGCTCCGTCCCACCGATCACCTCGGGAGTCGCGGCTGCTCCGGGCGCCGACACGGCGTCGTTCGCGGTGAGTGAAGGGGGTGAGCGCCTCGGGACCCTGGTCGTCGGCCGCCGCTCGCCGTCGCGCCTCACGCGCCGCGAGCGACGCACGCTCGACGCAGTGGCGGGCCAGGTCGGCACCCTGCTCCGGCAGGCGGCCCTGTCCGCGGAGATCCAGGGCCAGCGGGAACAGCTGGTCACGGCCCGCGAGGACGAACGCCGTCGGCTGCGCCGCGACCTGCACGACGGCGTGGGACCGTCTCTGGCCGGGATCGCGATGCAGCTCGACGGCCTCGCCGGCCGCCTGGCGGAGCACCCCGACCTGGCCGCGCGCGCCGAGGCCGCCCGCGACGACCTGCGACGCACGGTCACGTCGGTGCGCCGGATGGTCGACGGTCTGCGTCCCCCCGCCCTCGACGACATGGGTCTCGACGGTGCCTTGCGGCAGCTGGTCGAACGGTACGAGGGCCGGGTGAGGCTGCAGTGCGACGTTCCCCCGGACCTGCCCGCGGCGACCGAGGCCGCGGCGTACCTGATCGCCTCCGAGGCCGTCACCAACGCGATGCGCCACTCCGGTTGCGCGACGTGCCGGGTGGAGCTCCGCACCGACGCGCCCTGGCTCGTGGTCACCGTCACCGACGACGGGCGCGGCATCCCCGAGACCGCTCCTCGCGGCGTCGGCCTGACCAGCATGCGCGACCGTGCCGCCGAGGTGGGTGGCCTGCTCGAGGTCACCACGAACCCGCACGGCACCGTCGTCCGCACCCACCTGCCCCTGGAGGTCCGAGCATGAGCACCACCGTCGTCGTGGCCGACGACCACCCGGTCTTCCGCGACGGCCTGGTCGGCCTGCTCTCCGACCTGGGGGCCGAGGTCGTCGCCACGGCGGCCAACGGCGAGGAGGCCGTCGCCGCTGTCGCCGCCCACGCGCCGGACGTCGTCATGATGGACCTGCAGATGCCGCAGCTCTCCGGCCTCGCGGCCACCGAGCGGGTACGCCGTGACCACCCCGGCACGCAGGTGCTGGTGCTGACGATGAGCGAGGACCCCGCGACGATCCAGGCGGCCCTGCGGGCCGGCGCCCTGGGCTACCTGCTCAAGGAGGCGACCCGTGAGGACATCGAGGACGCCCTGCGAGCCGTGAGCCGCGGCCAGCTCGTCGTGGGGACCGGGGTCGCCGGCAACATCCAGCACCTGTTCGCCCGCACCGGCCCGGAGGTGTTCCCGCAGCTGAGCGAGCGCGAGCACGACGTCCTCCGGCTGCTCGCCGAGGGCGCCGACAACGCCACCATCGCCCGCCGGCTCTTCCTCGCGGAGAAGACCGTGCGCAACCGGGTCACCGCGGTGCTGGCCAAGCTGGACGTGCGCACGCGCGCGGAGGCGATCGCCAAGGCCCGCGACGCGGGCATCGGAGCTCCGACAGCCGACTGACGCCGGTTTCTTGCGAGGACCCGTCCGCTTGTAAGGTCGTCCCACCCGAGCCCCCGTAGCTCAGGGGATAGAGCACCGCCCTCCGGAGGCGGGAGCGAAGGTTCGAATCCTTCCGGGGGCGCTGCTCGAGGAGCACCGCCGCTCTGCTCATCCTGGGAAGGCGGGAGCGAAGGTTCGAATCCTTCCGGGGGCGCTGCTCACTCGGCTTCGCGGGACGTCATACGAATCGGTCGCCATGGCCACCAACTCGTATGACGTCCGACCGATGTGACCGGCCGTCGGTCATGGCGGGAGGGACCGCTCTCCGGCGACTAGCCTCGTGATCGTGACGGAGTACCAGGTGACCTACTGGCGCGACCTGCCGTCCCTGGTCGTGGCGCGTGACGGCGACGCCGTGACCAAGGGGCCGCTCGCGGCCAGGTTCCAGGAGGCCATCGACGAGGCCGCGATGCGCCTCGGCGAGACCGACAGCGACGCCTACCTCCAGGGCTGGACGCGCGGCGAGTGGACGTCGTCCGACGGCAGCACCCACGAGGTGTGCGACCGAGTCGTGGCCGAGCTGGAGGCCGACTGGTCCGCCGAGCGTCTGACCACCTATCTCGACGGCCTCGGAGCCGCAGCAGACGCCGGAGGTGCGTCGTGAACCATCTGCGCGACCTGCTCGGTGACCACGGTCCGGTGCTGCTCGACGGCGGCATGGGCACCCTGCTCCAGGAGCACGGGCTCGACGACGGCGGCTCCGGCGAGCTGTGGAACGTCGAGCGTCCCGAGGTGATCGAGGAGATCCACGAGGCGTACGCCGCCGCAGGGGCTCGGGTGCTCACCACCAACACCTTCGGGGGCACGCGCCCCCGGCTGGCCATGCACGGTCTCGAGGACCGCGTGCACGAGCTCAACGAGGCGGGCGCCGCGATCGCCAGCCGCGTGGCTCGCCGGCACGGCGTCCTGGTCGCCGGCGACCTCGGCCCGACCGGCGAGCTCCTCGCTCCGTTGGGGGCGCTCGAGCCGGACGCCGCGCGCGGGCTCTTCGAGGAGCAGCTGCGCGGCCTGCGTGACGGCGGCGTCGACCTGGTCATCGTCGAGACGATGAGCGACCTCGCCGAGGTCCGGGCCGCGGTCGACGCGACGCACCGTGTGCTCCCGGGCGTCCCGGTGGTGGCGACCCTGAGCTTCGACACCAACCTCCGCACGATGATGGGGGTCCGCCCCGAGGACGCCGTCGCGGCCCTGGGTGACGCCGGGGTCGACGCCGTCGGTGCCAACTGCGGGCGCGGTCCCGAGGAGATGGAGCAGATCGCGAAGAGCCTGGCGTCGGCGCGCGACGAGGGGCTGTTGCTCGTCGCCCAGTCGAACGCCGGACTGCCGCAGCTGGTCGGCGACCGGTTCGTCTACGACGCCTCTCCGGAGGCCCTGGCCGACCACGCCCGCGCGCTGCGCGACCTGGGCGTCGACCTCGTCGGCGCGTGCTGCGGCTCGACCCCCGACCACATCGCCGCGATGGGCCGGGCCCTCAGCGCCTGAGCGCGTCCGGCGAGGAAGGCGGCGCCGCCGGGCACACTCGACCCGTGCCCACGACCTCGCCGATGGCCGACCGCCCCACGGCGACGACCGTGGCCTGCGCCGCGGTCGGCCTGGTCGGGTCGGCCCTGCTCGCCCGCGCGTCGTACGTCGTGGGCGCGCTGCCGCGGCACCACCTGGACCGCGCGGTGGCGCAGGGTCCCAACCGGTGGGTCTACCTCGCCGGGGTCGCGCTGATCGTCGTGGCCTGGCTGGCGCTGGGCCGGCTGGCGCTGGATCCGGGCGTGGACGGGATGACCCGTCGCGTCTGCTGGTTCGCCGCGGCCACGGCCGCTCCCCTGCTGGTCGCCGCGCCCGTCGCCAGTCAGGACGTCTGGGCCTACCTCGGCCAGGCGAACGTCGCCGCGCACGGACTGGACCCCTAGACCGTCGGACCGGGGGCGGTGCCGGGGCCGTACGCCGACGCAGTCGCCCACGAGTGGCTCGCGACCGGCTCGCCGTACGGACCGCTGTGGCTCTGGATCTGCCGGATCGTCGTCGACCTGGCCGGTCCGCACCCCTGGACCGGGATGTTCCTGCTGCGCGCGCTCACCCTGGCCGGCATGGTCGCGACGGGAGCGGCGCTGGTCCGGCTCGCTCGGATCGTCGGCGTACGCCCGGAGCCGGCGCTGTGGCTCGCGCTGGCCGGCCCCTTCCCCCTGCTGATGCTGCTGGGCGGCGTGCACAACGAGGGCGTGATGCTGGCGCTGCTGGTCGGAGGCGTCACCGTGGCCGCCGGCACCCGGGACGAGCGGCGCGCCCTGCTGGTCGGCGCGGTGCTCGTCGGTGCGGCGGCCGCGATCAAGGTGATCGCGCTGGTCGCGCTCCCGTTCCTGCCGCTCCTGTGGTGGCGGTACGCCGGTCCCGGACGCCCGGCGGGAGCCAACCCTCCCGCTCGCCGCTGGCTGCTCTCGGCGGCGGTGACCACGGTGGCCGGCGTCGGCGTCCTGCTGGTGGTCGGGCTCGTGTCCGGCTACGGACTGGGCTGGATCCCGCAGGTGGGCGACGGCACGGTCGGCGTGCGCTGGCTGTCGGTGACCCAGCAGATCGGCGACATCCTGCATCTCCTGGCCCCGGACCGCGTGGCCGACGTCCCGGCCGACCGGTACTCGCTCCTGCACCCGATCGGGCTCGGCTTCCTGGCTATCACCCTGGGCGTCCTCACCCTGACCGCGTTGCGCCGCCCACCGCTGCGGACCCTGGCCGTGGCCCTGCTGCTGATCGTGCTGAGCAGTCCGGCGCCGCGGCTGTGGTACCTCCTGTGGCCCCTGATGTTCCTGTCCGTCGACCGGCTCCGCCCGGTCGTGGTCGTCGCGGTCAGCGCCCTGTCGGCGACGTTCGTCCTGTGGTTCCCGGCCTCGGTGCGGCCGCAGCCACCCGAGTGGGTGCTGCTGGTCTGGCTGCTGGGGCTTTCGGCGCTGGTCGTCGCCCTGGCGCGACCAGGCCAGGTCAGCTGGCTGCCGCCACCGCCTCGGCGAACCGGCGACCCGCCTCCGTGACCTCCTCGGCCGTCGTCTGCCAGCTCGTCACCAACCGGATCCGGGTCGCGCCCATGCGGTAGAACACGACCTCGCCGTCCTTCTCCAGCGCGTCGATCGCCGCCTCGGGCAGGTCGACCCAGGCCATGTTGACGTCGACCCGCTCGACCAGCTGGACGCCCTCGAGCGCCTCGAGCCGGGACGCCAACGTCGCCATCTGCCGGTTGGAGTTGTCCGCCATCCGGAGCCACAGACCGTCGGTGAGGTACGCCGTGAGCTGGGCCGACTGGAAGCGCATCTTGCTGGTGACGTGACCCGACCGCTTGGTGCGGAAGACCAGCTGGTCCGCGATGTCGTCGTCGAAGACCACGATCGCCTCGGCGCTGAGGGCGCCGTTCTTGGTCGCGCCGAGCGAGAGGACGTCGACGCCGGCTCGCCAGCTCACGTCCGCCGGCGCGCAGCCCTGTGCAGCGATGGCGTTGGCCAGCCGCGCGCCGTCGACGTGCACGCGCAGGCCGCGCTCGCGGGCGATGCCCGCCAGCTCGGCGACCTGATCGGGCCGGTACGCCGTGCCGAGGTCGCTGGGCAGCGTCAGCGAGAGCACCGCGGGCTGACTCTCGTGCGGGTCCCCCCACCGGACCGCGTCCAGCGCGGCCCGCAGCGCGTCCGGGTCGACCAGGGCGTGCTCGCCGTCGACCCCCTGCATCACGGCCCCCCCGCCGAACAGCGAGGTCGCGCCGCCCTCGGAGGTGATGATGTGCGCGGTCGGGTGGCAGAGCACGGCACCCCAGGGCGGCGTCGCGGCCGACAGCCCCAGCGAGTTGGCCGCCGTACCGCTGGTGACCGGGAACACCCGCGCCGTCGGATGCTCGAACACCGCGCGCACGACCTCGTGGAGGTGTGCGGTCAGGTCGTCGCCGCCGTAGGCCAGGGCGGAGCCGGTGTTGGCCGCCTGGACGGCGGCGAGGATCTCGGGGGCGACCCCCGCGGCGTTGTCGCTGCGCAGCTCGATCACGGGCCCAGCCTGCCCTGTCGCTCCCCCACTCCGCGAGGCAGCCTCACTTGGGTGGCAGCGAGCCGGCGTAGGCGAGGCCACGCTCGACCCAGGCGGCGAGCTCGGCGTCGCCCGCCACGGCCTCCGGGTCCACCCGCAGCCAGCCCACCATCGGCCCGCGGCCGCCCATCTCCATCGGCGCGGCGCCCGGCTCGGCGAGCAAGCCGTCGTGGTCGGCCGGGTCGACCCGCACGAGCAGGCCACTCCGGCCGCTCGCGGCCACCGCCAGGTGCCCGCCGATCAGGAACGCCAGGCCACCGAACATCTTCCTCTCCTGGACCGGCGCGCCGAGGGCGTGCTCCCGGATCCGCGCCGCCAGCTCCTCGTCGTACGCCATGGCCGGGACGCTAGCCCGGCCCGCCGACACCTGCTCGGCTCAGCCGCAGTGGGACAGCGTGGCGTCCTTCCGGATCTGGTTGCCCATGTCGCGTGCCTGCGAGACGTAGGGCAGGACGATGCTGGCTCCTCCGGACGAGGTCCCGATCCCGCCCTGCACGACGCACGACCGGACCTTGCTCGGGTCCACCTGGGCCAGCACCTGGGCCAGCCGGAACAGCTCGGTGGGCGGCAGGTTGGTGTACATGTGGCTCATCGCGTCGAGCACGCCGTGCTCGATGAAGCCCGGCTTGTCGGCGTTCGCGCGCACCTTGGCCTGGATCGCCTTGAGCACGATCTCCTGGTGTGCCGAGCGCTCGAAGTCCCCGGTCGGGAGCGTGTGCCGGATCCGGGAGTAGGCCATCGCGTCGTACCCGTCGAGGTGGATGTGCCCGGCCTTGAAGCCCTTCGGCTTGAGGTACTCGTCGCTGAAGGCGAACGGGTTGCGGATGTCGACCCCACCCAGCCACCGCACCATCTGGATGAACCACTGGAAGCGGGTGACGAAGACGTACTGCGGGTGGACGCCGATCAGGTTGCCGACCGTGGTGCCGAGCAGCTGCGGTCCGCCGTAGTAGAGCGAGGCGTTGATCTTGTCCGTGCCGTGGCCCGGGATGTCGACCCACGAGTCGCGCGGCACGCCGATGATGCTCGCGGCGTGGGTCCGGGTGTTGATGGTGACCAGCTGCAGGGCGTCGCCACGGGTGTGGGTGAAGTTCTCGCCTGGGCGGGCGTCCGAGCCGACCGCCAGGATCGAGATGACGTCGGGCCCGAGCGCTGCTGCGCTGCCCTGGTCGACCTTGACCAGGGCCAGCTCGGTGGGCTTGGGCGAGGCGTCCGGGAGCGCGAGCAGCACCATCGCGAGCACGACTCCGAGCGAGGCGAGCTTGGCGACCCGGAGCAGGCGGCGCCTCATCACTGACCACCCTTCGCCACGTCGAACCCGAAGATCTTCCAGTCGCCGCTGTCGTCGGGACTCAGGAACAGCCGGCCGTGCACGGTCACCCGCTTCGTCACGTCTCCGGTCGTGGTGAAGACCAGGGCGACCCGGGCCGTGGCCCCGGCGGGGCGGCCGTGCGGCGCCAGGACGTCGACCTTGACCGAGCGCTTGGTGACCTTGACGCCGTCGATCTGCTGCCGGAGGTCCCAGTTGGTCATCAGCTGCTGCTGGTGCTGGGCTTCCTTCGCCGCCGGGCCGGTGAACGCCGAGAACGCCGCGTCGAAGCTGTCCCGCGGGTAGCTGACCCCGACGAAGCCGCCGTCGATCCAGGTCCCGACCGCGTGGCCGACCTGGTCGAGCAGCTGCCGGCGGTGGTGGGCGAAGATCCGCTTGTTCGGCTGGTGCAGATCGCCCGCGACCCGGCCCAGCGTGACCGTCGAGGCGACCGTCTGCGCGCCGCCGGAGTCGGCATCGCCGGACGACGAGGAGCTCGGGGACGACGAGCCGCCGCCGCAGCCGCCGAGCGCCACCGACAGCGAGGCGAGGGCTACGACCGCGAGGGCCCGAGATCGGGTCTGACGGGGGGCTCGGGAAGGCACGACCCCACCATGCACCAAGGCGGGACCGTACTTCGGTATTTGCGTGCGTGGGACTAGCCTGGACTGCGGAACCCACCCATCACGCGCCCGTCCTGGAAGAGGCGAAGCAGAGCCGTGTCTCAGCAGCAGACCACCCCGTCCGAGTCCTCCTCGGACACCCCAGCTCCATCCTCCGACTTCGGAGCCAACGAGTGGCTCGTCGAGGAGATGTTCGAGCAGTTCAAGCGAGACCCGGGCAGCGTCGACCCGACGTGGGCGGCCTACTTCGAGGCCAAGAGCTCCGGCGGCTCGAGCAACGGGTCCGGCAACGGCAAGGCCGACGCCGCCTCCAACGGCTCGAACGGGGCCCGCGCGAGCGCCCCGGCGTCGACCCCGGCCGCGACACCCGCCCCGCCGCCGGCCGCTTCCCAGTCGAGCACCACCTCGACCCCGCAAGCCAAGCCGCGGCCCGACACGGCCGCCGCGGAGCCCGCGAAGGGCACCGACAAGCCGGTGCCCAAGGAGTCCAAGACGCCCGAGCCCGCCCCGGCGGCCGACCAGCCGACGTACACCGTCCTGCGCGGGGCGCCCGCGCGCACCGTGGCCAACATGGACGACTCGCTCTCGGTCCCGACGGCGACGTCGGTGCGCTCGGTGCCGGTCAAGCTCCTGTGGGACAACCGGATCGTCATCAACAACCACCTCTCCCGGGCCCGCGGCGGCAAGGTCTCCTTCACCCACCTCATCGGCTACGCCCTGGTGAAGGCCCTCAAGGCGATGCCGGAGATGAACGTCGGCTTCGACCAGGTCGACGGCAAGCCCAACCAGATCACGCCCGCCCACATCAACCTCGGCCTCGCGATCGACATGCAGAAGAAGGACGGCACCCGCCAGCTGCTGGTGCCGAACATCAAGGGCGCCGAGACGATGGACTTCGCGGCCTTCTGGACGGCGTACGAGGACGTCGTGCGCAAGGCGCGCGACGGCAAGCTCACCGTCGAGGACTTCCAGGGCACGACGATCTCGCTGACCAACCCCGGCACGATCGGGACCAACCACTCGGTGCCGCGGCTGATGCGCGGGCAGGGCGCGATCATCGGGGTCGGCGCGATGGAGTACCCGCCGGAGTGGCAGGGCGCCTCCGAGGACGCGATCGCGCGCAACGCGATCAGCAAGGTGATGACGCTGACGTCGACCTACGACCACCGCGTCATCCAGGGCGCCCAGTCGGGCGAGTTCCTGCGGCAGATCCACCAGCTGCTGCTGGGCGAGAGCTCCTTCTTCGACGAGATCTTCCGGGCGCTGCGGATCCCCTACGAGCCGATCCGCTGGAGCCACGACATCGCGACGTCGCACGACGACGAGATCTCCAAGCAGGCCCGGATCCTCGAGCTCATCCACGCCTACCGCGTGCGGGGCCACCTGATGGCCGACACCGACCCCCTGGAGTACCGCCAGCGCAGCCACCCCGACCTCGAGGTCGAGTCGCACGGGCTGACCCTGTGGGATCTCGACCGGGAGTTCGCGACCGGCTCGTTCGGCGGGGAGGGCCGGCGCTTCATGAAGCTGCGCCACATCCTCGGCATCCTGCGCGACTCCTACTGCCGCACCACCGGCATCGAGTACATGCACATCATGGATCCCGAGCAGCGCAAATGGATCCAGGAGCGCGTCGAGCGGCCGCACACCAAGTCTCCGCGCGAGGAGCAGCTGCGGATCCTGCTCAAGCTCAACCAGGCCGAGGCGTTCGAGACCTTCCTGCAGACCAAGTTCGTCGGTCAGAAGCGGTTCAGCCTCGAGGGTGCCGAGACGACGGTCCCGGTGATCGACGAGATCTGCGAGGCGGCGGCCGAGATCGGGCTCGACGAGGTCACGATCGGCATGGCCCACCGCGGCCGCCTCAACGTGCTGGCCAACATCGTCGGCAAGAAGTACTCCCAGATCTTCCGCGAGTTCGAGGGCAACATCGACCCGCGCACGGTGCAGGGCTCCGGTGACGTGAAGTACCACCTGGGCGCCGAGGGCGAGTTCCTCTCCGGGCTCGGCGACCGGATCAAGGTCTCCGTCGCGGCGAACCCGTCCCACCTCGAGGCGGTCGACCCCGTGCTCGAGGGCATCACCCGGGCCAAGCAGGACGTGCTGGACCGCGGGGCGGAGTACCCCGTGCTCCCGCTGCTGATCCACGGCGACGCGGCGTTCGCCGGCCAGGGCGTCGTCGCCGAGACGCTCAACCTGTCGCAGCTGCGCGGCTACCGCACCGGCGGCACGATTCACCTCGTCGTCAACAACCAGGTCGGCTTCACGACCTCGCCCGGCTCGTCGCGCTCCTCGCTGTACTGCACGGACGTCGCGCGGATGGTGCAGGCGCCGATCTTCCACGTCAACGGCGACGACCCCGAGGCCTGCATCCGGGTGGCCCGGCTGGCCTTCGAGTACCGCCAGGCGTTCAACAAGGACGTCGTCATCGACCTGGTCTGCTACCGCCGGCGCGGGCACAACGAGGGCGACGACCCGTCGTACACCCAGCCGCTGATGTACGACCTCATCGAGCAGAAGCGGTCGGTGCGCAAGCTCTACACCGAGTCCCTGATCGGCCGTGGCGACATCACGATCGAGGAGGCCGAGCAGGTCCTCAAGGACTACCAGCAGCAGCTCGAGCGGGTCTTCACCGAGGTCCGCGAGGCCGACTCGCACCCGACCGAGTGGACGACGGTGCCGGACTACCCGGAGAAGCGCGCCGGCCAGGCCCAGACGGCCATCCCGCCGGAGGCGATGAAGCGCATCTCCGACGCCTACGTCACTCCCCCGCAGGGGTTCACCGTGCACCCCAAGGTGATGCCGCAGCTGCAGCGGCGGGCCAACGCGATCACCGACGGCCCGATCGACTGGGGCACCGGCGAGATCCTCGCGTTCGGGTCCCTGCTGATGGACGGACGGCCGGTGCGGCTCGCGGGGCAGGACTCGCGACGCGGCACGTTCGTGCAGCGGTTCGCCACGATCATCGACCGGGTCAACGCCAACGAGTGGACCCCGCTGACGGCGCTGACCGAGGACCAGGCGAAGTTCCACATCTACGACTCGCTGCTCTCGGAGTACGCCGCGCTCGGCTTCGAGTACGGCTACTCCGTCGCGCGGCCCGACGCGCTGGTGCTGTGGGAGGCGCAGTTCGGCGACTTCGTCAACGGCGCCCAGACCGTGATCGACGAGTTCATCACCGCGGGCGAGACCAAGTGGCGCCAGCAGTCCGGCGTCGTCCTCCTGCTCCCCCACGGGTACGAGGGCCAGGGCCCCGACCACTCCTCGGCGCGGATCGAGCGGTGGATGACGATGGCCGCGGACGACGCGTTCGTGGTCGCGCAGCCGTCGACGCCCGCGTCGTACTTCCACCTGCTGCGGCAGCACTCCCTCGGCGAGAACCACCGGCCGATGGTCGTGTTCACGCCGAAGTCGATGCTCAAGCGCAAGGAGGCGGCGTCCCAGCCCGGCGACTTCACCTCCGGGACGTTCCGGCCGTTCATCTCCGACGACGACGCCGACCCGGCTTCGGTCGACACCCTGCTGATCTGCTCCGGGCGGATCACCTGGGACCTGATGGTCGAGCGCGCCAAGCGCGAGGATGCCGAGCGGTTCGCGATCGCCCGGGTCGAGCAGCTCTACCCCGCCCCGGTCGAGGAGATCCAGGCCCAGCTGGCGGCGCTGCCCGGGCTGCGCACGGTGCGCTGGGTCCAGGACGAGCCCGGCAACATGGGCCCGGCCCCGTGGTACACCCTCAACGTCTGGCCCGAGCTGGGTCTCCCGGTGGAGACGATCACCCGGCCCCGGTCGTCGTCGCCGTCCGTCGGGACCGCGAAGCGGCACACCGAGGAGCAGAAGGCACTGGTCGCCTCGGCGTTCGCGCGCGAGGCCGACCGCACCGTCGAGAGCTACTGACCCCCGATGTACTTCACCGACCGGGGCATCGAGGAGCTCCAGCAGCGCCGCGGCGACGAGGAGGTCACACTGGCCTGGCTCGGCGACCGGCTGCAGGAGTTCACCGACACCCACCCCGAGTTCGAGACGGCCGTCGAGCGCCTCGCCACCTGGCTCGCGCGTCTCGACGACCCCGAGGACTGACGCCCGGTCGTCCTACGCCGACTCGGCGATCAGCGCGGGGCCCAGGGAACGACGGGGCGGACGGTGACCTCGGGGATGGTGGCGTCCGGCGGCAGGTCGATCACGTGCAGGAGCGTGGCCGCGACAGTCTCCGGACTGATCCACAGCGAGGAGTCGTAGGTCCTGCCCTCCTGCTCGTGCACCTTCTCCTGCATCGGCGTCGACGTGCGCGACGGGAACAGCGTGGTCACGCGAACGCCGTGGCCCATCTCCTCGGCACGCAGTGCGTCGGCGAGCGCGCGGAGGCCGAACTTCGACGCGCCGTACGCCGCCCACTGCGAGCCCGCCTGGAGGCCGGCCCCGGAGTTCACGAACACGACCAGCCCCCGCGTTGCCCGCAGCGCCGGGAGGCAGGCACGGGTCAGGAGCAGCGGTGAGACGAGATTCACGTCGAGCTGCTCGCGCAGGTGGGACGTGCGGGTCTCCTCGACGGTCGCCAGCTCGACCACGCCCGCGACGTGGAGGAGCGAGTCGAGCCGGTCGGGGATGGCGTCGATGCGGTCGATCGACTCGACGTCGGCGAGGTCGCCGACGACGGTGCGCGCACCGGGGAATCGCTCGGCGAGAGTCGCGGCGCGCTCGGCGCTGCGGGCCAGCAGGACCAGGTCGTCTCCGCGGTCGTGCAGCGCCTGCGCGACCGCGGCGCCGATGCCGGAGCCGGCTCCGGTGACCAGATGCGTCGCCATCAGCGCGTGAAGACGATCTTGCCGAACACGTCGCCGCCGTTCATCGCCGCGAAGCCGTCGCGCGCCTCGTCCATCGGCAGGGTCCGGTCCACGATCGGACGGGTGCCGGTGGCGTCGAGGAACGAGACCAGGCGCCCCAGCTCGCCGCTCGTGCCCATCGTCGAGCCGATCACCCGCAGCTGGAGGAAGAAGATCCGGTTGAGCTCCGTGCTGTCCGGGTTGGGGCCGCTCGTGGCGCCGCTGATCACCACGGTGCCGCCGGGGCGCAGCGACCGCAGCGAGTGGTTCCACGTCGCGGCGCCCACGGTCTCCATCACCGCGTCGACGCGGTCGGGCAGGCGTGCTCCGGTCTCGTAGGTCGCGTGGGCGCCGATCTCGAGCGCGCGCTCGCGCTTGGCCTCGTCCCGGCTGGTGGCGATCACCTGTAGCCCGCCCGCGCGAGCCAGCGCGATCAACGCTGTCGCAACCCCGCCGCCGGCGCCCTGCACCAGCACCGTCTGGCCCGGCTTGAGGTCTCCTTGGACGAACAGCATCCGGTACGCCGTGAGCCAGGCCGTGGGCAGGCACGCCGCCTCCGCGAACGAGAGCGAGGCCGGCTTGGGCACGATGTTCGACCGCGGCACCGCGACCCGCTCGGCGAACGTGCCCTGGAAGCGCTCCGAGAGCAACGATCGCCTGGGGTCCTCGGTCTCGTCGCCGCGCCAGGCCGGGTCGCTGATCACCGCGTGGACCAGCACCTCGTTGCCGTCCTCGTCGATCCCCGCGGCATCGCAGCCCAAGATCATCGGGAGCTGCTCCTCACGCAGCCCGACGCCGCGCAAGGACCAGAGATCGTGGTGGTTGAGACAGGCCGCCTTGACCGACACCGTGGTCCACCCGTCGGGGACCTCCGGCTCGGGTCGCTCCCCCACCACCAACCCGCTCAACGGGTCGTCGCTGCTGAACCTCTCGGCGTACACCGCAAACATGCGCCGACCCTAGCGAGCCCGCAGCACGCTCCCTGCGCCGAGTCGGCCCAGGACCACTCGGCGTCAGCCGGCGACGCCGTCGGCGCGCGCGGCCTCGGCGACGGCCTCGGCGACAGCCGGGCCGACCCGCGGGTCGAACGGGGAGGGCACGATGTGGTCGTCGGCCAGGTCGTCGCCGACGAGGCCGGCCAGCGCCTGCGCCGCCGCGAGCTTCATCCCCTCGGTGATCGCCGTGGCGTGGACGTCGAAGGCCCCACGGAAGATGCCCGGGAACGCCAGGACGTTGTTGATCTGGTTGGGGTAGTCGGACCGGCCCGTCGCGACGATCCGGGCGTGGCGGTGCGCGATCTCGACCGGGACCTCGGGCGTGGGGTTCGCGAGCCCGAACACGATGGCGTCGTCGGCCATGCTGGCGACGACCTCCTCGGGCACGGTCCCGCCGGAGACCCCGAGGTAGACGTCGGCGCCGACCATGACGTCGGCCAGCGAGCCGTGCCGGTCGTGGCGGTCCGCGGTGTCGACGGCCAGCGCCCGCTTGACCGGCGTGAGGTCGGTACGCCGCGAGTTCAGCACCCCCTGCCGATCGACCACCGCGATGTCGTCGACGCCGGCACCACGCAGGATCCGGGCGACCGCGACGCCGGCCGCCCCGGCGCCTGAGACGACGACCCGGGTGGACTCCGGCGTACGACCGGTCAGCCGCAGGGCGTTGGTCAGCGCCGCCAGGGCCACGACGGCCGTGCCGTGCTGGTCGTCGTGGAACACCGGGATGTCGAGCAGCTCCTTGAGCCGGTCCTCGATCTCGAAGCAGCGGGGCGCCGAGATGTCCTCGAGGTTGATGCCGCCGAAGCTCGGAGCGAGCCGGGCCACGGTCGCGATGATCTCCTCGACGTCGGTGGTCGCCAGGCAGATCGGGACGGCGTCGACGCCGCCGAACTGCTTGAACAGCACCGCCTTCCCCTCCATCACCGGCATGGCCGCCGCCGGGCCGATGTCGCCCAGACCGAGCACGGCGGTGCCGTCGGTGACGACGGCGACGGTGTGCGGGACCCACGTGTAGGCCCGCGTCAGGGCCGGGTCGGCCGCGATCGCCTCGCACACGCGCGCCACCCCGGGGGTGTAGGCCAGCGAGAGGTCGTCGCGGCTCTCGAGCGGGACCCGAGAGCTCACCTCCAGCTTCCCGCCGACATGGAGGTCGAACACCGGGTCACCGGCGAACGGATGGTCTCCGGACGCCTCGACTGGGACAACCATCCGGTCACTGTGGCACAGCGGGTACGGCGTCTCCGAGCGACTGGGCGTTCGTGGACAGCGGGCGGCCGGTCACCAGCCGCGCGCGACCCCTGGTCGCGGCCAGAGTCGCGCCACCACGACCGCCACGACGTCCTCCTCGGCGACGACCCCGCGATGGCGTGAGTCGACACCCACCTCGGGGTCGTCGCTGAGCAGCCACCACCCCGGGCCGCCCGAGCGAGTACGTCGGGCCTCCGCGGCGCGCTTGACCACGAGCGTCCCGTCGGGGAAGCGCGCCAGAACCAGCCGGCCCGGGCGCACCGGCGCGGCGTACCTCACGAGCAGGCGGTCGCCCGGCTCAAGCGTCGGGCGCATCGAACCGTGGTGCACGCGCGCGACCCCGATTGGGCGAAGTCGCAGCGGGTACGAACCCGGTCTGAGCGTCCTCGCCACGCGGAGTAGTGTCCCAGGAGAGGTTCCACCGCTCGTCTTCCTGACTCGATGTCAGTCCCGAAATCCCCGAAGAGAGGACCCCGATGTTCGCGAAGCTGCTCGCCCCCACCGTCGACGTGTCGGCCCACTGCGACCTGCCCTGCGGCGTCTACGACCCGGCCCAGGCGCGCATCGAGGCCGAGTCGGTCAAGGCGATCATCGCCAAGGTCGCCGACAACGACGACCCGGACTTCCGCACCCGCGCGATCCTGATCAAGGAGCAGCGCTCCGAGCTGGTCAAGCACCACCTGTGGGTGCTCTGGACCGACTACTTCAAGCCCCCGCACTTCGAGAAGTACCCGCAGCTCCACACGCTGGTCAACGAGGCCACCAAGCTGGCCGGCGCCACCGGCACCAAGGGCGAGCTGGACGCCGGCAAGGCCGACGAGCTGCTGGCCAAGATCGACGAGATCGCCGAGATCTTCTGGGAGACCAAGAAGGCCTGACGGCCTGGGCTAACCCTCGTCGGGGTCGGTGAGTGACCCTGAGGATGTCCTCGATCCCGTCGAGGCTGTCCTGCCGTCCGTCGTACCCCTTCATGTGATCCCGGCCGGCCTGGTCGGCGAAGGCCAGGCTCCACGTGAGCGTCGTCACCCCGTCCGCCTCGTCCAGCTCGAACGTCTCGACGGCCTCGACGTCCGGCCAGAGGTTGAAGTGCCACGTCTGGACGGTGCGGGTCGGGGGCGCGACCTCCACGTAGGTGCCGTGGAAGGTGAAGACGGCTCCGTCGCCGGTCACGAAGGAGGAGCGGTACGCACCTCCGACACGAAGGTCGATCGAGCACTCCGTCATCTCGTCGGGGGGCGAGGCTCCCCACTGGCGCACGTGCTCCGGCTGGGTCAACACGTCGAAGACCAGAGCCATCGGAGCGTCGAACTTCCGGGTCATCACGACCTCGAGGTCGCTGGGGAAGGTGATGACGGCAGACCCGTGCCGATCAGGTGTCACGGTCGTTCTCCTTGTCTGGGAGCTGCTTGTCCTGGAGCTGCTCGTTCTGGAGCTGCTGGAGGTAGTCGTCGATCCGGTCGAGACGGTCGTTGATCGCCTGCTCGTACTGTCCGAGCCACGTGTGCAGCGGGCGGAGCCTCTCCGGCACCAGGCGGTAGACCCGGTGGCGTCCCTCGGCGCGGGACCGGACGAGTCCGACCTCGTCGAGGACCCGGAGGTGCCGCGAGACCTGGGGCTGCGGAATCGACACCTCGCGGACGATCGCGCCCACCGCCTGCTCTCCGCTGAGCAGCACGTCGAGGATCGCGCGGCGGTGGACGTCACCGACCGCGTTGAACACATCCGACGTCGTGGACGCGCGAGCCATGTGCCGAACATATCTCGATATGGATATGTGTCAAGGTGGCCCGAGGATCTGTGTGCCTCAGCCCTTGCCGGACGAGTGCTGGGCCCAGAACGCCGCGTCCTGCTCGGACTCGTCGACGGGATAGCGGCGCAGGAAGCCGCGCCATGACGGCACCACGAGCATCAGGAGTACGGCGAGCAGAACGGCGCCGATCGCACCGCCGGCGAAGTACCACCAGGGCATGACCACTCCTTTCCGCAAGCCCAGACTACGCCGCTGCGAGCCGCGTGACCTCCCGTGCTGCCGGATCGTTGTGCCGGTAGCCGGACCCCGGACGGGGTAGCCGGAACCGGCCGCGTCGCCCTCGCGGCGACGCCGGCGCTCCGCGGCAGCACGGGGCTGTCGCGGGGCGCTCGTCCCCGGACACCGCACCCGCGGCGACCTCGACGCCTACTCTGGGAGGACCCAGACCCGGAAGGCACGCGATGGACGGCTCCACGCCCGAGAAGGCCGACGTGTCGCTGCGCGTCCCCGCGGACGGCGCCTACGTGTCCGTGCTCCGCACCATGACTGCCGGACTGGCGGCCCGGCTCGACTTCACCGTCGACGAGATCGAGGACCTCCGGATCGCCATCGGCGAGGCGTGCGCGCTGGTGCTGCCGGAGGCGCGGCCGGGTGGGGACCTGGTGGCCGAGTTCCGGCAGACGCCGGCCACGCTGACCGTCTCGGTCCGGGTCGAGACCGACGGTCGCGCCGGACCGGACTACGAGAGCTTCGCCTGGCAGGTGCTCAGCACCCTCGCCGAGGAGGCGACGGCCGAGGCCGACGCACAGCACCTCGAGGTGAGGTTCTCCGCGGGTTCGAGCCTCGGTCAGCACGAGGGGAGCCGGTAGCGCCGATGGTCGAAGACGGGGATTCGGGGGCCCCGGGAATCGAGCGCGAGCGCAGCGACGCGCTGTTCGCCGTGAGCCGGGACGCGGCGGCCACCGCGCAGGAGCGGGCGAGCGCCCGCGACGACCTCGTGGCACTGCACCTGCCGCTGGTGGAGCATTGCGCCCGGCGCTTCCGCAACCGCGGCGAGCCGCTCGAGGACCTGGTCCAGGTCGGCACCATCGGGCTGATCAAGTCGATCGATCGCTTCGACCTTGGGCGCGGCGTCGAGTTCTCGACGTACGCGACGCCCACGGTCATCGGCGAGATCAAGCGGCACTTCCGGGACAAGGGGTGGGCGATTCGGGTCCCCCGCCGGCTGCAGGAGCTGCGGCTGCAGATCACCGCGACGACCGCGGACATGACCCAGACCCTCGGTCGGTCACCGACCCCGCGCGAGCTCGCGGACGCGATCGGCTGCACGCTGGAGGAGGTCGTCGAGGGGATCGAGTCGAGCAACGCCTACTCCACGCTCAGCCTCGACGCCGCGGACGACGGCGGGGAGGAGGGCGGCGGGGTCTCCATGATCGCGCTGATCGGGCTCGACGACGTGGAGCTGGAGCACGTCGAGATCCGAGAGTCGATCAAGCCCCTGCTCGAGGCACTCCCCCGGCGCGAGAAGCAGATTCTGCTGCTGCGGTTCTTCAAGAACCGCACGCAGTCGCAGATCGCGGCCGAGATCGGGGTCAGCCAGATGCACGTCTCACGCCTGCTCAGCCGCACCCTGGACCAGCTGCGCGAGTCGATGCAGGACCACGCCTAGCTCAGCCTCGACCGCCGCGCCGGTCCCCGAGCGCCTCGAGACTGGCGGGATGGAGCAGACCTGCGAGCACCACCAGCCCCACCACCCCCAAGACCACCGAGAGCCACGTCGTCGAGCCGCCCACGAAGTTCCAGGCCAGGCCGAGGGACATGATCTGCGCCACGATCACCGGACTCCGTGCCCAGGTGCGGCCCCGCACGAGGAACCACGCACAGGCGACCAGTCCGGCGCCGAGAGCAGCGAAGAAGACCGCCGTGGTCACGCCCATGGTGACCCGGTCGGCGTGCACGTTCGCGGCCTCCAACACCGCGTAGACCAGCACCAATGCACCCTCGACGGCCGTGAGTGCGGCCGCCACGACCAACGGCGGCGGCACGCTTCGGCCCTCGGCGTCCAACACGATCGTCAGCGTACGTGCCGCCGTCGTGGGTACCCACTGCCGGCCGGCGAGCCTGCCGCACGTCCTCCATGTCAGGGCCTGTGACAAAACTGACCGCCAGAAAGGGTTGTCTCCCGATGCAATTCTTGCCACTGTGGAGGGGCGCTCGTGAATGGATTCACATCCGCGCGCCCCGATACCGCTGCCCGACGACCCCCCTGTGAAAGAGAGTTCTGCTACAGCCATGGATTGGCGCGACCGCTCTGCCTGCCTCGACGAGGACCCGGAGCTGTTCTTCCCCATCGGCAACACCGGCCCGGCCATCCTCCAGATCGAGGAGGCCAAGCAGGTGTGCCGACGCTGTGAGGTGCGCGAACAGTGCCTCCAGTGGGCCCTCGAGGCCGGCCAGGACCACGGTGTCTGGGGCGGCCTGAGCGAGGACGAGAGGCGCGCGCTCAAGCGCCGCAGCTCTCGGGCCCGCGTCCGTACCGCCTGACCCCCGTCGCTCTCATCGGGTCGTCCGCCCGACGTAGGGCTATAGCACCACCTCAGGCGGACGACCCGGATCAGGCCTCGAGGGGTACGTCGACGACGACGCGCGCGCCCGACACCGGCCCGCCCCGCAGCTCCAGCAGGCCGCCGAGCTCGGACTCGACCAGCGTGCGCACGATGGAGAGCCCGAGGTTGACCGACGTGTCCGGGTCGAAGTCGGGCGGCAGCCCGACCCCGTCGTCGTCGACCGTGACCCGGAGCCGGCCGGCGAGCCGCTCGGTCCCGATCGTGATCGTGCCGCCGGTGCCGTGCGGGAACCCGTGCTCGACGGCGTTCTGCAGCAGCTCGGTCAGCACCATCGCCAGCGGGGTCGCCGTCTCGTTGGCCACCAGCCCGAACGATCCGACCCGGCGTACGACGGGCCGGTCACCGTCGCCCTCGGGCGCCGCGCCGACGTCGGTGACCATCGCACCCAGCCGGTCGGCGATCTCGTCGAAGGCCACCTCGTCGAGCACCTCCTGGCTCAGGGTCTCGTGCACGATCGCGATCGACCCGACACGACGTACGGCCTCCTCCAGAGCGCCACGCGCCTCCTCCGAGCCGATCCGTCGCGCCTGGAGACGCAGCAGCGCGGCCACGGTCTGCAGGTTGTTCTTCACGCGATGGTGGATCTCGCGGATCGTGGCGTCCTTGGTGACCAGCTCGCGGTCGCGTCGCCGCAGATCGGTCACGTCGCGGACGAGCACCAGCGCGCCGACGTGCTCCCCGTGCGAGCGCAGCGGGATCGCCCGCAGGATCAGCGAGACCGGGTCGCCGCCGACCTCGGCGTCGAGGTGCGCCCGGCCGCTGAGGACCGCGCTCAACATCTCCTCGTCGGGCCGTCGGCGGGGTGGCACCAGCTCGCGGGTCACCTCGGCCAGGCCGTGCCCCTCGAGGTCGCCGGACCAGCCGAGCCGCCGGTAGACCGAGAGGGCATTGGGGCTCGCGTAGGTCACCCGACCCCGCTCGTCGACCCGCACGAAGCCGTCGCCCACGCGCGGCGAGTCGGCATGGTCGCTGCGCTGCCCGTCGGCGGGGAAGTCGCCCGCCGCGATCATCGCGGTCAGCTCGGCGGCGGACTGCAGATAGGACAGCTCGAGCCTGCTCGGCGTGCGCACGCCGAGCAGGTTGGTGTTGCGGGCGACGACCGCGATGACCCGGCCGGCCCGCGGCACCGGGATCGTCTCGACCCGGACCGGGACGTCGTCGCGCCACTCCGGATCGCCCTCGCGCACCAGCCGACCCTCGGCGTACGCGCGGTCCAGCAGCGACCGTCGTCCGACCGGCACGAAGCTGCCGACGATGTCGTCGACGTACGCCGTGGGGCCGGTCGTCGGGCGCATCTGCGCCGCCGCCCAGAACCCCTCGCCACCGCGATCGGGCAGCCACAGCACCAGGTCGGCGAAGGACAGGTCGGCGATGATCTGCCAGTCGGCCATCAGCAGCTGAAGCAGGCCGACGTCGGCCTCGTCGAGGTCGGTGTGGCTGCGGACCAGCTCCAGCAGGGACGGCACCGCCCCAGCGTAGGGCGACCCGGCCAGGCTTCCCGGGGCTTCCCGGGGGCTGCCCGGGCGCTCGGCGGTGGCTGGCAGGATGGGCCGCATGGCGTCGGGGTACTGGCAGCAGGTCGCCGCCACCGAGATGGAGGTCCCCCGCGACCGCCCTCTCGCCGACCTGACCGCCGAGCTGACGACGATGCTCGGGTCGACCGATCCAGTCGAGCGCGACGAGACTGCCTACCCGATCCTCGCGACCTGGATCGGCGCCGGGGTGTACGACGACCTGCTGGCCGGGCTGGGCGACGGCATGGCCGCCGGGCTGACCCAGGGGCTCGGTGAGTCGGGCACCGACTCGGTCTTCCGCCGCAGCTTCTCGGTGCTGGTGCTGGCCGAGTGCATCAGCCGCGACAACGCCCAGTCGTTGCTGCCGGCCGCCCAGCTCCTCGACTGGGGCGACCGGGTCTCCAGCTGGCTGGTCCGCGAGCGCGACGTCCGCGGCTACGTCGCCGGCAGTGGGTGGGCGCACGCCGTCGCGCACGGCGCGGACGCCCTCGGCACGCTGGCCATGTCCCCGCACTTCGGCCTCACCGAGCTGACCGTGCTGCTGGACGTCGTCGCCGACCGGGTGCTGACACCCGGGCCGCCGCTGACCCACGGCGAGCCCGATCGGCTCGCGGCCGCGACGATGGCGATCCTGCGCCGCCGGCTCGTCCCGCTCCGGATCCTCGAGCCGTGGGTCGCCCGGATCACCGCCGGCGCGACGGTGCCGGCGCCGCCGGACACCGACCCCTTCCAGCTCACCGGCAACCCGGAGGCCTTCTTGAGAGCCCTGCACATCCAGGTGGCGCTCGCGCCCGAGCCGATCGACGTTCGCGCGGACCTGCTCCTCGAGCTGGTCGGGGCCCTGCGGACGACCAACGCGGCCTACCTCGGAGCAGACTCATGACCGACTCTGCGGAAGCCAGGCGCGGGCACGCCGGCGAGCTCGCATCGGCGGTCGCCCGGGCGCACGGCGTCGAGACGCTGTTCACGCTGTCCGGCGCGCACGTCTTCCCGATGTACGACGGCGCGGTCAAGGCGGAGCCGCCGCTGCGGATCCTCGACGTGCGCCACGAGCAGACCGCGGCGTTCGCCGCCGAGGCGACCGGCAAGCTGACCCGGGTCCCCGGGCTCGCCGTGCTCACCGCCGGCCCCGGGGTCACCAACGGCGTGAGCGCCATCGCCCAGGCCCAGTTCGCCGGCTCGCCGATGGTGGTGGTCGGCGGTCGCGCCCCGCAGAGCCGCTGGGGCAGCGGCAGCCTGCAGGAGCTCGACCAGCCGCCGATCCTCGCGTCCATCACCAAGAGCGCGCGCACGATCCCCACCGCTGCCGAGGTGCCCGGCGGGTTCGACGAGGCGTTCCGCCTGGCCGGCTCTCCTCACCGCGGGCCGGTGTTCGTGGACGTCCCGATGGACCAGTTCTTCGACCAGGCCGAGGCCGTCGTCCCCGACGGCCGGCGCGACCGCGGGGCCGAGCCCGACGGGGAGTCGGTGCAGCGGATCGCCCGCCTGATCGCCGCCGCCGAGCGACCCGTGCTGATCCTCGGCACCGACGTGTGGGCCGACGGAGCCGAGCAGGCCGCGCTCGACCTGGTCCAGGCGACCGGGGTGCCCGCGATCACCAACGGCATGGGACGCGGCGTCGTCCCCGGCGGACATCCCCTCCTGGTCACCAAGGCGCGCGGCGCCGCGCTGGGCGGCGCCGACCTGGTCGTGGTCGTCGGTACGCCGCTCGACTTCCGCCTCGGGTACGGCGTCTTCGGCGGCAAGGAGGAGGGCTCCCACCCGGCCCGCGTGGTCCACGTCGCCGACTCGGCCGGCCAGGTCGCGCAGCACGCCGAGCTGGCCGACTCGGTCTCCGGAGACCTCTCGACGATCCTGCGCGGGCTGCTCACGGGGCTCGAGGGATCCGATCCCTCGCGGTGGCAGCCGTGGGTCGAGGGCCTCCAGGACGCCGTCCGGGCGGCGACGGCGCGAGACGCCGAGCTCCTCGCCGCGGAGGCCGACCCGATCCACCCCGCCCGCATCTACGGAGAGCTCGTCCCTCGCCTCGCCGACGACGCGGTCGTGATCGGCGACGGTGGCGACTTCGTCAGCTTCGCCGGGAAGTACGTCGAGCCGCAGCGGCCGGGCGGCTGGCTCGACCCGGGCCCGTACGGCTGCCTCGGCGCCGGCCTGGGCGGGGCCGTCGCCGCGCGCCTCGTGCGCCCCTCCTCGCAGGTCGTGCTCCTGCTCGGCGACGGTGCGGCCGGCTTCTCGCTCATGGACGTCGACACGCTGGTCCGCCACGACCTGCCGGTCGTGATGGTGATGGGCAACAACTCCGCCTGGGGGCTGGAGAAGGGCCCCATGCAGATGATCTACGGCTACGACGTCGCCGCCGACCTGGGCCGGCAGACGAGGTACGACGAGGTGGTCAAGGCCCTGGGCGGCGCCGGGGAGACCGTCACCGACCCCCGCGGGATCGGGCCCGCCCTCGACCGCGCCTTCGCCGCCGGCACGCCGTACCTGGTCAACGTGATCACCGACGTCGACGCGGCGTACCCCCGCAGCACCTACGGCGTCTGAGGAGACCGAGATGCAGATCAGGCGGGCACGCCCCGAGGACCTCGGGGCGATCGGCGCGGTGACGGTGGCGGCGTACGCCGAGTTCGCCCACGACGACACCGACGACTACGTCAACCACCTGCGCGACGCCGAGAGGCGCGACCGCGAGGCCGAGCTGTGGGTCGCCACTCCCGAGGACTCCGACGACATCCTCGGCACGGTCACGATCACCCCGGAAGGCTCGCCCTGGCGTGAGATCGCACGCGAGGGCGAGGGCGAGTTCCGGATGCTGGCGGTCGCGCCGCAGGCCCGCGGAGCCGGCGTGGGCGGCGCTCTCGTGGCGCTGGTCGTCGACCGGTTCCGCAGCGAGGGCGCGAGCGCGGTCGTGATGTCGACCCTGGACCGGATGCGGTCCGCGCACCGGATCTACGAGCGCGCCGGGTTCCTGCGCGACCCCGGACGCGACTGGTCGCCGATGCCGGGCGTCGACCTGATCGCCTACCGCCTCGACCTGGAGCAGCCGGCGTGAGCGAGGCGACCCTCTCGTTCACGGTGACCGAGGAGGACACTGCGCAGGCCCTGGGGTCCGGCAGCCTGCCGGTGCTCGCGACCCCCCGGCTGCTCGCGTGGTGCGAGGCGGCGACCTGCGCCGCGATCGAGTCCGCGCTGGGTGCCGACGAGACCTCGGTCGGGACCCGCGTCACCCTCGAGCACACCCGCGGGAGCCGGGTCGGCGTACGCCTGGAGGTGACCGCGTCGACGGTCCACCGCGACGGGCGTCTGCATCGGTTCGGCGTGCTGGCTCGGGTGGCCGACGGCGGCCCTGTCGTCGGGACCGGCGAGATCACCCGCGTCGTCGTGGACTCACAGCGGTTCCTCGACCGCCTGTGACGGCGTGCCGGCGCGGAACGCGGATTTCCTTCGGGCGCAGGCCCCTGGGAGGATGGTCCGACCAGCACCAGGAGGACACCATGGGAAAGACCGGACGCAAGCGTCGCGGCCGCAAGAAGAAGGCCGCCAACCACGGCAAGCGCCCCAACGCGTGAGCCCAGCCTGACAGCACAGAACCCCCGCACCGGAGGACCGGTCGGGGGTTCGTTGCATGTGGGGCCTGGCGACTCAGCTCTCGGTGTAGGTCACCCGGATCTGCTGGATCTGGACCCGCACCCGCTGTCGCAGGCTGTCCGGCGCGTGCTCCATGCACGACCGCGCCACCAGCGCCTTGACCGTGCGCTGCAGGTCGTAGCTCTGCAGGCACGGCGCACACTCGTCGAGATGCGACTTGACCTCCGCGACGTCGACCGCGTCCAGCTCGTTGTCGAGCAGGCACACGATGCGCTCCAGGAAGTCGGCGCAACTCTCGTCGCTCACGCCGCTCATGACTGGTCTCCCCCTCCGGTGCCGTCGTGCCCGACCGGCAGGAGGTCATGGGCGCGGACGTAGTCCGAGAGCATGTCGCGCAGCTGACGTCGACCGCGGTGGAGCCGAGACATCACGGTGCCGATCGGCGTCCCCATGATCTCAGCGATCTCCTTGTATGCGAAGCCCTCGACGTCGGCGAGGTAGACCGCGAGGCGGAACTCCTCCGGCAGTCGCTGCAGCGCCGTCTTCACCTCGGAGTCGGGCAGGTGCTCCAGAGCCTCGCTCTCGGCGGACTTCAGACCCGACGACGTGTGCGACTCGGCGCGCGCCAGCTGCCAGTCCTCGACGTCCTCCGACATCGACTGCTGCGGCTGCCGCTGCTTCTTGCGGTAGTTGTTGATGAAGGTGTTGGTCAGGATGCGGTAGAGCCAGGCCTTGAGGTTGGTGCCCGGCCGGAACTGGTGGAACGACGCGTACGCCTTCGCGAACGTCTCCTGCACGAGGTCCTCCGCGTCGGAGGGGTTGCGGGTCATCCGCATGGCGGCGCCGTAGAGCTGGTCGAGGAACGGGAGCGCGTCGCTCTCGAACCGCGCGAGGCGCTCGGCCTCGGTCTCGGTCGCCACGTCGATCTCGGGCGCCTTCTCGGCACCGAGCTCGGAGAGGTCGGGGTGGTCTGTCATCGACTCCCACGATACCGGCGGGGTGGGACGGTCCATCATCGCAAGCACGTGGGATCAACAGCCCGGACGGGTCAGGGATTCCCGGTCACCTCGCGGACCAGCCACTCCAGGGTGACCTCGACCACCAGGGCGAGCGCCTCCGGCTGCGACAGCGGGCCTCCGGCGGGCACCTTCAGGCCGTGGTCGGCCGCCGGGACGACGGCCAGGTCGGTGTCCTCGGGGAACTCCTCGGGCCGGCCCATCGAGTCGCGCTCCCCCTGCACGACCAGGGTGGGGACTCCGGACCCGGTGAGCTCGGACAGTCTGCTGCGCTCGGGTCGCCCCGGTGGGTGCAGGGGGAACGACAGCGCGAGGCATCCCACCGCAGCCAGGCGAACGGCGCACCGCGCCGCCGAGCGAGCTCCCGCGGAACGACCTCCCACGACCAGTGGACCGCGCGGAGCCAGCACCCGGGCGGCCGCCTCGAGGCCGACGTCGAGCGTCGGCGGAGCGCTCGCGATCTTCTTCCCTGCGACCCGCCAGGGCTGCTCGAACAGCGCGACGGTGAAGCCCTGCCGCGGCAGGGCGCCCGCGAGGGCCGCCAAGTCGCGCGACTCCACGCCGTTGCCCGCACCGTGGCTCAGGAGGAGGGAGGCGAGCGGCCGTCGAGCGGCGTGCACGTGGAGCCGCCCCGGACCGTACGGCGTGTCGACCGGCCGCGGGTCGCTCACGCGAGGGCGTCCTCGGCCGGAAGGGGCACGACCAGCTCCGGACCGTTGTTGCGGACGTTGTTGACGTCGGTGGAGACGGGGAACGCCTCGAGTCGACCGGGGGCGGCCGGCACCAGCAGCGAGAGCAGGCCGTCGCGGCCGGACACGCTTGGGTCGAGCCACGCCGACCAGCGATCACGCTCGACCATCAGCGGCATCCGGTCGTGGATGTGCCCGACGGCGTCCTCGGCCTGGGTGGTCAGCACCGTGCAGGTCCAGCGGAACCGGTCGGGGTCGTCCTCCGGCCGGTCGGGGTCGCGCCAGATCTCGTACAGCCCGGCCATCGCCAACACGCCGCCGTCCTGCGGGTGGATGTAGAACGGCTGCTTGAGGGGCTTGCCGGACTTGCCGGTCACCTGCGTGGGGTACCACTCGAAGTAGCCGTCGGCCGGCAGCAGGCAGCGCCGCGACGCGAAGGCGCGCTTGTAGGCGGGCTTCTCCGCGACGGTCTCCATCCGGGCGTTGATCATCCGGTTGCCGATCGAGGGGTCCTTGGCCCAGGACGGGACCAGCCCCCAGCTCACGACGCGCAGCTGGCGCTGGGGTGGCTCGGGGTCGGGGTCGTCGCGCGCGGACGGCGAGCGCTCCATGACGGCGTAGACCGGCTTGGTCGGAGCGACGTTGTAGTCGGGAGCCAGGGCCTCCTCGACACGGTTGCCGCCGTGGGCCGAGATCTCGAACTCCTCGACGAGGTCCTCGGGCTTCCGGCTCGACGCGTACCGACCGCACATGCCCCCAATCTAGGGCCGCCCACCGACGGCGCGCCTCAGCGCCAGGGACCGTTCGGTCAGGCTTGGTCGCGGGAGAGCTCGTCGAGCAGGCTCGAGACCTGCTCGGGCACCAGGGGCAGGCTCTCCCCCCAGATGCGGACGCCGCCGTGCGGGCGCTCGCCGACCTCGAGCAGGCTCCGCAGCACCGCCATGCGGCGCGGGAGGTCCTCGTCACGGGCTGCCAGGACGACGAGCCGGCGCGGGCCGATCCGGCAGACGGTCTCGTCGCCGGCGAAGACAGAACGGGCGGACTCGCCGATCCGCGACATGCGCAGGTCGAGCCCGAACACCTCGTCGGCGATCCCGGAGAGCCGCGGCGAGGCGGCCTCGACGACGACCAGCGCGTAGCGCTCGCGCAGCGGGACCCCGCCCCGGGTGTCCCCGCGGTAGAGCTCGGCGAGCCGGCCCCGCAGGTGGGCCATGCTGGCCAGGCCGGTCAGCGGGTCGGCGCAGGAGAGCTGGTGGAGGTAGGCGAGCGTCGCCTCGCTCCAGCCCAGCGACACCGCGCACGCGTCGGTGAACGCCGGCTCGGTGCCGAGCACGAGCTCGTAGGTGGTGCGCAGGTCGGCGAGGGTCTCCTCGAGGGAGACACCCTGGCTGCCGAGCAGCCGGCCCACGACCTCGCAGGCGTCGGTGGCGGTGCGGCCGGCGGCCAGCGCCTCGCCCACGGCCTCGAAACGGTGGGGCAGGTCACCGTGGACCCGCTCGAGGAGCGCCTCGACGGATGACGCGGAGGGAGGCTCGGGCACGAATCTGTCCCGAAAAGCCCAAAACCCCATGTCGCCTCCCTCCGCGTCGTCGTCCAGCGCTCTCCACCCAAGAGACGGGCGAGGGGACCAAGGATGATGCCGAAATTGGGGATAAATCCGAGGGATCCGCCCATACTTCTTCCACAGGCCCCGTTTTTACCCCCCGTTGGAGAACTTGTGAGCGTCTCGCTGCCGGTCGAGGGACCCGGCGACGCCGAACTGATCTCGGCGGTCCGCGGGGGCGACGTCGACGCCTACGGCGAGCTGTTCGCCCGTCACGTCGACTCCGCACGCCGGCTGGCCCGCCAGCTGGCCGGGCCCGCGGACGCCGACGACCTGGTCTCCGACGCCTTCACCAAGGTGCTCACCGTGCTGCAGCGCGGAGGCGGCCCCGACCTCGCCTTCCGTGCCTACCTCCTGACCGCCGTCCGGCGGCTGCACGTCGACAAGATCCGCTCCGGCAGCCGGCTGCGGCCCGTCGACGACCTCACGCCGTTCGACCCCGGCCTGCCGTTCCAGGACACCGCCGTCGAGGGCTTCGAGAACGCCGCCGCGGCCAAGGCCTTCGCCTCGCTGCCCGAGCGGTGGCAGATGGTGCTGTGGCACACCGAGGTCGAGCAGCAGAAGCCGGCCGACATCGCCCCCCTGCTGGGGATGAGCGCGAACTCGGTCTCCGCGCTGGCCTACCGCGCGCGTGAGGGCCTGCGCCAGGCCTTCTTGAGCCAGCACGCCACCGACCCCGACGACGTCGACTGCGCCTGGACGCGAGACCACCTCGGCGCCTACATCCGCTCCGGCCTCTCGCGCCGGGACGCCGCCCGCGTGGACGACCACCTGGCGTCGTGCCGTGCCTGCGCCGCGGTCTACCTCGAGCTGACCGAGGTCAACTCCGGCCTCGCCGGGATCCTCGCCCCGCTGCTGCTCGGCAGCGCGGGCGCGGCGTACGTCTCCGGCGGGAGCGGCGGGTCCGGGCTGCTGTCGACCAGCTTCAGCGCCGCCAAGACCTGGGCCGCGGCCCACGCCTCCATCACCGCCATCGGCGGCATGCTGGTCACCGCCACCGCGGTCGTCTCGGTGTACGGCGCGACCCACCTGCACTCCCGCGACGCCGCCGACCTCGGCTCACCGCCGCACCACGCCACGGCCACGGCGGGCACCGGCGGCCAGAACGGGCACACCGGGGGGTCTGACCCCAACGGCACCTCGACGCTCCCCGGCTCGGGCGACAGCACCCTGCCGAGCGGCGGGCCGTCGAGCGGCCTGCCCACCTCGGCCGACTCCTCCTCCGTGCCCGACGAGCAGACCAGCGCCCCGACCGACGTGCCCAGCACCGACCCGACCGACGGCGGCACCGACTCCACCGGGCCCACGGACGGACCGACCGACCCCACCAGCGGGCCGACCGACCCCACGAGCGGTCCCACCGACCCCGGGGGCGGCTCGGTGGCGTTCACGTCCACGCCGCCCGCGGACCCGAGATTCGGCGACACCTACCGCCTGCGCGCCTCGGGCGGCTCGGGCAGCCAGATCGTGTTCTCGATCGACTCCTCGACCACCAACCGCGCGTGCTCGCTCGACGACGCCGGCACCACCGTGACCTTCGACCACGCCGGGAAGTGCGTGGTCGTGGCGAAGGGCGACTCCCGGCAGCGCGCGGCCCGCGGGGCCTCGCGCGGCTCCGACAGCGACGTGCAGACGATCCGGGTCAACAAGGAGGACCAGCGGATCACGCTCTCCTCGGCGCCCGACGACGCCGCCGTGAGCGGCCCGGCGTACAAGGTCGACGCCCAGGGCGGCGACTCGGGCAACGACGTCGTGATCGACTCGAGCACGACGGACGTCTGCACGGTCTCGGGCGCCAAGGTGACCTTCCAGCACGTTGGTGACTGCACCATCACCGCCGACCAGGCCGGTGACGGCGACTACCACGCGGCCTCCACGCGGACCCAGACCTTCCGGGTGAGCCAGGGCACGCCGACGATCAGGTTCGGCCAGGCGCCCAGCGCTCCGGCCTTCGGCGACAGCTACCAGCCGGAGGTCTCCAGCGACTCGGGCGCCAACGTCGCGCTGTCGGTCTCCGACCAGACCACCGACAACGCGTGCAGCCTCGACCCCGACACCTCCGTGGTGACCTTCCGCCACGCGGGTGACTGCGTGATCCGGGCCGACGTGGCCGAGACCGCCGACTACGTCGCCGGGACCCTCACCCAGACCGTCGACGTGCCGCAGGCGACGCAGAAGGTCACCTTCACCTCCCAGCCGCCGTCCAGCCCCGCCTTCGGCGAGACCTACACGATCACCGCCACGAGCGATTCCGGCGGCCCCATCGACTTCTCCCTCGACTCCAGCGGCTCCGACGCGTGCACCGTCACCGACGCCGACCCGACCGACACCAGCGCCACCGTCACGTTCCGGCACGCCGGACCTTGTGCCATCGACGCGACCCAGCCCGGCACGACCGACTACATGTCCGCGACGACCGCTTCGCCGCAGTCGATCAAGGTCCCGAAGGCCGCCCAGTCCGTCGACTTCTCGGTCGCGCGCGGCGACCGCGTGGTGGGCGGTCAGGCGGAGATCACGACGACCGCCAGCGGCGACTCCGGCAACCCGGTGACGTTCAGCTCGGCGAGCCCGGACGCCTGCACGGTCAGCGGCACCACCGTGACCTTCCTGCACGCCGCGGCCTGCACGGTCCAGGCCGACCAGGCCGGGAACGGCGACTACCAGGACGCCGACCCGGTGACCCACGCCGTCGACGTGGGCCGGGGCACGCAGACCATCACCTTCACCACCTCGGCGCCCGACGCCGCGGTCGACGGCACGCCGTACGCCGTCGCCGCCACGAGCAGCTCCGGGGACCCCGTCACCTTCGGCATCGACACCGCCGGCACCACGAACCAGGCGTGCGAGCTGCGTGACGACGGCACGGTCGCCTTCCACCACCGCGGCACCTGCTCCATCACCGCGAGTACCGACGGCGACGCGGACTACCTGCCCGGCGCCGCCCAGCAGCAGTTCGACGTCGCCCGGGGAACCTCGACCATCACCTTCACCACCTCGGCGCCCGACGCCGCGGTCGACGGCACGCCGTACGCCGTCGCCGCCACGAGCAGCTCCGGCGACCCGGTCAGCTTCAGCATCGACGCCGCCACGACGAACCAGGCGTGCGAGCTGCGTGACGACGGCACCGTCGCCTTCCACCACCACGGCACCTGCGTGGTCGACGCCGCCACCGACGGCGACGCCGACCACCTGCCGGCCACCGGGCAGCAGCAGTTCGACGTCGCACCCGGCACCCAGACGATCACCTTCACGTCCACGCCGCCGGCCAGGCCGGCGTTCAAGGACACCTACCGGGTCACCACCAGCGGCGGCGGCTCCGGGAACCCGGTCACCCTGAGCTCCACCACCACCGGCGTGTGCAGCCTCGTCGGCTCGACGGTGACCTTCCTGCACCCCGGGTCCTGCGTCGTGCGTGCCGACCAGACCGGGAACGACGACTACGCCCCCGCGCCCGAGGCCACCCAGACCGTCGTGGTGCCCCAGGCCGGGCAGTCGATCTCGTTCACCTCGACGGCTCCCACCCACGCCGTGGCGGGCGGCAAGACCTACTCCGTCTCGGCGACCGGCGGGGCGTCGGGCAACAACGTGGTCTTCAGCTCCGGCAGCAGCAAGGTCTGCACGGTCTCGGGGTCGACGGTGAGCTTCGTCGGCCAGGGCACGTGCCTCGTGAACGCCGACCAGGCGGGCAACGACGACTACGCCGCAGCCCCGACCGCGACGCAGTCGTTCACGGTGTCGGCGCAGAACGACCTGACGCTGAAGGTGACCACGGACAACGGCTGGCTGTTCGGGATCTTCGGCACGATCGTCAACGTGCAGGTCACCGGGCTCGACCCCGGCGCCCACGCGACGCTGTCGATGTCGGCGAACGGCGCCGCGGTGTGGAGTCCCGGCTCGTGCACCGGCTCGCGGAGCGAGGTCAGCTGCGCCATCTCGAGCACGCCGTCCACCCGGAGCTTCCTGGGCCTGGCGCTCTCCGACCACGCGTCGGTCACCTTCACCCTGACCTCGACCGACAGCCAGGACAGCGACCCGACGGACAACACCGTCACGGTGCCGATCACCAACCTGCCGTCATGATCGGGGCCGGATCGGGGTAAGAAGAACCCATGACCGCGATCCGACTCATCGCCCGGCCCATGCTGGCCTCCATGTTCGTCCTGGGCGGCATCGACGCGCTGACCCACGCGCGCGCCAAGCTGCCGAAGGCAGAGAAGGTCACCGAGCAGGTGCCGACCCTCGCCGAGAAGGTCGCGCCCGGCCTCCCGGTGCCGACCGACCCGGCGACCCTGGTCCGCATCAACGGCGGCGTGCAGGTGGTGGCGGGACTCGCGCTGGCGACCGGGCGGGTGCCACGGCTCTCGGCCCTCGCTCTCGCGGCCTCGCTGGTGCCCACGACGTACGCCGGACACCCCTTCTGGGAGGAGAAGGACAAGGCCGCCCGCAACGCGCAGCGGATCCAGTTCTTCAAGAACGTCTCGATGCTCGGTGGCCTGCTGCTCGCCGGTGTCGACACCGAGGGCAAGCCGGGCGTGGCGTGGCGGGCCCGACGCGCCGCCCGCGACGTCCGTCGCGAGACGCGCCAGCTGGCCCGGCAGGCGCGGGCCGAGGCGAGGATCGCGAAGGCACGTCTGGGCTGAGGCTGTCGGTACGCTGCCGCGGTGAGCAGCCCGGTGGCGTCGTGAGCGGACGGTACGGCGAGCACGACGTCGAGCACTACGACCGTCCGCGCCGCCGTACCCGCCCCCGCACCAAGGAGCGCCCGTCCTACGACGACGCCGTCGACGGCATCGTCACCACGGTCGACCGCGGTCGCTTCACCCTCGAGGTCGACGGCGTCTCCGTCTGGGCGGTCAAGGCACGGCCGCTGGGTCGCAAGGGCGTCGTCGTCGGGGACCGGGTCCGCGTCGTCGGCGACGTCTCCGGTGACGAGGGCGCCCTGGCCAGGGTCGTGGAGGTCCGTGAGCGGACGACCGTGCTGCGCCGGACGGCGGACGACGACGACCCCGTCGAGCGCGTGGTGGTGGCCAACGCCGACCAGCTGGTCGTCGTCGCCGCCCTCGCGGATCCTGAGCCGCGGCCCCGGCTGATCGACCGGGCCCTGGTCGCGGCGTTCGACGCCAGGATGAAGCCGCTGCTGTGCCTGACCAAGGCCGATCTGGCCGACCCCGAGACCCTCCTCGCGACCTATCGTTCGCTGGGCGTCCCCTGGGTGGTGACCCAGCGCGGTGGTGACCTGTCGGAGGTGCGCGAGCGGCTGGCCGGACGCACCAGCGTGCTCATCGGTCACAGCGGCGTCGGCAAGTCGACGCTCGTCAACGCCCTCGTGCCCGAGGCGGGACGGGAGATCGGGATCGTGAACGCGGTGACCGGGCGCGGCCGCCACACCTCCACCTCGGCGGTGATGCTGGCGCTGCCCGGTTCCGACGCGGGCCGGATCATCGACACCCCGGGGATCCGGTCGTTCGGACTCGCCCACGTACGGCCCGAGGACCTGATCGAGGCCTTCCCGGACCTCGACGAGATGACCGAGGACTGCCCGCGCGGCTGCACCCACGCCGCCGACGAGCCCGAGTGCGGGCTGGACGAGGCCGTGGCGCGCGGCGAGGCCGACCCGGAGCGGGTGGAGTCCTTCCGCAGACTGCTGGAGGCCCGGTCCGGGCCGGAGTACTGACCGCTCGGGTCAGCCGCCCCACACGCTGCGGGCTCCGGCGTCCCCGGTCAGGAAGACGCTCACCAGGACGGCGATCGCCCCGACGACGAGCAGGGCCGAGACGGCCAGCTCCACGGCCTTCGCCCGGGCCTCGCGACCACCCGCACCCGACGCCAGGGGTGAGGGTCCGCCGAGCAGCCAGGCGGACAGCGCGGTCGGGACGAGGAACGCCAGCAGCAGCCAGCGCAGGATCTCCCCGCGGTGCACGTGCACGGCCAGCTCGGGCAGGGACTGCAGGTGTCGCTGGTTCTCCAGGTCGTGCCCCGACTTGACGGCGATGATCCCCGCCGCAGCCGCGATCAGCGCCGACGCGACGAGTGGCCACCGGAGGAGCCACCGCCACCGCGGGACGACGGCGTACAGGATGCCGCCGATCCCGGCCAGCGGGGCGAACACCACGACCACGTGGACGATCAGGGGGTGCACCGGGAGACCGTTGAACTCCATGTCCTAGGTATACGGCACACACGGGCGGGCCGTTCGGTCCCGTGACGGAGGGCCGCGGAGCAATAGCCTGTCGCCATGGCGTCCTCAGGTCCCTCAGCGACCGACTACACCGACGACCTCCGGCTGGCACACGTGCTCGCGGACGACGCGGACTCGATCACGACCTCACGGTTCAAGGCGCTCGACCTGCACGTGATGAGCAAGCCGGACCTCACGCCGGTCACCGATGCCGACCAGGCCGTCGAGGAGTCGCTGCGACGCACGCTGTCCCGAGTGCGCTCCCGGGACGCCGTCACCGGTGAGGAGCAGGGCAGCTCGGGGCACAGCCAGCGGCGGTGGATCATCGACCCGATCGACGGGACCAAGAACTTCGTGCGCGGCGTGCCGGTCTGGGCGACCCTCGTCGCCCTCGCCGTCGAGGACGAGGTGGTGCTCTCGGTCGTGTCGGCACCCCAGCTGAACCGACGTTGGTGGGCCAGCGCGGGCAACGGCAGCTGGACCGGACGGTCGCTGCTCAAGGCCACCCGCTGCACCGTGTCCGACGTACGCCGGCTCGAGGACGCCTCCCTGTCCTACTCGTCGCTGCACGGCTGGGACGAACGCGACCGCCTCGACGACTTCCTGTCGCTGATGCGGCGCTGCTGGCGCACTCGCGCCTACGGCGACTTCTGGTCCTACATGATGGTGGCGGAGGGTGCCGTCGACATCGCCGCCGAGCCCGAGCTGCAGGTCTACGACATGGCGGCGCTCGACGTCATCGTGCGGGAGGCGGGGGGCGCGTTCACGTCGCTGGACGGCACCGAGGGACCCTTCGGAGGCAACGCCCTGGCCACCAACGGGCACCTGCACGACGCGGTGCTGTCGTTCCTCGGATCGCTGCCCGACGACGACCACGACCCGGACGAGCCGCCCCGAGGACCCGGCTCGGTGCACGATCTGGCCTCGCGGCGAACCCGGGGAGAGGACTAGTCTCGGGGAGAACCGACCCCGGATTCGACCAACCCTGAGGAGTGGTCATGCGGATCAGCGAGGTTCTCTCCGGCAAGTCAGACGACCACGTCGTCACGATCCCACCCGATGCGACGGTGCGTGACCTGCTCGCCGTCCTGGCCGAGCACAACGTCGGCGCCGTCGTGGTCAGCGCGGGTGGCGAGACTGTGGACGGGATCGTCAGCGAGCGCGACGTCGTCCGCCGCCTGCACGCCGACGAGGGCGTCCTCGACGGCCCCGTCGGCGCGATCATGACCAGCGAGGTGCGCACCTGCGAGCCGGACACGCCCGTGGACGACCTGCGCGTCATGATGACCGAGCGGCGGATCCGGCACGTGCCGGTGGTCGACGGCGGTCGCCTGACCGGGATCATCAGCATCGGCGACGTGGTGAAGTCGTCGCTCGACCAGCTGCAGTTCGAGCGCGACCAGCTCGACAGCTACGTGCACCAGACCTAGGCGATCCGGTCGACGGCCCGGCTGACCGCTAGGCCCAGCGGCTCCACGTGGTCGATCGCCCGGCGTTGGCCGCCACACCGACGTCGGGCCTGGCCGCTGCGCACCCAGCACGCCGAGGGCCGCCGAGCACCTGCCACGCCGGCCCCGGAGGCGTCACGAGTCGGCGCCCCTGGAGAACGTCCGCCCACTCCCCCGGCGGCTCGAGCTCGATCCGGACCTGGTCGCCGAGCCGGGCCCCGAGCCCGACCAGGTCGCCGAGGAGGACGGGATACCCCGACACGGTGACCACGCACGCGAGGCGCCCGGCGCGGTCCAGGAGGGAGCGCACCCGGACCCAGGCCGCGAAGCCGAGGTAGGGCTGTCGGCAGACCGCGCCGGCGCGGTCGGCCCACGAGGACGAGGCGGCCGGCTCCAGGCCCCGCTCGAGCCGGACCACGAGCACACCACCGTCACAGGCGGAGAGCAGCTCGTCGTGGTCCACCGGCTGCCACGCGGCCAGCGCGCGGACCGCCTGCCGGCGCGCGAGCCACGAGAGCTCCTCCACCGAGGACGTGAGGGGACGAGTGCCGGTCACCATGCTCTGACGCTAGGGGCGACCACCGACATCCGTGACCGGTCGCTCCCCGTAAGGTCGGACCCATGGAGAAGCCCGAGATCGACTTCTACGACGGCCCCCCGCCCACCGACCTGGAGGTCACCGACCTCGTCGAGGGCGACGGTCCCGAGGCGACCGCCGGCTCGACGGTGCACGTGCACTACGTCGGCGTGGCGCACTCGACCGGCGAGGAGTTCGACGCGTCGTACAACCGCGGCGAGCCGCTCGCCTTCCGCCTGGGTGTCGGCCAGGTCATCCAGGGGTGGGACACCGGGGTCCAGGGGATGAAGGTCGGTGGCCGCCGGCAGCTCGTCATCCCGCCGCACCTCGGGTACGGCGACCGCGGAGCCGGAGCGGTGATCAAGCCCGGTGAGACCCTGATCTTCGTCTGCGACCTGGTCTCCGTCGACTGACCGGGCACAGCCCGATCTGCTGACAGCCCTTGACCTTGGAGTCGACTCCAAGGTCTACCGTCGACGGCGTGAGCACGACGTACACGGTCTCCCAGCTGGCGGCGGCGGTGGGCAGCAGCCCGGACACGCTGCGCTACTACGAGAAGGAAGGGCTCCTGCCGGAGCCGCGTCGCACCCCGGCCGGGTACCGGCAGTACGACGACGACGCCCGCGACCGCCTGACGTTCATCCGCGGCGCCCAGCGGCTGGGCCTCACCCTCGCCGACGTCCGTGACCTCCTGGCGGTCCGGGACACCGGCGAGTGCCCGTGCGAGCCGGCCGAGGAGCACCTGACCCGCCGCCTGGCGGAGGTGGACGCCGAGATCAGCCGGCTCGAGGCGCTGCGAGACCAGATGCGCGAAATGCTCGCCGGCATCGCCAGCGGGGCGTGCCCCAGCCCCGATCCCGAGACCACCTGGTGCGCCTGCCGGAAGGAGGTGAGCGGCATGGCCGACGAACAGCACGACTGCCCCTGCGGTCCCGACTGTCAGTGCACGTCTGGCTGCAGCTGCGGCTGCTGCTGATCCCTCCTCGGTGGTTGAGGAGGTCGAAACCACCCCAGGCTGATCAGTGCGGTACGTGGGTGTCACCTGGTGGCACCGACGTACCGCACAGTCGTGTCAGCCGACGACGACGCGCCGGCCGGCGCACTCCACGACGTCGCCGGTCGTCAGCTGACGACCCCGCCGGGTCTCGACGTCGCCGTTGACCCGCACCAGACCGCGGGCGAGCAGGCCCTTGGCGTCGGCGCCGGTCTCGACCAGGTCGGACAGCTTGAGGAACTGCCCGAGCTTGATCGAGTCGTCCTGCAGGTTCACGACCTGGTCGCCACTCATCCCAGCACCATCCTCATCTCGGCCTCACCTGAGCAGCCTCATGTAAGCCTCACTTCAGCACCACCGTCACCGCATGGATCACGAGCCCCACCAGCCCTCCCACGATCGTGCCGTTGATCCGGATGAACTGCAGGTCGCGACCGACGTGCAGCTCGATCCGGCGGGAGGCCTCCCGGCCGTCCCATCGTTCCACGGTGTGGGTGATCACCGCGGTCAGCTCGGCGCCGTAGCGCTCGACGGCGAAGACCGCCGCGTCGGCCGCGGCGCCGTCGATCCGGCCGCGGAGCCCGCCGTCGTCGCGCAGCCGCGTGCCGAACGCCGTGAGCTCGCGGGCGAGGCGGTCCCGGACCGCGCCGTCGGGGTCGCTCAACGACGACTGCAGCGCCCGGCGCAGTGCGTTCCACAGGGCGACGCCGGACTCGACCACCTGCGGCTGGTCCAGCAGCCGCTCCTTGAGCCGCTCGGTCCGCTCCTGGGTCTGCGGATCGTGGCGGAGGTCGTCCGCGAGCTGGGTGAGCAGCGAGTCGACGGCCTGCCGGGCCCGGTGCCCCGGATCGGCGCGGATCTCGGCGAGCCAGGTGACCAGCTCTCCGGTCACGCGCCGGGTGACCGCGTGGTTGAGCCGGTCCGGTGCCCACCACGGCGCCCGCTGCTCGAGGACCTCCGCGACTGTCTCCGGATGCTCCAGGAGCCACCCGTGCAGCTCGTCCAGGGCCAGGTCGAGCACCCCGTGGTGCATCCCGTCGCGCAGCGCCTCGGCCAGGAGCTCGCCCGCCAGCGCCGCTAGGGGCTCCTCGCGGAAGCGCGGGACCAGCGCCTCGGTGACCAGGTCGCTCACGTGCTCGTCGCGCACCTTGCCCAGGCCGATCACGGCGACCTCCGCGACCTCGTCGACCACCCGGCGTACGTGCGCGGGATCGGCGAGCCAGGCGCCCACCCGCGCCGAGACGGCCGCAGCGGCGACGCGGTCGCGGATGATGCCCTCTTGCAGGAAGTTCTCGCCCACGAACTCCTGGAGTCCCCGACCCAGCTCGTCCTTGCGTCGGGGAATCAGCGCGGTGTGCGGGACTGGCAGCCCGAGCGGGTGCCGGAAGAGCGCCGTGACCGCGAACCAGTCCGCGATCGCGCCCACCATCGACGCCTCCGCGCCCGCGTTGACGTAGCCCAGGAAGCCGCCGTGGTCGAGCGTGAGCAGGTAGACCGCCGCGGCGAGGAGCAGGAGTCCGAGCGCCAGCGTGCGCATCCTGCGCAGACCACGCCGGCGCCGCTCGTCGGCGGCCGGATCGGCCGTGACCATCGCGATCGGCTCGGGCCGAGGCGGCGAGGTGGTCGTGGTCACTGCTCGATTGTCCCTGACGGCGAGATGCCAGAATGCGCCCCATGCCGCGCACCGTCATCACCTTCGGCACGTTCGACGTGTTCCACGTCGGTCACCTGCGGGTGCTCCAGCGGGCCGCGGACCTCGGGGACCGCTTGGTCGTCGGCGTCTCGGCCGACGCGCTCAACCTGCGCAAGAAGGGCCGGGAGCCGGTCTTCAGCGAGGGTGAGCGGATCGAGATCGTGGCCGCACTGCGCATGGTCGACGAGGTGTTCGTCGAGGAGAGCCTGGAGCTCAAGCGGGAGTACATCGAGCGGTACGCCGCCGACGTGCTGGTGATGGGCGACGACTGGCGGGGCAGGTTCGACGAGTTCTCCGACATCTGCGAGGTGGTCTACCTCCCCCGGACACCGGCGATCTCGACCACCGCGCTGATCGAGAAGATCTCCTCCACCGGATGAGCAGCGAGACTGGCTCCATGCGTCGTCTCGCCGCCCTGACCGGATGCACGGTCCTGACCGTCACTGCCCTCCTCGTCTCAGGCGCCGGCACCCCTTCCGCCGGAGCCCCTTCGGCCGGTGCCCCTTCAGCCGGGGCCGGCTCGGCGGGTGTCCGAGCGAGCCGGGCGCTGCACGAGGCGCAGCAGGTCCTCGCCGGACGCGAGCCACGTGCGGACGGCTCCATGGCACTGCTGGACCTCCGGCAGTCGATGCCCGCCCTCTCCCCCGCCGAGCACCGCCGGGCGGTGCGGATCCTGGCCCGGCCGACCGACGACCCCGACCCCTACGGCGAGGCCTACCGCACCAAGGCCAAGCGGGCGTGCGCCGGTCACATCTGCCTGCACTGGGTGACGACGACCCGCGACCGGGCTCCCAGCCGGACGTGGGTCGACCGGATGCTGCGGATGATGAACAAGATCTGGGACTTCGAGGTCGGTGAGCTGGGCTACCACCGCCCGATCTCCGACGGCTCCCGAGGAGGCGGCGGCTCGGGCAGGTTCGACGTCTACCTCAAGGAGCTGTACCACCAGGGGCTCTACGGCCTGACCGTGGCCGAGAAGCGGTCCCCGGACGACAAGCACCTCTTCTCCTCCTACCTGCTGCTCGACAACGACTTCGCGCGCAGCCAGTACCACGAGAACCCGATGCAGCTGGCTCGGGTCACCGCGGCTCACGAGTTCTTCCACGCCATCCAGGACGCCTACGACGCCGACGCCGATCGGTGGCTCATGGAGTCGACCGCGACGTGGATGGAGGAGCAGTACGACGACGCGAGCAACGACAACCGGCAGTACCTCCCGTGGAGCCAGCTCGCGCACCCGGGGACCCCGCTGGACACCTACAGCACCACGAGCTTCGAGGAGTACGGCAACTGGGCGTTCTTCGAGTACCTCAGTGAGCGCTACGGCCGGGGCGTCGTGAAGTCGATCTGGAAGCACGACGCGACGTTCGCGGGCGGCGGTCGCGAGTACTCCGCCGCCGCGATCCGGTCGGCGCTGCACCGGCACGGGGGCATGACCTCGATCTTCGGCAGCTACGCCAGCGGCAACACCGTGCCGGCTCAGACCTACGCCGAGGGCGCGCACTTCCCGACGGCGGGGGTGGCGAGGACCGTGACGCTGGACCGCTCGACACCCGGCACCTCGTGGGCGTCCTACCGGGTCAAACACCTGGCCTCGGTCAACCTGCGCGCCGTGCCCGGGACCGACCTGACGGGCAGGTCGTGGCGCCTGCGGGTCCAGGTGGACGGACCAGCCCGGTCGACGATGCCTGCGGTGGTCGTGCTCGTGGCCCGTCAGCACCGGCTCACGAGCACCCAGGTTCCCCTGAGTCGGGACGGCAGGGGCCAGGTGGGCGTCCCCTTCGGCCGGGCCACGACCCGACAGGTCACGGTGACCCTGGCCAACACGTCCACGAGGTTCCACTGCCACACCGGTGGCGACTTCTCCTGCCACGGGACGCCGACCGCCGCGCACCCGACGTTCCGGCTGCGCCTCCGGGCTGTGCACTCCTGAGCGGACCCGGCTCCCGATCGTGACCTGCCCGAAATCGAATTGTGACCGGATATTGATCGTGATCTTTCCGTGACTTCTCCGTCACTTTATCGTGATATTACCGTGACATTTCTCAGTCGGTATCCGATCGTTATCCGCCCGAGACGCGACGGCGATTATTCCGAGGTTTCCTTGCACACGGGGCCATGCCCGCGCCACCGCGCGCTCAGGTCCCGCTGCACCTCCTCGGCGAGGCACCGCCTCGGCCATCTGTCAGCGAAAGGCTCGGTACATGAGACTGAAGACTCCGTTGGTCGCCCTGTCCTCGGTGGGGCTTCTCGCCCTCGCCGCGTGCGGCGGGAGCGGCGGCAACTCGGGTAGCCCGGGTGCGAACCCGACGTTCAAGGGAGGTGACACCGGCAACGCCGCGGATCCGAACGCGAAGGGCCCGGTGACGATCTCCGGCGCCCAGAAGGGCGGCACCGTCACCGTGCTGACCCTGACGGGCCTGACCACGACGATCGACCCCAGCGAGATCTACTACACCGACACGTCCTCGATCTTCTCGGGTCTGATCGGGCGCTCGCTCACGCAGTACAAGTACGACCCCACGACCCACAACATGGTGCTGGTGCCCGACCTGGCCACCGACCTCGGCCACCACAACGACAACTACACGAAGTGGACCTTCACGATCCGCTCGGGCGTCAAGTGGGGCGAGAACGGCCAGCCGGTCGACCGCCAAGGACGTCGCCTTCGGGATGACGCGGTGCATGGACGCCGCGACGTTCCCGACCGGCCCGTGCCAGTACTACTCGAACGTCTACTACAAGGGCGGCTCGAGCTACAAGGGCATGTACACCGACCCCGGCTCGAAGTTCAAGGGCATCAAGGTCAACGGCAACACCATCACCATCACCATGGCCAAGCCGTTCCCGGACATGCCGTACTGGGGCACCTTCCCGGCCAACGGTCCCGTGCCGTCGGGCAAGGTGAGCGACCCGAAGACCTACAAGAACAACCCGTGGTCGACCGGTCCCTACATGATCGAGAAGTTCCTTCCGCAGAAGGAGCTCGTCTTGAAGAAGAACCCGTACTGGAACGCGGCCACCGACCCGGCGCGCACGCAGTACCCCGACGGCTACGACTTCAAGCTCCAGCAGCAGTCGGAGAAGATCGACCAGATCATGCTCGCCGACAGCGGCCCGGGCCAGACCACGCTCACCTACGACAACCTGCTGTCCCAGGACTACAGCCAGCTGCAGCAGAAGGACCCGAGCCGACTCACGCTCGGTGGCTCGCCGTGCACGTACTACTGGGCTCCGGACAACCGGAAGATCACGAACAAGAAGGTGCGTGAGGCTCTCTCGTGGGCCTACCCCTACAAGAACGTGATCCTCGCGTCCGGACTGATCCCGGGTGTCACGGCCATCCCGTCGACGAACCTGATGCCTCCGGGCGTCCCCGGTCGCACCGAGTACAACGTGACCAACCGTCAGGGCTTCGACACCGACGCGGCCAAGGCCAAGGCACTGCTGAAGTCGGCCAACGCCCTCGGCTACGAGATCAAGTTCCTGTTCCGCACCGACGACCAGGTCAACGTCCAGGTGAAGAACGCGATCGTGAAGGGTCTGACGGAGGCCGGCTTCAAGGCCACCCCGGTCCCGACCACGACGGCGAACTACGCGGCAGCCCGCGACAACACCAACGAGGACATCAACGTCCGCTCCGCGGGCTGGTGCTCCGACTGGCCGTCGGGCTCGACGTGGATGCCGCCGGTCCTCGGGTCCACCGACCCGGACCAGACCCACTCCTTCGGGTCGAACTACGCCGCCTTCAGCAACAAGAAGGTCGACCAGAGGATGGATGCCATCCAGAAGATGCCGTTGGCCGACCAGGCAGCCGCCTGGAACGACCTCGACAAGATGATCGCCACGAAGTACTTCCCGCTGTTCACGACCTACTACACCGGCATCGCCGAGGCGCACGGGTCGAAGATCATGGGCATGTACGACGACAACACGGTCGGCATGCCGACCTGGAAGGACATGTGGGTCAGCCAGTGACCCATCCGGTGCGAGATCTGCACCGATAGCACCACTCGCCGAGGGCGGGGCGCGACATTCGTCGGGCCCCGCCCTCGGCTCATTTCCGAATACCGAAAGAATTCGCGGGCGAATTCACCACCTCTTTCCCACAGCCGCATATTCGGGTCGACGCCCAGGCACGACTTGCGTCGAGGCCGTACCCTGGCGCGGGCTCAGCCGCAGGGGCGGTGCGCGGCCCGAGGAGGTGGGCGTGGCGGGGTTCATCGCGCGACGGGTCGTCAGCTCGACCCTGGTCGTCGTGCTCACGTCGATGTTCGTGTTCGTGCTGTTCTTCAAGGGACTGGGCGACAGCCCCGCCGAGAACTACTGCGAGCAGCTCGCCCAGGGCAAGTGCACGACGCTCAAGCTGAACGCCATCAAGCACCAGATGGGCCTCGACAAGCCGGTCGTCACCAACTACGCCATCTGGGCCAGAGGCCTGTTCCTGGGCCGAGACCGGGTCTACGCCGACGGCAAGTACTACAAGTGCCCGGCACCGTGCCTCGGCATCTCGATCACGACCGACGAGCCGATCTGGAACGACCTCAAGCAGAAGTACCCGGCGACGATCACGGTCGCCGTGGGCGGCGCCACCCTGTACCTCGTCTTCGGCGTGCTCCTCGGCGCCCTCGCCGCCCGGTGGCGGGGCACCGCCCTGGACCGGTTCCTCGTGGGCGGAACGCTGGTGTGGTCGTCGATCCCCGACTACGTGATCATCTTGATGGCCTGGATCTTCTTCTCGCTCCGCTGGCAGATCTTCCCCAACGTCGGCTACTACCCGATCACGCAGAACCCGGCCAAGACCGTCGCCTGGATGATGCTCCCCTGGCTGGTGCTGGGCGTGACCAACCTGACCGACTATGCGCGGTTCACGCGCGGCCAGATGGTGGAGACCCTCGGCGAGGACTACATCCGCACCGCCCAGGCCAAGGGGGTCTCGGTTCGCCGCGTCCTGTTCCGCCATGCCCTGCGGGCGGCCATCGTCCCGGTGGTGACGATCTTCGGGCTCGACTTCGCCACGCTGCTGTCGGGCACGATCTTCATCGAGCAGATCTTCGGCATCGACGGCATCGGCCACTGGGGGCTGCAGGCCCTCACCACGCCGATCGACGTCAACGTCATCAGCTGCACCGTGCTGATCGGTGCGGTCCTGATCGTGGTCGCGAACCTGGTCGTCGACATCGTCTACGGGTTCTTGGACCCCCGCGTCTCGATCACCTGAGGTCGGTCAGCGGACGACCCGGTAGGTCACCTTCCTCGTGGTCCGGTTGCCGGCCAGGTCCCGCGCCGTCACGGTGAACGTGTGCTTGCCGAGCTTGTGGGTGTTGACCGGCTTGCCGTTGCGGACCGAGCCCACGCACGAGGCGACCCCTGACAGGGCGTCCCGGCAGGAGTACCTCGCCACGACCCGCGCGCCCCGGTGGTACGTCGCCTTCTTCGGCCTCTTCAGGTCCACCTTCGGCCTGGCGCGGTCGATCCGGACCTGGACCGACGCGTGCCCGACGTTGCCGGCCTCGTCCGAGCACGTCACCAGTTCGGTGGTCACCCCCGGGTCGCTGACCGAGCTCGAGCTCGTGCAGGCCGACGTGTCGACGCCGGACAGCTGGTCGCTCCAGTTCCAGGCGACCGCGACGCTGGCGGCCCGCCACCAGCCGTGCCCGTCCGCCTGCGGAGTGAGCATCGGGTCGGCGACCGGGGCGACCGTGTCGGCGTACCGGATCTCGACCGAGCCGGCTCCCGTGACGGCACCGTCGGTCAGCGTGACGCCGGTGGCCACCGGCGCGACGTAGCTGGCTCCGCCGCCGCCCCCGCCGGAGCTGACCCCGACGAGTCCGCCGACGCAGGTCGCCCCGGCGCCACCGCCGCCGCCGCCTTCGTAGCCACCACCGCCACCGCCGCCGCCGTAGGTCAACAGGCCCGAGGTGGCCGCCCCGTCGCCGCCCTGCCCCACGTCACCCGCCGTGCCGGCGGTCCCGTCGGCGCCGGCCAGGCATCCCGTGATCGCCGCCCAGGAGCCGGCCGTCCCCGCCGCTCCCGCGGTGGTCGTCGTGGCCGCGCCGCCCGGCCCTCCGGTGCCCAGGGTGCCGGTCCCGCCGCCGATCGTGTCGCCGGCGCCGCCGTTGACCAGCAGCTGTGCGGCGCCACCGCCACCACCGGCCACCACGAGCGTGGTACCGCCGGTCTCCCGCGAGATGCTCGAGGCACCGCCGCCGCCACCGCCACTGAAGGCGGCGTTCGTGGAGTTCGTGCCGCCGTCGCCGCCGCCTCCGATGCCGCCGGCCGGCCAGCCGCCGGCACCGCCGACGTTGAGGTCGAGGGTCTCGCCCGGGGTCACCGCGAGGGTCGCGACCACGGACGCCCCCTTGCCGCCGAGACCCAGGAGCGGCGCACCCGACAGCGGTCCGCCCTGCGCGCCGTCGACGGTGACGTCGATGCTCGTGACGCCCGCCGGGACCTGCCACGTCTGCGGTCCGGCCGTCGTGAAGTCCACCGTGTAGGGCCCGGGATCAGCCAGAGCCGAACCTGCTGAGACGACCGCCGCTCCCGCGCAGACCACCCCGGCCGCGACACCCGCCGCCACTCGCCCGGACACTCGCATCCCCGACATCCGACTCTCCTTCGTACCGCGCACCCAGCCTCATGGCATCACACGCGGAGTTGATAAGAGAGTGTTATCGCAATATTAAGTGCGTGTCGTCGAATCGACGTCCTCCGTCACCGACATCAGCCCGTACCGGACCGCGAGCAGGCTTGCCCTGGCGCGGTTGGAGACGCCGAGCTTGGAGTAGACGTGGTCGACGTGGTTGTCCACGGTCCGGCGGGAGATCGTGAGCCGCTCGGCGATCTGCCGGTTGGACATTCCCCGCGCCAGCAGGCGCAGCACCTCCACCTCGCGGGTCGTGAGCCCGGCCGGCCAGTCCTTGCGCCGTCGTACGGCGTGCCCGGCCGCGGTCAGCACGGCGTCGGCGGCCGCGCCGTCGAAGCGACCGGCGCGCACCTCGCTCCGTAGCCACGCACCGGCCTCCGCGCCGGAGAGGGCGGACCGGTGCGGACGCGGCTCGAGCTTGGCGTGGTAGGCGTCCGCCACGGCCAGGATCCGTCCGGACGGCGTCAGCGCGTCACCGTGCAGGCCGCGTGGGTAGCCCGTCCCGTCGAGGCGCTCGTGGTGCTGGACCGCGATGCTCCCGGCCGCCGCCAGGCCCGGGCACGAGGCGAGCATGCGCTCGGTGAGGTAGGGGTGCAGGCGCACCCGCTCGCTCTCCGAGGCCGTGAGCGCCCCCTGCTTGTCCCACACGGCGTTGGACACGCCCAGCCGCCCCAGGTCGTGCAGCAGCGCCGCGTGCCGGAGCCGCCGCGCCTCGTCGACGGCCAGCCCCGTGAGGGCGCCGGCGCTGGTCGCCAGCTCCGCGACCCCGCGCGAGTGGCCCAAGGTGTAGGGCGACTTGACGTCGATGAAGTCGGCGAACGCCTCGAGCACCAGGTCGAGCTCACCGTCGGTGAGCACGCGGGCCAGACCCGGCTCCCGTCCGATCACGTCGTCCCACGTCGTCGCGCGGTCGAGGTCGGCGAGGAGCTGGTCGGCCCCGCGTTCGACGACGCCGACGAGCTCGGGGTCGAACTGCGTGCCGGACCGCTGCCGAGCCACCTCGACCGCCCGCAGCGTGCCCTCCGTGCGGTGGTAGACCTCGAGCACGTCGGCGAGGTTGACGATCCGTGAGGCCAGGCAGATCTCCTCGCCGCGGGCGCCGTACGGGGCGCCCTTGCCGTCCCAGCGCTCGAACGTCTGCCGCACGGTGGTCCGCACTCCGTCGGCGAGCCCGACCGCCTCCGCGAGCTGGTCCGCGGCGTACCAGTGGTTGGCGAGCATCGTCCCGACGTCGCGACGGCCCTGCCCGGCGAACGCGACCGCGGTCCGCGCCCGCTCACCCAGGGGGCGTCCGTGACCGAGGTGCTCCAGCGTCATCGCCATCGCCGGGCCGATCCCGGACAGGTCGCGGTGCCGGAAGCCGTCCTTCAGCGCGAGATCGTCACCGAACCACTTGGCCTGCTCGTAGGCGTCCACGTGACAGCCGACCCAGGCGATCAGCGAGCCGAAGTACAGGTCGCTGCGCTGCTCGCCGCTCAGGCCGACCTCCTCTCCCAGGCGCGAGGCGATCAGGCACTGCCGCATCGCGTGCTCCATCGGCTGGCCCATGCCGAGATCGGCCCCGAGGGAGAGCACGGCGAGCAGCTCCGCCAGGCGTACGGCGGACGCCGACTGCGACGGAGGCGCGCTCGCCATGAGCGGAGTGTAGGCCGATCAGTACGACTGGCCGGGGTGGTAGGCGCAGGCGTCGGTGTCGTCCTGCGTGCCGTTGGACGCGTGGTGACGGTGGCGTCCGGTGGGCGCGGCCAGTGCCTTCTGCACGACCTGGTGCATGTAGTCGAAGTCCGGGGAGTTCGGGTTGAACTGGTCGCTGAGCCGGAACAGGACCGACTTCGCGCGGTGGTCCTTGGCCTTCAGCGCCAGCGCCACGAAGGCCGGCAGCAGCTCCTTGGGGATGTCGGTCTTGACCACCTTGCTCCCCGCGGAGGCCAGGGCCTGGTAGCGGCGGAGCATGTTGACCGGGTTGGCCTGGTCGATGATCGCGTTGACCACGCACCGCTGGCGCGACATCCGCTGGTAGTCGTCGGCGCCGTAGCGACCGCGGGCGTACCAGAGCGCGTGGAAGCCGTCGAGATGCTGGTCCGGGCCGGGCTGGATGTACCCCGTCGGGGGGATGCCGGCGTCGGTCTGCCCGTTGATGGCCACCGGGACGTTCACGTTGACCGTGATCCCGCCCATGGCGTCGACCAGCTGCCGGAATCCCGTGAAGTCGATGAGGACGTAGTAGTCCACGGGGAGGCCGGTGGCGCCCGAGACGGCCTCCTTGATCGCGTCGGCGCCCTCGTCCGCCGACTTGCCGAGCACGTGCGGGTGCAGGATCGGGATCTCGCGGTAGACGGCGTTGAGCATCCAGCTGCCCGGATCGCCGGGACCGGTGAAGCCGTCGGGGTACAGCGCGTGCAGCGGGCTCCCGTCCGGGAACGGGACGTCGGCGAGGTTCCGCGGCAGCCCGAAGGTGACCGTGCGTCCGGTCCGGGTGTCGAGCGAGGCCAGCATCATGGTGTCGGTGCGGGTGCCCTCGCGGTCCGGCCCCGAGTCCCCGCCGAGCAGCAGGATGTTCACCCGGGTTCGACCGTGCCACGGGTCCTCCTTCTTCACCGCAGGTGTGGTCGCGCCTCGGTTGTGGGTGAAGACCGCGTTGACGACGTGCACCTGCGCGAACGCGTCGCGCACGACCAGCCCGACCGGCGCGATCACGACCAGGCAGAGCGCTCCGACGAAGGCGCTGCCGCCGACCAGGTGCCACCGCGGGTCGGTCGGACGGGGCCGCAGCATGACGAACGTCGCCACCACGACCGCCGCCCAGCAGGCCACCCAGACGGCGGTGAGGATGGCGTCTCGGGTCAGGCGGGACGGGTCGACCGCGAGGTCGAGCGCCTGCTGCACCGTGTGCGGCGCGGCCAGCGCCGCCCAGGCCACGCCCACGACCGCGACCACCAGGACCGCGATCCCGAGGCGCTGTCGCCGCCCGTGCAGGAACCCCGATCCCGGGACCACCCCCGACAGGAGCGTCCACCCGAGGGCGTGCAGCATCGACTCACAGCGGTGCGGCCCAGCCTTGCGGCGGCCTGGCTTGATGCCGTAGGGCGGCATCGACATGCAGTCTCTCCTGGGGCGCGTCCGAGACACTCGAGGGGCGGGCAGCAGAGCCCATTGAACCCGATCGTGCCAGCGGACGTGTCACGCACCACGGAAAGCGTCGCCTCTCGCTCAGTGTGGAGGCTGACCCACCCGCTGCATCACGCCGGTGATGGTCGGGCTCTTGGCCATGTCGATGGTGAAGGAGATCCCCGGCACCGTCGGGTTGTTTGCCCAGACGATCCCGGGCGGGCTGGTCATCCACCCCACGGAGCCGAGGGTCACGGTTTGACCCGCGGCCAGAGAGATGTCCCACGTGGCTCGGACCTTGATCACCGAGTCCCCGGGGGCCGGGGAGATGGTCGAGATGATCCACGGGTAGAACCCCGAGATGTTGGCGTACGCCGGCCAGGGCGGTCCCACCTGCATCGGGACGATGCCCCAGAAGTCGTTCACCGGGAAGTTCATGGTCACCACGGGGACGTCGATGGTCCGCACCGATCCCGGGTTGGTGATCTGGAGGGCCGGAATCACGACGTACTTCTTGGACAGGGGAAAGACCCACCACTGCGCGGTGTAGGTCAGCCCAGCCCCGCCGTTCGAGGTGGCCGCGTGGGCCGGAGCGGCGGTCGCCAGGGACACGGCAGGCACGGCCCAGGCGGCGTGGGCGGCGCCGCGCACGAGGGCCCGGCGAGATGCCCCGGGAGCAGACTCGGTCATGGCCTCAGGCGGGTCATCACGCCCGCCGTGTCGACGAAACCTGAGGCGGAGGCGTGGACGCTCATCGCCACGTCAGTATCGGGCTGGTTGGTGAACACGAGCCCGTAGGCGTTGGCACCGGTCGGGTTCCCGAAGGTGGAACTCTGGCCGGCGCCGATGCCCGGCGACCGGCAGGAGTACTGCATCAGCACTTCGGTGTCGCCCACCTTCGGCAACTGCAGCGCCACGTTCGACCAAGAACCGGCCGACAGGTTGCCGTGCGTGGAGATGCTCATCGGCGCCTTCCTCGAACTCCTGGGCCCGTCGCCGTGGAACGTCGCGACGGGGAAGTAGAGCGTGAGGATGACTTGCCCGGATGGCACGCTCGTGAGGTTCTCGATCGTGATCGTGGGCACCATTCCGTACCACGGGATGCTGCTCTCGACCACGGTCCACTGGTACGTCGCATTGACGAGCAGTCTCAGACCGCCGGTCGACGTGGCCGCATGCGCCGGGGCTGCGGTCGCGAGGGATACGGCAGGCACAGCCCAGGCAGCGTGGGCGGCGCCGCGAACGAGAGCCCGGCGAGACGCGCAAGGCGCAGACTCGGTCATGGCGTCGAGGGGGTCATCACGCCCGCCGCGTCGACGAACCCGGTGGCGGAGGCATGGACACTCATGAGGACGTCGGCGAGGGGCGGGTTGGCGAAGATGACGCCGTAGGCGTTCGGGCCGGCCGGTCCCCCGAGAGTCCCGGTCTGCCCCGCACCGATGCCCAGAGCCCCGTTGGTGTAGGCCACCAGGACCTCGGTGTCACCCGTCTTCGGCAACCCGAGCGGAACCCGGCTCCAGGGCTGAAGGGACCCGGTGTTGAAGTAGCCAGGAAGAGGTGGCTCACCGTGTGGCCCGGCGAAGATGCCCGTGAAATCCGATATGGGGAAGTGAAGGGTCACGACCACCTGCCCGGACGCCACGCTCGTCGGGTTCGCGATGTTGATCGCCGGCACCACCACGGAGTACGACGTTCGGGTGGGCAGCGCCATCCAGCTGTACGTCGCGTTGACGAGCAGTCTCAGACCGCCGGTCGACGTGGCCGCATGCGCCGGGGCTGCGGTCGCGAGGGATACGGCAGGCACGGCCCAGGCGGCCGAGCGGACTACACCTCGTCGAGACGGCCGGTCGAGGCCGTCCGGGTGCTGTCGGGCCGGGCCCTTCGCCGGGTGCATGCAGATCCTTCCGCGGGCGTGCACTCGGGGCCCGAGCGCCTCCACATCACCGTAGTCAGCAGATCGCCCGCGACGTAGGGCCCGAGACAGCGAGCATCTGGGGGTAGCGCGTGGTCCGGCAACCGAACCTGTGGCTCTGGAGCTCGCGTGGTCAGAGCGCATCGTCGACCCGGACGAGGAACGCCGACGTCACAAGCGCCACACCGCTCTCCGAGATCGCACTCACGTCGACCGGGTACTGGTCGGCGGGCGTGGCAGTCGCCCAGTCGATGCCGGCGAGCAGCCCTGGCGGTGGATAGGCCTCCAGGCTGCCCACGACCAGGGTGGCGTCCCCCTCCAGCGGTCTGTCCGAGGTCAGCTCCCACGCCGCGCCGGTGTCGGTGGCCTGGAGGCGCATCGACATCCCGGAGTAGCCGGGAAACCCCACGTTGTCCAACCTCGTCAGATCGGGCAGAGGGTCATCCGGGTCGAAGGGATGAGGGACCAGGGTGAAGTCGCGGGAGGGAAAGCCGAAGGTGACGACCACGCTCTCCGCTCGCTCGGCCCCCGGATTGTGGACGACCACCTGCGGCACGAAGCAGCAGGTGCCGTCGTCCCAGGGATGGACGAAGTACTGGCCCGAGACCTCCAGCCGGCCGCCGCCGGAGCCGGAGACCGCTGAGTACGCCGGGGCGGCCGCGGCCACCGAGACGACCGGTACCGCCCAGGCTGCGCTCGCGACCAGGCCACGACGAGACACTCGCCTCTCAGTCACCGGTCCCCATCCCCGGAGGCACCGCGAACCCCGCCGTCGGGTGGGTGTCGGCGGCGCCGTCGGTGTCGGCATCCCAGCCCATGCCGCGAATGGCGAACACCTGCCAGATCGCGGTGTGGTCGCCTCCGTGGTAGACCGCGGTGTCGGCCACGAGGATCGCGTCGCGCATGTCGAGGAACGACGGGTCGTACGGCGCCAGCTCCATCGCGCGCGTCACCAGCATCTCCGAGCGGCGGGATCCGAGTCGGTCGCGGAGGTCCCAGAGCGTCTGACCCCAGATCTCGCCGTCGGCATGGACCTCGGGCTCGCCCACCACGTGGCCGAAGTCGGCGTAGGTGTAACCACCGCCGTGCCCCGAGTCGCCGCCGGTGCACGAGGTGGTGGCCTGCCCGACGCGGCAGTCGATCGGCTCGGTCCGGTCCTCGAGCATGCCCGCGCCTTCGTACCGACCCATGCGCACGTCGGCGAGACCTGGTCGGTCACGCTGGAGGTGCCGATCGACGAGGTAGTCCAGCGCGTACCAGTCGCTCCACGCCTCGCCCATCGAGTCACCTTGGACCGGATCGAGCGTCCCGCGTCCCCGGACGTCGACCACCAGCCGTCCGGAGAGGCCGTGGGTGTACTCGTGGAAGACGGTGTCCGCCGCGTCGGCGGTGTTGGTCGGCGACCAGGGGTCGGCGCGCGGGTAGCCGTGGAACGGGCGGTGGTTCAAGAACAGGTGCATGGTGGGTGAGGTTCCGTCCGGCGGCGTCACCATGTAGGCGTCGTCGACGTGCTCCTCGTCGGGGAGACCCCGGAGTCGCCCGCGCCCGGTGTCCGCGCCGGTGTCGATCCGCACCTCGACCGGGTCGCCCTCGACGCCTCGCCCGACGTGGTCGAACCGCTGGAAGTTCCCCGCGTCCTCGCCGAATCCGATCGGGCGTCGGGCGAGGTGGTCGTGGAACCGGTTGACGAGGTAGAAGGCCTGCGTCGTGGCCTGGGCGCGGTTACGTCGCCATGAGTAGGGCCGGTTGGGGTTCCACGAGCAGGGGTAGGGCTGACCGCAGAACTCCTGGGCGGAACGCGGATGGAACGGCGACAGCCGGTAGTCCCACGCCTGCCCGTGCCGCGGGTGGACCTCCTCGGCTCGGCTCGCGCGGCCGTTGCCGTCGACGTCGGAGAAGGCGTGCGCGTTGTTGCCGGACAGGATCGTCGCGCGTCTCCCGAGCCAGCCGAGCCGGGTGAGGTCGACGGTGACCTGCCGGCCACCGCGGCGCGCACCGGGGAAGAACGGGAAGGCCCGCGCGGTGCTGTCGTGGCGCCTGCTGTGCTCGTCGTGGGTGAGCGGGATGCGCTGGAGCACCCGTCCGGTGACCGCGTCGACGATCGTGGTGGCGGGCGTCGGCACCGAGAGGGTCACGGTCTCCCACGCGGGTCGCAGTACGCCGTTCGACTCGAAGAGCACCCGACGCGCCGTGTCCTGGGGGCCCGGCTCCGCGGTCACCGGGGCACCGGCCCTCGCCAGGGCCTGCGCCCGCGAGGAGACGGCGTGGGGCGACGTCCGGAGGAGTCGTGCCTGCCCGGCGCCGCTGACGGGCGTCCCGCCCAGGGTGAGCAGGTGGCCCGAGCTGGTCACCGCGGCCGTGAGCCCGTGTCGCGCGAGCACGCGACCGTGGACGCGCTGGGTGAAGAAGAGGTGGTCGATCCCGGCCACGTCGCGGTAACGGCGATGGAGGCGGAACGTCTTCAGATCGGCGCTGGTCAAGCCCAGGAGCGTCCTGTGGGCACGGACGTAGGCCAGCGTCACCTGTCGTGGCGACCTGTCGCTGCGCGGGGTGAGGTAGCCGTCGAGATCGGCCAGGAACCGCACCGTCCCGGTCCGACCGAGCTCCAGCACCGGCTGTCGGTGGCCACGAACGGCGAGCGCGGAAGGACGGGGGACGCTCGCTGTCGACGCGTCGACCCACGGCAGGGTCACGACCGTGACCGCGACGCTGATCATCAGGGTGATCGAGGCAGCGAGAGCGGCGACCGTCTGGCGTCCGGGCCGGCCAGGACGCCTTGCTGCGATGTGGTGACGGGGCATCCGGTCAGGCCGTCTCAGCCTCGGGTCGGAGCACAGCCTGCCGGGCCGCCTTGAGGACGGCACGCACCGCCTGGCGGTTGCCGAGGCGGCGCTGGTAGACCGCGACCGTGCGCCGGCGGGCGTCCTCCTCGGCCAGCACGCGAACGTGGACGCCGGCCGGAGCGGGCCAGGCCAGGGTCGGGACGACACCGACGCCGAGGCCGGCCGCGACGAGACCGAAGACCAGCTCGGGGTTGGCCGTGGAGACCTGGACCCGGGGCTGGAAGCCCGCGCCGCGACAGAGCATCCGGAGCGCCTTCTCGCCGTCGGGCTGGTCCAGGCCCACGAACCACTCGCGGTCGGCCAGCTCCCCGAGCTGGGCCGGGCAGGGCACGCCGTACGGCGTGACCAGGCGCAGCGGCGCCTCGTCCAGGCGGATCACGTGCAGGCTCGGGGACAGCTCTCGAGGCGCGCACGCGTAGTCGTAGACCAGCCCGATGTCGAGGGCGCCGATCTGGACCCGGTCGAGCACCTCGGTCACGGCGCCGTCCTGCAGCTCGACATCGAGTCCCGGACCGGCCTCGCGCAGGACGCTCATGGTGTCGGCGACGATGCCGCTCCCGGCGTCCAGGGCGGTCCCGATCGTGATCCGGCCCAGGCGCCCCGAGGCCACGGCCCGGGTCTCGTTCTCGAGGGACTCCAGGACGTCGAGCGCGTGCTGACCACGCTGGGCCAAGACCAGCGCGGCAGCCGTCGGCCGGATGCGCTGCGGCTCCCGGACGAACAGCGGCAGGCCCAGCTCACGCTCCAAGGAGGCGATCTGCTGGGCGACGGCCGAGGACGTGTACCCGAGCTCGCGACCGGCCTGCGAGAACGAGCCGCTGCGCACGACGACCGTCAGGGTCTGGAGATGGAGGGGCTTCAACACGGTCGTCGCCCCTCCGCCGTGGCGACCCGCTGAGCAGCGGCTCTCGGGAACAGCATGGTCGTCATCCGATCTGGTGGTGGACGTCAGGCTCTGAAGGATCCGGGAGCCCCCGCCATCTGGTCTGTCACAGGCCGGACACACCAGCGTGCCGAGCGTCGTTGCTCCGCACGGGGACCCGGCACGACCGAGGAGTCATCGACGGGGATCAGGACCCGCCCGGCCGTGCCGGTCTCCCGTCCGAGCCGAGCAGCCGAGACACCACATCCATACGGCGAATGCACAGGTGTGGACGGCCACGTGCCTTCGGCTCAGTGGGAGTGAGCCCGAGTCTTGCCACCCGGCTTCGACGACTCAAGCAATCGAACGCGAGAGAATCTGGGGGTTGGGGGCGCTTCCGCCAGAATCGCTTCGACCCCGACCCGGAGGATCCGCGCGGGCGTCAGCTGAGCGGCGGCTCGTCGTACGTCACGGTGTGGCTGTCGGCGTCCAGCCGGACCGGAACGCCGATCGGCCAGGTCTGCACGTGGCCACCGTGTCCGAGGTTGGCGTCCGCGAGAACCGGGATGCCGAGGTCGCCGAGGCGGTCGTCGAGGACGGCGCGGATCGCGTCGGCGGAGGAGTCGCCGGCATTGGTGAACTTCCCCGCGACGACCCCGGCGGCCTGCGCGAAGTAGCCGCAGCGGCGTAGGTGGGTGAGCATCGTGTCGATGCGAGAGGCGTCCTCGTTCTCGTCCTCGAGCATGACGATGGCCCCCGGCGGCGCCCAGGTCGTGTCGGTGCCGAGCGAGCCGGCGACGAGCGACAGGTTGCCGCCGACGCTGATGCCGTCGGCGCTCCCGGGGGTGAGCGTGCGGGCACCGCGGAAGGCCAGGGGGCCGAAGCGCTCCGGCGCGGTCAGGCAGCTCCACAGCGAGGAGAAGGAGTAGGACTCGCGGAACTCGCCCGAGGCCACCATCGGGCCCATCACCGACGCCCAGCCCAGCCGGCTGGCCAGAGCCTCGAGCAGGGCCGTGACGTCGGAGTAGCCGACGACCACCTTGGGGGCCACCGCGTCCAGGCCGGACCAGTCGAGCCGCTCCAGCATCCGCTGGGATCCGTAGCCGCCGCAGACGGCCATCACGCCCGCCACCGAGTCGTCGAGCAGCGCCGCTCGCAGGTCGGCGGCGCGCTGCTCGTCGCTGCCGGCCAGGAACGGCTGGCTGGTGCCGCGTGCCCGGGCCGACGGCAGCTCGACCGGCTCCAGGCCGTTGAACCGCAGCACGTCGATGCCCTCGTCGATGCGCTCGAGGTTCGACGGGCTGGACGGCGTCAGCAGCGCCACCCGGTCTCCCGGGCGGAGCCGCGGCGGCCGGCGCAACGACGTCCGGTGGGGGTCGTGCTCGGTCACGTGGTCACCTCGGAGGGGTCGCGGGCGGATCGGTCGTCGTGATGCGCCGCCGAGACATGGTGGCAGGCGACCTCGCGCTCGCCGGCACCGGCCGGAAGCACGGGGACGTCGGTCAGACAGACCTGCTGGGCCTCCTCGGGGAGGGTGGCCCGCAAGGGACAGCGGGGGTGGAAGCGACAGCCCGCCGGGATCCGCGTGGGGTCGGGTGGCTCGCCGCGCAGCACCCGCGCGCCCTCGATCTGGGTCGTCGACGGCACCGCGTCCAGCAGGGCCCGGGTGTAGGGGTGCTGGGGCCGCAGGAGGACGTCCTCGACCTTGCCCACCTCGACGATCCGGCCGAGGTACATCACCGCGACCCGGTCGGCGATGTTCCACGCCAGCCCGAGGTCGTGGCTCACGACGAGTGCGGCGAGGCCGAGGTCGTCGCGCAGCTGCAGGAAGAGCTTGAGGATCTCGCCGCGCACCGACGCGTCGAGCGACGACACCGGCTCGTCGGCCACGAGGACGTCCGGTCCGAGGGTCAGGGCGCCCGCGATGACGACTCGCTGCTGCTGGCCACCGGAGAGCTGGTGGGGGTAGCGGTCGAAGAAGTGCTCCGGCGGTCGCATCCCGACCTGGACCAGGGCCTCCGACACCCGTCGCGTGAGGCCCGCGCGCTGCCCGTGCAGACGCAGCCCCTCGGCGACGGCGTCGTGGACGTTCTGCCGCGGGTTCAGCGCGCCGTAGGGGTCCTGGAGGACCAGCTGGACGTGGCGCCGGAACTCCCGCAGCCCGGATCGGGTACGCCGCAGCGGCTGCCCCAGGTAGCGGATCTCGCCCTGGTCGGGCTCGACGAGCCCGACCAGGGCCCGGGCCAGCGTGGACTTGCCGCAGCCGGACTCCCCGATCAGGGCCAGGACCTCTCCTCGACCCAGCGTCAGGTTCACGTCGTCGACGGCGCGGGCGGCCCCGTGGCCGCGCCGGGCCGGGAAGGTGACGGAGACGTCGCGCGCCTCGAGCACGGGCTCGTCGTGGCCGGTGGACTTATCGGGCACGCGACACCGCCTCGTCGTAGCCGGGGACGTGCACGCACGCCGCCGCTCGATCACCCTGGGTGACCAGCGGGATCAGACCGGTCCGGCAGCGGTCCTCCACCTCGGGGCACCGCGGCGCGAACGGGCACCCGTCGAGCTGCTCACGCAGGTCGGGCGGGTCGCCCGGGAGTCCGCCCGGAGCAAGGCGCGAGGCCGGGTCGCCCAGGGTCGGGAAGGCGCCGGCCAGAGCTCGGCTGTAGGGATGCAGCGGGGTCCCGATCACGCGCCGCGAGGGACCGGTCTCGACCAGCCGTCCGGCGTACATCACGGCGATCCGGTCGCAGGTGGAGGCCAGCACCGAGAGGTCGTGGCTGATCATGATCAAGGAGATGCCGCGGTCGCGGACCAGGTCGGTGAGCAGGGTGAGGATCTGGGCCTGCACGATCACGTCGAGGGCGGTCGTCGGCTCGTCGGCGATCAGGAGGTCCGGGTTGCAGGCCAGGGCCATCGCCATCATGACCCGCTGGCGCTGACCGCCGGAGAGCTCGTGCGGATAGCTCCCGACCCGGCGCGACGGCACCCCGACGCTGTCCAGCAGGTCGCGGGCGCGCGCCCGCGCGGCCTTCTCTCCCACCTTCTCGTGGAGCAGGATCGGCTCGACGATCTGGTCGCCCACGGTGCGGACCGGGTTGAGGGCGCTCATGGCTCCCTGGAACACCACCGAGGCCTCGGCCCAGCGGACCGCGCGCATCCGGGCCCAGTTGACGGCGAGCAGGTCCTCGCCGCGGAAGCGGATCTCGCCGGTCACGGTCGCGTCGGTCGGCAGGAGGCGGAGCAGACTCATCGCGACGGTCGTCTTGCCGGACCCGGACTCGCCCGCCATGCCGAGCGTCTCCCCCGGCTGCAGGGTGATGTCGACGCCGCGTGCGGCGTAGACCGGGTCCCGTCCGGAGCGGTAGGTGACGGTCAGCTCGCGAACGTCGAGCAGCGGCTCCCCCGGCGTACGCCGAGCGGCGGGCTGGTCGGTGACCTCGGCCGTCATCGTGACTGCACCCGGGCGTTCAGAGCGTGCTCGACGGCACGGCCCACGAGCGTGAAGCCGAGCACGATGACCAGGATCGCGATGCCGGGCGGCACGAGGTACCACCACGCACCGGCCGTGACGGCGCCCTGCATGAAGGCGTTGTTGAGCAGGGAGCCCCACGAGACCGACGTCGGGTCGCCCAGCCCGAGGAAGGTCAGCGTGGCCTCGGAGAGGATCGCGCTCGCCACGGTCAGGGTGCTGGAGACCAGGATGAGCGGCATCACGTTGGGCAGCACCTGCCGTGCGATCAGCTGGGTGTCGGTCGCCCCCAGGGCCCGGGCGCGCTCGATGAACGGCCGTGCCTCGACCGCCAGGGTCTGGGCCCGGACCAGCCGAGCCGTGCCGGTCCACGACGTCACGCCGATCGCGATCGTGATCGAGGCGGCGCCCTGGCCCAGGACCGCGGCCAGGGCGATGGCGAGCGGCAGGCTGGGCAGGGCGATGAACCAGTCGGTCACGTGCATCAGCAGCCGGCCGACGCGGCCCTGGTAGTGGCCGGCCACCAGGCCGATCGCGGCACCGAGCACCATCGTCAGGGCCGTGGCCATCACGCCGATCGCCAGCGAGGTGCGCGAGCCCCAGATCACCAGGGTCAGCACCGAGCGACCGGCCGGGTCGGTCCCGAGCGGGTAGCCGTGCCGCGGCGAGGCGAGCAACGGCCCGGTCGCCTGGGTGACCGCGAGGTCGCTGGGATGGATGAAGAGCGGCGCGGACAGCGCCAGCACGACGAAGGCCAGCATCACCAGGACCCCGAACAGGCCGCTGGGCATCTTCAGGACCGACACCGTGAACCGCCACACCGGCACCCAGCGCGACGGAGCCTTCTCCTCGAGCTGCTCCGTGGTCTGCGGGGAGGTCTGCGAAGGGTTCCGCCGGGGTGTCTGCTCGGTGGCGCTCACTGCCGCCTCACCCTCGGGTCGAGCGCGCGGTAGAGCAGGTCGGCGATCAGGTTGCACACGATGACGGCGGCGCTGAAGACGATGAAGGTGCCCTCGAGCAGCTGCAGGTCGGGGATCCGCAGGGCGGTGAAGGTGAGGTAGCCCAGGCCGGGCCACGAGTAGACGACCTCCACCGTGATCGCGCCGCCGATCATGCCGCCGATCTGGAGGAAGATCACGGTCACCGACGGCAGCAGCGCGTTCGGGACGGCGTGGCGCCGGCGTACCACCTCGTCACGCAGGCCCTTGGCGCGCGCTGTGAGGAGGTAGGGGTTGCCCCGCTCGTCGATGATCGACGACCGCATGATCGTGACGTACTGCGCGAAGATCACCGCCACGAGCGTCAGGCAGGGCAGCACCAAGTGCCAGCCCACGTCGAGGATGTGCGAGGGCGCCAGGCCACCCGCGGTGTCGTGGGTCTGCATCCCGCCCGCGGGGAAGATCGCCGGGATCCCGCCCACGGAGCCGCTGCCGAAGACCACGAGCAGGATCAGCCCGAGCCAGAAGGTCGGCACCGACCACAGCGCCAGCGACACGGCGCTCGCGCTCCGGTCGAGCACGCTGCCCGGGCTCCACCCGGCGCGGATCCCCAGCCACATCCCGAGCCAGATCGAGATCAGGGTGGAGGTCCCCATCAGCAGCAGGGTCGGCCACAGCCGGTCGGCGATCAGCGTCGAGACCGGCTGGCGGTACTCGTAGGAGTAGCCGAGGTTCCCACTCAGCGTGTGCCCCACGAAGGTCAGGAACCTCTCCCACAACGGCTTGTCGAGCCCGAGCTCGTGCCGCAGGTGGTTCATCTGCGCGTCCGAGGTCGGCCGCCCGCGGGTCAGCGCCGAGACCGGGTCGGACGGCATCAGGCTGAAGATGACGAACCCGACCACGAGGAGCATCACGAAGCTGACGATCGCCGCCCCGATCTTCCGGGCCAGGTAGACCCAGAAGTCCGACCGCTCGGGCCCCTCCTCGGGGCCCGAGACGGTCGGTGACTCCAGCTGGACGCCGATGCTCACTCGCGCTCGGCCGCCGTCCGCCGACGCATGACCATCACCGCGACGCCGATCACGACGACCACGAGGACGGCCAGGCCGATCCACTTGAAGGCGTTGGAGCTCTGCTCGCTCGCCTTCTCACCGGCGGTCGCGGCGCCGGCGGGAGGCTCGGCCTTCCACCAGCTCGCGAACCCGTGCTGCAGCGGGTAGAAGCCGCCGGACTGCTTGGCCCCCTGCAGGTAGTCGGCCACCGAGTCCGTGCGCAGCGCGTCGAGACCGTTCTTGTAGAACAGGATCAGGTCGGCGTTGCCCGCGTACAGGATCTTCTGCATCTTGGCGATCGTCGCCGCGCGCTCCTGCGCGTTGAACTGCGTCTGCTGCTGGGCGTACAGCTTGTCGTAGTTCTTGTTGCAGAAGAACGCGTCGGTGTTGCCGTTCTGCCCGCTGTCGTCGGGCAGCGTGCCGCAGGTCTGGATCGACAGCAGGTACGTCGGGTCGGGACCCGTGCTCCAGCCGTCCATCAAGATGTCCCAGTCGCCCTTGGCGAGATCGTTGTTCAGCTGGTCGAAGCTCATCGCGTTGACGTCGAGCTTGATGCCGATCGCGCTCATCCACTCCTTGAGGTACGGCGCGATCGCGGCGTCGGTCGCGTCGTCGGAGTGGATGCCCAGCCGGAACTCCAGCGGCTTGCCGTCAGGCGCAACCCGCACGCCGTTCGAGCCCATCTTGTAGCCGGCCGCGTCGAGCATCTGCTTGGCCCGCGCGGGGTCGTAGTCCAAAGCGTCCGACGCCGACGGCTTCCAGAAGAACTGCGGGTAGCCGGGCGGCAGGTAGCCCGCACCGACGATGCCGTTGCCGTCGAGGACCTTGGTGACCAGTTCCTGCCGGTTGATGCCGAGCGCGATTGCCTGGCGCACCCGGATGTCCTTCAGGATCGCGTTGCCGGTGCCCAGCGGCTTGCCGGTGCGCGTCTGCGCGCCGGGGTTGATCTCGATCGCCGTCCAGCCGCTCGACTGGGTCTGGTAGGTCATGATGCCGCCCTTCTTCGACATCGCGTTGTACTGGGCGGGGGTCAGCCCGCCGAGCTGGTCGAGCTCACCGCTGGTGAGTGCCGCGGCGGCCGCGTCGCTGTTCGAGTAGTAGTTCGTGACCACCTTGTCGAAGTGGGGCGCGCCCAGGAAGAAGCTCTTGTTGGCCGTCATCTCGGCGTACTGGTTGGTCTTGAACCCCGTCAGCACGAACGGACCGTAGCCGACGACGGGGAAGTCCATGTTCCGGTAGTTCTTCAGCCCGGAGACGTGGTCCTTCCAGACGTGCTCGGGCACGATCGGGATCCCCGAGACCGGCACGCTGAGGTAGAGCATGTTGGCCTGCGGCTGCTTGGTCTTGATCACCAGCGTCGTGGCGTCGGGCGCCGTGACGGACTTGAAGTTGGCGACCAACGAGCCGTTCGAGGTCGCGGCCGTCTCGTTGTGCATGATCAGATTGAACGTCCACGCGGCGTCGGCCGCGGTCAGGGGCTGGCCGTCGGACCACTTCAGACCCGGGTGGATCTTGAAGGTCCAGGTCAGCTTGTCCGCCGAGGTCGTCCACGAGTCCGCGAGGTACGGGACCGGCTCGCCCTGGTCGTTGAGCATGGTCAGCGACGGGTAGATCGCGCCGATCACGTTGAGCTCGCCGTCGTAGTAGCTCAGGAACGGGTTGAACGTCGTCATCTGGGTGTCGGCGCTCACCGTGAGCGTCGTCGTGCCCGAGGACCCCGACGACGCGGCGACGGCGCTGCCGCCGGCGAGCTGGCCGGACAGCAGGGTGGCGGCCGCGAGAGCGGCGACCACCAGAGCCCCCACGCTCCGTCGACGAGAGGGCCTCCGTAGGCGTCTGCGCGTGCTTTCCCGGTGGGTCGTGCTCATGGCTGCTTCCTTTCTGGGGGAGGGGTTCGTTCCCCGAGCGAGAGCGTGCCGTCCGGCCACAGCAGCACCTCGGGAGCCGGCGGCCGGCCGTTGTACCGAGAGGAGAAGGAGGCGCCGTAGGCGCCCGCCTCGTGGAGCACGACGAGGTCGCCGCGTCGCAGCGGCGGAAGGGGGTGGACGCCGAACGTGTCGGTCGACTCGCAGACCGCGCCCTGGACCACCACGTCCTCGAGGGCGTCGGTGCCTGCCCCGTCCAGGGAGTCGGCGTTCACGGCGGTGACCTGGTGGTGGCTCCCGTACAGGGCCGGCCGGATCAGCTCGGTCATGCCCGCGTCGAGGACCACCTGCCGGCCGTCGCCGCGGACGCGCGTGTGCAGCACGCTCGCCACGAGCCAGCCGGCGGCGCCGACGACCACACGACCGGGCTCGATCGCGGCCGTCGGCGGCAGGGCGAGCCCCGCTCGGTCGAGCGCGTCGGACAGGGCCGCCGCGAAGTCCGCGGGCGCCGGGCTCGCGCCGTACGCCGGGAAGCCACCGCCGAAGTCGACGGTGTCCGGGGTCCCGGCACCGGCGTAGGCCGCCCGCACCTGCTCGAGCAGCGCGACGGCGCGGCAGCCGGCCAGCGCCCAGGCCGAGACGTCGCGCAGATGCGATCCCATGTGCACGTGGATGCCGGCCAGGCGCAGGCCCTGCTGCCACAGCGGCGCCGCAGCCAGCTCCAGGAGGTCCTCGGCGGTGAGCCCGAACTTGCTGGCCGCCAGCCCGACGGCGAGTCCGGGCGCGGTCTCGGGCTGGACGTCGGGGTTGAGGCGCAGGAGGACCGGGAGGTCCGCCCCGGGCCGGTGCAGCTCGGCGAGGCGGACCAGCTCGTCGGCCGACTCCACGGCCACCCAGCGCAGGGACTCCCCCGCAGCCGCTGCCTCGACGGCGGCCCTCAGGTCGGCATCGGTCTTCCCGACTCCCTCGAGGGTCGTCCGCCCGACGGCGACGCCGGCGGACCGAGCGCCGGCCCACTCGCCGCTGGAGACGACGTTCGCCCCCCAGCCGCGGGCCGCGAGGAGCTCGGCCACGGCGGGCAGGTCGTTGGCCTTGAGGGAGTACTGGTGGACCCACGGGCTCGGGAAGGCCTGCTCGACCGCGGCGGCGGCCCGGGTCAGTGCGGCTACGTCGAGGACGTAGGCCGGTGTCCCGAACCGCGCCGCGGCCTCGGCGAGACCCGCCCGGATCGCGGGCGCCGGTGTGCTCGACACGGCCGTCGCCCCCGTTGCCGTCCCCGTTGTCGTCCCGGTTGCCGTCGACGTGCCCATCGACGCCGGGGGTGTGTCGAGCGTCACGCGCGGCAGTACAGCACCATTCAGAAGGTCAGGTCAACGCCCTCGCCTGAACGAAATGAATCAGTTACTCTTCCGGCCATGCCAGCGGGTTCGGCCTCCCCTGCACAGGGCTCGACGAGCTCGACCCTGGGCGTGACCGAGCGCGTACGCCGGAGCCTGGGCGAGCTGAGCAAGTCCGAGCGCAAGGTGGCCCGCGCCCTGCTCTCCGGCCCGCCCACCACCGGGCTCGAGTCGGTCAGCCAGCTCGCCGCACGGGCCGAGGTGAGCGGTCCCACGGTCAGCAGGTTCGTGGCCCGGCTCGGCTTCGACAACTACGCGGCGTTCCAGCAGGCCCTGCGCGACGACCTGTCGGCCCGGGTGCTCTCGCCGGTCGAGGTCTACCGCAGTCACCTCGCCAGCGCGGACCGAACCCCTCTGGGGCTCGCGGCCACGGCGCTGGCCGAGGCGGTCAGCGGGACCCTGGCCCAGCTCAGCCCGCCGGACTTCGAGCGGGCGGTCTCCCTCCTCAGTGCCGAGCGGCACCGGGTGCTGGTCACGGGCGGCTGGACGAGCCACGTGCTCGCCGCGATGCTGACCTCGCTGGTCCGGCCGTTCCGCTCCGGCGTCCACCACGTGCCGTCCCTCGCCGCCGAGCGGGCGGCGGCGCTGGCCGATCTCCGGCGGGGCGACGTCGCCGTGGTGTTCGACTTCCGCCGCTACGAGCTGGACACCTTCGAGTTCGCGCGGCTCGCCCGAGACCGCGGGGCCCACCTCGTGCTGATCACCGACCCCTGGCTCTCCCCCATCGCGGACCTCGCGGACGCTGTCCTGCCTGCGCAGATCGACGGCCCGTCGCCGTTCGAGAGCCTCACGCCCACGGTCGCCGTCGTCGAGACGCTGGCCACCGACATCGCGCGCCGGCTGGGCGCCGCCGGGACCGCGCGCGTCGACCGGTACGGCTCGATCGCCGACCAGTGGGTCCGCCCGTTCGGAGCCGCTGCCACCGACGGGGTCCCGCTCGGAGCGGACGGAGACTCGTGAAGGCCACCGATGTGGACGCGCAGCCGGTGGTGGCGGTCACCCTCGGCTACGACCTGCCACGCAACCCCGGCCAGCTCGGCGTCCGCGGCGCCATCCTGGAGACACTCGCTGCGGCCGGGGCGTCGCTTCTCCTCGTCTCGGCGCTCGGCCACGGGCCGCTCGACGACACGTTCTTCGACGGGCTGGACGGACTCGTCCTGCCCGGCGGGCCCGACCCCCATCCGCGCCTGTGGGGCGAGCCGGTCCATCCGACGACGGTGATCGACGAGGGTCGCGACGAGCTCGAGTACGCGCTGCTGCGTGGCTGCCTGGACCGCGACATCCCGGTGCTCGGTGTGTGCCGGGGCCTCCAGGTCGTCAACGTCGCCCTGGGAGGCTCCCTGGTCCAGGACCTGCCGCCCGACCCGGTCGACCACCGCGGCAGCGGCGACCGGACGACCATCGGCCACGACCTGCGGTTGCTGGCCGGCTCCCGGATCGCGGCCGTCTCGGACTCGGACCGGCTGCGCGTCAACACCGCGCACCACCAGGGTGTCGGCCGCCTCGCCCCCGGACTCGTCGCCACCGGCTGGGCGGAGGACGACTGCGTCGAGGTGCTCGAGTGGGACGGCGACCAGCACTGGCTGGTCGCCGTGCAGTACCACCCCGAGGACCTGCACGCCGCCGACCCCGCCCACCTGCGGTTGTTCACGACGTTCCTGGACCAGGCGCGACAGCACCGGTCCACACGGGGGAACCGGAAGACACGCGAGGAAGGGACCTGATGTACGACCTGATCGTGCGCGGCGGGCAGGTGCTCGACGGCCGGGGCGGTGAGCCCCGGCTCACCGACGTCGCCGTCTCGGGTGACCGGATCGCCGTCGTCGGCGACCTGCCGGCCGACGAGCCCGCCGTCACCACGCTGAGCGCCGACGGCCTCGTGGTCTGTCCGGGCTTCGTCAACCCGCTGTCGCACTCCTACTTCTCGGTGCTCCAGGACGGGACGTCGCTCGGCGAGCTCGTGCAGGGGGTGACCACCCAGATCTTCGGCGAGGGCGACTCGATGGGCCCGGTGCCGCCGGGCGACCGGGAGACGCTCGCCCGCGAGGCCGCGACGTACGGCGTCGACGTGACCTGGACGCGCCTCTCGGAGTACCTCGACACCGTCGAGCGCGCAGGCTGCACCCAGAACGTCGCATCCCTCGTCGGGGCGGCGACGATGCGGATCCTCGGCGTCGGGTACGACGACCGGCCGGCCACCGACGCGGAGCTGGACACGATGCGCGGCGTCCTGGAGGAGGAGATGGCCGACGGCGCACTCGGGATCGGGTCGTCGCTGATCTACGCGCCGGGCAGCTACGCCGGCACCGAGGAGCTGGTCGCGCTCTGCGAGGTCGCCGGGCGGTACGGCGGGACCTACGCCTCGCACGTGCGTCACGAGGGGTCCGACCTGCTGCCGGCGACCGACGAGCTCCTCGACATCGTGCGCCGGACCGGCGTTCACGGGGAGCACTGGCACCTCAAGGCCGCCGGCGAGCCGGAGTGGCCGCTGATGGACCAGGCGCTCGCCAAGCTGCAGGCCGCCCGCGACGAGGGCCTCCCGGTGTGCGCGGACGTCTACCCCTACACCTGGAGCGGCACCGGCCTCTCGTCGAACATCCCGCCCCACTGGCACGAGGGTGGTCCCGACGCCCTGTTCGACCGGCTCAACGACCCGGGCACCCGCGCCCGGATCCGCGCGGAGATGGTGACCATCGGCCGCTACGGCGACACCCCGCACGCCGAGGACGTGCTCCTCCTCCGGCTCCGGCACCCGGACAACGCCCGCTGGCAGGGTCACACGCTTGCCGAGATCGCCGCCGACCGCGGACAGGACCCCGTCGACACCGCCCTGGACATCCTCGCCTCCGAGCGGACGTCGGTGTTCACGGCGTTCCACTCGATGAGCGAGGACAACCTGCGCCGCCAGCTCGCCGTCCCGTGGGTGGGGGTCTGCTCCGACGCCGGGTCGATCTCTCCGGACGGGCCAGGTGCGGACACCCCCACGCACCCGCGCGCCTACGGCTCCTTCGCCCGGGTCCTAGGCCACTACACGCGCGAGCTGGGCGTGCTGACGCTGCCTGACGCCGTTCGCAAGATGACCTCGCTGCCTGCCTCGACGTTCGGGCTCACCGACCGAGGAGTGCTCGAGCCCGGCTACGCCGCCGACCTCGTCGTGCTCGACCCGGACACCGTCGCCGACCTCGCGACCTTCGCCGAGCCGCACCAGCTCTCCGTCGGCGTGCGTGACGTGGTGGTCAACGGCGTGCCGGCTCTGCGTGACGGGAGCCCTACCGGCGAGCGCCCGGGGAGGCGTCTGCGCCGGTCGCGCTAGTCACGTCACACCCTTGCGGGTGTTGTCGCGACACGGTCCCGTCCGGTGCGCTTCGACACGAGAAGACCCCTCCGTGCCCGAGGTCCGGACGTTTGCCATCATGTGCCTGCGACCGAGCTCCAGAAACGTGGGCATCCCGGGTCGCATGGGTCGGACCTGGGAGAGATGGAACTCGACGTCAATCGGCTCCTGTCGGACGCCGCGCACGAGCTGGCCACCGAGCCGAGCGTCGTGACCACGCTGGAGCACATCGTCGCGCTCTGCACGGAGGCGATCGACACGTGCACCGGCGCGAGCATCACGGTGCTCGAGAACGGTGAGCTGCGCACCCTGGCGGCCAGCGACGACAGCCTCGCCGGCGTCGACCGGCTGCAGCAGACCCTCGCCGAGGGGCCCTGCTACGCCGCGCTGACCAGTCGCGAGCCGAGCATCTCGAGCGATCTCGACACCGATGAGCGGTGGTCCCGCTGGGGCCCTGAGGTCGTGTCGGGCACCGGAATCCGCTCCCTGATCTGTTACTCCCTGTTCGCGCACGACGACGCCGCCGGCACGCTCACGCTGTACGCCGCTCGCCCCGACGCCTTCGGCCAGGAGGACGTGCTCGAAGGACAGGTGCTCGCCGCCCACGCCTCGGTCGCGCTGGCGACGCAGTACCAGGAGCGCCAGCTGCAGGGGATCCTGGAGCGCCGGACCGTGATCGGACAGGCCACCGGCATCCTCATCGAGCGCTTCGGCCTCTCGTCCGACCAGGCGTTCGCCGTCATGCGCCGGGTGTCGCAGCACCACAACATCAAGCTGCACGCGCTCGCCCAACACCTGGTCGAGACCGGCGAGCTCCTCGACTCGGCGCCCACCGACGACACGTCTGCTGCGGATCGGGTGCCGGGCAGCGTGCCCGCCGAGGGCGTCACCGAGGACCCCCGGGTCATCGTGATCCCGCCCGAGGGTGTCGATCAGCCGGAGGTCGAGGACCCCGCGTAGCCGTCGAGGTCAGGACGCAGCCGGAAGGATCTGCTCGCCGTAGAAGTCGATCATCTCGAGGTAGTGCGGACCCATGTTCGCGATGTACAGCGCGTCGTAGCCCGCCTCTCGGTACTCCGCGATCTGCCGCAGGTGCTGCTCCGGGTCCGGGCCGGCGACCACCGACTCCCGGGTCGTCTCCAGGGTGACCAGGCTGCTGGCCTGCTCGACGTGCTCGGGTGTCGGGAGCACCTGGGCCAGCTCACCGGGCAGTCCGGCGTTCGACCAGAGCCGGTGGGCATGCTCCCAGCCCTCCTCGGCGGTGGCGGCGTAGGCGACCTTGGCGCCGGCGTGCGCGGGCTTGCCGCCGGACGCCTCCTTGAAACGCCGGACCATGTCGGCGTCCGGCGCCGTGTTGAGGTAGCCGTCGCCGATCCGCGCGGCGAGGTCGATCGCCTTCGGGCCGAACCCGGACACGTAGACCTCCGGCGGGGTCTCGGGGAGGTCGTAGATGCGGGCGTGGTCGACCTCGTAGTGCTTGCCCTCCCAGGACACGACCTCGCCGGTCCAGAGCCGACGGACCACCTCCACCGACTCCTCGAGCATCTCCAGACGCCGGTCCACCCTGGGCCACGGGTCGCCCAGGATGTGCTCGTTGAGCGCCTCACCGCTCCCGACGCCGAGCCGGAACCTCCCTTCGAGCAGGACCGCCGCCGTGGCGGCGGCCTGGGCGATCACGGCCGGGTGGATGCGCACGGTGGGGCAGGTCACGGCCGTGGTCACCGGCAACGAGCAGACCCTGCTCAACGCGCCGATGACGCCCCACACGAACGGGCTGTGGCCCTGCTCGTCGTTCCAGGGGTGGTAGTGGTCGCTCACCCACAGGCTCGTGAAGCCGGCTCGCTCCGCGGCCGCCGCCTGCTTCAGCAGGTCGGCCGGTGCGTACTCCTCGCACGACAGGAAGTACCCGATGTCCATGCCTGGCAGTACCCCACAGGTGCCGCCGCATGTGCCCAGGGGCGGACCTCAGCCCCGTTGCCGGCGTACCTCGTCGATCACGGCGAGGACGAGGGCGACGACCAGAAGCGCGATCGTCGTGTGCAAGGCGTCGGAGAACGCCTCGGCGAAGTCGCCTCGGGTCGAGCTCAGCGAGTCGAAGAACTGCGCCAGGACCACCGCCACGCCGATCGCGGAGCCGACGCGCTGAGCCGTCTGCAGCAGTCCACCTCCGGCGCCGGCGCGGGTGGGATCCACCTCGGCCAGCGAGAGCGTCACGTTGGGCGAGATGACCATGCCGCCGCCGAAGCCGGCACAGAAGAGGAGGGGTGCGAGGGCGAGTCCGACGTGACTGTGCAGGTGGGGCACCCATCGGTCGAGTCCGACCAGGCTGCCGGTGATGACGACGAGCCCGACGACGACCAGGCGGCGCCCGAACCTGTTCACCAACCTGCCCGCGAGGTAGGCCGAGGCCGCGGAGCCGATCGCGAACGACGTCTGGGTGGCGCCGGCCTGCAGGGCGGAGTAGCCCAGCCCCTCCTGGAGGTAGAGCGTGAGGATCAGGAAGATCGCGGTGAAGCCCGCGAAGTAGAACGTGCCGAGCGACAGCCCGAAGACGTACGACGGGATCCGGCGCAGGCTCAGGTCGACCAAGGTGCCGTGCTGTCGCCGGCTCCAGAGGATCTCCCAGACCAAGAAGGCCGCGAGGACCACCACGGCCACCCCGACCAGCCACCACGGTCGGTCCGACAGCGACTGTCCCTGCGACCCCTCGACGACCGGGAGCAGCACCAGCAGGACCGCTGTCGCGAACAGCAGCACGCCGAACGGGTCCAACGACGCCGCCTTGCTGCCCTCGGCCCTCGGCAGCCAACGGCTGGCCAGGACCAGGAGGGCGATCCCGATCGGCACGTTGACGTAGAACACCCAGCGCCACCCCTCGCTCTCGCCGCCCACCTGGATCAGCACCCCGCCCAGCAACGGACCGAGCGCGGTCGAGATCCCGATCGTCGCCCCGAACAGGCCGAACGCACGCCCGCGCTCCTCGCCCTTGAACATCGTCTGGATGAAGCCCGAGACCTGAGGCGTGATCAGGCCACCGCCCACGCCCTGCACGATCCGCGCGACCGCGAGCCAGACCGGGTTGGGCGCGGCCCCGCAGGCCGCGCTCGACGCGGCGAAGACGAGCACGCCGACCAGGAAGACCGTGCGCCGCGACCGCGCGTCGCCCAGCCGGCCGGCGGGTACCAGCGCCATGCCGAAGGCCACCGAGTAGCCCGCCACCACCCACTGGATCCCACTGTCCCCGGCGTGGAGCCCGGTCCGGATCGACGGCAGGGCGACGTTCACGATGCTCACGTCCAGCAGGCACATGCCCCCGGCGACCAGGCACAGGACGAGCGCCCGCCAGCGATTCCGGCGCTCGTCGCGACTCAGCTCATCGGGGCTCTGCTCGGGGTCGGTCTGGGAGCGGCGCACACCACTTCTTACCCGGTCCACCGCAGGGCCATGTGACAGTGCGGTACGAGGCCGAGGTGGTCAGTGACGGAAGGACCAGCGGTGGTGGGCCAGCGCCGCTCTCGCGGCGTTCATGCCGGGCGCCCCGTGGACGGCGCCACCCGGGTGCGCGGACGCCGACGCGAGGTACAGCCCACGGATGCCCGTCTCCGCGCGTCCCCACCCCGGGACGGGACGGAAGATCAGCTCCTGGTGGAGCTGGGTCGTGCCGCCGTTGACGGCACCGCCGATCAGGTTCGGGTTCTCGGCCTCGAGCTCGCGCGGCCCGAGCACCCGGCGAGCCCGGATCGTCGAGGAGAAGCCGGGTGCACGCTCCTCGAGCCGTGCCTGCATCCGGTCGGCGAAGCGCTCCCGCTCGTCGGCGTCCCACGTACCGGTGATGCCGTCATCGCCTCGATCACCCCGCACCTGCTGCGGCACGTGGGTGTAGGCCCACAGCGCCTCGGTCCCAGCAGGAGAGCGCGTCGGGTCGGTGGTGCTCATCTGCCCGACGAGCAGGAAGGGCCGCTCCGGCACGAAGCCCGCCCCCACCTGGGCGACGGACTCGCTCAGCTGCGCCATCGAGTCGGCGACGTGCACCGTCCCGGGCGGATGCTCCGGGGTCGTCTCCCACGGGACGGGACCGTCCAGGGCCCAGTCCACCTTGACCGTCGACGGGTCGAGCTGGAAGCGCCACATGCCGCGGCGTACCCGGGCCGGCACGTCGTCGGGGTCGAGCAGGCGCTCGTAGAGGATCGGCGCCACGACGGCTCCGAGTACGGCGCGGCGGGCGAGCACGCGGGTGCCGTCCGCGACCCGGACCGCGGTCGCGCGCCCACCGTCGACCTCGATCCGCTCGACGGGAGCCCCGCACCGCACCTGCCCCCCACGCCCCTCGAAGCGTCGCACCAAGGCGTCGGCCAGCCGCGAGCTGCCACCCTCGGGGACGGGGAACCCGTGCACCTGCCCGACCAGCGTCATCAGCAGCCCCATCAGCCCGGACCCGGGCGCGTCCAGGGGGATGTCGGAGTGCGCGGCGTTGCCCGCGATCAGCAGGCGGGGCGCCACACCGCGAAACGGCCACAGCCGGTCGTCGAGTGCCGGCGTCAGGAGCATCCGGACGAAGTCCAGACCCCCGGCGGACTTCAGGCGCAGCAGACCCTTGCCCGTCGCGCGTACCGGCGGGAACGGCGTGAGCAGACCCTCCACGAGCGCGTCTCCGATGCGGTCCCACCGCGCGCAGAGCGCGAGCCACGCCTCGCCGTCGCCGGCGCACAGCTCGTCCAGCAGGGAGGCCGTCACCTCGCGGTCGCGATGCTGGAGCGCCCAGGATCCGTCGGGCATCGGGTGCCCCAGCACGGCCGGGGCATGCCGCCAGACGAGCCCGTGGTCCTCCAGCCGAAGGGACCGAAGGGCCGGCGAGGCCGCCCCCAGCGGGTAGAACGAGCTGAACATGTCGTGTTCGAAGTCCGAGGCCACCGAGCGGTCGCTGTGCACCGCGCCGCCGACGTGCGGTCGGCTCTCGAGGACGAGCACCGACCACCCCGCGTCGGCGAGGCGGTTGGCGGCGACCAGCCCGTTGGGCCCGGCGCCGACCACCACGGCGTCGTAGGTCAGATCAGAGGACTGCATCGCGTCACTCACGCCGCTCGGCGAGCCAGGCCAGCCGGCGCAGCGTCTCGCGGTTGCGGAAGTCCAGGGCGAGGGCCCGCAGCGGCTGCGGCACGAGCCGAGCCGGGCCGGCGACGACGTCCTCCTCGATCGTCACCAGCGAGCCGGCACCGCGGTCCTCGATCCGGATCACCACCTCCGCCTCGCCCCCGGGCCAGACCCGCGCCCGTAGCCGCAGCATCCGCCCGGCCACCGACTCCAGCACCTCGGTGTCGTCGTCGATCACGAGCGGCCACACTCCCACGGAGTGATGCAGGCGGGAACCCGGATCCGGCCACGCGTCGTCGACCTGCCGCATCCGGGTCGCGCCGACGACCCACAACGGATACAGCCAGCCGTCGGCGAGGACCCGCCATACGTCGTCGGGCGGAGCGTCCACGTCCTGTTGCACTCGGTTCACACCCACCCGTACCCCGCGACTTGCTCCGCACCCGTCGTAGGAATCGGGGCAACGGGGTACGTGACGACTACGTCGGCATGTCGGCGCGCGACGAAATGCAGACCAGGCGTGCCGGTCCAGATCTCGGGCCGGCACGTCGTCGCGCGTAGCCGGGTCGCGGTCGGGTACGAGGGACCATGCCGAGCCGCACTCGTACTCCTCTCACCTCCCTCTGGCGCGACCGCCCTCCCATCGAGACCGACACCGAGCTCGCGAGCCGGTACGACGACGTCGTGGTGGGCGCCGGGATCACCGGTCTCGTCACCGCCCTTCTCCTGGCGCGCTCGGGCCGCGAGGTCGCGGTCATCGAGGCGCGTGAGGTCGGGGCGGTCACGACCGGCAACACCACCGGCAAGGTCTCTCTGCTGCAGGGCACGCGGCTGTCACGGATCCTGCAGCGTCAGAGCCAGCGGGTGGCCCAGGCGTACGTCGAGGCCAATCGGGAGGGCCAGGCCTGGCTGCTCCGCTTCTGCGAGGAGCACGACGTCCCCTACCAACGCCGGACGGCGGTGACGTACGCCGCCGACAGCTCGGCGCGCAGCACCGCGAGGGAGGAGCACGAGTCCGCGCGGCGGCTCGGCCTGCCGGTCGTCTGGCAGGACGACCTCGACGTCCCGTTCGGACACGCCGGTGGCACGACGTTGGCCGACCAGGCGCAGCTGGACGCGATGGACGTGCTCGAGGCACTGGTCCGCGAGATCCGCCGTGAGGGCGGCACCGTGGTCACCGGACGTCGCGTGGTCACGGCCCCGCTCGCCGATCCCTCGTCGGTGGAGCTCGACGACGGCACCCGCGTCGCGACGGGCAACGTCGTCCTCGCGACCGGGATCCCGATCCTCGATCGTGGCCTCTACTTCGCCAAGGTCGAGCCGCAGCGCTCCTATGCGCTGGCGTTCCGACACCCCGCTCCCCCGGAGCTGATGCTGCTCTCGTCCGGCTCTCCGACGCGGAGCGTCCGCGACGCATCGTCCGACGGCGGGCCTCTGCTGCTCGTCGGCGGTGAGGGCCACACAGTCGGCCGGGCGCGCTCGCCACGAGAGCACCTCGACGCGCTGCGAGCCTGGACCCACGAGTGGTTCCCAGGCGCCCGGGAGACGCATGCCTGGTCCGCCCAGGACTACTCCTCCCACGACGGACTCCCCGCCATCGGCACCCTGCCCCGAGGCCGCGGGCACGTGTACGTCGCGACGGGCTACGGCAAGTGGGGTCTGACCAACGGCGTCGCCGCGGCGCTGTCCCTGACCCAGCAGATCCACGGACACCAGGCGACGTGGCAGCAGCCCATCTCGCGGCGGATCACCAGACCCAGCGGAGCTCTGGAGATCGCCAGGCTGAACGCCGCGGTGGGAGTCCACCTCGTCAGGGACCTGGCCCGCGCGGAGCTCCGGAGCCGGCGTCCGCCGAACGAGGGCGAGGGTGTCGTGGCCGCCCGAGGGGCGGTCCCGGTGGGCGAGGCGCAGGTGAACGGGCGACGGTGCTCCGTCGTGGCGCTCTGCACGCACCTCGGCGGGACGCTGACCTGGAACGACGCCGAGCGGTCCTGGGACTGCCCGTTGCACGGCTCGCGGTTCGACCCCGACGGCTCCGTGCTGGAGGGCCCGGCCACCCGGCCGCTGCGCCGAGGACCAGGGACGCCGGACCGAGACTGAGGATGCGCGCATGCACGGTCTCGGGCCGGGGTACTCGTCGTGACAGTGCCGAGACCCGCCAGACCGGAGGACCCCATGCCCGATGTCGTCGACCTGATCATCCAGGACCACCGCGAGCTGCAGCGGATGTTCGAGGTGCTCAAGAACGAACCCTCGAAGCGATCCGCACTGGCTCCGGTGATGAGCACCCTGCTGTTCGCGCACAGCCGCGCCGAGGAGTCCGAGGTGTACCCGGCGGCACGCGACTCCGGAGGTGACGAGGACGTCGAGCACAGCCAGAAGGAGCACCTGGAGGCCGACCAGCTCGCCGAGAAGGTGGCCGGACTCGACCCGGAGTCCGACGAGTTCGGCGCGGCGCTCGAGGAGCTGGTGCACGCCGTCACCCACCACCTCGAGGAAGAGGAGGAGACGGTGCTGCCGCACATGCGGGAGCGGATGGACGCCGACCAGCTGCAGTCACTCGGCGAGCGGTTCCTGGCGGCCCGGGCCGAGCACCTCGGCGAGCAGCCCGACGACATGACGAAGGCCCAGCTGGAGCAGCAGGCGCGCAACATCGACCTGGAGGGCGCCTCGCAGAAGTCCAAGGACGAGCTCGAGCAGGCGCTCGAGGACGAGGCCGAGCTCTGACCCTGCCGGGGCTGTCCTAGGCTCCCCGCTCATGGAGCGGGGTCTCAAGGGAGTCGTGCTGCCGGCCGGATCTGCCCTCGAGGACGTCGGCACCTTCGGCTGGAACGCCCTCACCGACCTCGAGACGCCGGTGATGCTCCTTCACGCCGACGCGCTCGAGCACAACATCGCGACCATGGATCGCTTCGTCCGGGAGACCGGCGTACTCCTGGCGCCACACTCCAAGACGTCGCTCTCACGGCAGATCGTGTCGGCACAGCTCGCCGGAGGCGCCTGGGGCATCACCGCGGCGACCGTCGGCCAGGTGCGCTCCCTGCACTCATGGGGGGTACCCCGGATCGTGCTGGCGAACGTCGTCGCGGACCTGCGGGCGATCGAGTGGCTGGCCACGACCGTCCTGGCGCCGGAGGACACCACCGAGCTGTGGTGCTACGTCGACAGCGTCGCCGGAGTCGAGCTCCTGGACCGGGCCCTGGACGAGCTGGGCGCTCGGCGACAGCTCCACGTGCTGCTCGAGCGCGGGTACGCCGGCGGCCGCACCGGGGCGCGCAGCCGCGAGGAGGCGCGAGCGACCGCGGAGGCAGCCCGCCGCTCCACTCGTCTGGTGCTGAGCGGGGTCGCCGGCTTCGAGGGACTGCTGAACCGGGATCCCGATGCTGCCCACCCGGCCGGGCTCCTGCCGTTCCTCGACGAGCTGGCGCAGACCGCCCGGGAGCTCCTCGCCGACGGGCTGTTCGAGATCGGCGACCCGATCCTCAGCGCCGGTGGGAGCTCGTACTTCGACGCGGTCTGCGACCGGCTGGGGCCGAAGGCGCTGGGTCCGCCGTTCCGCACGGTGCTCCGCAGCGGCTGCTACGTGACGCACGACCACGGCATGTACCACCGGAGCTCCCCCTTCGACGAGCGGCGGGCCTCGGCCGACGCGCCGACGCTACGGCCCGCCCTGGAGCTCCTCGCCCGCGTGCTGTCGACGCCGGAGCCGGACCTCGCCATCGTCGACTTCGGGCGCCGCGACGTCCCGACCGACGACCAGCTCCCGGTGCTGCTCGGGCGGTACGAGGACGGCGTCCGAGTCCCGCTCGAACCGGTCGTGGTCGTCCGGCTCAACGACCAGCACGCCCACCTCCGGATGCCCGGCACGCACGACCTCGCGCCGGGCGACCTGCTCTCCTTCGGCATCAGCCATCCGTGCGGCGCCTTCGACCGGTGGCGGGCGCTGCCCCTGGTCGACGCGGACCACCGCGTGGTGGGCGTCGTGACCACGGACATGTAGCGGCGAAGCCTCCCGAGGACCCGAGACAGGACCTCCGAGAATTCGCAGGGCGAGCGACCATCGCTCATGGTGAACAACGGTTTAGGATGAACGTGACCGAGAACACCTCCCGGATTCGCCGGAGCCGCTTGTGACGACCGCATCCACGACCGACAGGGTCGCGCTCGTGCGCGCCATCGCCACCCAGCACCTCTCGGAGCGCGGCGCTCTCCTGCCCATCCTCCACGACGTGATGGAGGAGCTCGGGCAGGTCGCGCGGGAGGACGTCGAGGCGATCGCGGACGTGCTGAACCTGTCGGTCGCCGAGGTGCACGGCGTCGTGAGCTTCTACCACGACTTCCGCACCACGCCGCCCGCCGCGCACACCGTCTCGCTCTGTCGCGCCGAGGCCTGCCAGTCCGTCGGCGGCCAGGGTCTGTACGACGCGACGCGAGCCCGCGTGGCCGCGCTGGGTGACGGCGTCGAGGTCACCGAGGTCTTCTGCCTGGGCAACTGCGCCCTCGGCCCGTCCGGGACCATCGACGGCCGCCTGCACGGCCGACTCTCGGACGACCGGATCGACGAGCTCACGGAGGAATGGCGTTGACCCCATCGACCGGACCGGTCACGAGCCGCGTGTTCGTTCCCGGTGACGCAGCCGCGGTCTCGGTCGGCGCGGACGACGTGGCGAGTGCCTTCGAGGCGGCCGGCGTTCCCGTCGTACGCAACGGCTCGCGCGGCATGCTCTGGCTCGAGCCGCTGGTCGAGGTCGAGACGGACTCCGGACGCGTCGGCTTCGGCAACGTCGCCACCGCGGACGTCGCGGGGATTCTGGAGGTGGCGCAGGGCGACCTCCTCGGCCACCCGAAGTCGATCGGGGTCGTGGACGAGCATCCCTGGCTGACCTCTCAGCAGCGCGTGAGCTTCGTCCGGGTCGGTGTGGTCGACCCCGCGTCGGTCGCCGACTACGAGGCGCACGGCGGATGGGCCGGACTCCGGCGCGCGCTGTCGATGGCACCCGCCGAGGTCGTCCAGGAGGTGACCGACTCCGGGCTTCGCGGGCGAGGAGGCGCCGGGTTCCCGGCCGGCATCAAGTGGAAGACGGTGCTCGAGACCGAGTCCGACCTGAAGTTCGTCGCCTGCAACTTCGACGAGGGCGACTCCGGCACCTTCGCGGACCGGATGATCGCCGAGGGCGACCCCTTCACGCTGGTCGAGGGCATGACCATCACCGCCCACGCGGTCGGCGCGAGCGAGGGCTACGTCTACGTGCGCTCGGAGTACCCGCACGCGGTCGCCGCCCTGCGGCGCGCGATCGACGCGGCGTACACCCAAGGGTACCTCGGCCACGACATCCTCGGCTCCGGGCTGTCCTTCGACCTGCATGTCCGGGTCGGGGCGGGCGCCTACATCTGCGGCGAGGAGTCCTCGATGCTGGAGAGCCTCGAGGGCCGGCGCGGAGAGGTCCGCGCCAAGCCCCCGATCCCGGCCGTCAAGGGCCTCTGGGGCCGGCCGACCGCGGTCAACAACGTGCTGACGATGTGCGCGGTCCCGATGATCCTGGCCGACGGGGGCGCGGCGTACGCCGAGCTGGGCGTCGGCCGCTCCCGCGGCACCCAGGTCTTCCAGCTCGCGGGCAACGTCAAGCAGGGCGGGATCGTCGAGCTGCCCTTCGGGGTCGGCCTGCGCGAGCTCGTCGAGGGGTACGGCGGGGGCTCGCTGTCCGGCCGTCCGGTGCGCGCCGCGCAGGTCGGCGGCCCGCTCGGCGCCTACGTGCCGGCGACCGGCTTCGACGTGGCGATGGAGTACGAGGCGATGGCCGAGGCCGGGGCGATGCTCGGGCACGGTGGCATCGTCGTGTTCGACGAGACCGTCGACATGGCGCAGATGGCCCGCTTCGCGATGGAGTTCTGCTCCGTCGAGTCGTGCGGCAAGTGCACGCCGTGCCGGGTCGGCTCGACACGCGGCGTGGAGACCATCGACCGGATCATGGCCGGCCAGGACGTCGAGGCGAACCTGGTGCTCCTCGACGATCTGTGCGAGACCATGACCAAGGGGTCGCTGTGCGCGATGGGCGGGCTCACGCCGATGCCCGTCCAGAGCGCGATCAAGCACTTCCCCGAGGACTTCCAGCGCCAGGGAGACCAGCACCAGGAAGCACAGCAGAGCGGAGCACCGGTATGAGCATCGTCGACGAGCCCAGCATCTGGAGCCCGGAGATCGACTTCGGGACCCCGGAGGTCCGAGACGCCGTGGCGACCGTGTCCGTCACCGTCGACGGCCGCGAGGTCGAGGTGCCCGCCGGCACGTCCGTGCTGCGGGCCGCTACCGAGGCCGGCGTCACCATCCCCAAGCTGTGCGCCACCGACTCGCTCGACGCGTTCGGCTCGTGCCGGATGTGCCTGGTCGAGGTCGAGGGCGGTCGTGGCGTGCCCGCGTCCTGCACGACGCCGTGCGCCGACGGCATGGTGGTCAACACCCAGACCGAGACGGTGCGTGAGCTGCGGCGCAACGTCATGGAGCTCTACCTCTCCGACCACCCCGAGGACTGCGACGGCTGCGCCCGTGGCAACTGCGAGATCCAGTCGCTGGCCGCGACCGTCGGCTCGGCCGAGGTCCGCTACGGCCGCCCGGAGACGCGGGACGACGTCGCGCATCCGCACGCCGTCGACGACTCCAACCCCTACTTCTCCTTCGACTCCTCGTCGTGCATCGTCTGCTCCCGCTGCGTGCGCGCGTGCGGCGACATCCAGGGCACTTTCGCGCTGACGGTCGAGGGCCGCGGCTTCGACTCCCGGATCAGCTCCAGCGGCACCGACTTCCTCGGGTCCGAGTGCGTCTCGTGCGGTGCCTGCGTCCAGGCCTGCCCGACGTCCGCGCTCCAGGAGAACTCCATCGTCCAGCTCGGCATGCCGACGCGTTCGGTCGACACCACCTGCGCCTACTGCGGCGTCGGCTGCACCTTCCGCGCGGAGGTCAAGGGCGACGGCCCGGACGCCGAGGTCGTGCGCATGGTGCCCACCAAGAGCGGTGGCGCCAACGAGGGCCACAGCTGCGTGAAGGGCCGCTTCGCCTACGGCTACACCAGTCACCGCGACCGCCAGCTGTCGCCGATGGTGCGCGACTCCATCGACGACGAGTGGCGCAAGGTCTCGTGGGAGGAGGCCATCGCGCGGGCCGCCGAGGGCTTCAAGGAGATCCAGGCCGAGTACGGCGTCGGGGCGATCGGCGGCATCTCGTCCAGCCGGTGCACCAACGAAGAGGTGTACGTCGTCCAGAAGATGGTCCGCGCGGCGTTCGACAACAACAACGTCGACACGTGTGCGCGCGTGTGCCACTCCCCCACGGGCTACGGCCTGAGCCAGACCTTCGGCACTTCGGCCGGCACCCAGAACTTCGCGTCGGTCGAGGAGGCCGACGTCATCCTGTTGATCGGCGCCAACCCGACCGACGCCCACCCGGTCTTCGGCTCGCGGATGAAGAAGCGGCTGCGCGCGGGCGCGAAGCTGATCGTGGCCGACCCGCGTCGGATCGACCTCGTGCGCAGCGCGCACGTGCAGGCGGATCACCACCTGCCCCTGCAGCCCGGGTCCAACGTCGCCTTCATCAACGCGATGGCCCACACGGTCGTGACCGAGGGGCTCCTCGACGAGGAGTTCCTGCGCGAGCGCTGCGAGAACGTCGACGAGTACCTCGAGTTCGTCCGCGACCCCGGCAACTCCCCGGAGGCGACCGCCGAGGCGACCGGCGTCGACCCGGACGAGCTGCGTGCGGCGGCCCGGATGTACGCCGCCGCCGGCAACGGTGCCATCTACTACGGCCTCGGCGTCACCGAGCACTCCCAGGGCTCGACCATGGTGATGGGCCTGGCCAACCTCGCGATGCTGACCGGCAACATCGGCCGCCCGGGTGTGGGCGTCAACCCTCTGCGCGGGCAGAACAACGTGCAGGGCTCGTGCGACATGGGCTCCTTCCCGCACGAGTTCCCCGGCTACCGACACGTCGGCCGCGACGACGTCCGCTCCATCTACGAGGACCTGTGGGGCAAGAAGCTCGACCCCGAGCCCGGCCTCCGGATCCCCAACATGTTCGACTCGGCCCTGGCCGGGACCTTCCGGGGCCTCTACGTCCAGGGCGAGGACATCGCGCAGTCCGACCCGAACACCCAGCACGTCGAGGCGGCGCTGCGGGCGATGGACATGGTGGTCGTGCAGGACCTGTTCCTCAACGAGACCGCCCGCTTCGCCCACGTGTTCCTGCCCGGCACGTCGTTCCTGGAGAAGGACGGCACGTTCACCAATGCCGAGCGCCGGCTCGGCCGGGTCCGGCCGGTCTTCCCCACGCGCGTCGGCAAGGACGAGTGGGAGGTGGTGTGCGAGATCGCCACGGCCATGGGCTTCGCCATGTCCTACGACTCGCCCGCCCAGATCATGGACGAGATCGCGGCGACCACGCCGACGTTCACCGGAGTCAGCTTCGCGCGCCTCGACGCCGAGGGGTCGATGCAGTGGCCGGTGAACGACAAGGCCCCCCTGGGCACGCCCACCATGCACGTGGGTGAGTTCGTGCGCGGCAAGGGCCACCTCGTGCCCACGTGGTACGTCCCGACCACCGAGCGCACCAACCGGCGCTTCCCGCTGCTCCTGACCACCGGCCGGATCCTCACGCAGTACAACGTCGGCGCCCAGACCCGGCGTACGTCGAACAACGTGTGGCACCCGGAGGACGTGCTGGAGATCCACCCCGCGGACGCCGAGCTCCGCGGCATCTCCACCGGCGACCTGGTCGACCTGTCGAGCCGCGTCGGGTCGACCACGCTGCGGGCCCAGGTCTCGGAGCGGATGCCGGCCGGCGTGGTCTACACGACGTTCCACCACCCCGTGACCGGCGCCAACGTGGTCACGACCGAGAACTCCGACTGGGCCACCAACTGCCCCGAGTACAAGGTGACCGCCGTGCAGGTGGGCGTCGCCAACGCCCGCGGCGACGACGCCGTCACCGAGGCGCGCGAGCCCGCCGAGACCCACGCATGACCCACGTTCCCGGCGTTCCACCCGAGGCCCGGATGGGCAACGACATCGCCCGTCAGTTCGCCCACGTGCCTGCTGCCGAGGCGGCGGAGGCGATCGCGGCCCACATCGAGCGCTTCTGGGACCCGCGCATGCGGCGCAACCTCGAGGCCCTGGTGGCAGAGCACCACGACTCGCTGGACCCCCTCCTCGTCGACGCAGCCGGCCGCCTCGCGGCGCACGACACCCGCCACTGACCGACTCACCCCGCGGTCACGGTGGGGTCTCGATCCGGTGACGAGTCGCACCGCGCTCTCGCCGGGTGCTCGGTGCGCTCCCTAGGTTCTCCGCCATGGGACAGCAGGGCTCCGCGCGAGACTTCGACTTCTGGGTCGGCGAGTGGGACGTCTTCGGTCCGCTGGGTCGCCAGGTCGGGAGCAACACCATCAGCCTGCTCTTCGACGGCGGCGCGATCGCGGAGCACTGGCGGGGCAACGGAGGCGTCGAGGGCCACAGCCTGAACGCCTTCGACCCCGCGCGCGGACGCTGGCACCAGACCTGGGTCGACTCGACCGGCGGGCTGCTGCTGCTCGACGGCGGGCTCGTCAACGGGGCGATGGTGCTCGGCGGCTCCGCACCCGGCGAGTCGGGCGACCCCGAGCGGCAGCGGATCACCTGGTCCCGCGAGGAGGGCGGCGTCCGCCAGCACTGGGAGACGTCGGCCGACGACGGCGCGACCTGGGCGACCGCCTTCGACGGCCACTACCGGCCCTCCACGTCACTCGGTGGTTGAGGAGGTCGCGCTGCGACCTCTCGAGACCACCCTGCTCACCCCAGCGGTACGACGTCCCACCCGGTCACGGCACGCAGCTCGGCCAGGCCGCCGTCTGCGGGTCGATCTCGCCCGGCCGTCCGCACCGCGCTGCTCGGCAGCGGAACGCCGGGCTCGACCGAGGCGGTCGTGGCCGCGATGACCCGGCCGTCGGCGTTCACCAGTGCCGCGGGCGCCTCCTCGGCGCAGAGGGTGGGCATCACCAGCTGCTCCACCCGGTCGCACAGGATGTCGGCGGCGACGACGCCGAGCACCTGATCGCCGTCGTGCACCGGCACCGACAGGGTGAACGTGTACTCGTTGGTGCAGACGTAGTCGACGTAGGGGCCCGCGACGTGCGGCGAACGCCGTGACACCGGGACGTCGAACCACTCGTTGTGGGGGTAGTCGAAGAAGTCCGGCTCGTCCGGGTCGAGGTTGACGTGGAGCGGGCGGATGGCCCCCGCGGGCTCGCGCCACCACCATTCCAACCAGTACGGCGCGTCGGCCAGCACTCCAGGGGCGGGGACGACACCGGTCCCCACCGCGAGCTCGGAGAAGTCGTCGAGGATGTCGGCGATCCGCGGACGCAACGCAGCGATGTCGGTCAGCTGGTAGCCCGCCTCGTGCCCGCGGTACGACGCGAGGTAGTCGTCGGCGAGCAGCCGCAGCGCCGCGAAGATCGCGGACAAGTCGTCGGAGAGGCGCGTCCAGGCGCCGGTCCCCTCCTCGACGCCCTGCCGGCGGTAGAGCTCGATCCGCCATCGCAGCACCAGGTCGCTCTCCCGGTCGACCTGACGCTCGGCGACGGCGCGCGCCATCGCCTGGTCGCCGCTCCCCAGCGCCTCGACCAGCTCACGACGGGAGGCGATGGCCGCCTCCTGCTGGGCCGGCTCGGACAGGCTCCACCAGAGGTCCCCCAGCTCGACGCGCAGCCGGCCCTCCTCCTGGCCCAGCCGGGGCGACTGCGCGGCCGTGGCCAGCTCGACGTGGAGCTCGCTGTCGGCGCGGTGACGGGCGGCCGACGTCTCGGCTCCGGCCAGTCGGTCCAGGCGTCGGCTCAGCGCGACCAGCTCGGACTCCGAGACCCGCTCGGCGGCCAGTGCCGCGGTGGAGCCGAGCAGCGCACGGCGCAGGTCGGCGATCTCTCGGAGCCGCAGGATCGAGGTCCGGGCCAGCCCATCGGTCCTGGCCAGCTCCGTGGGACGTGCGGCGACGAAGCTGCCGCCGGTCCTCCCACGCCGCGTCGTGATCAGACCGCGGTCGCGCAGCGCGGCCAGGGCCTCTCGCAGGGTCAGGGTCGAGACGTCCAGCTGGGCGGCCAGGCTGGCCTCGGCCGGGAGCCGCTGCCCGGGGCCGAGGATCCCCCGCTCGATGGCACCGGCCAGCTGGTCGGCGATCTGGTCGGCGCGCCCGGGATGCGCCGCGCCGAGGCCGCGCAGCACCCGGACGGAGGCGGTGGTGAGCGCCGGCGCGGACTTCGACGGCTTCATCCGGCCCTCTCTGCGGTCCTTGACACTAATACCTTTAACAGTAAAGGATTATTCATCGGTTGGACCAGCGAGGTGACATGACGACGCATGCTGGCGGGGGCGCTGGCGGGGGCGCCGAGACGCCCGCGATCCGGCTGCGCGGTGTGCGCAAGACCTTCGGCGACGTCGTCGCCGTCGACGGCGTGGACCTCGACATCGCACCCGGGGAGTTCTTCACCATGCTCGGCGCCTCGGGCTCGGGCAAGACCACGCTCCTGCGGGTCATCGCCGGCTTCGAGGGCGCCGACGAGGGTGCGGTCGAGCTCGCGGGCGTCGATGTCACGCGGACCCCTCCCTACGACCGCGACGTCAACACGGTCTTCCAGGACTATGCGCTGTTCCCGCACATGAGCGTGCAGAGCAACGTCGAGTACGGCCTGCGCGTCAAGGGCGTCGGCTCGGCGGAGCGGCGGCGCCGCGCCGGGCAGGCGCTCGAGCTGGTCGGCCTCGCGCAGCTGGGCAAGCGCAGGCCGGCCGCCCTGTCGGGCGGGCAGCGACAGCGGGTGGCTCTCGCCCGCTCCATCGTCAACGAGCCGTCGGTGCTGCTGCTCGACGAGCCGCTGGGCGCCTTGGACCTCAAGCTCCGGCAGGGCATGCAGCTGGAGCTGAAGCGGATCCAGCGCGAGGCCGCGATCACCTTCGTCTACGTCACCCACGACCAGGAGGAGGCGCTCACGATGAGCGACCGCATCGCGGTCTTCAACGACGGGCGCATCCAGCAGGTCGGCTCGCCGGTCCAGATCTACGAAGCGCCCTCCACGGCGTACGTCGCCAACTTCATCGGCGTCTCCAACCTCCTCGAGCACGACGGCACGACGTACGCCGTGCGGCCCGAGCGGATCTCGATGGCCGCCGACGGCGCCGGGCTGCCCGCGGACTCGGTGCGCGTGGACGGCGTCGTCGCCGAGGTGATCTACCTCGGGATGGTCACCCGCTACCTCGTCCGGCTCCCCGACGGCACCGTGGTCAACGTCGCCCAGCAGAACCGCGAGGCCTCGCGTGAGACCGGAGGCGTCGCTGAAGGCGACCGGGTGGTGTTGGGCTGGGACCCGGGCCACTCCCACCGCGTCACGGCCGAGGGCACGGCCGCCGACGACCCGACGATCGACCCCACGGCGAGCTCGGACCCACAGACTCGGCCCGCACCATCCAACGACACGAGGTGAGAAACCCATGATCCGACGACTCATCGCCGCGGGTGGCGCGGCTGTCACGGCGGTCGCCCTCGCGGCGTGCGGCTCGTCCTCGTCCGGCGGCTCGGGCACCGCAGGACTCAAGGCGCCCACGGCCGGCATGGCGGTCCAGCAGTCCATCGGCCAGGGAGAGGGCAGCCTCAACCTGATCGCCTGGGAGGGATACGCGCAGCCGCAGTGGGTGAAGCCCTTCGAGGCCTCGACCGGCTGCCAGGTCAACGTCAAGTACGCCGGCTCCTCCAGCGAGATGGTCTCGCTGATGGCCGACGGCGGCGGCGGGCAGTACGACCTGGTCTCCGCCTCCGGGGACGCCGACCTCCGGCTGATCTACGCCGGCGACGTGCGACCGGTGAACATGAACCTCCTGCCCGACTGGAAGAACCTCCAGCCCTTCCTGCAGTCGCCGGACTTCAACACCATCGACGGCAAGCACTACGGGATCTCCTACGAGTTCGGCCCCAACGTCCTGCTCTACAACACGCAGACGTTCCCCAGCGCCCCGACGTCCTGGTCGGTGCTGTACGACTCGAAGTACAGCGGCCAGATCACGGTTCCCGACAACCCGATCCAGATCGCCGACGCGGCCCTGTACCTCGCCAAGGCGCAGCCCGACCTCAAGATCACCGACCCCTACGAGCTCACCCAGGACCAGTTCAACGCCGCGGTCGACCTGCTGAAGAAGCAGCGGCCGATGGTCAAGAAGTACTGGGCCCTGGCCTCGCAGGAGATCAACCTCTTCCAGAGCAACACCACGACGCTCGGCGCCGCCTGGCCGTACCAGACCAACACCCTGGTGGCCGCCAAGGCGCCGGTCGCGGACACGATCCCGTCGGAGGGTGCGACCGGGTGGGCCGACAGCTGGCTGCTGGCCACCAAGGCGCCCCACCCCAACTGCGCCTACAAGTGGATGGCGTACTCCACCACGCCCAAGGTGCAGGCGCAGCAGGCCATCTACTTCGGCGAGACCCCGGCGAACAAGAACGCGTGCACGGTGATGGACTCGCTCAGCAAGGGCTCCTGCGCGCAGTACCACGCCAACGCACCCCAGTCGTACTTCCAGACCATCAAGTTCTGGAAGACCCCGCTGCAGCAGTGCGGCGACGGGAAGAACGACTGTGTGCCGTTCCAGCAGTGGCAGACCGCCTGGACCGGGATCACGGGCTGACACCTCCCTGATGTCCGAGACGAGGGACTGATGTCCCAGACGACGCAGGCCCGCGCGGGCCGGACCGGGGTCGCCGCCTTCCTCTGGCGGCGACCCTGGCTCGCGGCCTGGCCACCCTGTCGCCACCCCTGCTGTGGTTCGTGGTGGTCTACTTCGCCTCGCTCGTCGTCATGCTCATCACGGCCTTCTGGACGGTGAACCCGCTCACCAACCAGCTCGAGCACACGTGGAGCACGACCAACTTCCAGCAGATCTTCACCGACACCTACCTGCACATCATCGAGCACACGGTGCTCATGGCGGCCGCGGTCACCGTGACCGACGCCGTCCTCGCCTTCCCGGTCGCCTACTACATGGCGCGGGTGGCGTCACCGCGGGTGCGCAACCTCGTCTTCTCGCTCGTCGTGCTGCCGCTGTGGGCGAGCTATCTCGCCCGCGTCTACGCGTGGATCGTGATCTTGCAGAAGGGCGGGACGCTGAGCTGGACGACCAGCAAGATCGGTCTGGGTGCGGTCGACATCAGCTACTCCAACACCGCGATGTGGCTGGTGTTCAGCTACATCTGGCTGCCGTTCATGATCACGCCCATCTACAGCGCCCTGGAGCGGATCCCCGACTCCTACCTCGAGGCCTCGGCCGACCTCGGCGCCAAGGGCGGACACACGTTGCGCCGGGTGCTGCTGCCCCTGGCACTGCCCGGCGTCGTGGCCGGCTCGATCTTCACCTTCGCGCTCACCCTCGGTGACTTCATCACGCCGATCCTGATCGGCGGCACGGGTTCGAGCTTCATCGGCAACGTGATCTACAGCAACATCGGCACGGCCAACAACCTGCCGTTCGCCGCCGCGCTGGCCATGGTCCCGATCGCGATCATGCTGGTCTACCTGGCGGTCGCGCGGGCCCTGGGCGCCTTCGAGGACATCGCATGAGCGCCGGCACCCGCCCCGGCCGCGCCATCGGCAGCCGGATCGGCGGCGTGGTCCTGCGACTCTGGGTGGTCGGCGTCATCGCGTTCCTGTTCCTGCCGATCGTGACCGTCGCGGTCTACGCGTTCAACTCCTCCAACGTGCAGCGCTGGCCGATCGCGGGCTTCAGCACACGCTGGTTCCCGCTGGCCTGGCACGACCAGCAGGTGCGCGACTCCCTCCTGCTCTCGCTCAAGGCGGGGCTGATCGCCACCGCGATCGCTCTGGTCCTGGGCTCCCTGGCGGCGTTCGGCGTGCATCGCTTCCGGTTCTTCGGCCGCGAGACCGTGTCGCTGCTGCTCGTCCTGCCGCTCGCCCTGCCCGGCATCATCACCGGCATCGCCCTGAACTCGACGTTCGCCTTCGCCGGCATCCACCTGTCGCTGCTGACGATCGTCATCGGCCACTCGACGTTCTGCATCGTGGTCGTCTACAACAACGTCATCGCCCGGCTACGGCGCGTGTCCGGCTCGCTGACCGAGGCCTCCGCCGACCTCGGCGCCCGGCCCTGGCAGACGTTCCGCCTCGTCACGCTCCCCCAGCTGTCGACGGCCCTCTTGGCCGGTGGGCTGCTCGCCTTCGCGCTGTCCTTCGACGAGGTCATCGTCACGACGTTCACCGCCGGCGCCCAGAACACCCTGCCGCTGTGGGTCTTCGGCGCCCTGCGACTCGGTCAGAACCTGCCCGAGGTCAACGTCGTCATCCTCTTCGTTCTGGTCGTCACGATCCTTCCCGTCGCCGCGTCCTCGCGGCTCCTGGGCCGCAGCGTCGGCCGCTGACCCGCCGGTAGCCCCATCTCTTGTCGCATCGGTACGGACTTCTCGACCGTCACTCCACTACCTCACGCGGCGTCCATGACCTCAGGATCGGCAAGGTCGGCGACAGGATCTGCGACAGAGGGCAGATCGCTCGAGGACAAGAACGTGTCCGTCGGGCCCGCGTCCGCGGCAAGGCGGGCATGACACCTCTGGTATCGACTGATCCAAGGAGTGTGATCAGACCACCCCTCTAGAGAACCCGGCGGGCCTGGGTCAGGTCCACCGGCTTCGCGGGCGAGTCGCCGAAGCGGAACAGCTTCAACGGGGCTCGTGGACCGCTCGGCACGACGACGGCGATGGAACCGGCGGCCGCACCGGTGTCGAGCTTGCTGCCCGTCACGTGGATACCCAGCACCTGGTCGGTCTCGCGCGGTGTGTTCTTCGTCGTGGTCGGCTGTCGCGCCTCCCGGGCGGCCTCCATCGCGAGGAGGTGCGGGAAGCCGTACTTGCCGCCGCCTGCCACCGAGGAGACCAGGGCGACCGGCGCTGCGACCCGCTCGAGCAGCTCGATGTTCACGCCGTGCTTGGAGCCGTGGTGGGCGATCTTGACCAGATCCGCCTTGAGGTAGTCGGTGCCCAGCGCCGTACGCAGCTCCTTGACGAGCGTGAGGTTCTGCGTCTGCTGCAGGTCGGGGAAGTCGACGGTGGTCTGTGCCCACGACGTGAACTGGGCGTCACCTCCCAGCAGCAGTCGCCGGGTCGCACCGTGGGCCGCCCTCCGGAGCTGGCCCCCCGCCGACGGCGCTGCGAACACGTGGGCGGCTGGGTACTCCACCATCAGCGTGATGGAGGAGTCGTTGATCTCGACGCCGTAGGTGTCGAAGCGGTTCCTCAGTCCGATCCCCGGCCCCAGCACGGTCAGGCGCACCTGGTCCAGGATCAGGCTGGTTCCCGACGTGGGCTGCAGCCGGCGGATCCAGGGGCTGTCCTCGAGCGCGGCCATCAGGTTGTGGAACGGCGGCGTGGGGAAGAAGTAGCCCGGCTCCCAGAACTCGTCGATCCGACCTCGCTGGTTGAACGTCGTCAGGAAGTCCGCCATCCCGCCGATGTGGTCGTAGTGCGGATGCGTCGCGACGACGAGCCGGAGCAGGCTGTTGTCCGGGCTCAGGTCGACGAGGTTCTGCGCCGCGAGCGCCGAGATCAGCTGCGGCACCTTCTTCGCGACCGCGACGTCCACCACGACCAGGCGCCGCTGCTGGTCGTTGCTGTCCGGCGGAAGCAGCAGCACCTGCGCGTCGCCGTCCCCGACGTTGACCAGGAAGTACACCAGCGCCTTCGGGTCCGCCGAGATCGCGTTCAGCAGCGAGCCCTGTCCGGGCTCGGGCTGCGCCAGGGAGGCGTCCGGGACGGCGGTCACGACCTCGGTCATCGCGCCGTCCTCCCGCCCCGCGAAGGAGGGGGTACGACGCGCAGTCGGCTCAGGCGGGGCGCCCGGCTGGCCGCGATGCTGCGGCTCCCGGTCCCGAGCTCGGCACGGGTAGGCCTGCGGACCGCGGTCTGGCTCCCCTGGAAGGCGACCTTCGCCGCCTGCCGCGCCGACGCCGACAGGTCGTAGACAGCTCCGCTTCCGAGCACCTCTCGCAGGTCGGTGACCCGGGTGAGGGCGCGCCGCCTCGGTCGGGGAGCCGCGCTCGCGGCGAACGTGTCGCCGCAGCGCGGCTCACGCCGGATGCCGTTGGGGGTGTACACCTGGGCCCGCAGCAGACCGTGCTCGATCACCGCGTCGGTGCTCACGTCGGTGCCGTCGAGCCAGCGCAGCCGACCCAGCTGGTCGACGGTGGGCCACGGCCATCGGCGCAGCGTGACCAGTCCTTCGACGATCTCCTCCACCACGACGTAGCTCCACGTGGCGACCCGGCTCACCGGGACCGGGAGGTCGTCGGGCACCCAGGCCGTCGTCTCGTCGGCCGCTGCCTTCTTCGTGGACCTCATCGGTGCTCCCTGGGTCGTACCCGAGCCAGGCACCACCTTCGTCCTCCGAGCCGCCCCCGCGCATCATCCGCGCGGCTGACAGCCGGCACCGCCCGATCAGCTCAGGGAGAACGGCGGGTAGCGGTCGGTGACCAGCAGGAAGGCGTAGGCGTTGACCCGGAGTGCCCACCGCCCCACGCCGACGACGAAGTCGAAGAGCCCACGCGGGTACCGGCCGGTGAACAGGATCGCGAACCAGGCGATGACGACGACGACGAACGCCGCCACGGACAGGAAGAACAGCACGATGTAGTGCGGGATGGCGAGGAACCACTTCACGAGCGGCAGCCACCGGTTCAGGTCCTTCTCGGCGTCGGGGTAGTCCAGCTCGAGATGCACCTTCTGCTCCTCGACGGTGGACGGGTAGTCGTCGGTCAGCAGGACGACGTAGGCACAGATCCGCGTGCCGAAGCGCGTGAGCTCACGAGCGAAGTCGAACCACCACCGCGGGTAGCGCCGCCGGAACAGGACCATCAGCAGCGTGGCCACGAACAGGCCCGCCACGATGCCGCCGGTCGACGTCGCCTGGCCGGCCTCGTCGTGCGTGGAGCTGGTGCCCCCCGCCGTGAGGACGCCGTACACGATGGCGATCGGGATCACGAGGAAGATCCGGAACAGCGTCGTCACCCGGTTGTGCACGGGTGTGTAGTCGACCTCGAGACGCGCGGGGTAGCCGGTCGGCGCCGGTGTGCTCGGTGTGCTCGGTGTGGACATGTGACTCCTCCTTCGGGTGGTTCAACGACTCCTGGCGATCAGCACGGAGCAGCTCGCATGCCGGGAGCACTGCTCGCCCACCGAGCCGACGAGCATGCCGACCAGTCCCCCCGACCCACGGGCTCCCACGACGAGCAACCGCGCCTCGGCGGAGAGCCCGACCAGGGCCTGGGTCGCTCCCTCGTGAGGAGTGCGGTAGGTCACCGGTACGTCGGGGAACTCCGCCGTGGCCGCGGCGGCGTCCTCGATCAACGACGCGTGGACCGCCTTGCCGAACTCCTCGAGCCCGGGCGTGTAGCCGAACTGCTCACCGGGCAGGTGGGGGGCCGTGACCAGCGACCAGGCGCGCACGAGCACCAGCGGCGCCCCGAGCGCCCGGGCAAGCGTCAGCCCTTCGCGCAGTGCGGCCTCGGCTCCTGCGGACCCGTCGTGGCCGACGACGACCGAGCCCTCGACCGTGCCCTCGTCGTTGGGCACCGCGCTTCGCGAGGCGTCCTCGACGGCAGGTTCGGGATCGGCCATGCCACGACTCTTCCGCAGCGGGGCTTGGACGCCGAGGGGCCACCGTCACACGGCTGGGGGTCCTGCGACCGTCACCGGCGGCTTCCTGAGCGCTTTGGATGGAGCCGACTGTGGTCCCGTGCTCCGAGGAGGTGAGCCGATGCCCGGGCTGACCAGCGAGGAAGCCCGTCGTCGACTGGTCGAGCACGGCCGCAACGAGGTCGCCGACGTCGCCGGGGCGAGCTCGCTTCGACAGGTGGTCGAGCAGGTCACGGACCCGCTCGTGCTGGTCCTCATCGGCGCCAGCCTCCTGACCTCGGTCACCGGCGACTGGCCCGACACGCTGGTGATCGCGTTGGTCATCGTGGTCAACACCACGGTCGGCGTCCTCCAACACCGGCGGGCCGAGCGGGCGGTCGCCGAGCTGAAGCGGCTGGCGCCGCAGCGGGCGACGGTGCTGCGCGACGGCGACGCGGTGCTCGTGCCGGCCGTCGAGGTCGTCCCGGGTGACGTCGCCCTCGTCGCGGCCGGGGACATCCTCTGCGCCGACGGTCTCGTCGAGACCTCCGAGTCGCTCATGCTCGACGAGTCCACGATGACCGGCGAGTCGCTGCCCGTGGACCGCGCGCCGGCAGAGGTCGTCAGGTCGGGCACGCTCGTGGTGCGGGGCCGGGGCACGATCGACGTCACGCTGACGGGTGCGCACAGCGCGCTCGGCCAGGTCGCCCAGATGGTGCGGGACGCACCGGCCCGCCTGACGCCCCTCCAGCGCAGGATGCACCGTCTCGGGCTCGCTCTGGTCGTGCTGGTGCTCGCTCTCTGCGGCCTCGTGGTGGCCCTGGGCCTCCTCCGGGGGAGCCCCTCGTCGAGATGCTGGTGGTCGGCGCCAGCCTGGCCGTCGCGGCGGTGCCCGAGTCTGCCCGCGGTCGTCACCGTCGCGCTGGCGCTGGGAGCCCACCGGATGGCGAACCGGAACGCCGTGGTCCGGAGCCTGTCGGCGGTCGAGACGCTCGGATCGGTCAGTGTCGTGGCCACCGACAAGACGGGCACCCTGACCCACGGCAGCCTGGCGGTGGCCCACACCTGGACCCCGGCGGACGACCCGTGCGCGCAGCGGCGACTGCTCCGCGACGTGGTCCTGTGCAACGACGCCGACCACGCCTTCGACGACGGATCCGGGCCGCGCGGCGAGCCTCTCGAGGTCGCCCTGCTCGACCACGCGGCGGCGTCCGGCCTCGACGTCACGCGCGTGCGTGACACGTGGCCCCGGACCTCCGAGCTGCCCTTCGACGCGAGCACCCAGCAGATGCAGACGTGTCACCGGGGCGACGGTTCGGATCTGGTCGTGCTCAAGGGCTCACCGGAGCGGATGTTCGCGCAGGTCGACGGCGACACCGCCGTCGCGGCACGCGTCGCGGAGGAGTGGGCTGCCCAGGGCAGCCGGGTCCTCGCCGTCGCGGACCGCGAACCGGGCCCCGGGGCGTCGTCCCGACTCACGCTCGCCGGGCTCGTCGCCTTCGCCGACCCGCCGAGGTCGGCCGCCGCGCCGGTCATCGCCCGCTTGCGCGCTGCCGGCATCCGCGTCGTCCTGGTGACCGGAGACCACGTGCTGACCGCTCGGAGCGTCGCCCGCCAGGTGGGTATTCCCGATCGGGCCGCGGATCCGTCTACGCCTGCGGACGCCTCGGTGTTCGCCCGCGTCACGCCCAGGCAGAAGCTCGTCCTCGTCAGCGCCCTGCAGGAGGAGGGCGAGGTCGTCGCGATGCTGGGAGACGGAGTGAACGACGCTCCCGCGCTGAAGCGGTCCGACGTGGGGGTCGCGGCCGGCCGGACCGGCACCGAGGTCGCCCGGCAGGCGGCGGACCTCGTCCTGCTCGACGACGACCTGTCGACGGTGGCCGCGGCCGTCGAGGAGGGGCGGCGGATCTTCGACAACCTGCGCGCCTTCCTGGTCTACGCCGTCTCGGGCGGACTCAGCGAGGTGGCGGTCATGATGCTGGGCCCGGCCGTGGGCATGAACCTCCCGCTGCTGCCGGCGCAGATCCTGTGGATCAACCTCCTGACCCACGGCCTGACCGGGGTGGCCTTCAGCGGTGAGCCGGCCGCACCGGACGTCATGCAGCGTCCCCCCGTACCCCGCAGCACCGGCGTCCTGCAGGCCGGGCACTACGTCCAGCTCGCGGTCGCGGCCGCCACCTTGAGCCTGAGCACCTTGCTGGTCGGCCTCGTCGTCGACCACCATCCGCGCACGGCCGTCTTCGTCGCGCTCGGGCTCGGCCAGCTCGGAGTCGCCCTGGCCCTCCGGTCACGGGCGCCCCTGCGCGCGTCGTACCGCCTGTTGATCGCCCTCCTCGCCTCCTCGGCGCTCATGGTCGTGCCGCTGGCGGGCGGGCCGCTGGGGCAGCTGCTGTCGGTGTCTCACCTGCGCCCCGCCGACGCCGCGATCGCCGTGGCCGCGGCGGCCGTCCCCGGGCTGGTCGTGGCGGCCGTCCGCCGGGCTCGCACCTCGTCGCCCCGTAGACTCCCGCTCGGCTGACGAGGAGCGGCACTCGAGGGAAGGCGCCAGTGGACGACGGAAACCAGACCTTCCCGCGCCGCCTGCGTGACCGATGACCGAGGTCAAGTGCGTGGTGTGGGACCTCGACGGCACGGTGTGGCCTGACGTCGCGATCGAGCAGCCCGAGGGCCAGGAGCTGGTGGCCGACCCCGACGTGGTCGCCGCGATGGCACGCCTGGCCCGATCGGGAGTGGTCAACGCGGTGGCCTCACGCTCCGATCCGGGCATCGCGCCCCGGCTGGACGCGATCCCCGAGGTCTCGGACCTGCTGGTCGGACGCGTCATCGCCTGGCACGACAAGAGCCGCAGCCTGGAGCTGCTCGCGGACCAGCTCGGCATCGCCGTCGACGCGATGGTGCTGGTGGACGACTCGGCGTTCGAGCGGGCCGAGGTCGCCGCCCACACCGCGGCTCGCACGATCGAGCCGCGTGACTTCCTCGTCCGCCTCGACGAGTTCCTGCCGGAGCAGGTGTCGGCGGAGGCGAGCAGGCGGACGGAGCGCTACCGCACGGACGCGGCTCGGCGGTCTGCCGCCGAGCAGCACGCCGACCACCGCAGCTTCCTGGAGTCCGCTCACCTCAGGCTGCGGGTCTCCCCCGCCACACCGGACGACGAGGCTCGCGTCAGCGAGCTCCTACGACGTGCGCACCGGCTGAGCTCCACGGCACTGGTCCTCGAGGACGACGCGCTGGCAGCGTGGCGAGCACCCGACCGCGCCGTCGTCGTCGCCCGCCTGACCGACGACTTCGGCGACTACGGCCTGATCGGTGCCGCTCTGCTGACACTCGGCAAGACCGTCACCGTCGACCTCCTCGCGGTCTCGTGCCGGGTGGCGGGACGCGGCGCCGCGGCGGCGTTCCTCGCGACGCTGATCGAGCGCGCCCGGCCCTCAGGACTCGAGCTGCCTGTCGTCGCGACGACCGCGAACGTCGAGCTCCGGGTGCTGCTGCGGACGCTGGGGCTGCAGGCCGAGGAGACGGGTCCCGGGACGCTACGGGCCTACGCCCCTCCAGAGCTCGTCCCCCCGGACGTCGCGCCGTGGATCGCCGTGGAGTCGACATGACGCTCGACGCGATCATCGCCGAGACGCTCGGGATCTCCGAGGCCGGGCTCGCAGCCTTCCCCGACGGCACGCCGTTCTTCGGCCCACCTCTGGAGATGTCCTCCCTGTCCGGTGCCCTCATGCTCGAGCGGATCAAGACCGATCTCGGCGTCGACATCGCGGCGACCGACCTCGCCCTGGACTCGCTGCGGTCGCTGGGAGACCTGCGACGCTTCGTGACCGAGAGCCGCGCGACCCACGGGTCCTAGACCCTGACAGACTTGTCCCGGAGGTGTGGTGTGCCCGATCCCGAACCAGGTCATGTGCCGACCGAGGCCCAGACCGCTGCGTCGACCGAGATGTGCTCCTACGCCGTGGACCTGTGGACCCACGACGTCGCGCTGCTGACCGACGAGGCCCGGCTCCTGGAGATCCTCCGCGCGGCCGCCGAGGCCGGCTCCGCCGTCGTCCTCGCCGAAGCCAGCCACGTGTTCGACAACGGCGCCGTCACGATCGCGCTCGTGCTCTCCCAGTCGCACCTCAACATCCACACCTGGCCCGAGTTCAACCTCGCCAACATCGACCTCCTGACCTGCGGGATCCTCGAGGGCGACGTGATCGTCGAGCACCTCAAGCAGGCCCTGAGTGCCACGCGCATCAACGTCTCCCGGGTGAGCCGGGACGCCGTCCCCGACGTGCGCTGAGGCCCCCGAGGAGCTTCGGCACCAGGACGCAGAAAGACCCCTGACCAGCGGCGTCACCACCGGTCGGGGGTCTTTCTCGTGTGGTAGCGGGGGCAGGATTTGAACCTGCGACCTCTGGAATCGCACAGGACGGTTCCGACGCCTACCTAACCTCGCCGGAAACAGCCGAATCGCTTGGTAACGCTGCGGAGTTCGGTGTGTCTGACAGTTCCGAGCGTAGCCGATCCGCACCCGTTCAGGACGACTCAATCCGGAGGGTAGATGGAGGGCTGTCGTTTGTCGTTCCGTCTCGGCCGTACGACTGGTTAGGCGGTCCCGTCTGGATGTTCGGCCGTGCCGCCGTCCGGCGCGCTGTCCGTCCAAGTCGGGTCAGCCGCTGGAGAGCGTCTGGTCATGAGGACATGCCCGATCGTGAGCGAGGGATCGGTCTCGAGGACGTCGACCACGATGCGCCCGTCGGCGCCGAGACCGATGCTGACCGCGTTTGGCCGACCATGCTCACGGATGTTGGTCTCCCAGTAAGCCCGCATCGCGGCCATCAACTCAGGCCCGGTGTGGCGCAAGTTGACGGATATCGCGAGCGTGTAGTCAGGGTAGATCTGTGTGCCGGTGCACCAGCCAACAGCGGCGGCGCGTTCCTGGGTGTGCGCCATGAGTTCGACGACGTTTTGGCGGACCTCGTTGTCGCCATTGAGCAGGATCAGACCAGCAGTGAGCCAGTGCCGCGGCCGGTCGCGACCCAACCGGTCGATCAACTGGCGCAACTCGGTGGGCATCGGCTGCTGCGGACGCGGGACCGATTGGCTGGTCATGCCGGCTCGGCTGAAGTACCAGGTGTCGAACTGCCCGGTGAAGGACATTAGCCGCAGGTTGTCGGGTGTCCTGTCGCCCTCGAAGTGGTCGTCGAAGTAGAGGCCGTCGTTGATGTAGTTCCCCAACCAGTCCAGTTCGTCATGGGCTGAGACCCGCTCCTCGCCCTCCAACCGCAGGCGGCGCATGAGGTAGTGGACGAGTTCCGGGCCCTGGAGAACATCCGTGACTGCGAAGAGGTCAGTGAGTGACAGAACCCACGGCAACCGTGGAGTATTGGGGACGGACACCAAGCGTCGAAGCTTGTGAGTCTCGGTCGACCAGACTGTGACGTCGTCGAGGCAGACGATGACTTCCACGGTGACTGGACGGTTGAGGGCTGCATCCTGCTCGGGTGTGAACCCGATAGCTATGGCGTTGTGGTCTGCGAGGGCTTTCGCGAGCCTGGCGTGTTGGTGCGATGCGTCGTTGATAACGCCCTGGATGTCCTCGGCCATGGACGGTGCGCCGCGTCGTGCTGGCGGCGAGACGCGCCCGGCCTTGCACTGCACCCGTGCGCCGAAGTCGTCGCAACCGACGAGCCCGTCCAGGTCGCTGTCGTCCTCTGGGGATGACCACTTGATCCCACTCCATGAGACGGCCCCGGGAAGGGCGGCAGCGAGGCGTTCCGTCGCCGCATTCTCGACCCAAGTGGCTCGGTGCCGTTCGTACCGATCCCACACGCCGGCCGAACCCACTTTGAGCCCGTCTTCCATCAACGGTCGAAGTGCCTCGGCTACTGATGTCGGCGACGGCACAAGAAATCCGTCTGGGACCTTCAGAACGGGCCTCTGTGTCAGGGGATGCCCGCCGCATGGCTGCCTGTGAAAGCGCGCTACGTACTCGGTTGGCTCGCAGGTGAGCGCGTCGAACCATGCAGATGCGGCGTCCTCGCTGACCTCGACGAATGGTGCGAAGTCTCCCTCAACCTCGGCGTCGGGCCCGGCCTCGGCTTCCGCTTCGGCTAACGCGCGGGTCTCCTCGCTGAGCTCGGCAGGCGTGATTGTGAGCAGCGCCAGAGGGTCGGCGAAGTGCTCGCACTGCATCCGGTGTCGCAACCAATCCTTTTGCTGCGTCGGCGTCAATCTGGCGAGGTGCTGGGGCAGCCTCTTCTTCCGCCTGAGTTGTCGCACCCGTTTCTCGGCCGCCTCGTAGTCAATGAACATGGAGGCCACGCGGGAGTGGACCCGACGGCTCATCAGTGAACTCACGGCGATGGCGCACGACCATGCCTCTGCGGCTGTGAAGCCCAATAGATTGCGACAGTCTTCGTCAAAGGCCCCGAGGACACCGTGGAGCACCATCGAGAGATGCTCTGGGTAGGCGGCGCCCCGGATGTTCGTCGATTGGAGCTGAGCCTCACGACGAAACTCCTCGAACCCAACGTCGGCCCCGGGCTGGTTGGCTTTGATGATGAACCTTCGCCACGTCAGATCCGTGGTCTGGTCGAACAGCTCGCGGACCAAAACGATCGACTCGTTGGTTGCCTTCGTCAGCGCGGCCGCCCGCCAGTACCGGTAGCCAGAACTGGTGACCGATCCCTCCGGCCCAGCCGCCGCCTCGTCGACGGCCTCGCCGTGGTCGGGCGCACCATCCGAGTCGGCCGCCGCCCGGACTCCGTTGGAGGGGTTTGAAATGAGTGGCAACGCGGACAGCGCCAGGAACTCAATGTGCGCTGGGGACCGATCGTCATCGGCCTCGGAATAAGTGTCCGCATCCTTCATCAGATACAGGGCGCTTGAGAGAGCCAAACAGTCAAGTGGGGACACCACGGCCAGCACCTCGTCGAGCTTCGACCGGAGGGCATCTCGAGCACCCTCGATCTCTGGGATCGATGTCTCCAGCTCCACTAGTCGTCGCGCATGGTCCTCCGGAGTCACCTCCGAGCGCATGACGATGTTGCGTCCGCTCAACGTGACACTGCCCCCCGGGAATGAGAAGGACTGCTCGCGAGGCCTAGGGGCGCCCGGACCGCCGCGTCCGCGCCGAGACCGCTGCCTGCTCATCGGACACCCCTTTCACCGGTGACGCGCTACGGCGGACCCGGATTCCATGCCAACACACAGGCGAAGCGGAAGGCGATCGAGTTCGTTGGGTCGGGATCAGGCGGCCGCCCGTCCTAGATGGACTCGCCTCGACCTCGCACATCGCAAGAACGACCGGAAGGGCGGCCCGTGACCGCTAGCCGCTCACCAAGACTTGGCAAGTCGACCCTATTGACGTTCGGACTTGCAAGCGAGGGCCTGTGATGGAGGGAATCCCATGCGTCCACGCGATCGACCGGCTACCAAAACGCGCCGCCCGAGAGCCCGTCGACGCCAAGTGGCACAGTGTTGCGGTAGTCAACTACGCCGATGCTATTCAGGTCCGTGAACCGACAAGCCATGAGTTGGATTCCGCCCGGCAGGAATATGGGGTCCTTCGTCGCCCGCCTCAGTGCGCGTGCCCTGTCCTTCTGCCAGGACCGAAGGGCAGCGCGCTGGTCAGCGTCGAGGCTCACGTAGCCGATGACAACAAGGCGCATCTTCGATGGCCATAGTCGATCGCCTTCAAGAACTTCCAGGCGGATCTGCTCGACGGCGTCCGGCCAGACTGCCCCGTCCGCAGTGGCATCCTTCACCAGCGCAGACAGCTCGGGAACGACCTGGTCGCTTACGACGTCATGGACGGCTGGCCGGCGCGACTTTCGTGCGACCGCTTCAGCGAAAGCAATCACCTGCTGCTCTTGCGTGAACCCTCGACGCGGCGTCGACGTCACCAAGACCGCTTTGCTCACAGGAACACTCATTCGGAGATCTGCGAACCAGTCACCCTCCTCGGGCACTTCCGGCACATGCACAAGTTCGATGATGGTGCCGGCCCTGGCGTCTGCGAGCCGCTCCGGCCTCATGCGCCCTGTTCCGAGCACGACCGGGGAGACCTGAACCGTGTGATGGCGAGCGCCGGGACCGGAACCGGCGACATCGCAGGTCTGGGACGTGATGATCCCCCACCCGCGCCCGGCCGACGTTGCTACGTCGCCCGAAGCGTCAGCGGCCAGTTCGTCCCATGTGACCATCGGCATACGACCTTGGAGAGCCTCCTCGGACCTGATTCCGGTCAGGGGATCCTCACCAACTGGTGCAGCCCAGGCGATGGGCACCGCTTCGAGCAGGTCACCTTGCCGCCAGTCGTCCAAGCGCTTTCTGAAATCGCGGCTGGTGAGGACGTCCTGATCGAAGCCGTCTTCCAATCCGCGGCTGTTGACCTCGTCACGACCTTCGTTCCCATCTGAAGGATCTGCGCTCGATCCGATCGGCTCCGGCGGCTCGGCGCCGGACGGTTGTGCAGACTGAGGGGCCGGCTGCCTTCTACCCCGCTGGCTCCCCGATGACTGGCGGTTTCTGAAGCGCATCAGCCCGGGGTACTCCGCCGGCGCGATCCGACCTGAGAGTCGATTGCGTTTCGACGACCTGACGCTCGCTGAGCAACCCGTTGCTGCGCACCACCCGCCGACGGGTGCCCTTCGAAAAGCAAGGAGCCGTCATCGGGTCTCACAGCGGACTCGGCGGTCGCTGGTGTCACCTCGTCGCTTGTCGGGAACAGGGCACGAGCTGCCATCTCTACAAGACTGTCGAACTCTCCCTCGAGGAGGGTGCGGTAACGCCGCTGGTCAGCCAGCATCCATCGGCCAAGACGAATGTCAAGCATCTCGCTGAGGTCCTGGACTGCCTGCGCGAGCGCCCAAAGCCGCCCAAGACTTTGGGTCCTCGGCTGAGGTCGGTTCGGCTTATCCCAAGAATGGAACGAGCTGCGGCGGATGCCTGCAGCCTTCAGCACGTCGCGTAGCGGAAGATCAAGAACTCCTACGAGCGTGCGGACGGTCGTGACGGCATCGCCGTCGTCGGGGACCACCGTCCCCCACGCGTCGTCGTCATCGCTGTTAGCAGGATTAGCGGCACCTATTGCTTGCATAGAGCCTGCGACGACGTGCGGCTCCTCGACGAGGAGGTCGACCGATCCCCCTTCATGCCTCCCGGCAAGCGAAGCCACCTCGTCGACAATTAGCAGTGGCGCCTCGGTCGCCCACCGGCCGGGCAGGACAAGGCGGAGCGCAAATGATCGCGGATCATCCAGCGCAACCGACGTCCAAACTCTGATCGCGGCTTCAGATCCATGCACAAAAAGGTTCCGCATAACGCGGGCGTCCATCCACTCTGCGGGGAGCACCGCACCCAGAGCGATCCGGTCAGATGCACCCGCTGATATGCCGCCTCTTGCGTCCGACGCCCTACCGGCCCCGTGCGCATGACCCGAGATGTGGCCCGCTTCTGGCGCAGTGCGCTCCTTCGGATCAAGTGGAACCTCGGCATCCCGCTCGATGTCGGTCTCGGACTGGCGCACGTAGCTGACCAGCGACCTCCACGACCGGACCGCGTGCCCAACCGCTGCCACGTCCTCCGCCGGTTCATGCTCGGACGCGACGAACAAGTCGAATGCACTCAGGGACGGAAGCACGACCGAAACATCGTTCGTGAGGACAGCGCAGTCGAACTGCTCTAGTGCGACACGAAGAGCTGGATCTTCCACCCCAGAGAGCCCCGTGTGCCTCTCCGTGTCGCGCACGTCTCGGGCTAGGAGTTCGTCGAGGTTCCCCAGAGTTCCGCCGGTGCGGTCGGCTATTACGCTCACTCCTTCACCTCCTCCTGACCATTGCGGCGGTCGGTTCGGCCAGCACCTTCGCCCAGGGCGCGGTCGCCATCTTCGTAGATATCTCGGTCCGCATCTGACGAACCCACGACCTCGGCTCCGAGTTGATGGAGATACTGTGCCGACAGACTGCTCTGGAAGAGTGAAAAGGCCGTCCGGTTCAGCACCTGCGTACGGGCGATCACGGCCTCGACGTCAAAGACTCGCGGCTCGCTATCGAATACATCGATGTCGAGCAGATAGCTCACCGCTCCCCCTTCGGCAGGGTCTCGAAACGGGCCGTGACGGAGGATCGCACCAGCAGACGGCTCCAGGCTAAGTTCTACCTGCTGCTGAGCGGATTCGACCACAGCACCGAACGCCGGGTGACAAACCGCGCCGAGCAGGCTGTCATGGATACGGCCGCGCCACGCCGCGGGAGTCCTGGCCTCGCGGTCCGTGAACCGGTCGATGTAACGCAAACCGATCCGCGCGACGCCGGCAGGCGCGATGACCTCGGCAGCAGCGCCCAAGGCGGCCTCGAGCAGTGGCCGCATGCTTGTGCTCCATCGCTCGTAACGCGTCGTCTGGACGACCAGCGACTCAGGCATTGCGGTCACTTGGAGCAGCCCTCGACCATCCTGCAGCTGCCAGCCCGCAGCGAGCGCTTGAAGGCGGGATTCCGGTGCGGCGCCCTGCGCCAGGTTGATTTCAAATTGGCCCTGCCGCACTTGCTCCATACGGGCCAGGTCGTATCCGGCCCGCGCGAGTCCCTGCCGCAGCGCCAACCCGGCGGCGGCATCGAGTGGCGCTCCAGCCTGCAGGAAGCGGATCTCCGCCACTGCCAGCTCCAGCGGTGGCTCAACCAGCACTGTTGGGTCGGCTGGCGGGAGTCCGCCGAGCGGACCCGTCGCGTCCGGAACCCCACGGTTGTCTTCTGACATCTCTTCCTCACTCGAGACCTAGACTCTACCTGGCCTCTAGTTGGACTGTACCTGGATCCAGCGACATCCCTGGCATCGCACCTCTTGACATAGGCAGGCGTAAGCATCATCCTGTGGATAGGAACTTTTAGGACCTAATGGGAGCGCGCATGACGACATCTTCACTCAAGGCGTTACCTCCGTTCGAGGAGAGCTGTCCCTGGTGCGGACAGGGCATCCCGCACGAGCAACTCGCCGAGATCCGCGAGCGCATCCAAGTGAACGAGCGCGCCCAGACTCGGGCGATCGAGCGCCGGCTGACTGAAGAGCTGGACGCGAAGCTGTCAGCCGCAAAGGCTGGGCATCAGGCCACGATCGACAAGCTTGGCCGCGAGAACGCCGCGGTCATCAAGGCTCTCCGCCAGGAGGCCGAGGCTGCGGTAGCCGCCGCCGAAGCCGCCGTCACCGAGAAGCACGCCGCCGAACTCCAGGCAGCACAGGAGGCGAAGCAGCAGGCCGACCTCGAGCTCGCCACGGCCCGCGCCGAGCATGAGAAGGCCATAACAGTTCGTTTGACGGAGCAGCGCGAGGCGCTCGAGCAGCACAGCTTCAAGGCGTTGAACACCGAGAAGGCTCGAGCGTTCCAGGAGCGCCAGAAGCTCGAGGAGCAGCTCGCCGCGGTGCAGCGGCAACTGCAGAAGCAGACCGCTGGCGAGCTCGGCGAGGGCGCAGAGGTCGATCTGTACGAGGAACTCAAGCGCAGCTTCGTTGGGGATGACATCACGCGGGTGAAGCGTGGCACCCCCGGTGCCGACATCGTGCACAAGGTGATGGACTCCGGGCGCTTGTGCGGGATCATTGTGTACGACTCGAAGAACCGGACGGCGTGGCGAAACGGCTATGTCACCAAGTTGCACAGCGACCAGCTCGCAGCCAAGGCTGATCACGCGATACTCGCGTCCGCAACGTTCCCCGCCGGCAGCCACCAACTGCACGTCCAGGACGGCGTTGTGATCGCAAACCCGGCCCGCGTCATTGCCCTTGTTTCCATCCTGCGCAAGCACTTGATTCAGGTAGCAACGATGCGGCTCAGTGACGACGAGCGAGCGGAGAAGATGGCCGCTCTGTACGACTACGTGATCTCCGAACGGTTCAATCAACTGTTCTCGCGACTCTCAGTGATCACCGAGGACATGCTCGACCTCGAGGTCAAGGAGAAGCGGGCGCACGACAACACGTGGAAGAAGCGTGGCGAGCTCATCCGCAACTCGGAGCAGACTCAAGGCACTCTTGCAGCGGAGATCGACCGGATCGTGACGGCTCCCACTGACACCCCGGAGAAGGCCCAATGAGCCAGGTGGAACCGGAGCGTCGCGACGATGTTCGGGCTCAGGTGGCGGGGTTTCAGGAGCGACGTCTCGGTTCTACGGTCCTGCGAACTCGCCGACTGCTCCTCGACATCGACGACCTCGAGCCCAACAAACGCCAGCCGCGACGGGGCAACAAGATTGACGAGGAACTTCAGCGGCAGATCGAAGCCAACAACGGCTTGTTCGAACCGCTGCTGGTCGAGCCCCATCCGGACCTCCCCAACAAGTTCCGGATCATCGACGGAGAGCGACGGTGGACAAACTCAAGGGCACTCGTCGACGAAGGCCGAGACAACTTCCGCCGCGTTCCCGCCGAGGTCACGGACCGCGTCCTCACCGACGAGGAACGACTGCGCGCCTGGATCTACATCCATCGCCAGCGCAAAGAGTGGGACGCGAAAGAAAAGGAGATGGTCGCCTACCGGCTGGTTGAACTCGTCGGCCGCGCCAGCTCCGCCAACATCCTCGGCATCACGGTGCGGGAACTGGATCGGCTCGTCCAGGTATTTGAGCTGTCCGAACGCTTCGAGAACCTGCCTGAGCCCGCTTCGGCGATCACATGGGCTCGGGAGCTGAACGGGCTCAGCAAGGCGCTCCGCACACCTTCGGTTGTGGAGGCCGTCGCGTCCAAAGTCAGCCGGCGACTGATAACCAACTCAAAGGACATTCGCCAGCTCAGAGTGATCCTTCGAGATCCCGTCGCACAGGCACACTTCCTCGAGGATCCCGACTCCACCATCGACTCCGCAATGATGCGGGTTGCGGGAACCAAGCCATCCAGCAGCGGACCCGTCGACGAGTTGGTGGCTGCGACCGCGGCAATCCGCGCCATGCCGTGGACCCAAATAGAGCAACTGCGGAATGACCCTCAAGCGCTGAAGCAGATTGACGATGCGACCGAGCTCCTTCAGTCACTCCGCCTCAGCCTCGGCGCCGCTCCCCGCGATGCGGACGCCGAAAAATGACGGGCTGAAGTTCTCTGCCGATATGAACCGAATCGCGCAACCTTGCAGCCAACAGGAGAGCGATGATCAGCGACAGTAGGCGACCGCAAGCGATCGACCCGAAGCAACTGCCGGGCCTGACCAGGACTGGCAGCTGGGAGTCCCACAAAAGTGAGGCTCCTCAATCCGCAGCAACGAATCGAAGAGCCCTCACGCGTAGACAGCGAGAAGACTACTCGAAGAAGTGCTGCTTGAGGACCTAGGAGGTCCAAATGGCACGAGGACGAAGTTCCGGAAAGGCGTATCGGTCGGCGAGGACCGGGCGCTACATCAGCAAGGCGGCAGCGAAGCGGAGCCCCCGCACCTCTGTCGCGGAGTCGGGCTCCAACAAGAGCTCGGGGAAGGCGTACCGGTCGGCGATCAGCGGCAGGTACGTCACGAAGGGGACCGCCCAGCGGTACCCGTCGACCACGGTCACCGAGAACGGCTGACCAGCAACAACACCTGCGGGCGTCGCCTCTCTGGCGGCGCCCGCACCGTTGTGCGCCATTGGCACTGCTTCCGCGAGACCGCAGCGGATCATTCGCCCGCGTTCGTCCGGGATGCCGCGAACGACGGCTTGTGGGATCCACGACCCCGACTGCAAGCCGCTCGAGTCAGAGGCCGAGGTCACGACTGGTGGTCGTTGCGAGTGCTTCGGCAGGTCGGATGTAGTGGTTGAGGAGTGTGCCCAGGTCCCGGTGGCGGGTCTGGGCGGCGATACGGTCGATCGGCGCGCCATTCACAGCGGCGGTAGTGGCGTGCCCCGCCCGCAGCGAGTGGCCGGTGATCGGAACGCCATCGAAGCCAGCTGCGATCGCCCTTGCTTGAACGAGTCGGCTGACCGCTCGCGGTCCGATGCGCTCGGTGTTCACACGACCGGGATTGATAACCCGAGTGAAGAGCGCGCCCGGCCGCGACGGGCGGATCTTGAGCCAGGCATTGAGTGCACGGATCGGGTCAGTCAGCTGGTTGTCGCCCCGAGCGACCCCGACGAGCTGACCGCGCGCGTCCTGGTCGGTCTTCGATCGGCGGACGGAAATGAGGACGCCGGAGGGCTTGCTGGTGAGATCTTCGACGTTGAGGGCGGAAACCTCACCTGGCCGCAGCGCGGATGCGGGCCGAGCAGGATGACGGCGCGGTCGCGGATCCCGATGGCAGTGTCAGCGTCGATGGTGGAAACGATCTGGGCCAGCTCAGCGACGGTGAGAGGGTGGGCCTGACGGCGAGGGGCCACGCCCATGATCCGGCGCAGTCCGCGTCGCACGCGTCGGACAACGACGTCGGCGGTGGGGTCTGGCAGACCTTCTTGATGGTGTCGGTGGGCGATGCCGGAGCAGTAGCCATCGAGCGTCCCGAAGGTGAGACCGGCCTCGGCCCGCTCGGCGAGGAACGCGGCCAACGCTTCGGGTGCTGCCGGTAGCGCGTTGATGCCTCTCCCCCGGCACCAACGGTCCCACTGCCGCCAGGCGCCGGCATACATCCCGCGGGTCGACGGTGCGAGCTCCGCCTCGATTGCAGTTGCGATCCGTTCGGCATCGCTTGCTGTCAGCAGCGGGCTCGGGGGCGTGGAACCTGGAAGGGCGGGGCTCGTGGGTTGGTTCGTCATGGCCCAGCGTCGTCGGCGAGCCCAAGCCCGCGCGAAGGGCGGCTGAGGCTCCATGACGGAGCCTCCGCAAAGGAGGGTTTCCGGAGGGATGTTCAAGTCTCAGATGCTTTCTGGCCCGGGATTCGCGCTGAATCCCGGGCCAGATTGGTAGCGGGGGCAGGATTTGAACCTGCGACCTCTGGGTTATGAGCCCAGCGAGCTACCGAGCTGCTCCACCCCGCGTCGGTGCCCGTCACTGTACGTGACGGACCGCGAGCGGTTCAAATCGCGCGGCCGTCGGTCCCCATCAGGACGTCATACGTCCTGGTCGCCCTGACGACCAGAACGTATGACGTCCTGACGCTTCCCGTCGTGCGTGACCCTGCGTTAGTCACGCGCGTGTCAACTATTGGTCAATGTCTTGACTGAGTGTTAAGAGCGCGCTCAACTCCCTGTCACCCTCTTGACAAGGAGTTGACAGATGAAGCGTGCTCTCGCTGCTCTCGTTCTCACCCTCAGCGTGCTGGCGGTCTCGGCCCCGCCGGTGACGACGGTGTCACTCGCCGGTGATGCGCCCCACTGCTGCTGACTGGTAGGGGGCGAAGCGGACCCCGACGAGGTCGTTGGAGCGGCGCATCGCCTCGATGGCCTCGTCGGCCCGTCCCAGCTGGACGTAGGCCTCGCCGAGCTCGCGCCAGGCCGATGCCGCCTGCCGGAGGGCGCCGGCCCGACGCAGGTGGTCCGCGGCGTCCTGGAACGATGCCAGGGCGTCGTCAACCCTGCCCTCGGCCCGGAACGCGTGACCTTGCAGCAGGAGCATCCGCCCGCGCTGGAGCTTGTCGCCCTCGGACAGGGCGCTGAGCCCCGCCGCGATCGTCTCCACGGCATCGGCGACGTCTCCCAGGAGCAGGTGAGCGCGTGCCTGCTCTGTGTGCACGTAGGCCAGGTCGACGTCGTTCCCGGACTCGGAGAGCTCCTCCGAGGCGCGCTCGAGCAGAGCCAGGGCCTGGCCCGGATCGGGCTCGTCCTGTCGGTTGAGTAGCACGGCGTTGACGACGCGTAGAAGCGCGACCGCACGCTGACTGTCGAGCTCCTGGTACAGCGCCAGGGCCCGGTCGGCGTGGTGCCGGGCCGCGAGGATGTCGTGGCGTGACTCGGCGACCGAGGCGGACTCCCACGAGGCCGCCGCACGCGCCCGCATCGAGCCTGCACGGTCGGCGTGCTCCAGCGCCTGCTTGGCCAGCAGGGTGGCCCGCATCAGGTCGCCGCGCTCCGCGTAGCACCCCGCCAGCGTCGAGATCAGCTCCACGTGCAAGGCGAGCTCGTCGACGGGCGCCTGCTCGGCCTCCGGCAACGCCCGCTCACCGACGTCGATGGCCCGGGCCAGATCCCCGCTCTCGCGATAGGCACGCACGAGCGCCACGTAGACCGCGGTCCGCGGCACCACGGCGCTCAGGTTCGGCTTGGCCGCCAGCCGCTCGTACTCTTCGATCGCGTCCTCGAGCCGGCCCGTCGCCTCCAGCGAGCGCGCCTTTCCCCAGCTGGCCTCGTCGACGAACCGGTCCAGCGGCATGGTGCGCGCACTGGCCAGGGCCTCCTCGAAGGCGTCCTGCGCGATGTTCCAGTTGCCGTTGTGGAGGGCGATCTCGGCGAAGCTGAGCTTGAGCTGGAGCTCCTCCTTGCGATCGGCCGGAACGCCGTCCTCGAGCTGCCGCGGATCCACGCCGAGCTGGGCCGCGATCTGCAACCGGATCGTCTCACTGACGGGTCGACGGCCGGCCTCGATGTGTGAGAGGTAGCTGTTGGACACTCCGATGGCCGCGGCCAGGTCCGCCTGGGACATGCCGTTCGCCACGCGCGCCTGCCTGATGCGCTCGCCTGTCTCGTCGTCCAACTCAAGCTCCCTCGACTCGGTCCTAGTGTGTCATCCCGCCCGACAAGCCAAACGGAGGTGTACGGCCCCACGACTGTGGTGTGGACCTCACCGGAGCCGACCGACCCGAGCCCGAAGCCTCGACGGAATCAATCACGGAATTGTCAATGGAATGACGATCTTGACAAAGTCACACCACTTCTCCGGCGCTTCTTCTGCTGCTACTTCTTGGACTATGGCCAAGCGCACGCACATCATTCTGACCGACGACATCAGCGGTGAAACGATCAAGGACGGCAAGGGGGGCACCGTCACTTTCGGACTCGAAGGCGTCGACTACGCCATCGACCTCACGGACAAGAACGCCGAGAAGCTGCGCGCAGCTCTGGCTGACTACATCGCGGCGGGAACACGCATCGGGCGCAAGACCGGGACTCGGGGCTCCCGCACGCAGTCCGGCCCGTCGGCTCGGGAAGTGCGGGACTGGGCGCGTTCGCACGGCTTCACCGTGCCCGACCGCGGTCGCATTCCCACGGAGGTCCGGCAGGCCTTCGACGGCCGATAGGCCCCTTCCGTCGAACGCCGAGACCTCACGATCGGACGAGGCACCCGTCGTGCCCTTGGGGGGACACGACGGGCCAGCCCCCGGCTTCGAGAAGTATGCCTGAGCGGTATCCATTGGTCAGGTAATTGACCAATGTTGACAGTCCACCTTTTCAGGTGGCCTTCAACGTGTGCTATTTCAGCAGGTTCAGCGCCCGCGCGACCTCGGCGCGGGCCTGGTGGTTCAGGCGAACGTACTCGTCGAACTTGCCGTCGGAGAACGCCCGGTCGGCCGCCGCGAAGTCCTGCTGGGCCTTCAGCAACAGGTCGTGGGCCTTGGTCATGGCTTGCTTGTCGGCATTGTTGTTGTTGTTGCCGTTGCCGTTCGTGTTGCCGTTGCCGTTGGTGTTGCCGTTGCCGTTCTGTCCGGTGTTCCCACCGGGGGCCGAGCCACCGACCATCTCGGTGATCGCGTCGACCAGGGTCCGGCCGATCCCGACCCGATTGCCGTAGGAGACCATCACGTACCGGAGGCTGAGGTACGACGACGACGAGGACTGCTGGCGCGTGGCATAGACCGGCACGACGTACATCAGGCCGGAGGCGAGCGGCATCGACACGACGTTGCCGTAGTACGGCTTGGCGTCGCCGAGCCCGAACGCCTGGGTCTTGTTGGTGATCCGCGGGTCGGTCACCAGCTGGCTGTAGGCCTGCGCCGGACCGGAGAGGTTCTCGGTGAGCGGTCTCTCCACGGTGATCGTGCCGTAGTCGGGCGTCGTCGGATCGGAGTTGGCGGTCACGAAGCCGGCCAGGTTGGTCTTGCCGTGCACGAACGACGACGTGAGCGACCACGTCTCCTTGTCGCCGTCGCTGGGATCCGGGGTGAACATCCGGATCGGCGCCTGGTTCTCGTTCTTGGACACCGCGTCCGGCGAGACCTGCCACTGGTTCGTGGCGTTGAAGAAGTCGTCGGGGTTGGTCACGTGGTAGTGCGCGTACTGGTAGCGCTGCACCTTGAACATGTCGCCGGGGTAGCGCAGGTGCGGCAGGAGTGCGCTGGGGATCTCGGACTTGTCGAGCACGGTCCCCGGGAAGGCGCTGCGCCACGCCTTGAGGATCGGGTCGCTCTCGTCCCAGGCGTACAGCGTGACCTTGCCGGTGTAGGCGTCGACGGTGGCCTTCACGGCGTTGCGGATGTAGTTGATCTGGTCGGTGGGCAGCGTGCGCACACCGGGCTGGTGCCCGACGACGTCGCTGGTCATGTCCGAGAACGAGTCCTGCTCGGACTGCGGATACCGGTCGGTGGTCGTGTAGCCGTCGACGACCCAGAGGATGTGTCCGCCCTCGACGACCGGGTACACGTCGTCGTCCAGGGTCAGCCACGGTGCGACCTTCTCGACCCGCTCGACCGGCGAGCGGTAGTACAGCAGCCGGCTCTCGGGGCCGACCGCCGAGGACAGCAGGAAGTTCGCGTCGCCGAACTTCACGGCGTACATCAGCTTGTGGAAGAAGCCGCCGACCCCGACTCCCCCGCCACCGTCGTACGTCGTGCGGTCGTAGGTCCCGGTCGGGGTCAGGTCGATCTCGCCGTCCTGCGCGCCCGGCGCCTTGCCCACGATGGAGTACCCGTTGAGCATGTTCTCGCCGAAGTAGATCCGGTTCTCGAACGGTCCCGTCGACTTCTCCAGGGCGTCCTGCCCCGAGTCCTGACCCTGCGCCCACTCGACCTGCTGGCTCTCGGCCGAGTTGTCGGCCGGCCGCTGGTTGGCGAACGCCGCGACCACACCGCTGCCGTGGGTGTACACCGTGTGCAGGTTCAGCCAGTTCTGGTCGCTGGAGTTGATCCCGGTCGGATCGAGCTCGCGGGCCCCGATCACGACGGCGCGGTCGGTGCCGTCGATCGGGTAGTGGTCGACATCGAGCACCGAGTCGACTCCGTAGTAGCTGTAGATCGCCTGGGTCTGCGAGAAGGCCTGCGAGATCAGGGTCGGGTCGACGACCGGCACCGCGGTGGTCTGGTCGATGAGGTTCTGCACCGACTCAGGGGTTGCCGGCGCCGCCGGCTGCTGGGTCACCTTGATGGAGTTCAGGTCGTAGGCGTCGCGCGTCGCCTCGATGTTCGTCTCGATGTACGGCGACTCCTTGCCCTGCTGGTTGGGGTCGACCTGGAAGTGCTGGACGAACGCCGGCCAGATGAGGCCCAAGATGATGGAGGTCACCAGCAGCAGCCCGACCCCGACCCCCGGCAGCAGCCACACGCGCCGCCAGATCGTCACGAAGAACAGCACCGCACAGATCGCCGCCACCCCGACGAGGATGTTGCGCGCGGGCAGGAGCGCGTGCTGGTCGGTGTACCCCATGCCGCTCACGACCGACCCCGGCCCGGTCACCAGGTCGAAGCGGTCGAGGTAGTAGCCCACCGCCTTGGCCACGAGCGCGAGCCCGCCCAGGATCGACAGCTGCACCGTGGCCGTCGTCGACATCCGGTCGGTCGTCGCCTGCAGCCGGATCCCGCCGTACAGGTAGTGGACGACGACCGCGCCCAGCGCGGACAGCACCAGCACCGCGATCGCGAACCCGACGACGAAGTGCAGCCAGGGCAGGGTGAAGACGTAGAAGCCGACGTCGCGGTGGAAGTACGGGTCCTTCTGGCCGAACGGCTCGCGGTTGGCCCAGAGCAGGAACGTGCGCCAGCGGCCGTTCGCCGCGACACCGCCGAAGAGGCCGACGACCAGGCAGGTGGACACCAGCAGGAGCACCCGGATCGGCGCCACGGCGTCGCGGTAGCGGTCGAGCCCCGTCTGCTCCGGTGAGTCGGGACGATGGAAGGGCCGCGCGCGGTAGGCGATCACCATGTTCACCGCGACGGCGATCGCCATGAGCAGTCCGAACCCGAAGAAGAGCCCGACGCGGGTCCAGAGCATCTTGTCGTAGACCGAGGAGTAGCCGACCGAGCCGTACCAGAGCCGGTCGGTGTAGATCGACGCGAAGAGCGTGACCAGGAAGAACGCCACGATCAGACCCAGGACGGAGAACAGCAGGATCCGCGCCCGCCGCGAGCGCCGCGGCGCGAAGTCGTCGAACTCCTCCTCGAGGGCGTCACTCATCGAGATCGTCCTCCTGTCCGTCCTCGAGGGTCGCGCGGACCAGGTCCAGCAGCTCGGGGACGAGGTCGGGACCGGTCAGTACCGACTCGTCCTCGTCGTGGGCCCGCAGCCGCAACGCGCAGTACGACGCGCCGGTGCGGGTGGCCGCCGCCACGATCCGCACCTCCTGCCGGTCGGGATGCTCCGCGGCGAACGTCGCGGCGGATCCGGCGTCGCCGGGCAGCTGGGCCTCGACATCGGGCGGGAGCACGATCCGCTCCACCAGGGCGGCGCAGCCGTGGACCGAGGGCGGCCAGGAGATGCTCGCCAGCTGGTCCTCGAGCGAGCGCCCGGCGGCCAGTCCCTCCTGCTCGATCGAGGTCAGCGACGAGTCGCCCAGGCTGCCGGCCAGCTGCGGCTCGCGTGCGGCCAGGCGCGCGGTCTCGACCAGCGCGAACAGCCGCGCCGGCTGGTCCCAGCCGGCACCTGCCGCGTGTCGCTCGATCTCGACCACGGCACCGGCCAGTCCGTCGTCGGGCCTTACGGCGCTCACGACGCCGCCTTCGACGCCGTGCACTGCGGCAGCGCGACGTCGTGGTTCTTGCCCCAGGCGGTCACCACCGCGATCGCCTGCTTGAGCGTGGCCACCCTGGCCAGCCGCATCGAGCCGTGCTGGCTGGTCACGGCGTCGTCGCAGTTCGGCGCCGGGACCAGGAACAGCTGGGCCCCGTCGTGGCGCGCGCCCACGATCTTCTGCTGGATGCCGCCGATCGCGCCGACCTTGCCGTGGCCGGTGATCTCACCGGTGCCCGCGATGGTGCCGCCCGAGGTGAGCGACCCGGGCGTCAGGGTGTCGTAGATCGACAGGGCGAACATCAGGCCGGCGCTCGGACCCCCGATGTCGCTGTTGATGTTGACCGAGACCTTGAACGGGAAGTCGTAGCCGACGCCCAGCCGGATCCCGACCAGGCGATGGCCCTGGACGGTCGTGGGCGTCACCCGCACGGTGACCTGCTTCCCCTGCCGCTCCACGGTGAACGGGATGGACTGACCGTCGGGGACGGCGGCGATCAGCTTCGGGATGTCGGTCTTGGCGGTCACCCTCGTCGTCCCGACCCGGCGTAGGACGTCGTGGACCTGGAGCTTGCCCTGGGCGGGCATGTTCGGCTGGACCAGCACGATCTGCAGATTCTGGGTGAAGGTGTAGCCCAGCTGGCGCATCGCCGCGGCGATCGCGTCGTCCTGCGAGCTGATCATCTCGACCTGCCCCTCCTCGGCGTCCTGCTGTGCGGAGCCGGTGCTGGGGTACTGGATCGCGTAGGGGTAGATGCCGTCGTCTCGGGAGAACCACGTGCGCATCAGCGTCAGCAGGTCGAGGTGGGAGTTGCGGTCGGTGACCGAGACCGTCGTCATCCGAAGCTGGCCCGAGTCGGGGTAGACGGGGTGGCCCTGGACGTCGATGACCGGGTGCCCGTCGTAGTCGCCCAGGACGTTGATCGTGAGTCCCGGAGCGTAGGTGACGTAGGGCAGCGGCTTGATCGCGGAATACATGCCGAGGACCAGGAGCAGCGGCACGGCCAGTACGGCGGCCCAGGTGCGCTGCGTCATGCCGGAAAGCCTCTCACCCGGCGGAAGTCAGGAGGCGCGACGGGTCGAACGACGGTCGTCGACGCGCGCGGGAACGGCGCGGGCGTCCGGCCGCGGGGCCTCCGGCGGCGCGGTCGGCTCGCGTCTCGCGCGCCGCAGGGCCACGCCGGTGCTGCGGTCGGACGTCGGCGCGGTGCGCGTCGGGGTCCGCGACACCTTGGCCGGACGGGCGATCGCCTCACCCATCCGACGTACCGCGACGTCACGGTCGACCTCTCCACGACCCGACCGCCCGGTCCACGAGACCCAGAGCATCGCCAGCACGGTCGCCACGACCGGCGGGGCCAGCCACCACAGGATCACCACCCGCCCAGGGTAGGCAACCGTCGGCTCGAGGACGGCGAGGCGCGCGGTCAGGGCGAGCCGACCCACTCCTCCGTGCCGTCGGCGAACTGCTGGTGCTTCCAGATCGGGACCTCGGCCTTGAGCGTGTCGATCAGGACCCGCGAGGCGTCGAACGCCGTGCCACGATGTGCCGCCGCCGTGGCGACGACGACCGCGATGTCGCCGATCGCGAGCCTGCCGACGCGGTGGACGGCGGCGACCGCGTGCACGTCGTGGTCGTCGGCGACCTGGGCGCACACCCGGCGCAGCGAGTCCAGGGCGCTGGGGTGGGCGGAGTACTCCAGGCCGCGAACACCGAGGCCGTGGTCGTGGTCGCGCACCCTCCCGACGAACAGCGTCACGCCGCCCGAGGCGTCGTCCCCGAGGGCGGCCAGGACCTCGGCGACGTCCAGGGGCGTCTCGCGCACGTCCACGAGGCGCACGAGCGGGTGCGACTCGACGCCGGACTCGACGCGGGGATCGGGGGCGGACACGGTCCGACCCTACGGCCTGCCGCGCGGGCGCCGGCGCAACCGGTCACGGCGTACCGTTGGCTCATGACCGAGCAACCGCCACCCGACGACCAGAACCCGTTCCGGGGGACGCCGTTCGAGCAGCTCTTCAGCGGTGGCGCGCCGGACCTGACCCAGCTCTTCAGCCAGCTCCAGTCGATGATGCAGCCCTACGACGGCCCGCTGAATTGGGAGCTCGCCATCGACACGGCCCGCAAGACGGTTGCCCAGCAACCGGACCCGAGCCCCTCCCAGCGCCAGCGTGACGAGATCGCAGACGCCGTGCGGCTGGCCGACCACTGGCTCGACGACACGACCCAGTTCCCGTCGGGCGTGAGCTCGACCGCGGCCTGGAGCCGGGCCGAGTGGGTGGTCGGGACCACCGACGTCTGGAAGGTCCTGGTCGAGCCGATCGCGGCGTCATCGGTCAACGCACTGGGCAGCGCCCTGCCGGCCGAGGCGGCGAGCATGGGCGGACCGATCATCGCCATGCTCGGCAAAGCCGTCGGGGCGATGCTGGCGGGGCAGGTCGGCTCGGGCCTCGGCGCGATGGCGGGCGAGGTCGTCTCGGCCTCCGACATCGGCCTGCCGCTCGGCGCCAGCGGGATCGCAGCCCTCGTGCCGGCCAACGTCACGGCGTTCGCCGAGGGCCTCGACGTGCCGGCGTCCGACGTGCTGTTGTACCTCGCGCTGCGCGAGGCTGCCCACCAGCGGCTGTTCGCCGGCGTCCCGTGGCTGCGCGACCACCTCATCGGCGCGGTCACCGACTACGCCCGCGGCATCGAGATCAACACCGAGAAGATCCAGGAGACGATGGAGGAGCGCCTCCGTGGCGTCGACCCGGCCAACCTCGACAAGGTGCAGGAGCTGATGGAGGGCGGGCTGTTCGACATCCCGCGCTCTCCCCAGCAGGACGCCGCGCTGGAGCGGCTCGAGATCGCCCTGGCGCTGGTCGAGGGCTGGGTGGACGAGGTCGTCAGCCAGGCGACCGCCGAGCGGATGCCCAACGCCACGAAGCTGCAGGAGGCGGTCCGCCGTCGCCGCGCAGCGGGTGGTCCCGCGGAGGAGACCTTCGCCTCGCTGGTCGGGCTCGAGCTGCGACCCCGGCGACTGCGCGACGCGGCGACGCTGTGGGGCTCGCTGCGCACGCGGCAGGGCGTCGAGGCCCGCGACGGCGTCTGGATGAGCCCGCACCTCCTCCCCACGAACGCCGACCTGGACGACCCGCTCGGGTTCCGCGAGGGGTCGGACGCACCGGAGCAGCTCACCGACGACGCGTTCGACGCCGAGCTCCGCACCCTCCTCGAGGGCGGGATGGGCGGCGCCGCGGACGGGCCGCCCGAGGAGGCGTGAGCCGCCCCGCGGACGCCCACGCCGAGGCCCTGTCGGCGCTGGAGGACTGGGCACCGCCCCATGACGCCCAGGCTCGTCTGCGTGACGAGTACGTCGCGCACCTGCGGCGTCGTCCCGACGGGCTGCTGCGCTCGTGCACGCCGGACCACCTGACCGCCGGGGCCATCGTGCTTCTCACCCGACCGGGCGTCGGTCCTGCTCAACCTCCACCGCAAGGCCCGTCGCTGGTTCGCCTTCGGTGGTCACCACGAGCCTGACGACCGGTCACTGGCCGCCACCGCGCTGCGCGAGGCGCGGGAGGAGTCAGGTCTCGAGAGCGTGTACCTCGACCCGCGACCGGTCCATCTGGACCGGCACGAGGTCGGCTTCTGCCATCCCGGGACGGTCGTGCACCACCTCGACGTGAGGTACGCCGCGCTGGCCCCGGTCGGCGCGGAGCACCACGTCAGCAGCGAGTCGCTCGACGTACGGTGGTGGCCCGTCGCCGCCCTCCCCGAGCTGGAGGACGAGATGGTCGAGCTGATCGAGCTGGCGCGGCACCGCCTTCAGTCGGTGCCGCCCTCCAGCCTGGCCCCCGCGGAGTAGCCCTCCAGCCACGCCTTGGCCCGCTCGGACTCCGGGTAGCGGTCGACCCACGCCCAGAACCTCGCGTTGTGCCCGGCCTCGATCAGGTGGGCCAGCTCGTGGACCAGGACGTAGTCGACCACCCAGTCGGGCATCTCCTGGAGTCTGCTCGAAAGCCGGATCGAGCGGTCGACCGGCGTACAGGAGCCCCATCGGCTGCGCTGGTTGTCGACCCAGCGGATCGTGGCCGGGATCGCCCGGCCCTCCAGCCAGGTGCGGCTCAGCGTCTGCCCGCGCCGCATCAGGTCCTCGTCGGTCGGGCGGCGGCGAGCCTCGGCCCTGACCACCCGAGCCACCATCGTCTCGACCCACTCGGCCTCCTCGCGACGGCTCAGACTCGCGGGGATCAACACGACGATCCGCTCGCCCTCGCGGTAGGCCGACACCGTGCGCCGTCGCCGCTTGGAGCGGCGCACCTCCACCTCGGGCGCGACCTCGGCCGGCGGGCCTGGCGTGGAGATCTGGGTCATGCCGGCCACGGTAACGGTCTCCTCCGACACGACCGGGAAGGCCGGGCCGGACGGATAGCTCGCAGCACAATGCACGTCCACCAGGCCCCACGAGGTGCGTCCTGCTGCGAACTATCGTTCCTTCGCGGCCCAGGACAGGAGGCGGTCCCGGGGCCAGGTGTTGACGATCCGGTCGGGCTCGATGCCGGCGGCGGTCGCGCGCTCGCAGCCGTAGTCGAGGAAGTCGAGCTGACCGGGGGCGTGGCTGTCGGAGTCGATCGAGAACAGGCAGCCGAGGTCGCGAGCGAGCTCGATCAGGCGCGACGGCGGGTCGCGGCGCTCGGGACGGGAGTTGATCTCGACGGCCACGTCGTGCTCCACGCAGGCCTCGAAGACGGCCCGCGCGTCGAACTCGCTGCTCGGCCGGGTGCCGCGGTTGCCCATCACCATCCGCCCCGTGCAGTGGCCCAGGACGTTGGTGAACCGGTTGCGGACCGCCCCGAGCATCCGACGGGTCATCCCCTCGGAGTCCTGTCGGAGCTTGGAGTGGACGCTGGCCACGCGCAGCTCGAGCCGGCCGAGCATCTCGTCGGTCTGGTCCAGGCCACCGTCGTCGAGGATGTCGACCTCGATCCCCTTGAGCAGGGTGAAGCCGGAGCCCGACAGGTGCTCGTTGATCGCGTCGACGACGTCGAGCTGCCGGCCCAGCCGGGCCACGCTCAGCCCGTTGGCGACCGTGAGCCGCGGTGAGTGGTCGGTGAGGACGAGGTACTCGTGTCCCAGCTCGATCGCGGTGAACGCCATCTCCTCGATCGGCGAGCCGCCGTCGGACCAGTCCGAGTGACTGTGCAGGTCGCCGCGGAGCGCGGCTCGCAGCTCGCGACCGCCCGCGGCGAGCGGCCCGGCGTTCGTCGTCTCGAGCTTCGCCAGACGCTCGGGGACCCGGCCGCGCGCGGCCTCCTCGATCACCGCGGCCGTGCTGGGCCCGATCCCGGACAGCTCGGTGAGCGTGCCCGCCTCGACCCGGGCGGCCACCTCCTCCTCGGGCAGGGGCAGGATCGTGGCCGCGGCGTTCCGGAACGCCTGGACCCGGCGCGTCTCCTCTCGACCGCGCTCCATCAAGAACGCCACCCGACGCAGGGCCGCCACCGGCCCGTGCGGGTAGGCGGTCGAGTCTGGCTGCGTGGGCATCGGGCTTCGTCCTCGGTCTCCGCGTGGTGGTTGTCCCCAGGCTGGGATTTTTCAATCCACACCCGGTGCACGACATTGTCGCTGGTCAGCCAACCTTGACGCGGAGCAGGTGCCGAGCCGTCCACAGGGCCTCCCCAGGGCCGACGGGCACAATGCACGCCTTCTCCACAGCCGGCACGGCGTTTCTCCACACCCTTGTCCACACCCTGGCGCGCCGACGGGGGCGTCCTCGTTGACCCTGTCACCGCCGCCCTCCTAGCGTGGCGACAGACGGGGCCCCGGGACTCCGGACGGCGTTCGCAAGGGGAAGGCAAGCGACGTCAGGCGCCCGGGTCCCCGTCTCACCATGTCCGCTCCGGTCTCCGCCGGATGACGCACCGGACGGGTCCGGCCCCACGCAGTCCCCCCAGGGGAGTCCCCCCACGGAGGGTCTCAACGCCCGGCGAACCCCCGTTCACCGCCGCCCCCGATCCGCGTTGAGGCCCTTCCGGGCCGTCCGAGGCCCCGTGAGCGTGAAATCAGGCGTTTCCGGGCGCGCCGGTGCGCCGAATGCCGCTGACGCCCCGCGTGCCGTAGGGTCGCCTACGACCGGACGCCAGGCGTGGTTCGGTCCCGACGGGCTTCCCCTGACTCCCCGTCGCGACGACCGTGAATGAGAGAGCAAGGAGGCCGTCATGGCGGAGACCTGGAGCGGCGAGTTCTACTGCGTGAAGTGCAAGGAGAAGCGCGAGGCCGAGGGCGAGGTGCGCGTCAACGACAAGGGCACCCGCATGGCCAAGGCCGTGTGCCCCGTGTGCGGCACGAACCTCAACCGGATCCTCGGCAAGGCCTGAGACACCGCACAGACTCGACGGACGGCGCCACCCGCAACGGGTGGCGCCGTTCGCATGTCTGGGCTGCACCGCTCGCGGCCTGTGGAGGAGCGTCCGCACGCGGTACGCGGATCTGACACCGTCATGGCATGACCGCATCCTCGTGGGCCGACCTGCGACGACCTGCCCTGCGGCCCGGTCTGCGCGTCGTACGCCGAGACGACCGCCATCTCCAGCTCGGACTCGACCCACCCGACCGCCGGGTGATCGAGGACCGTCCCGGGCTGCGCGCCGCTCTCACCCGGCTGCCGTGCCGTCCGCCCGCCGATCTCGTGGACGTGCTCGACGAGCTCGTCCGCGAGGGCTGGGTGGTCGACGCCGCGTCCCGCGGTCGCGGCGACCCACCTCCACGACGGCCGTCCGTCGAGATCCACGCCGACCCGGCGCTGGAGCCGGCCGTGGTCCGGGCCTGCTCGGCGGCGGGGCTGACCCGGACGGGCGAGGCCGTGCTCCGCCTGGTGGCGACGTACGGCGAGCCACGTCGCGCCGTGTCCGACTCGCTGATGCGCGAGGACGTCACCCACCTGTGGCTCACGGTGCTGTCGGGTGCGGTCAGGATCGGTCCCTATGTCGAGCCCGGACGGACGGCATGCCTGCGCTGTCTGGACGCCCACCTCGGAGACGTCGACCCACGGCGAGCCACGGTGCTGCACCAGCTCGAGGAGCTGCACCTCGGGCCTGAGAGCGATCCCGACCCCCACCTCGTCCAGCTGGGTGCCGCCTGGGCGGTCCGCGACGTGGCGCGCGTCCTCGACGGACGCCCCGCGGCGCTGCGCTCGGCGACCGTCACGGTGACCGAGGACCTCCGGGTCACCCGGCGCGACTGGCTGCGCCACGCCCACTGCGGCTGTGCGTGGGGCTAGCTCACCACCACTCGGCGTCGAGCTTGCTCTCGATGGCGCGCAGGTGCTCGCGCGAGCAGGTGTCGCAGTAGGTCTTGCGACGGCCGTGCTCGACCGACGTCACCCAGGTCATGGTCTCGGCGTCCTCGGCCTGCTTCCCGCAGAAGTCGCACGTGCGCACGCGACCAACCTAGCCCCGCCAGGGCGCCGGGCACGTGCTCCAGACGCGCGAGAGCCCGGTACGACGGTGTCGTACCGGGCTCTCGGAACACTCGCGATCAGGTCGAGGCGGTGTTCCTCAGATGGCGCGGGCCAGGGCCAGACGCGCCTGCCGCGCGGCCTGCTCGGCCTTGCGGCTCAGCCGACGCGCCGCCGCCTGCTGGCGACCACGTCGGAGCTGCTGCGCCTCTCCCAGGCGCGCGGCCATATGCGCGCGCGCGAGGTCTTCGTGCATGAGTTGATTCATCATCGTCTTGTTTCCGTTCTGGTGTGTGATCAAGGAAGTGCTTTCGTTGTCAGACAGTGGGCCGTCATACGAGCCCGGTCACCTGCCGGCTGGCTAGGCGGCCTGCTCGTTCTTGCGCGGGCGCCCGCGCGGGCGCTTGCGAGGGATCACGGTTCCTTGGAGGAACAGCTCTCCGCCCCAGACGCCCCAGGGCTCTCGCCGCTCCAGAGCTCCGGAGAGGCAGAGATCCCGCACCGGGCAGTCCTGGCACAGCGCCTTGGCGAACTCGACGTCGGCCGGTGACTCGGCGAACCACAGGTCCGAGTCGTTGACTCGGCAGGGCAGTAGCTCGTCGGGCACCGTCTCAGCCGTGTCGTGGAGCTCGCCGAGCGTCGCAGGCAGCGAATCGGCGATCCCGTCCCGGCAGTCGAGAACAGTGATGGTCATGTCTTTCACCTCCTTGTTCGACCTGATCGCTGGTGGTTGAAGCTGGGTTCGAAAATCTGAAAAGGCCGCGGATCCCGGTGGTCGGGTTCCGCGGCCTGGAGGCTGCCGATCGCTGTTGAGGTCAACAGGTCGGTGGTCTCCAGGCACTGGTCCCCGGGAAGCCCGTGGTCGTGGCGAGGCCCATACCGCCGATGTGGCGGACGCGGGCGCACGTCGACACCTGGACGCCGACAATGGCCGCGCCGGACGCAGCCTTCTGGGAGGTCTGGCCATACGCGGACATGCCGAACGACGGGCTCTGAGCCGTCATCGTGCGGTTGATCTCGATCATGCGGGCCACCTCCTTCGGGCGTCGGGCGCCGACCTTGCCACGGGTCGTGATGCGCTGTCGGTTATGTCGTGAGCTGAACGCTACCGGGGTCTCGTCGTAAGCGGCAAACCATTTAGTGCCTATTTCGCAAGAAAGTTTCCGGGTCGTTACCCAGGTGCCGTGAGGCGGCTACCCAGGCCGCGCCCGCGGCCTAGGCGAGCAGCGCCAGGACGCCGTCGCCGTACCGCTCGAGCTTGGCCGGCCCGATCCCGCTGATCCTCAGCAGGGCCGCGGGAGTGCTCGGGCGCTGCTCGGCGATCAGCTGCAGCGTGGCGTCGGTGAACACGACGAACGCCGGCACGCTCTCCTCGTCAGCGCGCTCCTTGCGCCACACGCGCAGGCGCTCGAACAGCTCCTCGTCGTAGGACGCGGGGCAGTCGCCACACCTCCCCCGCTTCTTCTCGGCGGAGGTGGCCAGCGGCTTCCCGCACTCGCGGCAGTGGACCGCCTTGCGGGTCTTAGGCCGCGCGGCGGCCGCCCGGGCAGACGCCGGCAGGAGGCCGTCGAGGAAGCGCGAGGGCGGTCGGCTGCCTCGGCCTCCCGGGTTGCGCGCCGCCGCCCACGAGAGCGAGAGATGCAGGCGGGCGCGCGTCATGCCGACGTAGAGCAGCCGTCGCTCCTCCTCGACCTCCGCGTCGGACGTGGCGTGGCTCAGCGGCATCGCCCCGTCGTGCATCCCGGCCAGGAACACCGCGTCCCACTCCAGGCCCTTGGCGGCATGCAGCGTGGCCAGGGTGACGCCACCGGCGGCCGGGGCGTGCTGCTCGGCGGCGCGACGGTCGAGGTCGGCCAGGAACTCCTCGGGAGCGACGTCGCCGGCGTCCTGCGCCATCGTCATCAGCGCCTGCAGCGACTCCCAGCGGTCGCGGGTCTGGCCGCGCGCGGCCGGCGCCTCGGGTGCCCAGCCCATGCCGGCCAGGGTCGCCCGCACCAGCTCGGTCACCGAGGAGCCCGACTCGTCCGTGCGGACGGCTGCGCGGAGCAGGGTCACGGCCTGCTTGACCTCGGCGCGCTCGAAGAAGCGCGTGGCGCCGCGCACGACGTAGGGCAGGCCGCGCGAGGCGAGGGCCTCCTCGAAGGCCTCGGACTGGGCGTTGATCCGGAAGAGCACGGCCATCTCCGACGCCGGGAGGCCCTCGGCGAGCAGCCGGGAGACCGCCTCCGCCACGGCCTCGGCCTCGGCCACCTCGTCGGGGACCGGGGTGAACCGGACCTCGGGGCCCGCTGGCCGCTGCGCCCGTAGCCGCACCGAGGTCGACCCTGATCGCGCGAGCACGGCGTTGGCCGCCTCGACGACCTGCGGCGTCGAGCGGTAGTTGCGGTCGAGCTCGAGGGACGTCGTACCGGGGAACTTGCGAGGGAAGTCACGCAGGTAGGCCGCGTCGGCCCCGGCGAAGGAGTAGATCGTCTGCGCGGGATCGCCGACGACGCAGATCTCGTCGCGCCCGCCGAGCCACAGGTCGAGCAGCGCCGACTGCAGGGGCGAGACGTCTTGGAACTCGTCGACGACGAACCACTTGTACTGCGCGCGCACCTGCGCCGCGACCCGCTCCTCCTCGGCGAGCATGCCGGCGGTGAGCAGCAGGACGTCCTCCATGTCCATGCGCGCCTGCGACCGCTTCACCTCCTCGTAGCCGCCGAAGAGACGGCCCACGCTCTCGTGGTCGAGCCCGGCGACGATCCGACCGCGCCGCGGCGCGACCTGCGCGTAGTCGTCGGGGCCGACGTTGCTGACCTTGGCCCACTCGATCTCGGAGGCGACGTCACGCAGCAGGGCCTGGTCGGTCTGGACGCGTTGAGCCCTGGCGGCCGCGGCGACCATCGGGATCTTGGACTCGGTCAGGGTCGGCAGCTCGCCGCCGTACGTCGTCGGCCAGAACCAGCGGAGCTGTCGGAGCGCGGCGCTGTGGAAGGTCCGCGCCTGGACGCCCGCGGCGCCGAGCCGGTGGAGTCGACCACGCATCTCGCCCGCGGCCCGGGTGGTGAAGGTGACGGCGAGGACCTCGGTCGGGGCGTAGATGCCCTCGGCCACTCCGTGCGCGATCCGGTGGGTGATCGCGCGCGTCTTGCCCGTGCCGGCTCCGGCCAGGACCCGGACCGGACCACGGAGCGCCTCGGCCACCGCCCGCTGCTCGGGGTCGAGCCCGGCCAGCAGGTCGGCGGCCAGCTGCGGGCTTCGGCTCACGCGGGAACAACTCCTGGGCGACGATGGTTGACCTGGGCGACGATGGTTGAAGATCTCACCAACCAACCGACGTCACCCACAGTAGACGCGAGAAGGGACAGTCCCAGACGATGAGCGGCTCGGTCACGATGTACAGCACCCCGTGGTGCGGTTACTGCCATCGACTCAAGGGACAGATGGACCGCGAGGGCATCGCCTACGAGGTCGTCGACATCGAGCAGCACCCCGAGGCCGCCGAGCTCGTCGAGCGCGTGAACAACGGCAACCAGACCGTCCCGACCCTGGTGTACGCCGACGGCTCCGCGCAGACCAACCCCTCGCTCGTCCAGGTCAAGGAGAAGCTGGCCGCCCTGGCCGAGGCCTCCTGACTTCCCGCGGTTTGGCACCAAACCGCAACATCTGGGCCGCGCAGCATGCGGTTTGCCACCAATCGAGGTTGTGGAGGAAGGGCTCACCACGAGCCGGGGAGCGGCCCGCCGTACCAGTCCTCCACGAGCGAGCGGCTGATGGAGACGCCGCCGGGGAGGACCAGCGTCCCGGCCGTCGCCTCGGCGCGCATGGTCTCGCGGGTGAACCACCGGGCGTCCTGCATCTCCACGCCGTCCACGTGGATCTCGCGGGAGACCGCGCGGCCGCGGAAGCCGAGCATCAGGCTTGCCGGGAGCGGCCACGGCTGGTTGCCGAAGTAGGTCACCTCGCCGACCACGACGCCGGCCTCCTCGGCGACCTCGCGGCGTACGGCGTCCTCGAGGGACTCCCCCGGCTCCAGGAAGCCGGCCAGCGTCGAGTAGCGGCCCGCGGGCCAGCGGTCCTGGCGACCGAGCAGGAGCTCCTCGTCGGGGGCGCCGGGCTCGCCGCGTGAGATCGCCATGATCACCGCGGGATCGGTGCGCGGGAACTGTCGCCGGTGGCACTCCAGGCACTCCTGCTCGTGCCCCGCGAGCCGCACCTCGAGCCGGCCGCCGCACCACGGGCAGAAGCGGGTGGCGCGGAGCCACTCGGCCAGGCCGATCGCATGGAACACCAACGGCGCCTGCTCCACGCCGTCGGCGGCGAGGTGGGGCAGCAGCTCGCGGATGCCCACCCAGTCCGCTTCCCCACCGTCGAGCTCGGTCTCCCCCGCGGTCTGCGCGGCCGCGGCGTCGAGGACGAGGGCGAACCAGGCGCGGTCGTCACGCTCGCCCAGGAGCACGCGGGTCCCGCCGGCGGCGGCCTCGGAGCCGGCGATCTCGGAGCCGGCGATCCACGGCACCGTGCCGTCCGGCGACCGAACCCGACTGCCGGCCACGACCAGGACCCGGCTCTCGGGGTCGGCCCACGCGGCGTCGAGCCACGCGTCGTCAGCGCGCCGTTCGGCGACCCGGTCGTGCGGATCGGCGGCGAGCTCGAGGTGCGGGAACGTCACGCCAGCGAGGCTAGTCTCATGGCCCGCGCACACGAGTGGCACACCCGGCGGACAGCGCGCAGCACCTATTCTCGGCCCATGTCGTCGCCTCCCGTACGCCGCGTGCTGGCGTTCGTGCTGCCCGTGCACGACGAGGCCGACGGACTGCAGGCCTTCCACACCGCGCTGGTGACCGCGACCGACAAGCGCCCCGACCTCGACTTCGAGTTCGTCTACGTCGACGACGGCAGCCGGGACGGCTCGCTCGACCTCCTCCTGGAGCTGCGGGCTGCCGACCCGAGGGTCACGGTGATCGCGCTGGCGCGGAACTTCGGGCACCAGATCGCTGTCACCGCGGGCCTCGACGCCGCCATCGGTCGCGACGCGGTCGTCGTCATGGACACCGACCTCCAGGACCCGCCCGAGGTCAGCCTGCAGCTGATCGAGTGCTGGGAGTCCGGGGTCGACGTGGCCTACGCCCAGCGGCGTACCCGCCAGGACCCGCCGTTCAAGCGCGGCACGGCGTTCGCGTTCTACTGGCTGCTCACCAGGCTGGCCTCCGTCGACATCCCGCGCAACGTCGGCGACTTCCGGTTGATGGACCGCAAGGTGGTGGCCGAGGTGGTGCGCTACCGCGAGCACGACCGCTTCCTGCGCGGCATCGTCGCCCACGTGGGCTTCCGTCAGGAGGCCGTGCCGTTCGACCGCGACCCCCGGTACGCCGGGTCGTCGTCGTACCCGCTGCGCACGATGCTCAAGCTGGCCGCCGACGGCATCCTCGGCTTCTCGACGTTCCCGCTCCGCTTGATCTCCCGGCTGGGCTTCCTGATCTCGCTGCTGAGCGTCCTGGGGGCGCTGTTCGTGGTCTACGTGCGCGTCTTCATGCCGGACAAGGCCGTCCCGGGCTGGGCGTTCATCACCGTCGGCATGTTCCTGCTCGGAGGGATCCAGCTCTTGATGATGGGCGTGATCGGAAGCTATCTGGGCCGGGTCTACGTCGAGACCCAGGACCGGCCGTTGTACTCCCTGGCGCTGATGGCGCGCGGCGAGGAGACCTCGCCCCGGACGTCGCGGACCGGCTCGTGAGCACCCACATCGGCGCCGCGCCCGGGGACGTCGCCCCGGTCGTCCTGATGCCCGGCGACCCGCTGCGAGCCAAGTGGATCGCCGAGACGTTCCTCGAGGACCCGCAGTGCTACACGCAGGTCCGCGGGATGCTCGGGTTCACCGGGACCTGGCAGGGCCGGCGCGTCTCCGTGCAGGGATCGGGCATGGGTCAGCCCTCCCTCGCCATCTACGCGACCGAGCTGTTCCGCGAGTACGACGTGCAGGCGATCGTGCGCGTGGGCTCCTGCGGAGCGCTCACCGAGGCACTGGCCGTGCGCGACGTGGTCATCGCCTCCGGCGCGTGCACCGACTCCTCGATGAACCGGATCACCTTCGAGGGTCTCGACTACGCCCCGGTCGCCGACTTCGGGCTGTTGCGCGCGGCGGTCGAGGACGCCGAGCGACGTGGGACCCGGGTGCACGTCGGGCTGCTGTTCTCCAGCGACTCGTTCTACGCCTCGCGCCCGGAGCTCGCCGCCCGGATGGTCGACTACGGCGTGCTGGCCGTCGAGATGGAGGCCAGCGCGCTCTACACGATCGCAGCCCGGGAGGGTCGCCGAGCGCTGGCGATCTGCACGGTCTCCGACCACGTCGTCACCGGCGAGGAGACCACCGCCGCGGAGCGGGAGCAGACCTTCGGCGAGATGGTCGAGATCGCCCTCAGGGCGTCTCTCGGAGCCTGATCAGCTCCTCGAGCGCCGCACGCCCGGGGAGATCTCCGGGCTCGACGAGCCGGCCCGAGCGGACGTAGTAGAACGCCGCCCTGACCCGCTCGACGGGCACCTCGGCGAGCTCGGCCCACGCGACGCGGTACAGCGCGAGCTGCAGGGGGTCGGCCTGCTCGGTGCGTGCGGTCTTCCAGTCGACGACCAGCCAGTCGTCCGGCTCGTCGCGGTAGATCGCGTCGATGCGCCCGCGCACGACCTGACCGGCGAGGACGAGGGCGAACGGCGCCTCGGTGCGGTGCGGACGCCGCTCACCGAAAGGCCCCTCCTCGAAGGCCGCCATCAGCGCCCGCAGGTCGGCGTAGTCGTCGACGCGATCGTCGAAGGCCGCGTCGGCTCGCCCCGGAAGCTGGTCGGGGTCAATGAGGTCGGGCTGGCCGAGGCGCGCCTCGACCCACTCGTGGAAGCGCGTGCCGAGCCGCGCGGCGGGTGCCGGCGGACGGGGCATCGGACGGGCGAGCTCGGCGGCGAACGTCTCCGGGTCGTCGCGCAGCCTGGCCAGCGCCGTCGCGGAGAGACTGGCCGGCATCGGGACGTCGACGACCGGCGAGCGCTCGCGTCGAGCCTCGGCGAGCAGTCGCTCCAAGGTGGCGTCCCAGTCGGCCACGACGGAGGCGTGCACCAGGTCGGGCTCGGGAGCCTCCGGGTCGTCGTGCTCGAGATGGGCCAGGACCCGCTCGGCGGCGTCGATCCGGCGCAGTGCCTCGGCCGTCTGCTCGGTGACCGGCCACGACGTCTCGCGGACCGTCTCCGCGAGCGGGTTGGTCGTGCCCTTGGCCGGCTTGTCGCGCCACGACAGTGGGTCCTCGCCCCACTCACGCAGCAGGTCGTGGATCAGGACCTGGTAGGGAGAAGGACCGAGCGGCGTCTTGCGGTCCTCCTTCCACAGGTACGACGACACCACCAGCGAGTGCCGGGCGCGCGTGAACGCGACGTAGCCGAGTCGCAGCTCCTCGGCCGCCTCGTGCTGCTTGGTGCGCTCGCGGAACGCTTTCATCGCCGCGGCGTCGTACCCGGGCAACGAGGGCAGGTCACGCTCGTCGCCGCGCAGCGGAGTCGGCAGGAACTCCGCACGGGTCGGCCAGACGCCCCGGCTGGTCGTGTGCGGGAAGCGCGACTCGCACGCGCCCACCACCAGGACGGTGTCCCACTCCAGACCCTTGGCGCGGTGGACCGTCAACAGCTTCACCGAGTCGGCCGGCGACGGAGTGGCGACGTCGAGCCCCTCGCCGTCGAGCTCGGCGTCGAGCCAGGCGAGGAGGGCCGGCAGCGTGACCGCGCCGTCGACGGCCTGGAACTCCGCGACCGCCTTGACGAACAGGTCGAGGTTCTCGCGGCGGGCTCGGGCCGCGTCGCTGACCGAGGAGGCCAGCTCGACGTCGACGCCACAGACGTCGATGATCCGGCGGACGAGCTCGAGCAGGGACTCCGAGGCGTGGGCGCGCAGGGTGCGCAGCTCGGCCGAGAGCATCGCGAACCTCTGCCGGGCCGCACCGGAGTAGGACAGGTCGCCGGGGTCGTCGAGGGCGTCGGTGAGCGAGACGACCTCGGTCGGGTCGGCTCCCGCGACCGCGCGCGACAGCTCCTCGTCGATCGTGCCCGGCTCGCCACGCCCGCCTCGGGCGTCGGCCAGCTCGCGGGCCCGTCGGCCGAGCAGAGCCAGGTCACGCGGCCCCACCGCCCAGCGTGGGCCGGTCAACAGGGCGAGCAGCTCGGCGTTGGCGCTGAGGTCGTGCACGAGGGTGAGCGTGGCCAGGACCTCGGCCACCTCGGGCAGGCGGAGCAGACCCTTGAGTCCCACGATCTCGACCGGGACGCCGCGTGAGGTCAGGGCGTCGAACACGTCGGCGGCGTGGGCGTTGTCGCGCACGAGGACGCCGATCTCGCGCCAGCCCCGGTCGGGTGCGCCGGCATGGGTCTCGCGGACCCGGTCGGTCAGCCAGGCGAGCTCGTCGGCGTACGTCTCGTGAACCGCCACCTGCACCTCGCCCGGCTCGTCGCGGCCCGGATCGAGCGGCCGGACGTCGGCGAACCCGTCCAGGAGCGGCTCCGCGAGCCGGTTCGCGAGGTCGAGGACCCGGGTGTCGGAACGGCGGTTGACCGTCAGCGGGTAGGTCTGGACCTGCGCGCCGTCGGCAGCCGGGAAGTCGTCGCCGAAGCGCAGGATGTTGGAGACCGAGGCACCGCGCCAGCCGTAGATCGCCTGGTGGGGATCGCCCACTGCGGTCACGGCGTGGCCCAGCCCCTGCCCCGACGCAGCCCCCGAGAACAGGCGCGCGAGCATCTGCGCCTGGGCGACGGAGGTGTCTTGGTACTCGTCGAGCAGCACGATGCGGTACTTGTCGCGCTCGAGACCGCCGACGACCGGATGCTCGGCCGCCAGTCGCGCGGCGAGCGCGATCTGGTCGGAGAAGTCCATCAGCCCGAGGTCGCGCTTCTGGCGGCGGTAGTGCTCGACCAGGTCGAGCAGCTCCTCGCGGCGCGCGAACGCCTCGACGACCTTCCCGGCGTCGGCTCCGGTGAGAGCACCGGCGAAGCGACGCGCCTCGGCCTCGTCGAAGCCCCGGACGACCGCGACGTCGACGAGGTGCTCGGCCATCGCGCCGTCCAGCGACAACAGCCACTGGATGACCGTGGGCGGGTGGTCGGACAGCGAGACGACCGGCCCGGTGTAGCGGTCGATCACGCGCCCGGCGAGCTGGTAGCGCGCCGCGTCGGCGACCACCCGGGTGTCAGGCTCGTGGCCGATCCGGAGGCCGTGCTCGGTGAGCAGCGACGCGGCGTAGGCGTTGTACGTCGACACCATCGGCTCGAGCACCTCCTCGTCGCCGTCGTCGCCGACGTTCCCCCGGGAGAACCCGGCCGCGTCCAACGCCGCCCGGATCCGGCTGCGCAGCTCGGCGGCGGCCTTGGTGGTGAAGGTGAGACCGAGGACCTGATCGGGGGTCACGGCCCCGGTGACCACGAGGTAGACCACGCGGGCGGCCATCAGCGACGTCTTGCCCGACCCGGCGCCGGCGATCACGACGGCGGGCTCCAGCGGGGCACAGATCGCGGCCCACTGCTGAGGGCTGACCTCGTACTCGGTGTGCATCACCGCGCGCAGGTCGCCCGGGGTGGCGATCACGCGCCGCTCGGCCAGCCGCGGCGCGGTCATGACAGGACCGTCCCGGCCGTGCGGGCGGGGCAGTAGCGCTCGAAGGCGCAGTAGTCGCAGTGGACGCCCGGGCGGGCCGGGAACTCCTCGGTGCGCAGGCGGTGTGCGGCCTCCATCAGCTGGCGGTCGATGATGCGTACGCCGTCGGAGCCGGGCGTCTGCACGTCCTGCGCCTGGACCCGCATGCCTCCGCCGACCTCCTGGCGCAGCTGCCAGAGCTCCGCCCCGCCGGTCTCGCGGTGCTCGGCGAGGGCGCCGTTCTCGACGGCGAGCTGGTAGAGGCCGAGCTGGGGATGCTCGGCGATCTGGGCCTGGGTCGGGGTGCCCTTGCCGGTCTTGAGGTCGATCACCACCACCCGGCCCTGGGCGTCGAGCTCGAGGCGATCGGCGTACCCGTGCAGACGGACGCGCTGGCCGTCGGGCAGGTCGACGTCGACCCGGAGCTGCACCTCGGTGGCGACCAGCGTGCGAGCGGCAGCCTCGTGCTTGACCAGGAACCGGTCGAGCGCATGCCGGACCTCCTCGCGCTGACGGCCGCTCGACCAGGGCGTGCGGAAGGGGATCTGCCCCCACACCTGGTCGACGTGGAGCATCAGCGCGTCGACGACCTCGGCGCGGGTGCGCCCGGTGACGGGCTCGTCGCCGCGGCCGATCCGGTCCGCGAGGGCGTGCACGACGTTGCCGAACCCTTGAGCCTGCGTGGTGGCCTGCTCGGCACCCGCCTCGCGGTTGAGGAACCACTGCGCCGGGCAGGTGGTGAGGCTGGTGAGCGCACTGGCCGACACCACGACGGGCTCGTCGGTCGGCCGGAGCGGCTGCTCGCCCTCGGACCACGCGTGGATGCCCCACCAGGTGGCGGGGTCGGCGCCGGGCACGCGTACCCCGCCCGCACGGTGCTCTCGGGTGAGCCGGGCCAGTCGAACCGCTGCTGCCTCGCGGAGCGGCTCGGGCTCCCGCTCGTCGGCCGCAGTCCGGCGCAGCTCGGCCACCAGCCCGGCCAACGACAGCGGCCGCCGCGGACGTCCCTCGACGTGGGTGATCCGGTGCCCCGCGTCGTCGGGGTACAGCTCGGCGAGGAAGCGCGACGGCTGCTCGCCCTCGTCGTCGGCCGAGGCGACCGCGGTGACGACGAGGCGACGCTGCGCGCGGGTGCAGGCGACGTAGAAGAGCCGCCGCTCGTCGGCGAGCAGCTCTCGCGTGGTGGTCGGCGGTCGGAGCGTGCCGCCGACGCCGATCCGGTCGGCCCGCAGGAGAGTGGCGCGCCGCCGGAGGTCGGGCCAGGTGTCCTCCTGTGCGTGGGCGACGACGACCAGCGGCCATTCGAGCCCCTTGGCCCGGTGTGCCGTCAGCAGCCGCACCGCGTCGTCGCGCACCCCCTGCTCGGCGAGCGTGTCGGCCGGGATCTGCTGGGCGCGCAGCGTCTGCAGGAAGGCCTCGGCGGAGGTGTGCTCCTGCTGGTCCTCCGCGCGGGCGGCGGCGTCGAACAGCGCCACCACGGCGTCGAGGTCGCGATGGGCCATGCGGGCCGCCACCCCGCCGCGCCGCGTGGCCGCCCGGAGCCGGTCGGGCCAGCTCGTGCCGTCCCACAGCACCCACAGCGCCTGCTCCACGGTCGCCCCGCCGTCGAGCTCGTCGGCGACGGTGCGCAGCAGGCGCGCCAGCACGAGTGCGCGACGCTCGGCCTCGGCCGGTGCCTCGATGTCGGCCAGGACCCCCGGGTCGAGCACGGCCTCGCGGAGGAGGTCGGGCGAGGAGCGCGGCGTCCGCCCCTCGCGCTCGGCCGCGTCGCGCTCCCGGACGCGGAGACGGCGGGCCAGCACGCGGACGTCGGAGGCGTCCATGTCGGCCAGCGGCGAGGCCAGCAGGTCGGCGGCGCGACCTGGATCGACGTACGCCGGGTCGCCCGGGTCGGCGACGGGCGCGTCGATCACGAGCGCGAGCGCGTCGAGCAGCGGCCCGACGGCCGGCTCACGCACGAGCGGGGTGTCGTCGGAGGCCACCTCGACCGGCACGCCGGCGCTGAGCAGCGCGCGCCGCAGGCCAGGGATCGTGGAGCGCCCGGAGCGGACCAGCACCGCCATCTGGGACCAGGCGAGGCCGTCCTCGAGGTGGGCGCGGCGGAGCAGGTCGGCAAGGTGCTCGGCCTCGGCACGGTCGGTGTCGAAGGTGAGGATCTCGACCCGACCGTCGTGGCCCGCCGCGGAGTCGGGAGACAGGAACCGGGCCAGGGCCTCGGGGCCGACCCCCGCCGGCAGCGGCAGGCGCGCCGCCACCCGTTGCGCCGGCCTCAGGATGTGGGCCCCAAACCGCCGCGTGGTGCCGAGCACCACGACCTCGGCCGGCTCGCCACCGGCACGCCGGAACTGGGTGGGGAACCCCAGGATGCCGCGCACCTCCGCCCCCCGGAAGCCGTAGATCGCCTGGTGGGGGTCGCCCACCACGATCAACTCCCGCCCCGGGACGGCGTCGCCCGCGATGGCTCGCAGCAGGGCGACCTGGGCGGGGTCGGTGTCCTGGTACTCGTCGACGAACACGTGGGAGTAGCGACGGCGCAGCTCGTCTCGGACCGGCTGCTCGGGGTCCTGCAGCATCCGGACCGCGGTGGCGATCAGGCTGGCGTAGTCGAGGAGGTTGCGGCTGCCGGACACCACGTCGTACTGCTCCATGAAGGCCGCCGCGGCGACGTACTCCGGAAGGTCCTCGCGCAGCCCCAGCTCGCGCAGCGACTCCCAGCCCAGCCCCTTCTCCTGGGCCCGCGCGAGCACCTGGGCCACCTCGCCGGCGAACCCGCGCGTGCCGATGGCGCCCGCGAGCGCGTCGGGCCACACGATCGACTCGGCCTCGCGCGTCAGGATCTGCTGGAGCACGACGTCCTGCTCGGGGGCCGAGAGCAACCGGAGGGGCTCGTCGTACAGCTCGCGGGGGGTCCACTGCCGGATCAGGCCGTAGGCGAAGGAGTGGAAGGTCGCGCACGTGGACCCCGACATCGTGCGGCCCACGCGCGCGGCCACGCGGTCGCGCAGGTGCTCGGCGGCCTTGCGTGAGAACGTCAGGCCGAGCACCGCGTCGGGGTGGACACCACGCCGCTCGATGCGGTCGGCGACGCTCTCCACGAGCGTCGTGGTCTTGCCCGTGCCCGGTCCGGCGAGGACCAGCAGCGGCCCCGACTCGTGGTCGACGACCCGCTGCTGGTCGGCGTCGAGCTCGAGGGTCCGGGCCTCGGGGACGCCGGCGCCCACGAGCCGGTACGTCGTCATGGGGCTAGCCAACCATCCGCCGCCGACGCCCCGGTCGTGTGCCTGAGCCCGCGCCGGGGCGCGGGCTCGGGCACACGACCCCCAGAGCGGACCGCACTAGGTTGGCGGCCATGAGCGACTTCCCCTCCGAGCGTGGTCCCCTCGCCGACCTGCTAGTGGTCGACCTGACCCGCGCCCTGGCCGGACCGCAGGCGGCGATGATGCTCGGCGACCTCGGCGCCCGCGTGATCAAGGTCGAGAGCCGCACCGGCGACGACACGCGGGCCTGGGGTCCTCCCTGGGCGGGCGAGAGCGCGGGCCATCACGAGGACTCGACGTACTTCATGTCGGCCAACCGGAACAAGGAGTCGATCGTCCTCGACCTCAAGGACTCCGGCGACGCCGAGGTGCTCACCGCGCTCGTGCGTCGCGCGGACGTGCTGCTGGAGAACTTCCGCACCGGCACCCTGGACCGGCTCGGCTTCACCGTCGCACGCCTCCACGAGCTCAACCCACGCCTGGTGATCGGGTCGATCACCGGGTTCGGGCACGACGGACCGGAGGCGCATCGCGCGGGCTACGACCAGATCGCGCAGGGTGAGGGCGGGCTGATGTCGGTCACCGGCATCGAGCAGCCGACGAAGGTCGGGGTCCCGATCGCCGACCTGCTCGCCGGCATGAACCTCGCGTACGGCGTGGTGGCCGCGCTGCACGAGCGGCACGCGACCGGCGTCGGCCGGGTCGTGCGGACCTCGCTGCTGGCCGGCGTCGTCGGGGTGCACGCGTTCCAGGGGACCGCCTGGCTGCAGGGCGGCCGGGTGCCGGGGGTGTCCGGTGCCCACCACCCCGCCATCGCGCCGTACGGCATGTTCGCGACCGCGTCGGCGCCGGTGCAGGTGGCCGTGGGCTCCGAGGGGCTGTGGGCGACGTTCTGCACGGTCGTGGACCTGGACCCCGGGGACCCGCGCTTCGCCCGCAACGGCGATCGGGTGGCCCATCGCGAGGAGCTCATCACCGCGATCGAGGAGCACTTCGCCGGTGCACCCGCCGAGCACTGGCTCGAACTACTGCTCGCCGCCGGGATCCCGGCGGGCAAGGTCCGCTCGATGGACGACGTGTACGCCTGGGAGCAGGTGCGCTCGCAGGGGCTCGTGCTCGAGGTCGACCACCCGGCGTACGGCCCGCTCGCGCTGTCGGGCTCGCCGCTGCGGTTCGACGACAACGCGTTCTCCGGCGGCCGCGCGGAACACGTGGCACCCCCCACCCTGGGTCAGCACTCCGATGCGATCCGGGAGGAGGTCCTGGGCTGGTCGGACGCCTCAGGCTGATCCGGAGGGAACCTGACGGACCGCTGCGGACTCTTCACGTGTGGAGGCAGGAAACCGAGGGGTAGGAGACCCGGGAGGTCGAGATGGCACGGGCACCGCGGTGGGAGGCGGCGTACTGCGAGTTCTTCGCGGCTCGTCAGCGCTCCTTCATGCGCACCGCCTACGCCATGCTCGGCAGCTGGGCCGCCGCCGAGGACGCGACGCAGCAGACGTTCACGGCGGTGTACGCCCGGTGGCCTCGCATCTCGCGCGAGAAGACCGACGCCTACGCACGGCGGGTGCTGGTGAACACCTGCATCGGGGTCTACAAGACGCGGGGGCGCGAGGTGCTCAGCGAGGACGTCCCCGACCGGGCCGTCGGCCGGGACCACGACGAGCGGCTGGCGCTGCTCGCCGCCCTCGCCGGGCTGTCCGCGCGGGACCGTGCGGTGCTGGCCCTGCGCTACCTCGAGGACCTCTCGGTCGCCGAGGTCGCCGAGGCGCTCGGCGTCGCCGAGGGCACGGTGAAGAGCCAGACCTCGCGCGCGCTGAGCCGTCTCCAGTCCGTGCTGGCCGAGCCCTCCGCGGGCCGATGAAGGGAGAGCAGATGAACGTCGACGAGCAGTTCCGCGCCACGCTGGCCGCCGCCACCGAGGACGTGGTGGGAGGGCCCGACCTCGGGCGGGCCGTCCGGGCCGGGCGGCAGCGGCGCCGGCGGCACCACGCGCAGGTGGCAGGCGCAACCTTGGCCGTCACCGGCCTGGTCGCCGGCGCGGCGTACCAGCTCGGGCACGCGCGCTCCCACCCCCAGGCCCCGGACGGGACCCAGGTGGCCACGGCGCCGGCGTACCACGACTTCGTGGCGGGTACCCAGATCGACGAGTCGCTCCAGGCGACCGTCGCCCAGCACCTGCCGGGGCTGCCGGCCGCCGACGACGTCTACCCGAGCGACTGGAACACGTCGGGCTCCATCCCCGACTCGGCAGCCGCGAACGCCACGGAGTGGCACGCGGTCTACCAGGTCTCGCCCGACGAGAAGCTCACCGTCGTGATGTCCCAGCCGATCCCGGGCCAGCCGGCCTCCATCAGCTGCGACCAGGTCGAGCAGGCGGACATCGCCTGCCATCGCGACGTGCTCGCCGACGGCTCGGTCGAGAGCGTGTCGGGATACCTGCTCGGCAGCACGACGTACCGGTTCATGACGGTGCTGGTGACACCCGACGGCTTCGTCACCGAGACGCTCGACGACGTGGACGCCGGCTCGGTGAGCGCGGCCCGCGCGGACCGCCAGCTCACCGACTCCGACCTGTCGGCGCTGGTGCGCGACCCGGACCTCACCTTCCCGGCCCCGGTCGACCCACCGGCTCCGCCCGCTGCGCAGCAGTGACGGCTCAGGCCCACTCGGCGACGAGCGGCACGAGGTCGGCGATCGAGTCGACGACTCGGGTCGGCTTGTAGGGAAAGCGCGCCACCTGGTCGGGCCGGGTCGAGCCGGTGCCGACCAGGATCGTGCGCAGGCCGGCCTCGAGCCCGCTGACGATGTCGGTGTCCATCCGGTCGCCGACCATCACGGTGGTCTCGGAATGGGCCTGGATCCGGTTCAGGGCGCTGCGCATCATCAGCGGGTTGGGCTTGCCGACGAAGTACGGCTCCTGCCCGGTCGCCGAGCTGATCAGCGCGGCCACGCTGCCCGTTGCCGGGAGGGTGCCCTGGTGGCTGGGCCCGCTGCGGTCGGGGTTCGTGGCGATGAACCGCGCGCCGTTCTCGATCAGGCGGATGGCGCGGGTGATCGCCTCGAAGGAGTACGTGCGGGTCTCGCCGAGCACGACGTAGTCGGGGTCCCGGTCGGTCATCACGTAGCCGATGTCGTGCATCGCGGTGATCAGGCCGCTCTCCCCCACGACGTACGCCGAGCCGCCGGGGCGCTGCTCGTCGAGGAAGTCCGCGGTGGCCAGGGCGGAGGTGAAGATGCGGTCCTCCGGTACGTCGATGCCACTGCCGAGCAGCCGAGCGCGGAGGTCGCGCCGGGTGAAGATCGAGTTGTTGGTCAGCAGGAGGTACTTCACCCCGCTCGCCTTGAGCGCCTCGATGAACTCCGCCCCGCCGGCGATGGGGTCCTCCTCGTGCACCAGGACGCCGTCCATGTCCGTCAGCCAGGTGTGGACCGGGCGCGACTCGCTCATGCCCCCATCATCGCTGACCTGGCACTCGCGTGACATGAACCGGCCTCGACCCGGCACTGGCGTGACGCTGAGCTGGCACTCGCGTGACGCCCGCAGGCGTCGACCTGGCACTGGCGTCGTTCCGCGAGTGCCAGGTCGACGGCGCATGGGGCGACGTGAGTGCCAGGTCGACGCCTGCGGGCGTCACGCGAGTGCCAGGTCAGCGTCAGGCGAGGTCGACGATGGCGGCGACGGGGCCGCCGCCGTCGGGGCCCTGGTGGGCGGCGGACACCGAGACGAACACGGCGGGGTCACCGGTCACCGCGGCGGTGACGCCGCCGACGGCGGCCTTGATCTGGCGGTGCCAGTGCACGTCGGAGTCGTCGAGCATGGCGTTGCGGCGACCCCGGACGTGGCCGTCCTGGGAGGCCTCGCACTTGAGGAACACGTTGACCAGCCGGCCGTCGAGGTCCTCGGTTCGCGGGCGCTCGGGGAGCTCGAGCCCGGCGGAGCGGATCGCGTCCCAGATCCCGTCGGCGTCGAGGGCGTCCGACATCACGGAGTGGCCGATGCGGTAGCGGCCGCCGACACCGACGGCGTTGCCGACCACGACGACCTGGGCCCGGTCCAGCTCGACGCCCGACGAGCAGGAGGCGACCGAGGAGTACAGCGTCCGGTCACGGAGTACGTCGGCGTCGTCGGGCATCTCGATCTCGCCCAGCGCCACCGCGATCCCGAGCGCCGTCCCGCCGTTGGAGACGTCCATCGAGATCAGCGTGTCCTCGGTGAACACGTCGTGACCACGACTCTTGGCGTCGCGGATGGTGTCGATCGTGAGCAGCGGGGTCTTGGTCTGGACGTAGTGGACGTCGGAGGCGTCCGTGATGCCGGCGCGCTCCATGGCGACCTTCACCGCGGCGGCGACCTTCTCGATCATGCCGTGTCGCCCGATCTCCTCCGGGAGCAGCGGCTCGCTCATGGCGAAGCCGACGGTCAGTCGCGGCTCGTCGGTCGCGACGGCGTCGCCCTCCGGGACGGTGGCGAAGATCGTGGCGTGCGGGCTGATGACGCCGTCGGTGCCACCCGACCAGACGATCGGGATCTCGGCGACGGCGGTCGCGTCCGCGCCCTTCTCCACCAGCGCCTCGCGGAACGCGCGGTCGGCGATGATGCGCGTGTAGTCGTTGACGCCGCCGTTGCCCTCGGTCTTGCCGATGATCGCGATCACGCGGTCGGCCTGGATCACGCCCTCGTCGACGAGCTTGGTCAGCTCCGAGGCATCGGAGACCGAGTGGATCGGGACCTTGCGTACTTCGATGGCAGACGGCATGAGCCGATCCAACCAGAAAGGCCCCTTGCCTGGCCCGCGGGCCGTGGCCTCAGTCGGCGACGACGACCGTGCCCGTCGATCCCACCTCGGTGACGGCGGCGACGATGTGGTCCAGGCTGGTGATGACCCCCGGCAGGTCGGTGCCCTGGACGAAGCGGCAGACCGCGTCGACCTTCGGCCCCATCGAGCCGCTCGCGAAGTGGCCCTCCTCGGCGTAGGCCTGCATCTGCGACAGCGTCACCCGGCCGATCGGCTCGGCCTCGGGAGTTCCGTACCGCAGCACGGCCTGGGGTACGTCGGTCGCGACGACGAGCAGGTCGGCGCCGACCTGGACTCCGAGCAGCGCTGCGCCGAGGTCCTTGTCGATGACCGCCTCCACCCCCGACAGCGAGCCGTCCGGACGTCGTACGACGGGGATCCCGCCGCCGCCGTTGGCCACGACCACGAAGCCGGCCGCGATCAGCTCGAGCGCCGCGGGGGCGTCGAGGATGTCGAGCGGCTCGGGCGAGGCGACCACCCGCCGCCAGCCCTTCTCACCGCGGTCCTCCCACGTCTCGCCGTGCTCGACGAGCAGCGCTGCCTCCTCCGCCGGCAGGAAGCGTCCGATCGGCTTGGTCGGCTTGACGAAGCCGGGGTCCTGGGGGTCGACCAGCGCCCGCGTCACGACGGTCGCGCTGCGCTTGCGGATCCCGCGCTCGGCCAGGGCGGCGTCCAGGGCGTCCATGAGGACGAAGCCGAGGGTCGCCTGCGTCTGGGCGCCGCACCAGTCCAGCGGCACGGGCGGGACCACCGCGGCCGCGAGCTCGTTCTTGACCAGGAGGTTGCCCACCTGGGGCCCGTTGCCGTGGGTGATCACGACCTCGACGTCGTGGGCGATCAGCTCCGCGACGGCGTCCATCGCGACCTCGGCGGCCGCGATCTGGTCCTCCGGCCGGGCCCGGCCCTCGGCGTTGGTCATGGCGTTGCCACCCAGCGCCAGCATCACTCGCACACCGAGACGGTAGTGGGCGCGGGCGACAAATCCCGGCACCTCGAGCGGGTCGGCTCACCACGCCCGGCGCTCACCACTCCCAGCGCAGGCCGAGCATCCCGGGACCGAAGCCACGGGCCAGGGCGTGCGCGGACGTCCCGGAGCCGAGCTCCACCCGGCTCACGTCCTCCCCGTCCTCGGTCTCGATGCGTCGCTCCACGAGCGTGGGCAGGCGGGCGGGGTCGAAGCGCACCCAGACGAGGAGCTCGGCCATGCGCCGGGCCGCGAAGTGGTGGTACGACGGGTCGGGCGAGGGCTGGGCGAGCTCCACCCGGATCTCGTAGAGACCGATCTCGTCCTTGGTCAGCGGGCGGTCGAGCACCAGCTCGCTGCCGAACACCCGCGCCTCGGGGTCGAGGTGGGTGCGGCCGATCCGGCACCCGGCGACCGGGATGAACCGCGGCGGCCCACCCTCGTCGGTGGTCAGGAAGTTGGGCGTACGCCGGGCGCCGTCGTGGCGGGCCTGCATCGCCGCCCGCAGCTGGAAGGCGACCACGCACCCGTCCCGGTCGACGTCGACGACGACGTGTCGCAGATGCTCGGTCAGCTCGTCGTACAGCCCTTCGAAGCCCAGCGCGCCCAACGCCGTGAGCACTCCGGGGTGGTCGGCGAGGAGCTCGCGGGTGCTGCGCTCACCGGGCCGCGGCCCGGGACGACGGGACGGGCCGAGCTGGCCGACCAGCGACCCGGGCGGCACGTGCAGCAGCCGCTCGATCTCCACCAGCGCCTCCCGTGACGTCTCGCGCTCGGGTTGGCTGCGGCCGGACCGCCAGTAGCTCAGCGCCGCCGGGCTCACCGGATGACCCCGCTCGACGAGTCTTTGATGGAGCCAGGACAGGCTCACCCCCCGCGTGGACAGGGCACGGGCGAATGCCTCGGGGAACCCCGCTTGCCCCATGAGGAACGGCCTCCTCCCGAAAGGCGCGCGGATCGCCGTCGGGTCGGCGGCGACGTCGCGCACAGGTGGACGAGGACATGACAACGCGGATCGGGCCATCACACAACCGTGCGGCGCTGTAAGTGATGGTCGAACACCTACAGTTCCCAGTCGAGTGCGCTTTGTGGTGACGTGCCACTCGATCGAGGTGCCGGGTACCGGGGGGTCCCGGCATCTCGTACGTCCGGGCACGCACGCCGCCCAGGATCAGGCCCGATAGGCCCAGTCAGCGCGCGTCGACCTCGGCGTACGGCGCCCCGTCGGCCAGCCGCGCGTAGCCCGGGCCGCGGTCGAAGAACGCCCCGGTCGACCGTGTGCGTCCGGCCCGCTCCGCCGCGGTCGCCTCCCGGTCGTGGGAGAGGTCGTCAGCCGCACCGGTCAGCACGACGCCGTAGTCGACCAGCGCCGCCTCGCGCGACACCTTGCCCCACACGACGTCGCGGACCACCAGCTCCGGCTCGCGCTCCAGCGGGTCGCCCCAGCCCCCACCCCCGGTGGTCCGGATCCGGATGACCTCGCCCGCGGCGACCGGCTCGGCGTCGGCCAGGGCGTCGACCTCGCGCTCGTGCGGGCCGCCGGGGTCGATCGTCACCTGGAACGGCCGGCCCGCGCGGCCGCCGTTCACACCCCAGCAGGACAGGATCGACCGGTCGGCGATGGACATGAAGTGGGCGTCCTTGAGCATCCGGATGTGCTTCTCGTAGCCGAGGCCACCACGGAAGCGCCCCGCTCCCCCGCTGTCGGTCGCCAGGGAGAGCGCCTCGACCCGGAACGGGAAGCGTGCCTCGGTGAACTCGGTCGGCAGGTTGCGGGAGTCGGGGACGACGTGGATCGTGTCCTCCCCGTCGGCGTAGTACCGACCCCCCGAGCCGCCGCCCAGGACCTCGCGCATGAGGTACGGGCGGCCCTCGAGGTCGTCGCCGTAGACGCCGGTGTAGCGGATGGTCTCCTGGTCCGCGGGCATGCGGCCGTCGACCGCCTTGGCGAGGACGCCGGCCAGGACTCCGAGCAGGCGCAGGATCACGAAGGTCCGCGCGTTGGTCGGCGCGGGGAACACCGGGGTCAGCAGGGTGCCGGGCTCGGGGAAGCGCATCTCGATCAAGGGGACGACGCCCTCGTTGACGTCGAGCTCGGCCATCCGCTCGGGAGTGTCGGCGAGGTTGCGCAGGATCGGCGCGAGCCACTTCTTCAGGAACACGCCGTCGCTGTAGTCGCCGCAGTGGTTGATCGGCCCCTTGGCCTGGGCGCTGGTACCGTCGAAGTCGAGCACCAGCCGCTCGCCGTCCGGGTCGTCCGGCTCGGTGTGGGTCAGCGTGATCCGCTGCGTGTGCAGCCGCGGCTCGTCGACGCCGTCGTGCTCGGCGTAGTCCTCCCACACCCAGGAGCCGAACGGGATCTTCGCCAGGATCTCCCGGCGGTAGGTCTCGGTCGTGCGCTCGAGGATCGCGTCGAAGCACGCCTCGACCTGCGGGACGCCGTACCGCTCGAAGAGCTCGCCGAGCCGGCGGGCGCCCATCAGGCACGCCGAGCACTCGGCGTCCAGGTCGGCTGCGAGTGACTCGGGCATGCGGGAGTTGCGGGTCATGATCGACAGCGCCGCGCGGTTGGGGACACCGGCGTCCCAGAGCCTGATCGGCGGGACCATCAGCCCCTCGGAGAAGACGGTCGTGGCCCCGCTGGGCATGGAGCCGGGAACGGCGCCCCCGATGTCGTCGTGGTGACCGAACGCCTGGACGAAGGCCACGACCGATCCTGCCGCGAACACCGGCACGGTCACGCACAGGTCCGGCAGGTGCCCGATGCCGCCCTCGGAGCGGTAGACGTCGTTGTGGAAGAAGACGTCGCCCTCCCGCATCTGCGCGAGAGGGAAGTCGCGCGCGACCGGGTGCACGAGGGCGGAGTACGAGCGGCCGGTGAGCTTGCGCAGGAGCCGGTCGTGGATGCCGGCCCGGAAGTCGTGGGCGTCGCGGATCATCGGGCTGCGGCTGGTGCGCGCGATCGCGGTCTCGACCTCGGCCTCGACGCTGGCCAGCGAGCCCTGCACGATCTCGACCAGGACCGGGTCGGCGCTCGCCCCCGAGTCCGGGGTCAGCGGGCCGTAGGGGAACTGCGTCGGCACGCGGCGGCTCATGCGCCGGCCTCCTGGTCGGTACGCCGGACCAGCAGGTTGCCGAAGTCGTCGACGGTGGCGGTGAAGCCGGGGTGGACCGGGATGGTGGAGCCGTACTCCTCGATGATCACCGGTCCCGTGACGGTGGTCCCGGGCGCGAGCTCGGCCCGCCACAGCACCTCGGTGTCGACGTACCCGTCTGCTGGGTCGAAGCACACCGGCCGCCTGACCGGGTCGTCCGCCTGACGTGGGGCCACAGCCCCACGTGGAGCGGACGACCCTTCCTCCGGGCCCCTCGGGTCCCTCGGGCGGATCTCGGGTCGGGTGATCGGGCCGATGCCGGAGACCCGCAGGTTGACCCACTCGACCTGCTGGCTCGGGTCGCCGGCGAAGTCGTAGCCGTACAGCCCGCGATGCTCGGCGTGGAACGCCGCGACCACGCCGTCCAGCGCGGCCCTGTCGAGCGCGCCTCCGGGGACCGCGACCCGCACCTCGAAGGCCTGGCCGAAGTACCGCAGGTCGGCGGTGCGCTGGAACACGTGCTCGTGCTCGGCGAAGCCCTCGCGCAGCAGCGCCTCGCGCGCCTGCGCGGTCAGCGAGTCGTACGCCGCGACCAGCGCGCCGGCGTCGAGCGCCGTGTCGAGGGCCACCTGGGTCTGGACGTAGTCGTTCTTGACGTCGACGGTGAGCAGGCCGAAGGCCGAGACGTTGCCAGGGTCTGGGGGCACCAGCACCGTCGGGATGCCGAGGACGTCCATGAGCCGGCACAGCAGCAGCGACCCCGACCCGCCGAACGTCGTGAGGGTGAAGTCTCGGACGTCGAGCCCCCGCTTGACGGTCACCTGGCGCAGTGCGTTGGCCTGGTTCCACGCGGAGATCTCGAGCACGCCGACCGCAGCCGCCTCGGGCGACAGACCGAGCCGGCCGGCGAGCTGCTCGACCCCGCGTCGTGCCGCGTCGACGTCGAGCGGGATCTCGCCGCCGAGGAGGTGGGGCGGGATCCGCCCGAGTACGACGTGCGCGTCGGTGATCGTCACGTCCGTGCCGCCCTTGGCGTAGCAGAGCGGCCCGGGGTCGGCACCCGCCGACTGAGGTCCGACCTTGAGCGCCCCCTCCGGTGACAGCCAGGCGATCGAGCCGCCGCCGGCACCGACGGTGACCACGTCGATCATCGGGATCTTGCTCGGGAACGCGCCGACGGATCCCTCCGTCGTCAGGGTCGGCTCGCCGTCCACGACCACCGACACGTCGGTCGACGTACCGCCGCCGTCGCAGGTGAGCACGCGGTCGAAGCCGGCGACCTTCGCGATCAGGGCCGCGCCCAGGGCACCGGCGGCGGGACCGCTGAGGACGGTGGTGATGGGCTGGTGCACGACCTCGTCCGCGCTCAGCACGCCGCCGTTGGACTTCATCACGTAGAAGGGCACGGACCGTCCGCCGACGTAGTCGGCCAGGCGATGGCTGATGTTGGTGACGTACGCCGAGAGGCGTGGCTTGACGGCCGCGTCGACGAGGGTGGTCATGGCGCGCTCGTACTCGCGGTACTCCCGCAGCACCTCGCTGCTGAGGCTGACCACCGCCTGCGGGTGCTCCTGCGCCAGGATCTCCCGCATCCGCTCCTCGTGCGCGGAGTTGGCGTAGGCGTGGACGAAACAGATCCCGAGCGTGTCGACACCACGCTCGCGAAACCACCGCGCCACCGCGCGAGCGGCGTCCTCGTCGAACGGGCGCACCTCGGCGCCGGTGAAGTCGAGTCGCCCGCCGACCGAGCGGACCAGGTCGCGCGGGACGATCCGCGGCGGCTTGACCCAGAAGTAGGAGTTGCCGTACCCGTCGGGCACCGACTGGCGCGCGATCTCCAGCATCGCGTCGTACCCCTCGGTGGTGATGAACCCGAGCCGGTCGACCTTCCCTTCGAGCAGCTGGTTGGTGGCCACCGTGGTGCCGTGGCTGACCGCCGAGATGTCGCTGCCGTCGGCCCCGTCCAGCAGACCGAGCACCTTGTCGATGCCGGCCAGGAAGCCGTCGGCGGGGTTGGCGGGGGTGGAGGGGGTCTTGGTGGTGACGACCCGGCCGGAGTGCTCGTCGAGGGCGACCACGTCGGTGAACGTGCCGCCGGTGTCGATCCCGACCCGGATCCGGCGCGGCTCGTCAGGCATCGGGAGCCCGGTCGTTGTAGACCCCGGCCGTCTGCTGCCCGGTCAGGGCCTGGATTCGTTCCATCACGGTGTCGGTGATCTCGCGGCGCGCGCGGCCGGGAGGGACGCCGTCGTACGCACCGGCGACCTCGATCGGCTCGCCGAACTTCACCGTCACCCGGACCAGCCGCGGCCGGTTGGAGCCGAGCGGCTGGAGCCGCTCGGTCCCGATCAGGCCGATCGGGACGATGGGCGCGCCGGAGGTGAGAGCGAGCTGGGCGACGCCGGTCCGGCCGCGGTAGAGCCGTCCGTCGCGCGAGCGCGTCCCCTCGGGGTAGATCCCGAAAGCGCCTCCCTCCGAGAGCACGCCCAGGGCCGTATCCAGACTGGCGATGGCCGCGCGGGAGTCGTCGCGGTCGACCGGCAGGGCGCCGAAGGTCACGAACCACGTCTTCACCAGGGAGCCCTTGATCCCCTTGCCCTCGAAGTAGTCGGACTTCGCGAGGAAGTTCACCGGCCGCGGCGTCACAGCGGGGATCACCACGCTGTCGATGAAGCTGCGGTGGTTGCTGGCCAGGATCAGCGGGCCGGTGCGAGGCACGTGCTCGAGGCCCTCGATGCGGGGCCGCCAGATCGCGCGCAGCAGCGGCGGGACGATCCGGTGGAGGATGCCGTAGAGCACCAGATCATCTTGCCGTACCGCCGACCGCCCCCGACACGGGTGTCAGCCGCGCTCGCGCCGCCACACGTACGGCGTGGTCGTGGTCACCGCGACCAGGCCCGAGCGCTCGAGGATGGGGCGCGACATGGGGGTGCAGTCGCTGTTGATGTAGCGCACGCCCTCGGCGATCGCGGCGCGGGCGCGGGCCGCGGTCAGCGCCCGGTAGATGCCCTTGCCGCGCCACTCCGGGAGCGTCGACCCGCCCCAGACGCCGGCGAACTCGGTCCCGTCGACCATGGCCAGTCGCCCTGAGCAGATGATCTCGCTGCCGGACGCCGTCGCGGCCTCCGCGATCCAGAACTGCTCGCGGCCCTGCATCAGGTCCAGGCGTTCCAGCATCTCCTCGCCCGACGACCCGTGGCCGAAGACCCGGTTCGCGACCTCGGTGGCCGCCGTGACCAGGGCTACCCGGTCGGGGAGCTGGTCCACGCGACGTACCGTCACGCCCTCGGGGAGCGGGACGTCGACGGCGAGGTGCGAGGCCTCACCGACCATCACCGTCTCGAGCTCGTCGGGCTCCAGCCCGTGGGCGCGCAGCCGCTCGCCGAGATCCGGCGGCCAGTCGTGGCCGCGGGTCTTCCACTCGAACTCCTCCACCTCCGGCAGACCGGCGAAGTAGGCCACGGTCTGCTCGATCAGCGCGTCGACCGCGTCGACGTCCCCGAGCCCGGCCAGGGACTCGTAGCTGACGAACCCGCTGGTGTGGAACAGGCCGCGCCACAACGGACCGGACCGGTCCGAGCTCACCGAGCCCTGCATCTCGGCCGCGCCGCGCAGTTGCGCGTCGTACGCCTCGAGGAGTCTCGCGCGCTCGTCGGCGCTCTCCCTCGGGTCGGTGGAGTCGGGTGTTGCTGGTGACATGCGTTCTCCTGGTGGACATGGGTATGTCGTGCCGGTGACGCCCAGCATTGCCGCTGCGTTCGCCCTCGTGCGAGCGAATAGTCGGCAGCGACAGACGGCAGCGAGCAGACGGGGTCGGCCGTCTCGCCGAAATAGTTGAAGGGCCCCTGTCGGTATGAGCGACAAGGGCCCTTCGGTGGTGTCCCGTCGGCCCTCGGCACGAGGCCGGGGTCCGGCGGTTCACCGCTGTGACCGGTACTGGTGACGCTCCCGGTCGATCCCGTCGGCTCCTCCGATCCCGCTGGCCCCGTCACCTGGCCACCGCGACACACGAACGGCAAGCCGCTCGGCGTCGTACGGATCCTCGTCTCCGACCGATCCCGCACTCCCCGGAGGAAGTGCGTGGGAGAAGTTCTATGCCCTCCGCGCCGGAGAGCACAAGAGGATCTGGGAGCCGATTTCGGCGTACCCCGATTTCCTCAGGATCCTCCACAGCTCGACCCGGAACCCTCCACAAGCTGTCGTCGTTCGTCCACAGCCGCGGGCCCTTCCTGGGGACAACCGGTCCAGACCAGCAACGCCTCCCGGCTCGTTGAGTTGGCCCTCCCGGCTCGTTGAGTTGGCCCTCCGGGTCCGTTGAGTTGGCCCTTCCGCCGGAGAGCCGTGGGAGGCGCCAGAAGAGCCGTGCCGCAGTCCAGCCTCCGTCGGCACCGCCGGCAGTAGGGCCAACTCAAGGGACCCGGAGGGCCAACTCAACGAGCCGGGAGGGCCAACTCAACGGGAAATAGGTGAAGGGCCCTCATCGGTATGAGCGACAAGGGCCCTTCGGTGGTGTCCCGTCGGCCCTCGGCACGAGGCCGGGGTCCGGCGGTTCACCGCTGTGACCGGTACTGGTGACGCTCCCGGTCGATCCCGTCGGCTCCTCCGATCCCGCTGGCCCCGTCACCTGGCCACCGCGACACACGAACGGCAAGCCGCTCGGCGTCGTACGGATCCTCGTCTCCGACCGATCCCGCACTCCCCGGAGGAAGTGCGTGGGAGAAGTTCTATTGCCCCCGAGCCCAGGACCACAAGGGGCTAGCGGCACTTTTCTTTCACATACTTCGAGTTCCGGCGCGTCCTCCACAACGCCGAGCCGCATCTCCACAATCCCGGCCCCGCTCTCCACAGTCTGTAGCCCCGATCTGTGGAGACTGCGGCCCGTATTCAGGGCAGCCGCGCCACCAGTCGGAGCACCCGTGTGGTCTGGGTCGCGCTGAAGTTGTCGTCGCTGATCAGGGTCACTCGGGCGGTGCCGGCGTCGCCGCGGCCGCGGTGGTACGGCGGGAGCGGGGCGCCGATCGTCATCCCCTCGAAGTTGTCCATCAGCGGGTTCGTCTGCGTCTCCTTCGCGGTGGCTCCGAGAGACGGGCAGGCGGTCACGTCGGCGACGAGCGCCTTGGGCATCACGTCGTCCGCGACGTCGGCGAGATCGGGGACGTCGGTGACGTCCACCGCGTGCGCCGTGTGCACGGCGTAGAGCTCCACCGAGTTGCCCGTCGTGACGTCGAACGCCGCCTCGAGGACGAGCAGGCCGTCTCGGCCGTAGGCCTGGACCTCGGCCACACGGTTGCCCGGCTCGACCTGGTAGGCGACCTGTCGGGCCAGCGCCCAGCCCGCGCGGGTGTGGTCGTAGACGAGGAACCGTCGGTAGGTGTCGTTCCCGTCCGTGCCGACGTCGCCACTGAGCGTGCCCTCCATGGACGCGACGACGTGCCGACCGTCCGGGGTGACGGTGAGCCCTTCGAGCGTGGCGTTGGCGGTCGCCTCACCGGCCGGGGCGACGGCGAACCTCGCCGGAACGGGGAGCTCTGCGCGCTGGACACCGTCGCGGCCGAAGATCCGGATCGACGGCTCGGTCTCGGAGCTGACGAGGTAGTCGCCGTTCGGCAGCACCGCGAGCCCCTCGTCGTCCGCCGTGGCTCCGGTGTACGGCGTGCCGTCGGGCGCCTCGAGGACGAGCGGCTGCCCCACGACGTGGGCGTGCGCCGGGTCTCGCCAGAACCAGATCCTCGAGGGGTCGGTGGCGTGGTTGTCGACTGTGGAGGCATAGGCGTGGCGGCGCCGGTCCCAGGCGATGTCGGAGAGCCCGCCGACGGTCACGCCGTCGACCACGGCCTTGTCGAGTCCGTCGCTGAAGCCGAGCGCCGCAGCTCGCGGCGGACACGCCCGCGAGGCCGGAGACGGCCAGGACTCGGGTCGCGCCACGGGCGAGGAGGCCGAGGCGGTGCCGACCGGCGCCGCGAGGGCTACCAGACCCGCCAGCATCGAGACGGCCATTGGGACGGAGACGACGAAGCGCCGTCCTCGGCGAGAGCGGGCAAGGGACATGGTCGGACCTCCCGGTAGGCACCGTTGCTGATGGGATTTTAGGCCACCACGGACCAGCAGACCCCGGCCGAGCACCGGGTAACCGAGGGTTGAGTCCTAGCGGACGGCTCTCAGTTGCTCGAACGCCCGCGCGACGCCGAGCAACCGGGCGTCCTGGCCGAACGGCGCCACGATCTGTACGCCGACCGGAAGGCCGTCGGTCGTCACGCCCGCCGGCACCGAGATGGCCGGGCAGCCGGTCACCGTGATGACGTACGCCGACCGCATCCAGTCCAGGTAGGTGGTCATCGGACGGCCCGCGATGTCGGCGGGGTACTCCTGGTCCGCGGGGAACGGCGGCACCTGGGACGTCGGCAGCACGAGGACGTCGTGGTCGGCGAAGAACCGCCGCATCTCGCCGGAGAGGGCAGTGCGCTGGCCGTAGGCCCGGGCGACGTCCGCCCCGGTCAGGTGCTCGCCGGCCCGGATGTTGTCGGCCAAGGACTGCTTGAAGGAGTCCGGGTTGGCCGCGAGCAGCTCGCCGAAGCCCGCCTGGAAGAGCCAGGCCCGCAGGGTGCGGAAGGTGTCCCCGGCCAGCGTCAGATCCGGGTGGGCCGACTCGACGCGCGCGCCGGCGCCCGCCAGGGCGGCCCCGGCCTCCTCGACCACCCGGCGTACCTGCGGGTCGAGGTCGAACAGGCCGTCGAGGTCCGCACTGACCGCGACCCGCAGACCGGCGAGCGGCACCTCGGGCACAGCAGCGAACCCGGCGCCCGGATCGCCGAGCGCGGTCGGCACCCGCTCGTCGGGACCCGCGATCACCGAGAGCAGGAGGGCCAGGTCGTCGACGTTCCGCCCCAGGGGCCCACGCGTGGAGGTGGTCTCCCAGAGGTTGTCGGTCGGCCAGGTCGGCACGCGACCGAGCGAGGGCCGGAGGCCGACGACCCCGCAGAACGACGCAGGGTTGCGCAGGGAGCCGCCCATGTCGGAGCCGTCGGCCAGCGGCACCATCCCGGCCCGCAGCGCGCACGCCGCTCCCCCGCTCGAGCCGCCGGCCGAGCGCGTGGGGTCGACCGGGTTCAAGGTGGTGCCGAAGACCGTGTTGAAGGTGTGCGACCCGGTGGCGAACTCCGGCACGTTGGTCTTCCCGATCGTGACTGCGCCCGCGCGCCGGATCCGCTCGACCACGAGCTCGTCGGCCTCGGGCACGTGGTCGGCGTACAACGGCGAGCCGTACGTCGTGCGCCAGCCGGCGACGTCGTGGGTGTCCTTGAAGGCGAACGGCAGGCCGTGCAGCGCTCCTGTCGGCTCGCCACGAGCGGTGGCCCGATCCGCCTCGTCGGCGCCGGCCAGCGCGCGCTCCTCGTCCAGGCTGACGACGGCGTTCAGCTGCGGGTTGCGCTCGGCGATCCGGGCCAGGTGCAGCTCCATCAGCTCCCGCGCGGAGATCTCCCGCCGGCGTACGGCGGCCGCCATCTCCCGCGCGGTGGAGTCCACGGTGAGGTCGGTCATCCGCGGCGCCCGAGGAAGCGGCCCGCGAGGACGCCGAGCAGCACGAGGCCGGCGCCCACGGCGATGCCCTTGACGAAGTCCTGCTGGGACGACGCCGGCCGGGCGGGCGCGGTGAAGACCTGGCCCACCGCGCCACCCTCCGACGCCGATCCCGGCTGGGATCCCGGCGCGGCGACCGGGCCAGCCGGGGAGGCGATCGCGTTCGCGACGTTGCCGAAGAACTCCCCCGCCATCCGCTTGGAGACCGAGCCCAGCATCCGCTGGCCGACGCCGCCGACCATGCCGCCGACCACCGCGTCGGCGTCGTAGGAGATCCGCGTCTCGCCCGGCGCGGTCGCCTCGAACCCGACCTGGACCGTCGCGTCGATCGTGCCCGGCGCCCCGGCGCCCTGCAGTCGCATCACCAGCGACTGGTGCGGGGACAGGTCGGAGAGCGCGCAGGTGCCGTCGTAGGTCCCGCGGATGGCGGCGACCCCGGCGGTCACGGTCATCGCGTAGGCGTTGTCGCCCGTCGTCTCGAGGCGCTCGCAGCCGGGGATCGTGCGCACGAGCACGCCCGGGTCCAGCAGGGCCTCCCAGACCTGCTCCACGGGGTACGGAATGACGTCCTGGCCGCTGATCCTCATGCGCTCTCCTGACCCTCGTCGTGCTTGCTCCGCAGCTCGAACAGCTCCGACGGCGAGATCGGCATCGCCGTCAGCCGCAGTCCCGGACAGTCCTGCTGCTCGGCGTCCTCGATCGCCGACGCGAAGACCGCCGCGGACGGGATCACCCCGGCCTCGCCGGCGCCCTTGATGCCGAGCGGGTTGAGCGGGGACGGGGTCTCGAGGTGGTCGATCTCGATCCGCTCGGGCACCTCGGTGACGTACGGCATCAGGAAGTCCATGAACGACGCGTTGACCAGCTGCCCCGACTCGTCGTACGCCATCCGCTCCAGGAGCGCCCCGCCGACGCCCTGCGCGACGCCGCCGTGGATCTGGCCCTCGACGATCATCGGGTTGATCAGCCGGCCGCAGTCGTGGACCACGGCGTACCGCAGGATCCGGATCTCGGCCGTGTCGGTGTCGGTCTCGACCACGACGGCGTGCATGCCGTTGGCGAACGTCGAGCGCTCGGGGCTGTAGAAGTCCTGGCCCTCCAGGCCCGGCTCGTCGTCCTCGGGGACCGGGGGCTTCCCGGGGTCCCCGACGGAGAACTGGGTGGCGGCCTTGGACGCCTCGTCGAAGGCGTAGCGCAGCGGGTTCGAGAGCACCGCCACGGTCCCCAGGTCGATCGTGGTGTCGGTGCCCTTCACCGACACCACGCCGTCGACTATCTCGAGGTCCTCCTCCGCGGCCTCCAGCGCGTCCGCGGCGATCCGCAGCACCTTCTCGCGGGCGCGCAGCGCGGCCAGGTGAACCGCCGAGCCGCTCATCACCGCGGCGCGCGACGCGAACGTGCCGACGGCGTACGCCATCCGACGGGTGTCGCCGGTAACGACCTCGACGCTCTCGAACGGCACGCCGAGGGCGTCGGCCACGATCTGCGCGAACGCCGTGGCGTGGCCCTGCCCCTGGGTCGTCAGGCCCGTGGCGACCTTGACCTTCCCGGAGGTCTCGATGTGGACGTGGGCGCCTTCGTAGGGCCCGACGCCGGTGCCCTCGACGTAGCAGGCGAGCCCGATCCCGACCCGGCGACCCTCGCGGGCCATCTCCTCGCGGAACGCCGGGAACTCGTCCCAGCCGACCAGCGCCTTGAGCTTGGCCAGGGACGCCGGGTAGTCGCCCGAGTCGTACTCGAGCTCGCGACCGTCCTGGAAGACCAGGCCGTGGTCGTAGGGGAACTCGTCGGGCTGGATGAAGTTCGCCGAGCGCACCTCGGTGCGGTCCTTGCCGAGGGCCGCCGCGATGGCGTCCATCGTGCGCTCCATGACGTAGCAGCCCTGTGGGCGCCCGGCTCCGCGGTACGGCGTGACCATCACGGTGTTGGTGTAGAGGCTCTCGAACACGACGCGGTAGGCGCCGGGCTTGTAGGGACCGAGCAGCTGGGTCGAGGTGATGATCGGCACGATCAGGCCGTACGGCGTGTAGGCGCCGTTGTCGTGCCAGAACTGTACGTCCAGGCCGAGCACCCGGCCGTCGTCGTCGTAGCCGACCTCGACGTGGTGCTGCTGGCCGCGCTCGTGGGCCGAGGAGATGAAGTGCTCGCGGCGGTCCTCGGTGAACCTCACGATCCGGCCGAGTGAGCGCGCGGCCAGCGGGACGAGCAGCTCCTCCGGCCACGGGTGGTTGATCTTCACGCCGAAGCCGCCGCCGACGTCGGGGGTGATCACGTCGACCTGGACCAGGTCCAGGCCGAGCTTGGCGGCGACGGCCGCGCGCACCCCGGTCGAGGTCTGCGTCGAGGTCCACACGGTGAGCCGGCCGGTGTCGGGGTCCCAGCGGGCGACGGTCCCGCGGCCCTCCATCGGCATCGACGCGCTGCGCTCGATGACCAGGTCGAGACTCAGGGTGTGCGGAGCCGCGGCGATGGCGGCGCGTGCGTCGCCGTTCTCCTGCTCCAGTCGGGCCGCGACGTTCCCGGGCACGTCGGCGTGGACGAGTCGCTCGGCCGCACGGGCCGCGTCGATGCCGACCACCGGCGGCAGGAACTCGTAGGAGACCTTGATCCGGTTGACGGCGTCCTCGGCGAGGTAGCGGTCGTCGGCCACCACGAACGCGATCGCCTCGCCGACGTAGTTGACCTCCTCCATGGCCAGGGCGTACTGGGTGCGGCCATGGGTCAGCTGCGGGTGCGGGATCAGCAGGGGCAGGGGCTCGGCCATCGCCGGGGCCTGCTCGCCGAGGTCCTCGTGCGTCCAGACCAGGTGCACGCCCTCGAGGTCGAGGACGTCGGAGACGTCGATGTCGACGATCCGGGCGTGGGCGTGCGGCGAGCGCAGCACCGCGGCGTGCAGCACCTGCTGTCCGACGAGCACGTCGTCGACGTAGCGACCCTTCCCGCGCAGGAACCTCTGGTCCTCGACCCGCTGGACCTTCTCGCCGAACAGCTTGGTGCTCACGCGCGCTCACCTGCGATCTCGGCGGCGCGCAGCACGGACTTCACGATGTTGGCGTAGCCGGTGCACCGGCAGAGGTTCCCGGCGACCATCTCCCGCGCCTGCTCCTGATTCGGCTCGGGGTTCTCGCGGAGTCCGGCGGTGATCGTGGTCAGGAAGCCCGGGGTGCAGAAGCCGCATTGCAGGCCGTGGCACTCCGCGAAGGCCTGCTGGACCGGACCGAGCCGACCGTCCGGGGTGCCGTCACTCTCGGTGAGCCCCTCCACGGTGGTGACCTCGCTGCCGACCACCGAGACCGCGAGCAGCAGGCACGAGCGCATCGGCCGCCCGTCGACCAGGACCGTGCAGGCGCCGCAGACGCCGTGCTCGCAGCCGACGTGGGTGCCGGTCAGGCCGAGGTCGTGCCGCAGGGCATCGGAGAGCAGCCTCCGGGCCGGCACCCGCAGCTCGTGCGGCACGCCGTTCACGCTCAGCCTGACCTCGTGCAGCTCCTCGGTCATGCGGCGTCCCCCGCCCGCGCACGCGCGTCGTCGTACGCCGCTCGCAGGACGCGCCCGGTCAGGACCTGCACGAGGCGCGCGCGGTAGGCGGCGGTGGCGTGCAGGTCGTCGGCCGGGTCGAGGTGCTCGAGGGCGAGGTCGCCCGCCCCGGCGAAGATGTCGTCCGTGCCCTCGGCCCACGCCTCGGTGAGGTCGACCACGGTGGGCACGTCCGAGACGGACAGGTAGCCGGCCCGTGCCGACGTGACGACCTCGCCGTCGACCTGCACGACGGCGCCGACGCCGACCAGCGCGTAGTCGCCATGCCGACGGGCGATCTCCTCGAACGCCACCCCCGACCCGGGGCCAAGCGCGGGGAAGAACGCCTCCAGCGCCACCTCGTCGTGGTGGAGCGTCGACTCGAGCGGTCCGGCGTACAGGTCGGCCGCCTCGATCGTGCGGGTTCCAGCGGTCGACGCCACCGTGACCGAGCCGCCGAGCAGGCTCAGCACCATCGGCATCTCGGCCGCCGCGTCAGCGTGCACGATCGAGCCGACCGTCGTGCCGCGGTTGCGGATCGTCGCGTGGGCGACGTGGGTCAGGGTCAGCGGTATCAGCGGCTGTACCCGGCGTACCTCGGCGGAGGCGAGCACGTCGGCGTGCCGCGCCAGCGCGCCGATCCGGACACCGGTGTCGTCGACGCTCACCGCGTCGAGGTCGGGCAGGCCGTTGATGTCGACCAGGGTGCTCGGCGCCGCCAGCCGCATCGACAGCAGCGGCACCAGGCTCTGCCCGCCCGCGAGCACCTTGGCCCCCGGATCCGCCGCGAGGGCCTCCAGCGCGTGCTGGAGGCCCTGCGGACGGACGTAGGAGAAAGGCGCCGGCTTCACGGTGCCGAGTATGCGCGACCAGTCACTCTTCTGGCTGGTGACGGTGGTGTGGAGCGGCGTGGTCGGCCTCGTGGGCCCCGGTGGTGCCGACCGCCATCATGGTCCCTTCGTCGTCATGGGCGATGAGCCTGGCCAGGTGGTACCCGCCCAGGATCACGATGGTGCCGGCCGCGATGCCTCCGAGCTGGAAGTTCTTGCTGATCTCGAACAGCCCCGACGAGCCGAGGCCGATGCCGAGGATGAGACCCGCGGAGACGGGGACCAGGTTCACCGGCAGGCCGAAGTCGACCCCGTTCTCCTTCCAGATCTTGGCTCCCAGGAGCCCGATCATTCCGTAGAGCACCAAGGTCACTCCGCCGAGGACGCCGGCCGGAGTCGCGGCCACGAGCGCGCCGAACTTCGGGATCAGACCGAGCAGCACCGCCACGATCGCCGCCACGAAGTACGCCGCGGTGGAGTAGACGCGCGTCGCCGCCATGACGCCGATGTTCTCGGCGTACGTCGTCGTGGGCGAGCCGCCGACCGCGGACGCGATCACCGTGCCGACGCCGTCTGCAGCGATGGCCCGACCCATCACGGGGTCGAGGTCGCGCCCGGTCATCTGGGCGACGGCCTTGACGTGGCCCATGTTCTCGGCCACCAGGGCGATGACGGCCGGGAGCGCGAGCAGCGCGAAGGTGACGGAGAAGCTCGGTGCGTGCCAGCCCACGGCGTCGAGGTTCTTGGCGACGTACTGGTTGCCGGTCAGCCCGGACTCCGTGTGCTTCGGGAAGCCGAACCAGTCGGCCGCCTTCACCGAGGTCCAGTCGACCCGGTTGTGCGCGTCGGCGCCGCTTCCGAGCTTCCCGATCACCACGTCAGCCAGCCAGGACAGGACGTAGCCGAAGACCAGCCCCAAGAAGATCGCGATGCGCCCCAGGAAGCCACGGAGCCCGACGGCCATCAGAATCACCGCGAGCATCGTGATGATGGCCATCCACCTGTCGGCGGGCATGTAGATGGACGTCGCGACGCCGGCGAGGTTGAAGCCGATCAGCATCACGACGGCGCCGGTGACCACCGGCGGCAGCACCGCATTGACGATGTCGGAGCCGCCGAAGTGGACGAGCAGGCCCACGAGGGCAAGCACCACTCCGGAGATCAGGATGGCGCCGGTGACGTCCGCCGGCCCGCCCGGACCTCCGGAGCCTGAGTACGTGTAGATCGCGGTGGCTCCACCGACGAACGACGCAGAGGTGCCCAGGTAGCTGGGGACCTTGCCCTGGACGATCAGCAGGAAGCAGATCGTGGCGATTCCGCTCATCATGATGGCCAGGTTGGCGTTGAGCCCCATCAGGGTCGGGAAGACGAACGTCGCCCCGAACATCGCCATCACATGCTGGGCGCCGAGCCCGACGGTCTTGCCCCACGCCAGGCGCTCGTCCGGCGCCACCGCCTGTCCGGGCGCCGGATCGACCTCTCGCCACTTGAACATCGTCGACATCTGAGCCTCCTCGATGCGCGCACGTCAGGTGCGTCCTGGGGGACCGAGCACCCCGGTGGTGAGGCACATCACACACCTACGGGGGCGCGAGGTCGTGGAGAAACGCCGTCCGCTCGCTCGGCCGTCGCCGGCGCACGGGCCCGAGGTGCCGCGAGCTCACACCGCTCGTGGGGTGACACCGACGATGGTCGGTGTCACCCCACGGGTACAGAGCGACGTCACGGGGCCATCAGTGATTGCAGACCTTGGGGGAGACCAGGTCCGGGTCGGAGATGAAGTCGGTCCCCTGCGTCGTGTGCGTCTTGCCGTCGATATCGGTCCAGCCGGCGCTGACACCGAAGGGATACCCGATCCCCCATGTCAACGCGGAGTCGGTCCAGGTGTGGGTGTAGCCGCCCTTGACGCGCAGTCCCGTGTAGCAGTCACCCTGCGGCGGGGTGGGATTCACCCAGACGTCGAGCTCGTACGAACGTCCGCGAAGGTCGTTCCACCACTGGACGGTCGCCGAGCCACCACCACCGCCCGCAGCGATGCCGGACTGAGGCTCCGTGGCGAGCTTGCACGGTCCCGAAGCGGTGTGGGTGCTACCGCCGGGGCCGCTGGCATCGGTCACCGTCCACCCAGGGAACAACGCGTCGTTGACGCTCGCGTACGCATTTTGGAAAGAATTGCTCGATGCGGGTTTCGAAGTGTGGTCGTACGTCTGGTCGCCACAGGCGTCGAACGTTTGAACTCGCAGCTTGACGAAGTCCACCGGGGCGTCGAACTCGATATCGACCGCGTCATTCGATCCAATATCGGTTGAGCCTCCGGTGAATTGGGTGGTGGGCCAGCAGAAGTTGTTGCTGTCCCCGCAGGTCGCGACCCATCGCCCTTGCACGTGATAGTGATAGGCCTTCAGATCCGAGTTGTACCCGTAGTACGCCGGGGTATCGGTATCGACGGCGTGGGTGCTCTTGTGGTCGCCGTCGGGAAGGGTGCCGGCCACTGCGGCCTTGACCGGTGACAACGCGGCAAGAGCCGCGCTGACCGCGGTCAGCATGATCAAACGCCAAGCGGCAGGTAGCCGCCTTTTCCGAGGTGCATTCATTTTCGAACGCTACGTCGCGCCGAACATCCCCGACAATGGCCCGATCCGACCTTGCACGAGCTGTCGAACGAGGTGTACGCGCGGCTCGCGCCGACCCGGCTACGGTGATGCCGTGCCCTCCCTCGACAACAGCGCCTCGTGCCGGGTGACGACGTACTCGCCCCTTGCGGTGGCCGCCCCGCAGCGCGTGGCGGCCTGGATCGCCTCAGCGCCCGACGGGCCGGTCGCGGTGCTGCACCGAGGGCCCGACCTGGTCCATCTGGACGCCGCGGGGCGCGCGGTCGGCGTGGCGGCGAGGACCGCTCCGGGGCTCCCCCACGCACTCCGGACCAATCTCGTGACCCTGCCCGGGAGAATGTCGTCACAGGGACGCCCGACGGCCTATGTTGACTCCGGGATCCTTTACCTGGGCGGACGCGCCCTGGTGGCCCGTCGGCTCGTGGATGTTCGCGCGCCACGCCTCGACGCGGTCCGGGATCTCAAGGCGAGCCCGGTCGCCGCAATGGGGACCCCCCGGCCCCGCGGCGCCGGGCTCGTCCCACTCCCCGAGCGGATCGACGCCGACGTCGTCCCAGACCTGGTCGGACGCGGTGAGGGGCTGACCCCGCTCGGCGACGACGTCCTGTGCGGCTGGCTGGCGGCGCAGCGATCTCTCGGCGTCGCCACGCCCGAGGTCGACGAGGCCGTACGCCGAGCCCTGCCCCGGACGACGACCCTCTCGGCGACGCTCCTGGAGTGCGCCCTCGCCGGCGAGGCCGCCGACCTGGTGGTCGGCTACCTGCGGGCCCGGAATGCCTCCGCCGGTGTGCGGTCGGCGACAGCGGCTCGGCTGGCGCTGACGGCGCTGGGCCACAGCTCCGGCGAGGGGCTCGCCCACGGGGTCGACCTGGCGCTGGCCGAGCTGACCACGGAGGTGGCGGCATGACCCGCGACCACGTCGAGCTGCGCACCGGGGCCTACGCCGACTCGGTGACCCTGCTGCAGGTCAGCCGTCAGGTGCAGCAGCTGGCCGGTGTGGACACCGCACAGGTGGCCATGGCGACGCCGCTGAACGTCGAGGTGCTGGAACGCATGGGGTTCGCGATCCCCGACGAGGCCACCGTCAACCACCTGGTGCTGGCAGTCCGGCTCCAGGACGACGGCGACGTCGACGTGGTCCGGGCCGAGGTGGAGCAGGCGCTTGCCGGCAGTCGGCGCCAGGGCTCCGACTCGGTCACGGAGGTGCCCCCGCGCACGACGGGCTCGGCGATCCTGGGGGCCCACGAGCCGGGAGGTCCCGCCCCGCTGGCGCTGGTGTCCGTGCCGGGAGCCAGCGCGGCGGTGGAGGCGATGGACGCCCTCGAGGCGGGCTGCGACGTGATGGTCTTCAGCGACAACGTGCCGGTCGAGCAGGAGCTCGCCCTCAAGCGGTTCGCGTCGGACCGCGACCTCCTGGTGATGGGACCCGACTGCGGCACCGCCGTCGTCGGCGGGCTCGGGTTGGGCTTCGCCAACGTCGTCTCGCCGGGGCCGGTCGGGATCGTGGCCGCCTCGGGCACGGGTTGCCAGCAGGTGCTCGCGCTGCTCGACCGCGCCGGGTTCGGCGTCAACACGGCGTACGGCGTGGGCGGGCGCGACCTCTCGGCCGAGATCGGGGGCCTCGCCACGCGCACCGCCCTGGCCCGGCTCGACGCCGATGCGTCGGTCGAGCTGGCCGTGGTGATCTCCAAGCCACCAGCTCCCGAGGTCGCCCGCGAGCTCACGGCGTACGCCGAGTCGCTGGCGACGCCGGTCCGGCTCGCGCTGCTCGGTGCCGGCCGCCCCGACCTGACGGCGGCGACCGAGGAGATCCTGCGCGACCTCGGGCGCGAGATCCCGTCCTGGCCGGTGGTCGGTGAGACGCGGACCGCTGGCGGGACGCGGCTCCACGGCCTGTTCGTCGGCGGCACCATGAAGCAGGAGGCCGGCGTGCTCGTGGCCGAGTCCGGACTGGGCGAGGACGCCTACGAGCTGGTCGACTTCGGCGACGACGAGTACACCACCGGCCGGGCGCACCCGATGATCGACCCGTCGCTGCGGCTCGAGCGACTGGCCGAGGTGGCCGCCGACGCCACCACCGGCGTCGTCCTGATGGACGTGGTCCTGGGTCACGGCGCGGAGGAGGACCCGGTGGCCTCGCTCGCGCCGGCCATCGACGGCATCCGGCCGCCGGTCGTCGTCACGGTCGTCGGCACCCGCCACGACCCGCAGGGGCTCGACCGTCAGGTCGCGGCACTGGCCGAGGCCGGGGCCGAGGTCCACCTGTCCAACGCCCGGGCCACGCGACGGGCCCTGGAGATCCTGGGAGCCGCCCGATGAGCACCCCGCACGTCGTCAGCGTCGGCGTCGACCTGCTGGCCCAGGCCGTCGACGACCAGGCCGCGCCGGTCTCGCGGGTCGACTGGCGGCCGCCGATGCCCGGAACCGAGGACGACCTCGCCGCCGTGGCGCTCGACCCACTGCGCCCCGCGGCCAACGCCCTGGCGCTCGAGCGGATGCTCGGCGTCCAGGCGCTCCTGGTCGACGTGTTGCCCGCCCACGAGGCGGTCGGGCTGGAGCGCGGGGAGTTCCTGCACGCCGGGCCGCCCATCGACTGGACGCGAGCCTCGGGCCCGCTCCGGGGCGCACTCATGGGCGGCGCCGTCCTCGAGGGCCTGGTCGACACCCCGGAGGAGGCCGAGGCGCTGCTCGAGGGCGGGCTGCACGTCCGGCTCGAGCCGTGCCACCACCGTCGCGCGGTCGGGCCGATGGCGGGCGTCGTCACGCCGAGCATGTGGATGTTCGTGCTCGAGGACCCGGCTACCGGCGCTCGGACGCACTGCACGCTCAACGAAGGCCTGGGCAAGGTGCTGCGGTACGGCGCCTACTCGCCCGAGGTGCTCACCCGACTGCGCTGGATGAACGACGTACTCGGGCCGCTGCTGCAGGGCGCCGTCCGCGGCAGCGTCGCGCAGGGCCAGCCGGTCGACGTCACCGCGATCCTCGGCCAGATGCTGCAGATGGGCGACGAGGCGCACAACCGCAACCGCGCCGGCACCCTGATGCTCCTGCGCGACCTCGGCCCGGCGCTCGTGTCCAGCGGGGCCGACGCCGATCGACGTCGCCGAGGCGCTGCGGTTCGTCGGCGGCAACGACCACTTCTTCCTCAACCTCGCGATGCCCGCGTGCAAGCTGGCCCTCGACGCCGCGCGCGACGTCCCGGGCTCGACGATGGTCGTCGCGATGTCCCGCAACGGCACGGACTTCGGCATCCAGATCGCCGGTGCCGGCGACGAGTGGTTCACCGGGCCGGCGCAGGTCGCCGACGGGCTCTACCTCGGCGACTACGGACCCGACGACGCCAACCCCGACATCGGCGACTCGGCGATCACCGAGACCGCCGGGCTCGGGGGCTTCGCGATGGCGACCGCACCGGCGATCGTCCGCTTCGTGGGCGGCTCGGTGCCCGACGCGCTGGCCACCACCCGCCGGATGCGGGAGATCACCCTCGGCGGAGAACCCGCGCTGGAGCGTCCCGGTGCTGGAGTTCGCCGGCGTACCGACCGGGATCGACGTCTCCCGCGTGTGCCGCACCGGGATCCTCCCCCAGATCAACACCGGGATGGCCGGCCGCGTGGCCGGAGTCGGCCAGGTCGGCGCCGGCCTGGTCACCCCACCCGCCGAGATCTTCCCCCTCGCCCTGGCCCGCCTCGCCGTCCTCACCCGCAGCCGACCGCGATAGCTCGCAGCGGTAGGCACCTGTTCCACGGGTTTGGAGGTGCCGTGCGCTGCGAAGTGTCCGTCAGGGCGACGGGAGGGTGGGGCGGAAGAGGGCGCGCCGGATGTCGACGCTGCCGGTGGGGCGGAGGGGGGTGCCCTCCTCGAGGTAGTGCGGCCGGGCCTCGACCTCGTGGCTGGGCGGCAGCGAGCCGTCGGCCCGGACGACCCGCCACCACGTCACCGCGCCGCCGTGCTGCGCCATCACCGAGCCCACCAGCCGCGGGCCCCCGCCACCGGCGAGGGCACCGACGACCTCCGCGATCGCGCCGTACGTCGAGACCCGCCCGCGTGGGATCTGCTCGACGCAGCTCAGCACCAGCTCGACGTACTCCTCGTGGTCCAGACGCCCGCTCACGCGCTCGGCTCTCCACCGCGCATGCCGGCCCGGGTGGCGGACGGCGACAGCGCCTGTCCGACGACGACCGAGCCCACCACCGCAGCCGTCAGACCCGTCAGCCAGAAGAGGGCGGGCGTCGCGTGGCCGACGTAGGCGCGGGCGGCCACCCACACGACGAGGGCGGCCAGCCACGACAGCGCCCCGCGTCCTGCCCACATCAGCACCAGCCGGCGGTCCACCTCCAGCGACGGCGGCCCGTAGGCGAGCAGCGTGGCCACGACGTGCGCGACCGTCAGCCCCGCGGCGGCGACCAGGAGTCCGGCCGGGACGGCCCCGTGCAGGTGGAAGGTCCACCAGGCCGTGACCACGACCATCACGATCGTCGGCGCGAGGCCGTCGGGGTACAGCCCGGCGACGACGGCCCCCACCGCGACCACCACGACCAGCGCCACCGCCGGGTGGTACCCGCTGGGCAGCCCCGAGAGCAGTGCGACCAGGAGCGCGACCACCAGGACGGCGCGTAGGACCCAGACGCTCGGCGACACCTCACGCGTCATCCGGCACCCACCCGGGGCAGCTGGCCGCGCCGCGCGAGCCGGCGCAGCACCTCCTCGAGCGTGCGCGGTCCGTTCCACGGCACGACCGGACAGCCGGACGCCGACAGCCGGGCGAGCAGGTGGCTGCGGTCGAGCAGCCGCATCCGCCAGGCCAGGCCGGAGATCTGCTCGTCGGCGTCGGAGTACACCGTGGGCGCGGTGCCCGACGGCAGCGGGTCCACCACGATCACCGAGAACCCGCGGCGGACCAGGCGCACCGTGGCGGTGGCCAGCTGCTCGGAGAGCATCGGGCTGATGACCACGACGATGGTGCCTGCGGAGGCTCGGAAGTCGATCTGGTCGATCTCCGCGTCGCGCGGCAGGCCCGGCCGGACCTGCGACAGCAGGATCAGCAGCCGGCGCAGGTGTCGGGTGCCGGCTCCGTAGCCGGCGTACTCGCCCTCGGGGCTCAGGACGCGCAGCGAGACCCGGTCGCCTCCCGAGACGTACTGGTCGGCCAGCGCCGCCGCCGCGCGCACACTCACGTCGAGGCTCGACTCGGCACCGCCGATGCCGCCGGAGATCCCGTAGTCGGCGAGTGCGTCGACGATCAGCAGGACGGCGGCGTCCTCCTCGGCGCGGGTCGACTCGACGTGGAGCGTCCCCTGACGCAGCGACACCCGCCAGTTGATCCGGCGCAGCCGGTCACCGGCGTGGAACCGCCTGATGGAGGAGAACTCCGTTCCGTCGCCGTCGCGCCGCGAGCGGTGCGACCCGATCAGCCCGATCGGCTGCGGGGCCTCCGCGCCGGCTCGCATGCGGGTGATCCCCGGCAGGACGTACAGGTCGTGGTCCGGCAGCGGGACCGGGCCCCAGCGGTACCCGCCCCAGGCGGTGGTGAAGGCGACCTTCTCCGCTCCGACCAGTCGCCGACCCCAGCGGCGGGGAGAGACCTCGATGGGTGCGACGGCGCCGTCGTCCGGCAGCAGGTGCCCGACGGCCCCCGACTTCGGACGGGTGCCGACGAACGGCCTGCGCGACATCATCCGGATGACGTGCTCGGCGTCCTCCAGGTCGGTCCCGGTCAGGTGCGCTCGGGTGCCCTGTCCCTCGGCCAGCTGGGTCCGCGCGAGGGAGGCGAACAGGCGCGGCTCGCGGCTCGGCCGGTGCAGCAGCCCCATCGCCGCCACGATCAGCAGCGGGGCGACGAGCACGACCGCGCCCGGGCGACCCGACACGAGCGCCAGCCCGACGCCGACCCCGCCCGTCATCAGGGCGCGGCCCAGGCTGCTGGTCGGCTGCCAGCGCGACGGTCCCTCGCTCACGACCGCTCGAGTGCTCGCGGGGTCGGCACGCTGGCCAGGACGGCGTCGACGACCCGCGGCCCGCTGGCCTGGGTCATCCACAGCTCGGGCTTGACCGTGATCCGGTGCGAGAGCACCGCCCGGGCCACGACCTTCACGTCCTCGGGAATCACGTAGTCCCGCCCGCGGATCACCGCGAACCCTCGCGCGGCGAGCGCCAGCCCGAGGGAGCCGCGCGGGGACGAGCCGGTCAGTACGTCGTTGTGCTCGCGCGTCGCGGTGACCAGATCCACGCAGTACCTGCCGACACTGTCGTCGACGGTCACCGTCTCCACCGCAGCCTGCATCGCCCGCAGCCCGGCCGAGTCGGTCACCTGGTCCAGGTCGACGTCCTCCTGGCGGCGGGCGACCCGGCGGGTGACGACGTCGTGCTCCTCCTCCGCCGTCGGGTAGCCGAAGCTCACCCGCATCAGGAAGCGGTCGAGCTGGGCCTCGGGCAAGGGGTAGGTGCCCTCGTACTCGATCGGGTTGGCCGTCGCGAGCACGTGGAACGGGTCGGGCAGCGGGAAGGTCTCGCCCTCGACCGTGGCCTGATGCTCCTGCATGGCCTCGAGCAGCGCGGACTGGGTCTTGGGCGGCGTCCGGTTGATCTCGTCGGCCAGCAGGATGCCGGTGAACAGCGGTCCGCGCCGGAACTCGAAGGAGCCGTCCCGCTGGTTGTAGAGGAAGGAGCCGGTGATGTCGGCCGGCAGGAGGTCGGGGGTGAACTGCACCCGCGCGAAGTCCAGGCCGAGCACCCGCGCCAGGCTCCGGGCCGCCAGGGTCTTGCCGAGGCCGGGGAAGTCCTCGAGCAGGACGTGACCCTTCGCCAGGACCGCCGCGAGTACGAACGTCAGCGCGGACCGCTTGCCGACCACAGCCCGCTCGACCTCGTCGAGCACCGCCTTCGCCCGCTCCGAGGTCTCGCTCACCGAGAGGGCGGTGGGTGTCGCCAGCGGGTCCCCCGTGGACTGCGTCATGGGCTCAGCTCCTCGATCCGTCGGATGCACTCGTCGATCTCGGCGAGCTTCAGCACGCGTGGTGGCCCGTCGAGCACAGCGGTGAGCGTAGGCCCGAGCCGCTGGGCGACCCCAGGGTCTCTCCGGGTCAGGCCCAGCTGCGAGAGCCGGTTGTCGGTCATCCGCGTCAACCGCGTCTGCAGGTGCCGGTCGACCTCACGAGACGTGAGGTGGTTCTCGATCAGTCGCACGTTCCCGGCGAGCGGTGCGTCCTGCCCGGTGCTCGCCGCGGTGTGCTCGGCGACCTGCGACCAGTCGGAGGCGTCGGCCCCGGAGCTGTCGGCCAGCAGTCCGAGTACGGCGACCACGGCGGCGACGAACAGCACCGTCGGGACGATCTTCGGATGCGTGTGCTCGATCGCCGCCCCCACGCTGAGAAGCGCGACGCCGAGGACGACCAGCATCAGGCGCACGAACCACCGGTTGCGACGCAGCCTGTGGAGCGCAAAGCCGGCGCGCTGCTGGGAGTCGCCCTTCATCGCGCACGCACCCCGATCCCGAGGGAGGCGTGGATCCGGCGCAGGGCCTCGACGGCCGCCAGCCGCTGGTCCTCGCCGATCTCGTGCTCGGAGAACCGTGCCTCCCGGTAGAGGCGCTCGAGCTGGGCGACGGCGGCGTCGTCGGCCGCGACGTGGTCGAGCAGCCGCAGGACGAACTCCGACGAGGTCTCCCACTCCAGCCGTGACTGGCCCGTGCGTTCGGCCTGCTCCTCGAAGCGGTCCCAGCACGCGACGATCGCGTTGCGTGGCGCGCCGTCCAGCAGCAGCTCGAACTGCTCGTCGGCGTCCTTGCGCATCTCGGTGACCAGGGCGTCGGGGTCGTCGAGCACGTCGAAGTCGGGGTCGGGCGCGGGCGTGAGGCGCTGCCGGTGGCGGAGGTCGTGCAGCCACTCCAGCAGCCGCCGGACGCCGCGATAGCCCACCCACAGCAGGCAGGCGAGGATCGCCAGCCGGACCACCCAGCCGACCGCCGTCAGGAACGCGCTGTGGTGGATCGGGCCCTGGTGGAAGCGCCCGGCCGGTCCTCCGCCGAAGCGAGGCGAGATGGAGACCGTGATCGGCGCGAAGTGCGGGTCGCGCAGGGGGCCGGCGAAGATCCGGTGCGGCCCGCTGCGCGCCGCGAACATCACCACGAGCAGGAGCACCCCGACGGCGAGCACGGTGAAGGCGACCGCGCTCACGCTGGCCCGCCGTCCGCTCACGGAAGGCACCGTAACCGCTGGACCGGCCGCCCTCACATCACAGAGCGGTCACGGTTGCCCGACCGGGGGTGGCTCCGGGGCGGCTACAGGACGGGGTCGAAGGGCTCGGTGCCGTTGACCAGCCGAAGGCCCGCGATGCCGCTGTGGTTCTGCGCGAACGCGAGCTCCCGAGACAGGTCGCCGATGTTGTTCGACAGCGGCAGCGGAGCGAGCCCGAGCGTCGACAGCACGCCGACCGCCTGGCCCCCGGGAGACATGAACCCGGAACCGGAGTCGCCCGGGATCCCGGGGCTGAGCGTGTACAGCGGGTGGCTCCAGCCGCCGTCGGCCGCCTGGTCGCCCAGGCTGATGCCCGTGTGCGGCGACAGCAGCGAGACGCCTCCGCGCAGGCTGGAGTTGCCGTAGGTCCAGACGCGGTCGCCCGCCGCCGTGCCGTTCGTGTCGATGCCGGACGGGCCGCCCCAGAACGGGACGCTCGGGTTGACCTTGCCCACGTCACCAGCGTCGATCCGGACCAGAGCCAGGTCGTTGTAGGCGCAGGTGTTCGCGTCGGTCGTGCCGAGCTGGTGCTCGGTGATCCACGAGCTGTAGGCCAGCGTGCCGTGCCCGACGATGCTGCCCTCGCTGGCGAGGTTGCCGTCATTGGTCAGGTCCACGGCCGTGCCGAGCGGCACCGAGTCGGTCTGACAGCCGTTGGTGTCGGTCGACGAACCGGTGCCCGCGCAGTGGGCGGCGTAGCCCAGGAACGTGTCCCCGGCCGTGTCGGTGAAGACGAAGTTGCCGGTGCACTGGGCGCCGGCGGTGTACATCATGGTGCCGGGGTGGATCGGCGCCGAGGCCGCCGGTGCCCATTCCGCGCGAGGACTGAGGGCGGTCTGCGCGGCGTCAGCGCGTGCGTCGGTGCGTGGCTGGGCGGCACCTGCCGGCTGGGCGGTGCCCAAGCCGGTGACCAGAGCGGTGACGACCGAGGCGACCGCGACGAGCAGGCCGAAGGTTCTGGAGCGGAATGGAGTGCGGGAGCGGGACATGGCGACGGGACCTCCTGGGGTCGGCGCCGGCCGGGGTGCCGGCGCGCGTCCTACCTGAGGTCCAACGTCACCCAGCGCCCGAAGTTACGCGCCGGTAACAGGCCGAGCCACGTCCTGCTCAGTACGCCGGCTGGCTGGGGTCGACCTGCTGGACCCAGGCGGCCACTCCCCCGCCCACGTGAACGGCGTCGCCGTACCCGGCGCCCTTGACGATGGCCAGCGTCTCGGCCGACCTGATCCCGGTCTTGCAGTGCATGACCACCTGCAACCCCGAGTCGACCCCCGGCAGCTGGGCCAGGGCGCTGCCGTTGAGGAACTCGCCCTTCGGGATCAGCACCGAGCCGGGGATCCGGTTGATCTCGTACTCGTTGGGCTCCCGGACGTCGACCAGGACGAAGTCCCGCTCGCCGTTCGCCCTCTCCTTGAGCATGTGCTCGAGCTGGGTCACCGAGATCGTCGATCCCGCCGCGGCCTCGGACGCCTCGTCGGAGATCGCCCCGCAGAAGGTCTCGTAGTCGATCAGGCCGGTGACGGTGGGGTTCTCACCGCACAGCGCGCAGTTCGGGTCCTTGCGGACGCGGAGCTTGCGGTACTCCATCTCCAGGGCGTCGTAGATCATCAGCTTCCCGGCGATCGGGTCGCCGATCCCGGTGATCAGCTTGATCGCCTCGGTGACCTGGATGGAGCCGATGCTCGCGCACAGCACGCCCAGGACGCCGCCCTCGGCGCAGCTGGGCACCATGCCCGGCGGCGGGGGCTCGGGGTACAGGCAGCGGTAGCAGGGCAGGTCCTCACCCGCGGCGTCCGAGAGGGTCGGCGCGAACACGCTGGCCTGGCCGTCGAAGCGGTAGATCGAGCCCCAGACGTAGGGGATCTTCAAGAAGTACGCCGCGTCGTTGACGAGGTAGCGGGTCGCGAAGTTGTCGGTGCCGTCGACGATGAGGTCGTAGCCCTCGAAGATCTGCATCACGTTGTCGTTGTCGAGGCGCTCGTCGTGCAGCACGACCTCGACCAGCGGGTTGACCTCGGCGATGGACTCCTTGGCCGACTGCGCCTTGGGCTTGCCGATGTCGGACTGTCCGTGGATCACCTGCCGCTGCAGGTTGGACTCGTCCACCTCGTCGAACTCCACCAGGCCGATGGTCCCCACGCCGGCGGCCGCGAGGTAGAGCAGGGCCGGGCTCCCGAGCCCGCCGGCGCCGATCACGAGCACCTTGGCGTTCTTCAGGCGCTTCTGACCGTCCATCCCGACGTCGGGGATGATGAGGTGCCGGCTGTAGCGACGGACCTCGTCGATGGTGAGCTCGGTGGCCGGCTCGACCAGCGGCGGGAGGGACACGGCGTACTCCTGGGATCGGGGGCGGTTCGGTGGTGCTTCGGTCGTGGGCGCGACGTCCCACGTCAGGGCAACCGAAGGGCGCCCCTCCATGTTCCCCAGGTCACCGGTACGGCGCACGCGCGTCCGCCATCCGGACCTCCGCCGGTCGTCGGTAGGGTGCGAGCGTGGGCAGCACCACCGACTCGACGCAGAAGCCGCGGGGCGAATCGACGCAGAAGCCCCGAGGCGGGCGTCTTCCCCGGCGGGAGCGTCGCGCCCAGCTCCTCGACTCCGCCCTCGGCGTCTTCGTCGCGCAGGGGTACCACGCCGCCGCGATGGACGACATCGCCGAGCGGGCCGGAGTCTCCAAGCCCGTCCTCTATCAGCACTTCCCCGGCAAGCTGGACCTCTACCTCGCCCTGCTCGACGCCGCTTGCGACGAGGTCATCGACAACTGCCGCGAGGCCCTGGCAGCGACCCACGACAACAAGACCCGCGTCGCCGCGGCCATGGCGGCGTTCTACACCTACGTCGCGGGCGAGCGCGGCGCGTTCCGGCTCGTCTTCGAGTCGGACCTGACCAGCGAGCCCGCGGTCCGCGAGCACGTCGAGCGGGTGACCAGCGAGTGCGCCGCGATGATCGCCGACGTGATCCACGACGACACCGGGCTGCCCTCCGAGCAGTCGCGGCTCCTCGCGGTGTCCCTGGTGGGAATGGCGCAGGTCAGCGCGAGGTTCTGGGTCTCGGAGTCCACCGGGCTCACCCAGACCGAGGCGGTCGAGCTGGTCAGCGCGCTCGCGTGGCGCGGGATCCGCGGCTACCCCCTCACCGACGAGCACTGAGCCCCGACCCCCTGAGCCCGAAGGAGAACCATGGAAGTCAAGATCGGAGTCCAGCACGCTCCGCGCGAGCTGGTCGTCGAGACCAGCCAGTCGGCCGCCGATGTGCAGAAGGCACTGGCCAAGGCGCTGTCCGACGACGGTGTGCTGGCGCTGGACGACGCGCGCGGACGCCAGATCCTGGTGCCGGCGCGGGTGATCGCCTACGTCGAGGTCGGTGGCGGCGTGAGCGGCCAGGTGGGCTTCCGCGGCTGAGCCGCCCTCGCAAAGGCCCCCACCGGCGCGTTTGCCCTCGCCCGTCCGGGGGCACAGGATGGACCGCAGCCCCACCCCGGCGCACCGCCGGGGCCAGGAGCGACAGGGGCTGAGACCGAAAGGTGGACCGCGTGACCGTCACGACGATCGCCCCGCTGCTGACCAAGTGCGGGCACCACTGGAGCCTGGGCGGGATCCTGTTCCTGCTCATCGGCGGTGCCGTCATCGGCATCCTCGGGAAGCTCGTGGCGCCCGGTGACCGGCAGCGGATCCCCTTCTGGCTCACCGTCCTGTGCGGCGTCGTGGGGATCTTCTTGGGCAACTGGCTCTACGTCGACGTGCTCGGCGGTCGGTGCACCACCGGCGGCATCGACTGGCTGCGCCACATCGTGCAGGTCATCGCCGCGGCTGTCGTCGTGATGGTGGCCGCGAGCCTGACCGGACGCTCGCGCTCGAGCGTGCGGTAGGTCCCAGCCCAGACTCAGCCAGACTTACGCCGCCAGACCCAGGTCGGCCATCCGCTGGTTGTGCCGCTCGGTGATCCGGGTGAACATCCGGCCGATGGCCGCCAGGTCGAGGCCGGGGCGGTCGATGCCACCGGCCAGCAGGGCGCTGAGCGCGTCGCGCTCGGCGGCCACCCGCTGGGCCTGGGTCAGCGCCTCGCCCATGAGCCGGCGTCCCCACAGGGCGAGCCGACCGGCCAGGCGCGAGTCGTCCGCGATGGCGCGGCGCAGGTGCCGGACCGCGAAGTCGGCCTGGCCGGCGTCCTCCAGCGAGGCGATGATCAGGTCGCGGGTGCCGGTGTCGAGGTAGGCCGCGATCTCGCGGTAGAAGTCGGCCGCCATCCCGTCGCCGACGTAGGCCTTGACCAGCCCCTCGTACCAGTCGGCGGGAGCCGTGTGGGCGTGGAAGAGGTCGATGGCCGACGCGAACGGCTCCATGGCGTCGTAAGGGTCGGTCCCGAGCTCGCGCAGCCGCTCGTGGAGCCGCGTGACGTGCCCGAACTCCGAGCTGGCCATCGCGGCCATCTCCACCCGGTCGCGGACCGTCGGGGCCAGCTTGGAGTCGTCGACGAGCCGCTCGAACGCCGAGAGCTCGCCGTAGGCGATCACCCCGAGCAGGTCGACCACGGCGAGGCGGTACTCCGGGTCCTCGAAGACGAGACCGTCCTCTAACGACGGCACCGGCCTCGGGCGACGGATCCGGCTGGGATTCAGACATGCGCCCACGCTACCGATAGACTGCCGCCGTCCCCGCGTGAGCGGTGAGGACGTGCGCCGGCCTCCATGGCGGCGCTGCATGTGCGCGGCAGACGCGATCAGATTGTCGAGCACTCGGTGTCGAGCGATCGACCCCGGGCACTCGAGCTGGGCTCCGCCGCCGGACGACCAGCTCGACCTGTCAGCCCGGACCCACACCTGGGGCCCGGGGGGCTCGACCGAAAGAAATCTGAACATCGTGACTACCTTCCGCGAGCTCGGGGTGCTCCCCGAGATCTGCGACGCGCTCGAGCGCGCGTCCATCACCACCCCGTTCGCCATCCAGGAGATGACCCTCTCGGTCGCCCTGCTCGGCACCGACCTGATCGGCCAGGCCCGTACGGGCACCGGCAAGACCCTCGCCTTCGGGATCCCGGTCCTGCAGCGCAGCGTCACACCGACCGACCCGGCGTACGCCGACATGCCGCAGGGCAAGCCGCAGGCCCTGATCGTCGCCCCGACCCGCGAGCTGGCCCTGCAGGTCAGCGGCGACCTGGCGCTGGCCAGCGCCGACCTCGGCCTCCGCGTGCTCACCGTCTACGGCGGCGTCGCGTACGAGCCGCAGCTCGACGCGCTGACGACCGGCGTCGACATCGTGGTCGGCACGCCCGGCCGCCTGATCGACCTGTGCAATCGCCGCGCCCTCGACATCTCCCACGTGCACGCCCTGGTGCTCGACGAGGCCGACGAGATGCTCGACCTGGGCTTCCTGCCCGACGTCGAGAAGCTGCTCTCGATGACGCCCGAGACCCGCCAGACGATGCTGTTCTCGGCAACGATGCCCGCCGCCATCGTCTCGCTGGCCCGCACCCACATGCGGCACCCGATGAACATCCGCGCCGAGTCGTCGTACGACACCCAGCTGGTGCCGGCGACCGCGCAGTTCATCTACCAGGCCCACGACCTCGACAAGCCCGAGATCATCGCGCGGATCCTGCAGGCCGACGACGCGGAGAAGGTCATCGTCTTCACCCGCACCAAGCGCCAGGCCCAGCGCGTCGCCGACGACCTGGCCGAGCGCGGCTTCAAGGCCTCGCCGCTGCACGGCGACATGGCGCAGATCGCGCGCGAGCGGGCGCTGACCAAGTTCCGCGAGAACAAGATGCGCGTCCTGGTGGCGACCGACGTCGCGGCCCGCGGCATCGACGTCCAGGGCGTCTCGCACGTCATCAACTACACCTGCCCCGAGGACGAGAAGACCTACATCCACCGGATCGGCCGCACCGGTCGGGCCGGCGCCAGCGGCATCGCGGTGACCTTCGTGGACTGGGCCGACCTGCACCGCTGGAAGATGATCAACAAGGCTCTCGACCTGCCGTTCGACGAGCCGCAGGAGACCTACTCCACGTCGCCGCACATCTTCCACGACCTGGGCATCCCGGAGGGGACCAAGGGCCGGATCGTCCCGCCGCGCCCCGAGCCCGAGGCCGGAGACCGCGGTGCCCGCGGCTCGGAGCGGCCGCGCCGCGAGCGCGCACCGCGCTCGGGCAACCGCACCCGTACGCGCACCCGCGGCGGCGAGAAGGTCGCGGGCAGCGCTGCCGGCAACGCCGACAAGGCCACCGCGTCGGGCGGCACCGCGCCGGAGTCGGAGCGTCCGTCCGGCCAGTCGCGCAACCGCCGTCGGCGTCGCCGCGGCTCGGGCTCCAGCCAGGCCTCGGCTTCCTGAGCCGGCAGCCCTAGGCGACCACGACCACCTTGGTGCCCTCGGGCGCGAAGTCCCACAGGGCGATCGCGTCGGGGAGGTACTGCCGGATGCAGCCGTGGGACTCCGGCGTCCCCAGCTGGGCCCGGGTCTGCAGCGGCACGCCGTTCTTGGTCGGGATCGAGTGGAAGCCGATCGCGGCGCCGGTCGGGCCCTGGGTGAAGCGCACGAAGTACTGCATCACGCCGGAGTCGTCGATGCCGACGGCCCACCGCGACTTGGAGTAGACCGAGTAGGTGCCGGGCTGGAGGTTGTGGGTGACGCTTCCGGACACCAGGTAGGTGCGCTGGACGTCGTCGCTCGCGCCGTCGACCAGCCAGACGCGCTGTCGGCTCTGGCTGAACACGATCCGTCGACCCGAGCCGCTGTCGGCCGGTAGCGCCTTCGCGTGGTCCGGGGACGTCCCGCCCGTCAGCGAGGTCTCCGACGACGAGGTGTCACCGCTGGGTGGCGCGGCCGAGTCCTGATGGGTCGGCGGGGTCGAGCTGCTGCTCGGGGAGCTCGGGCCGGTGGTCGGGTCGCTGGGATCGGCAGCCGGGGTGCTGCCCGTCGACTCGTGGTACGACGCGGGCCTGGGGCCGGCGCCGGCCTGCGCGCTGCCGGTGGCGATCACGCCGAACGCCGCCAGCGCGGCCACCGCCGAGACGGTCACCGAGGCGGCGAGCACCGCCAGCCGCCCGTAGCGGGGGCGTACGTCGCGCCGGTGGCTGGTCATCGCCGCCCCTTCGACCGGGCCCCGGACCGCCCTGACCGGCTCACGCGCCGCTGCAGGCCGGCGGCGACCTCACGGTAGGCGTGGGCGCCCTTGCTGCTGCGGCTCGTGGCCAGGATCGAGCGACCGGCCGCCGGGGCTTCGGCGAACTTGATCGTCTTCGGGATCGGCGGCTCGACGACGTCGAGGTCGTAGGTCTCGGAGATCGTCTCCAGCACGGTTCGCGCGTGCGTCGTGCGCCCGTCGTACAAGGTCGGGAGCACGCCCCAGACCTCGAGGTCGCGGTTGGTGAACCTGCGGACGTCGTGGACGGTGTCGAGGAGCTGCCCCACGCCGCGGTGGGACAGCGTCTCGCACTGCAAGGGGATCAGCACGCCCTGCGCGGCTGTCAGCGCGGCCACCGTGAGCACGCCGAGCGACGGCGGGCAGTCGAGGATCACCCAGTCGTAGTGACGCTCGGCGGCGAGATCCTCGAGCGCGCTGCGCAGCACCTGCTCGCGACCGGTACGCGTCAGCAGGTCCGCCTCGGCCCGGGCGAGCTCGATCGTGGCCGGCAGCAGGTCGACCCCGTCGTCGGTCGAGAGGATCACCTCAGCCGGGTTCAGTCCCTTGGTGAGCACGTGATGCACCGAGAGCTCGAGGTCTTCCGGGTCGACGCCCAGGGAGAAGGTCAGGCAGGCCTGCGGGTCGAGATCCACCAGCAGCACCGACCGCCCGAGCTCGGCGAGGGCCGCGCCGATCGAGGCCACCGACGTCGTCTTGGCGACGCCGCCCTTCTGGTTGGCCACCGCGAGCACGACCGGCGTGCCGGGGGAAGGTGTGGTGGACATCGCCTCCCATCATGCCTGACGACCTTGCCCGGGGCGTGCATGCGCGGGTTGGGTGGTGACATGTCCCTCGCGAGCACCGCACACCCGATCGCCCTGGTGACGGGTCCGACCGCGGGCCTGGGCCGGGTCTTCGCCGACCGCCTGGCCCGCCGCGGCTACGACCTCGTGCTGGTCGCCCGCGACCGGGCGCGGCTCGAGGCGGTCGCGGCCGAGCTCTCCACGGCGTACCCCGTGGCCTGCGAGGTGCTCGTCGCCGACCTGGTCGACCGGGAGCAGCTACGGCGGGTCGAGGACCGCGTGAGCGAGCCCGGGACCGCGGAGGTCAGGCCCGTCGACCTGCTGGTCAACAACGCCGGCTTCGGTCTCAAGCGCAAGTTCCTCCGCAACACCGTCGACGAGGAGCAGGCCCACCTCGACGTGCTGGTGACCGCTCCGATGCGGCTCACCCACGCCGCCCTGCGCCAGATGACGGTGCGGCACACCGGCGGCATCATCAACGTCTCCAGCGTGGCGGGCACCCAGCCGCGGGGGTCCTACAGTGCGGCGAAGGCCTACCTCAACCGCTTCGGCGAGTGGGCGTCGCACGAGTACGCGCGGGACGGCGTACGGATCATGACCCTGCTCCCGGGCTTCACCCGCACGGAGTTCCACGAGCGGATGGACGTCGGGCGCGACGCCGTCCCGCGGCCCCTGTGGCTCGACGTGGACCGCGTCGTCGACGAGGCGCTGGCCGACTTCGACGCCGGCAAGCGGGTCTCGATCCCGAGCAAGCGCTACAAGGTGATCGCCACGGCCAGCAAGCACCTGCCGGTCCGGCTCCTGCAACGCTTCCAGTCCCTCGGCCGCCGCTGACCGATACTTCGCAGCGATCGGCACCTGATTCGCTCGGATCGAGGTGCGTTTCGCTGCGAAGTATCGAGGTGGTGGCTAGCGGTAGGAGAGGACGAAGGCGTGCACCGCGTCGGCGACCAGCTGGACGGCGATCGCGCTGAGCAGGAGTCCGGCGATCCGGGTGACCAAGAGGATGCCGGACTCGCGCAGGAGGCGCAGGATCGGGATCGAGAAGGTCATCGTCAGCCACAGGCACAGATGGACGGCGACCACCGCGAGCGTCACCGCGGTGAAGTCCCCGACGTCGTGCACCCGCTTGGAGAACACCATGGTGGCCACGATCGCTCCCGGGCCCGCCAGCAACGGCGTGCCCAGCGGCACCAGCGCGACGTTAGTGTCGCCTTGCCGCGTCGGCTCGTCGCCGCGACCGGTCAGCAGCTCGAGGGCCACCAACAGGAGCAGCAGTCCGCCCGCGCACTGCAACGCCGGCAGCGACACGTGCAGGTAGGCCAGGATCCGCTGCCCGAAGAACGCGAACACCGAGATGACCAGGAACGACACCAGGACCGCCTGCCTGGCCGCCCGGCGTACGCCGTCGGGGGTGTAGCTCCCGGTCAGGGACAGGAACAGCGGCACCGTGCCGACGGGGTCCATGATCACGAACAACGTCACGAAGGCGCTGGTGAAGAGGGTTGCGTCGAGGATGCTGCCCACCCCGGCAGGCTAGCGACTCGCCGCGCCGGTCCCGCGACTCACCACAGCGGGCCGGGACCGCTGAACGCCATCTCGACCAGCGGCGCCCCGATCGCGGACACGTCGCGCAGGATCCACTCGTCGCGCAGGAGCAGCATCGCCGACGCCGGCCGCAGCACGACCCACAGCCAGCGTCCCCCCGCCTCGCCCGCGACCACCGACCGGTCGAGCTCGCCCTCGGCGTCCGCGGTCGAGACCGACCACAGCGGCACCGACTGGCTCCCGATCCGCACCCGCACCATGGGCGACCCGACCCCGATCTCGCGGCCCGGGTCGAGGTGCGGCATCCCGGCGCACCGCGCGCCCAGCCCGGTGCCGGACTCCTCGGAGACCACGAGCACGTCGACCGGGCCGTCCAGTGCGCTGGTGCCCGAGCAGCACGTCATGGTGCCCCGACCGTCCACCACCGCGAAGTCGGTGACCGCCCAGCCCGGGCTCATCGGCCACGGGAGGTACGTCGGCAGCTCACCCGCGGCGCCGAGCGCCTCCGCGAAGCTCTCGTAGGACGCGACGTCCGGTCGGCGCAGGACCGGCATGGGGCCGTGCACCGGGCAGGTGGCGTCGTCGAGAGGGCTGGGGCAGCGTGGGCACTCCGTCCGGAGCGACATGGGCACCACGGTCCCGAAGGGCAGGAGACGGCGTCAAGGGTCCTGGGTCAGGGCCTCAGGCGGGCCGTCAGCCGTTCCAGCGCAGCACGACCGGCGTGTCCCGCTCGAAGCTCAGCACCGAGATCGTCGCGGTGTCGAGGCGCAGCAGCCGGCCGTCTGCGACCGGAAGCGCCAGCCAGCGGGCCGCGAGCGCCCGCAGGCAGTGACCGTGCCCGAACAGCAGCACCCGGCCCTCCGCGGCGCGGCAGCGGGCGACGACCCGGTCGAGGCGACGGCTCACCTCGTCAGGCGACTCGCCGCCGGGAACCGGCCCCGACCAGATGGTCCATCCCGGATAGGTCTCCCGGATCTGCTCGGTGGTCAGCCCCTCCAGCTCGCCGTAGTCCCACTCGACCAGGTCGTCATCCACCGTGGCGTCGGGATGCCCGGCCAGCCCGGCGGTGATCCGCGCACGCTGGCGCGGCGAGGTCAGGACCAGGGAGAAGGCCGTGCCCTCCAGGCGATCTCGCAGCCGGGCGGCGACGGCTCGCCCCTCGTCGGTCAGGGGGAGGTCCGTGGTGGAGGTGTGCCGACCGTCACGGCTCCACTCGGTCTCGCCGTGCCGGACCAGCCACACCTCTTCGACGTTCACGGGGTCGACAGTCACGGGGTCATGCTGCCAGCCGTCCGCGGGCGTGCCACGATGCCGCCCATGGCGCGCCGGACGAACGCGAGCGGCTACTCGGGCCCCGGGTCCGAGCAGCTGGCGCGCACCCGGCTGGCGGCCGCGGCGGGGTTCTTCACGCAGGGCTTCGTGTTCATCAGCCTGACCACGCGCCTGCCGAAGGTGCAGGACCACTGGCACTACAGCGACACGACGCTGTCGCTGCTCCTGCTGATGATGGTGCTGCTGGCCGGGCTCGGCAGCGTTCTCGCCGAGACGGCGTGCAAGCGCGTCGACAGCGCCACCATCCTCCGGGCGGGGCTGCTCGGCATCGCCGTGGCGGTCCCGGTCTTCGCCGTCGCCCCGGACCGGGCGGTGTTCATGGCCTCGATGGCGGTCTACGGCGTGGCGCTCGGCTCCGTCGACGCCACGACGAACATGCAGGCCGTGGCGCTGGAGCATCTCTACCGCCGGCCGATCCTGCCGTCGTTCCACGGCTCCTGGACGCTGGGCGGCTTCCTCGGCTCGGCAGTGGCGCTGGCGATGGGTCACCTGCCCCTGGCCGCCACCGGGGCGGTCGCCGTCCTCCCCGTGGCCGTGGCGTTCGCGCCGTTCCTGCGACGTGCCCAGGAGTCGGTGCAGCCGGCGGACGGGGCGCCTGCGGTGCACGTGCCGTGGCGGCCGATCGTGCTGGTCGGCCTGGCGATGGTGCTCTTCTACATGGTCGACACCGCGGCGTTCACCTGGGGCCCGCAGTACCTCGACAAGGTCTTCGACACCCCGTCTGCGCTGGTCGCCCTCGCGGTGTTCCCCTACCTGCTGGCCAGCGGCGCCGTGCGGCTGTCCGGCGACGCGCTGGTCGCGAGGTACGGCGCGGTGCCGGTGCTGCGGGTCGGGACCGTCGTCGCCTGCATGGGTCTCGCCGTCACCGTCTTCGCGCCCACCTGGCCGGTGGCGGTGCTCGGGTTCCTCGTGATCGGCGGGGGCGTCGCCGTCGTCGCCCCGCTGAGCTTCTCGGCCGCAGCCCGCATCGCCGGCGAGGAGGAGTCCGACCCGGCCCTGCGACACCTCCGCGTGGACACGGTGATCGGGCGCTTCAACCAGTTCAACTACGTCGGCTCGCTGCTCGGGGCCGTGATGACCGGGCTGGTCGGTGCCGGGAACCTGCGCCTCGGCTTCGCCGTCCCGATGGTGCTGGTGCTCGGCATCCTGCCCCTGGCCCGCGCCTTCGTCCCCCGCCAGTCGGGTCGTGTGCCTGAGCCCGCGCCCTAGCGCGGGCTCAGGCACACGACCCGTTGAGGCGCTAGGACGCGGTCGGGCCCGGCCAGTTCTTGTCCGGCTTCGGCACCGGGCGTCCCGGCTGCTCGCCGCCCCGGGCGTCGAGGTAGCTCTGCTTGGGGACCATCACTTTGCGCCGGAACACGCACACGACGGTGCCGTCCTGGTTGTAGCCGATGGTCTCGACGTGCACGACGCCGCGGTCGTCCTTCGACGTCGACTCCCGCTTGTCGAGCACGGTGGTCTGGCCGTAGAGCGTGTCGCCGTGGAACGTCGGCGCGACGTGGCGCAGCGACTCGACCTCGAGGTTGGCGATCGCCTTGCCGGACACGTCCGCCACGCTCATCCCGAGCAGCAGCGAGTAGACGTAGTTGCCGACCACGACGTTGCGGCCGAACTGCGTGGTCTCCTCGGCGTAGTGGGCGTCGAGGTGCAGGGGGTGGTGGTTCATCGTGAGCAGGCAGAACAGGTGGTCGTCGTACTCGGTGACCGTCTTGCCCGGCCAGTGCTGGTACGTCGCGCCGACCTCGAACTCCTCGTACGTGCGGCCGAACTGCATGCGCCACATCCTGCCGCAGCCCGCGAGCCGGCTCGACGCCCGACGCCGTGGGATACCTCACGGCGTGCGAGCATCGGGCCGTGGACGTCGTGTGCTCCGGCTTCGGCCTGGTCGAGTCACCGCGGTGGCACGACGGTCGCCTGTGGTTCAGCGACTGGACGGGCGGCCGGATCGTCGCGGTGGACGACGACGGTGATACCGAGGTCGTGGTCGAGCACCGCTCGCTCCCGATGTGCTTCGACTTCCTGCCCGACGGACGGCTCGTGCTGGTCTCCAACCAGGAGCACGCCCTGCTCACCCTGGAGCCCGACGGCACGCTCGCGACGTACGCCGACCTGACGGCGGTCTCGGAGCTCGGCTGCAACGACGTCGTCGTCGACGGCCGTGGCCTGGTGTTCGTCAACAGCCCCCACTTCGACTTCGCGACGGGTCCGCCGCCGGGCGACGTCCAGCCGGGTCGCGTCGGCGTGGTGACGCCGGACGGGACGGCGCGCGTCGTGGCCGAGGACATCGCCTTCCCCAACGGCATGGCGGTCACCGCCGACGGGACGACGCTGGTCGTCGCCGACTCCTACCGCCACCAGCTGGTCGGGTTCTCCGTGGCGGACGACGGGTCGCTTGCCGAGCGCCGCATCTGGGCCGACCTCTCGCGGCCCGACGGGCAGAGCCACCATCCCGACGGCATCTGCCTGGATGCCTCCGGCGCCGCGTGGTACGCCGACGTACCCCACCAGTGCTGCGTGCGTGTGGCCGAGGGCGGCGAGGTGCTGCAGACCGTCGACCTCGACCGCGGCGGCTTCGCCTGCATGCTCGGGGGCACCGCTGCAGCGCCCCGCCTGTATGCCGTCACCGCCGTCTGGCCCGGCGTCGCAGGCCTGATGACCCACACCGAGTGGGACGGCCAGGTCGTGCGGATCCCGGCCGACGTCCCGGCAGCCGGGTGGCCGGCGAGCCGATAGTACGGATCAGAAAGCCGGTCGCGCGACCGGTCCGAGCGGATCTTTGATCCGTACTATCCAGACGTCGCCGCTAGCCGGACTTGCGGCGGTGCATCTTGGGGGCGGCGCCACCGTGCACCTCGGAGCCGTGGGCCTTCTCGCGTACCGGGCCGTCCTCCTGGACGCCCCGGGCGCGCGAGTTCTTCCGCTCCAGAGCCTCGCGCATCTTGGCCTTGAGATCGTCGTTCGCGGAGTCCTGGGCAGGCGTCTCTGGGCTCATGCCGACCACCTTGCCACCCACCGGGTCACCGGTCGACCCGTTTGGACGGCGCGGCGGCCGCTGCGCCGACGACGTCCGGCCTCCTACTGACCGCCGCCGTACTGGTCGCCCGTCAGCGTCTCCGCCTGCTGCTGGACCGGCTGAGCCGGCTGCTGGCCGGCGCCCATGCTGTAGCCGAGCCGGGCCGCGGTCTCGCGCGCGCCCTCGGTGACCGGGACGGCGACGACGGCTGTGCCGTAGGCGCAGATCTCGGTCCAGGTGTCGCCCATCTCGGAGGTGTCGAAGCGCATCGCGATCACCGCGTTGGCGCCGCGGGCGCGGGCCTCGTCGATCATCCGGCCCATCACCTCGTTGCGGCTGTTGACCAGGTTGGAGGTCATCCCCTTCAGCTCGCCGCCGACGAGGGACTTGAACCCGGCGCCCATCTGCGAGAACGCGTTCCGCGAGCGCACCGTGAGGCCGAACACCTCCCCGCACACCTGACGGATCTCCCATCCGGGAAGGTCGTTCGTGGTCACCACCAGCATGAGGTCCTCCAAGAGACTCGAGCAGCAGACTCGGGCGACGCCCGCGTGGGCGCACCGACAGCGTAGGGGCTCACTCCCAGACGACGGGTACGCCGTGCGCGGCCATCCGTCCCCAGAACTCCCGCTCCCCCGCGGGTCCGGTGCCCGGCCCGGAGCCGAGGCCGGGCCAGGACTCGGCGCAGACCCAGAACTCGTGTTCCTCCTCGGGCGTACGCCGGGTGGGCTCGGCGAAGAGGTGGACGAGCGGGCTGTCCGGTGTCGCCGCCGCCCCGAGCTCGGCCAGCCTCGCGACCACGGCGTCCTGCTGCTCGCGGGGCACGTACTGCCACATGACGCTGTGCCACAGCACCGTCACGGTGCCCGGGACGAGCCGCAACGCCGCGACGTACGTCGCGGCGCCGGCCACCTCGACCGGAACGGGTCGCCGCCGCGCGAGCTCGAGGGCTCCGGCGAGGCGGGCGTGCCGGTCGGCCATGTCGGGCCAGACGTACGACGTGAGCGTGAGCCGGCCGTCCTCGCCTGTCACGTCCACCGGGTGCAGGTCGGAGCCTCCCCGCTCGACCACCTCGAGGGAGGAGGTCACCGGCACGGGCGCGCCCGACCAGCCGCCCTCGAGCACGACGGGACTCGCGGGATCGCCCCAGGCCCGGCCTGCCTCGTCGGTGATCCGGAACCGGTCGGCCTGCAGGTTGAGCCCCCCGCTCGACCCGATCTCGAAGAGTCGGATCGGAAGCCGCCAGCGCTCGGCCAGACGCAGCAGGCCGCCGGCCAGGGCCGCCGCCCGGCCCACCTCGTTGGTCTGCGGTGCGCGGTCCAGCAGGGGCCGGACGTCGTCGGCCCGGCGCGAGAGGAAGTCGACGACCTCGGTCGCGGCGCCCGGTCGCCACGACCCGCCGGTGGTCGGGTACAGCGCGGCCAGCTCGGGTGCCGCACCCGCCAGCACCAGCCGATGCAGGCTGCCCGCGAGCCGCAGGGCGAGCCCGGACGGACCCGGGTCGTCCTCGTGGCCGCGCAGCGCGGCCGCCGTCGGACCGCCCTTCTCGAGGTCGTCGGCGAGGTCGGCGAGCAGCTCGGCGTACATCGGCGAGCCGAGTCGCCCGCACGCGGTCGCCTGGAGCCGGAACAGCTCGGACTGGGAGCGGCTCAACCCTGCCGCTCGCGGTCCGCGCGCTTCCGGTCCCCGCGCTTGGCGTCTCCTGGCCGCTTGTCGCCACGGGCGGCGCCGAACGGGTTGGGACCGTGTCCGACCTCCCGGAGCGCCAGCAGGCGCTCGAGCAGCTCGTCGTCGCAGGACCCCGTGACGAACTGCGCGAGGCTCCTCATCGACTCGGCGGCCACCGCGCGGTCGGCGCTGGTCGTCACCTCGTAGCGGGTGTCGAAGCAGCGGTCGGGCCGCGACTCGCGCAGGAAGGACTGCATCCGCTCGACCCGCTTGATCTGCTGCTCGGCCATGCCGGGCTTCCGCGAGCGCCAGAAGCCGGAGGTCGTCGTCGTCTCCAGGTCGCGACGGTTGAGCACGTACCGCGGATTGTCGAAGGCGAGGTCGAAGAAGCCGAAGAAGTCCTCCCACTCACGCGGCTTGACGCGGTGCCAGAGCACCTCCTTGAACCCCAGCCGGTCGACGTCCTCGGTCGGCGTCGAGCCCATCAGCTGGACTCGCACGAGCTCGCGCACGCTGGCGGCGAAGGCGTCCATGTCGAGCTCGTGGAGGCCGAAGAACGCCGAGGTGGTCAGCGGGTTCCCCTGGCCGCGGAAGTTCTGCTGGAAGTCACGCAGGCCGAGCCAGGACCGGAAGATCGGCAGCAGGAACAGGTTGTTCTCGCCCCGCACCAGGGTGCGCGGGAGCGCGTTCAGCATGCCTTGGGTCAGCGTCGAGCCGGAGCGGCCGTAGGTGACGACGAAGACCCAGCTCGGCTCTGGTCGTGCCGAATCCGGTTGGGAAGCGCCTGATCGGGGGGAGTCAGAGGTCACACTCGGTAGTCTTCCAGCAATCTCCGGCCGATGATCATTCGCTGGATGTCGGCCGTCCCCTCGCCGATCAGCAGCATCGGCGCCTCACGGTAGAGCCGCTCGATCTCGTACTCCTTGGAGAAGCCGTAGCCCCCGTGGATGCGGAAGGAGTCCTCGACCACCTGCGCGCAGTACTCCGAGGCGAGGTACTTCGCCATCCCGGCCTCGAGGTCGTTGCGCTCGCCCTTGTCCTTGACGCGCGCGGCCTTGACCATCATCTGGTGGGCGGCCTCGATCTTGGTCGCCATCTCCGCCAGCCGGAACAGCACGGCCTGGTGCTCGGCGATCTTCTTGCCGAAGGTCTCGCGCTGCTGGGCGTAGGCCACGCCGAGCTCGAAGGCACGGTTGGCGACGCCGCAGCCGCGTGCGGCGACGTTCACCCGGCCGACCTCGACGCCGTCCATCATCTGGTAGAAGCCCTTGCCGGGCTCGCCGCCGAGGATCTGCTCGGCCGAGATCCGGTGACCCTCGAAGACCAGCTCGGTGGTGTCGACGCCCTTGTAGCCCATCTTCTCGATCTTGCCGGGCACGGTGACCCCCTGGGCGGTCTCGCCGAAGCCCTCCTCCTTCTCCACCAGGAACGTCGTCATGTTCCGGTAGACGGAGTCCGCACCTTCGTCGGTCTTCACAAGCACCGCGACCAGGTTGGCCGAGCCGCCGTTGGTCAGCCACATCTTCTGGCCGTCCACGACGTAGCCGCCGTCGTCCTGCCGGACCGCCTTAGTGGTGATCGCGCTGACGTCGGAGCCGCAGCCCGGCTCGCTCATCGAGAAGGCGCCGCGGACCTCGCCGGTCGCCATCCGCGGGAGGTACTTCCGCTTCTGCTCGTCGGTGCCGTGCTGGAGCAGCATCCAGGCGACGATGAAGTGGGTGTTGATGATGCCGCTCACGCTCATCCAGCCGCGCGCGATCTCCTCGACGACCAGGGCGTAGGCCAGCAGGGACTCCCCCAGCCCGTCGTACTCCTCGGGGATCATCAGCCCGAAGACGCCCAGCTCCTTGAGTCCCTCGACGATCTCGGTGGGGTACTCGTCGCGGTGCTCCAGCTCGGTCGCGACGGGCAGGATCTCCCGGTCGACGAAGTCGCGGACCGCCTTGAGGATCTCGGTCTGGTCGTCGGTGAGCCCGTCGGTCTGGCAGAGGCGACCCATGGCGTCGTCGGGTCCTTTCGGTCGGAGGCGGACGGCCCCCCAGTATCGTGCGTCGGCCGGTGCGGCGGAATCGACTGTGACCTGATCGACCGAGCCGTCCATGTCGCCCACCTGACAGACTGCCGCCATGGCGCAGCGGGTGGTCGTGCACATCGGGCTGATGAAGTCCGGTACGACGTTCATCCAGGGCCGGCTGGGAGCCAACCGCGCCCGGCTGATGGAGCAGGGCGTCCTCTACCCCGGTCCCTCGTGGCGGCGGCACGTCAACGCCGTCCAGGACCTCATGGGGCACGCGGGCCACACGTCCGGCTCGTGGGACTCGCTGACGCAGGAGATCAACGCCCACCCGGGCACGGCCGTCATCTCGATGGAGTACCTCGCGATGGCCTGGCAGCGCGGCATCGGCATCCTCGCCGACAGCTTCGGTGACGCCGAGCTCCGGATCGTGGTCGGCGCCCGCGACCTCGGTCGCACGGTGCCGGCGATGTGGCAGGAGGCGGTCAAGAACCGCTCCGTGCGGACCTTCGCGGAGTACGTCGAGTCGATCCGCGAGCAGGGCGAGGCCGGCAAGCGGTTCTGGCGGCAGCAGCACGCCGGCCACATCGCGGGTCGCTGGGCCGAGCGCGTCGGGGCCGGCCAGGTGTACGTCGTGACCGTGCCGCCGCCGGACGCGCCCGGCGGGCTGCTCTGGGACCGCTTCTGCGAGGCGGCGACGATCGCGTCCGAGGGCTCGTGGGACGAGGCCCCTCGCAGCAACGAGTCGCTCGGGGTGGCGTCGACCCTGGTGCTGCGGCGGTTGAACCTGATGACCGAGGATCTGTCCGTCAAGGACTACAAGCGTCGGGTGAAGGCACTCGGCAAGCACCTGATGCCCGACCACCGGTCCGCGGAGGAGTCGATCGGCTTCGTGGTCCCGCCCTGGCTCCTGGAGCGAGCCGACGGGATCCGCGACGAGCTCGCGACGAGCGGGGTCCGAGTCGTCGGGGACCTGGCCGAGCTCACCCCTCGCGACGTCGCCGGGGCCGACCCCGACGCCGTCGACCCGGCCGCTCAGCTCGACGCCGCCCTGGCGGCGCTCGAGGCGACGCTGCGGCGGACCGGCCGGATCACGCGGTAGGCAACACCGGCGTCTCCAGAGCAGTCACCGGGTTTCGAGACGGGCCTAACGGCCCTCCTCAACCAGCGTGCGCCGAGTGGCGACCCTCCTCGGCCTGGTCCGAGTCCCCTTCTTCGTCAGGCAGGGCTTCGTCCTTGGCGTCGTCCTGACTGTCCCGGCTCGTGCGGCGACGGCCGAACCAGCCCAGCGCGAGGGCGCCCAGGAGACCCAGACCGGCGGCGCCGGCCCCGGCGGTCAGGCCGGGGGGCGTGTAGGTGAGCTCGAGCCGTCCCGAGGTGTTCGGCGGCAAGGTCACGGTGAGCAGTCCGGCCGAGTCGCGGCCCACGGGGAGGTTGCGACCGTGCAGGGTCGCGTGCCAGCCCGGCCAGCCGAGCATCGCGAACACCGCCTGCCCGCCGTTCCCGGTGGTGGTCAGGTCGACGTGCTGATGCCGGAGGTCGTCGGTGCCGGCTGCCGCCACCTGCACGCCGTTCGGCACGAAGCTCAGCTGCGAGGCCGGCCAGGGCAGCGCCTCGCTGCGCCGGTAGACCTGCACCTGCGCGTTGGACATGACCTCGGTCCAGCCGGCCGGCGGGGTGGTGTGCGCCGCCTTGGCCTGCTTGGTGCCGACCACGATCGTCTCGACCTTCATCAGGTCGGCGAGCGGCGGCAGGGACGGCGCCGGCGGCTGGAAGATGCTGTGGTAGCCGCACGGGCGGGTGAAGCCCTCGTAGGACATGCACAGGCTCCGCTCGAAGCGGACCAGGCCCATGCCGGTGTAGTGGTTGACCGCCTCGGCGTGGCTGACGTCGTACAGGCTGCCGGGCAGGAAGTAGCGCCACTTCGCGGTCAGCTGACCCAGGGTGGCGGCGTGCTGGAGGTCCCGGAAGTCCGAGAACTGCATGACCGTGCCCTGCCGGTCGTCGAAGTGCGCCCTGATGGTGACGACATCGGCGGGCGTGTGCCACACGCGTGAGCCCTTGTTCTCACCGAACGACTTCAGCTGCAGGCCGACGGTGAGCCCGGTCCCGATCACGAACACCCCGGCGAGGGCGACCGTGCTGCGCGCTCCGAGTCGCGTCGTGAGCAGCGCCGCGGCGGTGAGCACCACCACGAGCGCCGAGCCCGCCACGAGCTTGTGGAGGTCGGCCGGCTGGTTGGCCCACGCGAGGTAGGCCGGGAAGGCGATCGCGACGGCCGAGCCGATGACCCGGCCTCGGATCTGCGTCGTGGCCAGTCCCCGGCTCAGCAGGCACGCGAACAGCACCAGCACCGCGAGGAAGAGGTACTCGGTGACGCGCAGCGGCCACCGGAACTGCCACAGCTTCGAGGGGGCCAGCGTCAGCCCGAGGTAGAGCACGCCGACCACCATCGGAGCCACGAGCGGGCGCAGCCGGTCGCGCAGCTCGCCCCAGCGCAGCCAGGGCAGGAACGGCAGGACGAACCACGCGAGGTACGTCGAGGGCACGGTGTTGGGGCCGGTGATCGCGATGATCGGCGGCACGGCCGTCGGGTTGCTGGCCTGCAGGAAGTCGCCCGCCTTGGGCTGCAGCTTGCCGGTGTTGGCCACCAGCGCCCCGAGCGAGCGGACGGTGAGCCCGCTGGTGTCCAGGAGCGGCAGGTAGACCAGAGGCAGCAGCAAGGCCGCGCACGCCCCGGCCCCGACCAGCTTCAAGACGCCGGCCCGGTCACCGGACACGAGCCCTTCGACGACGAGCGCGAGCCCGACGACGATCAGGGCGAGCACGCCGTAGGGGTTGCCCTGCGTCACCGCCAGGGCACCGAGCACGAAGCCCCAGAACGGGTTGGCCGTCCCGCGCAGCACGCGCCGCAGGACGTACCAGACCCACGGCGTGTAGGCGAAGGCCATCAGCCCCGAGGCCCACGAGCCGGCGTCCCAGAACAGCGTGAACCCGCAGAACGGCAGGGCCACCGCGACCGAGGCAGCCGCCCAGGGCTCGGCGTCGTACTCGCGGCACAGCAGGTAGGTGCCCAGGGCCAGGAGCACCATGAAGACCAGCTTGACCAGGAACATCGTGGTCATCAGGTTCGGGCCGGCCGACATGACCAGCCAGACCGGGACGTTGAGCGGGTCGTAGATCCCGAACAGCGCCTCGGCGGCGTAGTTGCCGCCCGCCCACGTGCTCGGGTCCATCCACGGCGGGTAGGTCCCGTTGCGGACCAGCTCGCCGAGGTGGAACCACGTCGGCGCGAACTGCACCGCGGTGTCGCCGCGCTGGTAGAACCACGTGGTCACCAGCTTCGGGATGGTCGCGAACACCGCGGTGGCCACGACCACCGCCACCGGCCACGGCGCACGCCGGAGCGAGACGCGAGGTGCCTTCACCAGTCCTCCCCGTCGTCGTCGCCGTCGGCCCGTGAGAAACGGTCCTCGTGCTCGGGGCCGAGGGCCGTGGTGACCGCCACCGGTACGCCGCGGGCGCCGTGCTCGCTGGTCTCCTTGAGCAGGAACAGCGGACGTCGCTTGGTCTCGGCGTAGATGCGGCCGAGGTACTCCCCGATCACGCCCAGCAGGATCATCTGGACCCCGCCGAACCCGGAGATCGCGCAGATCAAGGTGACGTAGCCCGGAGCGGAGTTGCCGTTCGCGATGGCCTCCCCGAGCACCCACAGCGCGTAGACGACGGCCACCGCGGTGACCATGACGCCGAACCAGATCGAGAGCCGAAGCGGCCGGTAGTTGAACGACACCACGCCGTCGATGCCGTAGTTGAACAGGTCGGACATCCGCCACTTGGTGGTGCCGGCCGCCCGCGAGACGTTGCGGTAGTCGACGACCGCGGTGTCGAAGCCGATCCAGGCGAACAGGCCCTTGGAGAAGCGGTTGGTCTCCCCCAGGGTCAGCAGGGCCTTCACCGCCGTGCGGTCGAGGACCCGGAAGTCGCCCACGCCGTCCTCGAGCTCGACGTCGACGAGCCGGTTCATCAGCCGGTAGTAGGTCTTGGACAGCATCGTCCGCACGGCCGGGTCGGAGTCGCGGGTACGCCGCGCCACCACCTGCTGAACGTCGCCGTCGAGCAGGGGCAGCATCTGGGCGAGCACCTCCGGCGGATGCTGGAGGTCCGCGTCCATGATCGCGACCTTGTCGCCGCGGGCGTGGCTGAGGCCGGCCAGCATGGCCGACTCCTTGCCGAAGTTGCGACTGAGGGCGAGGTAGCGGAACTCCGGACGCTCGTGGGCGATCTCGCGCAGGAGGGGCAGCGTGCGGTCCCGGCTCCCGTCGTCGACCAGGATCACCTCGTAGGACGCCGCCAGCTTCGGCAGCTCCGCCGACAGCACCTCGGCCAGCCGAGGCAGGGAGTCCTCCTCGTTGTAGCAGGGGATTACCACCGACAGCACCGGCGCGCTCACGGCGTCTCCTGCTGGGTGTCGACCGAACTGCCACGGGCGGCGCGTGAGGTGGCGACCTCGAGCGCGGGGACCAGGCTCTGCTCGATCCGGGCGACCTGCTCCTCGAGCGGGACGGCCAGCAGGGCGTTCTCGCGCACCCCCTCCTCGAGCCGTCGTACCCGGCGGGCCAGTCGGACGGTGGGCAGGGTGGCGTCCGCGCCCGCCTTGAGCAGGGGCGCCGGCAGGCGTGGGGGGCTCACAGCGACTCCCGGCGGTAGGCCTGGAGGGCCTCCCAGGTCACCCCGGCGTCCTGAACCGCCGGGTCGAGCAGCAGCTCGCGGACGACGTCGTCGAGCGTTGCGACCCGGAGGTGGAGGCGCCGCGCCTCCTGCACCTCGCGCTCCAGCTCCTGGACGCGTGCGGCCAGCCGCCGGACGCGGAGGTTGTCGTAGGGACCGAGCGCGCGGGCCGCGAGGTTGCGGACCCGGGCCCGGGAGCCGGGCGGTACGACGGGCACCACGCCCGGCCCCGCGTCACCGGACGCGTTCCCACGCTTCCCCGCTCCGGCACGGTCGCGCATGGTCACGACCAACGCCGAGATGCAGGCGGCGGCCGCGTCGGTGAGCTCGGCCTCCGTCACCTCCGACGGGAGCCGGCCGGACGACGACGCTGACGACGATGCTGATGACGCGGGCGCGAGGTCGGCGAGGTCGCCGTGCACGGCGTACCCGGCCTGCTGGATGCGCGCGACCGCGCGCTCGTAGACCTGCCCCGCCTCGGCCGAGACGGGCTCGGGGACGCCGATGCGCTCGTGGCCCAGCGGTGCCAGGACCTCCTGCGCGAGCAGGTCGCGGATCCACACCGACCGCTCGCGGCTGCCGCGGATCTCGTGCCGGAGCCGGCCGTTCACCCGTCGGAGCAGCTCGGCCTGCACCAGCCCGACGGACTCGTTCACGCGCGGCAGGTCGAGGTCGACCGGGACGGCGCCCAGTCCGCACGCGTCGGCGAAGCGCTTCCACAGCTCGGACGGACCGGCCTCGGGCCGAGGGGCGGTCACGACGTGCACCCGCTCGGGCGGCAGGGAGGCGCCCCAGCGCTCGGCGACGCCCGAGGGGTCGAGCGTGCGCCACCCCCACTCGCTGCCCTCGACGGACTCGGGCTTCGGCCGCCACTCCTCCAACGGCGTGGTCAGGCCGAACTTCAGGCGCTCCTGCCAGGCCGAGACCACCGAGCGGCCCAGGTCGCGGGCGCTGACCACCACGTGCACCTCGTAGGCCGCGAGGTCGGCGAGGGCGCGCGCGGCCTGCTCGGCCGACGCGACGGCGAACAGCTCGTAGCTGAGGACGGCGCAGGCGCCCTTCCAGTCCGCCACCTGCGCCACCAGCCGGCTCCACGAGGCGGCTGCAGACGCCGGTAGGTCCGCGAGCCGCGGATCCTCCCGAACGGCCATCGCCGCGTGGATCCGGTCCAGGTGGCGCTTGCCCACCACGAGCACGCCGGCGTCGGCCAGGGCTGCGCGGTTGGCGTCGAGCACCCGCTGCAGGTAGGTCGTGCCGGACTTCGGCGCGCCCACGTGGAGAAAGACACGCTCGGTCATCGCGCTCCCCTCCACTCGACGGTCATCCGCCAGACGGCGGCAGGTCCCGTGCGGACAGCCCGGGCGGCTTCCTCGAACGCGGCGCGAGCGACGATACGCCCACCGGCGGCCTCCACCCGCTCCGCCACTCGGGCCGGGTCGAGCGCCCGCAGGTGCCCGGCCTCGTGCTCGGCCTGCCAGGCGCGCGCACCGGCGGGGGTACGGGCGACGCCCTCGAAGTAGGACCGCCCGCCCCGGCGCAGGGTGGTCGCGCACAGGGACAGGAACGACTCGGTGGCCTCGGGCGAGAGCGCCTCGAACAGGTGCCGGGCCACGACCGCCTGGGTCGCGTCGCGCCGGGACAGCTGCGCGCCGAGGGTGAGCACGTCGCGCAGGTCCTCCAGGTTGAGCTCGCGCACGGTGACCCGCCCGTGCCCGTCGTACGGCGTGCGTCGGCGCGGCGGTGCGTAGTCGAGCCCGAGCACCTTGCGCCGCCCGCTCCCCCGCTGTGAACTCCCTCGGCGGCGCCCGGCGTACGTCGTGAGGTCGATGCCCGCGCCGCAGCCGACCTCGATCACCCGCTCGACACCCTCGAGCTGCGGGGCGACCCAGCGGGCGAACGCCGAGGGTCGCGCCCTTCGCCGCCCCTTCTGCGCGTCCGGGCCTTCGGCGTCTGGTGCTGCCTCGCCGGCCAGCCGGGTGTTGTACGCCGCCCAGTCCCGGCGCGCCTTCATCAGCGAGCCGAACCAGCCGTCGAAGCGCTGGGTGATGTCCGGGCCGGGCAGGTGCCGGAACGACGGGTCCGGCACTCGCCAGCCCGGGCCGTAGGAGACCGCGAGCAGCCGGTCCGGGTCGGCGGGGCCGGGCAGCTGGTGCTCCTCGAAGGTGATGTCGCGCAGCGGCAGCACGGCCTCCCGCGGCACGACCTCGCGCACGGTGGCGGTCTCGTGCAGCCGGTCCTCGACGTAGAAGCAGGTGTAGACGTCGAGGTTGCCCGAGCCGCCGTCGGGCACCGGGAACCGCACGGTGACGAAGCTCGCCGACCGGTGCTGCACCTCCAGCCCCGACCGTCGCAGCGCCCGGGCGATGTCCCACAGCTCGACGGCCATCTCCGCCGGCGTCTGCTTCTCGCTGAGGTAGTTCAGGTCGACGTCCGAGTCGAACCCGATCACCCGGCCCTCGCGAGCCGCGCCGAGGAGGGTGCCGAAGGACAGCCAGGCCTCGATGCCGCAGTCGTCGCGCAGCACGTCGAGCACCCGGCGCGCCATGTCGACCATCGCGACCACCACGCCGGCCGCGCGGCGCCCCTCGAACGGGCGCTGGATCAGCCCCCACTTGTCGATGAAGATCGGGATGCCGTGCTTGTCGACGAACCTCGGCCGCCCCTCACCGTCGCCGAAGCGGACCGAGCCGGAGAACAGCTCGTCCTGCCCGGAGACGACCCGGACGTCGGCGGTGCCGTCGAGGCGGCGGGCCAGGCGCTTGGGCCAGTCGACGAACGTCACCGCGGGCTTGGCCTCGGTGGTGCCGAACGACCACACCCGCTGGCCGTCCATGACCACGTCGAGGGAGCCGGAGAAGCTCTGCTCGAAGTGCAGTCCTTCGCGGTCGACGCGGACCTCTCCGACCGCCGACCTGCGCGACGCAAGCGCCCGCTGGAGCCTCACGTCGCCTCCTGCCTCACGAAGAGGCGAGACTACCGGGTCACGCCGCCGTCAGGACGCGTCGGGCCCGTAGCGCGCCGACAGGACGTGGTGGTCGGTGGTCCGGCGTACCTGGGCGGAGTCGTCCATCAGCGTGTGGGAGAAGACGCCGCGCGAGCCGAAGATCCAGTCGATCCGGGCTCCCCGCGGCAGATGGCACCCGTCGCCGGTCCCGCCGCCGCCGGTGTTGGACCCGCCCGTGGCCGCGACCAGCGGGGTCTTGCCGGTGATCGAGCAGAACGCCGGCGCGATCTCGTTGAAGTCGCCGGTGAGCAGGATCGGCAGGTGGTCGCCCTTCAGCTGCTTGATCGCCTTGAGCAGGATCTTCATCGACTTGTCGCGCTGCGCCTGACCCTTGCGCTGGGCGGAGAAGTGGACGTTGAGCCAGTACAGCTGGGCTCCGGTCGAGCGCTGCTGCAGCTCCACGATCGGCTGCGGTCGCCAGCCGCTGGTGAACGGGATCGAGATCGAGCTGTGCCAGACCAGCTTCCAGTCGGCCCGCTTCCACATCACCGACTGCGGCGCACCGGCGTACCCCAGGGAGTTGCCGGGATAGAACTTGAAGGCGCCGCGGGTGGCGGAGTCGAGGGCGACGATCTGGTCGGGCTGCGGCTCCTGCATGCCGATCATGGAGGCGTCGCGCATCCCGAAGTAGGTGCTCGCCCACTCCGCCCGCAGCCGGCCGGGCGCCATGTACGGCTCGTCGCCGTTGGGGGCGGTGTGCTGGCTGCCGAGCATGTTCATCGTCATCATCGTGAACGGCGTGAGCGGCTCGCCGTCCTTGCTGGCGCCGGAGCTGAGCGGACGCGAGCTCTGGGCGACCGGCCTCGTCGAAAGCCCCGCAGCCGCGATCTTGCCGGGTGAGGCGTGGTCGAGGAACCGGTCGGCGGGCAGGTCCGAGGCTCGCAGCTCGACCTGGTGCCGCGGCTCGGGCAGCCCGCGCCGCAGGTTCTTGTACGGCTGGGTCCCGCCGTCGCCGAGCTGACCCTCCTCGTCGTTCCCCCAGCACGTGAAGGCCGCGCCCACGGGGATGGCGCAGGTGTGCAGCCAGCCGGCCGAGGTCAGCTGGACCGGGGTCGTGAGGGCCGCGACCAGCGTCGGCGTGGGGTCGGGCTGCTCGTCGGCGGTGGAGCCGAGCTGGCCGTAGCGGTTGTCGCCCCAGCACCAGAGTCGGCCGTCGGAGGCCGTCGCGCAGGTGGAGCCGTCACCGGTGGTCACCTGGGTCCAGGCCTCGCTGGAGTCGACCGGCCCCGGCTCGGAGCGGTTGGTGAGCGTGCCGTCGCCGAGCTGTCCTTGCCGGTTGAAGCCCCAGCACAGCAGGCGGCCGGTCTGGGTGATCCCACAGGTCTGGGCCCAGGCCGTGCTCAGCTGGATCCAGGTCTGCCCGCCGTCGACCGGGGTCGGCGAGCTCCTGGTGGCGATGGTGCCGTCGCCGACCTCGCCGAACGTGTTGTGGCCCCAGCAGTACGCCGCGCCGGTGTCGTCGGTCGCGCAGGTGTGCCAGCCGGCGGCGCTCACCGACGCCCAGTCGGTGGCGGTGCCGACGCGCTGCGGCTTGCCGTGCGAGCGGTCGATCGTGCCGATGCCGAGCTGGCCCCAGCGGTTCTGGCCCCAGCACCACAGCGTGCCGTTGGTCCGGATGCCGCAGCTGTGGGTCCAGGCGGTGGTCACGGAGGCCCAGGTGCTGTTCTTCCCGACCTGGTGCGGCTTGTGGACGGGGTGGCTGCGCGCCCTCCCGAGCTGGCCGTAGTCGTTGAGCCCCCAGCACCACAGGGTGCCGTCCTGCCGCACGCCGCAGGTGCTGGCCCCGCTGGTGCTGACCTGCGCCCAGACGTCGCCGCCCTTCACGTCGGACGGAACGTCGCGGGTCGTCGTGCTGCCGTCGCCCACCTGGCCGTAGTCGTTGCGACCCCAGCACCGGGCGCTGCCGTCCGACCGGGTCACGCACGTCGTCTGGCCGCCTGCCGACAGCGACACCGAGTCCGGCGTGATCTTGACCAGAAGGGAGCCGGTGTGTCCGGTGGTCACCGGGTCGGTGTTGCTCGTGCGGTAGCTGACCGCGTAGGTCCCGGCGCTCTTGGGCGTCCCGGACAGCAGGCCGGACGCCGACAGGGTTACCCCCTTGGGCAGGCCCGCCGCCTCGCTCCACGAGACCGCACCGCGGGTGCCGGGGGCCACCGAGAGCTGGGTGTGGACCGGGCTCCCGACCATCCCGGTCAGGACCAGGCGCCGGGGCGTCGGCACGGGCCAGAGCGCCAGCTGGTGCCAGGCCTGCTGGGCGACGTCCTTGAGCACCGCCGAGCCGGCGTAGCCGGTCGCGAGACCGAGCGCGTCGTGCACCCTGGCGCGCGACGGGTCACAGACCAGGTCGTGCCGCGTGCACACCGACCACACGGCGTAGGAGCCCTGGCTGCGAGGTACGTCGGCCTGGGCGCTGAGCACGCGCGGGAACAGTCCGCTCTGCCGTCGGGCCGCGGCCGGTGAGCCGAGCACCGGATGGGCGGCCGAGCCGGCGACGCGGTCCGGATCGGAGATGAGGACACCGCCCACGAGGTCGGACAGGGAGCCCTCGGCGCCGGCTCGGGCCAGCACGCGGTGGACGACGGCGGCACCCTGGGCGTAGCCGACGAGCAGCACCGGGCGGTCGGGGCACTTCGTCGTGGCCTTGTCGAGCTGGGCGAGAGCCGCGCGGACCCCGGTGGCGACCGGACGTCGCCACTGCCGCACGCCGTGCCGGGAGATCACGTCGACGCTGTGCGAGGTCGCCTTCCGGTGCTCGCGCAGCACCGCACGCGGCGTGTGCGTCGCCAGCGGGACGCCTCCGACGACGACACGACGGCCGTCCCGCTTCGCCTTCGCCACCACCCGGCGTACCACCGAGTTCACGGTCTTGCCGAACGGCTCGGAGGCCGACCCCGGGCCGCCCACGGGCTTCTCGTGGTTGCCGTTGACCCCGAGGACCAGGGCGTCGGCGCACCCCGACGGCCCCTTCTGAGCCGTCGGTTGCGCGGACTGCGCGTCACCGGCGTGGTGGCCCCAGTCGCCGACCACGACGAGGAACGCGCCCACGAGCGCGACCGTCACCGCGCCCACGACGAGGCGCCACCGCCACGTTCCCGTGGTGTTGGGGGGGTTCTTCTCGGATGCTCTGCTCATACCAGCGCTCTCCTTGACCAGCGCCCTCAGCGGGGCGCTGTACGAGACCTCAGAGGTCCTTGCGCATCAGCTCGTAGGGGTCGACCTTCAACAGTCGTGCTCGCGCCATGACGCTGTGGTTGCCCGCGAGCGGGTTGCTCGCGATGTCTCCGTCAGGACCCACGGTCCCGGTGTCGTCACAGTGCCCGGGCAGCCACGAGGCCGGCACGTGGGTCGACAGGTAGTCGATCCAGTTGGCGTACTTCGCGGTCGTGGTGCCCTTCTGGATCCGGCCCACGACCTCGTCGCTGGCCAGGGAGACCGGCGTCCAGTTCGCCGAGCCGTTCCAGGTGATCCGGGCGTGGGTGTTCTTGCCGAACACGCCGCTGACGGTCATCGACTTCATGTGGAGGTACCGGTCGTAGATGCCGTCGCAGTTGATGTCGTAGGCCAGGTGCGTCAGCGGGACGTGCGCGGCGCGCAGGATCTTGACCGCGCGTCCGCCGAACATCGCGTAGACCAGCCGGATGTTGCAGCCACGCTTCTTCATCGCGGCGAGCCGATTGGCCAGGTTGATCCCGCGGTCGCCGTACGTCGCGGTCTGCGCGATCCGGATCTTGGTGTGGCCGCCGATGCCGGTGCCCTTGGTGGCGCCCGTGCAGCGCACGTTGTTCAGCACCCGCAGGGTCGGGTCCTGGTTGGTGCCCTTGCCGGTGTAGGGGTAGAAGTCGAGCTGGAACCGGCCCTTGCCCCAGCTGTAGTGCTCGTAGCCCTGCTTGACGGCCTTGTCGTGCTTCATCTGGTTGAACACCTGGATGAAGGCCTGGTACTTCGGGGCGCTCTTGGTCACGGTGTAGATGTCGTTCCACTGGATCGACGCCGCGAGCTCGGTGGCGTTGGTCGACCCGTACATCACGACGTCCTTGGTCTTCTGCACCTTGTCGAAGGTGTAGAACTTCACGTGCGCGATGCCGTGGTGGCCCCGGCAGGCGCCGCGGCAGCGCTTGAGCCAGCTCTTCATGTCCGGCTTGCGGTGCTTGTCACCGTGCTCGAGGGCGTTGTGCACCCGCCGCGCGATGTAGTTGGGCAGGTCCGGGTTCCAGTTCCCGTAGTCCATCAGCACCTGCACGCTCACCCCGCGCTTGTGGGCGCGGATCAGGGCGTTGGCGATGGTGTTGCTGCGGAAGTTCCACGACGCGATCCGGATCTTGTGACCCTTCTTCACGCTGTCGATGGTCTGCACGATGTGGTTCTCGATGCGGTGCGCCGCGACCCGGCCGCCGTAGGGGTTGTTGAACAGGGCCCCCTTCTTCGGGTTCAGGTGGGCCGGTGTCGCCTGGGCGGACACCGACGTCCCCGCGACGAGGCCCGACGCGAGCAGGGCCGCGGCCGTCGCCAGCACCAGCGAGCTCAGCCCCAGTCGCCCGTTGAGTCGCCGGGGCGTACGGCCGGTCCGACTCCGGCGGGCGCGCGGAGTCTGCGGGGAAGGCGTCATGTCAGGTTCCGTCCAGGGCGCAGGGGGGCCGTCCGCCTGACCGTTCGGGCATGATCGTTCGGACCCCGTTGTAATCGGTGGGAGTGTAACTCACGCCACACCAGCCCCACGCATCCCGACGGCACCAGACCGGCGAGAGATTCGGACTCAGGCCCCGCAGGTCGCCATGACGTGACGGAAGCCGTGGTCCTTGGCGAGCGTCGTTGCCGCCCGGGAGATACTACGTCCCGGCGTCGCATAGTAAAGATGCGCGTACGTCACGACATGGTGGCCGTCTTCGCACTGGTACACCTGCGGCTTGACCAGGCCCGCGCTCTCGTGGCACCCGCTGTAGGCCGCCGGAAGCGTCGACCCGGCCTTCCAGACCTTCTGGCACGACGGCATGTCGGCGGGCTGCGTCCCCGGCGTCGGAGTCCCCGGCGTCGCGCTGTCGGGCGCCGTGGGGCCGCCGTTCGCGGCAGGGTCCTGGGCGACCGCCGACGAGCTCGAGCCGCAGCCGGCGAGCGCGCCCGCCGCGAGCACGCCCGTGGTCAGCGCGACGGCGACCTTCGAGGCGAGGCTCACGACTGGGATCCGCATGGGGTGATCCTACGCCTGACCCGAGCCTCCGGGACCTGAAAGCTAGGGCGTCGTGCCCGGGGCGAACCACTTCGAGCTCGTGGTCACCTCGGAGTAGAGGTAGTAGTGGTCGCTGGCACGGTGGAGCCCGGCGGCATCCTGCCGGTAGCCGCTGAAGCTGACGCTGCCCGCACCCTCGCCGCCACCCATGATCCAGTCGACGCGCAGGGGACCCGGCGGAAGGTGGCAGCCGCCGGCGCCGCTGCCGCCGTTGGCGGCGACCATGCCCGTCGCCATCGCGACCCGGCAGAAGAAGGAGGTGTGCTCGTTCATGTCGCCGACGATGACCACGGGGACGCCGGTGGCGCGCAGCTGGTTGATCAGGTTGATCTCGACCGTGGTGGCAGCGTCGCGCTGACCCTGCATGCCGCCGGCGGAGTTGTGGGTGGTGATCATCCAGAACTCCGCACCGGTCGCCTTGTCGCGCAGCAGCACGTAGGGCAGCGGGATCCGCTGGCTGGAGAACGTGTAGGTGATCGAGCCCGTCTTCTCCAAGGAGAACTGGGACGAGCGCCAGTAGATCTGCAGGCGCACGCCGTTGTTGCCCAGCGCGGTGCCGGGCCAGAAGGAGTACGAGGGCATGTGGCTGCGGAACACCGCGAGCTGGTTGGTCTGGACCTCCTGCATGCCCCCGACGTCCACGCCACGCGCGGTGAGCAGCGACGCCGTCAAAGCGGCGCGTGTCGGACCTGGCCCGTAGCCACCCTTGCTGGTGGTGTGCTGGGACCCGAGCACGTTCGACTGTGCGATCGTGAACGACGCGTGCGCCGGCGACAGGTTGGCGACCTTGCGGGCCAGGAGGGCTGCGGGCTTGAGGGCCAGACGTGTGCCGGGCCGGACGCGGAACCCGGTGCCGTTCACCGTGCGCCGGTCGGTCTGGCGGGAGACGTCGACCCGTCGGGTCGGCGCGGGGCTGCCCGCGGTGCGGGCGGTCGGCTGCTGGGAGCTCGCCCGGTCGGCGGCCGGACCGGACGTCGACTGCTGGTTGATCGACTGACCGGCCGGGTCGGTGCCGGCGCCCACCGTGTGGGCGGTGCCGCCCGAGGCGATGCCCTGGGCCACGGCCACGACGGTCACCGTCGAGACGACGGCAAAGCCCCCGGCGGCGTACCACGCGCGACGCCCGCGCCAGCGTCTGGGATCCGCCGTGAGCCGTGGCTCGCGTCGGGTCCCGAGGTGCTTGGCCATGCGAGGTGCTCCCTGGGCAGTCGGGGGTAGTCGGTCACCGTGGATGTGGGTCGCGGTGCTCTGCGGAGAGGACAACCAGTCTAAGCAGGTGTCGCGCCTGGCGGAGAGTTACGGCCAACCTCGTGTGACCGACGGTAGCGTTGAGGTCTGTGAGCAGCACCCAGAGCGGATCGGCGATGTCTGGGTCCGCTATTTCTGGGTCCAAGACCGGGTCGATGGCCGGCCCGACCAAGCCCGGCCGGGTCTACGCGGCGCGCCTCGTGGGGCTGCCGATCTTCGACCCGCAGGGCGACCAGGTCGGCAAGGTCCGCGACCTGGTGGTCGCGATCCGGTCTGAGACCAACCAGCCGCGGGTTCTCGGCCTGGTCGCCGAGGTGTTCGGTCGGCGGCGGATCTTCGTCCCGATGACGCGGGTGACCCACATCGACAGTGGGCAGGTCTACACCACCGGGCTGCTCAACATGCGCCGCTTCGAGCAGCGCTCGACCGAGACCCTGGTGATCGGGCAGATGCTCGACCGGACGGTGACCGTGCGACCGGGCGGCGCGGACTCCTCCGGCGACGACCCCGGGATCACCGGCACCGTCTACGACGTCGCGATGGAGCAGGTGCGGTCGCGCGACTGGGTGCTCAGCCGGGTTGCGGTCCAGGAGCCCGGGAAGGGCCTGCGGCACAAGAGCCTGCGGCGGCGCGGCCAGACCCACGTCGCGGAGTGGCGCGACGTCGTCGGCCTGGTCGGCCGCGAGCCGACCCAAGGCGCCACCCACCTGATCGCGGCGCTGAACGAGATGCGCCCCGCCGACGCGGCCAGCGTCATCCACGACTTGCCCGTCGAGCGGCGTACCGCCGTGGTCGCCGCCCTCGACGACGAGCGGCTCGCCGACGTCCTGGAGGAGCTCCCCGACGAGGACCAGGTGGAGATCCTGGAGTACCTCGACATCGAGCGTGCGGCCGACGTGCTCGAGGAGATGACCGCCGACGACGCCGCCGACCTGATCGCCGACCTCGCCCCGGAGACGGCCGCGAAGCTGCTGGAGCTGATGGAGCCCGACGAGGCCGAGGACGTGCGGCGCCTTATGTCGTACGCCGAGGAGACCGCCGGGGCCATGATGACTCCGGAGCCGATGATCCTGGGTCCGGACGCCACGATCGCCGACGCGCTGGCCAAGATCCGCGACCCCGAGCTCCCGGTGTCACTGGCGGCGATGGTCTACGTCTGCCGGCAGCCCTTCGAGACGCCGACCGGCAAGCTGCTCGGCGTCGCGCACTTCCAGCGTCTGCTCCGCGAGCCACCGTCGACCCTGGTGGCGGCTGCGCTCGACCAGTCGATGGACCCGCTCCACCCCGAAGCGACCATCGACGAGGTCGCGGCTCACCTCGCGACGTACAACCTCGTCGCCGCGCCAGTCGTCGACGACGACGGCCACCTGCTCGGCGCCGTCACGGTCGACGACCTCCTCGACCACATGCTCCCGGAGAACTGGCGCGACTCGACCCTCGGCACGGCGGGCCCCGCGGAGCGGCCGGACGGCACAGCGGAGAGTCGCCGTGGCTGAGCGGCGGGGGCGGCTGGACACGCCTCGCGAGCAGCGTCGTCAGCTGATCCGCACCCCGACCTACGACCGCGACGCGTTCGGCGTCTTCGCCGAGCAGTTCGCCCGCTTCATGGGTACGGCCCGCTTCCTGATGTGGATGACGGTCGTCGTCGTGTTCTGGGTCGGCTGGAACACCCTGGCGCCGCGGCACCTGCGCTTCGACGAGTACCCCTTCATCTTCCTGACCCTGATCTTGAGCCTCCAGGCGTCGTACGCCGCCCCGCTGATCTTGCTGGCCCAGAACCGGCAGGAGTCGCGCGACAAGGTCGTGGCCGAGCAGGATCGTCAGGCCAATGCCCGCGCCCACGCCGACATGGAGTTCCTGGCGCGCGAGGTCGCCTCGCTGCGCATGGCGGTCGGCGAGGTCGCCACCCGCGACTTCCTCCGCTCCGAGCTCCGCTCGCTGCGCGACGACCTGAGCGAGCCTGACGATGACGAGGCCGGCGCCACCGCCTGAGCCTGTTTCGGACTGCACGCCACCCATCACATTCGCCTGTGGAAGCGGAAGTCGCCGTTCGGGAGTCGCTCGACCAGGTAGCGGTCGTCGTGCGCGCGGTGATGGTGCCAGGAGCAGAGCAGTGCACCTTCGGCGAGGTCGGTGCGCCCACCCCGCGACCAGGGATCGCCCGCGTGATGCGCCTCGCACCGGGCGGCCGGAATCGTGCAGCCCTCGCTTCGACAGCGGCGGTCACGCACGGCCATGGCCTTGCGTTGAGGGGGCCGGTACAGCCGACTGGCTCGACCCAGGTCGAGCACCTCCGACTTCCCGCCCAGTACCGCCGGCAGGATCGCCGCCCCACAGGCGAGACGCCTGACCTGTCCGGCACTGATCGGCTCGTCGCCGACCAGGCCGACGCCGGCAAGCCGGCCGGCGAGAACGTCGTGGTCGATCGTGACGATCAGGGTCGTCGCGTCACCTCCGTGCAAGGGCATCCGTCCGGGATCGGCAGCCTCGAGGAACGCCCCGAAGGCCTCCCCTAGCCGCTGCCGCGGGTTCCGAGGGCCCTCGTCGCCCCTGGAGCCGCTCACGCCGCCAGCCGAGAGATGACGCGGCGAGGTGAATGCGTCGAGATAGGTCCGCAGCCGCTCGGCCACCGAGTCGGCCACCCGGCCTGCGATGCGCGTCGTGCCGTCGCCCAGGGGATGCAGGCTGAGCGCGGTCACGGCCGCGGCACGCCGCTCCTCGCGCTCGACGGCCTGGGCCTCGAGCGCATCACTCTCGTCGGGCGCCGCGACCTCCAGGATCCGCCTCCCGAGTCGCCGTAGCGCCCGGGGCGGGTGGTGGGCGGCGTAGCCGATCAGCGCGTCCTCGGCCTTGGCCATGACCTCCGGGCCCACCTCGGATGCCGGGAGGTCGTCCAGGGCGGACGCGATGACGCGAGCCTGCGGGAGGTTCACCGCGCCCTGTCCCAGAGCCTCACCCAGCCGCACCCACTGCCGCTCTAGGGACCTCGCCAGGCTGAGGTCGGCGGTCTGGGCGCGGACCTCGGTCCGCGACTCCACGGCGAGCCAGGTCGCCACGCTGCGGTCGGCGGTCGCCTCGGCGAGCTCGCCCGAGGCCGACATCACTCGGAAGCGGAGCCCGGAGAGCCGCGCCTCGAGCTGGACGAGGCGACGCAGCGCGTCGCCCTTCTCCCCGGGTCGCATGAACGCCGGATCCACCCCCGCGACGTCCTTCACGGCCTCCTCGACTGCGTCCAGGCAGGCGAGCACGGGATGCGGCGGTGACGACGGCGTGCTCACGGACCCTCCCTGCAGACATCGACGAACGACCTGTGCGTCACGTGTCGATGCAGCGCGCCCCGTGGAAGGCGACGTCTCCGGTGGGAGAGGTCCCGCCGCGGCCCCAGCCATCACTATCACCTCCGCGTACCCCTATTCGAACACATGTTCGAGATCAGATCAACCAGGTCTCCACAAGCCGGCCGCGGTGGCGTCCTGGCCGGATGGGGTCTCGCGACCGGGCGACAACTAGGCTGGGTCCACCATGAGCACCCCCACCGTCGAGCAGCTCACCGCTGCCCTGGCCACCGTCAACGACCCCGAGATCAAGCGACCGATCACCGAGCTCGGCATGGTCGACCATCTGGAGGTCGACGAGGCCGGCCTCGTCCGGGTCACCGTGCTCCTCACGGTGTCCGGCTGTCCGTTGAAGGACACCATCGACCGCGACGTACGCCGTGCCCTCGGTGGGGTCGACGGCGTCACCGGCGTGGAGCTGACGCTGGGCACGATGACTGACGAGCAGCGCGCCGAGCTGCAGACCACCCTGCGCGGCGGGCAGGCGCCGAAGGAGATCCCGTTCTCGCAGCCGGGGTCGCTGACCAAGGTGTTCGCGATCGCCAGCGGCAAGGGTGGCGTCGGCAAGTCGTCGGTGACGGTCAACCTCGCGCTGGCCCTGGCCCAGGCGGGTCGGACGGTCGGCATCGTCGACGCCGACATCTACGGCCACTCGGTCCCGGCGATGCTCGGCCTGGCCGACCAGCGTCCGACCCAGGTCGAGTCGATGATCATGCCCGTGCCGACGACGTCGGGCGTCTCGGTGATCTCGATCGGGATGCTCAAGCCGCGCCGCGACCAGGTCGTGGCCTGGCGCGGACCGATGCTCGACCGCGCCCTGGTCCAGATGCTCGCCGACGTCTACTGGGGCGACCTGGACGTCCTGCTCCTCGACCTGCCGCCCGGCACCGGGGACATGGCGATCTCGCTGGGCCAGCATCTGCCCGGGGCCGAGATCATCGTGGTGACCACGCCCCAGGAGGCGGCCGCCGAGGTCGCCGAGCGGGCCGGGACGATGGCCTCGATGCTCCACCAACGGGTGGTCGGCGTCGTCGAGAACATGAGCTACCTGGTCTGTCCCCACTGCGGCCCCGAGCACCACCTCGAGCTGTTCGGCAGCGGAGGCGGTGACCGCGTGGCCGCCACCCTGTCGGGACGGTTCGGGTACGACGTACCCCTGCTGGGGCGCGTCCCGATCGAGGAGTCCCTGCGTGAGGGCGGCGACTCCGGCAAGCCGGTGATGGACTCCGACCCGACCTCGGACGCCGCCCAGGTCCTCCGCTCGATCGCCGAGCGGCTCGACTCGCGCGGGCGAGGTCTGGCAGGTCGCCAGCTCGGTCTCACCCCGAGCGCTAAGTTCTGACCCATGTTCGGAGTCGGGCTGCCGGAGCTGGCGGTGATCGCGTTCGTCGCGGTGCTGGTCCTCGGCCCGGAGAAGCTGCCCGACTACGCCCGCCAGGCCGGCCGCATGATGCGCCAGCTGCGCACCTTCGCCAACCAGGCCCGTGACGAGCTGCGCGAGGAGCTCGGGCCGGAGTACGCCGACCTCGACCTGCGCGACCTCGACCCCCGCAAGATCGTGAAGCGGCACATCGCCGAGGCCATGAACGAGCTCGACGAGGAGGAGCGCCAGCAGCAGCTCCCCACGGTGGTGCCGCTGGCCCACGACGAGCGGCCACCGTTCGACCTGGACGCGACCTGAGCGGCTCGAAGCGATACCTGCTCCTCGACCACGACGGCGTCCTGGTGGACACCGAGCCGTGGTACTTCCGGGCCGGGGAGCGGGCTCTGGCCGACGTCGGCGTGACCCTGGACCGCGGCCGGTACCTCCAGGACATGAGCCAGGGGCTCGGCACCTGGGCCGCGGCGCGGGCCGCCGGTGTCGACGAGGAGACCATCGACCGCGCCCGCGAGCTGCGTGATCGCCACTACCAGGAGTACCTGCGGACCGAGCCCATCGAGATCGACGGCGTGCTGGAGGCGCTGGCCGAGCTGTCGCAGCACGTCCGGATGGCGATCGTGACCACCGCGCGCCGCGCGGACTTCGAGGTGATCCACGAGCATCGGCAGATCACGCCGTTCATGGACTTCGTGCTCGTGCGGGAGGACTACGCGCGCGCCAAGCCACACCCGGAGCCCTACCTGCTGGGCCTCGAGCGCTTCGGCGCCACCCGTCCGGAGACCCTGGTGGTCGAGGACTCGGCCCGCGGTCTGCAGTCGGCCGTGGCGGCCGGCCTCGACTGCGCCGTCGTCCACAGCGAGTTCATCCAAGGCGCCGACGCGCCCGCGGCGACGGACCTCACCCAGGCGACCTGGCGGATCCGCACCCTCGCCGAGCTGGTGGGCATCGTCAATGGAGACTCACTGACCGGCTGACAGGTGGTTCGAGACAGGCGCAGCGCGCCTTCCTCAGACCACCGGAGTCAGGGGCGGCTCTGGACGGCCGCGAGGGTGGACCGACCCACCAGGAGACAGCGGCCCTCACCCGTCTGCACCTCCACGAAGTCCGCGCCCACGCGAGCCAGCCGACCCTCCCGGACCGACCCGTCCACGGCGTGCAGGCGACAGAGGGCCTCGGCGTCGGCCAGCCGACGCAGGGCCGAGCTCAGCCCGATCCGGTCTGCCGGGGGCCACGCCACCTCGGGGACCGCCCGAGCGGAGGCACCCTCGACGGCTACCACCGCCTCCAGCCGGACCAGCCAGTCCTGCGCCGGCCCGTGCAGGAGGCACCAGTCGGGGCCGGCGCGTCCGAGCCGGCCGGAGACCGTGCCGACCCCGCACACCTCGACCGAGAGCTCCTCGTCCAGTGAGGCCATGAGGCGACTGGCCAGCGTGACGCCGGAGTACTCCGAACGACGACGATCGGCCAGCTCGCTCTCGCGCTTCGACGTCGTAGAGGGCCGCGGCCTGCTGCTCGAGATCGTCCAGGAAGCCGAACAGCGGTTCCTCCGAGGTCACTCGCCGCACCTTGGCACGACGCCCGGACTGTTCGCTCCCCGTTGTCCACAGTCCGCGAGACATGGGTGGTGACCGCACCGCTATCGGACTATAACTGACGCAAACAGATTCAAACGAAAGGTTTGCGGTGGTTCTCGGGAGCCGCGGCGGCCCTGCCTGGCGCAGGTGGGGGCGCTGCTTCGTCGTCTGGTCGTGCGGCACGGCCGTGCTGTCCAGCCTCGCCCTCCTGGTCGCCCGCGCGGGAGCGCGGGACCTGCTCGGCGGCGCCGACCTCCGCTCGCTGCCGCTGGACCGGGCTCTGCCCGACGTCTGCGCCCTGGTCCTGCTGGGCTGTCTGGCCTGGGCCTGGCTCGCCCTGACGGTGACCGTGGCCTCGGCGGGGCGTCAGGAGCCGACCACCGGTTGCTCCACGCCGCCGGCGTGGCGGTTGCCCGACCCGCTCCGCCGGCTGGTCCTCGGTGCGTGCGGCGTGGCACTGGCCACCGGGCTCGCCCAGCCGGCCCTCGCGGCTCACCATGCCGGCGCTTCGGAGAGCCGGCACGCAGAGCGGACCCCCGTCACCGTCGCGCTGGTGGGCCTGCCTCTCCCGGAGCGACCGGTGTCGACAGCCCAGCACCCTCCAGCCCACCACCCTCCAGCCCAGCACTCTCGAGCACAGCACCGGACCGTCGTCGTCCGTGCGGGCGACTGCCTGTGGTCGATCGCCGCTCAGGATCTGCCAGACGGAGCGTCCGACATGACCGTCGTGGCTCGCTGGCGCCAGATCTACGCCGCCAACCGCGAGGTGGTCGGCGTCGACCCCGACCAGCTGGTCCCGGGCCAGCGACTGATCCTCCCGCCGCACGCCACCGATTCGTCCCACCCCCACCACCGAGAGGACTCCCGATGACGCTCGCCGCGGTCCCCGACCCCGAGGATGCCCAGGTCATGCGGCTCCTCCCGGGCCCGCGAGTTCCCCTCGCCTCTGTTCAAGGGGCGTTGGCGCTCGACCTGGGCCCGCGCGAGGACGTGCCCGACCCGGATCCGGAGGCCTTCGTCCGGGCCGCCGGGTCGGACCTCGTGCGGGTCGACCTGGTCAGCCGTCGACGCTTCGAGGAGCACGCTCAACGGATCGGGTCGGCAGTGGTCGAGATCGTGGGCGGCGACCGGCCGGTGTCCCAGCTGCTGCGCTGGACGTCGTCGGAGGTCTACCAGGACCTCGCCCGCCGGGCCCACCTCGTCGCCGCCGCCGGCGGCCGGCGTCCCGGCTCCGGTGGCATCCAGTCCGTGCGCCCGCAGCTGGTCGGGATGCGGGCCAGCTTCCTCACCGGGTCGTGTGCCGAGGTGTGCCTGCGGGTGCGGTACGGACCCCGCTCACGTGCCGTCGCCGCGCGGTTCGAGCTGCTTCGCGGGCGTTGGCAGGTCACCGCCCTCGAGTTCGCCTGACCTGGCGAGCGGAGTGCGGCTCAGCCGTTGACGCGAGCGGTGAGACCTGTCGGTCCGCCTGGTGCTCCGTGGCAGCGCTTGTACTTCTTACCGGACCCGCACGGGCACAGGGCGTTGCGGCCCACGTCGGCGAACTCGTCGTCGGCGTTGGTCACCGTGACGCCGGGCCGCTGCGCGGACGCGCCGTCCTGGGGCCCACCGAACGCGGCCGGCACCGACAGCGCCGTGTCGTCCTCCGACGGCGCGGAGTAGGACAGGTGCTGCGGGGTGCGTTGCGGCTCGAGTCCCTTGGCGGTGATGTGCGGACGGTGGTCGTGGACGCCGTGGGACTCGTCGTCGCCCGGCTGCTCCATCGAGCGCAGCTCGCGGCGCAAGGGCTCCTCGACGAGCTCGGCCGACTCCTCGTCGAGCTCGTCCTCGTCGACCAGCTGGACGTCGAGGTTGAACAGGAAGCCGACCGACTCCTCCTTGATGCCGTCCATGACCGCCATGAACATGTCGTAGCCCTCGCGCTGGTACTCCACGAGCGGGTCGCGCTGGGCGTAGCCGCGCAGCCCGATGCCCTCGCGCAGGTAGTCCATCTCGTAGAGGTGCTCGCGCCACTTCCGGTCGAGCACGGACAGGACGACGCGTCGCTCGAGCTCCCGCATGACCTCGGGGCCGACCTCCTCCTCGCGTCGCTCGTACGCGGTGTGGGCGTCGGCCTTGAGCACGTCGATGACCTCGTCGCGGTCGAGCGCGTCGGCACCGCCGGCCTCCTCGGCCAGCTGGTTCAGGTCGACCGACAGCGGCCAGAGCTGACCGAGCTGGGTCTGCAGGCCGTCGAGGTCCCACTCCTCGGCGAACCCCTGGGTCGCGCCGGTCACGAAGCCCTCGACGACGTCGTCGAGGAACGTCGCCATCTGCTCCTCGAGGTCTGCGCCCTCGAGGACCTTGCGCCGCTCGCCGTAGATGACGTGCCGCTGCCGGTCCATCACGTCGTCGTACTTCAAGACGTTCTTGCGGGAGTCGAAGTTCTGCGCCTCGATCTGGCCCTGGGCGTTGGCGATGGCGCCGGTGACCCGCTTGTTCTCGATCGGGACGTCGTCGGGGATCTTGAGGACCTGGAGGATCCGGTCGACCCAGTCGGCCTTGAACAGCCTCATCAGCTCGTCCTCGAGCGACAGGTAGAACCGCGACTCGCCGGGATCGCCCTGTCGACCGGAGCGCCCGCGGAGCTGGTTGTCGATGCGCCGCGACTCGTGCCGCTCGGTGCCGACGACATACAGCCCGCCGGCTGCCTTGACGTCGTCGTGCTCGGCGGCCACCTGGGCCTTGATCCGCTCGACGGTCCCCGGCCACGCCGCTTCGTACTCCTCGGCGGTCTCGCCGGTCGGCTCGAGGCCCTTCTTGCGCAGCTCCTCGTCGGCGAGGAACTCCACCGAGCCGCCGAGCATGATGTCGGTGCCGCGGCCGGCCATGTTCGTCGCGACCGTGACCGCGCCCTTGTGCCCGGCCAGGGCGACGATCTTCGCCTCGTCGGCGTGCACTTTCGCGTTCAGCACGGAGTGCGGGATGCCGCGGGCGCGGAGCTTCTTCGACAGGTGCTCGGACTTCTCCACCGACACCGTGCCGACCAGGATCGGCTGGCCCTCGGCGTGCCGCTCGGCGATGTCGTCGACCACCGCTTCGTACTTCGCGTCCTCGGTGCGGTAGACGAGGTCCGGCTGGTCGGCGCGCACCATCGGCAGGTTGGTCGGGATCGGGACGACGCCGAGCTTGTAGATCTTGTCGAACTCGCTGGCCTCGGTCATCGCCGTACCGGTCATCCCGGACAGCTTGTCGTAGAGGCGGAAGTAGTTCTGCAGGGTCACCGTGGCCAGGGTCTGGTACTCCTCGCGGACCTCCACGCCCTCCTTGGCCTCGATCGCCTGGTGCAGACCGTCGTTGTAGCGCCGGCCCGCGAGCATGCGGCCGGTGTGCTCGTCGACGATGAGCACCTCGCCGTCCATCACGACGTACTCCTTGTCGTGGTGGAACAGCTCCTTGGCCTTGATGGAGTTGTTGAGGAACGAGATCAGCGGGGTGTTGGCGGACTCGTAGAGGTTCTCGATCCCGAGGTGGTCCTCGACCTTGTAGATGCCCGGCTCGAGCACCGAGATCGTGCGCTTCTTCTCGTCGACCTCGTAGTCGACGTCCCTGGTCAGGGTGCGCGAGATCTTGGCGAACTCGTCGTACCACCGCACCTCGTCCTGGGTGGGCCCGCTGATGATCAGCGGCGTGCGGGCCTCGTCGATCAGGATCGAGTCGACCTCGTCGACGATCGCGAAGCTGTGACCGCGCTGCACGCACTCCTCGAGTGAGCTGGCCATGTTGTCGCGGAGGTAGTCGAAGCCGAGCTCGTTGTTGGTGCCGTAGGTGATGTCGCAGTTGTAGGCCTCACGACGCTCCTCCGGCTTCATCGACGGCAGGATCACGCCGGTGCTCAGGCCGAGGAAGTGGTGGATGCGGCCCATCCACTCCGCGTGGTACTTCGCGAGGTAGTCGTTGACGGTGACCACGTGGACGCCCTTGCCGGACAGCGCGTTGAGGTACGCCGGGAGGGTCGCCACCAGGGTCTTGCCCTCGCCGGTCTTCATCTCGGCGATGTTGCCGAGGTGGAGTGCGGCGCCACCCATGATCTGGACGTCGTAGTGACGCTGGCCGATCACCCGCTTGGCCGCCTCGCGGACCGTCGCGAACGCCTCGGGCATCAGGTCGTCGAGGGTCTCACCCGCCTCGAGCCGCTCCTTGAACTCCGCGGTCTGCGCCTGCAGCTCCTCGTCGCTCATGGCGACGAAGTCCTCCTCGATGGCGTTGACCGCTCGCGAGACCGCCTCCAGCTGGCGCAGGATCTTGCCTTCGCCGATGCGGAGGAGCTTGTCGATGATGGCAGGCACGCGCGTGTCTCCCCGGGTCGGAACGTCGGATGAACGTGCCAACTCTACCCAGCGGACCGAAGCGAGCCGATTCAGCGGACCAGGGCCGCCAGAGCCGGCGTGAGGTCGCCGCGCTGCTCGACGACGGTCTCCGGGAGCCCGAGCCAGCCGGCCAGCCGCCCGAGCTCGAGGGCGAGCTCCTCGGCGGTGTCCGCCGGCGCGTGCGGCTCGGCGTAGGCCGCCATGACGCGGAGCACGCCCGCCTTGCGGTCGGCCTTGAGGTCGACGCGCCCCACGATCTGGTCGCCGAGCAGGAACGGCAGGACGTAGTAGCCGTGGATGCGCTTCTCGACCGGCGTGTAGATCTCGATGCGGTAGAAGAAGTCGAAGAGCGCCTCGGTGCGCTCGCGCTCCCACACCACCGGGTCGAACGGGCTCAGGAGCGTGCGGGCTCCGACGCGCCGCGGCAGCCGGGCGTCGCGGTGGAGGAACGCCGGCTTGCGGACGCCCTCGATTGTGACCGGCAGCAGCTCCCCCTCCTCGACCAGCTCGGCCACCACGGTCGCGGCCCCCGTGTGGCCGGGGCCGGGGATGGCCCGCATGCGGTAGTAGTCGGCCAGGTCCTTGACGGTCGCGACGCCGTGGGAGCGGGCGGCGCGGCGCACCAGCTCCTTGGCCGCGTCGTGCTCGCTGGGCGTCGGCGCGTCGAGGTGCTCGGCCGGGATGACGCGCTCGGGGAGGTCGTAGCGGATCTCGAACTGGCTGTTGCGGCCCGCGATCGCCACGTCGCCGACCATGAAGAGATAGTCGAGGGCCCGCCGTGTCGTCGACCAGTTCCAGCCCCAGTTCTCCTTGGCCCGGGGCAGTCCGTCGTCGAGGTCGCGGGCGGTCGACGCGCCGCGGTCGGCGATCTCGGCGAGCAGGTCGGCGGTCAGCTCCTCGGTGACCTGGGTCCCCCACCACTTGTGGCGGCCGTCGCGGTAGCGCGCCATCCGGTGTCGCATCACCGGCCACAGCTCCACGGGCATGAAGGCCTGGACGTGCGCCCAGTACTCCACCATCCGGCGCGGCCGCGCCTCGGACGCGCGGCGGACCAGGTCGACGTCGTAGGGGCCCATCCGCGCGTACAGCGGCATGTAGTGGGCGCGCTGCAGCACGTTGACCGAGTCGACCTGGAGGACTCCGGTGCGCCCGAGTGTGCGGGACAGGGTGCGCATCGTCGGCGGCTCGTGGGAGGGATCGAGGAACCCCTGGGCGGCCAGGGCGACGCGGCGGGCCTGGGCACGAGACAGTGAGGACCGAGGCAGGGGGGTCGAGGTCGGCACGCGGGCGAACCTAGCGGGACGCGGGGACAGCCGCCCGGTCAGATCAGGGCGGAGCAGGTCCGCCGGGTCAGGGGATCTCGACGATCTTCTCGCGCACGGCGTAAAGCACGGCTTCCATCCGCGAGTGCAGCTGCAGCTTCTCCAGCAGGTTGCGCACGTGGTTCTTGACGGTGTTCTCGCTGATGAACAGCTTCTTGGCGATGTCCTTGTTGTTCAGCCCCTGCGCGACCAGGCGGAGCACCTCGAGCTCGCGCTCGGTGAGCCGGAACGTCGAGACCGGGCCCTTGTCGGGCTGCGACATCTGCTTGAACTCGTCGATGAGCTTGACGGCCATCGAGGGGCTGATCAGCGACTGGCCGTCGGCCACGACCCGCACGGCTTGCGCGACCTCCTCGATCGAGGAGTCCTTGAGGAGGTAGCCGCTGGCACCGCTCTTGACGGCCTCGTAGAGGTCGGACTCCTCGTCGGAGACGGTGAGCATCAAGATCTTGGCGGCCGGCACGGCCTCCTTGATCGGCCACGCACGCCTCGATCCCCGAGATCTTGGGCATCCGGACGTCGAGGAGCACGACGTCCGGGGCCACCCGGCTCGCCAGCTCGATGCCGGTCTGCCCGTCACCGGCCTCGCCCACGACGTCGAGACCGGGCTCGGCGTCCATCAGCATGGTCAGCCCGCGCCGGAAGAGCTCCTGGTCGTCGACGATGATGACGCGGATCGGCTCCGTACCAGCGCCTGGGGGATGGACACCCGCTTAGCATGTCATGATCCCGGGTCGGTATGGGTCGAATGGGGGATGTCGGAGCGCGCCTTCCTGGTCCTTCCGGGTCAGGGCCGTGCTGGTCAGCCGTGCCCTCGAGATCGAGGGCGATGACCCCGTAGTCATAGCCCCGACGGCGGTAGACGACGGCCGGACGCTGCGGAGTCCTGGTCGACGAACAGGTAGAAGTCGTGGCCGACCAGCTCCATCTCGTACAGCGCCTGGTCGAGGGTCATCGGGCGGGCGGCGTGCACCTTCTCCCGGACGACGGGCGGCCCGTCGCCGGTCACCGAGAGCGGACCCGCCCGGTGCTCGAGGGTGCGGGCTCGGAGTCGAGGTCGGACCTCTCGTCGGACACCCCGTCCACTGGGCCTGGCTCCACGGTCGGGAGGTCCGACAGCGAGGTCGCCACGATGGGCGCGCACCTTGCGGTCGTTGGCCCGGCGCATCTGCGCCGCCATCTTGTCGACCGCGAGGTCGAGCGCTCCCATCTTGTCGACCGCAGCGGCCTCGGCCCGGATCACCGGGCCCTTGGAGAACGCCGTCAGCTCGACGCGCACCGCACGGTCGGCCTGGCGGGGGTTGCGTTCGTTCTCCACCTCCACCTGCACGCGCATGATCCGATGGTCGTGCTTCTCGAGCCGGCCGAGCTTGTCGGCCACGTGGTCCCGGAAGCGCTCGGACACCTCGCAGTGCCGTGCGGTGACCACCACGTCCATGCCGTACCTCCTGATGTCGGTGACAGGGCGGAGTCCGTCCGGCCGACCTGGTCTTCGTCCCCACACCCGCCTGCTGAGGGGCTCGCGGCTTGGCTGCCACTACTGCCCTTCTCCCGCAGGGCCCTCGTGGGTCGGACGAGGGTCGCAGAGGCAGGACTTACGACTAAGCCGCACCGTGATCGGCGTCCACTGGTGGCCAGGCCACCCCTGGATCGCCTTACGTGGGCCGTTTCGCCTGCGACTGGCATCGGCTTGTCGACTCGACTGCCCGGGAGCACCGGGCGCCGCGACGACGCAACCACGGACCCGGACGGACTCCATGCACCGACGCTAGCCCGAGTCCGGTGTCGATGAAAGCGACCGTGGAACCGCTCACCCGTACCCCGGCCTGCGCCGTCGGGTCGCGGCGACGGCCACGGCCGCCACTGCGCGCAGAGCGCGCCAGGGCACCCAATGCGCGCTGCGCCTCGGCGGCCGTCGCCCCGGTGGTGAGGACGTCGTCGCAGACCACCACGTGGGCGCGTGCGGCCCGGTCTCCCAGACGGCCGACCAGACGCCGCAGGGCGGGCGCGTGGACACGGAGCCCGCGCGCGAGGTTGGCCGGCACGCGCCCCCGCGTCGAGCCCGGACTGGTCGGCGAGGCCCGGCCGGGTCCGCAGGAGCGGGGCGCACCGTGCGGCCCAGCCGTCTCGGCGCCAGCTCCCGGACCGCGGCCCGCACGAGGCTCAGCGTGGGGTCGTGCCCGCGCTGCCGGACCGTGCTCGGACGGGAGGGCACCGGGACCAGCACCGGCGCGGCCTCGGCGGTCACCCCGGGTCCTGGGCAGCGAGCAGGTGGCAGTACGTCGCGCACCGCCGCTGGACCGCGGCCCCCAGGAGCCGGCCGAGCGGGTCGGCCAGGGCGAGCACGTGGTGCTCCTTGTGGGCCAGGACCATCGCGCGCACCGTCCCGACGTAGGCCGTCGCCGCCCAGGGCTCGCTCAGCCCGGCCGGTCTCGGCGAAGGCCAGGCGGGGGCCGGCCGCGGGTCCAGCCCGGCCCGGCAATGAGGGCAGAGCGGGCGGCCGGGCGCCCCGCAGCCGACGCAGGTGCTCCCCAGCAGCAGGTCGCGGGCGAAGTCGAGCATGCCGCCAGGTCACCGCGTGGCGCGACGTCCCGCACCGGGCGGTCGGCCCGCCTGTGGAGGGACCCCTCCCGCCGCCGGGGTGTGGAGACGGGCCAGCCGGCCGACTCAGCCCGCGTAGGCCACGTGGCGCAGCCGCGGCGTGCTGACGTTGGCCAGGGACGGCGGCGTGGTGTCGACCTGGGCCAGGTCGTACAGGCTGCGCGGGAGGGCGGCGTACGGCGTCTGCGAGGCCACCGGCGAGGTGACCAGTCCGAGCGCCCGGCCGGGGATCGCGCTGATCGGCGCCTCGTCGGCGGACGTCGACCCGTCGACGTTGAGGATCCGGGCCTCGGCCTGCGTCCGCGAGACCTGGTCGAGGACCTCGATCGTGGTCGGCGAGGTCCAGCCGATGTCGCGGATGCGCGTGGTACCGCTGGAGACCCACGGGATGCGTCGGGCCGCCGTGCCGCGCACGGGGTCGCCGTCGGCTCCGTAGCGCAGGCGACTGACCACGATCCGGTCGCCGCCCGGCCGGCGGATCACCGCGACGAGGCGGGACCCGTCCCGGGAGACCAGGAACCGACGCACGGGCTCCCCGCTGATGCCGGGCACGCGGATCCGGTCGGCGTGGTGCCTGCCGACGACGTAGACCCTGGCGCCGGAGGACGTCTCCTGCACCTCCCACAGCCGACCGGCGAAGTCCCAGGACGGCCGGAGCATCCCACCACCCGACATGACCTGGACCGCCGCGGTCGGAGTCGCGGTCAGCCCGACCGGCCCCAGGAGCAGCCTCGTGCCCGCGACGCCCGCCACCTGGTCGCCGTCGAGGCTCACGGCGTAGGACCCGATGCCGAGTCCCTCGGTGCCGAACGGGCCCTCGACCTTCGTGGGCTGGCTGATCGGGCCGGAGACGAGTCGCCCACGACGGAGTGCGAAGAACAGGCTGCTCGCCTGGCTCACCGCGGGGTCGTGGGGGTCGTTGGCGTCGCTGTCGAGACGGAACACCTGCGATCCGGAAGGGCCGGTGACGGCGCGGCCGGCGATGTTGAGGCGGAAGCTGGTGATCGACGGGTCCTGCTGCAGGGTCCACGACAGCTGGGCCACGATCAGCTGGGTCGTACGCCGGCTCAACGGGCCGACGGTGGGGCCCCGCAGCGTCACGTCCGCCGAGCCCGAGTCGCTGACCGGCACCGGCACGGGCGTGAGCCCCGCGGGCAGGAAGCTGCGCACGACACCGGTCAGGGAGTGGCCGGGACCGCGGACGAGGGCCCGGACCAGCGCCGAGGCGAGCTGGGCGCCCTGCTGCACGTGGACCTGCTCCGGCACGAGGATCCGACCGCTCGGATCGAAGAAGTAGACCTCGGACTCCTGGTACTGCTGGTCGAAGTAGGTCCGCGGGACGATCAGGGCATCGGGTGCGCGCGCGATGCGCCACTCGCCGTTCTCCCTCACCATGCGGAAGTCCAGCGTTCTCCCGTCCACCGGGCTGCCGCCCCGCCACTGGCCGCCGACCCCGACCTGGTCGGTGCCGTGCAGCTTCACGGTGACGCCGGCCAGATCCCCGGAGCCGCCGGACACCGAGCGCGTGCGGTAGGTCAGGACGCGCTGCGGCTTCCACTGCTGCCGCCCCTGGGCGCTGAGGAACTCCTGGGCCGTCCGGGTCTGCAGGGGGGTCGCCGTCATCGCCACGAGGAAGCCGGTCACCACATCGCTGGGGTCGTCGCCGGGCTCGGGGACCCTTCGGCAGGTAGTACTGGCCCTGCGGGGTGTTCACCGCCACCCGCTCCTTGACCTCGACCACCCGGCCGGTCTGGGGCACCTGCGTGCAGGCGGCGAGCAGCGACCCCACGGCGAGGCACGCCGAGGCCCGGAGCGTCCGCCGGAGAGCCGGCCTCATGCCACGACCTCGGCCGTGTCCTCGGGCACCAGCGGCAGCGGGCTGTGACGCAGCGGCTGGTTGACGTGGCGCGGCAGGGTCAGCCGGAACTGCGCCCCCTCGTGCGGCTTGCCCCAGGCCTGCAGCCAGCCGCCGTGCAAGTGGGTGTCCTCCAAGGCGATGGCCAGGCCCAGCCCGGTGCCGCCGCTGGTCCGGGTGCGTGCGGGGTCCGCGCGCCAGAAGCCGTTGAACACCATCGACGACTCGCCGACCGCCAACCCGACCCCGTAGTCGCGGACCGCGACCGCGGCGGCCTCGTCGTCGGCCGCGACGGTCATCAGGACCTCGCGACTCTCGGCGTGGTCGATGGCGTTGGTGACCAGGTTGCGCACGATCCGCTCGACCCGGCGTACGTCGGCCTCGGCCAGGCAGGGAGAGACCGGCGCCTTGACCACGAGTCGGGTGCCTCGTGCCTCGGCCAGCGCCCTGGTCGAGTCGACGACCCGGCGCACGACGTCCGCGAGGTTGACGTCGTCGAGGTCGAGGGCGGCCGCACCGGCGTCGAAGCGGCTGATCTCCAGGAGGTCGACCAGCAGGGTCTCGAAGCGGTCGAGCTCGGTGTGCAGCAGCTCGGCGGCCCGGGCCGTGGTCGGATCGAAGTCGCCCCGCGCCTCGTGCAGGACCGACCCGGCCAGCCGGACCGTGGTCAGCGGCGTCCGCAGCTCGTGGGACACGTCGGACACGAAGCGCTGCTGGACCCGGCTCAGCTCCTCCAGCTGCCGGATCTGCCGCTGCAGGCTGGTTGCCATCTGGTTGAACGACGTCGCGAGCCGCGCCAGGTCGTCCTCCCCGCGGACTCGCAGTCGCTCCTGCAGCTGGCCTGCGGCGAGCCGCTCGGCCACGCGGCGGGCCATCCGGATCGGGGTCACGATCTGGCGGGTCAGCAACCAGGTGAGGGCGGCGATCAGCAGCAGGAGCAGGACCCCGGCGGTCAGCAGGGAGCGGGTCACCAGCGACAGGGACTGCTGCACGTGGTCGAGGGAACAGGTAGTACACCGTGCGCGGAAGCCCGTCGGCGGGCAGCACCATCTGGGTGCCCACGGCGATGCCGGGCACCTCCTGCGCCCTGCCGTGGGCGTCCGTGGAGTGGATCGTGGTGTAGGTCCACGCCAGGTGCGTGGAGGTCTGCTCCGGCGGGAGCTGGTCGAAGTGCCGCACCAGGGACTGCGGCACGCTCACGACCGCGAGGGCGCTCGTGGCCTCCGGCCCCCGGTCGTCCAGGGGCTGACCCCGCTGTCCGGCCCCCACCAGCACGACGCTGAACCCGCGGGCCAACCCGGTGCTCTCCAGCTCGGTGGCGAGCTCCTTGCTCTGCTGACTCGCGTCGGTGTCGGTCGTCGGCACGGCGCTCAGAAGGGTGCGGGCCTGGGTGTTCTCGCGGGCCACCTCGACGAGCACCGAGTCGACCCGGTGGTTCACCAGGCCCCGCTCGACCTGGCGCAGCAGGAACCACCCGACGGCGGTCACCACGACCGCCGACAGCAGGACGGTGCTGACGACGACGCGGGCCTGGATGGACCTGCGCCAGAAGGTCAGACCACGGCGCAGGGCCTCGGGGACCGAACGCGCGACCATGTCACCCCGTCACTGCTGGCCCGAGCCGCCGGCCTTGTAGCCGACGCCCCGCACGGTGAGCACGATCTCGGGGTTCTCCGGGTCGGTCTCCACCTTGGAGCGGAGCCGCTGGACGTGCACGTTGACCAGCCGGGTGTCCGCCGCGTGGCGGTAGCCCCAGACCTGCTCGAGCAGGACCTCGCGGGTGAACACCTGCCACGGCTTGCGGGCGAGGCACACCAGCAGGTCGAACTCCAGTGGCGTGAGCCCGACCGGCTGCCCGTCGCGGGTCACGGCGTGACCCGCCACGTCGATGACGAGCGGGCCGATCGTGAGGGTGTCCGCGCCGGGTGCGTCGTTGCGGCGCACCCGGGCCCGGATCCGGGCCACCAGCTCCTTGGGCTTGAACGGCTTGACGACGTAGTCGTCGGCGCCGGACTCGAGCCCGACCACCACGTCGACGGTGTCGCCCTTCGCGGTGAGCATCACGATCGGGACGCCGGACTCCGCGCGGATCTCCTTGCAGACGTCGATGCCCCCCTTGCCGGGCAGCATCAGGTCGAGCAGCACGACGTCGGGCCGGTAGGCGTGGAACGCCTCCATCGCCTCGTCGCCGCGCTCGACGACCTGCGAGTCGAAGCCCTCCTGGCGCAGGACGATCGACAGCATCTCCGACAACGACGCGTCGTCGTCCACCACGAGCACGCGCGCGCGGAAGTCCTCGGCCTGGGTCACGGCGTCAATACTGCCCCACCGACCCGCCAAATCCCGGTCAGTAGCGGTACTGCTCGGCCTTGTACGGACCGTCGACGGAGACACCGAGGTACGACGCCTGGTCGTCGGTCAGCGTCGTGAGCCGCACCCCGAGGGCGTCGAGGTGGAGCCGGGCGACCTCCTCGTCGAGGTGCTTGGGCAGCACGTAGACGCCGACCGGGTAGGCCTCGGGCTTGGTGAACAGCTCGATCTGGGCCAGCACCTGGTTGGTGAAGGAGTTCGACATCACGAAGCTCGGGTGGCCGGTGGCGTTCCCGAGGTTCATCAGCCGGCCCTCGGACAGCACGATGATGGAGTGGGCCGGACGACCGGCGGCCTCCGGGAAGGTCCAGACGTCGACCTGCGGCTTGACGTTCTTGCGCTCCACCCCGGCGTACGACTCCAGGCCGGCCATGTCGAGCTCGTTGTCGAAGTGGCCGATGTTGCCCAAGATCGCCTGGTGCTTCATCCGCGACATCTGGTCCGCGGTGACGACGTCGCGGTTGCCGGTCGCGGTGATCACGATGTCGGCGGCGTCCAGCACGTCCTCGAGGGTGCTGACCTGGTAGCCGTCCATGGCGGCCTGCAGCGCGCAGATCGGGTCGACCTCGGTGACCACCACGCGGGCGCCCTGGCCGCGCAGGCTCTCGGCGCAGCCCTTGCCGACGTCGCCGTAGCCGCAGACGACGGCGACCTTGCCGCCGATCAGGACGTCGGTCGCGCGGTTGAGCCCATCGATCAGGCTGTGTCGACAGCCGTACTTGTTGTCGAACTTCGACTTGGTGACCGAGTCGTTGACGTTGATGGCCGGGAAGAGCAGCGAGCCTTCCTTCATCATGTCGTAGAGCCGGTGCACACCGGTCGTGGTCTCCTCGGTGACCCCGCGGATCTCCGCGGCGATCTGAGTCCACCGGTCGCCGCTCTCGGCGAGCGAGTCACGCAGCACGCCGAAGATCACCTGCTGCTCGTGGCTCGTCGCGGTAGCGGGGTCGGGCGCCTCGCCCTTCTTCTCCGCCTCGACGCCCAGGTGGACCAGCAGCGTGGCGTCGCCGCCGTCGTCCAGGATCATGTTCGCCCGGGCGTCCTGCCCGTCCACCGACGGCCAGATCAGGATCTGCTGGGTGCACCACCAGTACTCCTCCAGCGTCTCGCCCTTCCAGGCGAAGACGGGGACGCCCTGGGGGTCGTCGACGGTGCCCTGCGGGCCGACGACGACGGCTGCGGCCGCGTGGTCCTGGGTGGAGAAGATGTTGCAGGACGCCCAGCGGACCTCGGCACCGAGAGCGACCAGCGTCTCGATCAGCACCGCGGTCTGGATCGTCATGTGCAGCGAGCCCGCGATGCGGGCGCCGGCGAGCGGCTTGCTCTCGGAGTAGCGCTCGCGCATCGTCATCAGACCCGGCATCTCGTGCTCGGCGAGAGTGATCTCGGTGCGGCCGAAGTCGGCCAGCGAGAGGTCCTTGACCTTGAAGTCCATGAGGTTCTCCTCGTCAGAGGTGGTGCTGTCTGCGCTGCGCATCTGCGCATCGTCGAGATCTCTCGGCGCGGACCCGACCAGACTAGGACGGGAGGCGCCGGTTTCAGGAATCCTCGGCATCACCCACGACCGGCGCCGACCGGTCGGGCAGCCAGCGGGCCACGAACGCCGCCACGACGAGCACCGGGGCTCCCAGCGCGGCGACCAGGACCGGGAAGCCGAAGGCGTCCGACGCGAGCGCGAACGCGGCGTACACCGACAGCGCGACGACCTCCTCGAGGAGTCCGAGCACGCTGGTGACCGTGGCCCGCGCGGGCCCGGTGATGGTGTCCTGCAGCCGGGTCTCCCCGACGAGCATGGCGTTGTTGAGCATCCCGTAGCCGACGCCGATCGCCACGAACCCGGCGTACGGCGTGACCAGCGCGCCGACGGAGACCAGGACGCCCCCGACGGCGAGAAGGCCGGCGACCGCGCGCCCTCGCAGCCGCGCGGACCACCCGGTGAGCGCGGTGCCGACCGCCTGCCCGGCGACGGTGACCGCGATCAGGAGCGGGACCGTCCCGGTGGCGACGTGGTGGGCCCGGGCAACCAGCGGGAAGTACTCGTCGTAGGCGGTCAGGCCCACCATCGCCGCCGCGAGCAGGAGGACCCGGCGTACGTCGGGATGGCGGCGGGACTCGGCCAGCCCGGCGCGCAGCATCCGCAGGTAGTGGGAGGCGATCTGCTCGGCATCCTGCGGCTCGCGTGGAGCGTGCCGGGCTCGGGTGGAGACCGGCAGGGTCCACGCGAGCAGTCCCTGCACGACCGCGAACCCGATCGAGACCCAGCCCACGACCGGGTAGCCCCCCAGCCGGATCAGCAGGGCCGCGGACGCGGTCGCCACCAGGTTGGCGACCATGGCGGTGGAGTGGGCCCACCCGATCAGGCCGGGATAGCTCTCGCTCAACCCGCGCTCGGCCAGCTCGTCGTACACCAGCGCCTCGAACGTGCCCGACATCAGCGAGCTGGACAGGCCCCACAGCACGAAGCCGAGCGCGAACCCGGCGAACGTCTGCCACAGCGTCCACGACGCGAAGGCCACGGCGTAGATCGCGGCGGAGAGCACGAGCAGCCGGCGCCGGTCGAAGCTGTCGGCCCAGGCGCCCGAGGGCACCTCGCACACGAAGCTCGTGAGGGACCAGATCACGAACAGCAGCGAGATCTGCGCAGCACCGATCCCGTGGTCGGCGAACAGCAGGGAGTACACCGCATAGAGCGGCACGAAGTCGCGCGAGGCGTGGTAGCCGAGGACGTGAGCCGCGAAGCGGCGATCTCGTGACTCGGCCGTGACTCAAATGTGACCAGAGGGGTGCAGCATGACCGCAGGCTAGTCCTGTGACCCGACACGAACCAGTGTTCGTGCTCTGGCTTCCCCAATGCCGCGTCGGTTGTGATAGAGGTAAAGACCGGAGCGGGGGTAAGGCTGCTGGGACCATCGGTTTCGGCATGGGAGGGACTACCAGGACATGCCGCTGTACCGACGTCACAAGCACCGGGCCGAGGGCCCTCGCCGCAAGCAGTTCAACGCCGGACTCACAGCGTTCGGGACCGCCGCCGCGGTCGTCACGCTCGTGCTCGTCGTCACCGGCAGCGTCCTGACTCCAGGCGGAGCCCTGTCGGGGAAGATGCTGCGCCACTGGCGGCCGACGCGGCACCACACGTGGACAGCCACGACCCATCCGCGGCCGACCCACACGACCAGCCCCACGAAGTCACCGACGACGCATCCCACGACGGCGCCGACGACGCACCCGACCACGGCGCCCACGACCGGCCCGACCACGCATCCCACGACTCCCACGACCGGCCCGACCACCGGAACGACCGGTGGCACCGGCAACGCAGCTGCGGGGATCGGCGTCTACATGTCCGGCAACAACTCGGGGCTGGACAGCTACACCGCCAGCTGGCGGGTCAAGCCCAATGTCGCGTCGTTCTACCTGAACTGGAATTCCAAGGTCCCGACCTTGATGAAGACCTACGCCGCCCAGGGTCGCGAGATCCAGGCCTCGCTGTCCACCAAGATCTCCGCCAACAGCTACGTGCGCTGGACCGACGTGTCCAAGGGCACCTACGACACCCAGCTCATCTCGCTGATCAAGTCCCTCGACGCCCTGAACACCCGCGTCATGCTGTCGCTGGACGTCGAGCCGGACGGCTACTACGACAGCGGGTCCGGCGTGGCCCAGGGCCAGACTCCGGCGCAGTACGTCGCCGCGGCCAACCACCTCGCCGACCTGATCCACGCCAACGCCAAGAACGTGCAGTCACTGGTGTGGCTGGCGGGTTGGCGAGACGCCGCGACCGAGGCGTCGTTCCTCCCGTCGAAGTCGAAGATCGACAACATCAGCTGGGACCCGTACATGACCGGCTCCTACTCGTCGAGCACGACGGCGACTCAGATCTTCTCGAAGTTCATCGACAACGTGCTCGTGCCGTACGGCTACGGCAGCATCCCTCGCCACATCAGCGAGACCGGGATCAAGACCGACGCCAGCTCCAGCGGGACCACCTTCAGCACGCAGACGCAGATCAACTACTACAACAGCATCCCCGCCGCCATGTCGGCCGAGGACATCCAGTCCGTCGTCTGGTTCCGGGCCAACTCCGGCAACCACAACTACATCCCGACCTCGCAAACGGTCGACCAGGCCTTCGCCTCCATGGTCCAGCAGCTCCTGGGCTGACCAGTGCGTCCCGCGACCTGTGCCGTCGCGAGCGCGGCATCGACCTGCCTACCCCGTCTGGGATCCGGTCCTCGGGTCCGGGTTGATCCATCGCTCGGTCGCGCGCAGCAGCCGTGGCACCACGAAGATCGGCAGGAGGACCGGGAGTAGCAACAGCTTGATCCAGTCCCACGCGGTGTTGCCCGTGAAGCCGGTCCATCCCCACGGCACCGCGTATCCGAGGACGACGACCCCCGCGGCCACCACGACGACAGCCACCACGAGCCCGACGTGTCGCGAAGTCCATCGCGGCGGCGGCCGCCACAGAGTCGACGTCGCCACCACCACCGGAAGCAGGGCCAGGCTCAGCCAGTCCCACAACGTGTTGCCGGTGAACCCCGTCCATCGCATCGGGACGAGATAGCCGGCCAGCACGAGCGCGGCGAAGACCAGCAGCACCGCGGCGACGGCCACGCGATGGCCGCGGTGCAGCCGCGCACGATGCCGCAGCATCAGGGGCAGCAGCGCCACGGTGACCGGGAGCGCCAGCCCTTCGAGCCAGTCCCACAGCTTCACCTGGGACGACAGCCCCGTCCACGCCCACCCATCCGCGTACCCGCCCCAGACGAAGACGGCGAAGGCACCCAGCGCCACCACCACGCACACCAAGACCCACCGAGGTGTGGTCCGGACGCTCATGCCCGCATTGTGCACGCCGGTTGCGAGACTTCCCGGGTGGACGCTCACCTGCGACGGGCCACCCCGTCGGACGCCGCCGGGGTGGCGGCTGTCTACGTCGCGTCCTGGAACGACGGGTTCGGAGACCTGATGCCACCGCAGGTGTGCGACGCACGCCAGGTGGCCCGCTGGGAACGCGACCTCGACGAGGACCGGGTTCAGTGGTGGGTCGCCCTGGCCGCTGACACGGTCGTCGGCCTCTGCGGCACTCGACCGAGCCGAGATCCAGTCGAGCCCGGCCTGGGCGAGCTGGACACCATCGCCGTCGCACCGTCCGCCTGGCGCCAGGGCGTGGGCCGGCGGCTCATGTCGGCCGCCGTCGACGACCTGGTCGCGGCCGGATATCGCGAAGCCATCCTCTGGACTCTCGCGGACTATGGCCAGGGCGCTGCGTTCTACCGCGCCACCGGTTGGCGGGACGCGGCCGAAGTACGGGACTCGGGTCGGCAGATCGCCTTTCGCCGTTCCTTGTAGGGGACGCAATCCTCAGGTCCCCCTGTGGAAGGTGATGTCGCCGTTGGGGTGGTGGGTGACGGTGTAGCGGGGGTCGTGGATGGTGTGGTGGTGGTGGTGGGCGCACAGCAGTGCGCTTCGTTCGAGGCTCGTGTGGCCTCCGGTGTGCCAGGGGTCGAGGTGGTGGGCTTCGCACCAGGCGGGTGGGATGTCGCAGCCGCGGACGCGGCATCCTCCGTCGCGGACGTCCATGGCGATCCGGATGGGTCCGGTGAACAGGCGTCTGGATCGGCCTTGGTCGAGGATCTGGGACTTGCCGCCGAGGACGTGGGGGATGATCCCGGCGTTGCAGGCCAGCCGTCGGGCTTGGCCGGGGGTGAGGTCGTCGCCGGTGGAGGTCCGAGCCACCCCGGTCACCACACCGGCCTCATCCAGCTGGGACACCAGCGTGGCGTGGTCCAGGGCCACCAGGATCTGGGTGGCCGACCCGCCCGAGCGGGGTAGCCCGTTCGCGGGCAGGTGCTCGAGGACCGCGCAGAACGCCTCACCCCGCCGGCGGGCGATGGGGAGCGCGTCCACGGTTCCCGGTTCGGTGACGTGGCGTCGGGGTGAGGTGTAGGCCTCGAGGTAGACCCGGAGCCGGTTGGCGATCGGGTCGGGGAGTCGTCCGTGGAGGTCGGTGGTGCCGTCCCCACGACGCCGGAACGACAACCTGGTGTTGGCGCGGGCTCGGTCTTCCTCGGCCAGGAGCAGGGCGTGTTCGTGGGCGTCGGCCAGATCCGGGGCCACGACCTCGAGGATCTTGCGGGCCAGGCGGCGTAGCGGGCGGGGTCCGAACTGGCCGGCCTCGGTGACCAGGTGGGCCTCGGCCTTGCCCACCAGCTCCGCATCCAGGTCCGAAGGGAGCTGGTCGAGGGCACCGGTGATGATCTGGGCCTGCTCCCACGAGATCGCACCGTCCTTCGCAGCCGCTGCGACCGCGGGCCAGTGGTGCCGCAACCGGCCCCCCAGACGCTCCGCGGCCAGGAGGTCGCGGACCTCGACCCGGGCCTCGGTCGCCAGCCACGTCGCTGCGGTCCGGTCCGCGGTCTCCACGGCGACGTCCTCGGCCACCGCGAGCACGTCGGCCCGCAGAGCCTCGACTCGGGCCTGCAGGCGGGTGAGGTCGACCAGCAGAGACTTCTTGTCCCGCGTCGACACATACAAGGGATCCACGCCACAAGCAGTGACCTCGTCGAGAGTGGCGTGGATCCCCGCGACCGCGGTCATCAGCGGGTGCGACGGTGTCGCTCCACTCGAAGTGCTGCCCGGGATACCCATACGAAGATGACACCAGCCACCACCGACATAACGACCCCGAAACAGCCCGGATTGCCCAAGAGGCGAGACGGGTAACCACCAGACAATCTGCGAACCGGAGGACGAAGAGGGTGCTGGAACTGGGGCTAGTAGCCCAGCGAGCACCCCAAGCCACGTGGGAACGAGTACGCGGGTCGGGACGCCCCTCTAGCCAAGAAGCAACGGCAACCACGTGAATCATTTGTCTGAAGCGACGACCCGAACCGAACCGGAAGGGTGGTTTCGAGACGGGCCCCCAGAGGGCCCTCCTCAACCACCGGCGACGTCGCCCTCCTCAACCACCGAACACCTAGTCGCGGGCGATGTCGGGCTCGAGGTAGATGACGCGCGCGATCGGCTCGGAGGCGCGGATGGCGGCCTCGGCGGCGTCGATGGACTCCGCGATCTGGCGGGCGGTCGCGGCAGGGGGGACGGCGATCTTGGCCGCGACGAGGAGCTCGTCGGGTCCGAGGTGCAGGGTCTTGAGGTGCACGACCCGCTCGATGCCGTCCGTCCCGTCGACCGCGTCGACGATCCGACGCAACGTCGTGGCCGACGCGCCCTCACCGAGCAGAAGGCTCTTGGTCTCGATGCCCAGGATCACGGCGACGACGACGAGCAGGAGCCCGATCAGGGCGGTGCCGATGACGTCCCACCACAGGTTCTGCGTCAGCAGGGCCAGCCCGACCCCGAAGAGCGCGAACACGAGGCCGCACAGGGCGGCGAAGTCCTCGAGCAGGATCACGGGCAACTCGGGGCCCTTCGCATGCCGCACGAACTCGACGTACGACGCCTCACCGCGCACGTGGTCGGTCTCGCGGATCGCGGTCCGGAACGACAGTCCCTCCATCACGATCGCGGCGACCAGGACGACGATCGGCACCCACGCCCACCGGCTGTCGAGGAGCGAGTCGTGGGGATGGCCGTGGGTGACGTGGAGCTCGTGCGCCTTGTGGTACGCCTCGTAGAGCGCGAAGAGCCCGCCGACGCTGAACAGCACGATGGAGACGATGAACGCGTAGATGTAGCGCTCGCGGCCGTAGCCGAACGGGTGGTCCTCGCTCGGCGCTCGGCGTGCGCGGCGTCCTCCGAGCAGGAGCAGCGCCTGGTTCCCGGAGTCGGCGACGGAGTGGATCGCCTCGGCCAGCATCGACGAGGCGCCGGTCAGCAGGAACGCCAGGAACTTGGTGACCGCGATCCCGGTGTTCGCCAGGAGTGCGGCGACGACTGCCTTGGTGCTGCCCTCGGTGGCCATGCGCCGCAGATTAACGGGCCGCAGCACCGACGGCGGTACGGGCGAGCCGCCCCCGGCTGCACGACGGCAGTGGGAGCGGCCCGCCCAGGTGGTGAATCAGAAGGTGTTGTGGATCAGACGGTGTCGAGGATCAGTAGGTGTCGACTCCCGCCATCCGCGTGGTCACCCGCACGAACGCGTTGCGCCAGTGGTGGACCGTCACGTCGCCGGCGGTGAAGATGCCGACGGCGTTGTCGTGGATGAAGTTGTGGTGGATGGAGATCTCCATGGGCGTGGCGCTGCCGAGGTAGATCCCGGTCGTGTCGAGGTCCGAGGTGTCGGTCCGCAGGTTGTTGGTCCCGATCCGGTTGCCCACGATCCGGTTGCCGCTGAAGTCGCTGTCCGGGACTCCCTCGGTGCTCGGGACGTGCGAGTGGACGACGACGCCGCCGTGGCCGTTGCCGTGGAACTCGTTGCCGATGATCAGGTTGTCCTTGACGATGCCGCCCGGGATCGGGCTCGCCAGGATCACGCCGCTGCCGGCCGACGCATCAGGCGCCGTCGGCGTGCTGAGCCCGTTGTCGTCGGAGACGTTGCCGCGAACGACGTTGCCGATCACGCCTGCACCGGTGTGGTCGGCCAGGGCGATGCCGCAGCCGCCGAAGTTCCGGTTGGTGATGTTGTGCGCGATCACGTTCCCCTGGGCCGGTGCCCCGAGGTCGTCGGCGACGTTGACCCCGACGCCGTTCTCGACCGCGATGTTGTCGCGGGCGACCGAGTACGACGTGCTGTTGAGGTCGATCCCCGAGCCCATGTTGCCCTTGACGACGTTGTGCACGATCGTCACGTGGTCGGCCGACACCGGTCCAGCGTCGGTGAAGCCGGCGGTGATGATGCCGTCGTAGGGCATGTCCGGGTCGTCGCCGGAGGCGTTGGTCACGGTCAGGCCGCGAATGGTGGTCCAGGACGCCGTCACGCCGATGCCGTAGCCGAAGCCGGTCGCGTCGACGACTGCGCCTCGCTTGCCCGCCAGGGTCAGCGACTTGTCGACCGTCACCGACTCCGCATAGGTGCCACGGCACACGACCACGACGCCACCAGCCGGGGCGGCCTCGACCGCAGACTGGATGTCGGAGTACGCCGCACTGTGGCACGACCAGCCGCTGTTGCCGCTGTCGCCCGACGGCGAGACGTAGACCGGATGCATATGCCGGCCGTGATGGTGGCCGTGAGCCTGCGCCGGACCCGCTGCTGCCAGAGATACCCCTAGTGCGAGCGCGCCGGCGCAAGCAGCGGTGACCTGCTTGCGTAGCTGATTCATGGTTCCCTCCCCTACGGCGCAGACCCCCCGCGCCTCGGGCAGTCCAGCACCGCAGCCGCTCAACGGCAAGCGCCCCTAGGGGTGCTCCGATGCCCCCTGCTCAGTCGTCGACGAGAGCGAGCCGGAGGTACTCCGCGCCGTAGCGCCCGTTGAGCACCAGCGATGCGTAGCGCGCGACCTCGGTCGCGGCGTCGGTGGTCACGGTCTCGACGCGGACGCCGTGCTCCGCCGCGGCGGCCTGCAAGCGGCCCCGGTCCTCCCGCACCACCGGGTCGTCCGCACCGTCGTCGAAGACCAGGAGCATCGGGCGGGCGTCGCCGACGCCCTCGGCGAACGGGTCGTCGAACACGTCGCGCGGGCGGGCCGCCTCGATGAGCGGCAGGAGGTGCTCGGCGTCGCCGGCGACGGCCGTGCGACCGGAGGCGCGGCGGATGGTCTCGGACACCCGGCGGGCAGCGCGCGCGGCCAGGCTCGAGCCGCCCCAGACCACCGGGGTCGTGTCGGCCAGCGCGATCGCCAGCATCTTCCCGGGGTTGACCGCGAGGTCGCGGTGCGGCGAGCAGGCGATGGCCACCTCGTCGAGCGCCCGGGCGACGTCGGCGTGGTCGGCACGCGGGCCGAGCCCCACCTGGTCGAGGTACTCCAGCACGACCACGGCGGTGGCCAGCTGGTCGCGGGTGACGGTCGGCACGATCGTGGACCAGCGACCTTCGGCGTGCTGGGCGACCAGGGATCCCTCCGGCGAGGCCACGACGACCTGACAGCCTCGGCGTACCGCTTCGGCGACCGCGCCGGCCGTCCCGCGGTCGGAGCCGTCCGGGGCGAGCACCACGACGAGATCGAGGCCGCCCGCCCAGCCGGGCAGAGCCGGGCCGGGCCAGGCCACGAACGGGACCGGGCACCAAGGCTCGAGCACAGCGCGCAGCAACCGCGAGTCGGGCCCGGCCGCGACGATCGCGCGTGGTTGCTGGGTGTCGCGAGCCTGGGCCACAGCGGCGGCCACACCGGGCTCGGCCTCCGTCGCCTCGCGACGTACCCGCGCGCCGGCCTCCGCGAGCTCGCGCAGGCGGCCGTCGATGCTCGCCAGGGCCTCCTCGTCGTCGAGGCGGGACTCGTCGAACCAGGTCGTCATGGAGTGCTCAGCTCGGCCGGCGGGCCTCGTCGACCAGCAGGACCGGGATGTCGTCGCGCACGGGGTAGGCCAGACCGCAGGTCTGGCAGACGAGCTCCTCCCCCACCGGCTCGAGCAGGCCGTGGTCGTCGGGGCAGCGGATGATCTCCATCAGCTTCGGGTCGAGGTTCACGGAACTACCTCCATGCGTGGTCTCCTGATCAGGGCGAGGACGTCGTCGCGGACGCGGGTCATGGTCTCCTCGTCGTTGCCCTCGACGTTGAGTCGCAGCAGCGGCTCGGTGTTCGACGGCCGGACGTTGAACCACCAGTCCGGCGTCGACACGGTGAGGCCGTCGAGATGGTCGATCTCCAGCCCGGGTTGGCCGGCGTACGTCGCCTCCACGGCGGCCTGCGCAGCCGTCGGGTCGGTCACCTCGGAGTTCACCTCGCCGCTGGTGACGTAGCGCTCGTACCCGGCGAGGAGCGCAGACAGCGGGACGTCGGCGGCGGCCAGCGCCGCGAGGGTGTGCAGTGCGGCGAGCATCCCGGAGTCGGCGCGCCAGAAGTCGCGGAAGTAGAAGTGACCGCTGTGCTCGCCGCCGAAGACGGCGCCACTGCTCGCCATCGTGGCCTTGATGTAGGAGTGCCCCACGCGGGTGCGCACCGGCGTGCCGCCCAGCTCGGTCACCAGCTCCGGGACGAACCGGCTGGTGATCAGGTTGTGGATCACCGTCGCGCCCGGCTCGCGCTCCAGCTCACGAGCGGCGATCAGGGCCGTCAGGGTCGACGGCGGGACCGCGCGACCGCGCTCGTCGACGATGAAGCACCGGTCGGCGTCGCCGTCGAACGCCAGCCCGATGTCGGCACCCTCGGCCACGACCCGGGCCTGCAGGTCGACCAGGTTGGCGGGGTCGATCGGGTTGGCCTCGTGGTGCGGGAAGGTGCCGTCGAGCTCGAAGTACATCGGCACCAGCTCGACGCCGCCCCCACTCGAACCCACGCCCTCGTCGAGCCGGTCGAAGACCACGGGGGCGGTCAGTCCCGCCATCCCGTTGCCGGCGTCGACGACGACCTTGAGCCGGCGACCCACGACCGGTGCCAGGGCCAGCAGGTGCGCGGCGTACGCCTCCAGCACGTCACGCTGGGCGATGCTCCCCGGGGTGCCCGCCGTCGGAGGAGCAGGCTCGGTGACGGCGTCGCGGATCGCGTGCAGCCCGGTCTCGGCACCGACCGGCTGGGCGCCGGCGCGACACAGCTTGATCCCGTTGTACGCCGCGGGGTTGTGGCTCGCGGTGAACATCGCGCCCGGGTGGCCCAGGGACCCCGAGGCGAAGTACAGCTGGTCGGTCGAGGCGAGGCCGATCATCACGACGTCGGCCCCGGCGTCGGCGGCTCCGGCGGCGAACGCCGCGGCCAGGGCCGGCGAGCTCGGACGCATGTCGTGCCCGACGACCACGGTCGCCGCGCCGACGACGGACACGAACGCGCCGCCGGTACGCCGCGCCAACTCCTCGTCGACCTGGTCCGGGACGAGGCCGCGCACGTCGTAGGCCTTGAAGACGGCGACGGTGTTCGCCCGGTCGGTGGTCGGCACGTGCGCGAGCCTAACGATGCCCCGGGAGGAGCGGGGGCTCACTCCGAGGTGAGGACCCGCAGGTGGCCGCGCCGGCCGGTCTCGCGGCCTGCCCCGGTCGTGACCGCCTGCGCGGGCGACCGGGTTGCCTCGACCAGCGGACGGTCGAGGTCGACGGAGGGCCGTCCGGCCTCGCGGACGGCGTCTGCCAGCGCCAGCAGGTCGTCCTGCGAGGGCGGGATGCTGCTGGGGTCGGGCGCCAGCCGCATCACCTCCCACCCGCGCGGTGCGGAGAGGCGTGAGCCGTGCACGTCGCACAGGTCGTAGGAGTGCGGCTCGGCGTACGTCGCGAGCGGGCCCACCACGGCCGTCTGGTCGGCGTAGACGTAGGTGAGGGTCGTGACGGCGGGTCGGTCGCACGCGGTGCGAGAGCAACGCCGGATGGGTGTCACGGCGCCGACGGTACCCCCGGGTCGCGCCCTCGGCCCTCCGGCACGCCGGTCGACTACCCTCACCCGCGTGACCTCGCCGGTGTTCGGTCCTCCGCCCAGGCGCCGGCGCGCTCGCGACCGCCGCGGTCGCGGGATGCGCGGCCCGGCCATCACTCCGACCACACCCGGGCGTCCGGAGCTGCCGACCCGCGGCGAGCGGTTCGACGAGCTGGTCCTGGAGATCGTGCGCGACATCGACAACCGCTGGCAGGACCGGCTCGGCCTGGTCGAGTACGCCGTCGAGGACACCCCGCAGCTGCCCGACGACTGGACCGGGGAGACCGTCCCGCTGGCGTCGCTGGTGCGGGGCCACGGCACGACGCCGACCCGGCTGGTGGTCTTCCGGCGGCCGATCGAGCACCGCTGCGAGAGCCGGGCCGACCTGGAGGCCATGGTGCTCACGGTGCTCGTCGAGCAGGTGGCCGAGCTGCTCGGCATGGAGGCCGAGGACGTCGACCCGCGCTACCAGCGCGACGACTGAACAGTCGCGCTCGAGGCTCAGCTCAGTCCGGGCCGGATCTGCGGCACCAGTCCCTGGGTCAGCAGCTCGCCGAGCGGCACCACCGACGCCCCGGCCCCGGTCAGCACCACCGAGCCGCGCAGCTCGGTCCCCTGCGGTACGACCTTGAGGTACGCCGAGCCCGCGGGCAGCAGGACCTTGACGACCTTCCCGAGCTCGGTGCCCACCCGCTGGTCCAGCAGCTGCTTGCCGGTCGCGTCGTACGCCGTCACCTGGGCAGCACCGGCCGAGGCGGCGGTGAGGTGGAGCGTCGCCGTCACCGGCGTCGGCTTCTTGCCGCCGGGCTTGGCGGGGGCGGTCGGCGCCACCGGTAGGAGCGTCGCGGCCTCGTGTCGCACCACCGGATCCGGCACGGTGAGCGCCTCGTCGCCGTCGAGCTGCGTGGCCACCGAGGCGGTGACCGGGGCGTCGGCGACCACCTCGATGCCCAGCGCTCCGTCGCTCAGCGCCTTGCCCAGGACCTTGGTCATCGACACGGAGAGCGTCGATCCCGGCGGCACGCTGAGGGTCTCGAGCCCGGCGGGGGCGAACGTCGTGTCGGCGGTGACGATCTTGACCTGCGCCCGCACCTGGTCCTCGCTCGGGTTCGCGATCTGCAAGGTGCGCTGACCCGGCCCGGCCGGGAGGCCGAGCAGCACGTTCTGCAGGGCAGGCGCGTCCTGTCGTGGTAGCCATTCGCTGATGGTCTGGTGGGTGGCCAGGTCGGTGCGGCTGTCGAGCACGTGCACGGCCAGCCGGCCACGCGAGATCTGCACCTGGGCGCTGAGCAGCATCCGTCGGGGCACGATCGCGCCGAGGTCGAGGCTGACCGTGCGGTGGGCCGGGATCGTGATGCCGTGCAGCTTGCGGACCGAGAAGGCGTGGCGGCCGTACAACGTGATGTCGACGTCGGCGCGGCCGGAGTCGGGGTTGACCAGCTCGATCACGGAGTCGTGGTCGGGACCGGAGCCGATGCCGGTGAACCACTGCTCGGACGACGGCACGCTGCACGCCTGGGTGGTCAGCGGCGCGGTGCCCGCGCGGAGACCGAGCAGCCCCGGCGCCAGGGCGTCGGTGCCGCGGACGACGAGGGCGCTCGACCCGGTCAGCGGCGCGGACGCACCAGGGGTCACCGAGACCTTCGAGCTCTGGCCGCCGGCCGTGACCGTGACCGCGCCCTGCTGACCGCTCGCCGTGGAGGCCCAGGCGTCGGGCGCGGTCGAGACCGGGCCGGGGCACACCACCGAGGCGTCGGTGAGGCTGGTCAGCGCGGGCGGTTCGTCGGTCTCGTGGACGGGCGGACGCCGGACCCCGGCGAGCACGCCGACCGTCACCAGCGGCACGACCACGGCGAGGACGGTGACGAGGTCGAGCCGCGGCGTACGCCGGCGCCGGACGACGTCCGCGTCGCGCACGCGTCGACCGCGGCTTTGCGTCCCCTGACTCATGACGTCACATCCGAGGAGTCGTCGCTGCGCCGGCTGGCGCGCAGCGTCGGCAGGGTGAGCACCACCACGGCGACCAGGCCTGCGGCGGCGACCAGGAGGAGCACGATGCGCAGGACCGAGCGCGACCCGTCGACGGCATGAGGATCCACGGGCGTCTCGACCTGCCAGGTGCGGGTGGACTGGCTCTCGGTACCGGCCTGCCCGAGCCCGTCGGTCGCGTCGAGGCCGGCCGCGACCGAGCCGTCGTACGGCGCGGGGAGGACGAGATAGCGGATGCCCGCGGCGGCCAGGTCGTCGACCACTCCGGGCGTCGGCCGGGAGACCAGGGCGCGCACGTCGGCGTTGAAGCCGGGGTCGGGCGAGGTGGCGTAGAGGATCTCGCTCTCGCCGAGCGTGTCCCCGGCCCCACGCCGGACGGTGTAGGTCAGGCCGTGCGCGACGTCGCCACGGATGACCAGGATGCCGTTGGCGGACGCGCTGGTCGCCTCGTCGGTCATGAACGGTGGGATGCCGGTGTCCTCGCTGTTGGCCAGGTCGCCAGGCCCCTTCCACACGAACCAGCCCAGCCCCACCGCGGGGATCACCGCGGCCACCACCGCGAGCCCCAGCAGGAGCACCTCGTGGTGCCCGCGGCGCGAGCGGCGCAGAACGCCGACCAGGCCCTGGGCGCCGAGCATCGCCGCCAGCACGAAGCACCCGTGCAGCACGAGCATGAGCACCGCGATCCCGGGGCCGACCGAGCCGCCGGGCAGCCCGATGTGCACCCACGACAGGACCGTCGCGGTGACGGCGGCCACCGCCGCCACCAGCCAGGTGACGACCACCGGGATCCGAGTCGCCCGCGGCACGATCGCGAGGACGGCGAGCACGACCAGCATCGCGCCCAGCCAGCCGGGCCCGCCGGCGCCCGTCCCGAGCCGGCCGAACAGCAGGTCGCCGAAGCCGAGGTCGGGGTAGGGCTGACGTCCGGTCTCCATCAGCAGCAGGGACGACGCGTGGTGGACGATCGCCGGCAGCCACCAGGGCAGGAGCACGAGCGGGGCTACGCCGAGGGTGATCAGGGGCGGTCCGAGCACCTCGCGACCGCGCGGCAGCCGCCGGGTCACTCCCGTCGCCAACGCCCAGACCACGACCGCCAGAACGACGGCGAACACCCAGACGACCGGCTCGAAGGCCGCCGCCAGCGCGAGCAGCAGTCCGGTGCGCCAGGCCGCGCGCCAGCGTCGTTCGCGCTCCGGGTCACCGAAGCCGAGGGCCGCGTGGGCGAGGAAGGGCACGATCACGGCCACCGCGACCAGCCCCAGCCGGCCGTCCCCGAACGCGCCCGAGGTGACCGGCACCAAGGCATAGGTGACGGCGCCCAGCGCGACGAGCCAGCGCGGTGAGCCGCCCGGGTCGACCAGGCGACCGACGACCCGCAGCATCCGCCAGGCCCCCCACAGCGCCAGCGGGACGGCGAGCAGGAGGACCGCGGAGACGGCCGCCGCGCCGCTGTTGCCGAGCAGCCAGCCGAGCAGGCCCAGCACCGCGACGTACGCCGGGGCCGGGACGGCCGTGCCGTTCGCGAGCGGGTGCCAGGACTCGGTCCAGAGTCCCAGCAGCTGGGTGGCGTGCGTGGGCGCCGGCGCGAGACCTCCTCCGGTGACGTGCCCGAACGCCTCCCGCGCCCCGAACACCGCCAGCACGACCACCAGCGCCAGCGCCACCGCCAAGGGGTTGGTGAAGAACCGAGCGACGAGGCCGGTGTCCTCCGGGGCCTCGTCGTCGTCCTCGACCCGCGGTCGCCGGATCGGCACCGGAGCCACGGCGTCCTTGGCGGCTCGGCGTCGGTCGGCGACGTCCTGGGCCTGGGTGAACGCCGCGTTGGCGATGTCCCCGACGACGTCCAGTCCGTGCCGGTAGGGCAGCCACCACGGAGCGAGCAGGGGACGCGGGTCGGCGGTCACTGACGAACGTCTGGCCGCGCGGCCGCGGCGGATCTCGCCCGGGCTGAGGTAGATCGAGAACAGCGCCGCGAGGTCGTCCAGCGCCTCCCCCGCCGAGCGGACGATCAGGAAGCCCACCATCCGCACCAGGGTCCCGAAGAAGAGCCGGACCACCTTCCAGGGCAGCGCCCGGGCCGGAGCGTTGACGAGCAGCGTGTACAACGCGGCCCGACGCTCCTGGTAGTGCGTGTGCCGGCCGGTGAGCGGCGTACGCCGGGTGCCGCGGTGGGCGGCCTCGGCGTGGAACACCACAGCCTCGGGAACGGCGACGGTGCGGTAGCCGCGGGCGGCCGCACGCCAGCCGAAGTCGATGTCGTTGCCGAAGATCGGCAGGTTGTCGTCGAAGCCGCCCAGGTCGTCGAGAACCCGACGCCGGACCAGCATCCCTGCGGTGTTGACGGCGAGGACCTCGCGGACCTCGTCGTGCTGGCCCTGGTCGTACTCCCCCGGCTCGAGACCCGTCTCGCGCCGGCCGGTGCCGGAGATGGTGACGCCGACCTCCAGGAGCCGCTTGAGGGAGGGCCACTCGCGGAGCTTGGGGCCGAGGACGTCGGCACCGTGGTCGGAGCGGTGGCCGACGGTCGCGACCGCGAGCAGCCGCTCGAGGGCGTCCGGGGCGGGGTTGCTGTCGTCGTGGAGCAGCCAGACCCACTCGGCGTCCTCCGGCGCGACCTGCTCCAGTCCGGTGCGCACGGCGTCCGGGTAGGTCGCGCGCCCGGTGAGGGTGACGACCTCCTCGAAGGCGTCGACCAGCAGGTCGACGCTCTCGTCGCGGCTACCGGTGTCGACGGCGACGACCTGGCGGACCGGCACGGTCTGCGCCTGGAGCCCGCCGATCACCGCGGGCAGCCACCGGGCTCCGTCGTGGCTGACGACGAGAGCCACGACTGCCGGATGCACGGTCGCCCACCCTAGTGGGCGGTCAAAGTGCTCCCCGAATCCCGGACGCGCCGGTCAGGCAGAGCCGACCGAATGCTCAGACAGCGCGCTTCTTGAGCTTGCGACGCTCCCGCTCGGAGAGGCCACCCCAGATGCCGAACCGCTCGTCGTTCATCAAGGCGTACTCGAGGCAGTCGCCTCGGACGTCGCACGTGAGGCAGACCTTCTTGGCCTCGCGCGTCGAGCCGCCCTTCTCGGGGAAGAACGCCTCCGGATCTGTCTGAGCGCACAGAGCGCGCTCCTGCCAGCCCGCTTCCTCGGCGTCCGCGTCGAGGAGAAAGAGTTCCCTCACGTGTCTCGCCCTTTCGACCCTAGTGCTTCGTCGACCCTGGTGTTTCGCTCGACCCTGACGGTGCTGCTGTGACCAGCCGGGGGGATGAAGAGGGTGGAGACCGGCCGCCCGAAGAACGCTGTTGGAATTACACGCCTGTCGTACACCGGAAGTCAAGGTCGCATCTGGTATTGGCACCACCCTGTGGTGGCCCTGCAGCGGCCTGGTAGTGGGCTCGACGCCCCGCCAGCGTCGTCGACAAAGCCGTGCGGCAGGCTGTGCGCATGCACCACATCACCGTGCTGTCGGGGGGCGTCGGCGGCGCGACGTTCCTGCGCGGGCTGCTGCACGGCGTACGCCGAGGGCAGGTCCCGGGCGTCGACGCCGACGCCGTGGTAACGGTGGTCGCCAACACGGCCGACGACCTGTGGCTGCACGGACTGAAGATCTGCCCGGACCTCGACACCGTGATGTACACCCTCGGCGACGGCATCGACCTCGAGCGTGGCTGGGGACGTCGCGACGAGACGTGGAACGCCAAGGACGAGCTCGCGGCGTACGGCGTGGAGCCGACGTGGTTCGGTCTGGGCGACCGCGACCTGGCGACCCACCTGGTCCGCACCCAGATGCTCGACGCCGGCTATCCCCTCTCGGAGGTCACCGAGGCGCTCTGTCGACGCTGGCTGACCCCCACCCACGGTGACGGGCTGCGGCTGCTGCCGATGACCGACGACCGGGTCGAGACGCACATCGCGATCGCCGACGAGGACTCGCCCAGCGGTCGCCGGGTCGTCCACTTCCAGGAGTACTGGGTCCGGCTGCATGCCGAGGTGCCCGCCGAGGCCGTGATCGTGGTCGGGCTCGAGGACTCCTCCCCCGGCCCCGGCGTCATCGACGCGATCACCGACGCCGACCTCGTCGTCGTCCCGCCGAGCAACCCGGTCGTCAGCGTCGGCACGATCCTGGGGGTGCCACGCGTCCGGGAGGCTCTGGTGGCGACCGGGGCCCCGGTCGTGGGCCTGTCCCCCATCGTGGGCGGCACCCACGTGCGCGGCATGGCCCACCAGCTCCTCACCTCGATCGGCGTCGAGGTGAGCGCCGGCGCGGTGGCGCGCCACTACGGCGCCCGCTCCGACGGTGGCGTCCTCGACGCCTGGCTGGTCGACGAGGTCGACGAAGGCGAGGTGGCCGGCGTACGCGACGCGGGCATCGCCTGCGAGGCCGTCCCGCTCCTGATGAGCAGCGACGAGGCCACCGCGGCGATGGCGGCCGCCGCCGTGTCCGTGGTGTCGTGATCGGATGCTCACGGTCTGGGCGCCCGACGGCGTCGGCGAGGTAGGCCGGGGCGACCTGCTCGCTGACCACCTGCTGGCCGCGCTGGCTGCCGCGTCTGGGACTGCCGACCTGGCCGACGGGGACGTCGTCTGCGTGACCAGCAAGATCGTGAGCAAGGCCGAGGGCCGCGTCGAGGCCGGCAGCCGCGCCGAGGCGATCGCGCGCGAGACCCGCCGCCTGGTCGCGCGCCGAGGCGGTTTGTCCATCGTCGTCAACCGGCTCGGGCTCACGATGGCCGCCGCCGGCGTCGACGCCTCGAACGTCGAGGCCGGGCGGGTGCTCCTCCTGCCGGAGGACCCCGACGCCAGCGCCCGCCGGCTGCGACGCGACGTCGCCGAGCGGACGGGGACCAACGTCGCCGTGCTCGTCACCGACACCGCGGGAAGACCCTGGCGCGAGGGCCAGACGGACATCGCGATCGGGGCGGCCGGGCTGCAGGTCGTCGAGAGCTTCGCGGGCCGCGCCGACCCCTACGGCAACGTCCTCGCCGTGACGGCGCCGGCCGTGGCCGACGAGCTCGCCGGCGCGGCAGAGCTGGCCTCCGGCAAGCTGGGCCGTCGCCCGTTCGCGGTCATCCGAGGCCGCGACGACCTGGTGCTCGACCGGGACGACGACGGACCGGGAGCCTTAGCGCTGCTCCGGCCCGAGGGCGGCGACCTCTTCGGGCTCGGCGCGCGTGAGGCCGTGCTCACCGCCCTGCGCGGCTCCGGCTCCGACAGCACGGCCTTCGGTGCACCGGCCGCGTCCGACGAGCTGCGCGTGCTGCTCGCGGAGCTGACCGGGGTCGAGGTGGCCGTGCACGCCGGAGAGCTGGTGGTCACCCCCGGGCCCGACGGCGAGCGCGTGCGCTGGGTGGCCGAGGTCGCGGCGTACGCCCACGGCTGGCGGGTCACCGACTCGGGCTCCGACGTCCCAGGGACGTCGCAGCTGCGGCTCCGCCCGGGCGTCGCGGGGTAGGGTCGCGGCTCGACGCCGCCCGCTTCACCGAGGAGCCCTGCGTGAACCCGTCCGACCGCCCCGCCCGGGCATCCGTCGTCAGCGGCTACTTCAATCCCGTGCACCCGGGGCACCTCGACCTGTTCGAGTCGGCGCGGAGCCGGACCGGCTACCTCGTGGTGGTCGTGAACAACGACGTGCAGCAGGTGCTGAAGAAGGGCAAGGTCATCCAGTCCGAGGCCGACCGGGTGCGCATCGTCAGCGCCCTGCGCATGGTCGACGCGGTGCTGCTCGCCGTCGACGAGGGACCCGGCCTGGAGCGCACCCTCGACCTGGTCCGCGAGACGTTCCCCGACACCGAGCTGGAGTTCTGCAACGGCGGCGACCGCAAGGACGTCGACAGCCTCCCGGCCGAGGAGGCCGAGTCCGCCCGGCGCAACGATATCCGTCTGATCTACGGGATCGGCGGCTTCGACAAGGTCGACTCCAGCACCCGGGTCAACACCGCCCTCGGGCTCGAGGGTTCGTGACGACGTTCCCCCAGCTGCTGTCCGGTCTGCTCGCGACCGATCCCGGTCGACCGCTCGTCACGTTCTACGACGACTCCACCGGCGAACGCACCGAGCTCTCGGTCACGACCTGGGCGAACTGGGTCGCCAAGGTCGCCTCGCTCCTGGTCGAGGAGCTGGACCTCGAGGGCCGCAGCCGGCTGCTCGTCGACGTGGAGAGCCACTGGCTCGGCACCGTCGTGCTCGGAGCCGCCTGGGCGAGTGGGATCGAGGTGGTCTGGGACGGCGAGGCCGACGCCGTCGTGACCGGTCCCTCCGGCCTGGCCCGCTGGTCGGCCGAGGCCGACCGGATCCCGGTCGTCGCCACCGCACTGCAACCGCTCGCCGGCCGCTTCCCCGACGGCGTGCCACCCGGCGTCCACGACCTCGGACTCGAGGTCTGGTCGCAGCCCGACACCTTCGTCGCCTATCCCGAGCCCGCGGACGACGACGCAGCCCTCGCGGGCGTGACGCACGCCCAGCTCTGGGTTCGCGACGGTGCGGGCCGGCGGGTTCTCTCGCAGACCAACCCGGCGTCCGCCTCGGGCGTCGGAGCCCTGGTCACCGCGCTGGCGACCGGCGGCTCGCTCGTCCTGGTCGCGCACGTCTCGCCCGATCGACTCGACGCGATCGCCAGCGACGAGAAGGTGTCCGAGCGGGTCTAGCCGGCGAGGTCGTAGCCGCCGAAGCCGCCGCCCAGGAACACCGGCTTCTTCAGACCGGTCCCGGTGCCCGGGATGGCGTAGAGCCGACCGCCGCCCTTCGTCCGCACGATCAGGTCCGGGTGGCCGGTCAGCTGGAGGTCGCTGATCCCGATCGTCCAGTCGTACGACGCGAGGTCGCCCGGCAGCTTGGCCGGCGAGTGCAGCCCTCCCGGACCGTTCCCGTGCAGCAGGAGCACCGAGCCGCCACGCCGCAGCAGGCTGTCGGGTGCACCGTCGGCATCCCACCGACCCACACCGATCGGCGTGCCCTTCGCGATCGCGCCGTACACCGGGTAGGCCTTCTTCAGCCCGGCGGTGCCCTTGCCGGGGTAGACCATGAGCACGCCCTTGCGGGGCTGGCCGACCAGGTCGGGGTAGCCGTCACCGGTCATGTCGCCGACGGCGGCCAGCTTGCCGACCGTGTCGAACCCGGTGCCCAGGACCGCCGACCGGGTGAGCCGGCCGTGCCCGTCGCCGCGCCAGAGCACCAGATTTCCGTGGGCTCCCTGCCGCGTGACCACGTCGCCGTGGCCGTCGCGGTCCCAGTCACCGACCACCAGGATCCGGTCGGCGTGTCCGAAGTTCGCGTGCGTGTCGATCGGCTTGCCCAGGTCGAAGCCGCCGGAGTTCACGAAGGCCTTGACCTTCCCGCCGTCGAGGGCGAGCACGTCGGCGGCCTTCGACCCCGACACGTCGCCGACGGCCATCTGCGCAGCGCCGGCGAATCGGGTGATCGGACCGAGCCGACGCGAGAAGGTCCCGTCTCCGCGGCCGGGCAGCACGTAGGTGTCGCCGGACTTCCGCTCGCGCACCAGGAGGTCGGCGAGCCCGTCGTGGCTCAGGTCGCCGGCGCCGGCGATCACGTCGTACTTGCCGAAGGCACCGGGCACCTGGACGGCGGCACCGAAGGTCCCGTCACCCCGGCCCGGTCGCAGCCAGAGGTGGCCGGCGGCGTCGCGGGCCACGAGGTCGGCACGGCCGTCGCCGTTCTGGTCGCCCGCAGCCGAGATCAGGTCGTAGGAGCCCCAGCCGCCGCTGCGCACGCGGTTGAAGCCGCTGCCCGCCTTCTGCAGGAGGACGACGAGCTTCCCGGACGCCGGGACCCGGGCCGCCAGGTCGGAGCGACCGTCGCCGTTGAGGTCGCCCGCGGCGACCAGCTGGTCGTCGCCGGACAAGGCGCTCAGGGTCTGGGAGGCCGCCGCGAACGTCCCGTCTGACTGTCCCGGCCGGACCTCCACCGAGCCGTCGGCGCGACGTACCAGCAGGTCGCTCCGCGCGTCACCGGTGATGTCCCCGGTGACCGCGAGCTGGGTGGCCCCGGACGCGCCGGACGCGACGGTCACGGCCGCCGGGAAGTGGATGAGGCCGCCGGTCGGCACCACGAACGCCTCGCCGTCCGAGGCCCGACGGACGACGATGTCGGGCGCGGGAGTGGAGGCGAGGTTCGACTCCAGCTGGCGGCCGGTCCACCCGCGCTGGGCCGCCGCGGCGAGCTTCCGGATCCGCGGGATCTTGTCGTAGAGGTACTGCCCCGGGCACAGCGTCGACGCGGCGTCACGGTGGCCGTTGATCGCCTCGAACCAGCGCGACGTCACCCACTGGTGGGTCGACGAGGCGTCCACTCCGTGCAGCGAGAGCTTCCAGGCGAACAGCGCGGCGTACGCCTGGATCATCGCCTTGCTCGGCTTGGCGATCTGGTAGTTGCCGATCGCCGAGGCGGCGAACGCGTCGTCGTTGTAGCCCTGGGTGTGGGCGCCGACCACCGGCCGGTCGACCCCGCCGTACCGGCCCTCCCAGATCCGGCCGAATCGGTCGATCAGGTAGTTGTAGCCGATGTCGCTCCAGCCCCGTGACTTCACGTGGTAGGCGTAGATGCTGCGCAGGAGGCCGGGCACCTCGGCGCGGGTGTAGTCGTTGGCGTTGACCGTGTGGTGCACGAAGCCGGCGTGCACGTCGCCGTAGTGGAGCGAGGACTTCTCGCGGATCTTCTCGTCGGCTCCCCACTGCGCGCGGGAGTAGATCACCGGGCGCGGCGTGAACACCGCCGCGGCCAGGGACGCGCTGTCGCCTGTCGCCGCCCCCGTCTCGGCTGCGGCGGCGTCGGCCACCGAGTCCTGGCCCGCGTTTCCGTCCAGGGCGCTGGTGTCGATCGCCGCGGGCTCCTCGGCGGAGTGCCGGGCGTGGCCGGGCGCGATCACGGCGAGCTTCAGGTCGGCCGGGAGCGGACGCGTCGAGACGACCCGCACCTGCACGTCGTCGACCTTGCCGACCAGCACCGGGTCGGTGCCGGGCCGGGCGTGCCGCGCCTCGGCCGAGCCGGGATCGGGCCCGTGCTCGGGGTCGTAGGGCACCGTCGACCACGCGGTCCACGCGCCATTCGTACGGGTCCGCGCCCGCACGCTGAGGTCGGTCTCGGGGATCGCGGTCCCGTGCGCCCAGGTGACACCGACCTCGCCGAAGCCGGTGACCCGCTGGGGCGTCGTCGTCAGTCGACTCGCACCACCACGTCCGGGCACCACCCGCGCCGACCGGGTCACGAGCGCGCGGCCGGCGACGTCGGCCCGAGCCGTCAGGGACACCTCGCGGACGTGGGCCTTCACCGGGGCCGTGGGCACCTTGGAGTCGCGCACGGCCTCGGCGGTGTACGCCGAGAGCGCGGCGCCCGCGCCCGTCGTACCGGTCGTTGCGCCGGTTCCCGACGACCCGTCAGTGGCGGTCCCGACCACGTCCAGCGTGACCACGCTGGCGGCCGGCGTCAGCGCCGCGAGCACGACACCGAGCGCCAGCAACTGCTGGCAGGCGGTGACGAACCGACTGCGGTTGGGGGACACGCGGCTGCTCCAAGTGTGCGGGGAAGGAAGTCACACGAGCAGCAAGTTTCACACCAGTCACACGAGACAGGAAGAAGTCCTGAGTAACTACATGACTGTAATTTCCAGTCGACACGCCGACGAATGACAGATTCTCACCCTCCCCCACCAGCGCAGCTCCCGCCGGGCTTTCCGGAGGAAACGCGGACGAAATCGCGACTCGCCCGGGCAACAGGGCGCTTTCGTCCGCGTTTTCTCGCCAGAAGGGCGGCGCAGGTCACGAGGGTCAGTCGGGCCGACTCAGATGTCGGCGCCCATCTCCTCGTCGGCGTCCATCTCTTCCTCGATGTCGAGGGCGCTCTCGGTGTCGTCGTCGTAGTGGAGGAACTTGATCCCCTCGTCGACGTCGCCGTCGAAGGCGAGCCGGCCCTTCTCGAGCACCAGCACGCGGTCGCACATCCGGCGGACGCTGCCGGTGGCGTGGCTGACGTAGAACAGCGTGGTGCCGCTGTCGCGGATCTCCTGCATCTTGGCCAGGCACTTCTTCTTGAACGGGCGGTCGCCTACGGCGAGCACCTCGTCAGCCAGGAAGATGTCGGCGTCGACGTGGATGGCGACCGCGAAGCCCAGCCGGGCGAACATGCCGGAGGAGTAGTGGCCGACCGGCGAGTCGAGGAAGCGGCCGATGTCGGCGAACTCCACGATGTCGTCGAACTTCCGCTGGGTCTCCGCCTCGGTCATCCCGAGGATCGCGGCGTTGAGGTAGACGTTGTCGCGGCCGGTCAGCTGCGGGTGGAAGCCGGCACCGGTGGCGATCAGCCCGGCGATCCGGCCGCGGGTCAGCACCTTGCCGCGGTCGGGCCGCATGATCCCGTTGATCATCTTCAGCAGCGTGCTCTTGCCGGAGCCGTTGAGCCCCATCAGCCCGATCGACTCGCCCTGGCGCACGGTGAAGGACACGTCGTCGACGGCCAGGAAGGAGTCGGAGAGGTCCTGCTGGCGCAGCATCGCGACGCTCATCTGCTTCAGCGTCCGGTGGTAGCGCAGCGTGAAGTTCTTCGAGACGTGGCGGACGACGATCGACCGGTTGTCGTGCCCGTTGCCGGCGCTCACAGCAGACGCTCCGGGATCCGACGCTCCAGCCGCGAGAACGTCGACTGCGCGATCGCGAGGATCACCAGGCTGATGACGAGCGCACGCAGTGACAGCCAGAACAGGTGCGGCGGCATGTCGACCGCGATGGTGTGCGCGGGGTTGCGGTTGGCGCCGACCCAGAAGCAGCGCTGGAAGGAGAGCACGGCCTCGGTGATCGGGTTGAGGAGGTAGAGCGCCGTGTGGTGGTGGAAGCGCTGGGCGACCAGCACGTAGGGGTACATCATCGGCGAGCCGAACCGCACGAAGTTGCTCAGCACGTTGACGGCGTTGGAGATGTCGCGCAGGAACACGTTGGCCGCGCTGAACATCAGGGCCAGCGCCGTGCCCAGAGTCATGCTGATGAGCAGTCCCATGACCCCGAGCACGAGCCCCATCGGGTCCGGGCTCCACCCGGAGAGCCAGGTCGCGATCAGCAGGATGATCACCTGCGGCCCGACATGGAACAGCGAGACCAGCATCGAGGCCACCGGGAACATCTCGCGGGGCACGGCCATCTTCTGCACGAGCGTCTTGTTGCGCACGATCGAGCGCGTGCCGGCGTTCATCGTCTCGGTGAAGAAGTGGACGATGATCAGGCCGGCGAAGACGTGGACCGCGAAGTCCTCGGTGCGCTGCGCGCGGCCGAAGAGGATCCCCATCACGAAGTAGTAGATGAAGAACTGCGTGAGCGGGTTGACGTAGGACCACATCAGCCCGAGCACCGAGCCCTGGTACCGCGCCGCGATCTCGCGGCGTACCAGCAGGCTCAGGATGTAGCGGTGCCGGAACACCTCGAAGAGCCCCTGCTCCGACCACGGCGGTCGCAGGGGTGCGTCGACCGGCCGTACGCGCTGGGGCGCGGGCGTCTCGCTCGTCGCCTCACTCACCGGCGCCACTCCACGGACGGAACGTCTCCTCCCACGCCTCGGGCGAGGTGATCTCGCCGAGCGCGTCGCGGTAGCGCGCCGCGAGGTCGTCCCACTCGCGACGCAGCCGCAGGTGGATCTCGATGCTGCGCTTGAGGAGGTCGCGGTAGTGCTCGGGGTCGCGCCGGTAGAGCGCGGCAGCAGTGCCGTCGGGCATCGACACGACGGCGGAGTCGTGCGAGGTGATGCGGTACCACTTGTTGTCCATGCCGGCGATCTCGGCCTCGGGGTACTCCTCGGCCATCGGCCGCACCGGACGAAGCTGACGGATCGGTGCCAGCGCGGCGGTCTTGAGCAGCGAGAGCTTGGTCGGGACGACGTTCTCGTCCTTGCCCCGGCGCGGCGGCTTGGTCCGGCGTACGACGGGGAACGCCTCGCGGTCGGGCTCCAGCTGGGCGTCGCTCCACTGCTTGCGGAAGGCGTTGACCTCCGCGAGCTTGGTCGGCAGCTCGCGGTGCAGCAGCTCGGGGCCGGCGAAGACGTCCTCGATCGCCTTGTGGCGCAGCTCGGCGGTGGAGTACTGCATCGCCACGAGGTGCTTGAGCGTGTGCGAGAAGGACTCGCGCACCAGCGAGCCGCCATTCGGGTACGGCGAGTGCAGCAGCGCCGCGATCAGCCGGTTGCGGTGGTGGAAGTAGGCCTGCCAGTCCAGGGCGTCGTTCTTGTCGGTCCACGGGATGTGCCACACCGCCGCACCGGGGAAGGTCACCGTCGGGTAGCCCGCCTCGGAGGCGCGCAGGCCGAACTCGCTGTCGTCCCACTTGATGAAGATCGGCAGTGACAGCCCGATCTCGCGCAGGGTCTGCAGCGGGATCACGCACATGAACCAGCCGTTGAAGTCGACGTCGATCCGTCGGTGCAGCCAGCGGGCCGAGCGGAGGTTGCGGGCGCCGAAGTCCCAGTCGTTGAGGACGGTCTCGGGCGAGCGCCACCAGAACTTGTAGCGCTGGACGATCTCACCGAACGAGTGCAGGACGGCGCGGTCGTAGATGCTGAACATGTGACCGCCGACGATCGTCGGCCGGCGTGCGAGGTCGGCGAAGGTGATGGCGCGGATGATGCTCTGCGGCTCGCAGATGACGTCGTCGTCCATCATCATCGCGTACGTCGCGGTGCCCTTGCGGACGGCTTCGTACTGGCCGCGGGCGTAGCCGCCGGAGCCGCCGAGGTTGCCCTGCTCGATGACCCGGAGCTTGTCGCCCAGCGCCTCCTGGGCACCGGGGAACTCCGGGGAGTCGAGGACCTTCTGCGTGCCCTGCTCCATGACGAGGACCTCGTCGAGCAGGCCGAAGAGGTCGCGGTCGGCGCCCAGCTGGGAGAGCAGCTTCCCGCAGTAGTCGGGGCGGTTCATCGTCGTGATCGCGATGGTGAGGCTGCCCGGCTCCAGCCGATCGTCGGGCACCTCGGCGTCCCAGACCGCCTCGACGCCGACCGGCTCCTCGCCGGCCACCACGTCGTACCAGTACCACCCGCCGTCGACGAACGGCTTGAGCGGCAGGTCGAAGGTGAACTCACCCTTGGCGTCGGAGCCCGTGCTCGCGGAGTCGACGCGCTGCGACCGGCCGTTGGCCATCGAGCGGTAGACCGTCACGGCGCCGCCGGCTCCGGTCAGCGTCACGGTGAGCCGGACGTCGTCGACGACGGTCCACCGGCGCCAGTAGCTGGCGGGGAACGCGTTGAAGTAGGTGCCGAACGAGAGGTCCTCCCCCGGCTCCAGGCGCACGGAGTACCGGCTGGTGATCTGGTCGGGGTGGATGGTGTGGCCCGAGGAGATCGACTGGCGGATCTGCGCGGCGTTGAAGTCCTTGGCGCCCTGGTTGCCGCCGACGACGTACTTGTCGGCGTCGAGGACCACGGCGTCGGGGTCGACGTACAACGGGAGGACGTCGACGTCCTTGTCGGCCGGCAGCACCAGTCGCTGCAGGACACGTCTACTCATCGACACCTCCGGAGGTCAGCTCCGCGTCGCCTGCGAAGTGGGGGCGGAGCTTGTTGTCGAACATCGACAGCGCCGAGCCGATGGCCATGTGCATGTCGAGGTACTTGTACGTGCCGAGGCGACCGCCGAACAGCACCTGCGGCTCGGCCTTGGCCAGCTCGCGATAGCGCAGCAGGATGGCGCGGTCGTCGGCGGTGTTGATCGGGTAGTACGGCTCGTCGCCCTCCTCGGCGAAGCGGCTGTACTCGTGCACGATCACGGTCTTGCCCGGGATGTAGGTGCGCTCGGGGTGGAAGTGCTTGAACTCGTGGATGCGGGTCCACGGCACATCCTGGTCGTTGTAGTTCATCACCGCGCAGCCCTGGAAGTCGTCGACCTGCTTGACCTCGGCCTCCAGGTCGACGGTGCGCCACGACAGGCGGCCTTCGCTGTGGTCGAAGTACTCGTCGACCGGACCGGTGTAGACGATCGGCACCTGGCCGGTGAACTGCTCGCGCAGGCCGTTGGCGGTGTCGAAGAAGTCGGTCTCGAGCCGGATCTCGATGCGTGGGTGGTCGGCCATCCGGGTCAGCCATGCGGTGTAGCCGTCGGTCGGCAGGCCCTCGTGGGTGTCGTTGAACCAGCGGTTGTCGAAGTTGTAGCGGACCGGGAGCCTGGTGATGATGTCCGCGCTCAGCTCGGTCGGGTCGGTCTGCCACTGCTTGGCGGTGTAGCCCTTGATGAACGCCTCGTAGAGCGGGCGGCCGATCAGGCTGATCGCCTTCTCCTCGAGGTTGCGCGCGGCGTCGGTCTCGAACTCGCTGGCCTGCTTGGCGATCAGCTCGCGCGCCTCGTCGGGGGTGTGGCTGTGACCGAAGAACTGGTTGATCAGGCCGAGGTTCATCGGCAGGGAGTAGACCTGCCCGTCGTACTGCCCGAAGACGCGGTGCTGGTAGTGGGTGAACGACGTGAACCGGTTGACGTACTCCCACACCCGCTCGTTGGAGGTGTGGAACAGGTGGGCGCCGTAGACGTGCACCTCGACGCCGGTCTCGGCGTCGACCTCGCTGTAGGCGTTGCCCCCGAGGTGGTGACGCCGCTCCAGCACGAGGACGTCGAGGCCCAGCTCGTTGGCACACCGCTCCGCGATGGTGAGACCGAAGAAGCCGGACCCGACGACGACGAGGTCGGGCTTGGACAAGGTCGAAACTCCTGATCAGGTCGAGGCCCGCCAGTCTACCGAGCCCACCCCGGCGAACCGGGAATCCCCGCCCCGGCCCCGCCAGCGGCCCTCGCACGAGAAAACGCGGACGAAACGGCAGTGCGCCCGGGCGTGTCGCCGACTTCGTCCGCGTTTTCTTCCAGATCGGGCGGCGCCGATCAGCGGGGGGTGGGTGGGGTGCGCATCTTGCGCGCGTCGCGGAGGGCGCGGACGACGTTGCGGGACTCGGCGGCCCGGCCGCGCACGGGGCTCACGAGAGCGACGGCGGCGGTGATCAGGTAGGGCTTGGCGCGCACGAGCGCGTTGTCGCCGTAGCGGAAGTGCACCGCGAAGAGGTTGCGGTACATGTAGTAGCCCTTCCACGTGTCCAGCGCGTGCTGCTGGTCGAAGTCGAGCTGTCGCACGAGAACGGCGTCGCGCACGGCCCAGATGCGGTAGCCGGCGCGACGGGCCCGCAGGGCGAAGTCCGTGTCGTCGTAGAAGATGAAGAAGGAGTCGTCGGGGAGCCCGACCGCGGTGACGACCTCGCGACGTACCAGGAACCCCTCGAAGGCCACGTTGTGCAGCTCGACCCGCTCGGGCATCGCCGACCGGTCGCCGTACGTCGTCTCGACGCTGGCGCGCTTGGGCCGCACCACCCAGGGCCGGGTGAGGTCGAAGTCCGTGGCGGCCTTCTCGACCAGCCGGCCGTGCGTGTCCTCGCGCACCGACGTCACGCAGGCCTCGTCCTGCGCCATCAGCAGGGCCAGGCAGTCCGGCGCCGGTACGACGTCGTCGTCGATCAGCCAGATCCGGTCGAAGCCCTGGTCGTACGCCGCCTCGACCCCCGCACGGAACCCGCCGGACCCACCGGTGTTGGAGTCGAGATGGATGCGCTGGATCCGCAGGCCGCCCGCGGCCACGTGGTGGTCGAGAACGTCGCGGGTGTGGTCGGTGCTCGCGTTGTCGACGATGACGACGGTGTCCGGCTCGTGCGTCTGGGCGGTCAGCCCGTCGAGCAGCCGGCCCAGCAGATCGGCCCGGTTGTAGGTGACGACCACCACCGCCACCGACTCGCCGCTCACGCCAGGAACCTCTCATGCCCGCTGAAATCGCCCTTCAGCGCGTCACGCCAGGCCCGCACGCTGAGCCGGATCCGGCCGAGGTCGCGCCGCGTGAACGTGTAGAACCACAAGGTCTTGGCGACGAACGCGAGCGCGTGCGCGGTGCCGGCGTACTCGCGGAGGTTGAGCAGGTTGTTGCGCGCCATGCAGTAGTGCTTGAGGTCGCTCGGCGTGTCGTTGTACGTCGTGCGGCCGAAGGCCATGGGCGTGCCCAGCGCCCCGACCGACGGGTGCCGCACCTGCGCCTCGACCACGGTGGCGACGCGCGCACCGGCCTTCTCGGCGCGCAGGCGGTACTCGTGGTCGTCGCCCCAGATGAAGAACTCCGCGCGCGGCAGCCCGATCCGCTCGACCAGGGCCCGCGTGACGAGCACGCCGTTGAACGGGATGACGATCCCGCGGATCAGCCCGCCGCTGGCGGCCCGGCGTACGTCGGACATCGCGTGCACCACGCGGGTGCCACCGGGGAGCCGGATCGGGAACACCAGCCGCTCCGGGTCGTCCTGGTCGACGACGACCGGACCCCAGAAGTCCAGCTCCCCCTCGTGCGCGAGCAACCGGTCGAGGCACTCGGGGTCGGGCATGCCGTCGTCGTCCATCAGCCAGACGAGGTCGGCGTCCCTCTCGACCGCCCACGCGAGGCCGTCGTGGAACCCGCCGGCACCGCCCGAGTTGTGGTCGAGCGTGCGTTCGTGGACGGTCGGTTGGCCGAGCGAGGCGAGCCACTCTCCCGTGCCGTCGGTTGACGCGTTGTCGACGACCAGCACCTCGGCGACGCCGGGTACGTCGACCAGCGCGGCCACGAGCGGACGCAGCAGCTCCAGCCGGTTGAAGGTGACGACGACGGCGACGACATGCGGGCCGCCTCCGGTCACCCCGGAGCCGGCAGTCACTCCCCGGCCGGCGACAGGCGCGAGGCGGAGACCTCCATGTGCACGCGCACCAGGCGGTCGACGGTCTCCTGGTCACCGGACCGGATCGCGTCGAGGATCCCGCGATGCTCGGCGAGCACCTCGCCGCGCTCGCCGTAGAACGGCTCGAGGCGCAGCATGCACAGCCGGGTCTCGGCGATCAGCGTACGGAACATCCGGGTCAGCCGCGGGCTCCCGGCGGCGTCCACGAGTGTCTGGTGGAAGGCGAGGTCGTGGCCGATGAGCTCGGTCCAGTCGTGCCCCTCCGCCTCGGCCATCTGGTCGAGCACCCGCTCGAGCTCGTCGAACGTCGCGCCGTCTGCGGCCGTCGTCACGATCTCGGCGGCGGTCCGCTCGACCGCCGACCGCGCGAGGTAGACGTCGCGGGCGTCGACCTCGTCGAGCTCGACGACGAACACGCCGCGGTTGCGCTCGGCGCGCAGCAGGCCCTCCTGGATCAGGCGCTGCATCGCCTCGCGGATGGGGCCGCGGCTCACCTTGAGCTGCGTGGCCAGGGCGACCTCCGACAGCTGGGCGTCGGGCTGGAAGGCGCCGCTGAGGATCTCGGCCCGCAGTCGGTCGGCGATCAGCTCGGGCGTGCTGCGCAGCTGCAGCGGCTCGAGCGATGCACCGTCGGAGGGCAGAGTCGTCACCCGCGGTCCTCCTGAGACGTCGTCGTCCGGCCGGGCAGGCCGGGGTACCTTGCCGACCGTATGGTACCCATCACGATCACCGGACCAGCGACGCTGAGCGGCACGTTGCGCGTGCCCGGTGACAAGTCGATCTCCCACCGGGCACTGATGATGTCGGCCCTCGCCGAGGGCCCGAGCCGGATCACCGGCCTGTCCGACGGCGCCGACGTACGCCACACGCTCGCGGCGGTTCGAGCGCTGGGCGCCGAGGTGGCAGAGCAGGACGGCGAGGTGGTCGTCACCGGGGGCTCGCTCTCGGAGCCCGCCGGCGTCCTCGACCTCGGCAACTCCGGCACCGGCATCCGCCTGCTCACCGGCATCGCCGCCGGCCTGCCGTTCCGCACGCGACTCGACGGAGACGAGTCCGTGCGCTCGCGTCCGATGGACCGGGTCGCGACGCCCCTGCGTCTGATGGGAGCCCGGGTCGACGGCCGCGAAGACGGCCGCTTCGCACCTCTGGTCGTGGACGGCGGCGGCCTGCGCGGCATCGAGTACACCTCGCCGGTGGCCTCGGCCCAGGTGAAGTCGGCGGTGCTGCTCGCCGGCCTGTACGCCGAGGGGTCGACGACGGTCCACGAGCCGTCGGTGACCAGGCGCCATACCGAGGAGATGCTCGCCGCGCGCGGCGGCCGGGTCACCGTGGACGGCACCACCACGACCGTCGAGCCGTCCACGCTCACGCCGCTCGACTGTCACGTCGCGGGCGACCCCTCGCAGGCGGCGTTCTGGCTCACGATCGCGGCGGCGGTGCCCGGCAGCGAGCTGACCGTCCGCGACCTCTACCTCGGCCCCGCCCGGCGCGGCTTCGTCGACGTCCTGCTCCGGATGGGCGCCGAGCTGGAGACCGAGCCGACGTCCCCCGGGTCGTACGACGTGACGGTGCGCGGCGCGCAGCTGCGCGCCACCGACGTGGAGCCCGAGGAGGTGCCGGGCCTGGTCGACGAGATCCCGGTCCTGGCCGTGGCCGCCGCGCTCGCCGAGGGGACGACGACGTTCCGCGGCGCAGGCGAGCTGCGGGTCAAGGAGACCGACCGGCTGGCCACGGTCGCGGCGATGCTGGGTGCGCTCGGGATCGCGGTGGTCGAGCAGCCAGCCGGCCTGGAGGTCACCGGCGGTCGGCTCACCGGCGGCACGGTCGACAGCTTCGGCGACCACCGCATCGCGATGGCCGCCGCGGTGGCGGCGCTCGCGGCGAGTGGCCCGGTCGAGGTGCACCGGTTCGACGCGGTCGCGACGAGCTACCCGGGCTTCCTGCGCGACCTGGCCGCGTGCGCCCCGGAGGCGCAGATCGACGACAGCCCCGCGGGCTGATCCGCGCGGCGCTCGTCCAGGCGAGCGTTCACTCGCACGACAGGGGCCGGTCGCCGCAGTGGCGGCCATCGGTCACACACGCCTGCGACGCTTCTGACGCAACAATCCTATTCGCCGCTTGTCAGATTGTTGGCAATCTGCTAGAACCGAGCCGACGCTGACCCCGAGGAGCGAACGTCATGACCCGTCTATCCGCCCCCAAGACCCTCGCGACGTTCGGCGCCGCGGCTGCGATCGCGATCGGCCTGTCGGTCGCCTCCCCCGCGGCCAGCACCGCGACCGGCGGCTCGAAGGATCCGGCCGCCTCGCACGCGACCTCCCGAGCGGCCGCCAAGCCGCCGGCCATCAAGCACGTGTGGGTGGTGATGCTCGAGAACGAGAACTACGCCTACAGCTTCGGCGCGCCGGGCAAGCAGTACGCGCCATACCTCGCCAAGAACATGGTCGCGCACGGCGCGCTGCTGCAGGACTACTACGGCACCGGGCACGACAGCCTCGACAACTACACCGCCGCGATCTCGGGCCAGGCCAGCAACTACGAGCTCGGCCAGGACTGCGGCTTCTACTCGCAGTTCGTGCAGTTCGGCGGGGAGAACTTCGACAAGTGGACGAAGTACCACCAGCTCTCCGGTGAGGGCTGTGTCTACCCGAAGTCGGTCAAGACCGTCGCCAACCAGCTCCAGGCCAAGCACCTCTCCTGGCGTGCGTACATGCAGGACATGGGCAACATCCCCCACCGCGACAAGACGGTGATGACCAAGAATGGCCCCGCGTGCGGGCACCCGAAGGTCAACAGCGAGGACCTCACCGACTCGACCGGGCCGGCGAAGGACAGCTACGCCACGCGCCACAACCCCTTCATGTACTTCCAGTCGGTGATCGGGAACAAGCAGCTGTGCAACGGCCACGTGCTGTCCTTCAAGCCGCTCGCCCACGACCTGAAGAAGGTCTCGACGACGCCGAGCTTCAGCTTCATCAGCCCCAACACTTGCTACGACGGCCACGACTGGCCCAAGTGCCAGGACGGGACGCCGGGTCGCCTGCCGCGGGTCAACCAGTTCCTGAAGAAGTGGATCCCGAGGATCGAGGCTTCGCCGGCGTACCGCAAGAACGGCCTGATCATCGTCACGATGGACGAGTCCGGGCACGACGAGAACGCCGCGGCGTGCTGCGGTGAGGTCGACAGCCTCGGGTACGACGACCCGTCCCACCCGAACATGAACGAGCCGGGTGTCTACGGCCCCGGCGGTGGCAAGGTCGGCGCAGTCCTGCTGTCGCCGTTCATCAAGCCCGGCACCGTGAGCAGCCAGCCCTACAACCACTTCTCGCTCCTGCGCAGCGTCGAGGACATCTTCAAGCTGCACCACCTCGGTGACGCGCAGATGCCGCAGGTGCACTCGTTCGGCTCCGACATCTACACCCGCAAGAAGGGCTGACCGGTCGCCGTGTCGCTCCGGCTGGCCCTGCGGCCGGCGCTCACCTGCCTGGTGGTGGGCGCCGCCGTCACGGTCGCTGGCACGTCGGGCGGCGCGGCGGCCGGTTCTTCGGCCCGTGCAGGGCAGCACTCGGGGCGGCACTCGGAGCTGATCACCTTCGGTGAGCGGACCTGCGCTCCGCATTGGTACGCCCCGAACAAGGGCCGCACCCGGTTCCGGATCCGGAACAACTCCCACCACACGTCGACCATCTATCTGGTGCGGCTTCCGGCCGGCCGGACCGTGAAGACCCTGCGGCACTCGCGACCCGGGTCCACCCGCACTCTTCGCGTGCGGCTCCGCCCGGGGCCGTACCTGTGGGGCTGCTACCTGGCCGGCAAGCCACCCCACGTGTCGGAGACCGAGAAGGTGCCGGTCGACAACGTGTACGGCGGCCCGGGCACGCCGGTGACCCCGCTGAGCAAGACCGACATCGCCGGACCGTACCGCGCCTACCGCCGCTACGTCGCCGACGGCATCGCCACCCTGCAGACGAAGGTCGCCGATCTCTCCACGGCTGTCTCCGGCGGCGACCTGGCGACCGCCAAGAGCGCGTGGCTCGACGCGCGCCTGTCCTGGCTGCTGCTGGGGCAGAACAACGCGTCGTACGGCGCCTTCGGGCCGCTCGGTGGGCGGATCGACGGGACGGCGGCCGGACTGGCCGGCGGCACCGGCGACCCGGCGTTCACCGGGTTCCACCGGGTGGAACTGGACCTCTGGGACTCCGGTGACCTGAGCGCCGCCGCCACCGACACCACGACGCTGGAGACCCTCGTCGGGCGACTGGCCGCACGGCCGACGGGGAAATGGCTCCCGGCCTCGAAGGGCGCCGAGAGCTCGTGGATCCTGCGGGTCCACGAGGTGCTCGAGGACGCCCTGCGCGACTCGCTGTCCGGGCACGACGACTACGGCAGCGGGACGACGCTCTCGTCGCTGACCGCAGACGTCGCCGCGACGCGTGAGGATCTCGGGCTGCTCGCTCCCCTGGTGAAGCCGCGCAGCCCGCACCTGGTCGCCGCGACCCGGAAGCGCCTCGACCACCTGTCGCACGTCGTCTCGGCTCTCGGCTCGGGCGGCAGCTATCCCGCCCTCTCCGACCTGACCCAGGCCCAGCGCGAGAAGGTGAACGCCGCCGTCAGCGGGGCCCTCGAGAAGCTGGCGCTGGTGCCGGCCCTGCTCCCGATCGGAGGACACACGTGAGCGTCGGACGTCGCGGATTCGTCGCTGGGTCGAGCCTCGGCGCCCTGGCCGCGGCGGCCGGCCGTCTCGGCCATGACGAGCCGGTGCACCCCGACCCCCTGCACGACCCGCACGCCCGGATGCCTGCCGTTCCGTTCCACGGCCACCACCAGGCCGGGATCCTGACGCCGGTCCAGCCGGCTGCGTGCTTCGTCGCCCTCGACGTGACGGCCGCCAAACGCGGCGAGCTCCGCGATCTGCTGCAGACCCTCACCGACCGCACTCGCTTCCTCACCGCCGGCGGCACGCCGCGCAACCCCGGCCCCGGCGCACCGCCACCCGACAGCGGGACGCTCGGGCCCGTCGTACCTCCCGACGGGCTGACGGTCACCGTCGGCGTCGGCTCCACCCTCTTCGACGACCGCTTCGGCCTGGCCGCACACAAGCCGCGCCACCTGAAGCCGATGACGACGTTCCCCAACGACGACCTGCAGCCGGAGCTGTGCGGCGGCGACGTACTCCTGCAGATCTGCGCCGGTGCTTCCGACACCGCGTTGCACGCGCTCCGCGACATCCTCAAGCACACCCGCGGCGGGATGCAGGTGCGGTGGCGGATCGACGGCTCCTCAGCGCCTCCTCGACCCAGCGGCATCCCCCGCAACCACCTCGGCTTCAAGGACGGCATCGCCAACCCGGACGCCGACACCCCTGCCGTCGGCCGTCAGCTCCTCTGGGCCGCGCACGCCAAGGGCGAGCCCGCCTGGGCCACCGGCGGCACCTACCACGTGTGCCGGATCATCAAGACGCTCGTGGAGTTCTGGGACCGGGTCACCCTGGTCGAGCAGCAGCAGATGATCGGTCGCTACCGCGACAACGGTGCCCCGCTCGGCATGCAGCACGAGGACGACATCCCCGACTACCGCCACGATCCCCACGGCGCGAAGATCCCGCTCGACGCGCACATCCGCCTGGCCAACCCGCGCACCCCGGCGACCGCCCACTCACGCATCTACCGCCGCGGCTACAACTACGACCGCGGCGTCGACGGCAACGGCAACCTCGACATCGGCCTGGTGTTCAACGCCTTCTGCCGCAACATCCACACGCAGTTCGAAGCCACCCAACGCCGCCTCGTCGGCGAGCCGATGGTCGACTACATCTCCCCCGTCGGCGGCGGCTACTTCTTCGCCCTCCCGGGCGTCCGCAACCAGCACGACTGGTTCGGCCGCCGTCTCCTGCAGGCGGCCACCTGACGGCCCACGAGTCCATGCAAAAGACGTAGCCCACTTCGTCGCGAGTCGGCGCTGTGAATGGCACCCTCCAGGTTCTTCTGGGCCAGTTCCGGATTACTGCTCGGTCAGTTCGGCCATTGGCTGGCCGTCGACCGCCTGCGATGAGCCCTGTCCAAGGGGCACGATAGGCGTGTGACTGCAAGCGATCCGATCGTGCTGCTGGTTTTCGTGGCGCTATCGGTCGCTGCGATCCTCGTCTTGCGGAATCGAATCAAGAACGGACCCCCGACCGGGATCAGGTACACGGTGTTCTGGTTCAGCTGCCTGATCGCCGTGCTACTTCTGCTGGCCGCGTTTCAGCACCAAGCGCCAGGGTGGATGCTGCTCCATGCCGGGACTGATCACACGCCCGGCATGGCGCCCGCTGTCACCTGAAGAGATGGCGGGCTTCCGTCGTACATGGTCCGGATCGAATCCCATTGCCTCGCGGCACTTCGGTGCGGATCCTGGGCGTCATGACGTGGCGACTCGCGCTCGAGCCGGACGAGGCACTTGAGGACGAACTGACAGACCAGTTGGTCGCACACAACCAGGCTGCCTCGGACGCGATTCGGCGACGGTTCCTACCCGACAACCTCAGAGCCAGACCGGTCCAGGCCTTCGCGGTGGACGACACCGGCCGCCTCCTTGGTGGCTGCACGGGAAGCACCGTGGACGTGTGGCACTGGCTCACGATCGACACGATGTGGGTCGACCCGAGCGTGCGGAGGCAGGGACTCGCACGGGTCCTTCTCGAGGATGTCGAGGACCAAGCCCGGGCGCGCGGCTGCACGTGGGCCAAGCTCAACACCTGGGACTTCCAGGCGCCTGGTTTCTACGAGCACCTCGGCTATCTCGTCTACGGACGCGAGGACGACTACCCACCCGGGCATGTGAACTACCTCATGCGCAAACACCTGTGAGTGGCCGCCCGCGGAAAGGGATTGTCATACCGCCGAAAGCCGACGCCCTCATCTGCTGATGAGCGATCGTCCCAGCGCCTTGCGGTGTCACGATGCCTCTGTGGCTGTGAAGGTCGGAGGCATGTACGTCGGCGGGAGATCACGCGACGACAACGCGGTCTGTCACGAGTCGCGTGAACTGGTGGGCCCGGTTGACTTCGACGACTACGTGGTGGACCTGTGTTTCATGACCTACTCACCGGGCGGACTCGGGTCGGAGCACGCCGCAGGGGTTGGCAGCGAGGTGGCCGATCTCGTGCGCGCCACCTGCCCACAAAGTCCAAGACCTAACCTGCGGCCCGTCTCACCCATGAGGACCTGGAACTGACCCAGGTCTACTCGTCAATGAGCCGGCTGCCAATCGGGCTGTGAGGCGTTCTTTATCAGAAGCTTGGGTTTACTGGTGGCGTCCAACCCCGTTCTCATGATGTTGGTGGTCACACCCGCAGCCGTCGTGTAAAGCGCCCACGAGCCGTCCGGTGAGGAAACGGGGTCGTATCCCGAGCCGGTACTCACCTGGTGGAAGTTGGTGCCCGTGGGCGCATCCAGTGAGTACACACGAGGCACTGTGGAGTAGAACGGGGGGATGACCTGGTCGACGTAGCCGCCAGACATCGAAAACAGGATCTTGATCCCCTTTGGCCCGAACGTCGCGGGGCTCATGGTCGGGTAGGTGCACGCACCCGTCGGAACGTCTTCACCGTCGCAGTTCACCTCCACCAGGTGCGTCATCCGACCCGCTGTCAGGTTGAGCAGGTACAGGCCCTTTCCAATGCCTTGGTGGCCGTCGGTCTCGGTCAGCAGAATCGACTTGTTGTCGGGAGACCATCCTCCGATCTGGATGCTCGGCGGGTAGGAGCACCAGTCCGAGTCGCCGATGTCGTAGTTGACCAGTCTGGTTGCCGGGGCGCTTCCATCACGTGGTGCGGTGGCAATGCTTTCCTCGTCGCACGGAGTAACTGAGTCCGCGGGGTAGTAGGCGATCCAGGCGACCCGACTACCGTCCCCTGACCACACTGGCCCGCTGGCGCCTACTGCGCCGGTGCCGACCTTGATTGTGCGGCCAGTCGTCATCGTCCGCACAAAGACATTCCCAGAGGCGTCAGCATAGGCAAGCCGCTTACCGTCTGGTGACCAGTGCGGACCGGACAGGCCGCCGGATTTGGTGATCTGCTTGACCGACCCCCCGGTTGCGCTCGACGTGTAGATGTTGCCATTTCGAATGAAGGCGATCAGACCGCTTCTGCCAGGGAACGCCGCATGCGCCGGCGCTGCTGCGAACGGCCCAGCCACAAGCAAAGTGGAACCGAGAACGAAGGCGACACGGGAGCGCCATGGCGCATGAGCGAACCTCACGATGAATCCCCGACCTATGGGGCCATCTTTGGGTGGCCCTAGCGTGCGGAGTTTAGGCACATGCGACACCCTGAGAGGCAGAGCCCTTTTCGGCCAGGAGGCTCGAGCGACTGGCGCAAACTGCAATAGACCTTGCGCCAACTAATCGTGGCTCCCACAGACCCTGCCAGATGCTTACGACACGAACGCTGCACGGTGCCGTGCCGGGAACGACCGCTCATGCCGCGGTCAGGGCGGCGTCATTCCGCCGTAGCACTCGTGCCGTTGAGCGGTAGGGCTCGATAGGTTCGCCAGTGTGACACGGAGGCGACAGGGATACGGGCCCGGGCGCGGAGAGCTGGTCGTTGTCGTGGACTGCTCGGACGTCGCTCGCTCAGCACAGTTCTGGACCGAAGCGCTCGGCTACGTCGACGCGGGTGGGGGCAGTACGAGGTACTGCACCCTCCTTCCTGTCGACGGTGAGGGTGTGGAGATACTCCTGCAGCGGGTGCCGGACGCGAAGGTTGCCAAGACCCGTGTTCACCTGGACCTGCGCACTCCTGACCTCGATGCGGAATTGGCACGAGTCGTCGGCCTCGGTGCCCGGGTCGTCTCGTCGGAGCCATTCTCTGAGTTCGGCTGGACATGGCACGTGCTAGTCGACCCGGACGGCAATGAGTTCTGCGTCATCCAGCCGCCCGCTGACCACTGGGGCGAGGACACGACCTAGTCGTCGCCTCGATGCCACCGCTCATGCCGCGCTGACGTGCGTCACTCGGCCGCGAGCAACGCCGCTGAGCGGAGATCTTCGTCTGGAGAGCGGCTGAAGGACCACGGGGACCAGATCGTCATCCTCACGCTCAGGCGCGTGGTGTCGTCATGGCTCAAGCGGAGCCCGATCACTGCACTGACGGCGGTCGCGAGGAGAGGAAGACCAAGGCAACAGACCCCCGAACCTCCGCATGGAGTCTGAGCCTACGGACTAGGACGGGGGTTCGGAATGGAGCCGGAGCGCCTCGAGCCCTGTGACCAGCTCGTCGAGATCGGCGGCGCTCAGCGCGTCGTAGGCACGGGCCGCGAGATCGTCGGTGGCAGCCTCGATCCGCTCCTTGGTGTTGCGGCCGGCGTCGGTGAAGGTCCCGCCGGCCACGAGACCGCGGTCCTCAAGTCCGGCGACTAGCGACGCGGTGTGCGCTCGGGGCAGGTGCTGGAGCCGGCTGAAGTCCTCGGCGGGCATCCCCAACGAGTACGCGAAGAGCACGTGCCCCTCGCCGCCGCTGATGCCGTGGGCGACGAGAACCGCGTTGTGGCTGTCACCGCGGTATTCGCGTAGCAGGTTCGCTGCGTGCCACAGCCGCGTCACCGGCTCCTCAGGTACGGCGCACGCTCGGAGCCCGGCGTACAGGGGCCGGCCCTCGGTGGGCGCACTGGTCGCAGCCTGCATCGCGAGCTCAGCCAGCCGCGGGAGATCGGGCGACACCGCGTGCTCTCTGAGGCGCTCGCGCAGAGTCTCGGCGCTGGCCCGCTCGCGGATCTCCAACGCCTCCTCAGGCGTCACGCGCTCCCACACCCACGGCACGTGCCTCGCCACCTCACCATCGGCGAAGTTGTAGAAAACGGCGTGCACCACCTCCGCCGACGCTGCGCCCAGCGGCGCGGCACGCCCGGCGAAGTACCCGTCCCAGTAGTCACGCAGTCCAACCGCCCTGAACGCCTCCGTCACCCGCCCGCTGAAGCTCACCGTCGCGATCGGCTCGACCAGCTCGAACATGCGGTGGACCTGGGCCCGCGAATGCGTCATGACGGCCCCCCTAGCGTGTTGCCGGTCAGGTTGAGTTCGACGACGTGACCCTCTCGCGACGACCAGCGCTCATGTGTCATTCTGCCGCGAGCCGGCGCAGTGGAATCGAAAGCCGCCACCTGCCGATGAGCGTGCGCTACGCGGTCCTTAGGAAAGGGGCTGTGTAGCCCACCCAAGGCGCCTTCCATCCGACGCTCCGACGAATATCCAGTCGATGCACGTGGGAGTGGGTGTGGGGTTGCCACTCGTCTCACATCCTTTGAACGTGAAGGCCCAGACAGGGGTCAGGAAAGCCCAGGGTTGTGTGTCGCGCTTGGTTAGAAGGCCGAATCGAGGAGTCACGTTGCCCGGAATCGGCTTGGGTGGGCGATGATCCTGGCGGCTCATCGCGTTGTAGGCGGACTGGGCGGACATAGTTCCGGCGGGCGCGCCGCGTGGGTAGAACGTCGTACCGTTCCCGTCGCCAAACAGGATCGGTGCGCCATCGCCAGCAGCTCGGGCGCGTTGGTGGCTGTTGTTGGAGGAGCCACACGAAGCCAGCACAAGTGCTGCGACCGTCATCGCGAGAACGCGGATGGGCATGGCGTGAGTGTGAGTCCGGCAACGGCCCAAGCGCCACAGAAGTGATGGATTCGCAATGGAACGCTGACGCCGCGGAGGGGCGCGTCGTTCGCCGCGAGCCTGCGTTGTCGCATCGCACTCACCCAACGATGAGCGCGCCGTTATCCGGGTGCGCTCCGACCTCGAGCGTCTGATGATGGCCCGGTGCTCTCTGACGCCGAGATCGGCTCCTTCGTCAGCGACGGATTCGTTCTGATGAGGGGCGCGGTGCCTGCACCGCTTGCGGCGGAGTGCGCTGACCTCCTGTGGGCGGCCATCGAGCCCGTCCCCGCCGACCCTGCGACCTGGCGCAACCCGGTGGAGTGGGTGGGCGGTCTGATGGACGAACCCTTCACCGCGGCTGCCAACCGGCCGGTTCTGGCCGAGGCGTTCGATCAACTTGTCGGACGTGGACGCTGGAAGCCACGACGAGGCATGGGCTCGTTTCCGATTCGATTTCCCCACGAGGTTGAGCCCAACGACGCGGGGTGGCACATCGAGGGCAGCTACGAGTCCCCCCACGGCTCGGGCTACTGGACCAACGTGCGGTCCAGGGATCGCGTCCTCCTCATGCTCTTCCTCTTCAGCGAGATCGATGAGCGCGATGCACCGACACGAATCCGCGTCGGCTCTCACCACGACGTGCCCGAGGTACTCCAGCCGTACGGCGAGGTCGGAGCTTCGGCGATGACCATCGGGCCGCTCGTCGAGGAAGCCAGTGCGAAGAGGCCGACCGTTCTTGCCACGGGGTCGCCTGGGGATGTCTATCTTTGCCACCCGTTCCTCGTGCACGCAGCCCAACCTCACCACGGCCGGCGGCCACGTTTGCTGGGCCAGCCGCCCCTACAACCCAAGGAACAGCTCCAACTACACCGCCACGACGGCAACTACTCGATCGTTGAGGCGACCATCCGGGACGCCTTGCCGCGCAAGCCTGCGTAGCGCGCCCACAACAGGCGTATGCCGAAGAGACCACGGGCCGGGGCCAACTGCGCCATGGAACCGAGCTGCGGTCAGTAGATCGGTGGGAGTTCCGGCAGCCGGCCCGGGGGGTCAATCGAGAGGTCACTCCCGTCAGACCGGCCATAGAGCCATGCCAAGAGACGCCGCTCCCTGCCTGCGACGACGCCGCTTGCCCGGTCGGTGACACCCAACGTTGCATCGAGGGTGGTGTCGGTCGCGGTGAGACGTAGCGGTGTCAAGATGACACCTCGGGAAGTCAGAGACCTGCAGGTCTGCGTGAGGCGTTCGCGAACGAACCACCCCGGCCAATCCTCGGGCGTGAAGTCCAGATTCAGATCTACGTGGTGGAACAGCACCTCCGCCAGGCGAGAGGGCACGATCACTGTGGCCGGTCGATCATGGCCCCCGGTGTACTGCACCATGGCCCGCCACCTGTCTCGAGGCACCCTCGCCGCGGCATCGGCAAACGCCTCGGCGCTCTCGATCACGTGAGCAGCCGGACTCCGCCCTCCGCGTTCTGCGCGAGGTGAGCCAACACGTGAGCGCGTGTCCATCCGGGAAGAAGCGAGGGCGTTCGGACGTCGTTCTCGCTCAGGCCACGAACGCTCAGAAACAGGGCTGCGGTGCTCTCGGCTAGCGCCGCGGGCACTTCTTCGTGATTCACGCCGGGCATCATCTCGAACAGCCAGGCGCGGCCGGAACGCACCGTTCGCGCCGCCGTAGGTGTGAGTGCGATCGCCCCATTCTCGTGAGCGATGATGGCATCGTGAGCGACGGCGTTCCGATGACCGAGTCGGTGTGGGACTACCCCCGACCGCCGATCGTCGTTCCGTCGGACGAGCGAGTGGTCGTCGAGCTGGACGGGGCGGTCGTGGTGGAAACTCGGCGTTCGCTCCGCGTCCTGGAGACCAGCCACCCACCGGTCTACTACGTCCCGGCGAACGACGTCGCGCCCGGACTGCTGCGTCCGGTCTCCGGCACGACGTGGTGCGAGTTCAAGGGAACGGCGTCGTACTTCGACGTCGCCTCCGAGAGCGGGCGCGTCATCGAGCGGGCGGCGTGGCACTACCCCCGGCCCACCGCGGGCTACGAGGCGCTCGCCGGTCACGTCGCGTTCTATCCCGGACGGATGGACCGCTGCACGGTGGGAGACGAGACCGTCGTCGCCCAGGACGGCGACTTCTACGGGGGCTGGATCACGAGCAGGGTCACCGGTCCCTTCAAGGGCGCTCCCGGGACCCGGGGCTGGTAGTCGGTGTTCGCGAGCGTTCTCTGCACGATCGGTCGTCTTGGCGGATGACCGACGACGCGGACGACGTCGAGGTCGTCGTCGCCCATTCAGAGCGCGTGACCCTGCGCGTCGGTGACGCGTTCCTGAAGATCGACGCGGATCAAGCACGCATCGACCGAGAGGTCGAGGTGATGACGCTGGTGCCGCTCCCCACCCCCGAGGTTCTCTGGCGCGAGCCGCCGGTGCTCGCTCTCGCGGCAGTTCCTGGAACGCCGCTGGGTGTGCTCGGCCAACCTTCGCGTGCGCCTTCTGCGGCGTGGGTCGCTGCAGGCGCCGTCGTACGTGTGCTGCACAACGCCCCGCCACCGCCCTGGCCAAGCAGCCAGTGCCAACAGCGGCCGGTCCCCGGCAGTGGAGGCACCATCGAGTTCCCGCCCTTGCTGGACTCGGAGTGTGAATGGCTGGTCGCCAACGGGGTCGTGTCCCCGGACGTCGTCCGGCGCAACCGAGAGGTGGCTGAGGCGGCGCTGCGGCCATGGACACCGGCGTTCATCCATGGCGATCTGCAGATCGCTCACGTCTTCATCGACGGAGAAGAGGTGAGCGGCGTCGTGGACTGGTCCGAGGGCGGCGTCGGCGATGCCATGTACGACCTCGCGGCCCTGACGCTCGCACACCCGGAGCACCTCGACGACGTCGTCGCGGGCTACGGGGGCGACATCGAGGTCGATGTCGTTCGCGCGTACTGGGCCTTGCGAAGCCTGATGGAGATCCGGTGGCTGGTGGAGCACGGCTACGGCGCGGCGGCGACGCTCCCTCAGGTGGGGGTACTCAACACCCTCTCAGCCACCTCCACGTAGATGCGCGCTGTGGAGTGCCCGTGTCCGTTCGCCAAGGGCAGACCCAATCCAGACATAGGGTCTGGGCATGGAGGATCACTCGGGGCTTCACGGGTACGAGGGAGACGACTTCTACTGTGATGTCGCGATCCCCCACTCCCAGGCCCTTGAAATCGTCTTCGAGGACGAACACATCCTGGCCTTCCAGCACACACGTCCGTTCTGGCAAACGCACATCGTCGCGGTCCCGAAGAGGCACATTGCGTCGTTGACCACGGTGACCGAGGCTGATGCTGATCTGATGAGGCGTCTCCTCACCGTGGTGCAGAGCATCGCCCGGGATGTCGAGGAAAGGACCGGCGCCGCTGCTGTGCTCACCAACCTGGGCCGCTATCAGGACTCCAAGCATCTCCACGTGCACGTTCACAGCGGCGCGATGCTGAGCTCCTAGTTCCGGAAGCGCGAACCACACGCGCTGGTACGGCGTGAAGTGCTCAGTCCGCCGCGCAGGCGTCGTGGTCGAACGCCGCCCTGGTCGAGACCTGTGAGTCCCGGATCAGGACCTGTCCCGGTGACAATCCTCGGAGCTCGCGGCCTCGGAAGCTCACTTGGGTGACTTCGGCGTCCGTGGTGGACGACTGGGCGAGCACGATGAACCCCCGTTTGCCTCGCACGGGAAAGGGGCCAGTGGTCGACGGATCTGGCTTCCAGCTCTCCGGGGGATCATTCACGGGGAGCTCGATGGTGTTGCCGGACCGATGATGAGAAGTCCACGACGCCAAGAGCCGGTTGGGCTGGTCGGCCGACAATCCGTCACGGAACGCGTAGATGCTGACGGTATCGATGTGGCCTTTGCAGACCTTGATCACGAGCACCGGGCTGCCGTCATCGGCACGAGCCACCGCGGCCATCCCGACGATGTCGGTCGTGACGGAGTTGCCACACCCCGACAGGCCTCCAGCGATCAGCGCGAACCCGGCCAGCAGTCGAACAGAACGCATCATGAGGGGAGTCTGCACATCCCTTCAGACCGCGGCCTGAGCCCAGACACTCAAGCCGCCCCGCGCCGACCCATGCACTGACGCCGACTGACCAGTCGAGCTGCTTCACCTGCGGAGGCAGCCATACTGCATGCGTGACATCAGTCGATCGTGACGACTATCCCCCGCACCTGCAGTGGGCGACCGATCCGACTGGCCGTCGCTACTGGATCACAGCCGCTCCCTCCTTCGGCTTCAACCCACTCGCCGCCCTGCTCCAGGGACTGATCGGATCTCGGTCGCCGGCGAAGTCCGAGGTCCACGGTGTCGTCAAGGTGGTCCGCGTCGAGGGCGACCAGCAGACAGAGGTCTTCTTCGACATGGACTTCGCCACCTTCGACGACGCGTGCGCGAGGGCGAAGGCGCTCGCCGACGAGATAGAGCAGGGCACCTTCCAGGAGCGATCGCCCGATTCCTGAGTGGAGGACCCTAGGGTCGCCTGGTGGCTGACGAATGGTTCCGCTCCCCGGGTTGGGGCCCTGATGACCAGGCTGAGTTCGAACGGCGCCTGGCGCGGGCACGTCGTACCAGTCGAGCGCAGTACCTCCGCATCAAAGGACTCGCACTCATCGAGGCCGGGCACTCGGAGGCGGCCCGCGAGTTGTGGCTTCGCGTCCTGGGCGACGCGCCAGCCTCGATCGATCGATGGTCGACCCTCGAGCACCTCGGCGACCTTGACTTCGCGACCGACCCCGACGAGTCCGAGAGGCGCTACCGCGAGCTGCTGATGGAGGATCCGTCACTCAACGCGACGACCCAGATGGCCGAGGTCTGGCTGGCCGAGCTGCTTACCCGAAGAGGAACGCCCGCATCCTTGGCCGAGGCCTGGGAGCTGTTGGAGGCATGGAGAACCACCCGTCACTCGCCATTCCCGGCGAACCACTTCCAGTGGGAGGTGGCGCGTGCTCGCTGGGGCGAGGCGGCGGGACGAGCCGACATCACCCGCGAGTCCGCGCAGCGAGCGATCGGCCTTGCTGACGCCGAGTCCCCCTTCCCGCGCCATCCGGGAGTCGGCGTGGTGCACACGGACCCTGCGCTCTTGGCGTGGCTGCACGCGAGGTCCTGAATCGCCGGATGCCATGGTGCGGCACGTTCCCGCGTGTGACGATGACGCCGTGAGCGTCAGCCAACAGCACGCGACGAGGTCTGAGGCTGAGGAAGCAGAGACCCTTCCCACCCAGCACCTGCGTCGGCGCCTGATCGTCAGCGCTCTGGTCTTGGTGGCTCTGGCAGCCGGAGCCCTGGGAGTGCGCTGGTGGACGCATCCCGACCTCTTCACGCCGGACAACGCAGGCGGTGACATGTCGTGGGGACCGCTGCCGCTGGCCAAGTCGCAGGTGACGTTCGGAGTCACCTCTCCTGAGCGAGGCGCGGACGGTACGCCGATCACGTTCCGGTCGGTGCCCACCGTGGACCTCGCGGAGAACTCGGCCCAGGCAACGGTCCGGGTCAGCACCTGCCATCCGCGGTCCGACATCCCGCACCCCACCGTCATCGGGTCCCTTCGAGGAACCGGACGTCACTACTGCACCATTACGCCCATCGTGGACGGCACCCGCTACACGTTCAGGGGTCCCGACTACATCATCGCGACCATCACGCCGAAGACGCCGGGCCGAGTCCTCATCACGGGCATGGGCTTTCACTACGCGACGGGCAGAGCCGACTGGTACCGCCGTGGCGTCGACAGCCTGAGCATGCGCGTCGCGATGAGGCACATCGAGTGATCCCGACGGCGGGATGTCTGCTCTGACCGAAGGTGTTGTCCCTGGGACTCGGTGGTCGCATCGGGTTCACGACCTTGGCGAGCGCCACGTCCCGAGCGGGCGCCTTGAAGCGAGTGACCCGTTCGTGAACCTGGGCTCGGGGCTCACAGTCCGCATTCCCGCCGGCGTCTATCCGGTACACGTCACCATCGACGTGAGTGCGGCACAGGACGGAAGCCATCTCCCGTCGACGCGGGAACGGTGGCCTTCGCCGACGTTGACGCGGTGGCCCGCGAGATGCCGACCGGCGAGAACGTCGTGCTGTGCCACTCGGGGTGGGGCGACGAGTTCGATCCGGTGGTCGGAACGTGTGACGCCGACTTCCGGCTGTCGGGAGTCCACATCGACCTCCTGGTCGACGAGGCGCCGGACTCGGCCTATCGAGACCTCAGCAACGCCGAGTCGAACCATGGTCGTGGAGCTAGGCCTGGATCAACTGCTCCTCCCGCGATGCGCGAGGAGTCACCTGCCCTGACGAGCGGGAACGTCGGATCCTGCTCAGGGCCACCCCGATCGCCGCGCCCACCAGAGCACCTCCGGTGTTGAGCAGGACGTCATCGATGTCGGCAGATCGACCGAGCAAGTACTGCGCGGTCTCGACGGCCACCGAGAGGACGAGGCCCCCCATGAAGCCACGCAGAAGACCCCGAGAGGCGCGCGCCGCGGGGTCGTACAGAGCGAGAAGGGCGACGAGCCAGCCGAAAGGTACGAACAAGGCCAGGTTACCCAGGACATTGACCACTCCGAGCGCGTGGTTGACGTTGTCGAGCTCGACCCGGATCCCCGCTCCGGGATGAAGGTTCACACTGCGCCCCAAGCTCTCGTCACCTCCGCTGAGAGTGAGGCCGAGGATCGCGAGTGCACTCCCCGCGAGCAGGACGGCTGCCAGTCTCCGCACGGCCCGGCTGTCGCGCAGTCCAACCAGGAACAGCAAGGCGACGACGGCGACCCCCACGATCAGGGTGGGAATCGGAGCCAAAGGGAGGTAGCGCCATACGTCGTCCGAGAACACGCCTCGATGGTCCAGCAACGGGCCCACCCCCGGGGGCAGGACGCGCGCCGCTAGAAAGAAATGTGGACGACAATCCTGATCATGAGGACTCGTGTGGGCACGGCCACCACTGTCGTGGGCGGCATAGGCCTTGCGATCTTGGCACCCGGCCTCTTCGAGCTCTTGTCGAATCGGCACCTGTCGCCGGGCTGGACCAGGTATCAGCCCCCCTGGACCATCCCTGCTCTCGTTGTCGGATGCCTCTTGCTCGCGGTCGCGGCCGTCCTCCACCTCGCAGTCGCCGCGATGGCCAGTTCGAGCCGGCGTGCAGACGAGTGCGCCACGACGCGGCGTACAACACGAGAACGCCGATGATGACCGCAACCTTCACACCCGTCGACGTGCCCTTGCGCTGCCAGATCCCGATCAAACCTCTCGCGCCCTCTGCGCAGGGAGCGCCGCGCTCCCGTATCCGTGTGGGAGCCCCGTGGATGCCGAATGAACAACGTCGGGCTGGCGGCCGAGGTGGGCTAGCGTTGCCGTGATGGTCGAGCCAGATCGCGGTGACCGCTACGGCACCCCGAACGTCGCAGCCAAGGTCCTGTGGTCCCTGGTCGCGCTGGCCATGATCGGCCTCGGTGCGCTGTGGACGTTTGCGGGCTCCGGCGCCGCCACGTCGTTCGGTCCCATCGTCGCTGGCCTCGGCGTCGCGTTGGCGTATGTCGTGCTGATTCAGAAGCGGAGCTGACCTTCAAGACGCTGCATCCAAAGGCAGCGTTCGGGCCGTAGTGAAGGTAAAGGACCAGATCGGTCCGTCATCCTTTCGAGAGGACGGCTCATGTCATCACGCCAGCTCCTGCTCCGCTACGCCGCCGCCGGGGGTTGCCTCGCGGTCGTCGCCGCGGGTTCCACCACGACCGCCGCCAACGGCGCGACACATCACGCGTCTCGAGGCCACGCGACGTACGTCGTGTTCAAGGGAGGCGCGACCGCGCTCGCGCTGAACCCGACGACCGCGCAGGCCCTGACGGACAACGGGATCTCGGTGTCCACCGTCGGCGAGGCCAAGTCCACCAAGGCCGGGATCGCGTTCCCAATCCAGGGCGGGCTGATCAAGGCGAAGACCCTCGGCGGCAGCATCACGCACAGCGGTGGACTGATGTTCTCGGCCGGTGGGAAAGATCTGACGATCCGGGACTTCACCATCAACACCAAGAAGAAGACCCTGTCGGCCTGGGTCGACCAGGTCGGCGCCCGGATCACCGTGCTCAACCTCAACCTCGGTCACGCCAAGGTGAAGGTCACCAAGAAGCACACCACGGTGAAGGGCGTTCGTGCGGTCCTGGCCAAGGGCGCGGCCTCGGCACTCAACGCCTACTACAGCACGACCCTCTTCACGGGAGGCCTCAAGATCGGGACGGCGATGGTGTCGGGCAAGACCAAGCTCCTCGCCGGCTGAGGGCGACCACTGCGCAAGTCGGAGCCGACCTGCCGGCTCACCCACCACTCCCTGAACACGCGGTGAGCCGGCCAGGTGGCTCGGGTCGGGGGACCTCACGATGGCGTGAGGCCCCCCGATGTCGCGCGTCGAGATGCCACGGGCCGGGCGTGTGACAGACTCGTTGCCCCGATGCCCAGGGAGTGCGTTGATGAGCGGTGATGCGGCACGAGCCGACCACCGTTCCGATGACGCCGACGGGGAGATCCTCGCGGTCCGCTTCAGGAACGGCGACGAGGACGCGCTCGCGGAGGCGTACCAGCGGTGGTCGCCCCTGCTGTACGGCATGGCCCGGCGAGCCACGACCGAGCCGTCCGAGGCCGACGACGTTCTCCAGGGCGTCTTCGTCCGCGCCTGGCGCGGGCGAGCGACGTTCGATCCGGGACAGCGGCCCCTTCCGGCGTGGCTGGTCGGGATCCTGCGTCATCATCTGGCAGACCACGCGGCCGAGCGGGAACGCCGTCGGCGGCTGCTGCACCGCGTCGAGGCTCATTCACATCACGACCTGCTGACGCCGTCTGCGGACCGGGTCATCGACACGGTGGTCGTCGCACAGGAGATCGCCCGGCTCGGCGAGCCGCGACGGGCCATCCTGGAGCTGGCGCTCTTCGAAGACCTGACACAGGCCCAGATCTCCGATCGGCTCGACCTTCCCCTCGGCACCGTGAAGAGCCACGTACGGCGAGGGCTACAGCAGATTCGGCAAGCATTGGAGGTGACCGATGACCCATCCTGACGAGGAGCTCCTCCTCGACCTGGCCTTCGGCACCACCGACGAAGACCCCATCACTCGCGACCACGTCCGAGGATGCGAGCAATGCCAGGCGGTACTCGCTTCGATGGAACGCGCCATCAGCGCAGGACACGCTGCGGCATCGACCGAGACCACACCGATCGAGCCTCCGCGTGAGGTCTGGGCCGGCATCGCCGACGAGCTGGGGCTGTCGGCGTCCCCTGCCACGACCGTCGTGCCGCCCACGCTCGCTCCGATCCCCACGCCGTCCAGCCGACGTTGGACGACGGCCGTGGTCGGCTTCGCGGCGGGGATCGTCGTCGCGGGGCTGGGCGCCGTGGCCCTGCACCAGCTCAACGAGAGCCCTGGCCCACGGGTGGTCAGCGAAGCGCAGGTCGCACCGTTCGAGGGACGGGGTACGACCTCGGGCCAGGCCACGGTGCTGCAGCGAGGACGCTCGCGCTCGGTGCGCCTCAAGGTCACCGGCGCACCGTCGAGCCCCCACACTTTCGTCGAGGCGTGGCTTCTCGACCCGAAGACGAACGCGATGCTGGCGCTCGGGGTGGTGCGCGACAGCACGCAGACGTTCCCGATCCCCGACGATCTCGACCTACGCGAGTACACCGCGGTCGACGTCTCCCTGGAACCCATGGACGGAGACCCGGCGCACTCCAGCGACAGCCTGGCGCGAGGCGAGCTGCAGCCCACGTCCTGAAGCCGCCCGCAGTTACCGAGTCTGGCGGGAATGAGCGCGTCGATGGTGTCACGGGTGATACCGTCGCACCATGGCGATGACTCTTCGACTGACTGACGCAGAGACCGAAGCGCTACGTCGCCGCGCTCAGCGCGAGTCGCGGTCCATGCAGGACGTGGCCCGTCAAGCGGTGCGTGAATACGTGGAGAACCACAGCCGCGCAGAGCTGCTCGACCAGGTCCTCGACGAGGAGCTACCCCGTTACGCCGAGGCTCTCGAACGACTCGGTCAGTGATCTACCTGACCCTGCCCGAGCTCATCTACGTCGCCGAGCGAACGCTCGGCCCCGAAGTTCCAGTCCGGGACGTCGGCCTGCTCGAGTCCGCCCTGGCTCGTCCGCGGGCGACCGCCTTTGGAGACGATGCCTATCCCAGACTCGAGGAGAAGGCAGCCGCCCTTCTCCACTCGCTGGCACGCAACCACGCTCTGGTCGACGGCAACAAGCGCCTCGCCCTGGCGGCCACCATCGCATTCCTCGGACTCAACGGTCGCCGCCTCACCCTCACCAACGACGAGGCCTACGCGTTCATCATGAACGTTGCGGCGGGAGAGCTCGATGACGTGCCGGGCATCGCCGCTCAGCTCGAGGCTGGAACCGCGTCCTGGTGACCCGGCACGCACGCTGCCCATCGCCGATGCCGGCATCCGAGCTGCCTCGCGTCGCGGACGGAGCGTCCTTTCACCGAGTGACCACGTGAGGACGCAACATTCGCCTGCATCGGGATGTCTGACCTTCATGCTGGATCGTGGTTCCAGACGCAGAGCCCTCCTGATGATCGCCGCATGCTGGACGATCGCGGGATGCGGGGCGAGCCATCCGAAGGCGCGCACGCTCGAAGGCCCGGTCACGGCTGTCAACCAGCACGCGGTCTGCGTGGGTGGGCCCGACGCGAGCGGCGACTGCTTCACGCTCGATGCGTTGACTCGAAGCCTTCGGGTCAACGACTGCGTTCGCGTGACGTACACCCCCGACAACCGAGCCGCTCCGTCAACCGCGACCACGGTGGATCATCTCGACCCGGCCACACACGCCAGTCAGTGCCCGCGTCAGTGAGTCGGTAGACGAAGTGCCAGAGCTTCAGGACCTCTCAGCAGCAGCGTCTTCCAAGGCCGCCACTGCGGCAGCGAGATCGGGCAGTGCTCTCATCTCGGCCGCGAGCGCGAGGCATCGCTCCCGCAACGCCCGGTCCGCAAGTACGTCGCGCGCAGAGGTGGCTACCTCGTCGGGCGTGACGGTCATGGGGTCGAGAGTCCTCGCGACGCCGAGCTCTTGGGCACGCATGGCGTTGTGCGGTTGGTCCGCACCGAGGGGAAGCAGCAGCGACGGAAGTCCGTGCGCGAGGGTCGCCATCAGGCTGCCCGAACCACCGTGCGAGAGGACCAGATCGACATCACCGAGTACATCGTCCTGGGGCACGAACTGCTCCACTCTGACGTGCGGTGGCTGAGGGCCCAGCTCGTCGGGGTCGAGTCCCCTCCCGATGGTGGCCACGATGTCGACGTCCAGATCCGCGAGCCCCGACAGCAGGCGCTCGAAGAGGTCCCCCGACGCTCCGTTGAAGATCGTGCCGAGCGTGACGTAGATGCCTCGGCGTTCCGAGCGCGAGGCTGCGCCGGTCTCGGTCGACCGATAGTGCATCGGCGAGAGCGGCAAGGGCGACTCCGGGCTCCGAAACGACGGCGGTGCCTGTGACAACGTGAGCCCGGACATGAGCCGGGTCAGATCAGGATCCGGTGGCAGGCCGTGTTCGGCGCGCACTGAGTCGAGCCGAGGTGCCACGAGGTCGGGTCTGATGAGGAGTCCTGCCGCCAGCACGAGGTGAGTTGCCACCGGGACGTCGCACAGCTCGGCGGCGACCGTCGTTCCCAGATCTGTCTCGTCGCGGAGCACCAGGGCCGGGCGGAACCACTCGATGATGTCGGGCACGACGCCCGCCATCCTGCGCGCTCCACGGTCTGCGAAGTTCTCCGCGAACTCGAGCTCGGCGCTCCTCCGGTCCATGACCTCGAGCGGTTCGCGACCTCGGTTCGCCTGCGCCTCGTCGTCGGCCGGCCTCGGACTGGTGGCGAAGGCAGTGAATCCCGCCTTCTCGATCCGGTCGACCTGACCACCAGACCCCGCAATCGCGACCTCGTGCCCTGCGTCGCGAGCCGCGCTCGCAACGGGGAGCAGCGGGGACAGATGTCCTGCACCACCGACGAACGTGACGAGGAGACGCATGACCTCAGACAGTATGGGTTTGGACCCGGGCCATGTAGTCACCCGGCCCCAGGTGGCTCAGCGACTGTCGAACGCCGCCTTCAGCGCGGTGTCGAGGGCGGTGCCGTCGGCGAGCTGCTGTGGCAGCTTCGTGTCGTCCCGGGTCAGGGTTCGGCCGACCCCACACAAGGGCTGTCCGCTGTCGACGACCATCCGGTGACCTGGCCAGTAGAAGGTCACGGCGTAGACGTAGACGATCCCGACCGGGCTGGCGCAGCCGGCTGGTGCCGGGTACTCGAACTCACCCGGCGTCTTGTCGAACGCGTTGACGACGGCGTTGACGTGGCCCGGATCGGTGACCGTGACCGTCTTCGGTCCGGCGTCGGGTCCGTCGAGGGCGCGCCTGGTGACCGCGATCCGGGTGACGTTGCCGGGGACCAGCGTCCGGGCGGTGCGGTCGGCGCGAGCGGCCACCGTGACGTCGGTGCGGATGGCGGTCCGATGCCGACCGAGGCGGTCGTAGGCGAGCACCAGAACCGGCCGCGAGTAGGCCCGTGACCGACCGTGCGTCTCCCACTCGACGACCGCGTCCGGAGCGGTCCTGCCACTGTCGTACTGGGTCTCCATCCGGTGGACCGGCGTGCGCGCGACGTACCAGTCGACCAGCCAGTGATACCCGTGCGGTACCAGCCACCACCGTGTCTGCGAGAGCAGAGGGTCCACCTCACCGTCGAAGGCCCGCACGCGTCTGAGGTACGTCGCCTGCGCAGGCGCTCTGGGGATGCGGACGGCCCCCAGCGGAATCGGGAATCGTGCGATCGCCCGAGCCGCGGCTCGGCGCGCCAGCCTCCGGTTCGTTCCGGCCACCGCGGGTGCCGGCACGACCACGGCCGTCACGGAGGTGTCGATCTCGCCCTGCTGGCGCTGAGACGGAGGCGCCGACTTCGGGTGCGAGCTCGTCGAACCGCAACCAGACACGAGCAAAGCGCCCGCCAGCCCAGCCGCGATCAGCACCCGCACCGGACCGGACACGACGCGGCTACTGCATCCCGGCGGCGCTCCAGCCGGACTGCTGGGTGAGCACGGTGCGCAGGCTCATCAGCTCACGGTCCACCTGGCACGCCTGCGTGCACTGCACGTCGCGAAGCCGCCGGAAGAGACCGCGGACCATCGCGAAGGGGCCGACCGAGGATGCTCGGATCAGGTGGGACATGGCGCCTCCCAGGTGCTGCTGCGAGTGAACCCTCGCATCCGCAACGGTACGCCTACCAACGGGTTTCGGACCCCGATCCCTCTAGCCGACTTCGTCGACGAGGAGCACGACACCGTCGCGACCGCGGTAGGTCATCGTCAGGGCTTCGGTGTCGGCCACCCACTTCTCGACCCCGCTCTCAGCGAGACCGGCCGACATCTCGACGTACGACGTGCGGCCGTCGGCGTGCTCCTGCAGATGGCGCAAGAAGGCCTCGCGATCGCTGACCTCGGCCACGCTCAGCACCTCGTGGTACGCCGGCGACACGACGCGGTGGCCGTCCGCGCCGTAGAACTCCGAGTGGCCGTCCGCCAGAAAGGACTCGAAGCGGACGACGCCGATCGCCGCGAGGCCGCGCAGGTAGTCAGCCAGCGAGTCGGCGCGACCGTGTCGGGTGTGGAGATCGTCGATCTGCTCCCAGGTGAACACGACAGCAGGCTAGGCGAGCACGTGAGGCGAGGAGACGCCTGCGTCGGACGTGACGTCCGGCTCCCAGCGGAGGAGGTCGCCGGGCTGGCAGTCCAGCGCTTCGCAGAGCGCCTCGAGCGTGGTGAAGCGCACCGCCTTCGCCCGGCCGTTCTTGAGCACCGCGAGGTTGGCCGGCGTGATGCCCACGAGCTCTGCGAGCTGGCCGACCTGCATCTTGCGACGCGCCAGCATCACGTCGATGTCGACCACGATCGGCATCAGATCACCTCGTCGAGCTGCGCCTGGAGTCGGCGCGTCTCGGAGTCCAGGGTCACGGCCTGCGCGAGCAGCACCCGCAGCACGTAGATGACCAGAGCCACGCCGGCGAGGACGAGCGCGACTCCGCAGACCAGTCCGACTACGCCCGGCGCGACGCCGTCGTCCGGCTTCTCGTGGGGGACGAAGCGGGCGTCGACTGCCAACGCGAACACGAGCGCCGAGGCGGCCGCCACCGCCCCGATCACGATGTCGACGTACCGGAACGCGGCGTGCGAGAACACCGTGCCCCGCCGGACCATGGTCAGCAGGCGCCAGATGCAGACTGCGGTGACCTGCAGCGCCACGACCCCGAGGAAGACGATGGCGGCCGCCACGACTCCTGGCACCGTGCGGTGATCGTTGAGCACCGCGCCGATCACCAGGGCACCCTGGAGGCCGACCGAGCCGGCCAGCGCGACCACGAGGACGGCCCTCAGGAGCCGTTCGACCCACAGACTCATACGACGTTCCTATCGTTGTTCGATAAGAGTCTATCGACCAACGACAAGCGTCAAGGTCCGTTTGGTCGATTCACCGCTACCGGGCAGGTGCCAGACTCGACCCGATGACCCTCGCGACGGACGGCCCGGAGCCGGAGGCGGCTCGTCACGCGCTCCCGCCCTGGGGTGCGAGGGCAGGCCGGGGAGACCGGACGATCGTCGTGCTGATCGGCGTGTACGCCGCGTACTCGCTCGCGCTGTGGCCGCTCGTCCCCGCCCTGATCGGGTCGCACCCGCTGCTGCTGGAGATCGTCAGCGGGTCCACCCTCGCCGAGGTCACCGTGGGAGCGCACAGCCGGGTGGGCGACCTGCCGCTGTGGTTCGCGGTGGCGGCCGGCGTACCCGGCTCCATGATGTTCGACTGGGTCTTCTGGTGGGCCGGGCGGCGCTGGGGCGACCGGGCCCTGCACCTGATGCTCGGCCGCGACCTGTCGCCGCGCGGCGTGGCGAAGCGCGAGGCGCGCGCGGCCCGGCTCGAGCGGATGGCCGAGCGCTTCGGCCCGGCCGCGGTCGTGCTCGCCTACTACCTGCCGGTGCCGTCCCTCCTGGTGTACGTCGCCGCCGGACTGTCGCAGATGCGGCTGCGCACGTTCCTGGTCCTCGACGTCATCGGCACGCTCCTCTGGGTCGGTCCGGTCGTCGGCCTGGGGTACGCCGTCGGCAAGCCCGCCGTCGACGTGGTCCACCGCATCGACCACTACTCCACGCTGCTGACCATCGCGGTCGTCGTGGTGGTGATCGCGGTGCAGACCCAGCGCCGCCGCCGCGGCGTCAGCTGACCTTCGCACTCGCGGGACGTCATACGAATCGGTCGCCATAGCGACCACCTCGTATGACGTCCCCAGAGGCCTCAGGGCTTGAGGGTGTTCTTGCCGGGCCCGCCGAGGAGGACGTCCTTGCCGGGGCCGCCGACCAGGGTGTCGTTGCCGCCGTTGCCGCACAGGGTGTCGTTGCCCGCCAGCCCCTTGAGCACGTCCTTGCCCGCGAGGCCGACGAGAACGTCGTTGCCGGAGGTGCCGGTGATCTGGTCGCCCTTGGCGGTGCCGAACTGCGTCGCCAGCTTGCCGTGGCACGTCGGCGTCCGGGTGCCGTGGAGAGCCCGGAGTTGGACGTCGTACGGGCCGTTGCCGACGGTCCGACCGACCAGGATCCGTCCCTGCGGCTGGATGCCGACGGTGATCGTGTCGCTCGCCCCGGACAGCGGGAGGATGCCGTCCCCCGACCAGGTGCGGTCGAGGGTGCCGCGCGTGGTGATCCGGTAGACGCCGCCCTGCGTGCTGGGGTCGGGCGGCAGGGTGCCGGTGACGACGAGCTTGCCGTCGCGCTGCAGCGCGGCCTGCCCCCACCGCTCCATGGCCCCCGGGTAGGCGTGCCGGCCGAAGGTCTTGTCCCGCGTGCCCCTCACCGTGAGGCCCGCGGTCCACAGCACTGTCCCGGCGGAGGAGTTCAACCCGGCGACGTACACCGTGCGGTCGTCCGGCCGCACGAGCACCTGCGGTGTGAACAGCGACGAGGTCGTGAAGGCGGTGCCGCCCGGGTCGACGACCGCCTTGCCGTTCTGGCTGAAGGAGTGGTCGTAGGCGCCGTTCTTCTTGAGCCGGTAGGTCAGGAGCTTCGACGCCGTCATGTTGTAGTGCGTCCCGGCGACGGCGATCCGGCCGTCGGAGAGCCGCGCCAGGCTCGAGGCCTCGTCGTTCTCGTTGGTCGACAGCACGCGGGTCCCGCCGTCGGCGAAGCTGCTGTCGAGGGCACCCGTGTTGGTGAGTCTCCAGACGGCGGTGTCATGACCGCTGAAATCGTCGCCGGCCATCAGCAGCTTGCCGCCTGGCAGCGCGAGCAGCCCGTTGACCAGCCGCTCGTTGAAGGTGACGTGCCCGGTGCCGCTGCCGCCGTAGGCCGTGTCCAGGGTGCCGTCGGCCTTGATCCGCCACACGGACGTCGGCGACACGCCGCCGTCGATGAAGGTGCTCACGTAGCTCTTGCCGGTCCTCGTGTCGACGGCGAGGGCGATGTCCTCGTAGTTCGCCGCCAGCAGGAAGGGGTAGACGCCGTCTCCGCCGCCGAACGTCGGGTCGGGGCTGCCGTTCTTGCGCAGGCGCCAGATCTCGAGCGCAGGCTCGGCCAGCGTCCCGGTGACCAGCATGGTCTTGCCGTTGGGCAGCACCTGCATGGCGGCGAGAAACTCGCTGTGCGCGGCCGAGTGGATCGTCAGCAGGCCGTCGCCGCTGAAGCCGTGGTCGAGGCTGGTGGGTGAGGCGTACGCCGCGGAGGGGATCAGGGGCGTCGCCAGGAGGGTGGCCGCCAGCGCGGCGCGAGTCTTCCCGGACACCCGTTCAGACTAGGGGCCGAGCTCACCCCTCGGGGTGGTTTCGGCGAGCTGGCGCACGAGCTTCTGCGGGGCGCAGATCCGGTAGCTCTCGGTCACCAGCTCGGCGACCTCCGCCCAGTCGGTACGCCGGTCCAGGACCATCCCGACGATCGTCGGCGACCACGGCGGCTTGTAGAACGGCAGACCCAGGTGCACCAACGCGAGCAGCTCGTCCCCGCTCGCGTGAAAGGTGAGCACCGTGGTCGGGTCGGCGATCCCGGTGATGTCACGGAACGACGACTCGTAGCCCTCCTGCGCGACCATCACGTGGGCGAACGTCTTCGCGCGGACCCGCCACCGTACGCCGGTCCACGCCTCCTCCTCGAAGGCCTCGGGCAGCGCCGCCACAGCGGCGCGCACCCGATCGACCACCTCGGCGTCGGGCTCGATCCGCGCACGGGTCAGGGGATCGACCTCTCGCGGTTCTCGTGGACCAGTCGCCACGCAGGACTCCGGGCGAGGTCGAGCACAGCGCTCGCGCTCGCGCGCCGGGACACGTCGCTCGAGACGGCGGCGGAGCCGGGGGTCCACGGCACGGAGCCGGACGGCGTGCGCAGGATCGCCTCGCGCAACAGCTTCGCCGAGCCGTCGGCCACGGCGCGGAAGTTGGGCTCGTAGCCGAAGACGGTGACACTGCCGTCACCGACGTTCTCGACGGTCTCCAGCGGCGTGCCGGCCAGCGAGTGCGCCTTCGTGGCGAACCCGGAGAGGTACATCCGCTGCGGGAACGACCCGACCACGCGGGCGCTGCCCGGGTCGAGCACGAGGTTGTAGTCGCTGTCCCACTCGATCTCGTTGGGCCCGCGCGGTGTACGGATCCGCATCATCGCGCCGGGCGACTGCGCCTTCGGCGTGCCCATGCCCACCTGGGAGATGCCGAGCGCCGAGGCCAGCAGTGCGCCCTCCTGCCACCCGACGTACCGCCCGCCCCTCTGCACCCACGACTGCACGGCCGCCCGTCCCGTCGACCCGAGCCGGTGGTAGACCGGACCGGAGTCGATGTTGCCGACCACCAGGACGTCGACCCTGCGCAGCGCCTTCGCGGTGATCTGCTCGGGCTCGAGCACCTTGAACGGGAAGTGCCAGTCCTGACCCAGCCGCCACTTCAGCCAGCCGGAGTACTGGTAGTCGTTGTAGGTGTGGGCCCACTGGTCCACGACCGCGATCCGCGGAACGTGCTTCGGCTTCGGTGTGCGCGGCGCGCGCAGCGTGGGGACGCGTACGACGGGCGCGTGCAGGTGCCTGCCCGTCGAGCCGCCCTGGATCCCTCCGAGGAGGGGCAGGCTCCACCCGCTCACGTCGTAGAAGTACGGGAACGGCACGTACGTGTCCTCGTTGAGGGTGGCCTGCACCCAGTGCTTCTGCGCCTGGGCAAGGCTGACCCAGTAGGTCCCGGCCGGAAGCGTCTTGCGCCGCGGCCCGTCGCCGTACGGTCGGTAGTCGGGCACGACCGTACGTCGGGCCAGCTTGTCCACGACGACGTGCGCCGTCTGCAGCCGGCTGACGATGAGCCGGGTCTCGCGCGAGTGGCCCAATAGGAAGTAGCCGCACACCGGTCGTCTCGGCACGTGCCGCTCGACGCTCGTACCGCGGGAGTAGAGCCGGTTGCGCTCGAGGCGGCAGTGCTGCCCCTCGTCCTTGGCCTGCACGAACGTGTGCCGCCACTGGCGCAGGAGCTTCGCGCGGTGGCTGGCGCCGGTGTAGAGCGTGGTCAGCGCCGAGACGTACTGGTGCCGCACCCGCGCGCCGTACGGCTTGGAGCTCCCCTCCTCGAAGGTCATCCCGACCGCACCCAGCTGCGTGGTCGGCACGGTGTCGCCGTACACCTGGGCGAAGAAGTCGTAGCCGGAGTTGGACGTCTCGTAGCGCCAGCCGCGGGCCTTGAACGCCTTCTCGTTGGCCGGTCCGTACAGCTGCTCGACCTCGCGGTAGAGCCCGTTCGGCGTCTCGTGGTAGATCGGGTCCGCGTCGGGCGGGAAGAAGTAGCCCGCGCTGCTGTTCTCGTGCTCGTCGACGAAGAGCTGCGGCGGGTTGTTCCAGAGCAGCCGGAGGCGACCCGAGACCTCGGGCTGTGTGGCGGCCAGGACGTCGCGGTTCATGTCGAACGCGTAGGAGTTGTAGCGCCGGTCGTGCTTGCGACCGTCTGGGTTCTGCACGGGGATCAGGCCGACGATCGCGTGGCTCAGGATCCTGCGCGCCACGCAGTCCGAGCTGTCCGAGAGCTCGTAGAGCAGCTTGACGACGGCGTCCCCTCCGGACGGCTCGTTGCCGTGCACGTTGGCCGCGATCCACAGGATCGTCGGGGTACGCCGCACGATCGCGTCCGCCTGCCGCTGCGACGTGGAGGGGTCGCGCAGACGGTTCAGGTCACGGCGGATCCTCGGCAGCTGGTGCAGGGTGCTGGGGTTCCCGACGAGGGCATAGCGCAGGGGGCGCCCCTCCCAGGAGTGCGCGTAGATCCCGCTCACCACGCGCGGGCTCGACCTGGCGGCCACGCGCCAGTAGTGGCCGATCTCCGAGTTGGTCGCCTCGCGCTTGCCGAAGTCGTAGCCGAGCACCTGCGACGGACTCGGCACGCCGCCGCGGTAGTGCGGCTTGGCGGTGAGCAGGTCGCAGCCGCGCTGTCGTCCCGCGACCGTCCCCGCACTCGCGGTCGACCCGGTCGTCACCGACAGGGAGAGAGCCAGCAGGCTGACGGCGAGCATTCCGACCACGGCACGGCGCATCCCCGGAGCGTAAAGGGACACGGAGTCGGCGGGAAGTGACGACGGGTGTCGAACGGCGCGGCCCATGTTCGTCGTACGGGTGACGGCAGCCCAGGGGGCGCCGCAACAACCACAGGAGATGAACCCGATGCCGCACACCGAGCCCGTCGCCCGGCGGATGTTCGACCTCACCGAGCCGATCTGCCTGGTCAACTTCTTCGCCGACGAGCCGAACGAGGAGATGGCCGCCCTCGGCTTCCGCGGCTACTGGGACGGCTACTTCGCCGGCCGCTCCGCGCCGCTGGGTCAGGTCCCCGCCGAGGTGGTGCACGCGACGTTCTACAACTTCGGGCCTGGCGAGGTCGCGCGGCACATCCCCAACGTCTGGAAGAAGACCACCCCCGAGGCCGCGCACGCCGCGCGCCAGCGGGGCTGCGTGGCCGGGCTGCGACGGATCCTCGGCGACCGCGTCGAGACGCCCGAGCTCGCCCGTGCCGCCGCGCTCCTCGCCCGAGCCTCGACGTCCGCACCGACGGACGGACGCGTGATGTACGCCGGGCTGCGCACGCTGCCGATGCCCGAGGACCCGATCGAGCGGCTGTGGCACGCCGCCAACATGCTGCGCGAGCACCGCGGCGACGGACACATCGCCGCGCTGGTCTCGGAGCAGATCGGTGGCCTCGAGGCTCACGTGCTCTGCGCCCTCGACGCGGGGATCTATCCCGCCGAGTCGTTCGGGCGGATCCACCACCTCCCGCCCGAGCTCCTGGCCTCGGTCATGGACGGCCTGCGCGACCGCGGGCTCCTCGACGCCTCCGGCCACTTCACGAGCGAAGGACGCGCCTGCAAGGACCGGATCGAGGCCGTGACCGACCGCGCGGCCGAGGCGCCGTACGAGGCGCTCGATGCGCAGGAGCTCGAGGAGCTGGCGACCCTGCTCGAGCCGATCGCCACGACGCTGCAGGCGGAGTGGTCGCACGAGTCGTGAGCGAGAGCCGTGGGGCGGCTCGCCCCACGGCTCTCGTCTTCCGTACTTCGTGCGTCGGTCAGCTCACTCGCCGGGAGCGTCCGGGCCGGTGGAGATCTGGCGCAGAGTCGAGATCACGGTGACCTCGGGCCAGTGCTTGGCGTGGAGGTCGGCGAACTTCTCCTGGTCGGCCACGGCCTCCTCGACGGAGGCGTACTCCATGATCGCCCAGCCGCCGACGACCTCCTTGGCTTCGGCGTACGGGCCGTCGACGCGGGTGACCGCGCCGTCGCGGATCACGAAGTTCACCGCGTCCTCGGTGCCGAACAGGCCGCCGCCGTCGACGAACGTGCCGTTGGCGGCCCGCTCGCCGATGTACTCGTCCATCGCGTCGAACAGCGACTGCGGCGGCGTCCCGACGCCCTCTTCCATCCTCACGAATCCCATGAATCGCGGCATCTCGATCACTCCTACAGGTTGCTGGGTGGGTGTTCTCGCCCATGCGTCGAACGAGCCCGGCACTCTTCGACATCGCTCCGGGAAGTTTCTCCCACCCTGCACCATGCCCCTGCCAGACAGGCACCGACCACGCGGTCAGTCACTGAGGCGGATCGTGAGCTGCGGGGATGCCGAGAACGCGCTGAACCAGCCGTCCGGGCCCTCGACGACGTCGCTGAACCTCGAGTTCCACGCCTCCATGGACTTGAGGTAGTTGGTGACGATGTAGGGCCGGTCGTCGGCGACCATCTTCTGCATCTGGTAGACGATGGCGCGGCGCTTCTTCAGGTTCGTCTCCACCAGCTGCTGGTGGTACAGCTGGTCGTACGTCGAGTTGCAGTAGCCCGAGTCGCTGTTGTCGTACCACTGCGAGCACGTCATCGCGTCGAGGATGTACGTCGGGTCGACCAGCGTGTCCCAGCCCCACATGCCCAGGTCGAACGTCCGGTAGTGGTCATGGATGAGCGCGTCGTTCAACGTGTCGTCGTCGGTCTGCTGGGGCGTCAGCTTGATCCCGATCTTGGCGTAGTCGGCCGCGAGGATCTGCCCCGTGCGGAGTCCCTCGCCGCCGTTGTCCTCCGAGATCAGCATCGTGTACGCCATCTGGTGTCCGTCGGCGATCCGGATGCCTCCCGGGCCTCGGGCATACCCCGCCTGGTCCAGGAGCTCGTTGGCCTTCGTGAGGTCGAACGGCAGTGGCTTGACCGCCGGGTCGTACCACTTCCCGGTGGCCGGCGGGACGATCGAGCTGCCCGGGGTCGCGAAGCCGAGGTAGGCGATCTTGATGATGCTGGCTCGGTCGGTGGCGTACTCCAGCGCCTCACGGACGGCCGGGTCCAGCAGCTCGCGGTGGCCGACCTTCTTCGGGTTGGTGTTGATGATGATGTCGCTGTAGCTCAGTGCGGGCCGGCCGATGATGTGCAGGTGGGCGTCCTGGAGCGGCCGGATGTCGGTCGGCGGGATGCTCGGGTTGCCGGTGGTGCCGTCGATCTCCCCGGCCCGCATGGCCGCCACGAGGGCGTCGTCGCTGGAGAAGAGCTCGACCCCGAAGCCGGCGATGTGCGGCGCCGTCCCGTAGTAGTGCGGGTTCCGCTGGAAGAGCACGGCCTCCTGGTACGTGTACTTCACGAACGTGAACGGCCCCCCCGACACGATCGGGTGCCCGGACGTCGGGGTGTTGCTGACGCCGCGGAGCTCCTTGCCCGTGCCTGCGGCGTACGGCGCCCAGACGTGCTCCGGCAGGACCGGCAGCTGCTGCAGGTCGGCCAGGACCCCGGCGGTGGCGTGGGTGTAGGTCACCCGCACCGTCGTCGCGTCGAGTGCCTTCGCCGAGACGGCGCCGGCCACCGCGCCCGCCCACAGGGAGGCCGCGCCATGCTTGAGCCGGATCACCGTGTCGATCGTCCAGGCGACGTCCGCGGCCGTCAGCGGCCGCCCGTCGGACCACTCGGCGTCCGGCCGGGTGTGGAAGGTCCAGGTCTTGCCGTCGGCCGAGGTCGACCACCGCGACGCGAAGTCCGGCTCGAACTCCATCGTCTTGAGGTCGTACTGCACCAGCCGCGGGTAGATGTCGCTCTCCAGCTCGAGCACCAGGGTGTCGTCGCTGGTCCACGGGTTGAAGTTGTGCACGATCTCGGTCGACCCGACCCGCACGAACCCGCCCTGGTCGGCGAACTGGTCGCGCGAGTTGGCGCTGCACGACGTCGCGACCATGACGAGCACCGCCAGGCAGGCGAGCCGGCGCCAGACCCGGGCGCTCACGAGACCGTCACCTCCGAGCTGCTCGGCAGCGGCAGCACGCACGAGACCTGGTGCCCGGGCGAGACGGTCACCGCGTCGGGGTCGTGCTCGCTGCAGCTCGGCAGGGCCACGGCACAACGTGGATGGAACCTGCAGCCGGACGGGATCCGCGGCCCGGTGCCGTCGACGTCCACCGAGAAGGCGAGTGGTTGCGGCTCGCGTCCCAGCGTCGGCGCTGCGGCCATCAGCGCCTGCGTGTAGGGGTGCTGGGGGTTGCTCAGAACCTCGCGCGCAGGCCCGGCCTCCACGATCCGACCGAGGTACATCACCGCGATCCGGTCGGCGTAGTGCGCCGCCGTCGACAGGTCGTGCGTGATCATGACGACGGCGACGGACCGGCTGCGACGCAGTCCGTCGAGGACGTCGAGCACGTCGGCCCGGATCGACACGTCGAGCATCGAGACCGGCTCGTCGGCGACGATCACCGACGGGCTCATCACCAGCGCCGCTGCGATGGCGACGCGCTGCCGCTGTCCTCCCGAGAGCTCGTGCGGGTAGCGGCGCAGGAACAGCTCCGGCGGGGTCAGCCCGACCTGTCGAAGCGCCTGCTCGGCGACCTCCGCGCGCTGAGCGCGTGAGCGCACGCCGGTCACCCGCATCGGCTCGTCGAGGATCGCCCGCACCCGCATCCGCGGGTCGAGCGACTCGTAGGGGTCCTGGTAGACCAGCTGCACCTGCTGCCGCGCGAGGTGCCGCTGGTGCCGGCTCATGCTGCTGCGGTCGTGGCCGGCGACGACCACTCCCCCGGCCCGCGGCTCGACGTTGCCGACGATGGTGTGCGCCATCGTGGTCTTGCCGGAGCCGGACTCCCCGACGACCGCGAGCATCTCCCCCGCCTCCACGGTCAGCGACACGTCGTCGACGGCCCGCACCTCGGGGCGCGGGCGGCCGCGGACCAGGTCGGCCAGCGAACGGCGGCCCGGGAACGCGACCTCGACGTCGGTCAGCTCCAGCACCGCGTCCGCAGCCGGTACGCCGTTCGCGCCCGCCGCATTGGTGGTGGCCGCGCCGAGTGGACTGACCAAGGCGGGAGGCGTGGCCCGTTCGGCGCCGTGGTGACAGGCGGAAGCGTGGCTGGGCGACAGGTCCAGAAGTGCCGGTCGATCGCTCGTGCACGGCTCGAAAGCCACGTCGCAGCGAGGCGCGAACGGGCAGGCCACGAGGGGCTGGTCCAGACGCGGCGGCGAGCCCGGGATCGACGCCACGGGCCGGTCCTCGGTGGGGTCGGGCACCGACGCGAAGAGCCGTCGCGTGTACGGGTGGGCGGGCGCGGTCCCGACCTCGGCGACGGGCCCCGCCTCGATCACGCGACCGGCGTACATCACCGCCATCCGGCTGCAGCTGCTCGCGGCCGCGGCGAGGTCGTGGGTCACGAGCACCAACGCGAGGGACAGCTCGTGGGTGAGGCGGGCCAGCAGCTCCAGGATCCCGGCCTGCACGATCACGTCGAGCGCGGTCGTGGGCTCGTCGGCGAGCAGGACCTTCGGCTCGCAGGCCAGCGCCATCGCGATCGCCGCACGCTGCCGCATTCCTCCGGACAGCTCGTGCGGGAAGGAGTGCTCGACCGTGCGCGGAAGCCCGACGAGGCCGAGCAGGTCGCGCACCCGGGCGCGCCGCGCGGAGCCGGAGAGCGAGCCGTGCACACGCATCGGCTCCTCGATCTGCCACCCCACGGTCCGGACCGGGTTCAGCGCGTTCATCGCACCCTGGAAGACCGTCGCCATCGACGACCAGCGCCAGGCGTCGGCGCCGCGCTCCCCACCGATGAGCAGGTCGCGACCGTCGAGCCGCACGCTGCCCGACACCGAGGCCGACGGCGGCAGCAGGCCCATGAGGGCCAGCACGGTCGTGGTCTTGCCGGATCCCGACTCCCCGACCAGGCCGAGGCGGTCGTGCGCCTCCAGGCTGAGGTCGACCCCCTGGACGGCGTGCAGCTCGCCGTCCGGCAGGTCGAAGAAGACCTCCAGTCCCGACACCTCGAGCAGCGCCATCAGATCGCGTCCTTGCCTCGGCCGACCAGCGTGCGCAGGCGCCAGCTGCGGATGGAGAAGTGCGAGACCTTCAGCCGCGGGTTGAGCGCGTCCTCCAGCGCCTGACCGATCAGGTAGCAGGAGACGATCACGGCGGCGATGCACAGGCCGGCCGGGACGACCGCCCACCACGCTCCGTACGCCGCGGCCGTGCGGTCGTTGGCGTGCTCGAGGATGATTCCCCAGCTCACGCCGTTGGGGTCGCCCAACCCGAGGAAGTCCAGCGAGGTCTCGTCGAAGATCGCGGTGGCGACGCTCAGGACGGTGTTGGCGATCAACAGCGGTGCGATCTGCGGCAGCACGTGCCGCCAGATGATCGACAGGTGCCCGACGCCGATCGTGCGAGCCCTGCGGACGTACACGCGGCTGCGCACGCTCTGCACCTCCGCGCGCACGATCCGGGCGGTGGAGGTCCACAGCAGCAGGCCGATCACCAGGATCACGTGCGACAGGCTCGGGCCCCACAGGGTGGCGACGACGATCATCAGCACGAGGTCCGGCACCACCAGGAAGTAGTCGGTGATCCGCATCAGGACCATGTCGACCCAGCCGCCGAAGTAGCCCGACAGCAGCCCGACGGTCCCGCCCACCCCCATCGCGACGGCCGTGGCCGCGGCGCCGACCACCAGCGAGATCCGGCCGCCGAGCAGCACGAGGCTGAGGACGTCGATGCCCCCGTCGTCCGTGCCCAGCCAGTGGTGGGTCGACGGCGGGAGGTAGACCTGCCCGCTGGCGATATCGGTCGAGTACGGCGCGATCCAGGGTGCGATGACCGACACCAGGACGATCAGGGTCAGCAGGACCAGCCCGACCGCCGCGGCAGGTCGCGCGCGCAGGATCGACGCCGTACGCCGCAGCGGGCGCGCGATGCTGCCGAGCCTCGCCCCGCCCCAGCGCAGGGGTGCCGCGGTGCTCATTCGCTCACCCGCGGGTCGAGCTTGAAGTAGAGGAGATCGGCGATGAAGTTGAACAGGATGATCGAGATGGTGACCACGAGGAAGCCGCCCTGGAGCATCGGGTAGTCGCGCTCCTGCACCGCGCGGTACAACGCCGAGCCGATGCCCGGCCAGGAGAACACGACCTCCATGAGGATCGCCCCGGCCACGATGGTGCCGAGCGACAGCGTGACCAGCGTCGTGATCGGCAGCATCGCGTTGCGCAGCGCGTGCGAGCGCATCATCCGCTGCTTGCCGATCCCCTTCGCGCGCGCGGTGAGCATGTAGTCCTCACCGAGGGTCTCCAGCAGGGCCGAGCGCACGATCAGCGTGTTCCCGCCGTACAACGTGAGCACCAACGTCAGGCACGGCAGGATCATGTGCAGCAGGTGATCCTCGAGGTTCGGCCAGAACGGCTGGTGCCCGATCAGGAACGGGTCGGACGTGCCGGCCGTCGGGAGGTACTTCGACGCCACGATCACGAGGATCAGCGCGATCCACTGCGTCGGCAGCGAGTAGAGCACGATCGCCGCGTTGGTGCTGACCTGGTCGAGCTTGGTGCCGCGCCGCCAGGCCGACAGCACGCCCGTCGCGATGCCCAGGATCAGCGACAGCACCGTCGCCAGGGTCACCACCGGGATCGTGTTGCCGAGCGCCGACTTCAGGTTCGACGAGACCGGCTGCTGGTTGGCGAACGAGACACCGAGGTTGCCGTGGGCCAGCTCGCGCAGGTAGTCGACGTACTGCGTCCACGGTGACTCGTTGAGCCCGAACTCCTGCGTCAGGTGCTCCCGGAACGCCGGAGTCGACTGCGGGACGCGGGCCAGGTTGGTCACGATCGACCCCGGCAGGATGCGGAACATGAAGAAGTTCAGCGTGATGACGACGTAGATCGTGATCACCATGAACGCCGTGCGCTTGAGCAGGTAGCCGCTCCGGATCAACGGGCACCGCCCCCTTCCGCCTCGGTCATGGCGGCGTCGACGATGTCGGCCGCCTGGTCGATCACCTCCAGCGGAGTCACGAGTGACGGCTGGACGTTGATCGACGTCGTGCTGGAGTCCGCGAGCAGCCCGCGCCGGAACATCCCCTGCGCCACCGCCTCCTGCAGCTCCGGGTCGCGCTCCCGCGTCGTCCGGTCCCGCACCAGCTCCAGCGCGGTGAAGGCGCCGACCGAGCGGACGTCGCCGAGCGCCTCGTGGTGCTCGGCCAGCGCACCGAAGACGCTGCGGGAGCGCTCCTCGATGGCGCGCACGTGCTCGAGGACGCCGGGTCGGTGCAGCTCGTCGAGCATCGCCAGCGCCGCCGCACAGCTGCCGGGCAGCCAGGCCCAGGTGCTGCCGGTGGCCACGTCGTCGAAGGCGCCCAGCACCCGCTCGGTCCCGAGCACCGCGCCGATCGGCATGACGCCGCCACCGAGCCCCTTGCCCAGGCAGACGAGGTCGGGCTCGACGCCCCACCGTTCGACCGCCAGGAAGGTGCCGGTCCGACCGCAGCCTGTCTTCACCTCGTCGGCGCACAGCAGCCAGTCGTGCTCGCGGCACAGGGCGGACAGCGCGGGGTAGAAGGTCGGCGGCGGCTCGACGACGCCGCCGGAGCCGAGGATCGGCTCGATGATCACGCCCGCGACGTCGGCGGGGTCGATCGCGTGGAAGAGCAGGTGGTCGCGGATGTAGTCGACCGTGGCGTCGCCGGTGCCGCCGGGCCGGGGCTCCCCGAACGGCGTGCGGTAGGGGTTGGGGTAGGGCACGTGCACGAAGCCGGGCACCACCGCGCGCACGCCGCGGCTGAGCTCGGAGACCTCGGCACCGAGGGAGACGGTCATCGATGACTCGCCGTGGTAGGAGCCGAGGAACGCCAGGATCAGCGGCCGCCCTGTCGCGCGGCGCATCAGCCGGATCGCGATCTCGACCGCCTCGGTGCCGTTCAGCGCGATGTCGACGCGGGTGCACCCGTCGGGCCCCAGCTCGACGAGACGCTCGGCGAGCGGGGCGACCAGCTCGCTGGTGATCGCGTGGGTGTCCTCGTTGCCGTAACGACCGATGGCGGCGACCGCAGCCTCGGCGATGCGCGGATGCGCAGCACCCAGCGGCACCGATGCCGACGCGCTGGCCATGTCGAGGAACAGGTTGCCGTCCACGTCCTCCACGACGAAGCCGGACTTGCGGGCCATGACGATCGGCGCCGTGTGGTCGCCGGTCCCCCGGTAGAGGACGGCCGACTGCCGCGCCCTCTCCGCCACGCTCTTCGGCCCCGGCACCTCGGTGACGAGGTCCGGGACCGGCCGCCCCTCGTGCTCGTACGCCGTCATGCCGCTCCCCGCCCGAACCTCGCCCGCCTGCCCCGCTTGCGGTCCGCGATCACCGCGGCTGCGGCGTTGCGGCCGTTCGCCCCCGTGACCCCTCCGCCGGGGTGCGTGCCCGCGCCGCAGAGGTAGAGCCCGGCCAGCGGCGTCCGGTAGTCGGAGTAGTGCAGGGCCGGCCGGAACAGGAACAGCTGGTCGAGGGTCATCTCGCCGTGGAGCGCGTGCCCCCCGGTCATCCCGAGCACACGCTCGAGGTCCAGCGGCGACAGCACCTGACGGTGCGTGACCGCCCCCGGCAGGTTGGGCATCAGCTCGCCGAGCTCCTTGATCACCCGGTCGGCGACCTGCTCCTTGACGTCGTCCCACTCCTCGTCGGCGAGCGTGTAGGGCTGGGAGTTCACGTCGATGGTCCCGATGTGCTGACCCTGCGGGGCGAGCGAGGCGTCGTGCACGGTCGGGAAGCAGATCTCGACATGGGTGCCGACGCCCCTGATGCCGCGACGGGCCTGGGCCTGCTGCAGGTCGAGCGTCTCCAGCGGCGGGCCGATCTCCATGATCCCGCGGTGGTAGGGCTGGACCTCGCGCGACTTGTCGCCGACGATCCGGGGCAGCTCGGCCAGTCCGACGTTGATCTTCATGCTCGAGCCGTCGCTGCGGAAGTTACGGATCCGGCTCACGAAGTCCGACGGCAGGGACGCCGACCGGCACAGCGAGAGGAAGGTGCGCTTGGGGTCGGCGTTCGACACGACGGTCTCGGCGAGGACCTCCTCACCACCTTCGAGCACGACGCCGATCGCCCGGTCGCCCTGCACCATGACGGACTCGACCGTGGCGTCGAGGCGCACGGTGGCCCCCGCCTCACGTGCCGCGTCGGCCATCGCCGCGGTGACCCGGCCCATCCCGCCGTGGACGAAGCCCCACTGCCGCATGCCGCCCTCGGCGGCGCCGGAGGCGTGGTCGTGCAGGAGGACGAAGCCCGTTCCCGGGGTGAAGGGACCGACCAGGCTGTCGTTGATGGAGTGCCAGCCGAGGGCGACCTTGACGAGGTCGTGGTCGAAGCGCTCGGCCAGGTAGTCGCCGGTGGACGACACGAGCAGGTCGAGGGTCTGGGCCAGCTGTCGGCGCTGGGACAGAGCGGTGCGGCCGAGGCGGCTCGCCGTCCCCCAGTCGCGCAGGCGGCGCATCGAGGGGTCCGGGGCTGGGAGATCCATGGTCGGCAGCAGCACCTGGGCCAGCCGGCCGAGCTCGGCCTCGAACCTGTCGAGCGCGTCGGCGTCGTGCGGCGAGTAGCGCTTGACGGCTTCACGGTCCTCGTCGGGGTCGTCCCCGAGCAGCAGGCCCGTGCCGTCCGGCAGCAGGTTGAGGGTCGGACCCGCGGGGCTGACCGTGATGCCGCGCTTCTCCAGCTGCAGGTCGCGCCACACCTGGGGCCGCAGCATCGCCAGGACGTACGCGCCCGTCGACGCGTGGTACCCGGGCGCGAACTCCTCGGTCACGCAGGCGCCGCCGACGAACGGACGGCGCTCCAGCACGAGCGGCCGGAGCCCGGCGCGCGCGAGGTAGAAGGCCGCGACCAGGCCGTTGTGCCCGCCGCCCACGATCACGACGTCGTGTCGAGTCGTCATGACGCCCCTCCGAGCACGATCACGATCAGGTCGGAGATGTTGGTGCCGGTCTGGCCGGTGACGACCAGGTCGCCGAGACTCTCCAGGGCGCGACCGGAGTCGTGCTGGGCGAGCGCCGCGACCAGGTCGATCCCGAGCCGCCCGGCCGTGGGTGCGGTCTTGCTGTCGACACAGCCGCCGGCGGCGAACGTGCCGCCGTCGAGCCCGTCGCTGTCGACGAACACCCCGGCGATCGGGCCCGCCCCCGCGATAGCGCGGGCGAAGCCCAGCGCCACCTCCTGGTTGGGACCGCCCCTGCCGATCTGCTTGCCGTCGTCCCGCCGGATCGACACCGTGGCCTCTCCCCCCGCGCCGATGAGCACCGAACCCGCGGCGAACGGCGACCCGTGCGCGACCGACTCGCGCGCGAGCGTGCCGAGCACCGCCCCGAGCGAGACTGCCTCACCTTCCAGGCTGGAGCCAAGGGCCACCGGCGTCCGGCCCCGCGCCCGGACGCAGTCGGCCATGGCCGCGAGGACACCCGCACCGCTGACCAGCACGTGGCTGGTGATGTCGCGGTCGGTCAGCACCGGCGACCGTGCCGACTCCGACAGCAGGTGGGCCCGGACCTCCGGCGCGACGCGGTCCCACAGACCGTGCCGCTCCAGCACCGCACGTGCGTCCTCGGGCGTCGAGGTGTCCTGGACCACCGCGTCGCAGAGCAGGTCGAGGGCGTCGCCGACGACGTCCGAGACCGTGAGGTTGACCAGGGTGGCGCCCGGCATCGCGGCCGCGAGGCGGCCGCCCTTGATCGCCGAGATGTGCTTGCGGACCGCGTTGATCTCGTCGATCGTGGCGCCGCTGTCGAGGAGCAGGGCGTGCAGCGCCTGCTTCGCCGCGAACGGCACTCCCTCGGGCGGCACCGACACCAACGCCGAGGAACCCCCGGTGAACGCCGTGAGCACGAGGTCGCGGGGTCCGCAGCCGTCGGCGAGCTCGAGCAGGCGCCGTCCCGCGTCGAAGCTGGTCTCGCTGGGCAGCGGGTGGTCGGCGTCGAAGGCCTCGATGCGGCTCAGCGTCCCGGGGTCGCCTTCACGGCGCACCACCAGGCCGCGGGTGATCCGGTCGCCGAGCAGGTCCTCCAGCGCCACGGCGATCGGCATCGTCGCCTTCCCGGCCCCGAGCACGACCACGGACTCGTAGGAGGCCAGGTCGTAGGTCCGGGAGCCGACGCAGAGCTGGTCACCCTCGCGGGACACGAGCCGTCCGAAGGCGGCGGCCGGGTCCGCCGCGCGCAGACCGGACTCGACGACGTCCAGGGCGAGACCGCGCACGTCGGTGAGGCCGTGGTCGCGCGGTCGACCCGCCACGAGCGGCGGGGCGGGCGGAGTGGGCGGAGTGGGCGGATCCGCCTGCTCGGCGGGGGCGGTGGTCACGAGACGGCGCCTAGTGCCGGCTGGTGCTCACACCGGGGAACTGCCGACCGGGGTAGCGCGCGGACGATCCGAGCTCCTCCTCGATCTGCAGCAGCCGGTTGTACTTCGAGGTCCGCTCCCCGCGCACCGGAGCACCGGTCTTGATCTGGCCCGCGTTCAGGGCGACCACGAGGTCGGCGATGATCGGGTCCTCCGTCTCGCCCGAGCGCTCGGAGACGCACACGCCGTACCCGTGGCTGGTCGCGATGGCGGCGGCGTCCATCGCCTCCGACAGCGTGCCGATCTGGTTGACCTTCCACAGCAGCGCGTTGGCCGAGCCCTGCTCGATGCCGCGCAGGAGGCGCTCGGGGTTGGTGACGAAGAGGTCGTCGCCGACGATCTGGATGCCGGACTCCCGGGTGAGGTCGGCGAAGCCGGCGAAGTCGTCCTCGGCGAAGGGGTCCTCGATCGTCGTGATCTGGAAGTCGCGGATCAGCTCGAGGTAGAGCGCCATCAGCTCCTCGGGCGACAGTGGCTTGCCGGCGAGGCGGTAGACCTTCTCGTCGGCGTCGTAGAAGTGGGTCGCGGCGCAGTCGAGGCCGTACTGGAAGCGACCGGTGTAGCCCGCGCGCTCGACGCCGACGTGCAGCAGCTCGAGCGCCTCGCGCGGGTCGGAGACCGGCGGCACGTAGCCGCCCTCGTCGCCCAACGCCAGCGCGCTGCGGCCGTAGCGCTCCTCGAGCACCTCGCCGAGCGCCAGGTTGACCTCCGAGCTCTCCGCGAGGGCGGTGCTGAAGGTCTCGGCCCCGGTCGGGATGACGATGAACTCCTGGAACTGCAGCTGGCCCGCGGCGTGCCGGCCGCCGTTGATCAGGTTGACCAGCGGCACGGGCAGGAGGTGTCCGTCGGAGTTGACGTACCGGTAGAGCGGCAGCCCCGCCGAGGCCGCCGCGGCCCGCGCGGCCGCGAGCGAGACGCCGAGCAGCGCGTTGGCACCGAGGGCCGACTTGTCCGGCGTCCCATCGAGCTCGAGGAGGCGGCGGTCCAGCTCGCGCTGGCTGTCGGCGGCGACGCCCTGCATGCCCGGACCGAGCACGTCGACGACGTTCGCGACGGCCTGGCGTACGCCGTACCCGCCGTAGCGGGTGCCGCCGTCGCGGAGCTCCTTGGCCTCGTAGGCCCCCGTCGATCGTCCGGACGGGACGTCCGCCCGGCCCGTCGAGCCGTCCTCGAGCACGACGTCGACCTGGACGGTCGGCAGTCCGCGACAGTCGAGGACCTCGCGCGCCCGGATCTCGTGAATGGTCCGGCCACCGGCTGCCTGCACGTCGTTCTCCTGGGTGTCGTCGGATCTGGTCTCAGCGAACGCTGGTGGTGAGCACGCTATTGTCGTGTTGCTGGATTGTCAACAATCCGCTCACGAGGCCACCAGCTCCGCCACGATCTCCTCGAACGCCGCGGTGTGGGCGTCCACGTGCTCGGCCGTCGTGGCCGGCGACATCAGCGTCATGTTGTGGAACGGCGTGAGCAGGACGCCGCGGTTGAGCATGGCCAGGTGCAGCACGGCGTCGAGCTGCTCGTCGCCGGCGGCCGCCGCCTGGGCGCCGTCGCGTGGCGGAGTCGGGCTGAACAGGTACTCCGAGCGGCAGCCGAGCCGGGTGACGTGCCACGGAGCCCCGTGCCGGTCGATCACCGACTGGATCCCGTCGCACAACCGAGCCGCGAGCGCCTCCATCCGCTCGAAGGCGCTCTCGGTGAGCACCTCCCCCAAGGTGGCCCGCACCGCGGCCATCGACAGGGCGTTGCCGGCCAGCGTTCCGCCGACACCGCCGACGTCCGCCTCGTGCCAGAACGTGCTGTCGACCACCTGGCTCGCGATCTCCTCGCTCATGCCGTAGGCCGCGACCGGCACCCCGCCTCCGATCGTCTTGCCGATGGTCAGCAGGTCGGGCTCGAGCCCCTCACGACCGGTGTAGCCGCCCGGACCGGCGCAGATCGTGTGCGTCTCGTCGATGACGAGCAGCGTCCCGGTCTCGCGGGTGATCCGGCGCACCTCGTCGGTGGTAGTCGTCGTCGGGCAGCACGATCCCGATGTTGGTCAGCGCCGGCTCCACCAGCACCGCCGCGACGGTGCCCTGCCGCAGGATCGCCTCGAGCCCGGCGATGTCGTTGATCTCCACGACCCGGGTCGACTGGGTCACGTCGAGCGCCGGCCCGACGCTGCCGTGCCGCGGCACCACCTGGCCGGCTGGCCCGAGCGTGGCCAGGGTCTCGTCGACCGAGCCGTGGTAGCACCAGTTGTGGACGACGACCTGGGGACGTCCGGTGATCTGCCGGGCCAGCCGCAGCACGAACCGGTTGGCGTCCGAGGCGCTGAGTGCGAACTGCCAGCGCGCCATCCCGAACCTGCGCGTCATCTCCTCCGCGACCCAGATCGAGGTCTCGGTCGGCAGCATGAAGGTCGCACCCTGCGCCATCTGGGCTGCCACCGCCTCGACCACCGGGGCCGGGCCGTGCCCGGCCATCGCGCCGGTGTCGCCGAGGCACAGGTCGACGTAGCCGTTGCCGTCGACGTCCTCGAGCGTGGCCCCCTGCGCCGACGCGACCACCACCGGGCTCGGGCTCGCCCACCGGGTCATCCAGTTCATCGGGACGCCGTACAGCATCGAGCCGGCCGCGCGCTCGTGCACCTCGATCGAGCGCGGGTGGGTGTCGGTGAACCTCGCCCGCTCACGCGCCAGCATGCGCTCCACGCGCTCGGGGTCGATCCCGCGGTCGGACAGCGACGTGGTCATGGGCTCCCCCTCGGGTGCCGTCAGATTGACGGCTTGTAGACAATCCGACGACACCCTAGAGCATGTGACTCTCGGCCGTCAGAGGGGCCAGCGGAGCGGCAGCCTCAGACGTCGATGGTGAGCCGGACCGTGATCACGTCGCCGAGCTGGAGGCCCTCCGGCTTGCGGACCGCGTCCTTGACCGGCACGACGTATCCCCCGTCCTTGGGCCACAGGGAGGTCGTGAAGTCGGTGTCCCCGATCCGCCCGCGGACCGGAATCATCCCCCAGCCGTAGGTCACGAACGCCGCGGTGTCGCGGATCTGCTCCACCTCGTCCTCGGGAACGGCGACGAAGTGGTACGGCGCGGGTCCGCGCCACTCGTACATCGGGCCGGAGAACTCGAGGTCCACGACGACACCTCAGCAGGAGTTGGTGAGGTCCGTCGAGTCGTTCGCGGCGTACCCCGTGCTGAGCGAGCCGATCGAGCCGCCGGTGACGGTCCCGGGGGTCTTCTTGTGGTGGCCCCGGCCGGTGTGCGCGGCCGGATGGAGCGAGGCGGCGATCGCGGCCTGCACCTTGCGCTGGATCAGGGCGATGTCGGGATGGGCGGTGTCCACCATCGGCGGCACCAGCGACAGCGTCGCGACCGGCTGGCCCTTCGCCTTGAGCGCCAGGCCCATGAACCGGTCGACCTCCGTGGCCGGGATGTCGGTCGAGATCATCTGCGACGACGCCTTGGCGATCTTCTCGAAGTTGGTGAGCACGGTCTCCGGGCTGACCTGGTGCAGCATCGCGTTCATCACGCACTTCTGCCGTGCCATGCGTGAGTAGTCGTCGGAGCTGTCGCGCGACCGGGCGAACCACAGGGTGTCGAAGCCGTTCAGCTTGCGGACCCCCGGCTTGATGTAGCCGGTCACGTCGGAGCCCAGTCCGCCGACCGGGATCGGCTGCCGGACGTTGAGCGTGACGCCGCCGACCGCGTCGACGAGGTCGCGGAAGCCGGCCAGGTTGACGAACGACCAGTAGCTGACCTTGAGGCCGGTGATGCCCTCGACCGCGGAAATGGTGGCGTCCATGCCGGGGTTCTTCACGCCCTTGAACAGGCCGAGGTGGTCGCCCACCCAGGTGTTCACGCCGTTCAGCTCGCAGTTGGGATAGCCGCAGTCGAAGCCGTGCGGCCACGCCTTGTGCATGACCGACCCCTTCGCGAACGGGAAGTTCGTCATGTTCCGGGGCAGGCCGATCAGCACGGTCTTGCCGGTGCTGGCGTCGATGCTGGCGATCGTCATCGAGTCGGTGCGCAGGCCCCAGCGTCCGGCGCCGGAGTCACCTCCGACGAGCAGCACGTTGTAGCGGCCGTGGTCCGTGCCGTGCACGGTGTCGCCGGCGAACGTCGTGACGATGAAGGCGCGCTGGACGCCGACCAGGTGGGCTCCGAAGAGCAGGGTGCCGGCCACCGAGAAGAGGAGGACGCCGTTCAGCCCGACGACCGCGCGCCGGTGGCCGAGCGAGAGCGACAGCGGCTGCCCGATCCGCCACGCGTCGAGGAAGAGTAGCGCCCAGCACACCGCCAGCAGCATCAGCGCGATCCGGACGGCGCCGAGCGCGCGCGGGTCGGAGACGAACCAGAAGGCGTACTCGTGGTCGAACGCCGCGAGCACGAGCCCGACCAGGGCGGCGACCACCAGTGCCGCCGCGACCCGGGTCGCCACCCGACCGACGCGGCGGTTGCCGGCGACCAGCTGGGCCGAGCCCGGAACGACCAGGGTCATCACCATGAGCATCAAGGCCCGGCGGTAGCGCACCCGCGCCGCGCGGTCGTCGGCCGTGGCCCGTGCCGTTGCCGGCATCGTGGGGAGCTGCCCCATGGGCATGACTTTCTGTGCTGGGGAAGTAGCCCCGCCAGTATCACCAGCATCACCCGCCACAGCGTGGACCGACGCGCCGAATCGGGGCCATTCCCGCTCGGCCGGTAGCCTCGCCAGCATGTCCGACGACTGGCTCTACGGCCGCCGACCCCCGGGTGGGCGCGATCAGAGCCGTCCTGAGGAGGGCTCGCCGGGCCCTGCCGACCCCGACGCCACCCGTCCCGTTCCGAGGGAGACCAAGCCGGACGAGACCCGCGTGATGCCGACCCTGCAGCGGCCGTCGCAGACCTCGAGACAAGATCCGCCCGTTCCCCCGCCGAGCGCGGCCCGGTCCCCTCGGCAGACCCCGCCACCCCCGGCCAACCCCGCTCCCGCCGGGCCTGGCACGGGCGGCGGCAGCTTGCTCTCTCGGCTCCGCAGGCCGCGGTTCAAGCTGCGCTACCTGTGGCTGATCGTCGTGCTCTGGCTGGTCTACCTGATCGCGGTGCCGTTCTTCGCGTGGTCGAAGGCCGACAAGATCAACGCCTTCCCCTCGGGCCACCGGCCCGCCGACCAGCCCGGCACCAACTACCTGCTCGTCGGCAGCGACTCGCGCGCCGGGCTCGACGCGTCCCAGCGCAAGAAGCTGCACACCGGCAACGCGTCCGGCCAGCGCACCGACACGATCGTGCTGATCCACACCGGCAGCGGGCCGACCCTCACGATGTCGATCCCCCGCGACTCGCTGGTGCCGATCCCGGGCCACGGCACGACGAAGATCAACGCGGCGTTCGCGCACGGCGGCCCGAAGCTGCTCGTCCAGACCGTCGAGCAGGACACCGGCATCCACATCGACCACTACGTCGAGATCGGGCTGGGCGGCTTCGTGAACATCGTCGACTCGGTCGGCGGGATCACGATCTGCCCCACTCACACGATGAACGACAAGCTGGCCAACCTGCACGTGAAGAAGGGCTGCCAGCACGCCGACGGCACCGTCGCCCTCGCCTACGCCCGGTCGCGCCACGCGGACCCGAAGCTCGGCGACATCGCCCGCGGCGGCCAGCAGCGCGAGGTGATGAAGTCGGTGGGCCACAAGGCGCTGTCGCCGTGGACCTTCATCAACCCGTTCCGCTACTGGAACCTGTGGACGTCGGCGACCGACAACCTCCGCGTCGACAAGGACATGAGCGTGTCCGACATGGGCCACTTCGGCTGGGCGATGACGCACACCGAGCTCACCTGCCCGGTCCCGATCAGCAACCTCGCCGTAACCTGGGACCCCACCCGCTCCAAGCAGATGTTCCACGACATCATCGCCGACAACACCTCGGCGATCGGCAAGAGCCTCTGCACCAAGTCCGGCCTCCCCCACGCCTGAGAGAGGCACGCCTGTGCAGTACACCGGTGCCACCTGCTGACACCCCGGTACCGCACTGTTCGGCTCGTGTGGTTTCGAGACGGTCGCAGAGCGACCTCCTCACCACCGGATGCGGCTCAGCCAGCCGAAGAGCGGCGGTCCTCGATACGACGGGCCTTGCCCGTCGAGCGCTCGAGGGCGTGCGGAGCCACCACCTCGACGCGCGCGGTGACGCCGATCCGGTTCTTCACCCGCTCCGCCAGCGCGGCCGCCAGCCCGGCAGCCACCTCTCCCTCGGCTGGGAGCTCCGCCAGCGACTCGACGCGGACGGTGAGCTCGTCGAGGTTGCCCGGCCGCGTCAGCACGCAGGTGTAGTGCGGGGCGAGACCCTCCACGGCCAGGATCTGCTCCTCGACCTGGGTCGGGAAGACGTTCACCCCGCGCACGATCATCATGTCGTCGGTGCGGCCGGTGACCTTCTGCATCCGACGGAACGCCGGGAACGCCGTCCCCGGCAGCAGCCGGGTCAGGTCCCGGGTGCGGTACCGCACCACCGGCATCGCCTGCTTGGTCAGGCTCGTGAAGACCAGCTCGCCCTCCTCCCCCTCGGCGACCGGCTCCAGCGTCAACGGGTCGACGATCTCGGGCAGGAAGTGGTCCTCCCACACGTGCAGGCCGTCCTGGGTCTCGCCCGCCTCCTGGCTGACGCCCGGCCCCATCACCTCCGAGAGCCCGTAGATGTCGACGGCCCTGAGGTTGGTACGCGCCTCGACCGCCCGTCGCATCTCGTCGGTCCAGGGCTCCGCGCCGAAGATGCCGATCTCGAGGCTCGTCTGCCGGGGGTCGACGCCCTGCGCCTCGAGCTCGTCGAGGATCGCCAGGAAGTACGACGGCGTCACCATGATCACCCGCGGCTCGAAGTCGAGGATCAGTTGCGCCTGACGTTCGGTCATGCCGCCACTGACCGGGACCACCGTGCAGCCCAGCCGCTCGGCGCCGTAGTGCGCGCCCAGGCCTCCGGTGAACAGGCCGTAGCCGTAGGCCACGTGCACCACGTCCCCCGGCCGGCCACCCGCCGCGCGGATGGATCGCGCCATCAGCTCGGCCCAGGTGTCGAGGTCCTCGCGCGTGTAGCCGACCACGGTCGGCTTGCCCGTCGTACCACTGCTGGCGTGGACGCGGTTCACCTGCTCTCGCGGCACCGCGAACATGCCGAACGGGTAGTTCGCCCGCAGGTCCGCCTTCGTCGTGAACGGGAAGCGGGCCAGGTCCGACAGCGAGCCGAGGTCGCCGGGACCGACCCCGGCCTCGTCGAACGCACGTCGGTAGTGCGGCACGTGGGCGTAGGCCCGGGCCAGGGAGTCTCGGAGCCGCTCGAGCTGCAGGGTCTCGAGCTCGACCCGGTCGTACGCCGGGATCTCGCCGTTCATGGAACAGAACGTTAGAGCGCCCGCATCCGGTTGTTGCGCGCGTTGTGCTCGAGCTCGGCCAGACCGAGGGCCTCCAGGACCGGCGGCACGTAGTTGCCGAACCGGCCGCGCAGCCCCTTCTTGAGGCCGTACCAGCCGCCGACGGGGTTGTCCTCGGCGCGACCCCACGCCTCCACGGTGTCGGGCTTGGCCTCCTTCTGCTCGTCGGCGTTGCCGAGCGCCATCCAGTCGCCGTGCTCGACGAGCATCGCGTGCAGGTCCTCGAGGCAGCTCAGCCGGTAGCGCAGCTGCGTCGCACCCACCTGGACGACGAGCGCCGGCGGATCGGCGTCCGGGTCGCGGTAGGCCTCGAACTCCGAGCTGCCCGGCGGCGTGGTCAGGATCCAGGGGTCTGCGGTCGTACCGCTGCCTTCGACGTCCATGACCCAGACGCTAGGACCAGTACCTGACATCTCTTGTCATGATTCGGGCGATATCCCACCCTGGAGGCGTGCGTGCCGGCCGCCTGATCTCCCTGGTCTCGATCCTGGCGCGCGAAGGGCGCACCACCGCCGCCGCCCTGGCCGCGCGGCTGGAGGTCAGCGAGCGCACGATCCTGCGCGACCTCGAGGTGCTGTCCGGCTCCGGCGTGCCGGTGTACGCCGTACGCGGGCCGGGCGGCGGTTTCCAGCTGCTCGAGGGCTACTCGCCGACCCTCCCCGCCGACGCCTGGCTCCGACCGGGCAGCCGACGCGGCGGCATCGGCCGGATGACCGTGCGTATCACCGAGGAGGGGCGGCGCGTCGCCGCGATCCTCGGCTACCTGCAGCCGCTGCGGGTGCGGGACGCCGCCGGCGACGCCGGCTGGGTCACGGCGACGTGCCGGATGCGGGCCGTGTCGAGCATGGCCGTGGAGGTGCTGGCGCTCGGCCCGCACGTCGAGGTGCTCGCGCCCGTCGAGCTGCGCGAGCACGTGGCCGCGCTCGCCGGCGCGACCGCGCGGTTGTACGGCGCCCCGACCGTCGCGCCGGGTCACGACTAGAAGAGCGTGCCGCCGATCTCCTTGCTGCGCCCGACGAAGACGGCCACGACCTCCTCCCCGCGCGTCACCAGCACGTCGTACACACCGTCGCGACCGGACCGCTCCCGCTCGGTGGCGGTGGCGACGAGCCGGTCGCCGAGGTACGTCGGGCGGCGGAACCTGATCTCCGCGCTCGCGGCGACCGTCACGCGGTTGTAGGAGTTGCAGGCGAACGCGAAAGCACTGTCGGCGAGGGTGAACGTGTAGCCCCCGTGCCCGATCGCGTGACCGTTGACCATGTGCTCGCCCACGGTCATGGCCAACGTCGCGGTGCCCGGCCCGACCGAGTCCAGGCTGATGTCCAGCCCGCGGCTCGCGCGGTCGTCGGCCCACATCGCCTCGGCACTGAGCCGTGCGGTCTCCTCCGGCGTCACCCCGTCAGGCTAGCGACGCCGACGGTGAGGTCCGGCAGGCCTCAGGTGGCTGTCCCGAGGTCGTCCCGGAGCCTGGCCAGCAGCGCCGACAGGAGCCGGGAGACCTGCATCTGGGTAATGCCCAGCACCGCTCCGATCTCCGACTGCGTGGAGCCCTTGAAGAAGCGCATCTCCAGCATGATCCGCTCGCGGCGGTCCAGGTGTGCCAGCAGCGGCTTGAGGGCGACTCGCGCCTCGGCACTGTCGAAGGACGGGTCGTCGTCGCCGAGCCGGTCCCCGATGCCGCCCTCGCCGTCTGCGCTGGACGTGTCCAGGGACGTCGGCGCGAAGCACCCGTTGGCACCGAGCGCCTCGACCACCAGGTCGAGGTCGAGCTCGAGGCGGGCCGCGATCTCACTCGGCCGTGGCGCGCGACCGAGCTCCTGGCACAGGTCGGACTCGACGGCGGTGATCCGGGCCTGGGCCTGCTGCACGGTCCGCGGCGGCCGGACGGTCCATCCGTGGTCGCGGAAGTAGCGACGGACCTCGCCGCGGATCGTCGGGACGGCATAGCTGAGGAAGTCGTTGGCGCGGGTGGGATCGAAGCCGCGTGCAGCCTTCACGAGGCCGAGGTAGGCCACCTGCTCCAGGTCCTCGGTCGCCACCCCGCGGGCGCGGTAGCGGCGGGCGACGTCGACCGCGATCTGCAGGTTGACCTCGACGAGGCGGTCCTCCAGCGCCCGGCGCTCATCTTCGGGCGCCTCGGCCGCCAGGGCGAGCAGACGCTGGGTGGCCTCACGCCTCGGGAGGTGGTTGAGCTCCTCGAGCTCGGGCTGGACACGGCGGACCGCTGTGGACAGGGCTGCCACGAGACACGCCCCTTTCCGGGGAAGCTGAGATCGGACATGCGCGGCCGGCGGTCTCGACCACGCCCTTCCGGTCTACACCAGGGCTCACCCCTCTGGCACACCCTTAGGGGGGTGCAACCCCTCACCCTGTCGGACTGTCAGACAGCCCACACCAGGCGTCCCATCAGGCCGGGGAGGCGGCCACCTGAGCATCACCGGGGCCGCTGCCGGGATCGGACTCCTCCGCCGTCAGCGGTGTGGCGATGTCCTCCAGCGAGCGTCCCTCGGCGCTGACGCCCAGCACGGCCTCCACGATCCCGCCGCCGACCATGAGGACGGCGCCGACGAAGTAGCCGAGCGCGATCGTGGTGATGTCCTTGTCGGCGGATGCGTTGTCGAGGAGCTTGCCGAACAGCAGCGGCCCGGTGATGCCGCCGAGGGCGGTCCCGATCGCGTAGAAGAAGGCGATGCACAGGGCCCGGGTCTCCATCGGGAACACCTCGCTGGCCGTGAGGTACGCCGCGCTGGCGCCGGCCGAGGCGAAGAAGAAGACGATCGCGCCCATCAGCGTGAGCGTGGTGGCGTCGAGGTGGGACAGCATCAGGCCGGTCACCCCGAGCAGCACCCCGGAGACGACGTACGTGCCCGTGATCATGCGCACCCGGCCGAGCCGGTCGAACAGCGGGCTGAGCACGAGCGCGCCGACGAAGTTGCTGACCGCGAAGACCGCCAGGTAGTAGCCGGTCTGGGTGACCCCGAAGAAGGTGCTCAGGGTGTCGCCGTAGGTGAAGAAGAACGCGTTGTAGAGGAAGGCCTGACCCACGAAGAGGGACAGGCACAGCACGGTCCGCTTGGGGTAGAGCGTGAAGACGGTCCGCGCGATCAGGGTCATCGGAATGGTGCGTCGCTGCCGCACGGTGATCTCGTCGTCGACGCTCGGGAGCTCGTGTCCGGTCTCGTCCGCGACCGTGCGCTCGATCTGCCGGACGACCTCCTCGCCGTCGTCCTGGCGGCCGTGGATGAAGAGCCAGCGTGGGCTCTCCGGGACGTTGCGGCGCACGAACAGCACCCCGAGGGCGAGCACCGCACCGAGGCCGAACGCGAGCCGCCAGCCGTACGACGCGTCCACGACCGTCGGGTCGAGCAGCGGGATCGTCAGCAGGGAGCCGCCCGCGGCGCCCACCCAGAAGGAGCCGTTGATCGCGACGTCGACCCGGCCCCGGTACTTCGCGGGGATGAGCTCGTCGATGGCCGAGTTGATGGCGGCGTACTCGCCGCCGATGCCCGTGCCCGTGACGAAGCGGCAGGCGAAGTACCACAGCGGGTTCATGGAGAACGCCGTGAGCACGGTGCCGACCAGGTACACCCCGAGAGTCAGCATGAACAGCCGCTTGCGCCCGAAGCGGTCCGTGAGCTGCCCGAAGACCAGCGCGCCCAGGCAGGCACCGGCCACGTAGATCGCCCCGGCGAAGCCGACACCCCAGCTGCTCAGGCCGATCCCGGTGCCGTCCGGTCGCAGCGCGTCGCTCATCGAGCCGACGATGGTGACCTCGAGCCCGTCGAGGATCCACACCGTGCCGAGGCCGACCACGATCATCCAGTGCCAGCGCGACCACGGCAGACGGTCCAGTCGCGCGGGGATGTCGGTCGTGACCTGTCCCGTCTCGACGCCTTGCGCCATGGTTCCTCCGCTCGCCGGGTGCCTCAGGTCCGAGCACGTACCCGGGGGCGGCAGGCGCCATGCCCTGCGAGAGCCGTCCTCGGCCACGGAGGCGGCTGATCTGTCGCGGATTCCGCATGACGCGACGTTCCCGGAGGGGTAGGTTCAAAGAGTTCCGGACCGACGTATCAGGGCCGCTCGGGCGTGCCTCCTCAAGGGGTGTGATGGCCACGCACGGCGCACAGGGGGGTCCGACTTCCTCCGCGCTGTACGACGCCGCGACGGACGCGTTCCGCCGGTGGCGCACGGGTGAGGACGTCGCGCTCGACGAGCTCGTGCGCCTGATGAGCCCGGTCCTGTGGCATGTCGTCCGCGCCACCGGGCTCGACCGCGAGGCCGCCGAGGACGTCGTCCAGAACACCTGGTTGACCCTCGTCCGGTCCGCCGACTCGGTGCGCGACCCGCAGGCGATCACCCGCTGGCTGTGCACCGCCGCTCGCCGTGAGGCCTGGCGGGTGAGCAAGGCCGCGACACGCACCCGCCCGGTCGACGACGACGTCCTGGCCGCCCGGATGCCCGAGGCCGACTCACCGGAGACCGAGGTCGTCGAGAACGACGAGAACGCCCTGCTCTGGCAGGCCCTGTCGCGGCTTCCCGAACGCTGCCAGCGGCTCCTGCGGATCGTGGCCTGGGAGCCGCGCCCGGACTACTCCTCGGTCGCCGACACCCTGGGCATGCCGATCGGCAGCATCGGCCCCACCCGACGCAGGTGCCTGGACAAGCTGCGCGTGGAGCTCGGGGAGCCGGGATGAACAGGTCCGACGACGAGCTCCTGCAGTCGGTCGCCGATCTGTACGGTCGGCTCGACCCGGCGCCACTTGATCTCGCCGACGGCGTCCTCGCCCGGCTCGCCGTCCAGGACCTCGAGACCGAGTTCGAGCTGTTCACGCTCGTGCAGCCGGTCGACGTCCACGCCGGCACCCGCCAGGAGGACGAGCCCGAGACGAGCCGTGCCGTGGCCCTGGAGTTCGCGGGCTCCGTCTATCGGGTCCTGGTCCGCATCAGCGACGCCGACGACGGAGGTCGCCGCGTCGACGGGTGGGTCGTGCCGGCCCTCCCGATGCGCGTGTTCCTCGGCCCTCCGGGTGACACCCTGGCCCACACCCGCCAGAGTGCGTACGCCGACCGCGAGGGCCGCTTCGAGTTCCCGGACGCGATGTCCGGCGAGGTCCGGCTGTGGCTGCTCCCTCAGGGCACGGGCGAGGAGCCGACCGCGCCGCCCTTCGTCACCCCGCCGTTCCTGGTCTGACCGAACCGGTCGCACTTCCGCACCGGATGTGTATCTGAGGGCTCCTGACCGGCTCTTGATGCGGTGAGGGCCCGGGGTCGCTGATTCGGGGGAACAGCGCACCCGGCCCCGACGAGCGCCGTCGGTTCGAGGAACGAGAGCTGTCCGGCCGGCGCAGGGTCGGGTCGCGGAGCATCTGGGGGGACGCCCCGCGACCCGACCCCTCCTGCATTTCTGCCGCCTGCACGGGTCGTCCGCCTGAGGTGGGGCGATAGCCCTACGAGGGGCGGACGACCCGATCGATGAGGCGCTGGACGTGCGGCGCCCACCACCCGGCGTACCGCTGCCGGAGCACGGGAATCTGCCAGTCCGACCCTTCGACCATCTGCCGGCAGCGATAGCTCGGGCAGTGACAGCGCAGGAACCAGTTGGGCTGCGCGATCGCCAGCGCGTAGTCGGTGAGGAGCTCGGCGCCGGCTGCGACGTCGCCCATGGTCACCAGGGTGTGCTCGTCGCGCCAGCCGAGTCCTGCGTCGCAGCCGTGGTTGGGGAACGCCGTTCCCCGACGATCGACGCGAGTCCCGCCAGGCCCTTCGGACAAGCGGAGCACCACCGTTGCGGCCGGCAGGTCGGCCGTCGCGAACAGACCCCGACCCGCGACCGACGAGGCTCGGACCTCGACGTCCGGGTGCTGCCAGTCGTCCTGGTGGACCTCGGCCTCAGCCACCGGCGAGCAGCTCCGAGAGCGCGTCCAGAAGCCGGTCCACGTCGCT
>JASGIN010000013.1:0-802797 GCA_049841015.1 Nocardioides sp.
AAGGTTAATCAGGGAAACACGATAAATCCGAACAGCACCTCGGGAACTTCACGGCGGTGCCGTTCGGCAGGGTGAGCGTGGTCGAGGCCACGTCGATGTTCACGTCCGCACCCGGGTTGGCGAGCAGCCATGCATGCGTCGTCTCGTCGACGAGACCGGCAGCAGGCCGTTCTTGAGACAGTTCGTGCGGAAGATGTCGGCGAACTCGGTGCTGACCACGGCCTGGAAGCCGAAGTCCTGCAGCGCCCAGGGCGCGTGTTCGCGCGAGCTGCCGCAGCCGAGATTGCGGCCGGCGACGAGCACGTGCGCGTCCTTCGCCGCGGGCGTGTTCAGCACGAAGTCCGGCTTCGGGTTGCCGGCGGCGTCGTAACGCCAGTCGGCGAACAGGTGCTTGCCGAAGCCGGCCTTGGACGTCGGCGGTGAGGAAACGCGCCGGGATGATCTGGTCGGTGTCGATGTTGCTCGACGGGATGACGACGGTCTTCGGATCGGATGTGGGTGACGGCTGGCATGTTGTTAGCGTACGAACTCGCGCGGATCGGTGACACGGCCGCGGATGGCGGACGCGGCGGCGGTCTCGGGGCGAGGCGAGCAGCGTGCGCGCGCCCGTGCCCTGGCGACCTTCGAAATTCCGGTTGCTGGTGCTGATCGAATAATGGCCGGCCGGCACGAGGTCGCCGTTCATGCCGAGACACATCGAGCAGCCGCTCTCGCGCCACTCGGCGCCGGCATCCTTGAACACACGGTCGAGGCCTTCGGCCTCGGCGGCGCGCTTCACGGCCTGCGAACCCGGCACCACGAGCATCTTCACGCCCTGCGCGAGCTTGTGACCGCGCAGGACGTCGCGCGGCGTTACGCAGGTCGGAGAGGCGGCCGTTCGTGCAGCTGCCAACGAACACGTTGTTCACGGGAACGTCGCCGATCTTCTCGCCGGCGGTGAGGCCCATGTACTTCAGCGCCTTCTCGAACACGGCGTCGCCCTCGCGGGCACGCTGCCGTTGATCGGCGCGACCATGCCGGGATGCGTGCCGTACGTGACCATCGGCACGAGCGACGCGGCGTCGATTTCCACGACGCGGTCGAACGCGGCGCCATCATCGGTGGGCAACTTCCGCCAGCGGGCGACCGCGGCATCCCACTCGGCGCCCTTCGGCGCGCGCGGCGTGTTCTTCAGGTATTCGAACGTGACTTCGTCGGGCGCGATCATGCCGGCGCGCGCGCCGGCCTCGATGGACATGTTGCAGATGGTCATGCGCTCGTCCATCGACATCGCGCGGATCGCCTCGCCGCGGTACTCGAGCACGTAGCCCGTGCCGCCGGAGACGCCGATCTTGCCGATGATGGCGAGGATCAGGTCCTTCGCGGTGACGCCGGCGGGTAGTTTGCCCTTGACCTCGATCGCGAACGTCTTCGGCTTGCGCTGCAGCAGGCACTGCGTGGCCATCACGTGGCCGACTTCCGTGGTGCCGATGCCGAAGGCGAGGGCGCCGAACGCGCCGTGCGTGGACGTGTGGCTGTCGCCGCAGACGATGGTCTTGCCGGGCTGCGTGATACCGAGCTCGGGTCCGATGATGTGCACGATGCCGCGACGGCTGTCCTGCAGGTTGAACAGCTCGACGCCGAATTCCTTCGCGTTGATCTCGAGCTGCTTCACCTGCTTGGCGGCGGAGTCGATCGCGATCGGTACGCCGCCGAACACCTGCTCGGTGCGCGTGGGCGTGGAGTGATCCATGGTCGCGAGCGTGAGATCGGGGCGGCGCAGCTTGAGACCGCGGTTGCGCAGCTCGGTATAGGCCTGCGGCGTGGTCACCTCGTGCGTGAGGTGCAGGTCGATGAACAGGACCGCGGGTGTGTCGGCGGTCTCCGGCAACGACCATGTGGTCGTCCCAGACCTTTTCGAACTCATGATCTTGCGAGGGGATCTGTCAATCGCCGGCCCCGTGCTGGGCCGCATCAGCGTGCTGCGCGCGGCGCGTTCATGTCGACGTAGTCGAGCCAGCCGCGCTTGTCTTCGGCTCTTACCCTGGACCAGCGCGAAGTAGGCATTCGCGAGCTTGGCCGTGATCGGGCCGCGCTTGCCGTTGCCGATCTGGATGGCGTCGACCGAACGGATGGCCGCGACTTCCGTGGCCGTGCCGGTGAAGAAGAGTTCGTCGGCGAGATAGAGCATCTCGCGCGGGATCGCGATCTCGCGGACTTCGATGCCGATGTCCTTGGCGAGCGTCATGACCGTGTGGCGCGTGATGCCGTTGAGCAGCGAATGCGCGACGCCCGGCGTGTACAGCACGCCGTCCTTGATGATGAAGAGGTTCTCGCCCGCGCCTTCGCTGACGGTGCCGTCCGCCGAGAGGCCGATGCCTTCGACGAAGCCGAGGCGCTTGGCTTCGAGACCGATGAGCTGGCTCGACAGGTAATTGCCGCCGGCCTTCGCCATGGCGGGAATCGTGTTCGGCGCGACGCGCTGCCACGAGGACACGCAGACATCCACGCCTTCATCCTCGGCGGCGCCGAGATACTTGCCCCATTCCCAGGCGGCGATGGCCACTTCCACCGGCGGGTCGATCTTCGGCACCACGCCGATCTCGCCGTAACCGCGGAACGCGACCGGGCGCAGGTACGCGCCGCGCGCGAGACCGTTCTGCGCGATCACTTCGCGCTGGCGCGTGGTTGAGCTGGTCTTCGGTGAACGGGATGTTGATGCGATAGATCTTCGCGGAGTCGAACAGGCGGCGGGTGTGGTCCTTGAGGCGGAAGATCGCGGGGCCGCGCGGCGTCTCGTAGGCGCGCACGCCTTCGAACACCGAAGAGCCGTAGTGCAGGGCGTGCGAGAGCACGTGCACCGTGGCCTTCTCCCAGGGGACCAGCTTGCCGTTGAACCAGATGTACTTCGTTGCGGGAATGGGCATTTGAAGAACTCCGAAAATGGTTACACCACGGCCTGCGCGATGCGCTGCGTGCCCGTGCGGTCGACGTGGCGGACGCGAGCTCGATGCGGTTGATCACTTCGAGAAAGGCCTGTGCTGCGGACTCGACGATGTTGGTGGACACGCTCGAGCCGCGGTAAGTGCGGCGCATTGTACTCCACGATGACCAGGGCTTCGCCCTGGGCGTCTTCGCCCGCCGATACGCTGCGGACTTCGAACTTGCGCAGCACCACGTCGACGCCGGTGGCGCGTTCGATCGCCTTGAGCGCGGCGTCGACGGGGCCGTCGCCGGTGGAACGCTCACTTCGATCTCGCGGCCGTCGAATGCTTCAGGCGCACGGTGGCGTCCGCGGTCTTGTTGCTGTCGAACGAGGTGCGCAGGTTGAGCAGCGTCCACGGGCCGGTGTCGAAATGTTCGGCCTGCAGCACCAGCGCTTCGATGTCACCGTCGTAGAGTTCCTTCTTCTTGTCGGCGAGCGCCTTGAATTGGTCGAACACGCGCGCGAACTCGACGTCGTCGAGCTCGAAGCCCAGCTCCTTGATGCGCTCGCGCAGCGCATGGCGCGCCGCTGTGCTTGCCCAGCACCAGCGTCGGAGCGCGACAGGCCGACGTCCTGCGGCCGCATGATCTCGTAGGTCGAATGGATGCTTCGAGCATGCCGTGCTGGTGGATGCCCGATTCGTGCGTGAAGGCGTTCTCGCCGACGATCGCCTTGTTGCGCGGGATCGGCATGCCGACGATGTTCGCCAGCATGCGCGACGTGGGTAGAGGCGCGTGGTGTCGATGCTTCGTGTCGAGATTGAAGAACGCGTCGCGCGTCTTCAGCGCCATGACGACTTCCTCGAGCGAGCAGTTGCCGGCGCGTTCGCCGATGCCGTTGATGGTGCACTCGATCTGGCGCGCGCCCGCGACCACGGCCGTGAGGCTGTTCGCGACCGCCATGCCGAGATCGTCGTGGCAGTGCACCGAGAGGCGCACCTTGTCGATGCCGCGCACGTTCTTGCGCAGGTAACGGAACAGCTCGGCGAATTCATCGGGCACGCGTGTAGCCCACGGTGTCCGGGAATGTTGACGGTGGTGGCGCCGGCCTCGATGACGGCCTCGACCACCTGCGTGAGGAAATCGAGCTCGGTGCGCGAGGCGTCTTCGGGCGAGAACTCGACGTCCTCGCAGAGCTCGCGCGCGATCTTCACGCCTTCCACGGCGGTGCGGATGATCTCCTCGCGCGCCATGTCTGAGCTTGTACTGTCGATGGATGGCGCTGGTGGCGAGGAAGACGTGGATGCGCTTCTTCGCCGCCGGCGCGATCGCCTTCGACACCAGCGTGATGTCGTCGCGGTTGCAGCGCGCGAGGCCGCAGATGATCGGTCCCTGCACCTCGCGCGCCACCGCGTTCACGCTCTCCCAGTCGCCGCGCGAGGCGGCGGGGAAACCCGCTTCGATCACATCGACCCCAAGGTCCGCGAGCGCGCGCGCGACCCGGAGCTTTTCGGGCTGCGCCATGCTGCATCCCGGCGATTGCTCGCCGTCACGCAGCGTCGTGTCGAAGATCAGGACTCGATCGCGTTGTGCGGACATGGGGTGTCTACCTCGTCGAGAGGGTCTGTTAGCGACCCTGCTCCAGCCAGGGCATGCGGGCGCGCAGTTCCTTGCCCACCTTCTCGATCTGGTGATCGAGATCGGCCTGCATCAGGCGGTTGTATTCCTTGCGGCCGCCGTCGTTCTCGGCGATCCACTGCTTGACGAACTTGCCCTTCTGGATCTCCTTGAGGATCTTGCCCATCTCCTTCTTGGTCTTGTCGTTGACCACGCGCGGGCCGCGCGTCAGGTCACCGTACTTGGCCGTGTCGGAGATGTACTTGTGCATCTTGGTGATGCCGCCTTCGTGCAGCAGGTCGACGATGAGCTTCAGCTCATGCAGCACTTCGTAGTACGCGATCTCGGGCTGGTAGCCGGCTTCCACCAGCGTCTCGAAGCCCTTGAGCACGAGGTCGGAGGTGCCGCCGCAGAGCACGGCCTGTTCGCCGAACAGATCCGTCTCGGTCTCTTCCGCGAACGTGGTCTCGAGCACGCCACCGCGCGTGCCGCCGATGCCGTGGCCGTAGGCGAGGGCCTTCGCGAACGCATTGCCGGTCGGCGTCCTGGTAGACCGCGAGCAGCGACGGCACGCCACGACCCTGCTGGTACTGGCGGCGCACGAGGTCACCGGGACCCTTCGGCGCGATCAGCGAGACGTCGAGGTCCTTGCGCGGCTTGATCAGCTTGAAGTGGACGTTCAAGCCGTGCGCGAAGAGCAGGGTGGCGCCTTTCTCGAGCGACTTCTCGACCTGCTTGTAGAGGTCGGCCTGCGCGAGGTCGGGGACCAGCATCGCGACCAGCGACGCGCCCTTCACGGCGTCGACCGGCTCGGCGACCTTGAGGCCGTCCTTCTTCGCCTTCTTCCAGCTCGCGCCGTTCTTGCGAACGCCCACGACCACGTCGTGGCCGCTGTCGGCGAGGTTGAGCGCGTGCGCGCGGCCCTGGCTGCCGTAACCCAGGATCGCGATCCGGGCCTTCTTGAGCGCCTTCTTGTCTACGTCTTTGCCCGAATACAGCTTCGTCATTGGTCATCAGCTCCTGATCAACGTTCATACGAAAAACCCCGCATCGGTTCTGGACCGGTGCGGGGTTTGTTGGTGTTTGCCTTGCTCGAAGTTAGTGAGTCAAGCAGGCAGCCCGCACCGTGCTTCCAATAAGAAGCAGCGGAAGGGATACGAGTACGAGCGCCCGACGCCGCGCGACGTCGCGCTGCGGAATTCACGGGACGTACTGGTGGGCTCGGGCCTGCATACAATGCGCGACGATGACACCACGGCTGTTCCCGCATTGTCAACGAAACTCCCCGGATCGCTTAAGCTTTTGACGTGACGACTCATCTCCTCAGTGAAGCCGACGGCCAGCGGTGCGCGCCCCATCTGGCTGGTCGGCGAGCAGGGCCTGGCCGGCCTGGCTCGACATGCAGCCGGTCGCCGGTCCGGTCCTGGCTCAAGTCCAGGGTTTCAACGGCCGAACGGCAGAAGCTGCGTGCTGGTTCCGACCGCCGGCGGCGACGGCATCGCCGGCGCGGTACTGGGCCTCGGGCGCCGTCGCCGGACCTCAGCCGAGCCCACATCTGTGGACCTCGGTCGGGCTTGCCGGACCGCCTGCCGCCCGGCAAGTACCGGTTCGCCGGCAGCTTCAGCGCGGTCGGCGCCACGCAGCTCACGCTGGGCTGGGAATACGGCGGCTACCGGTTCACGCGCTATCGCAAGGCCGCCCGGCGAGCTGCCGTCGCTGGTGGCGCCGGCCGGCGCCGATCTCGAATACGTGCGGCTCGCCAGCGAGGCGTTGGCCGAAGCCCGCGATCTCATCAACACGCCCGGCCAACGATCTGGGTCCGGCCGAGCTCGGCGAGGCGGTGCAGCGCCTCGCGCTGCAGCACGAGGCCGAGTGCCGGATCATCGTCGGCGAGGACCTGCTGCGGCAGAACTTCCCGCTGATCCATGAGGTGGGCAAGGGCAGTGCCCGCGAACCCCGGCTCATCGACCTGCGCTGGGGCAAACGCGGCGCTGCCGCTGGTGACGCTGGTGGGCAAGGGCGTGTGCTTCGACACCGGCGGCCTCGACATCAAGCCGTCGAGCGGCATGATCCTCATGAAGAAGGACATGGGCGGCGCGGCGCTGACGCTCGCGCTGGCGCGCATGCTGATGGGCGCCGATGCGCCGATCCAGCTGCGGTTGCTGATCCCGGCGGTGGAGAACAGCGTGTCCGGGTCGCGCCTTCCGGCCCAGCGACATCATCCGTTCGCGCCAGGGGCTCACGGTCGAGATCGGCAACACCGACGCCGAAGGCCGGCTGGTGCTCGCCGACGCGCTCACCGCGGCCGACCAGGACGAGCCCGCGCTGCTGATCGATCTCGCCACGCTCACCGGCGCCGCGCGCGTCGCGCTCGGGCCCGAACTACCCGCTATCTACTCGAATCCGCCCGAGCTCGCCGAGCAGCTGCGCGTGGTGGGCGAGCGCGGAAGCCGACCCGATGTGGCCGATGCCGCTGTGGGCCGGCTACGACGAGGATCTGGGTAGTCGGGTGGCGGACCTTAATAATGTGTCGCCCACGCCGTTCGCCGGATCGATCATCGGCGCGCTGTTCCTGAAACGCTTCGTCACGCGCACGCGCAACTGGCTTGCACGGCGACGTCTACGCCTGGAACCCGCGCGAGCGGCCGGGCCGGCCGGTGGGCGGCGATCCGCATACCGTGCGCGCGTTGTATCGCCTGATCCGTCAGCGTTTCGGTTGAGGTCGCGATGGCCGTGATCTTCAGGCGCGGGCCGCCGGAATCGCTGGCTGCCGAGGCCGCGTTCCGCCGCGAGATCGCGCCCTGGGCATTGCTCGGTCTGACGCTCGGCCTGGTCGAAGGCGCGACCGCCGCGGTGCTCATCAAGAAGACGTTCGCCGATGCGGCGTCACCCGTGGATCGTGAATCTCGCGGTCGCGTTCGTGAGCGGCGCGCCGGCGTTGTCGAACGTCGTGAGCTTCGTGTGGGCCAATCTCGCGCACGGTCGCGCGCGCATCGGTCTCATGGTGGCGCTGCAGGCGGCCTTCGCGATCCTGGTCGGGTTGTTAGGCGTGGCGCCGCGCGCGCTCGGCGGTCTGGCGTTCGCGGTGTTCTCGATCCTGGTGGCGCGCGTCGTGTGGACCGGCCTGCTCACCGTGCGCGCCGCGATCTGGAGCGCGAACTATCCGCGCGGCGCGATCGGCCGCTACACCGGCCGCATCGTCATCGTGAGTTCGCTGGCGGTGGCCGCGGCGGCCGCGCTCGCCGCGTGGACGTTGAGCCACGCGCGTTTCGATTCGCGCTGGCTGTACGGCGCCGGCGCGGCCGCGGGACTGCTCGCGGCGTGGCTGTATCGGGAGGCGCGCGTGCGCCGCGAGTTCGCGCTGCTGGCCGAAGAGAACGCGGCCGTGGGCCGCGCCGAACCGTTCAGCCTCGGCATGTTGTTCGAGATCCTCAGCAAGGATCCGCACTTCCGCGAATACATGTTCTGGATGGGCATCTACGGCGGCGGCAACCTGATGCTCACGTCGCAGCTCGTGGTGATCTTCAGCGAGCACCTGCACCTGCGCCCGGGCCTGCAGATCGCGTTGCTGTCGGTGGTACCGCTGGCACGCTGCCCTTGTTCGTGCCGTTCTGGGCGCGGATGTTCGACGACGGGCACATCGTCGAGTATCGGGCGCGGCAGGGCTGGTCGCTGGTGTGCGCGGTGCTCGCGCTGAGCATCGGTACGTGGTTCATCTCGATGCCGTTGCTGTGGATCGGCGCGTTGCTGCTCGGCCTCGCCTACGCCGGTGCCAATCTCGGCTGGAATCTCGGGCACAATGACTTCGCTTCGGTCGGCCGCGCGCAGCACTACATGGGCGTGCACGTCACGCTCACCGGCGTGCGCGGCGCCATCGGGCCTCCCGCGGGCATACTGATCTACCAGTGGCTCGAGTCGTTCGCGCCGGGCGCGGGCATGTATTCGCTGGTGCTGCCGGTGGTGCTTCGTGACCGCCGGCGCGCTGGGTTTTTCGCACATGCGGCGCGTGATGCGCCGCGCAGAGCGGTTGAATCGTGAAGCAGAAGAGAAGGGCAAGATGGTCGATCACGCCAGTATTCGCGGCTGGTGGTCGATGGCGTCGAAGCAATCCGCCGTCGCGCGCCATGCTGCGCGCCGTGGGATTCCAGGACGCGGACTTCCAGAAGCCGCAGATCGGCATCGGCCTCCACCTGGGCGAATCTCACGCCCTGCAACATGCACATCAACGATCTCGCCGCCGAGGCGGTCGACCGGCGCCGACGGCGCGGGCGGCAAGGGCGTGTCTGTTCAACACCATCACGGTGTCCGATGGCATCTCGATGGGTTCGCCCGGCATGCGCTACTCGCTGGTTTCGAGAGAGGTGATCGCCGACTCCATCGAGACGGTGGTGGGTGCGGAAGGCTTCGACGGCTTCGTCGCCATCGGTGGCTGCGACAAGAACATCCCGGGCTGCGCCATGGCCATCGCGCGGCTGAATCGGCCGGCGGTGTTCGTGTACGGCGGCACCATCCGTCCGGGCTCGAAGCGCCGCGACATCGTCGTCCGTGTTCGAAGCGGTCGGTGGCCACGCGGCGGGCCGCGTGTCCGAACGAAGAACTGCTCGAGGTCGAGCGCACCGCGATTCCCGGCCCGGGAAGCTGCGGCGGCATGTACACCGCGAACACGCATGGCCTCGGCCATCGAGGCGCTCGGGTCTCTCGCTGCCGAACAGCTCCGCGCAGGAAGCGGTCGGCACGGCGAAGCGCGACGATTGCCGACGCGCCGGCGCGGCGGTCGTCGAGCTGGTGAAGGCGGGCATCACGCCGTCCGACATCCTCACGAAGAAGGCTTTCGAGAATGCGATCACCGTGACGATCGCGCTCGGCGGCAGCACGAATGCAGTACTGCATCTGCTCGCGATCGCGCATGCGGCCACGCGTCAGATTGGGACTACAGGATTTCACGCGGATCGGTAAACGCGTGCCGCTGCTCGCCGACCTACGCCCGAGCGGCCGCTATTTAATGTCCGAGCTCGTCGCGATCGGAGGCATCCAGCCGCTCATGAAACGCCTGCTCGAAGCGAAGCTGCTGCACGGAGACTGCATGACGGTCACGGGCCGCACGCTCGCCGAGAACCTGCGCGACGTGGCGGATTATCCGGCCGGCCAGGACATCGTCCGGCCGCTGTCGGACCCGATCAAGAAGGACAGTCACCTGGTCGTGATGTCCGGCAACCTGGCGCCCGAAGGCGCGGTCGCGAAGATCTCCGGCAAGGAAGGCCTGCGTTTCAACGGCATCGCGCGCGTGTTCGACGGCGAGGAGCGCGCCACGCAGGCGATCCTCGCGCGGCAAGGTGAAACCGGGCGACGTCGTCGTGATCCGCTACGAAGGACCGCGCGGCGGGCCGGGCATGCGGGAGATGTTAAGTCCCACCGGCGCGATCATGGGACGCGGTCTCGGCGACAAAGTTGCGCTGATCACTGACGGAAGATTCTCCGGCGGGAGTCATGGGTTCGTGGTGGGACATATCTCTCCGGAAGCGGCGCTCGGCGGACCCATTGGTCTCCTTAGGGACGGTGATCGCATTGCGATTGACGCAGTGAAGCGCACGCTGCAGATCGATTTGAGCGCCGCGGAGCTGAAAAGGCGGCGCGCGAAGTGGAAGGCGCCGAAGCCTTACGCGACCCAGGGCGTGCTGGCGAAGTACGCGAAGATCGTGTCAAGCGCATCGCTCGGCGCGGTGACGGACTGACAATGAAAGTGAAGCGCGTAATTCGCGAATTTTCCGAGACTGAGTCAAACAGAGTTGTTGTAAGTCTCGGCAATCGCGGGTTACAGTTCGGTCGCTTTGGACCGGCGCCGAAGCTACAAACGTTAATGAAAATAAGCATGGTGTCGCTCGCTGAGTCGGGGCGCACCGGGGGACGGAACGAAGAACGGTTGCACTGGTGGGAAAGCTTGGTTACTTTCCGCCACCCGTTTAACGCGCCGAAGATTCACTCGCGACCACGGGATAACATGGCCGCCTACGCATCAGATTCTAGTTTCTTCACCCGCCGCGGCATTGCTGTCGTGGTGATCGTTGGCCTGCACGTCCTCGCATATGTGGGGTTGAAGTCGGGTCTCGCCAACAAGCTCGTCGAACTCGTCGCGCCGCCGATCGAAGCGGACATCGTCGAGGAAGTGAAGCCGGACGACCAGCCGCCGCCGCCGCCGCCGCCAGAAATGGAACGGCCGCCGGTGGAGGTGCCGCCGCCGGAAGTCGCGATCGACCTGCCGATGGAGACCACGACCACGGCCATCCAGGACGTGACCGACAAGCCGCCGCCGCCAGCGCCGCCGCCGCCGTCCGCGTGGCCCGTCGATGGGCGCGAAGATGGCGCGTGCCGCCAACCCGGACGACTACTATCCGCCGGGCTCGATCCGTCGCGAGGAGCAGGGGTCGCCCGTGGTCCAGGCCTGCGTCGGTCCGAACGGCAAACTGGTGCGCGAGCCTGTCGTCACCGACACGTCCGGTTTCCCGGATCTCGATGGCGCCGCCATCAAGGTCGCGAAGGCGAATCGCTACTCGGCCGCCGTTGAAAGCGGCGCGGCCGTGGAGTCGTGCATCAAGTTCAAGGTCAAGTTCGTTCTCAAGAACAACTAGTCATTACGGTGATGCGGTGCTTCGGGCGCCGCATCGCATTTTTGTCATCGAGGAAATCATGGAACCAACGCTGCTGTCCAAATCGAAAATCCGTATGGCATCGAGGCGCTCTGGCAACAGGGCGGCCCGGTCGGCCGTGCCACGCTGATCATCCTGCTGATCATGTCGGCCGTGTCCTGGTACATCATCTTCACGAAGCTGTGGGATCAGCGCCGTCTCAAGGCCGGCGCGAAGGTCGTCGAGAAGCAGTTCTGGAGCTCGGGTTCCCTGAAGGAAGCCGTGGACCGCCTGCCGAAGGACAACGATTTCCGCGCCGTCGCCGAAGACGGTCTGCGCGCCTCGGCCCACCATGAAGGCCGCCTGACGGACCGCATCGACCTGCACGAGTGGGTGACGATGTCGCTGCAGCGTTCGGTCGACGCCGTGAACAGCAAGATGTCGAACGGCCTCGCGTTCCTCGCGACCGTCGGTTCGACGGCTCCGTTCGTCGGTCTGTTCGGCACGGTGTGGGGCATTCTGAAGGCCCTCGTGAACATCGGTGTGTCGGGCCAGGCGTCCATCGACAAGGTGGCCGGCCCCGTCGGTGAAGCGCTCGATCATGACGGCGCTCGGCCTGTTCGTCGCCGTTCCGGCGGTCATGGGTTACAACTGGCTGCTGCGTCGTAACAAGACCATCAGCGAGAGCCTGCGCAACTTCGCTTCGGACCTCCATGCGTACCTCGTGGGCGGTGCCCGCGTGTCGCAGACCCCCGTCCCGGGCGTGAAGAAGTAAAGCCCGGGTCACCCGGACTTTGCGTTTCACACTGAACAGAGGTTAACCGACATGGCGATGAGTGTCGGCAGCGATGATGGAGAAGAGACCTCGATCTCGGACATCAACACGACTCCGCTCGTGGACATCATGCTCGTGCTGCTGATCATCTTCCTGATCACGGTTCCCGTGATCAAGAAGATGGCGGCGGTCGACGATCCCGAAGGCGGTGAACATTCCGACGCAGACCAAGCCCGAGAACATCATCATCTCGGTCGATACCGGGGGCAAGGTCTACTGGAATGCGACGCCGATGTCGGATCAGCGAGATGTTCTTCACCCGTATCGTGGCCGAGGCACGCAAGGTGCCGCAGCCCGAGTTCCACATCCGCGGCGACAAGTCCGCGCGTTGGGAAGCGGTCGGCAAGGTCATCTACAACCTGCAGCGTGGCGGCATCGTGAAGGTCGGTTTCATCACCGAACCGGATCGCGGCAGCATTCGCGTCACCCGCTGATTTTCCCGGAGTAGTTTTCCATGGCTATGAGTGTAGGCGGGGCCGACGAAGGCGCACCGATGATGGAGATCAACACGACGCCGCTCATCGACGTGATGTTGGTGCTCATCATCGTGCTGATCATGTCGATCCCGATCATGACCCACGCGACCAAGCTGGATATGCCGCAGACGAACGCGCCGCCGCCGACGACGCGTCCGGAAGTGATCCAGATCGACATCGACTTCGACGGCACGATCGTATGGAACGGAACCGTGGTCAGCGGCATCCCGCAGCTCGAGAGCTTCTTCCGCTCCGAGCGTGGACAAGGATCCGCAGCCGGAAATCCACCTGCGACCCGACCGCCGGTCGCGCTACGAAACCACGGCCCTCGTGATGGCCGCGGCGCAGCGCAATCACATGAAGAAGATGGGTTTCGTGAACATCTCGGAATTCCGAGACTGAACGGGACCTGAATCCCAAGTCTTAGAAAGTATTGGGAAACTTTGTGCCTGAGCGAGCATCCAACTATCCAGATGCCTGCAAGGCGGGTTGAACAACCGAGCCGCGGCGCCTGAGGCCGCGGCTCCTTTGTAAGGAGCGTCCGTTGCGTCTTCATACGAATCTGAAAGTCGGTGCGGCCGTGATCGGCCTGCTGGGTGCGTACTCCCTGGCGCAGGCGCAGGGCATGGCGCCCGCCGCGACGCCGGACGGCCAACGGCCGGACGCGAAGGCTGCCACTCCCGACCCGAACGATGCTTGCGGTGTCCGCAAGATGACCAAGAAGGTCGACAAGCCCCTCATCGAGGCGCAGAAGGCGCGCGCCGCGTCCAAGTGGGACGAAGTCATTGCGAAGGTGGGCGAGGCCGAGGCCGTGCCGGTCGAGAAGTCCCCCTACGATCTGTTCTGGATTCACGAATTCCGCGGCATCGCGAACGTGAACCTCAAGAAGTATCCCGAGGCGCTGCAGGATCTCGCGCCGGGCTTCGAATCCCCCTGCATGGACGCGAGCGACAAGGCGTCGCGCGCCAAGCTGCTCATGCAGCTCGCCTTCAACTCGAAGGACTATCCGAAGGCCATCACCTACGGCAAGACGGCGATCGAGCTGAACCCCGGCGACACCGAGGCGGGCAATTACCTCGCCAACGCGTACTACATCATCAACGACTTCGCGAACGCGAAGACGGTCTCCGAGCAGACCATCAAGAAGATTGAGGACGCCGGCAAGACGCCGGATGAAACGCTGTATCGCATCCTCCAGAGCGCCTGCATCAATCTGAAGGACAACGAGTGCGTCGTCGCGCAGATCGAAAAGCTCGTCATCCACTATCCGAAGCCGAACTACTGGACCGACCTCATCAACTCGCTGCTGCGCGTCAGCAGCAACGACAAGGAGCTGCTGAACGTGCTGCGCCTGTCGGATGGCGTCGGCGTGATGAAGGAAGGCGATCAGTACACCGAGATGGCGCAGCTCGCGCTGGGCCAGGGTCTTCCGGGTGAGGCGCAGGCCATCCTCGAGAAAGGCGTCTCGACCAACATGATCACCGAGGCGCGCGACAAGGATCACGCGAGCCGGCTGCTCGCCGACGCGAAGCAGGCGGTCACCCTCGACAAGTCCACGCTCGACAAGCAGGACGCCAGCGCGAAGGCGAAGCCGACGGGTGATGCCGATGCGAAGCTCGGCGCCGCCTATCTCAGCTACGGTCAGAACGACAAGGCCATCGAGGCGCTGACGCGCGGCATCGGCAAGGGCGGCATCAAGAGCCCCGACGAAGCCGGCCTGTTGCTGGGAATCGCGTACATGCGTTCCAACAACAAGCCCGAGGCCATCAAGGCGTTCGAGACGGTCAAGCAGACGCCGGGGATGGCGCGCATCGCGAAGATGTGGCTCATCTACGCGAACAAGGCGTGACGGCGACAGGCGCAGCGATTTTCATGGGCCGCGGAGAGGGTGGACCGCGGATGGCAAACTTCAGTGATGTATTCCGGAGTTAACGTGTCTATTCGTAACGGTTGGATGATCGCGGCGACGATTGGATTGTTTGCGGCAGGCTTGAGTGCCCCCGCGGCGGCCCAGACGGCGGCTTGTGGAACACCCAAGATCAGCAAGCAGATCGCCAAGCAGATGTCGGCTGCGCAGGACGCGTTCAAGGCCAAGAAGTGGAATGAATCCCTCGCCAAGATGAAGGAAGCGGAAGCGGTGCCGGGGGCCAAGTCGCCCTTCGACCTCTACACGATGGCGCAGTTTCGAGCGTACATCTACGCGAGCACCCGCCAGGATGCGGACAGTGCGCGCGAGCTGGAAAATCAGCTGAACTCGCCCTGCATGCCGGAGGCGAAGAAGGCCGACACGTTGAAGAACCTCGTCGGCCAGTACACGAACCTTCGCAATTATCCGAAGGCGATCGACTACGGCAATCGCGCGTTGAAGCTGTCGCCGAATGATGCGGAGATCAAGGTTGCGGTCGCCCAGGCTTACTACCAGTCGGGCAACAACAAGGAAGCCGTGCGAGTCATGCAGGAAGTGCTCGAGGGCTCCGGCAAGCCGAAGGAACAGCAGCTGCTGCTGATCCGCGCTGCTTGCGACAAGGCGGGCAACAATGCCTGCGTCACGAGCGTGTTCGAGAAACTCGTCGTTTACTACCCGAAGACCGAGTACTGGTCCAACCTGATGGACTCGCTGCGCAAGGGCCAGAACAACGACGTCCAGCAGCTCAACGTGTTCCGCCTGGCGAACCAGGTGAACGTGATGAAGCGTCCGGACGAGTTCAAGGAAATGGCGCAGCTCGCCATCGACGAGAACCTGTCGTGCGAGGCGCAATCGATCCTCGAGCAGGGCTTCACGAAGAAAGTGTTCGTCGACAAGCGCGATGTGGACGTGAATACGCGCCTGCTGACCACCGCCAAGGCGAAGTGCACCACCGAGAAGTCCGCGATCGCCACGACCGATGCGTCCGCGAAGTCGGCTGCGACGGGTGACGCGTCGGTGATCGTTGGCGCGCAATACCTGTCGACCGGCGACGCGCCGAAGGCGATCGAGGCCCTGCAGCGTGCGCTGCAGAAAGGCAGCATCGCGAAGGGTGCGCCGAACGAGGCGGAGAAGGTCGACGAGGCGAACATCCTGCTCGGCATCGCCCAGCTGAAGAACAACAACAAGGCGGAAGCCGCGAAGGCGTTCCGCAACGTGAAGCGCGACCCGACCATGACGCGCATCGCGAAGCTCTGGGTGCTGAACACCTGAGGCAATCCGGACGGTGATTCCAGAAGGCCGGGCGTGAAAACGTCCGGCCTTCTGCTTTATGGGTGTCCCGTCAGATGACGCCGCGGGACCGCAGCTCTCCGAGCGTCGCCGCCTCGAGACCGAGCAGGTCGCCGAACACCTCCGCGGTGTGCTGGCCCAAAGCCGGCGCCGGGGAGCGGATTGACCCCGGCGTCACCGATAGCCGCGGCGCCACGTTCTGCATGCGCAGCGTGCCGAAGTCCGGATGCGGCGTGCTGACGATCGCCTGGCGCGCCTCGAAGTGCGGATCGTCCAGCATGTCCTGCGTGCGGTAGATGAGCCCCGAAGGCACGCCGTGCCGCTCCAGGCGGTCCAGGAGCTCGCGGGTGCCGTGCGTCGAGGTCCAGGCGGCGATGAGGTCGTCGAGCTCGCGCTGGTGCTGGCCGCGCGCCGAGTGGTCCCGGTAACGCTCGTCAGTGGCGAGACCGGGCGCGTCCATGGCCTCGCACAGTCGCGCGAACACGGTGTCCTGGTTCGCGCCGATCATCACGATGCCGTCACGGGTCGGGTAGACGTTCGACGGGGCGATCTTCGGCAGGATCGGGCCGCTGCGTTCCCGCACGTGACCCAGCTGGTCGTACTCGGTGACCAGCGACTCCATCATGTTGAGCACGGACTCGTAGATGGCGGCATCGACCACCTGGCCCTGGCCCGTGCGGTCGCGATGGTGGAGCGCCGCCAGCGTGCCCATGCAGGCGTGCACGGCCGCGAGCGAGTCGCCGATGCTGATGCCGACGCGCGACGGCGGCCGGTCGGGTTCGCCGACGATGTAACGCAGCCCGCCCATGGCCTCGCCGATGCCGCCGTATCCGGCTCGCTGCGAATACGGCCCGGTCTGGCCGTAGCCCGAGACCCGTACGAGGATCAGCTTCGGATTGAGCGCCGAGAGAACCTCGAAGCCGCAACCCCATTTCTCCAGCGTCCCGGGCCGGAAGTTCTCGATCACCACATCAGCTTTCGTCACCAAGTCCTTGAAAAGACGCTGGCCGTCGGCCTGGCGGAGATCCAGCGTGATGGAGCGCTTGTTCCGTGCGATCACGGGCCACCACACCGACGGCTGGCCGCGCTGCTGCGGGCCCCAGTGACGCATCGGGTCGCCCTGGCCCGGCGCCTCGATCTTGATGACGTCGGCGCCCATGTCGCCGAGCAGCTGGCCGCAGAAGGGGCCGGCGATCAGCGTGCCGAGCTCGAGCACGCGCAGGTCGGCGAGGGCGCCGCGGTTGGGAGTCGTGGTCATTCGCGCGCGGTTGTACCGGCGGCCGCCGACGCGGGTCAAGCCGGCGGACGAGCCCGGCCCGGGTAGAATTCGCGCCATGGGGACATCCATCGACATCGTCGAAGTCGGACCGCGTGACGGCCTGCAGAGCGAGCCGCAGGTGCTGTCGACCGAACGCAAGGTCGAGTTCGTGCGTCGCCTCGTCGCCGCCGGCCTGCGCCGCCTCGAAGTCGCGAGCTTCGTGAATCCCAAGCGCGTGCCGCAGATGGCGGACGCGGAAGCCGTGCTCGCGGCATTGGGTCCGCACCCGGCCGGCGGTCGCTACATCGGCCTCGTCCTCAACCGCAAAGGGTTCGATCGTGCGCTGGCCGCCGGCTGCACCGAGATCGGCATGGCGATCGCCGCCACCGAGAGCTTCAGCCAGCGCAACCAGGGTCTGTCGGTCGACGACGGCATCGCGGCCTGGCTCGAGATCGCGCCCCTGGCGCGCGCCGCCGGCATGCGCGCGCAGATCACGATCTCCACCGTGTTCGGTTGCCCGTTCGAAGGTGAAGTGCCGCCGGCGAAGGTGCTGGCGATCGCCGAACGCCTGGCCGCCGGTCAGCCGGACGAAATCGCCGTCGCCGACACCATCGGCGTCGCGGTGCCCACGCAGGTGTCGCGCCTCATCGGCGACCTGCGCAACGCGTTGCCCCAGGTGCCGTTGCGCGCGCACTTCCACAACACGAGGAACACCGGGCTTGCGAACGCCTATGCGGCGGTCGAAGCCGGCGTGCGCACGCTCGATGCCAGTTGCGGCGGCATCGGCGGTTGCCCGTTCGCGCCCGCGGCCACCGGCAACATCCCGACCGAAGACCTCGTCTACATGCTGCAGCGGATGGGTGTCGACACCGGCATCGATCTCGCGGCGCTGATCGAAACCAGCCGCTGGCTGCAGTCGGCGCTCGAGCATCCGGTTCCCGGCATGCTCGTGAAGGCCGGTCCCTTTCCCCGAGCCGCATCCAACTAGAAAAACGGAGCATTCGTGAATTCCACTTCCTGGCGTCTGGGCGCCGTCCTCGTCGTCGCCGTGGCGCTCGCCGCCTGCGGCAAGAAACCGCTCGAAGACGCGGTGCAGAAGAACGATCGCAACGCCGTGGCCGATGCGGTCAGCAAGGGCGCCGACGTGAACGCGAAACTCGCGGGCGGCGATACGCCGTTGCTGGCGGCCGCGAAGGCCGGGCAGAGCAGCGCGGCCCAGGGCCTGATCGAAGGCGGCGCCGACTTTCGCGTGAAGGATGCCGACGGCTTCGGCGTGCTGCATCACGCGGCGGCGACCGGCATGACCGGCATCTGCGCGCTGCTGATCGATCGCGGCATCCCCGTCGACGACAAGGGCCCGGGCGGCGCGACGCCGCTGATGCTCGCCGTCGGCAAGAACTCCCAGGAAACGGCGAAGTTCCTGGTGCGCCGCGGAGCGAGCCTCGAGGCGAAGAACGACGCGGGCGAAACTGCGCTCGACATCGCGACGAAGCGCGGCGAAGAACGCTTCGCCAACGATTTGAAACTCGCCGCGCAAGTGCGCGCGAACTGATCCAACAGGAGACCGACGACATGGCGATCAAGGCAGGCGACAAGATGCCCGCGGGCACGTTCAAGACGAAGACGAAGGATGGAATCCAGGACGTCACCACGGACCAGCTCTTCACGGGCAAGACGGTGGTGCTGTTCTCGGTGCCGGGCGCATTCACGCCGACCTGCGATGCGAAGCACCTCCCCGGTTACGTCGACAATGCCGCGGCGCTGAAGGCCAAGGGCGTCGACACGATCGCCTGCATGGCCGTGAACGACGTGTTCGTCATGGGCGCGTGGGGCAAACACTCGAACGTCGGCGACGCGGTGTTGATGCTGGCCGACGGCAACGGCGACTACGCGAAGGCGCTGGGCCTCGACATGGACGGACGCCCGTTCGGCATGGGCCTGCGCGGCCAGCGTTTCGCCATCATCGTGAAAGACGGCGTCGCCAAGGACGTCGAAGTCGAGGCGCCGAAGGAGTTCAAGGTCTCCGCGGCCGAATACATCCTCGGCAAGCTGTGATCAGCGACGCGTCACTTGCGTGACGCGTCGATAAGCTTTTCCAGCTCCGGCACGATCGTGAAGAGGTCGCCGACGATCCCGATGTCGGCGACCTCGAAGATCGGCGCTTCGCCGTCCTTGTTGATGGCGACGATGGTGCGTGCGTCCTTGATGCCGGTGAGATGCTGGATCGCGCCCGAGATGCCGATCGCGATGTACAGCTCCGGCGCGATGATCTTGCCGGTCTGTCCCACCTGCATGTCGCTGGGCACGTAGCCCGCGTCGACCGCGGCGCGCGACGCGCCGACGGCTGCGCCGATCTTGTCGGCCAGCGAGTAGATGATCTTGAACGCGTCGCTGCTCGCCAGCGCGCGGCCACCCGAAATGACCTTCGAGGCGCTCTGCAGGTCGGGGCGATCGCCGCCGGCCGACGAGAGGCCGACGAACCGCGTGTGCGCGGGCAGGGACGCGGCCGATGCTTTCGTCTCCACCGGGGCGGATCCGCCGCCGGCGGCCGCTTCGAACGACGCCGTGCGGATCGTGCCGCAGATCACCGGCGCATTCACTTCGACGGTGGTGATCGCGTTGCCCGCGTAGATGGGTCGCTTGAACTTCGTGGCGGATTCGATCGCCATGATGTCCGACACCTGCGGTGCGTCGAGCAGCGCGGCGATGCGCGGCACGAGGTCCTTGCCGAACGTGGTCGATGGCGCGAACACGTGCGTGAACCCCGCGGCGATCTCCTTCACCTGCGGCGCCAGCGTCGCGGCCAGCGCGTGTTCGTTCGCAGCGTGGGTGACGTCGAGTACCTTCGCGACGCCGGCGAGCTGTGACGCCGCGGCGGCGATCGGCGAGCCCGCTGTCGTGAACGTGGCGACGACCACTTCCGCGCCCGCGAGCGTGGTCGCGGCCTTCACGGATTTCGCGGTGGAGGCGTTGAGCTTGCCGTTGGCGTGTTCGGCGATGACCAGGACCTTGCTCATACCAGCCCCCGCTTGTGCAGCTCGGCGAAGAGCTCGTTCGTGTCCTTGACCATGATGCCGCGCTGCCGGGCCGGGGGCGGTTCGACCTTGAGTACCTTCGCGCGCGGCGCGCCGCCAATGCCGAGCTCCGCGAGCGGGATGGTGGCGAGCGGTTTCGTCTTCGCCTTCATGATCTCCGGCAGCTTCACGAAGCGCGGCTCGTTGAGGCGCAGATCGGTGGTGATGACGGCGGGCAGATCGACCTCGAGGGTCTCGAGGCCGGCGTCGACTTCGCGTGTCACCTTCGCCGTATTGTCGGTGAGCTCGACCTTCGAGGCGAACGTCGCCTGCGGGCGGTCCCACAACGCGGCGAGCATCTGGCCGGTCTGGTTGTTGTCGTCGTCGATCGCCTGCTTGCCGAGGATGACGAGGAACGGCTGTTCGCGTTCGACGAGCTTGAGGAACACGCGGGCGACCGCGAGCGGCTCGAGCGCGGTGTCGGCGACCACGTGCAGCGCGCGTTGCGCACCCATGGCGAGCGCGTTGCGCAGCGTCGCCTGGCAATCGGTCGGCCCGATGGTGGCGATGACGACTTCGTCCGCCTTGCCGCTCTCCTTGATGCGCAGCGCCTCTTCGATGGCGATGCTGTCGAACGGATTGATGCTGAGCTTGACGCCGTCGAGCGCCACGCCCGAGCCGTCGGGCTTCACGCGGATGCGCACGTTGGAGTCCACGACGCGCTTGATCGCGACGAGAATTTTGCGGGAATGGGATGCGGTTTCCATGCGTTCAAGTGTAGCCTTTGTGCGAATGGCGTTCGAGACTTGTCCTTGATTTCCTTCACGCTGCGGCGGCTCGCCGGCCTCGTCCCGACGCTGTTCGTCCTGGTGACGATGTCGTTCTTCGTGATCCGCCTCGCGCCCGGCGGACCGTTCGACCAGGAACAGCGGTTGCCGCCGGCGATCCGCGCGAATCTCGACGCCGCGTACGGCCTCGACCAGCCGCTGCTCGTGCAATACGGCCGTTATCTCGGTGGTTTGGTGAAGGGCGATCTCGGTCCGTCGTTCCGCTACAAGGATTACTCGGTCGACGAACTGATCGGCAGCGGGCTGCCGCTCTCCCTAACTATCGGGCTCGCGGCGGCGCTGCTCGCGTTCCTCGCGGGCGTGCCGCTCGGCGCGTGGGCGGCGTGGCGCGCGAACTCGCTCGCGGACCACGCGGTCATGGGGTTCTCGCTGGTGGGCGTCATTCTGCCGGGATTCGTCGTGGGTCCCGTGCTCGCGCTGGTGTTCGGCATCTACTGGCCCGTGTTCCGCATCGCGGGTTACGAGCCGGGCCACGCGAGTTTCCTCGTGTTGCCGGTGATCACACTGGCGTTGCCGGTGATGGCGTACGTCGCGCGGCTGACCCGCGACAGCCTGGTCGACGTGTTGCAGTCGAACTTCATCCGCACGGCGCGCGCGAAGGGCCTGTCGCCGGCGACGATCCTGCGGCGCCACGCGTTGCGTCCCGCGCTGATCCCGGTAGTCAGTTACCTGGGTCCGGCGGTGGCGTTCGTCATCACCGGCTCCTTGGTGGTCGAGTCGGTCTTCGGGTTGCCGGGCTCGGGTCGCTTCCTCGTGCAGGGCGCGATCGATCGTGACTACCCGCTGGTCATGGGGATGATCCTCGTCTACGGCGTGTTCACGCTGGTCTGCAATTTCATCGCGGACCTGCTGTATCGCTGGCTGGATCCGCGCGTGCGCGTGTCGGAGACCGCGCGGTGAGCCTGCGCACCCGCATCGCGCTCGGAGTCATCGTCGTCATCGCCGTCGTGGCGCTGGCGGCGCCGTGGCTCACGCCGTGGAGCATCGACGCGCTCGACTGGCAGCATCTCGCGGCGCCGCCGCTCACCGCGGATCACTGGTTGGGAACGGACCGGCTCGGCCGCGACCTGTTCACGCGCGGCATGCAGGCCATCCGCGTGTCGATCGCGCTCGGCCTCCTGGCGGCGCTGGTCAGCGTCGTCATCGGCGTCGCCTATGGCGCGACCGCGGGTTTCCTCGGCGGGCGCGTCGACGCGTTGATGATGCGTTTCGTCGACATCGTGTACGCGTTGCCGTACGTGTTCATCGTCATCATCCTCGCCGCATTATTCCCGCGCGGCAGCCTCGCGGCGCTGTTCATCGCGATCGGCGCGGTCGGCTGGCTGACGATGGCGCGCATCGTGCGCGGGCAGACCTTGTCGCTGCGCCGGCGAGAGTTCGTCGCGGCGGCGATCGCGAGCGGCGCGCGCACGTCGTCGATCCTGTGGCGGCACATCGTGCCGAACGTCGCGGGCACCGTGATCGCGTACGCCACGCTGACGATCCCGCAGCTGATCCTGTTCGAGAGTTTCCTCAGTTTCCTCGGGCTCGGCGTGCAGGAACCGTTCGCGAGCCTCGGCAGCCTGATCAACGAAGGCGCGCAGGAGATGGAGTCGTCGGCCTGGATGCTGCTCGTTCCGGCGACCTTGCTCGCCGTGCTGCTCGTGGCCTTCAACGTGCTGGGTGAAGGCCTGCGCCAGCAACGCGAGGCGCGCCGTGAGTGACGCGTTGCTCGGCGTGCAGGGTCTTACCATCGGTTTCGGTGGCCGCGACACCGTGAAGGACGTGTCGTTCGAACTGGCGCGCGGACACTGCCTCGGCATCATCGGCGAGTCCGGTGCCGGCAAGACGCAGATCTTCCTCGGGTTGATGGGTTTGCTGCCACCGACCGCGCGCGTATCGGGTCGAGCGCAGCTCGGCGACACGCCGCTGCTCGGCGCCGGCGCGGTTGCCGTGCGCGGCCGGCGCGCCGCGATGATCTTCCAGGATCCGATGACGGCGCTGACGCCGCATCTCATCGTCGGCGACCAGGTCGCGGAGCCGCGGGTCGTGCATCGCGGCCGGCGCTGGTCCGAGGCGCGCGCCGACGCCGTGAGCCTGCTGGAGCAGGTCGGGATCGCGGAAGCCGCGCGCCGCGCACGCCAGTATCCGCACGAATTGTCCGGCGGCATGCGCCAGCGCGTGACCATCGCGATGGCGCTGGCCGGCGAACCCGAACTGCTGATCGCCGACGAACCGACGACCGCGCTCGACGTGTCCGTGCAGGCCGGCATCCTCGCGCTGCTGCGGCGGCTCGTGCTGGAACGCTCGATGGCGCTGGCCGTGGTCACGCACGACATGGGGGTCATCTCGGCACTCGCCGACGACGTGCTGGTGATGAAGCAGGGCGAGATCGTCGAACGCGGCGACGTGAATTCCATCCTGTCGAATCCGCGGCACGAGTACACACGCGCGTTGCTCGCGGCGACGCCGCGACTCGACGAGCCGCTGCCGCCGGTCGTGCCGGCACCGGCCGCGGACCCGACGCCGCCGCTGGTGGCCAACCACGTGCACGTGCGTTACCCGATCCCGCGCGGGCTGTTCCGGCGTGACGCCGAATTCCATGCCGTCGACGACGTGTCGCTGAGTCTCGCGCCCGGTGAGGCGCTGGGCATCGTCGGTGAGTCCGGCAGCGGCAAGTCGTCGCTGGCGCGCGCGTTGCTCGCGCTCGACGGCGCGATCGAAGGCGAAGTCGTGTGGCTGGGGCGCGCCGTGCACGACCTGCACGGCGAGGAATTGCGTCGGTTGCGCGACCGCGCGCAGATCGTGTTCCAGGATCCGTTCGCCAGCCTCGATCCGGTCATGAGTGTCGCCGACATCGTCGCCGAACCGTTGCGCGCCTTGCGCCCGTCGATGAGCGCGGGCGAACGCGACGAGCGCGTCGCGACGCTGCTGGCCGGCGTCGGTCTCGACGCGGCGCACGCGGCACGACGCAGCCGCGAACTGTCGGGTGGTCAGAACCAGCGCGTCGCGATCGCGCGCGCCATGGCGCTGGCGCCCAAACTACTCGTTTGCGACGAGGCGGTGAGCGCGCTCGACGTGTCGATCCAGGCGCAGGTGCTCGACCTGCTGGGCCGGATCCGGCGGGAGCAGGGCACCAGCCTTCTCTTCGTGAGCCACAATCTCGCGGTCGTCCGGCGGCTCTGCGACCGCGTGGCGGTCATGTACCAGGGACGGGTCGTGGAGTCCGGGCCGGTGGCGCAGGTGTTCGCCGCGCCAGCGCATCCGTACACCCGCCGCTTGTTAGATTCCGTGCCGCGGCTCGACCCGGCCACCGAACGGGCACGGCTCGCAGCCCTGCCGGATGCGGAGTCCGCGCGGGCCTGACCGGCCAGTCGCTGCCGCGCGAGCAGGACGGACGCACCGGGATTCGTGCGAGGTGGCCCGCCCGGGCGCCGGAATTGCGGGCCAATCGGCATCCCGTGCCGCTGCGCGCCGCCGCGAGTTCGCGATATCCTCCGGGCATGTCAACGGAACAACAGATCAAGCCGAGCGAAGGCCTGCGCCACGTCAAGTACGAGATCCGCGGTCGTCTCGCCCGTCGTGCCCAGGAGCTCGAGCGCCAGGGCTACGAAATCGTGCCGCTCAACATCGGCAATCCCGGGTGCCTTCGGCTTCCGCACGCCGGAGACGATGCGCCTGGCGATGATCGAGAACATGCCGGTGGCGGAAGGTTACTGCCACCAGAAGGGCATCTTCCCGGCCCGTGAGGCCGTGGTGATGCAACAGCAGATGCGCGGCGTGACGGGCGTGAGCGCCGAAGAGGTGTTCATCGGCAACGGCGTCAGCGAGCTGATCGACCTGTGCCTGCGCGCGTTGCTGAATGACGGCGACGAGGTGCTGATCCCGAGCCCCGACTATCCACTGTGGTCGGCGGCGGTCACGCTGAACGGCGGCAAGGCTGTCTACTACTCGTGCCGGCCCGAGAACGACTTCGTGCCGGACCCGGAAGAAATCGCGGCGCTGGTCACGCGCAAGACGCGCGCGATCGTCGTCATCAACCCGAACAACCCGACCGGCGCGGTGTATCCGCGCGCCGTGTGCGAACAGATCGCGCAGGATCGCGGAGCGCAAGGGTCTCATCGTGTTCAGCGACGAGATCTACGACCAGATGACCTACGAAGGCGTCGAGTCGATCCCGATGGCGACGCTCGTGAAGGACACCGTGTGCTGCACGATGTCCGGCCTGTCGAAGATCTATCGCGCCTGCGGCTATCGCGTCGGCTGGGCGGCGTTCTCCGGCAACCTGCGCGGCGCGGGCGACTATCTGTCGGCGCTGGAACTGCTCAGCAGCCTGCGCCTGTGCTCGAACGTGCCCGGCGCAGTGGGCCGTGCAGACCGCGCTCGGCGGCTACCAGAGCATCAAGGAACTGCTGGCGCCGGGCGGACGCCTGTTCGAATCGCGGCGCGCGATCCTCGAGGCCACGTCGGCGAGCCGCTTCCTGCAGCTGGCGCCGCCGAAGGGCTCGATGTACGCGTTCGTGAAGGTGAAGACGGACGAGATCCCGGACTTCGACGACCAGACGTTCGCGCTCGACCTGCTCGAACAGAAACACGTGTTGCTCGCGCCGGGCACGAGCTTCAACGTTCCGTATCGCGATCACTTCCGCACGACGCTGCTCCCCGAGGCCACGTTGCTGAAGAAGGTGTTCGCGCGCATCGACGAGTTGCTGAGCTCGTACGTCGGTCGGCCGGCGAGTGAGCGGCAGCGTGTCGTGCACGCGGAGAACCGCTTCAAGTAACGGTAGATACCTCTCGCAAGCTATTGAATAGCCAGCGACTCTCTCCCCCCATTTCGCAGGCGCTGGCGGCCGGCTCGACGCTGCATCGTGCCCAGCGCGCAGCGCCAGGCCGCGGTCCGCGCCGCGTGGGCGGAGATGCAGCGCGACGCCGGTCACACGCTCTGGCCGACACCGAAAGTCTTCACGTTCGCGCAGTTCGCCGAGCGTTCGCTGGGCGACGGCTGGGCCGCCGCCGGACTTCCCGATCGCCTGCTGCCGGCCGGCGCCGAGTGGGCGACGTTGCGCGAACACTGTCGCGACAGCGGCGGCGCCGCCGAAGCGCGCGCACTGCTGAACGCGGTGCGTACGCTCAGCGACTGGCGCATCGGCGCGAGCGAACACGCGCTCGGCTCGTCTCCGGAAGGAACCATGCTCGTCGCGGCACTGCGCGCGCTCGAGACGCTGTCGCAGGACCAGGGCCGGCGACCGCTGCGCGCCTGGCTCGACGACGTCGCATCGCCCGCCAACGGATTCGTTCGTTGCCGGGGCGACATCGCTCGCCGCCGCGCCACTGCACACGCTGCGCCGATTGGGCGCGGCGTTCGAGCCGCCGGACGCCGATGCGCGCCCGGTGACCGTTGCGATCGCCGACGACGACGAACACGAACTCGAGATGATCGCGGCCTGGTGCCGTGCGGAACTCGAACGCGATCCCACGCGTCGCCTGTTGATCGTCGACGGCCGGCTGCGCCAGCGGCGCCATGCGCACGAACGGTTGTTGTCGCAGACGCTGTCACCGTCGGAGTGGGTCGGCCTCGAGCCGCGCGGCGCGCCCACTGCGTTTTCGATCGAAGGCGGTCGCTCGCTGGCGGAATTTCCGCTGATCGCGCACGCGTTGTTGTCGTTGCGCCTGCTGACCGGCCGACTGCGATTCGACGAAGTCGTCCATTGGACGAGACTGCCGTTCCTCGATGGGACGGACGTGGCGGCGGGCGCGGCGCTGGAGGCCGCGCTGCGCGACGGCCGCAAGCTCGAATACTCCGCCGTCGAGCTCGCCGCGTATTTCGAGAGCGACGGCACGGGCCCGGGTGTCGCACGCGCGGCGAAATTGCGCGCGGCGCTGTCGTTGCTCGCCGGCGAGCGGCGTTCGCCAGCGGCCTGGGCGCCCGTCATCCTCGCCGCGTTGCGCGCGCTGGGTTGGCCCGGCACGCGGCCGCTGCGCAGCGACGAACAGCAGACGCTGGCGCGCTGGCACGTGCTGCTCGATGAATACGCGGCGCTCGGCGCGTGGCTGCCAGCGTCACGGGTTTCCGATGCCGCGGCGGCGCTGCTGGATCTCGCGGCGGAACGGAACTTCGATCCGCAGAGCGTCGCGGCGCCGGTCACGGTCACCGAATCCCTCGACGATCCGCTGGTGCGATACGACGGCATCTGGGTCGCGGGTCTCGACGCCGCGCAGTGGCCGGCGGCGCCGCGTCCCGACGTGTTCATTACGCTGGGCGTGCAGCTGGCCGCGGGCGTGCCGTGGGCGAGCGCGGCCGGGCAGGCGCGCGTGGCACGCGCGAGTCTCGCGGCGTGGAGAGCCAGCGCCGGGCGGCTCACGTGCTCGTGGGCGCGCCTCGAAGGCGATGCACACCGCTCGCCGAGCCCGCTGCTCGCGCAGTTGCCGCAGGAGGAAACGGCACCGGCGCGGCGTGTACTGCTGCTGGCCGAAGCGTTGCGTCGCCCCGGCCTGGTCGCGATCGACGACGTGGTCGGCATCCCGGTGCCGAAGGGCCGGCCGGTGCGCGGCGGCGTGAAGCCGCTGACGCTGCAGGCGGAGTGCGGCTTTCACGCGTACGGCGAGATGCGCCTCAATGCGCCCGAACTCGAAACGCCGGCGCCGGGACTCGACCCGCGCGAGCGCGGCATGTTGCTGCACAAGGCGCTGGAGCTGGTGTGGATCAAGCTGCAGCGGCAGTTCGCGCTGATCGACACGGAACGCGAGCGCCTGCCGCTGATCGCGGACTCGGTGGCTGCGGCCGTGGTGTCGGTGTTCCGCGGTCGCGTGCCGCCGGAACTCGAGCGCGCGGTGGACCGCGAGTCGCACCGGCTGGAGCGCCTGATCGAAGCGTTGTTCAAGCAGGAGCTGCGGCGGCCGTCGTTCGAGATCGACGTGCTCGAGGCGCGCCGCATGGTGAGCATCGCGGGCGGCGAATTCGAGCTGCGCATCGATCGCATCGACGCGATCGAGGGCGGCGGCTTCGCGATCATCGACTACAAGTCCGGGCAGCCGAAAGCGCTGCGCTGGAATGGCGAGGACGTGCGCGATCCGCAGTTGCTGGCCTATCTGCTGGCCGAGCGCGGCCGCGACGTGCAGGCGCTGGCGAACGTGTCGCTGTCGCAAGGAAAGGCGCGTTTCAGCGGCAGGTCGTCCCGCCCGGGCCTGTTGCCCGACGTGAACGGCTTGCCGGGGATGAATCCCAACAAGATGCCGGCGGCGGAGATCGATGCGGCCTGGCACACCGAAACCGGTCGCTGGATCCACGGATTGCAGATGCTGGCGTCCGACTACCTCGCGGGGCGCGCGCCGGTGCAGCCCGCGTCGGACGTGTGCCGCAACTGCCATCTCACCGTGTTGTGTCGTCGCGTCGAACTCGCCGCGGCGGACGTGCACCGGGACGACGGGCATGAGTGACGCGCTCGCCATCGACGCCGCCGCGCGCGAGACCGCGCTCGACGTCGCGCGGTCGTTCATCGTCCAGGCGCCGGCGGGTTCGGGCAAGACCACGGTGCTGACGCAGCGGTATCTCAAGTTGCTGTCGATCGTCGACGAACCCGAGCAGGTACTCGCGATCACGTTCACGCGCAAGGCCGCCGGCGAGATGCGCGAACGCGTGCAGAAGGCGCTGGCCGGAGACATCGCTGTGAAGTCGCCCGCCGATGCGCTGACGCTCGAACTGGCGCGCGCCGCGCGCGCGCGGGCCGAGCAGCGCGGCTGGGGGCTGGACGACAGCGCGGCGCGGCTGCGCATCCAGACCATCGACTCGTTCAACGGCTACCTCGCGAACGCGATGCCGATCACGTCGAAGAACGGATTCGGCCACGTCATCGCGGACGAGCCGCGAGATCTCTATGCCGCGGCGGCGCGCGAAACACTGCGGCTCGCCGAGGACGACGACGAATGCGTCCCGCGCTGGAGCGCATCCTGCGGCGCCTCGACGACCAATGGGCGCAGCTCGAGAAACTGATCGCGGAGATGTTGCCGCGGCGCGCCGAGTGGCTGCCGAACCTGCCGCAGTTGTCCGGTGAAGCGCTGGTGCCGCGCATCGAGCAGAGCCTGGCGGAGATCGTCGCCGACGAGCTGGGGCAGGCCGTCGCGCTGTTGCCCGCGGATTTCGTGCTGCAGGCGAGTTCGCTGGCGCGTTTCTGCGCCCAACACGTCGACGCGCAACGCGAGCCCGACATCGCGCGCTGGCGCGAGGCCGCGCCGCCGCTCGCCGCGAGCGTTGCGGACCTGCCGCGCTGGCGCGGCATCGCGGCGCTGGCGCTGACGAAGCAGAACACCGCGCGCCAGCGCCTGACGAAGAACGAAGGCATTCCCGCGGACGACGTGCTCGGCAAGCAGCTGCGCGACGACTGGCTGGCGCGGTTGATCCTGATCCCCGCGGAACGCCTGGCGGCGCTCGCGACGATCCGGTCGTTGCCGCCACCGGTCGTGCCGGAGCGCGAACGCGGCGCGCTCGATGCACTGGCGCGCCTGCTGCTGCTGGCCGCGCAGGAACTGACGCGCCTGTTCGACGTTTACGGCGAATGCGACTTCACGCAGATCGCCGGCGCCGCGCGCCAGGCGCTGACGGAAGACTCGAGTCCGACACCGCTGGCGGAGCGGCTGGGCACGCGGCTCGCGCACATCCTGGTCGACGAGTTCCAGGACACCTCGCGCGAGCAATACGACCTGTTGCGCACGCTGACGCAGGACTGGTCGCCGGGGGATGGCCGCACGTTGTTCCTGGTCGGCGACCCCATGCAGTCCATCTACGGATTCCGCAATGCCGAAGTGGGGCGCTTCTCGACTGTGCGCGCGGCCGGGCTCGCCGGGTTCAAACTCGAGCCGCTGGAGCTGCGGCGCAATTTCCGCTCGGCGCCGGCGCTGGTGGAGTTCGCCAACCGCACCTTCGCGCGCGTGTTCCCCGCGGCCGACGACGTGCGCCGCAGCGCCGTTCGTCATCTCGCGAGTGTCGCCGCGCGCGACAACCTCGTCGGGGAACCGCGCATCCATCGCGTCGCGGGCCTGGCGCGCGCCTGGGCGGAGAGCGAAGCCGTCGCGGACCAGATCGCCACCCTGCGCCGCACGAAGCCGGAAGAGACCGTCGCCGTGCTGGCGAGCACGCGGCCGCACCTGCGAGGCGTGCGCGCCGCGCTGGCCACGCGCGGAGTGCCATCCATCGGTGTGAACCTCGAACCGCTGGCCGACGTACCCGTCGTGCGGGATCTCGAAGCGCTGGCGCGCGCCCTCGATTCGCCGCTGGACCGCGTCGCGTGGCTGGCCGTGCTGCGTGCGCCATTCGTCGGGCTCGAACTGCCGGATCTCACGCGCGTCAGCGAGACCGCGGGCGACGCGCCGATCGCATCCGCCTTGCTCGCGGAGATTCCCGGTCTCACGCCGGACGGCAACGCGCGGCTGTTGCGCACCCGCGCCGTGTTGCTCGCCGCCTGGCAGGGACGGGAACGCGAGGCGCGCGCGCATCTCGTGGAGCGGACCTGGCTGGCGCTCGGCGGCGCGTCGGCCTGCACGCAGCCGGCCGAACTCGCGCACGCACGCCGTTTCCTCGCCGCGCTCGACGACGAGGATCGCAAGCGGCTGCGCGGCCGGCCGCCGGATCTCGCGCGGCTGATGAACCGCTCCTATGCGCAGGACCCGGCGCAACCCGGTGCGGTGTCGCTGATGACGATCCACGGCGCCAAGGGTCTCGAGTTCGATCACGTGTTCGTGGTCGGCGTGGGCCGCGCGACGCGCGGTGATGAATCACGGCTGCTGAACTGGCTCGAAATCCCGCGCGAGCAGGGCGGCGACCACCTGTTGATGGCGCCGATCCGCATGCGCGGCGAAGACGAGTCGGCGGACGACGATGCGTTGAACGAATACCTCAGGCTGCTGCACCGGGAACGCGTGCGCGCCGAACGCACGCGCCAGGCGTACGTCGCGTTGACTCGCGCGAAACGTTCGCTGCACGTGTTCGTCCACCCCGTGGTGCGCGACAGCGACGGCGTGCGGGAGTACTCGGCGCGCACCGGCACGTTGTTGCACAACCTCTGGCCCGCGCTCGGCGGGGAGATCGACGAAGCACACGTCGTCGGCGACGAGGCGGCCGACGAGATCGAACCGGTGACGTCGCAGACACGGCGGCGGTTGCCCGCGGTGTTCGCGTCGCCGGCGCCGCCGGCCGACGTCATCGCGCGCGGCGAACTGCTGCCGACCGCCGACGAAGAGGAAGAGATCGAATTCTCCTGGGTGCGCCAGACCGCGCGGCGCGTCGGCACCGTGGTGCACGAGGCGCTGGAGAAGTTCGGAACCTCGGTGCCACCCGCCGCGGAAGCGTTGCCGGCGCTGCTGCCGCGGCTGCAGTCACGACTCGCCGCACTGGGGGTCGAGCCCGATGCCGCGCGCGCCGGCGCCGAACGCGCGGTCGATGCCCTGAGGGCGACGTTCGCGGACCCGCGCGGTCGCTGGTTGTTCGATGCCTCGCATCGCGAGGCGAACTCGGAGCTGGCGCTGACCGGCGTGCGTGGCGGCCACATCGTGAACGCGGTCATCGACCGCACGTTCGTCGACGCGACGGGCACGCGCTGGATCGTCGACTTCAAGACCAGCCCGCACGAAGGCGGCAATCGAGAGGGATTCCTCGACGAACAGGCGCGGCGCTATGCGTCGCAGCTCAAGCGCTACGCGCACCTGGCGCGGGGACTCGGCCCGGAGCCGGTGCGCGCCGGCCTGTATTTCCCGCTGCTCTCGGCGTGGCGGGAAGTCGATCTCGATCAGTAGGCGCCTTCGAAGCTGATCAGCGTGCGGCCCGAGGCGTCGGGCGCAGCATAGGGCAGTTCCTGTCGCAACAGGCGTTCCGCGTCGGCCGTGCGGCCGGTGATGTAGCCTTCGAACTGCCACTGGTTCGGCGGGATCAACGTCAACGTGCCTTCGAGGCGGAACGGCCCGCCGAGGTCGGTCACCTTGCCGGGTAGTTTGCCGTCGGGCGTCGCGACGCCGTCGAACGCCACGCGATACGAGCCGAGCGCGAGCGGGCGCGGCGCCAGCTGCTCGAAGTCGTGCAGCTCGACGGTGCCTTCGAGTTGTTTGATCGCCGTGTCGGTCACGACGGCGCGCTTGACGTCCAGGGCCACGCGCGCGCGGCGGTCGCGCGGAAACTGCGCGAGGAAACCGTGGTCCAGCGGAAATTGCCCGCGGACGTTGCGCAGCTCGCCGCTGCCGCTCTTCAGGGAGAAATCGATGTCGGCATGGCCCTGCGCCTGCGCGCCACGCACGTCGACGTCACCGGCCAGCTGGCGGCCGAGCGCGCTCGTGGCCGACAGGTTCCAGGTGGCATCGCCGAGCTTCGAGCCCTGGACGGTGAGGCCGATGCATTCGCCGGCCCAGACGGAGCCGCCGACGTCGGCGCAGGAAACGCCCGGGGGCAGGTACGAACGGAACCAGCTGGCGGGGAGATAGAAGAACAGGACGACGAGGAAAACCGCGAGGCCCGCGACGATGGTCAGCGCGAGCCGGCCGCGCGTCATTCAACCGACCTTGAGCACGAGACCCGCGTTGACGAGCCCGGCTTCGCCGGCGGTTTCGATCTCGGCGGAGTCGACCCGCACGCCGTGTTGCTGCGACAGGCGCGCCAGCCACGCGACCAGCGCGTCGAATGCGACCTTGTCGAGACGGATGCGCAGACCCTTGTCGCCCGTCGGCTGGCTGCTCGACAGCGATTTGCCGAGGCCGCTTTCGCGCGCGGAGCTGTCGATCAACACGACCAGCGACTCCGCGTCGGCGGCGTTGCCGGCCGGACCGGCGGCCGCGATCTGCGGCGTGGCGTCCTGGATGAACTGCAGGTCGGCCTGCTTGTGGGCGACGCGTTCGCGCGCCATCGCGATGTTGCGGTTCAGCGGCATGATGATGCCGAGCAGGATCAGGATCACGACGACGATGCCGCCGTACGTGACGATCTTGCGATCACGCTCGCTGAGGTTGTCGTACCACTCTTTCATCCGGCACCGGCCTTCTTGACCTGCATGCTGCCGCGGTAGTTGTCCCCGCTGGCGCTGCCGCCGAGGATGTCGGCCTGCCAGTTCGTGGCGCGCAGCTGCCGGCCGATCGCGTCGAGGCTGGCCGCGTCCGGCGCGCTGATGCGCAACTGCAGGATGCCGTCGCGGAACGTGATGCCCTCGATGTTCGCCGTGGGCGCCGCGCTGCGCGCCGCGGCCACCGCCGAGAGGGCGGGCAGCAACGTGCCACCGCCGCCGCTGCGGACCTCGGCGAGCCGCAGTTCGACCCGGCGCCGCGCGTTGGTCGCGTTGTTCTGGCCGGGCATCGCGGCGCGGAACGCGTCTTCGATGCTCGAGTCGATGGCGGTCTCGTTTTTCTCGAGCCGCGACAGTTCGAAGTAACGCGCCCCGATGTGCAGGAAGACCAGTGCACCGGCCAGCACGGCGGCGATGCGCCAGGAGCGCCAGCGCATCTCGACGGGCGAGGAGAGCGCGAACGATCCCTGCAGCAGGTTCACCGCGTCACCGGCCGCGGCGGCGGGTGCGAGCGCGGAGATCGAACCCGACGGCAACAGCTGCACCTTCACGCCGGTGAAGCGGTCGCGTAGTGCGTCGATCTCGTGCTGGTGGGCCTGCCACTCGTCGTGGCCGGTATAGAGAAGGAGACCGAGCGGCGCCGGCTCGAGGCCCGCCACCGGGGACTGCTGCGTGGCCAGCGCCATCTCGAAGGCGTCGCCGATCGACAGCGCCGGCATCACGAGCGGCGGCGCATCGGGCGTGCGCAACGTCAGGGAGTCGCCGTCCAGCAGCGCGATCAGCTGGCCGGGCATCGACGGCACCAGCGTCGCGGCGGAGTAGATAGCCGACGGCACGAGGCCGGCGGCGCGCAGGTCGGAGATCCAGCCGCCGAGGCGATCGCGTGCGACCACGACGACCGGGACGCGGGCGCTGGCCTCGCTGCGTTCGCCGATCGCGAAGTGCAGGTCTTCGATCTCGCCGGCGACGCGCTCCTCGAGCGCGTACGGCACGACCTGCGCGAGCTTCGCCGCGCTCTTCGCGGGGGCGTCACTGTCGGTGGCAAGCGCGTCGGTGGCGGGGACGATCAACACGACGCGGCGACCCGTCGCCATCGGCACCGCTTGCGCGAGCTCGCCCGACACGGGATTGACGATGACGTTGCCGTCGTCGTTGCACACCAGCCATTGCGGTGTGGCGCCATCGCGCAGTTGGATGATCAGCGACTCGCTCATCGTCTCATTCGCTTCCGAAGCTGCGCTGCACGGTGCGCACTTTCTTGGATTGTTCGCGGAAAAGGACACTGTATAGAACGAACTCGGCAGTGCCAATACGAACGTTGGTGCGCAGGCGGAACCAGCTCGAGGTGTCGGCGATCCGCGCCTGCGCCTTGGTCTTGAGGTCCGCGGACGAGATGCCGGCCAGGTAGTCGTTGGTGGTGGGCGAGCAGCCCTTCTGGCGTTGCTCGGTCAGCGTCGTCGACGCCGCGAACTCGGTCTGGTTCGACGGGTCGTTCTTGGCGACGTCGAGCACCAGGCCGCTCGCCGTGCAGACGTTGATCTTCGAGTCGACCGGGATGGCCGTGACATAAGGCGCGATCTTCTTGTACCGCTCGGCGCCGAAACCGGGCAGGGCGAGCAGCTCGGACGTGTGCGTGACGAACGTGTTCGGCGGCCGGTACGGCGGGACCTGCGTGAGATACAGCGTGTCCTCGCCGCCGTCCGAGCCGGTCGGCGCGATGTCCGTGTCTATCCAGTCGACCAGCAGGTCCGCATATTTCTCCTCGATGTCCAGCTGGCGCAGCAGCGCGCGGAACACCTCGACCTGGTCCGGATTTTCGACGTACGCACCGGTCGTCTGGTCGAGCATCACGACGCTGTTCAGGTTGAAGCGGCCCGACAGGTCCTCGACCTGCGCCTGGATCCACACGCCGGTGCCTTCGATCTCGATCGGGCCCAGCGGTTGCGCCCAGTCCTGGTCGAGCTGCGTGCGCTGCGAATCCGCGGCGTCTTCGAGGGCGATCGCCGCGAGCGACTCGGCGGCCATGCCCGCCTGCAGCGCCTGCTCCATCGTGAACGTGGCGGCGGCTCGGCGCGCGGCCATCGCCTTGTTGTAGGTGATCGCGGCGGCCATCGTCGTCGCCAGCGCGAACAGGATGATCGCGACCAGCAATGCGACACCGCGTTGTCGGCGCTGCTTCATGTCGGGATCTCGAACAGCCGCTGCACGCGGCCCCAGTCTTCGAACACCACCGTCAGCTCGATCGCGAGCGGGCGCGTGCGCAGCAGGGCATCGATGGTCTGCGGGCTCACGGGCGCGCTCGACGTCGAGGTCGAGGCTGGCCAGTCGTCGCGCCAATTGCGGCTGGCGGGATCGAGGAAACGCAGCGTCACTTCCTTCACCTTCGTGAAGACGGTGCGCTGGCGCGGCGCGGCGTTCAGCGCGGGATCGACCGACAGCCAGTATTCGCGCACCAGCGAACCATCGATGTAGCGATATCGCACGCGCTGTTCCGTGGGCCGCTGCGTGCCCGCGGGGTTGCTCCAGCCCGCGCGCGAGAAGGTGATCAACGTGCCGTCCTTGTTGGCGGCGAGGACGGCGGGCTGGATGTTGCCGCCGCCGTCGATGTCGCGCGCGGTGCGCGCGGTGATCTGTGCGAAGTCCTGCGCGATGACGCGCATGCCGCGCTGGATCTCGGTGATGCGCGCCTGCGAGGTCTCGAGCTTGTCTCGATCCTTCGCGGCCTGGTTGATGGCGCTGTAGCCCAGCGCCATCATGATGACGGCGATCAGGATCGCGATCATCACTTCGATCAGCGTGAAACCTCTCTGGCGCATCAGCGGTCCGGGGTGCCCGTGCCGGGCGTGGTCGTCTTGCCGTCACCGGAACTGCCGGCGGTCGTCGGCACACCGGCGTATTGCGCGGCGAGGGCCTCGCGGCGCGCCGAGTTCGAGGTGCCGACCACGCCGGTGACCGTCGAGGTCCAGTTGAGTTTGTCGAGATCGCTGCTCGCGGACTTGCTGTCCGATTCCTTCTGCGCCGTCGCCTTCTGCAGCGTCTTGTTGTCGTCGGCGTTTTCGCCGGTGGCGCGCGCGCGGATCTCGACGCGGAACATGCCTTTCACCGGCAGTTCGATCACTTCCTCTTCCCACTGCCATTTCTGGCCGGCCATCTCGGCGTTGCCGGTGCGTTTGCCCTTGTCCGGCATCTGTTGCGCGATGCGCACCTCGGTGAGCCGGTTCAGCGCCACCCATTCGGCCAGCGTCTTGTCCTTCAGGTAGATCACGTTGCTGGCGGAGGAGGTGACGGAGCCGAGCAGGGCGCCGACGGCCAGCGCGACGATCGCCAGCGCGATCAGCACCTCGAGCAACGTGAAGCCGCGCGATTTCACTTGCTCGCCGTCCGCGCGGCGGCCGCCGATTCTTCGGTTTCGCCCGGCCGCAGCAGCTTGATGTTGGTCTGCTCGTCGGTATAGATGCGCGCGCGTTGCTGGCTGCGCTCCAGGCCGACTTCGAACGAGGACAAATCGCCGTTCGCGAACACCATCACCTGCGGCGTGAGGTCGACGACCTTCTTGCTGTTCGAGTCGGATTCCTTCGGCGTCTCGAGCACGATCGTGCGGCCGTCCACGACGGCGGTGGGTTCGATGCCGTCAGGAAATTTCCGGTCGCGCAGGGCGTCGTCTTCGTCGGCCTTGCGCCATTGGTCGGCGATCACGTCGAAGACGACGAACGAGTAGCCCTTGCGATCGATGCGCAGGCCGTAGTCGCGGGTCTGGAGTTCCGCCTGTTCACGCACGTAGTCGAACAGGGCGTCGAGGCGCTCGGCCTCCTTCACCAGTTCGTCGTCGTGTTTCTGGCCGGTGAAGGAAAGGACGGTGGCGGTGGCGACCAGGCCGATGATGAAGACGACGACGATGATCTCGATGAGCGTGAAACCGCGCGAGTGACGGGCACCACGCACCGCATCGTTACTCGAGGTTCCAGTTGCCGATGTCGGCATTCTCGCCTTCGCCGCCTTCCTGGCCGTCGGCGCCGAACGAATACAGGTCGTATTCCTGGCCACGCGTGCCGGGATAGACGTACTGGTACGGGTTGCCCCACGGATCCTTGCTGACGCGCTTGATGTAGCCGCCCTCGCGCCAGTTGCGCACGGTCGGGTCGTTCGGCTTCTGCACCAGGGCCTGCAGGCCGAGGTCGGTGCTGGGATACTTGAAGTTGTCGAGCTTGTACATCGTCAGCGCGGTTTCGATGCCCTGGATGTCGCCCTTGGTCTTCGCGACCTGCGCCTTGATGACGTTACCGAACACATTCGGCAGGATGAACGCCGCCAGCAGGCCGATGATGACGACCACCACCATGATTTCGATCAGCGTGAAGCCGCGCGAGGCGTGGCGAAATTTCCGAGAATCCATGAAATCCCCGACGAATGAAGCGGTGGCGGATGATAGCAAATGAACGTTGACGGCCCCGCGACGGGGTTGAGGGGACTATTAAAGTCGCTTAATGCCGACGGGGCCTACGGCTGGGCCCTGCTCGGCGTCTGCGCGCTGTTCGCGCTGCTGGAGGCGGGTGGGGACCCGGTTCGCGACGCATTGAGCTACGACCGCGCCTGGCTCTGGAGCCAGCCCTGGCGCCTGCTGACGGCGCACTTCGTGCACCTCGACGCGAACCACGCGGCCCTGAACGGCATGGGTGTGGTCCTGATGTGGGCGCTGTTCGCGCGCGACTATTCGCCGCTGCGCTGGCTGGCTATCTATCTCTTCTCGGCGCTCTGCATCAGCGTCGGCCTGTGGCTGCGGGATCCTGGGGTCACCAATTACGTCGGCGCGTCCGGCGCGCTGCACGGCGTGATGACCGCCGGCACGCTGGCGCACCTGCGGCGCCGTGATCTCGACGGCTGGATTCTCGCGGTGTTCATCGTCGTGAAACTGGGCTGGGAACAGTTCGCCGGTGCGCTGCCGTTCTCGAGCTCGGGCAACACGATCGTCGACGCGCATCTGTACGGCGCTGTCGGCGGATTCGGACTGGCGCTTTTCCTCAGGTCGCGCCCCACGCCGGCCGGCTGACGCCTGCGGCTATACTCCGCGCCCATGTCAAACAACTCACTCGCCTTCGTCTTTCCCGGACAAGGCTCCCAGTCCGTCGGCATGCTCGGCAAACTCGCCGACGAATCGCCGGTGATCCGCGCCACGTTCGACGAAGCATCGCAGGTGCTCGGCTACGACCTGTGGCAACTGGTGTCGCAGGGCCCGGCCGACGACCTGAACGCCACCGAGAAGACGCAGCCCGCGATGCTCGCGGCCGGCGTCGCCACGCTGCGGCTGTGGCGCGAGCGGCAGAAGGGCGAACCCGCCATCGTCACGGGCCACAGCCTCGGCGAATTCACCGCGCTGGTCGCGGCCGGCGCGATCGACTTCGGCGCCTGCATCGACCTCGTGCGCTTCCGCGGCCAGGTGATGCAGCAGGCCGTTCCGGCCGGCACCGGCGCAATGGCCGCGTTGTTAGGTCTCGAGGATCCGGACGTCATCGCCGTGTGCGCGGAAGCGGCGGCGGCCGGCGGCGTGGTCGAGGCCGTGAACTTCAATTCGCAGGGCCAGGTCGTGATCGCCGGCGACAAGGCCGCCGTATTGCGCGCCATCGAGATGGCCAAGGGCCGCGGCGCGAAACGCGCCATCGAACTGCCGGTGAGCGTGCCGTCGCACAGCAGCCTGATGAAACCGGCGGGTGAAAAACTCGCGCAGCGCCTGGCCGGCATCGAGGTGCGCGCGCCGTCGATCCGTTATCTCAGCGCGGTCGATGCGCAGGAGCATCGCGATCCCGCCGACATCCGCGCGTTGCTGGTCAGACAACTGTCGAGCCCGGTGCGCTGGACGACCACCGTCGCCGCGCTGGTCGCGGGCGGCTTCAAGACGGTCGCAGAATGCGGGCCGGGCGGCGTGCTCGCCGGCCTGGTCAAGCGCATCACGCGCGGCGGCGACACGACGGTGCTCGCCCTCGAATCCCCCGACTCCTTCAAGGCATAACAACCATGCTTCAAAACGACATCGCGCTCGTCACGGGCGCTTCCCGCGGCATCGGACAGGCCATCGCCAAGGCGCTGGCCGGCGCGGGGGCCAGGGTCATCGGCACGGCGACGAGCGAGGCGGGCGCCGCGGGCATCTCGTCGTGGCTTGGAAGCAACGGTCGCGGCGCGGTGCTGGACGTGGGCAGCGCGGCGTCGATCGACGGGCTGTTAGCCGACCTGGACGCGAAGAACGAGATGCCGACCATCCTCGTGAACAACGCGGCGATCACCCGCGACACGTTGCTCCTGCGGATGAAGCCGGACGACTGGGACGCCGTGATCACGACCAATCTCACCAGCGTGTTCCGCCTGTCGAAGGGTGTGCTCAAGCGCATGATGAAGGAGCGGCGCGGCCGCATCGTGTCGCTGACGTCGATCGTCGGCCTCACCGGAAACCCCGGACAGGCCAATTACGCGGCCGCCAAGGCCGGCCTGATCGGTTTCTCCAAGTCTCTTGCCAGGGAGATCGCGTCGCGCGGCATCACGGTGAACACCGTGGCGCCCGGTTTCATCGACACCGACATGACGCGCGCGCTCACGGAAGAACAGCGAAACGCCCTGAGCCAGACCGGTGCCGATGGCCCGGCTCGGCACGGTCGACGACATCGCGCAGGCGGTGCTGTTCCTGGCCTCGCCGGCGGCCAACTACATCACCGGCGAGACCCTGCACGTGAATGGCGGCATGTACATGGCCTGACAGGAGACCCGAAAGCGGGCCTTCGTGGGGCCGAATGCAACACTCAAATCCCCGAAAAACAAACAAAAACAAGCACTCACGATTTGACAGCGTAGCGGGGGCGCAGAGGTTGCCCTAGAATACGCGCCCGCTGCGGCCGCCCCCGAAAGGGTCCATCAAAAAAGTAGTCGCAGCGACATACATCTCTTATTGAGGGCGATTCAGAAATGAGCACGGTTGAACAGCAGGTCAAGGCGATCGTCGCCGAACAGTTGGGCGTGAAGGCGGAGCAGGTGGTGAATGATGCGTCGTTCGTCGATGACCTGGGCGCCGATTCGCTCGACACGGTCGAGCTGGTGATGGCGCTCGAAGAAGAGTTCGAGATCGAGATCCCGGACGAAGACGCCGAGAAGATCACCACCGTCAGCCAGGCCATCAGCTACATCTCTGATCGCCGCAAGTCCTGAGTTCCGCCGGACGCGTGGGTGACCCGCGTCCGCTTTCCCTTTCGTCCGCCCTCACTTCGCAGAGGATAGATGTCCAAGCGACGTATCGTCGTTACCGGGCTCGGCATCGTTTCGCCGGTCGGCAGTGATCTGAAAACCGCGTGGTCGGCGATCCTCGCCGGCAAGAGCGGCATCAAGCCGATCACGCGCATCGATGCCGCGCCATTCGCCACGAAGTTCGCGGGCGAGGTGGAAGGCTTCGACGTTTCCGCGTACATCACGCCGAAGGAAGCGCGGCGCATGGATCCGTTCATGCACTACGGCATGGGCGCGGGCATCCAGGCGGTGGCGGATTCGGGGCTCGATTTCACGAAGGAAAACGGCGAGCGCTGCGGCGCCATCATGGGCTCGGGCATCGGCGGCCTCGCGGGCATCGAAGACGAGACGATCACGTGGGAGCGCACCCACAATCCGAAGAAGACGTCGCCGTTCTACATCCCGAGCACGATCGGCAACATGGTCGCGGGTCATCTCAGCATCAAGTTCGGCCTCAAGGGTCCGAACCTCGGCGTCGTCAGCGCCTGCACGACCTCGACGCACGCGATCGGCTTCGCCCTGCGCTGCATCCAGTACGGCGACGCGGACATCGTCATCGCGGGCGGCTCCGAATGCGCGACCACGCCGACGGCGCTGGCGGGCTTCTCGCAGGCCAAGGCGCTGTCCGAGCGCAATGACGATCCGCAGGGCGCGAGCCGTCCCTGGGACAAGGATCGCGACGGCTTCGTCATGGGTGACGGCGGCGGCGCGATGATCCTGGAAGAACTCGAACACGCGAAGGCGCGTGGCGCGCGCATCTACGCCGAAGTCGTCGGCTTCGGCATGAGCTCCGACGCGTACCACATCACGGCCCCGCCGGAAGACGGCGCCGGTGCGCGTCTCGCGATGAGCAATGCGATCCGCGATGCGCAGATGAATCCCACCGACATCCATTACCTGAACGCGCACGCCACCTCGACGCCGCTGGGCGATCGCGCCGAAACGGTCGCGATCAAGCATGCGTTCGGCGACTACGCGTACAAGCTGCCGGTGAGCTCGACGAAGTCGATGACCGGACACCTGCTGGGTGCCGCGGGCGTGGCCGAGGCCATCTTCTCGGTGCTCGCGATCCGCGACAACGTGGCGCCGCCGACGATCAACCTGCACACGCCGGATCCGGACTGCGATCTCGACTACGTGCCGAACACCGCGCGCCAGATTGCCATCGAGGCGGCGTTGTCGAACTCATTCGGGTTCGGCGGCACGAACGGTTCGCTGATCTTCCGCCGCTTCAAGGGCTGAGCGCCCTGACCGCGGTGGGCGACCGCGTGCCATTGCTGACGACTGGTCGACGCGCCTGCAGCCGCGTTGCGCACGCTCGCGTCCACGCAGCCCGCCTCCTGCCCCGTGTTCCTCGACAGCGCCGCGGAAGGCCCGCTGACGCGTTACAGCCTGCTGGCATTCGAGCCCGGCGCGGCGTTGCTGCGCGACGCGTGCGGCGCGGTTACGGCCCGCGGCTTCGACGCCGGCGGCCGGGCGGGTTCATCGACAACCTCGACGCCTGGACTGCGCCGCGAGTCCACGCCGCGCGATGCGCGCGAAGCCGTTGCCGTTCATGGGCGGCTGGTTCGTGTTCCTGTCGCTACGAATTGGCGAGCGAGGTCGAGCCGCGTCCTGCGCTTGCCGGCGTCGGACCTGCCGTTGTCGGCCTTCGCGTTGCGCGTCGAACATCTGGCCGTGCACGAACACGCGACGGGACGAGTGGGCGATCTCGCAGAACGGCGATCGTGCGAACCCATGCGCGCCTGGTCCGGCCTGGTTGACCGAGGCTGCGCGCGACTGCCGCCGGAACCGGCGCCGAATCCGCGCGCGAGCGCGTGGGAGGAAGAGACGCCCGCGACGTTCCTGCCAGCGCGTGCGCCGCGCGCAGGAATACATCGCCGCCGGCGACATCTACCAGGCCAACCTGTCGCGCCCGTGGCAACTGCGGCTCGCGCCTGGCAGCGACGCCGTCGCAGGTGTATGCGGCGCTCGGCGCGCGAACCCGGCGCCGTTCGCGGCGCGGGTGGAATATGGCGGCATGACGATCCTGTCGTCGTCTCCCGAGCGGCTGCTGGCGTGTCCGGGCCGTGACCTCTCGACGCGGCCGATCGCCGGGACGCGACCGCGCAGCGGCGACGCCGCGCAGGACGCGCGCGACACGGCCGAGCTGGTCGCGCATCCGAAGGAACGCGCGGAGCACGTCATGCTCATCGACCTCGAACGCAACGACGTCGGCCGCGTATGCGAAGCCGGCAGCGTGCGCGTCGACGAATACATGGTCACCGAGACGTACGCGCACGTGCATCACATCGTGTCGAACGTGCGCGGCACGCTGCGCGCCGACGCGACCGCCGTCGATGCGCTGCGCGCGTTGTTCCCGGGCGGCACCATCACCGGGTGCCCGAAGATCCGCTGCATGCAGATCATCGCGGCGCTCGAAGGCGAGGGGCGGGGCGCCTACACCGGGTCGCTGGGCTGGCTCGGCACCGATGGCGACGCCGACTTCAACATCCTGATCCGCACGCTCACGTTGCGTGGCGACCGCGTCGAGCTGCGCGCCGGCGCGGGCATCGTCGCGGACTCCGATCCGCGAACGCGAACTCGAGGAGACGCGCGCGAAGGCGCGTGGGTTGCTGCGCGCGTTCGAATCCGCATGAGTCCGCGCTCGGCACCTGGATCGACGGATCGCGCGGTGGCTCGTCCCGGCGGACGATCGCGGGCTGCAGTACGGCGACGGGCTGTTCGAGACGATCTTCGTGCGCGATGGCGTGCCGCGTTTCCTCGATGCGCATCTGGCTCGGCTCGCGCGCGGCGTGCGCGCGGCTGGACATGCCGATCGACGTTCAGTCGCGCTGCGCGCCGACGTCGCGACCGCGGTGGCGCGCGCGCCGGCCGTTGGCGATCGCTCAAGCTGGTCGTCACGCGCGGCAGTCGCGACGCGACGTGGTTACGCACCGCAGCCCGGCACACGCCACGCCGCATCGTCTCGCTGTGGCCGGGCGACCGGCGGCTGCCGCGCTCGCCGACGGGAGTCGAACTCGGCTGCGCGAAACTCGCGCTGCGACGAGTCCCGCGCTCGCCGGGTTCAAGCATCTCAACCGGCTCGACAACGTGCTGGCCGCGGCGGAGATCGCCGCCGGCGGCGTTCGACGTCTTGATGCTCGACAGTGCCGGATCGGCTGGTCTCGGGCTCCGTGTGCAACCTGTCTTCGTTGCTCCGGGTGCGGCCCAGACGCCACGCCGTCGTTCACGGCGCCGGCGTCGCCGGCGTCATGCGCGGCGTCGTGCTGCGCGAGTGCGCCGCGTCTGCGATCTCGTGCCGAAGAGCGACGACGATGTCGCTGGACGACCTGGTGGCGGCGGACGAGGTCTTCGTCACCAATGCGCGCATCGGGGTTGTGCCGGTGACGCGCGTGGGCGAGCATGCGTTCCGCATGACCGGAAACTCGCTCGCACAAGCTGCGCTCGCACATCGAGGCGCTCGATGCGTAAGTTCCTGCTGGTCGTGCTTCGCTGCTGCTGGTGATCGGCGCCGGCGCCGGGGCTATCTACTGGCAGCGCGCCACTGCGGCCATGCGCGCGCCCGGCCCGCATGCGCAACCGGTGCGAGCTCATCGTGAAGCCGGGCGCCACCGTGCGCGCGGTGCTCGCAGAGCTCGATTCACGCGGCGCGCTCGCCGACCGTCGCGCGGTCGAGATGCAGCTGCGCGTGCGCGGCTGGCCGCAGATCGAAGACCGGTCGCTACGAGATCCCCGCGCACGCCAGCCCGAGCGAAATCCTCGAGCAGCTCGAAGAGGGCCGCGTCGTCCTCGAATCGCTGACCATCGTCGAAGGCTGGACGTTCGCGCGACATGCGTCGCGCCGATCGAAGCGCACTCCGGCGATCAAGTCACGCTGCGAGGCCAGGACGTCGCCGCCGTGATGACCGCGCATCGGGCACCCGGGTGAACATCCCGAAGGGCGGTTCTATCCCGGACACGTACCGCTTCGCCGCGGGCACCTCGCGACCGGGACCTGCTATGCGCTGGCGTATCGCAAGATGGCGGAGGCGCTCGAGGCCGCGTGGAACGAACGCGCCGCGGGGTTGCCGATGACGAGTCGGCCTACGAGGCGCTGACGCTGGCGTCGATCGTCGAGAAGGAGACCGGGCTCGCCTCGGAACGGCCGCGCATCGCCGGCGTGTTCATCACGCGGCTGCGCAAGAACATGCGGCTGCAGACCGATCCCACCGTGATCTACGGCATCGGCTCCGTCGTACGACGGCAACATCCGCGAACGCGACCTGCGTACCGACACGCCGTACAACACCTACACGCGCAACGGGTTGCCGCCGACGCCGATCGCGCTGCCGTCGCGCGAAGCGCTGATGGCGGCGACGCGGCCGCTCGAGACCGGCGACATTTTCTTCGTCGCGACCGGCGACGGCGACGGTTCGCATGTATTCTCGGCGACTCTGGAAGAACACAACGCGGCGGTCGCGCGCTATCTCGCGCGACTGCGGGGAGGCAGGCGATCGACACGGCGCGGTTCATCACGCTCGAAGGAATCGAAGGTGCGGGCAAGACCACGGTCGCCGATCGCATCACGCAGACGATCCGCGCGCGCGGCATCACGCTGCACGCCACGCGCGAGCCCGGCGGCACCAAGGTGGCCGAAGCGCATCCGCTCGCGTGGTGCTGGATCGCGGCGACGAACACATCAGCGCGACCGCCGAAACGCTGTTGATGTTCGGCGCGCGCCAGGTGCACCTGGACAACCTCATCCGCCCGGCGCTGACGCGCGGCGACTGGGTGCTGTGCGACCGGTTCACCGATGCGACTCATGCCTACCAGGGTGGCGGGCGCGGCGTGGATCGCGCGCTCATCGACACGATGGCGACAGCGGTGCACGGCGATCTCTCACCCCGATTGCACGTTGCTGCTCGACGTGCCGGTGCGCGTCGGCCTCGAACGCATGCAGGCGCGGCGCGGCGCGGTCGACCGTTTCGAGATCGAGTCCGCGCAGTTCTTCGACCGCGTGCGCAATCGCTACCTCGAACTCGCGCAGCGCGGAGCCGAAACGCTTCCGCGTCATCGATGCGAGCGTGAAGCTCGACGACGTCTGCGCCGCCGCGGTCGCGGCGCTGGAAGAATTCCTGGCGTGACCGCGGCGTGGCCATTCCGCCGTGGTTCGATGCGGCCCGCGAGGAGATCGACTCCGCGCTGGCGGCGAACCGGCTGTCGCATGGCATCCTGATCCACGAAGATCCGGGCGCGGGCGGACTCGAATTCGCGCGCTGGATCACGCAACGCGTGAATTGCACGTCGGCTCGCACAACCCTGCGGCGAATGCCAGAGCTGCAAGTGGATCGCGGCCGGTCAGCATCCGGACGTGACGCAGCTGTCGCCCGAGGGCGATTCCACGCAGATCACGATCCAGCCGGTGCGCGACCTCGCGGCGGACCTAGCGCTCACCGCGCATGCCAAGGGCTACAAGGTCGCGATCGTCTGCGCCGGCCGACGCGATGAATCCGTTCGCGGCGAACGCGTTGCTGAAGACGCTCGAGGAGCCGCCGTCACCGCACGCTGGTGCTGCTCGTGACGAGTGCACCGTCGCGTTTGTTGCCGACCTTGCGCAGTCGTTGCTCGAAGCTGCGGCTCGCCGCGCCGTCCCGGCCGACGCAGGCGGCCTTCTGGCTCGAAAGCGGCGCGGGGCGCGGGTCCGTGGGAAGAGGCGATGGCGGCGACCGGCGCAGGTCCGTTCGCGCTGCTGGAGGCCGATCCGGCCGCGCTCGCGCAGCTGCGGACCGACACCGTGAATGCGATGCGCGACATCGGCAGCGGCAATCTTCAGCCGCCGGCCGTCGCGGAACGCTGGGCGAAAGGCGACCTCGCGACCCGCCTGGCCTGCCTTGAGAGCTGGGTCACAGAACACATCCTCGAATCCGGCGCAAAGCGCGACGTAACGCACTTGTCAGGGGCGGGTCTTCCCCTGAACATATGTCGCCTATTCGAGTTCTCGGACGCCCTTCGCGACATGCGCAGACTTGCCCCCACATCGATCAACAAGACCATGGCGGTTGAAGCCCTGCTGTGGCGGTGGGCGCGTCAATGAGCGAGGGACGCACCGGGCGCACCGGCAGCAACAAGCCGGGCCTGCTGACGCTCACCATCAAGGACAAGAGCGCGCTGTACCTGGCCTACATGCCGTTCGTGAAGAACGGCGGCCTGTTCATCCCGACGAACAGCAATTACCGCCTCGGCGACGAGGTGTTCATGCTGCTGAACCTGATGGGCGAGGACGAAAAACTGCCCGGTCGCGGGTCGCGTGATCTGGCTGACGCCGAAGGGCGCGCAGGGCAAACGCACCGCCGGCATCGGCGTGCAGTTCTCCGACCAGGATCGGGGACAGACGCAGAAGAAGATCGAGACCTATCTGGCCGGCGCGCTCGCCGGCGACAAGGCCACTCACACGATGTGAGTCAGCCCGGGCGTCGCAGCGGCAGGCTCGACGTCGTGATGCCGCCCTTCAGCACGTAGGCATCGAACCCGCGCTCCGACAGGATGAACGCCGCGGCCGACGAACGCCGCCCGGTATCGCACACCACCACGTAGGGCGTGTTTCGATCCAGCGCGTTCAACTTCAGGCGCACGAAGTACAGCGGGATGTTGATCGAGCCTTCGATCGCGAGGTTCTGGAATTCCGACGGCAGGCGCACGTCGAGCCACTGGCCGCGGTTCTGGATGATCTTGCGCGCCTGGCCTTCGTCGACCCAGCGCAGCAGCGGCTCGTGCATCAGGTCGCGGAAGTCCTGCTTGTTGAGTCGCATCAGCACGCCGTCGGACAACATGGTGACGGTCGCATTGCGCTTGGCTTCGGCGATCAGCGCTTCCTCGCCGAAGGTTTCGCCGACGCCGAGCTCGGCGAGCTTGATGCCTTTCTGGTTCAGCGGCGATTCGCGCGTGACCAGCACCTTGCCCTGGACGATGGCGTAGAAGTAGTCGCCTTCGTCGCCTTGTTTGATCACGACTTCGCCGGCGCGGTACTGCTGCCGGTTCATGCGCATGAAGATGGCCTGCAGGTTCGCGGGCGGGATGCGGTGGAAGGCCTTGGTCTGCAGCAGCGTGGTCATCCAGTCGCTGTCGTCGGCGCCGGCGCCGAACGAGGCCTGCAGTTCGCCGACCTCGTAACTGCCGGTCTGGTCCCAGGTGATCATGACGTCGAGCAGGTCGGCGTCGATGGCCAGGTAATCCACGTCTTCGACCGCGCGGGCGGTGATCTTGCGCGGCACGCTCTGGTTGAGCGGCGCGCGCGCGTCGGCGGAGCCGCCTTCGAGCATGCCGATGGTGCGGCCGTTCTCGGACAGTTCCACGAGCCCGCGGATGATCCAGATGGTGCGCTTGTCGGAGTCGCCTTCCTTGAACAGCGTGCGGCCCGCGGTCAGCTGCTTGACGGTGACCTTCTTCGCCAGCGCATGCAGGTTCTCCCGCTTCATTCCTTCGAGCGGGGTCAGGGAGCGCAGCAGTTCCACGCTGACTTCGCGGGCATCGGTCGACATCGCGAAATGCTAGCACGCCCTAGGCGGCTCACGGGTTCGTGCGCACCTGCGACCAGCCGGCATCGGGCTTGAAACGCGCGCCGAAACGTTTCTCGAGCTCGCGCGAGTCGCGCGACGACGGCATCGATGCCGCGTTTGCGCGCGTAGGTGAGCGGACCACCGCGGAACGGAGCAAATCCCGAACCGAATATCGTGCCGGCATCGACGAGATCCGCATCCGTCACGATCCTTCACGCAGCACGGCGGCACATTCGTTGGCCATCGCGAGGATCAGCCGGTCCTCGAGGTCCGGCGGCGGGTCCGGACGCGGGCCCGGGCGACTTCACCGCCTTGCCGTCCTTCCAGACGTAGAAACCTTCGCCGCTCTTGCGGCCGAGCTTCTTCGCCGCGATCAGCGCGTCGATGCGCGAGGTATCCGGCTTCTGGCGATTCAAGCGCGGCGCTGACGATGTCACCGACGTGCTTGCACACGTCGAGACCGACGACGTCGGCCAGCTCGACCGGGCCCATGGGCATGCCGAAGCGCAGCGCGGCTTCGTCGACGACCTCGATCGGCATGCCTTCCTGCACGGCGAACATGGCTTCGTAGAGATACGGCACGAGCACGCGGTTCACGAGGAACCCGGGGGTGCTCTTGCAGGGCAGCGGCAGCTTGTCGATCTTGCGCGTGAAGGCGATCGCCTTCTGCATGCTGTCGTCGCTCGTGGTCTCGCCGCGCACGATCTCGACCAGCGGCAACTGCGACACGGGATTGAAGAAGTGGATGCCGACCAGGCGGCCCGGATCCGGGAGCCGGTCGTCGAGCTGCTCGAGCATGATCGACGAGGTGTTCGAGGCGAGGATCGCGCTGGCCTGCATCTTCGGCTCGACGCGCGCGAACAGCTCGTGCTTGGCGTCGGCGTTCTCGAAGATGGCTTCGAGGACGACGTCGGCGCGCGGCACGCCGTCGCCCGCGACGTCGGGCGTGAGCTTCGTCATCAGCTCGGCGGCCTTGCGGGGATCCTTGAGCCGCTTCTCGAAACCTTCGCGCGCGCGCTTCAGCGCCGGCTCGATGAACTTGAGCTCGCGGTCCTGCAGCGTGACGTTGAGGCCGCGCTGCACGCACCAGGCGGCGATGTCGCCGCCCATGACGCCTGCGCCGACGACGTGGACGCGTTCGAACGGCACCTTCGTCTTGCCGCCGAGGTTCTTCAGGCGGTCCTGAAGCATGAACACGCGCACGAGATTGCGCGACGTCTCGCCGACCATCAGGTGCGCGATGGACTTCGCTTCGGCGTCGTACGCCGCCTCACCCTTCGCGCCGTGTTCGACCCACAGGTCGATGATGGCGTAGGGGGCGGGGTAGTGCTCGCGGCGCGCCTTGGCGCGCGACCTGCGCCACCAGCTGCTTCTTCACGACACCGCGCAGCAGCGCCGACGACAACAGGCGGTCCATGAACCGCGGCTGGCGTTGTTTCGGCTGCTTCGCGATCAGCTCGCGGGCCACGGCCTCGGCGTCCGCGGGAAACACGAGCCGATCGAGGAAGCCCGCGCGCTTCGCCTTGTCGGCGCGCAATGTCTTGCCGGTGAGCATCATCTCCATCGCCGTGCGCACGCCGGCGCGCCGCACCGAGCGCACCGTGCCGCCGAATCCCGGGTGGATGCCGAGCATCACCTCGGGCAGTCCGATGGAGAACTTGTCGCTGTTGATGCCGATGCGGTAACGGCAGGCGAGCGCGAGCTCGAGACCGCCGCCGAGCGCGAAGCCGTTGATGATGCAGACCGTGGGGCAGGGCAACGCTTCGAGGCGGGCGAGGATGCGGTGCGCCGCACGCGACCATCTCCTCGGCCTGCGCCGCGTCCTTCAGCTGCGTGAATTCCTTGACGTCCGCGCCGGCAATGAAGCCCGACGCCTTGCCCGAGCGGATCACGACGCCCTTCGGCGGCGATGCCTTCAGCGCTTCGAGATGCGTGTCGAGTTCGACCAGGACGTCGCGCGACAGGACGTTGGTGGAGCCGCCGGGTTTGTCGAGCGTGAGCCACGCGATGCCACCGGCATCCGTTTCTCTCTGCCAGGAGACAGCGGGAGCGTCCATCTCGGGATGTTAGGCGACGGCCGGCTGCGACGCCACGTCGCGGCGGACCGTGAAATCGCACATGACCGGGCGATGATCCGACAGGCGCACGTCGGGAACCTCGAAGTTCGTGACCTCGATGTCCTTGCTGACGAGCACGAAGTCGAGCTCGATGCGCGGGATGCGCGCCGGGAACGACGGCAGGTTCTTCTCGTTCGCGCTGCGCAGGCCCGCCGCGCGCATGAACAGGTAGATCTCGTGCGTACCCCAGAACGTGTTGAAGTCGCCCGTGACGATGACGGGCTTGTTCGACTTGATGATGAGGTCGTGCAGGTAGCGCAGTTGGTACTGGCGCTGGCGGTACTTCAGCGCGAGATGGACCAGGAAGATGCAGACGTCATCCAGCTCGAGCTCGATGATGAGCCGCTTGATGCCGGTGTCGAAGTAGTGGAAGCGCTCGTTCTCGACGCGCGGCGCGGCCAGGAACGCGTTGCCCTGCTTGCGCACGATGGGCATGAAGTTGTTGATCGAGCTCTTGCCGTACTTGCACTCGTAGGTGGTGTAGTGACCCAGCGCGTCGGCGATGTGTTCGGCCTGGTTGACCATGCCGGAACGGACCGAACCGATGTCGACCTCGATCAGGCCGACGATGTCCGGGTCCTTGTCCTTGACGAACTTCGTGATGCCGTCGAGCACCTTGCGGTTCGAACGCAGGTATCCCGCGCCCGGAAACGGCAGGTGGAAGGCGGGACCGATGCCCGTGGCGTAACGGATGTTGTAAACGAGCAAGCGCAAGCGGAACGACTCTAACGGTGCGACGCACAAAAGGGGAGTGGGCGCGGCAGTTTAGCGACTAAACTACACTCAAGCCCCCGGAACGGTTCGGTCTCTATGTCACAAAACAATCCAATTCGATTGTTCGTCACGCACGCGTGGGACACCTCCGACGACTACCTGCGCATCTTCGAATACCTCGAAGGCGCTCGGAATTTCATCTACAAGAACCTCGCCGCGCCCGACAAGGCGCCGGGTGCCGGTGGCAAGGAAGCGAACCGCGAGGAGTACCGGCGCCAGATCGCGCAGGCCGAGTGTGTGATCGCGTTGCCCGGGCTCTATCGGCAGGACGCCGAGATCCATGTTGTTCCAGATGACCTTCGCGAAGGCCTCCGACAAACCCGTAATCCTGATGCGGCCCTTCGGCGCGAACGCCATCCTGCCGACGGCGATCACGTCGCTGTCGGATCAGATCGTGGACTGGGACGGGCGCGCGCTCGTCGACGCGATCAAGGCGCAGGCGCGGCACGAGGAATCGAACCGCTGGGACACCATCGAGTTCAAGCTCGACTAGCTAGTCAGCCCTCGGCGGCGAACAGCTGCACCACCGCGCCGGCACCCGGGGTCGGCATCGGCAGTTCGAGTTCCGTCTCGCGCGACATGCGGCAGAACAGCCGCACGATCAGCGCCGCCTGTTTTTCCGCGTCTTCGTTCGACATCTTGCGGATCGTCGCGCGCACCGCGTCTTCGCCGCGCAGCGGGCGTTCGCGTTGCATCGCCGACGTGAGTTCGAGGAATTGCAGACGGATCTCGCGCGGCACGTCGTCCGACTCGATGTTGGCGAGGTACTGGCGCCAGGCGCCGTTCAGCCGATCCTTGATGCTGCCGCCGCGGGCGAGCAGGAGAGTGGCGGACTCGAACCGATCGTAAACACGCGACATTGTTCGTTTCGTTGCGCGAGGTCGCGAGCAGCTTCCGGTTTGCCTGCGTCGCAATCCTGACGTAACGCCTTTAGTTGTTGTTGTAACGGAGACCCTGATCCCGTCAATGGCGTACGACGTGAATATAGCGCGCGACATGTCAAATGCAACGGGAAAAATGCGGTTTCCGCCGGCGCCGGATCGCGTCCGCCGCGAGCAGGCCTAGCAACCCGAGCGAGATCCACTCGAAGGAGCCGCCGCCGCCACCCCCGCCGCCTCGAACTGCTGCTGGAACTGGAGCTCGAGGAGCTGGAACTGCTGCTCGAACTGCTGGAGCTCGAGCTGCCGGTGCCGGTCGGTGTGACGCCCGAGGTGACGGCCGCCAGGCAGGCGGTCGAGCCCGCGCTGGCCGGCGCGCTGGTCGTGGCCCGCAGCGGTTCGATGGTCACATTGGCGGTATCGGTGTGGCCCTGGTCGTCGGTGACCGCCAGCTGGACCACGTACGCGCCGGAGCTCGGCGCGATGATCGTCGCCAAATCGGTATTCGCACCCGTGATCGATGGCGGGTTGGTGGTCGGCTGGATCACGGTCCAGGCGTATGACGCCACCGTGCGATTGCAGGCCGCGGCGCTGCCGCTGGCGTTCAGCAACACGTTCTGGCCCGGAGTGATCGTCGACGTCACCGTCATGGCGGCGATCGGCCGGTCCGCGGCGATCACCGAATTGGCGGCGTTGGCCATGCCGGCGCCGCAGGTGGTGTTCGTGCACAGGCACTCGGTCTGCTGGACGTCCGTCGTATTCGCCGGGACATGGCAGGTGCCGACCGTGGGATCGGTGCTGGTCGTGGGGAAGGGCACCGCGCCCTCCTGCAGTCTCTCGATCAGCTGCGCCGTCGAGAGATTCCCGTTCCGGGACACCATCAGCGCGGCGATGCCCGAGACGATGGGCGCCGAGAAGCTGGTGCCGAGGTTCGAGTTGATCTGGTCCGTGTATGTGTAGGCGCCCGGCGAGGTCGTGCCGGCGTTCGACGTCGTGTCGAGCGAGAACAGGCAGGGGCCGCCGGTGGTATTCACGCAGTTACCGCCGGGCGCGCCGACCGTGACCTCGGGGCCGAGATTGCTGAACCCGACCTTGCTGCCGGCGTGACGCAACGCGGCCACCGCGGCAACGCCCGGACAATCGGCCGGCGACGACACCATCGTGCCTTCGTTGCCGGCGGAGATGACCATGAGCACCTTCCGATCCGTCAGCTCGTCGATGACGTCGCGATAACTCTGCTCGCAGGCACCGGTCGCGCCCAGGCTCATGTTGATGATGCGGGCCGGCGTCGCGTTCGCCGTCGTGCCGGCGACGGTCAGGCCCGCCGCCCAGCGCATGCCGGCCAGGATGTCGCTGTCGATGCCGCCGCACTTGCCGAGCACGCGCACCGGCAGGATGTAGGAATTCCACGAGACGCCGGTGATGCCGACGCCGTTGTTGGACAACGCGCCGATCATTCCGGACACGCGCGTGCCATGCCACGAACTCCCGGTGACGTCGCAGTTCGCCAGCGCGAGGTTGCCGGCCTTGTCGGCGTCGCTGACCCAGTCGCCGGGGTCGGACGGGTTCGCGTCGCGGGCATCGCCGTCGTTGGCCTGGGCCGTGTTCGTCACGAAGTCGTAGCCGGGCAGCAATTTGCCCGCGGCATCGCCGCGGCCGATGTCCGGATGGTCGTAGAGCACGCCGGTGTCGAGCACGGCCACGACGGCGCCGGATCGACCCGTCTCGAGATCCCAGGCGCCGACGGCGTTCACGGCCGATGGCTGCGCGCTCTGCAGGTACCACTGGCCCGCGAACAAGGGATCGTTGGGCACGGCCTGGGCGAAACGGCGATGGTCCGGCACGGCGTATTCGATCGCCGAATCGGCCCGGAGCCGCTCCAGCACCTGTTCGGGGCTCACGTTCGCGAGATCCACGGAGCCCGCCAGCAGCGACCCCGAGATCTCGCGCTTGAGCGTCATGCCGAGCCCGGTGCGCTTGGAAATCGCCTGGACGCGGTCGCCGCCGGTCGAGAGCTTCGAGATCGTGGCGCCGTCTCCCGTGGCCCGGAGCTTGAAGATCACGTGCGCGGTGCCGGTGGACTCGACGTTCCGCGGCTCATGGGCCACCGGGTTGTCTTCCCGCGCCGTGGTGGCGGCGAGCGCCACGCAGGAAACGAGCAAGCCGAAAACGATGCGACGCAGCTGTGGCATGTCACGAGTCCTCGAACGACCGGAAGGCGGTCGATGATGAGTTGTCCGCAGGGCCGCATTTGGTTCGGCCGACGGACGGAGAGTGCGCGTCGATTTTGTAAGCGGGTGTTATGGAGTACTCAAAGCTGCAACGGGGCCGCAGCCACCATACCTCCTACTACGCATAATGTATATTATGGTGTAATTCAGGGTGCCGAGGCGTTGGAGCGGACGCGCGAAACGCGCGCCGCTCAACGGCTGGCTCCCGACCGGTGGCTCTCGCCTCAGAGATCGTTGCTGATCGTGATTTCGAAGGTCTCCACGAGGTTGCTGCCCTGGCTTTCATCGCCGGTCTGGCGCTTCTTCCAGATGTAGCCGCCGGTCTGTGGTTTCAGGTCGATCGACCAGGTGCGGTATTCACCGGGCACGGCCTGGATCTCGTAGAACGGCAACTTCGAGTTCGCGAACGGCACGTAGTCGAGATCGGCGCTGCTGCTGTTCTCCGAGTGCTGTGTGCCTCCGCCGACCGTGATGTCGCGTGAGTTGAAGTCGTCGCAGTGCGTGCGTGCCGGACCCCAGTCCATGAACCACACGCGCACGGCGCGTTTGCCGCCCGGATACCGGACCAGGCCGAATTGCTTGATCCGGGCGCCGACGTTTTCACCCTGCGTATCGGCGCAGGTCCGCCGGTTGATGTCTCGCACCGGCACTTCACCGTAGATCGGGTCGCCGACGAAGATCACGCGGAACTGTTCGCGCGCATAGAGATAGTCATAGTCGAGCGACAGGCCGACTGAGCCTTCCGGCGCGCCGCCGGCGACCGTGTTCAGGAACATGAACGCATCGCCTTGCAGGATGCCGGTGCCTTGCTGGGTGCCCGTATCGGTCTCGTCGGTCTTGTCGAAGTAGCCGTTACCCCGGTCCCAGTAACTGTGCATCGACGAGCTCCAGTCGTGCTTGATCTCGATCTTGAAGCGGAAGCATTCGTTCAGGACCGAATCCATCTCCGACAGTTTGGCCTGCAGACCCATCAGGGCGAGCTGGCGCATCATGCCCAACATCTGCTGCATGCGTTCGAAGCCACCGCCGGATTCGTGGCAGGCGTTTCTCAAATCATCCGCCGCGAGCGTGATCAGATGCTCTACCGTTGGCCAGACCCGGGCGTCGAGCGGTGCAATTCGCGGATCCGTTGCGGTGCCGCCCAACGCGACCTGGCGGCCAAAGCTCAGCAATTCCTGCACCGCCTCGGTGATGCGCAAATGATCGGAATACGCCGCGTTCACCGCGGGAACGACGCGATCGTTGTAGAAGCTCAATTGCCGGCCGACGATTTCCTCTGACCAGCTCGGCGTGTCGTCCGCGTGAGCGCGCGGGTTCGTTGCCAGCTTGTTGACGGACGGCGCCAGCGCTGCCAGTCGTGCGAGGCGCATCGGTTCCGCGACGGAGGCCGCGAACTGGTCACCGACGACCGCCGGCCAGCGCGCGAGCGCGGATTGCCGTTCGACGTCCGTGGCGTTTGCCAGGCCGATGATGCCGAGGTGATCGAGTTTCACCTGCAACGTCGTCACGCTCGTACCCGCGGTGACCACGGGCAACAGGTGCAAATTGCCGCCGTCGGCGTCAGCCATGAACAACGTCTGGCTGGATGCCACTGCTGCCGAGGCAGCTGCATCCGTCAGCGTGAACGTGACCGTGTAAGGATCCTCGGCCTGGGCGGCGCCGAGGTCATCGAAGCCTGCGTTGATCACCGACACCGCACCCGTGAGCGACGTGAATGGCAGATCGGCGAACGTCACCGGGCTGAACTGCAGGTCGACGTCTTCGAAGAAGGTGCCCCAGGGCATCGTTACGGTCGCGGTGACGCCGGGTGCAAGCTGAACGCTCCAGCTCTGATCGTCCTTCTGCACGCCGCCACCCTGGATTTTCCGCCAGCCGCGGAACGTCGCGCCGGATGTCGCGCCGAGCACCGGCGTGACGGCCAGCGGCGCGGCGGCGTGCGGAAACTCTCCGCCCGCGCCCGCGACCGGCGTGATGCAGGCGGGACCCGGGCAACCCGTCGGCGTGGTCGGGTCGGTGGGGCCTGTGGGATCGGTGGGATCCGTCGGGTCCGTGGGGTCGGTCGGGTCAGTCGGATCGTCCGGCGGATCCACCGTGTGCACGGTCAACGTCGCGGCGCTGCTGTAGATAGTCCCGGCGCTGTTGCTGGCGCGCAGGCGGAAACGTTTGTCGTTGTCGCCCGAGGCCGTTGCCGGTGTCGTGTAGTTCCCCGCGCTCGCGCCGGTGACGTCCGTCCAGGTCGCGCCGGCGTCGGCCGAGACCTGCCATTGCAGCGTCGGTGCCGGCGTGCCGGTGGCCGCACCGCTGAACGTCGCCGTCTGTCCGGCGTCGACCGCCAGGCTGGCGGGTTGCGTCGTGATCGAAGGCAGGACCGACTCGTCGACGACGGGTTTGTCGTCGTCGGATGAACAAGCCGTGAGGCCGATCACGATCAGCAGTGCCGCGAGGAGGTGTTTCATCGGTTCGATTCCCGTTCGATTCCGGCAAAATGCCGGCGTCACAACAGGTATTCGCAAACGCCGGCCCAAACCGGTCACGGCGCCATTCGATCGATGACATCCGACATAACGCCCATCACCGAATGGCTGGCCCGCGGCACCGACGGCGACTCGAGCGCCATGCAGGCGGCCTGGAGCGCGCTGTATACGCAGCTCAAGCAGGCCGCGCATCAGCAATTGCGCGGCAACCGCGCCTTCCAGACGACGGCGCTCGTGCACGAGGCGTGGCTCAAACTTTCGGTGAACCCCGACTTCGAACCGCTGAATCGCCGGCACCTGCTGGCGATGTCCGCGCGTGCGATGCGTTACGTGCTCGTCGATCACGCACGCGCAGTGCACGCGCAGAAGCGCGGCGGGGGTTCCGCGAACATCACGCTCACCGCCGACCTCGCGGCCTCCGCACCGGAGGCGGAAGTGCTGGCGCTGCATGCGTTGCTGGAGACGCTGTCGCAGGTCGACGCGCGCGCGGCGCAGATTGTCGAGCTGCGGTACTTCGGCGGCTACGAAGAGCGCGAGATCGCCGGGATGCTCGAGATAAGCGAGAGCACGTTGCGTCGCGACTGGCGACGCGCGCGGGCCTTCCTGCTGGCCGAACTGAAGGCCTGACTTCGCGCGATCAGTGCAACGTCGGCGCGGCCCCCGAAACGACGTGCAGCACGTGCGGGCTCGGCGTCTGGCTCGCGGGCCAGTCTAGGCCGGCAGCGGCGAGCGCGCGGGCGAAACGGATGGCGTGAGGCGCCGCGAGACGCGCCACGGCGGCCGGCGCGAACCGGCGCAGCCGCAGGATCACTCGCCCCTCCTCGCCGCTCGCCGCGGCTCTCAACACGTCGAGCAGGATCTCCTCGCCGGGCGTGATGCCGGGACAGGCCGGGCAACCGAGCGCGGCGCCGCAGCCGCCCGTCGCCAGCAGCACCGTGCACAGCCGGTGGCAGCTCTCGAGCGCGGCGGGAATGCCGCAGGCGCGGAAGCCATGCACGAGTTCCGGCCACACGGCATCCACCTTGGGAAAGGCGCGCCACCACATCCGCAGCGCCCACAGCGAGAACTGTTCGCCACGCGTCGCCTCGGCGGCGACGCGCAGGTCGGTTTCGAAGTCACCGGGTACTGCACTCATTCCGCCACCTCGAACGTCAACGCGTAGGTATGGCTCTCCGCGCGCGCGTCGCTGCCGGGCAGGATCACGCGATGGCGCAGCATCGCGTGGTAGCGGCCGGGCGCGAGCTTCAGGGTCGCGACCCCGTCGCCGGCGCTCGTGATCGTCACCGGCGCGGAGGCATCCCCACCCTCGATCGCCCGCGTCACCGCGATCGCCTGGCCGGCGAGCGGCTTGCCGTCGTACAACACCTTCAACCGGAATTCGTTGCCCGCGAGCAGGCGGTTCGGGTGCGTCAACGCCTGGAACTCCAGGCCGCGGCCGCGCGGCGCCAGGGCCGCGTCGGTCGGCGTGCCGCGCGAGACGTAGACCTCGGCGCACGTGAGGCTCCTGACGTCGTAGACCTTGCCGCCGGCGGGTGCGGCATCACCGTCGCGCAGGAACTTCCAGTCGCCATCGACGAGTGCGGCCTTCGCGACACGGCCTTCGCGTTGTCCGCTCGAGATCCGGTAGGTGCCCGCCGCGGGCGTGTCGACGTCGAGCACGGCGAGATCCCGCGTGTAGGTGGCGGTCAGCGGCTGGTCCCTGCCGTCCGGCGTGCGCACGGTCCAGACCTCGGACTTCATGACGACGTCGGGCACGAAGAACGTCTCGGTGAACGACGCCTGGACGCTCACGTGGTCGCGTTCGCTCACGTCGAACGTGTTGGGCAGTAGATAGGGCGAGTGCGCGTGCGCGGCGAACGGCAGCAGCGCGACGCAGGCGGCGAGCCGCGAAACGGAACGAATCGACACGGATGACCTCCGGGGGACGGGCGACTTGGGGAGTTGGCTGCCTCGGTGCCGTGAATGGCACGCCGGTGGCTGACTTTCTGAAGACCGCCCGGATCATACGAGATCCGGGCGGTCCCGTTGAAGCTGGCGCTATTCGCCGACCAGCTGGACGGCGTCGACCACCTTGTAGCCGTGATCCACCGTGTTCGCGAGCGTGATCTTCACGCCGACGACCGGGTTGGCGGTCCTGTCGAACTTGCGCACGAACCAGTGGCGCGGCCCGCGCCGTTCCTCGGGGTCCTCGTTCACACCCGACCAGATCGTGGTGTATGCGCCGTCGGCGCCCTTCAGCTCGAGCTTGCTGACCGCCGCGACGCCGTCACGGAACACGGCGCGCACCTCGGTGGCATGCACGGGCTTCTCGAACGTCGTTTCGATGTTGTCGAAGCCCATGTCCTGGTGGTCGTTCGTCCATTCCCGTTCGTCGGGCTTGCCGACGAGGTTCTTCGGCTTGTTCACGTCGCTGGCGCCGTTCGAGCCGGTCTCGCCGAACGTCGAACTGGCCGTCGCGGCGCTGGCCCACTGGCCCTTCGGATCGTTGAGATACGTGCTCTCCATCGTCGCGTAGTCGAGCGCGGCCTTCTTCTCGGCGAGTTTGGGATCGACCGGCGCGGCCTCCGGCGGCGGCGCGGCCGGCGCGCTCGCGCTGGCATCCGCCTGGCTCGCGGGCGGGCACTTCGCCTCGGGCGCTTTCTGGCAGCCCGCGACCACGAGGGCGAGAGAAACGATCAACCATCCGTGCTTCATCGAGTGTTCCATCTGCATCCGGCGCGGAATTCGCGCGCGCGGAATTTATCACCGGATGGTGCACAATCCATGACGCGTCACGAGGGGGTCGAGCGCGATGAAAACAATTCACGTCATGGGGCTGGCCGCGTGCCTGCTTGGGGGAAGCTCGAACACATCCGCGGCGGAAACCTACGCCACGCTGGAGTCGCTCGATCCGCGCTTCGACGCGTTGATCGCGCCCGGCACGAAGATCGAGAAGATCGCCGACGACCTCGAATGGTCGGAAGGCCCGCTGTGGGACGCGCAGACGAAGTCGCTGCTGTTCTCCGACATCCCGCGCAACGTCGTGATGAAGTGGAACGCGGAGAAAGGCGTATCGCGTTTCCTCGAGCGCAGCGGTTACACCGGCGCGGCACCCTTCACCGGGCACGAACCCGGATCGAACGGGTTGACCTTCGACCCGCAGGGCCGCCTCACTTTGTGCCAGCACGGCGATCGCCGCATCTCGACCCGCGAGGCCGACGGCACGATGAAACCGCTCGCGGTCGGCTACAACGGCAAGAAGCTCAACAGCCCGAACGACCTGGTGTTCGACGCGCAGGGAAACCTGTGGTTCACCGATCCGCCGTACGGCCTGCCGGGCACGTTCAAGGATCCGGGCAAGGAGCTCGACTTCCAGGGCGTGTACCGCGTCGCGAAGGACGGCAGCATCACGCTGGTCACGAAAGAGCTCGAGGCGCCGAACGGACTCGCATTCACGCCTGACTACCGGACGCTGTACGTCGCGAACTCGCAATCCGAATTGCCGATCTGGAAGGCGTTCCCGGTGAAGCCCGACGGCACGCTCGGCGCGTCGCGCGTCTTCTTCGACGCGACGAAGCTGCGCAAGGACGGCGACGGCAATCCGGACGGCATGAAAGTCGACGTACACGGCAACGTGTTCGCGACCGGGCCGGGCGGTGTGCTCGTGCTGTCGCCCGACGGCACCCTCCTCGGCCGCATCCTCACCGGCGTACCCACCGCGAACGTCGCGTGGGGCGAAGGCGGATCGACGTTGTTCGTGACCGCGAACCATCGCGTGTTGCGCCTGGTCACGAAGACGAAGGGCGTTCCGCTGCCGGTGGCGAAATGAACCTGCGCTCCCTGCTGGTGGCGTCCGCGCTGACGCTCGCCCTGCTCCCGGGTCTCGCGTCTGCGAAAACGCCGCCCAGGGTGCTGATCTACTCCGGCAGCACCGGCTTCCGCCACGACTCGATCCCGGCCGCCGACGCTGCGATCAAGGGCTTCGCGACGAAACTCGGTTATGCCGCGGACGTCAGCGAGGATCCGGCCGTGTTCACGAAGGACAACCTCGCGCAGTACCGCGCGATCGTGTTCGTCAGCAACACGACCGATCCGAAGAAGCCGGAATCCGAATGGTTCGTCGGCGACAAGCGCGACGCGCTGGTGGGGTTCCTCAGGGACGGCAAAGGCGTCGTCGGCGTGCACGCGGCCGCGGACTCGCACTATGGCTGGGGCTGGTACGGCGAAATGATCGGTGGATATTTCGAGCATCACCCGAAGGGCACGCCGGTCGCGACGCTGACGGTGGCCGACGCGAAACACCCCGCGACCGCCAAACTGCCGAAGACGATCACGCGCAACGACGAGTGGTACTACTACAAGGACTTCAACCCGCTCGTGCACGTGTTGATCACGGTCGACCCGAAGACGATCGGCCCGCCGGGCGAGACGGACGTGAACCCGAACCCCAACACCTGGTATCACCAGTTCGGCGGCGGCCGCGTGTTCTACACCGGCCTCGGCCACACGGCGGACTCCTACCAGGAGCCGTACATGGTGAGCCTGCTCACCGGCGCCCTGAAGTGGGCGGTCACCGGCAAGTAGCTAGTCCGGGAAATTCTGGTCCCACCACTTCTCGATGCGCGCGCGTTGCGCCGCATCGGGAAGCCGGCCGCGGATCGCGTCGAGGTTGTCCGCGAGGTGCGTGGGCTTCGTCATGCCGGGGATCGCGGCGGTCACGGCCGGATGCGAGACGACGTACTTGATGAACACCTGGCCCCAGCTGCGCGCCTCGATCAGGTTGGCCCACTCCGGCAGGTCGCGATCGCCGACGCGCGAGAACAGGTTGTTGCTGGAGCGTCCGCCGAACGGCAGGTTCACCAGCACGCCGACCCGCTTCTCGAGCGCCGCGGGCAGCACCGTGTCCGCCGACTCCCGATTGCCGAGCGAATAGTCGACCTGCACGAAGTCGATGGGTTGCGACTTGATGATCTCGACCATCTGGTCGTGCTGGTTGTTGTTGGAGGTCGTCACGCCGATGTAGCGCACGCGCCCCTTGGCCTTGAGCTGGTTCAGGTGCGGGAACAACACGTCCACACCGTTAAGGTTGTGGATCTGCAGCAGATCGATGACGTCGGTCTTCAGCTTGCGGAACGACTCTTCGATCATGTCGATGCCACGCTGCAGGTTGCCGTCGGGCGCCGTGACCTTCGTCGCGAGGAACGCCGCCTTGCGGTTGCCGATGTCGGCGAGCAGGTCGCCGATCGTGTCCTCGGATTGCCGGTACGACGGCGCGGTGTCGATCACCGACGCGCCCGCGGCCGTGAGGCCGGCCAGCACGTCGCGACGCGCGGCGCGTTCGTCCGCGGTCGTCGGGCTGTAGTTGTTCGTGCCGACGCCGACCATCGCCAGTCGTTCGCCGGTCGACGGGATGCCTTTGGTCATCAGCGGACGCGGTCGCGGGGGCGGTTCGTCCTTGTCCTTCTTCTTGTCGGCGGCCCAGGCGTTCGTCAACGACGCGCCGGCCAATGCCGCGAATCCCGCCTTGATCAGCTCCCGACGTCCCTTCACTTCTTCCTCCGGACCACTTTTTTCTTTGCCTTTGCCTTCTTGCGGGCCGGCACCTTCTTCATCGGCGCCGACTTCTTCTTCACGGCCGCCTTTTTCTTCGCGGCCTTTCTCTTGACCGGTTTCTTCGCGGCGGGTTTCGCGACCTTCACCGTTTTCTTCGCTTTGGGTTTCGCCTTCGCCTTTGCTTTTGGCTTCGCCGTTGGCGCGGTGGCCGCGGGCGCCATCTGTGATTCGCCCGCCGAATGCAAGGCGATTGCGGCGCCCGTCGGGTCCATGACCTGCGCGATCCGGGTGCCACCGGGCACCGTCATCGGCGGCAGCAGGGCCTTGCCACCCGCCGTTTGCGCGACCGCGAAGCTGGAATCGGCATTCGCGACGCTGACGTATGGCAACCAGCATGCGGGACCGGGTTGCGCCGCGGGCTTGATGAACATGCCGCCACGCTGGATCTCACCGTTGCCGAAGATCAGGTACGTGCCGATCATGCCCATGTCGTGGCGGAACAGCGCTTCCCAGCCGAACAGCTCGCTGTAGAAAGTGAACGCCGCTTCGTTATCGGTGGTCGCGAGTTCGTGCCAGGAGAAGCTGCCGACCGGCGGCATGCCCACCGGATCGGCGCGCGAGTTCTCGGGATCGAGGATCGCGAACGTCGCGCCCTGCGGATCGCGCAGGACCGCGTAGCGACCCGCGCCCTTGATGTCCGCGGGTCCGTTGATAATGGAGCCACCGGCCCGAACGGCGGCGGCGGCCGTCCCGTCGACGTCGCGCGTGCCGATGTACGTGACCCAGTGCGCCGGCATTTCGGCGGGCATCTCGCCCGGGATCGGGAAGAAGCCGCTTTGCGGTCCTTCCGCCGAGTGGTTGACGGTGTAGATCGGGTCGTTCGGCCACGCCTGCGGTTTCCATCCGAGCAGTTGCGAGTAGAACTGCTTCGCGGCTGCCACGTCCCGCGTCATCAGTTCGTGCCACACGAAACGGCCTTTGACGTCGACACTCATGATCGGATCTCCGCAGGGTGACGGGAGCCCGATCTTACGGCGCGGTTTGTGTCGGCGGTGCGGCGTTCTGCGGTTTTGGATAGATGCCGATGACGGTGCCGTCGTTCTGCCGCTTCGCGAAGCTGAGGCCGTTGGCGACGGCGACCGTGCCTTCGCACAGCGTGATCTCGGGACGCGTCGGGATGATGACCTCGACCTTCGGGATCTCGATGTCGAAGCTCTTCACGGGAACACCGAGCGCGCCCGTCATGCCGCGCAGATAGTTCTCGAGTTCTTCCTTGAAATGTTCCGGTAACCCCACGTCGTACTTGAGGAAATACGCCGTCAGGTGGCGCGCCAGCGGCGTCGCCTTCTGCATCTCGCGCATGACGATCGCCTGCTCGCTCTCCATCGTCCAGAAGTACGTCTGCGCGAGGTACTCGCCGACTTCGGACGGCACGACCGGATCCTCGGAGCGGATCGGCGGCGTCTTCACGTGCAGCACACCGGTGGTGGCGTCGAAGTTCAGCTTCGTGTCGGACAGGTCGAGCTCGTAGTTCAGCTTCGCCGGCCAGATGACCATGACCTGCGGGTTCACGCCGCGCACTTCGGGGCAGGCCTTGTACCAGACGGTCACCTGGCGCTCGTGCTTCACGACCGCGCGAGTGCGCATCTGCATGACCATCACGTTGATCGGGCTTTCTTCGGCGTCCTTGTTCGTCCAGTACGAATAGCCGATCGCGCCGATCGCGACGGCGATGATGATGGCGATGACGTTCTTCAGCATCGTCTTCCTCGCTGGCCTCAGACGATTTCGAACAACCCCGCGGCGCCCATGCCGCCGCCGATGCACATCGTGACCACCGCGAGCTTCGCCCCGCGGCGCTTGCCTTCGATCAACGCGTGCCCGGTGAGGCGTGCGCCGGTCATGCCGTAGGGATGACCGAGCGCGATGGCGCCGCCGTTCACGTTCAGCCGGTCATCCGGGATGCCCAGCTTGTCGCGACAGTAGATCACCTGGACCGCGAACGCCTCGTTCAATTCCCACAGATCGATGTCGGAAATCTTCTTGCCCGCGCGTTCCAGGAGCTTCGGGATCGCGAAAACCGGGCCGATGCCCATTTCGTCGGGTTCACAACCGGCGATCGCGAAGCCGCGGAAGATGCCGAGCGGCGTCTTGCCCTCGCGTTCGGCACGCTGCGCGCTCATCACGACGCAGGCCGAGGCGCCGTCGGAGAACTGGCTGGCGTTGCCGGCCGCGATGGAACCGCCCGGGTTGGCGGAGCGGATCTTCGACACACCTTCATACGTCGTGTCCGCACGGATGCCTTCGTCGGCGCTCACCGTGAGGCCTTTCGTCATCAACCGGCCGGAATCCTTGTCGGCCACGCCGGCGACGACGTCGATCGGCGCGATCTCCTGCGTGAAGCGTCCCGCGGCGGCCGCGGCGGCGGCGCGTTGCTGGCTCAACACGCCATAGCGATCCTGCGCCTCGCGCGGGATGCCGTAACGCTTCGCCACCGTCTCCGCGGTTGCCAGCATCGGCCAGTAGATGGCCGGCTTGTGTTCGTCGAGCCATGCTTCCTTCGCCATGAAGTAGTTGGTGCGGTCGTTTTGCGTGTTCGAGATCGACTCGAGGCCGCCGGCGACGTACAGGTCGCCCTCGCCCGTCATGATCCGTTGCGCGGCGAGCGCGATGGCCTGCAGTCCCGACGAGCAGTAACGGTTCACCGTGAGGCCGGAGACGGTCACCGGGCAGCCGGCGCGCAGCGCGATCTGCCGCGCGATGTTGAAGCCGGTGGCGCCTTCGGGATTCGCGCAGCCCATGATCACGTCTTCGACCGCGCCGGGCTCGACGCCCGCGCGCTCGAGCGCGGCCTTCACCACGTGCCCGCCCATCGTCGCGCCGTGCGTGAGATTGAGCGCGCCCTTCCAGGACTTCGTGAGCGGCGTGCGTGCCGTGGAAACGATGACGGCGTCAACCACGGCGCTTCTCCTTCTTTGCTTTGGCGGGTGGTGCGTCGTCGAAGCCGCGGCCTTGCGCCGCCAACGACGCCAGGACCTTCGCCGGCTTCCAGAATGCGGGCTCCGCGTGCGGGTTCGCCGCGAACTCCTTCATGCGCCGCAGGACCTGCCCGAGCCCGCGTTGGCTGGCATGGAACATCGGGCCGCCGCGCGACACCGGGAAGCCGTAGCCCGCGAGATAGACGATGTCGATGTCGGAGGCGCGCTGCGCGATGCCTTCGTCGAGGATGCGCGCGCCTTCGTTGACCAGCGCCAGCACGAGGCGGTCGACGATCTCGCCGTCCGGAATCCTGCGTGGCGCGAGCTTCAGCGCGGCGCGTTCTTCCGTTGATGATCTGGTCGACGACCGGATCGGGAATCGCATCGCGTTTGCCGGCTTCGTAGCGATACCAGCCGAGGCCGGTCTTCTGGCCGAAGCGGCCGAGTTCGCAGACGCGATCCGCGATCCGCATCTTTCGCTACTTCGGATGCTCTTCGTAGTGGCGCTTGCGGATGTGCCAGCTGATGTCGTTGCCCGCGAGATCGGACATGCGGAACGGGCCCATCGCGAAGCCGAACTTCTCGACGGCCTTGTCCACCTGCGACGGCGATGCGCCCTCTTCCAGCAGCAACAGCGCCTGCTGCGAGTAGGCGTTGATCATGCGATTGCCGATGAAGCCGTCGCAGACGCCGGAGACGACGGCGGTCTTGCCGATCTTCTTCGCGATCGCCATCGCGGTGGCGAGCACGTCGGGGCGCGTCTTCTTCGCGCGCACCACTTCGAGCAGGCGCATGACGTTCGCCGGGCGAGAAGAAATGCAGGCCGAGCACGTCACCGGGCCGCTTCGTGAAGGCCGCGACTCGGTCGACATCGAGCGTCGAGGTGTTGGTGGCGAGGATGGCGCCCTTCTTCGCGACCTTGTCGAGCTGCTGGAACACTTCCTTCTTCACCTCGAGATCCTCGAACACCGCCTCGATGACGAGGTCGGCCTTCGCCGCGGCGAACTCGAGCGAGGGCGTGATCAGCGCGGCGCGTTTCGTCGCGTCCTCGGGCTTCATCTTGCCCTTGGCCGCGGCGCCTTCGTAGAACTTGCGGATCGCGCCCACGCCGCGATCGAGCGCCTCCTGCTTGGCTTCGACCAGCGTCACCGGGAATCCGGCGTTCGCGAAACTCATCGCGATGCCGCCGCCCATCGTGCCGGCGCCGACGATGCCGACGATCGCGATCTTCCGCTGCGGCGTCTTGTCGTGAGCCCGGTCACTTTGGACGCGGCGCGCTCGGCGAAGAACGCATGGCGCAACGCCTTCGATTCGTCGCTGACCATGAGTTCGCCGAAGATCTTCTGTTCGGTGGCGATGCCCGCGTCGAACTTCTGCGTCAGCGCGGCGCCGACGACTTCGACCGCCTTCAACGGCGCCGCCAGTCCGCGCGCGACGGATGCGACGCCTGCTTCGCGAACTGCAGGAACGCTTCGCCTTGCGGATGTTTGACTGGAGATCGCGCACGCGGCGCGTTGGCTTGTCGTTCTTGGATCTTCGCGAACGCGCGCGCCGCGCCGGCGAGATCGTCCTTCGCGACGACGTCGAACAGCGCCGAGTCCTTCAACGCGACGGCGGGCACGGTGGATCCGGAGACGATGAGATTGAGCGCGGTCTCGAGTCCTACGAGCCGCGGGAAGCGCTGCGTGCCGCCCGCGCCGGGGATCAAGCCTAGCTTCACCTCGGGGAACGAGATCTTCGCGTCGCCCAGCGCCACTCGGTAGTGGCAGCCCAGCGCGAGTTCGAGTCCGCCACCCATGCACGCGCCGTTGATGGCGGCGATGACCGGCTTTCGGCGAACTCTCGACGATGTCGCACACCGCCGGCAGGAACGGCTCGTCGTAGAACGCGGCGCCGGAGAATTCCTTGATGTCGGCGCCGCTCGAGAACGCGCGCTCGTTGCCGATCAGCACGACGGCGCGGACCTTCGTGTCGGCCACCGCCTTGTCGAGCCCCGTGACGATGCCGCGCCGCAGTTCGTGCGACAGCGCGTTGAGCGGTGGATTGTTCATCGCGAGCCAGGCGATGCCCTCGTCGACTTTGTAACGCATGACGGTCATGGCGCGATTATAAGCACCGACGCGCGCCCGTCGATCAGGCAACTCCCATGCCGCCCGCTCGCGGTCAGAAGCGCGTTTGCCAGGCGCCCTGCCGCCAGCGCCAGAACATCGCGATGCCTAACAACGTGACGTAGACTCATCAGCGCGATCCAGCCGCCCCTGGCGCCCAATCCAAATTGTGGCGCGCCGTCCACCCACCCCTGCCCGGGCGCGAAGATCAGCGTGTGCGCCAGCGGCACGAAGAAGAACCACGACAACACCAGCGCGGTGATCGCCGGCACGCGCGTGTCGCCGGCGCCGCGCAGGCAGAAGCCGGAGCCGCAATACAGTCCGTCGAAGATCTGGTACGCGGCCGCGGGCCACAGCAACACCAGGCCGATCGCGACGACGTCGGCGGCCGCGGGGCCGCCGCTGCTGACGAACAGCGGCAGCACCCAGGGCCCGACCACGAGCAGCAACACGGCGATGAACGCCATGAGCCCCGCACACAACGCGATGATCACGTAGCCGAGCCGGTTGGCCCAGTCCGCGGCTGCCGGCGCCGATCGACTGGCCGACCAGCGTCGTCCCCGCCAGTGCGATGCCGATCGTCGGCATGTAGGCCATCGAGGTCAGCGCCATCACGATCTGCGTGGCCGCGGCGCCGACCGCGCCGGTCTGCGCGATCATCGTCTGCGACAACGCGAGGCCGAGCACGTCGGCGCCGTACATCACGCCGATCGGCAGGCCGACCATGAGTTGCGCGCGGATCACGGACCACGTCGGTCGCCACATGATGCGTCGACCGTACTCGGCGGCGAGCCGGCCGCCGAGGAAAAACGCCAGCGCCACGCACACACCGACGAGCTGCGCGACGTTCGTGCCCCAGGCCGAGCCCTTCATGCCCATGCCGAGCTGGAACATGAACAGCTGGTTGAAGATGGCATTCGTGACCGTCGTGACGACCACCACCGTCATCGTGAACCGCACCGCGGAGATGCCGTTGAAGAACCCCATCGCCGCCCAGCCCATCAGGCCGATGAACGCGCCGCCGATGCGCGGCACCCAGTACTCGAGCGCCAGTGCCTGCACGTGCGGCGGCAGGCCGAAGATGCGAGCAACCAGGCCCGACGAAGGCCAGCGCGAGGAAGACCGGCGCCATCGCCAGCGACGCCCACAACGCGTTCCACAATGCGCGAGACGCACGCGCCTTGCGGCGGCTGCCGAAGGCCTGCGCGACGAACGTCTGCACGGCGAGGCCGACGCCACCGAACAGCAGGATGGCGCAGCTGACAGATCCAGTAGATGGCGCTCATCGCGGCCAGCGCGTCGGTGGATAGGCGGCCGATGAACCACAGGTCCGTCAGGTTCAGCAGCGCCTGCACGGCGTTGGTGGCCATCAGCGGCGCGGCGAGCCGCAGGATGGCCGGCAGGTCGACGTGCACCTTGCCGGCGGCGTCGATCCGTTGCGCCGGCATCGGACCGCGTTCACGTCGCGTCTCGCTGCGCCGGCGGGTCTCGAACGTGCGGCCCAGCGTGCGCGTCGCGCCCAGCAGCAATACGCTGATGCCCGCGCACAGCCACGCAATGCCCGCCGATCCCAGGCCGGCGACGCCGCGATACAGCCACTGGCTCATGACGTCCGAGCCCCGCTGCAGGACGGTGTCGATGAGGCTCTTGCTCTTGAACTTGCTCTCGGGGTTCAGCACGGTGAACAACATCTCGCGCGGCGGCTTGCCGAGGCCGTAGTCGGCGGCGCGGCGGATCACCTGCGTCACCAGGAACACGCCGCCGAGCGGCAACAGCGCGAGCACGACGAAGCTCGCGCCGAGCAGCAGCGGCATCGCCGAGAGACTCAGCGCGACGCTGCCGCGGCGCGTGAGCCAGCCGACGATGCCGGCCTGGAACACCAGCGACAAGACGTTCACCGCGAATTCCATCTGCGCGAACAGCTGCGCGCGGTCGGCCAGCGACGTGTACGTGGACTACACGAACTTGCCCTACTGCTCGTACATGAACGCGCCGATCGTCTGCCCGCGATGATCACGCCCGCGATGCCGAGCAGATAGGGCGTCTTCGCGAGTCGCTTCAGGTCGTCGAAGGCCCGGCCACCGACGGGGATCGCGCCATCCGGGATGCGCTCGCCATTTCACGCAGGTCCGCAGCGAACGCCGGGCCTGCGTGACCAGCACGGCGGTGGTCAGGATGAACGCGCAGGCGATGAGGATCAGCGGCGTCGCGCCGACGTCGTCGACCAGGGCGTAGACGAGTGTTGGGTCCGAGGATCGCGCCGGCGCTGCCACCCGCGGCCACGTAGCCGAAGAACCGCTTCGCGAGTTCGGGGCGCCACACGTCGGCCATCGCGCTCCAGAACACGGAGACGAGGTAGAGGTTGGCGGAAGCTCAGCGCGACGAAATAGATGAACGCCAGTGTCTGGTCGCGCGGCGCGGAAGCCAGCCCGATCGCCAGCGACACGAACACGGCGACGAACGGAATGCCGACGCACCACAGCAGCCGGCCGCGCGGCGTGCGCCCGACGACCCACCAGTAGAGGGGCAGGAGCGAGGCAGGTGACGGCGAACCACGGTGAACAGCAAGCGGTTGTTGGTCGACGCCGACCTCGAGTGCCAGCGCCTCGCGCAGCGGCCGCAGCATGTAGTAGCCGCACAGCAGGCAGAAGTGCGGCGGCGGCCGCGAACAACGCAGCCGTTCCGTCGGCGCGCGTGTCCGGCAACGGGGAAGCGGCCGTCACCGACTGGTTTTCAGCGTGCCCGTGAGATGCGGTTTCTCGCCCTGCGCGTCGCGCAGCGCGAAACCGCTGCCGTTGTCGATCGACCAGCGCTGCAGCATCAGCCACGACGGCATGTAGACCGGCAGCTTGAAGTTCACGGTGAATTCACAGCTTTCGAACGAGCCGGGTTCGAAGTCCGAGGCCAGGCGCGCGAGCGACCACATGCCGTGCGCGATCGCGCGCGGAAAGCCGAAGGCCTTCGCGGTGAGATCGCTCATGTGAATCGGGTTCACGTCGCCCGAGATGAAGCCGTAGCGGCGGCCGAGGCCGGCCGGCGCGCGGAAACTGCTCGACTTGATCGCGACGCCGTCCGGTGCGCCGTCGGCGCTGCGCGCCGACAGACCGGCCTTCGCGGCCGCGGGCGACTTCCGGCGCGCGAGGAACGTGCAGGTCTCGTCCCACGACGACTCGCCGTGCACGACGTATTCGGTGTGCAGTTCGAATTCCTGGCCGCGCTCGGTTTCCCGGTGCCCCTCGATCCAGCAGCGGATCTCGGCCGGCTCGTCGGCCGACAGCGGCTGGCGGATCGCGATGCGGTTCTGCACGTGCACCAGGCCGAACATCTTCACCGGGAACGCTTCGGCGCCGATCATCGCCAGGTGCAGCGGCGTCGCGAGCACGTGTGGATAGGCGATCGGCAGCGTGGCGCCGGCGGCGGCACCGCAGATCTCCGAGTAGGCGGCCAGGTGTTTGCGATCGATGACGACCTTCGCGAGACGCGACTCGATGCGCGGCACCTCGGCGCCCTCGGGCACGAGCGCCGGCTTCCGCGACGTCATGATCTTCGGATACATCGACCAGAGCGACGGCGCGCGCGCGAACTCGAGCGAATGCTTGGCCTGCATGGGGTGCGTTCCTGCTCTCAGGGAGCGAGGCGATCGATGACGATGTTCAGCCGCCCGTCCTGGCCGACATGATAGCTAACTTGTCCGTACGGGTCGCCGCTGGTCGCCGTCGGCGTGCCGCCGAGCGCGATGCGGGCGACGATCTCCAGCTGCTGCCCGGCGGTGATGCGCCGCGACTCGATCATCGCGTCCGCGGCGCCGAGTTCGACGTCGACTGGGAATTTCGCTGGCAGCCGCTTGACGGCGAACGGCGGGCCCGGAGATTTCGGATCGCGGGCGGCGACGAACAACAGCGCATCGGGCGCCACCTTGATACCTGGGCGACAACGTGACGTGCACGCTCACCTTCGCGTTGGCATCCGCCGGCGCGGTGCCCTGCCCCGCGGCCTGCTGGGCGACCTGGCTGTCGATGTTCGCGATGCTCTTCTCGAGGATCTCGCGGATCTGCGGCGGCGGGTTGGAGGCGAGCATGCGCGACAGCCGCTCGCGCGCCACCGGCAGCTCGCCGCGGCCGAGCGCGGCGAACGCGCTGTAGAACAACGCCTTTTGCGAGGTCGGATCGATCTCGAGCGCGCGCTCGAACAGCTTGCCGGCCGCGCCACGCAGCGAGTCCTGGTCCTGCGCGAACAGCGATTCGGCCACGCCGAGGATGGCCTCGACGTTCGCGCCATTCGCGAGCCGGTCCGCACGTTGATAGGCGCGCACCGACAGCGGCCACTGTTCGAGTACCTGGTACGAACGACCGAGCTTGAGCCAGCCTTCGAGATCGTCTCGGGTTCTCCGCGAGGCGCTTCGCGAGCTTCGCGGTCATCGCCGCCGGTGTCTCGGCGACCGATGGCGCATCGACCCAGCTGTAGTTGCTGAACGCGGCGTACAGGCCGGCGCCACCCAGCAGCAACACGACCAGCACGGCGATGGCGGCGATCGTCGAGACCGGCAGGTTGTCGGCGCGTCGGCGCACCAGCGGCAGCAACAGCAGTGCGGCCGCGGCGGCCGCCAGGGTTCCGGCGATGAGGACGAAGATCAGCATCAGGGTTCGTCGACCGGCGAATCGTCGGTGGCGACGAGCTTGCCGCGGCGGCGGATGATCACGCACGGCGATCACGATGCCGCCGAGCAATGCGAGCAACGGCGTGAGCCACACCCACGCGGTGCTGCTCGTCATCGGCGGGGTGAACAACACGACGTTGCCGTAGCGTTCCACCATGTAGGCGCGGATCTCGGTCGTCGGTCTTGCCGGCGACGATCATCTCCTTCACGTCGCGGCGCAGGTCGGAGGCGAGACCCACGGGCGAATCCGCGATGCTGTTGTTCATGCACTGCATGCAGCGGATCTCGTGCGTCAACGCCTCGTAGCGCGCCTGCATCTCCTCATTCGGCATCACGCGTGACGTCGATGGCCTGGCGCCAGCGGTGCCAGCCAGGCGGCGATCAGCAGTGCCACGAGCGGGCGCAGACGGATCATGGCGTCACCCCGTGCGGCAGGCGGCCGAGGAACTCGCGCTCCCACACGTCGTGCGTCATCGGGCCGACGTGGCGGTATTGAACGCGTACCATCCGCATCGATGAAGAACGTCTCGGGCGCGCCGTACACGCCGAAGTCGATCGCCGTGCGGCCCTCGCCATCGACGAGCACGAGGTCGTAGGGATTGCCGAGCTGTTGCAGCCACTGCTGGGCCGAGCCCTCGTCGTCCTTCCAGTCGAGGCCGACGATGGGAATGCGACGCTGCTGGGCGATCTCGAGCAGCACGGGATGTTCTTCGCGGCACGCCACACACCACGTGCCCCAGACATTGAGCACCCAGGGACGGCCCGCGAGCTGCGTGGACGAAAATTTCTTCGCGGGATCGCCGAGCACGGGCAGTTCAAAGGCCGGCGCGGGTTTGCCGAGCAGCGCGGAGACCATCGTGCTCTTGTCGGGCGAGCGCACGACGCCGACATACAGGACGACGGCGAGCAGCAGGAAGACGATGACCGGAACGACGAATCGGTTCACGTCGCCCCGACGGTGTTGGATTCGGTGGCGGCGGCCGCTTCCTTCTGACGATAACGACGATCGGATGCCGCGATGCCGCCGCCCAGCGCCATCAGCGCCGCCGCCAGCCACACGTAGTCGATCAGCGGCCGCAGCTGCGCGCGGATGCTCCAGCGCCCCGCGCCCAGGTCCTCGCCGAGCGCGGCGAACAGGTCCATGTTCCAGCGTGCTTCGATGCCGGCCTCGGTCATCGTCGAGCGCTGCACCCAGTAGTTGCGCTTCTCGGGATGCAGCACGGTGATCGGCTGGCCGTCGCGCAACACGGTGATCTCGGCGCGCACGCCGTCGTAGTTGGGGCCTTCCACCGGCTCGATCTTCTCGAAGCGGTAGGCGTAGCGGCCGAGCGCCAACGTCTCGCCCGGGCCGAGCGCGACGTCGCGTTCGATGGTGTACGACTCGACCGTCGACACCGCGATCACGCAGACGCCGAGGCCGAGATGCGCGATCGTCATGCCGACGATGGCGCGGGTGAGGCTCAGCTTGCGGCGCCAGCGATCGATGGGGTCGATCAGCGACGACACGATCAGCCACAGGCCAAACACCATACCGAGCACCGACATCCATTTGCCGGGGCCGCCATACCCGCCGTAGATCACCGCGAGGCCGAGCACCGCCGCCGCCGCGAGGCTGACCAGGATGCGCCGCGGATTTTCGCCGAGCCGCCCGCGTTTCCACGCCGCGTGGATGCCGACGGCGACCAGCGCCACCAGCACCAGCGCGATCCACGGGAACGACACGGTGAACCAGCCCTGCCCGATCGAGATCGAGCCCATGCCGAGCGCGTCGTTCACCAGCGGCGCGAGCGTGCCGATGAACACGACGACGGTGGCGATCACCAGGAGAATGTTGTTGTAGAGCAGGAACGCGTCGCGCGACGTGCCTTCGAAGCCGGCGTTCGACTTCAGCGTATGCGCACGCAGCGAATACAACGTCAACGCGCCGCCGATCATGACGATCAGCGACCACAGGATGAACTTGCCGCGCGAGGGATCGGCCGCGAACGAATGCACCGACACCAGTACGCCCGAGCGCACGAGGAACGTGCCCAGCAGGCTCAGCGAGAACGCGAGGATCGCCAGCAGCAACGTCCAGCTCTTGAACAGGCCGCGCTTCTCGGTGACGGCCAGCGAGTGGATCAGCGCCGTGCCGGCTAGCCACGGCATGAACGAGGCGTTCTCGACCGGATCCCAGAACCAGTAGCCGCCCCAGCCGAGTTCGTAGTACGCCCACCAGCTGCCGAGCGCGATGCCCACGGACAGGAAACACCAGGCCACCGTGGTCCACGGCCGCGTCCAGCGCGCCCAGACCTGGTCGAGCTTGCCTTCGAGCATCGCCGCGCAGGCGAAGGCGTACGCCACGGCGAAGCCGACGTAGCCCGTGTAGAGCAGCGGCGGATGGATCGCCAATGCCGGGTCCTGCAGCACGGGGTTCAGGTCGCGGCCGTCGGCCGGCGCCGGCAGCAGACGCTCGAACGGATTCGAGGTGTAGAGCGCGAACAGCAGGAAGCCGAAGCTCACGATGCCGAGCACGCCCATCACGCGGCTCGCGAAGGTCGGCGGCAGGTTGCGGCTGAGCATGGCGACGGCCAGCGTCCACAACGCGAGGATCCACGCCCACAGCAGCAGCGAACCTTCGTGCGCGCCCCACAACGCGGCGACGCGGTAGAACGTGGGCAACGCGGAGTTCGAATTGCTCGCGACGTACAGCACCGAGAAGTCGAACGTCACGAACGCGTAGATCAATGCGCCGACCGCCGTGCTGGTCAACACGAACTGGCCCGCGACGGCGGGACGTACCGCGGCCATCCAGCGTTGATCGCGCCTCGCGGCGCCCACGAGACCGAACACGGCCTGCGCGGCCGTCAGCACCAGCGCGAGGATCAACGCGAAATGGCCGAGCTCGGGGATCATGTCTGCGGCCCGTCCGGTGGCGGGGGATTGTCCTTCAGCGACTTCGCCACTTCGGGCGGCATGTATTTCTCGTCGTGTTTCGCCAGCACTTCGTCGGCGACGAACACGCCGTTCTGCAGTTTGCCGTGCGCAACCACGCCCTGCCCCTCGCGGAACAGGTCCGGCAGGATCTTGTCGTACGACACCGGCACCGTGTGCTTGAAGTCGGTGACCTGGAATTTCACGTCCAGCGTGCCCGGGATTTTCTGGATGCTGCCCTTCACGACCATGCCGCCGAGCCGGAAGCGTTTGTCGACCGGCGCCTCGCCCGCGGCGATCTGCGAGGGGTCGAAGAAGAACATCACGTTGCTCTCGAAGGCCTTCGAGCCGAGGAACGCCGGCGAGGCCCACGCCCGCGACGATGCCCGCGACCAGCAGCAGACGCTTGTGGCGCGCCATCATGACTGCATCTCCAGCCGGCGCTTCGCCTGCACCTGCGCACGCTTCAGCGCCGTCACCGCGAGCACGACGTTCAGCACGATGACGCCGATCACCAGGCCGAACGACGGCCAGAGGTATTTGCCGTAACCGCTCATCGCGAGGAACTCGCTCATGCCAGCACCTCGCGGATCCAGCTCGCCGTGCGTTCGCGACGCAGCAGCTCGGCGCGCAGGCGCACGAGGAACACCGCGGCGAAATACAGCACGAACGCCAGGAACATCAGCAGCAGCGCCCCACGGCGGCCACGTTCGTGGACAAATCGGTCCCCATCTCCGGTAACGCCTTCGGCGGCGTCAGCCGCACGCGCACCAACCTCGATACGTTCGGCGGCGCCTTTCAGAGCTGGTTTTGGCAGGATCGCTTCGTCACCACGCTCGGCTACCGGCACGACAAGCAGGAAACCCGCTACAACACCTACGTGAACAGCGCCGGTGTGACGGTGACCAAGCAAGGCTACATCGATCCCGCCACCGGCCTCGGCGGCATGCAATATTACAACACGTGGGGACCGTGGATCGAGGTCTCCGGTCGCACCGCCACCTATCAGGGCGTCATCAAGCCGTTCCTGAATCAGAAATTCGTCGAAGCGATGCGCGGGCAGGGTGGCATTCGCGGTTACCTCGGCGAACTGCTCGACGGTTTCCAGCTCCACTACAACTACGCCGACGCCTTCAAAGTCGCCGACCCGATGATCAATCTCTGGGGCGACAGCCTCGGCGTTCCCCACGGCCGCACGCGCGATTACGGTTTTTCGCTGCGCTTCAGCGACAAGTTCAACGCGCGCGTCAATTGGTATGATGCGATCGAAATCGGCGCTCGCGTGGACACGCTCCGGCCGGTGGTCGCCATCACCAAGAATATCGAAGTCGCCGCTCCCGGCTCGGCGGGCGCCTCGTGGACCGCTCCGGACACCACTTCGTTCGAAGGCTTCGCTCGCTCGATCATTAACGAGCGCATGCCCGCTGCGTCGCTCGCCGAAAAGGAAACGGCTCTCTACAATCTGGTCGGCCTGCCCTTCGGTTACTACGACAAGGTGCGCGGCGTGGACACGCTCGACGTCAGCAACACCAGCGCGAAAGGCGTCGAGATCGAGCTGACCTACAATCCCAATCGCAATCTCCGCCTGAAACTCAGCGCCGCGCAAAACCGCGCGACCGACAGCGATCAGATCGCTGCGACGCGCGGCTTCATCCAAGCGCGCCTTCCGTATTGGACGACCGCCAGTCTCGCCAGCCTCGCCACCGGCCCGAACGCCGGCAAGGCGTTCACCAGCACGTCAGGCGCGCCGCCGGCCACCGTCGTCAACGCCCAAGCCGGTCGCGGTTACAGCATCCAGGTCGCGAACAACATCAAGATCGCCGACGCCAACGAGGGCAAACAGCGCCTTCAAACCTCCGAGTGGACGGCCAATCTCCTCGCCAACTACACCTTCAACGAAGGCCGTCTCAAAGGCTTCGGCGTCGGTGGCGCGATCCGTTGGGCCGACAAGCGTTCCCAGGGATTCTACGGTCTGCCGAACTCCAGCGGCATCATGGACGAATACGATGCGAGCCGCCCGATCTTCCAACCCGCGGTGGCCAGCTACGATTTCACGCTCAGCTACCGTTTCCGTTTCTTCCACGACAAAGTCGCTGGCTCCATTCAACTCAACGGCAAGGACGTCTTCGCCAAGCGCGGCCTCACCGCCATCAAATACAATCCCGACGGCACGCCCGCCACGTTCCGCATCAAGGACGGCGCGCAGTGGACGCTCACGACGAGCTTCGACCTCTAAGCAACGCTTCGCTCATCTTCGTCAGTGATCGCATCAACGGCCGGCTCGCTTCCTGGCAAGAGGGGTGAGCCGGCCGTTCTGGTCACCAGGCACAAACAAGACTTATCTCTGCGTTTCTCCATGAATCTCCGGGCACCGTTTTTCCTCCGTGTGGCGCTGATTCTCGCCGTCCTCGCCGGATCGACCGCTCGCGCGCAGGACCCCGGCGGCACACCGCGTCCGCGCGCGCAGCCGCTCGCCGGCGAGTCGCGGCTCATCTCGCACGGCGACGTCGAACTGCTCACCTACGAAACGGAGGCCGACGTCGCGAAGCTGGACTCGCTGCTCGCCGCGAATGTCGCCGCCCCGTCGCAGCCGGGCGAGTTCACGATGAATTTCTTCCGCTCGACGGTGGACGGCTCGGTTCAGCCCTACGGCTTCTTCCTGCCGCGCGACTACCGGCCCGACGCGAAATTTCCGCTCCTGATCCAGATTCACGGGATCGGTCCGAAAAACCTCGCCGGCCGCCGCACGCAATGGCGCGGCATGGGCACGAAGGAGTGGATCGATACGAATCTTCCCGTGATCGTCGCGCAGCCGCTCGGCCGCGGAAACACCTTCTACCAAGGCATGGGCGAGACGGACGTGCTCGAAGTCGTCGCCGATGTCTCGCGCCGTTACTCGGTGGATCCCGCCCGGATCTACATCATGGGCCACTCGATGGGCGGCGCCGGTTCGTGGTTCGTGGGACTGCGTCACCCGGATCGCTTCGGCAGCATCACACCGATCGATGCCGCGCTGGGTTTTCGCGATGCGGTCGAGTCGCCTGATTCCTCTTCCGCGTGGATGTTGCCGCAGATCGCGACCTTCCGTCCCGACAACTATTTCCCGAATGCCCGCAACATTCCCGTTTTCCTGAAAAACGCCGGCGCCGGCATCCAGGGCAAATCCACGCGCTACAGCGACGGCATCGTGGCCGAAGGCGGCTTCGCCACGATGGAAAGTTTCCCGGGCATGCCGCACCATTTCGCGCCGCAGATTTCCTATGCTGTTTTCGAGAGCGCAGCCGTGCTGCGTCCGATCCCGGCGGCGCCGCGCGAGGTGAAATTCTTCACCACGAACCTGCGCTACGATCGCGCCTATTGGGTGACGCTCGACCGCCTCGAGCAATCGCCCGCGGAGACTCGCGTCTCCGCCGTCTACGACGACGGCCTCCCGCCGCCTCCGCCGCCCGGCCGGCGCGGACCGCCGCGCGAACCGGAGCCACCGCGCCCGCCGACGCTCTCCGTGACGACGAAGAACGTCGACGGTCTCACGCTGCGGCTGCACGACGCCGGCGTCGTCGCCGGTAAGGTGCCGCCGCTGACGATCGATGGCACGACACTCACGCTGCCGGCGGACGCTGCCGTCGTTCACGTGGTGAAATCCGCCGGCGTCTGGCAGCTCGCCTCCACGCCGGCGAGCTCCGGCAAACGCCACGGCTTGCAAGGTCCGATCGGCGACGCGTTCACTGCGAAATTCCTCGCCGTCTACGGCGAAGGCGATCTGCCGCTCGCGCGCGCCGAACTCGACGCCGTCCGCAATCCGCCGAGCCAGCTCGTCATCCAGGCGGAATTTCCTCTCAAGGCCGCTGCACGAGTGACCGCCGACGACCTGGCGAACTCGAATCTGATCCTCTTCGGCACACCGAAAACCAATCCCGTGCTCGCGCGTCTCGCGCCGAAACTGCCGGCCGGACTTTTCGCTGAAGTGGAGCAGGGTCGGCGCGCTCTGATCGTGTTTGTTTACCCCAAACCCCTGAAAACCCCGATCGTCTACGTCTGTTGTCTGGACTGGACGCGTGTCTCAGTGCGCTGCTGGAGCTGAACTCGAAGCCGGTTGGACTGCAGCCGTCTGGATTTGTTGCCCGATTTCCTCGTCGCGCGTGACGGCAAGGTCGTCTCCGCGGGACATTTCGATTGCGACTGGGAAGTAGTTTTCCGGCCGCCTTCTTTCTTTTCACCCCAAGATCCCGCCATCGCGGGCTCGACCGCTCGGCGCGCCCCCGCGCCGGACGCCCGCTTTCTCTACCCCCAACGTCGATGAATACCCCCGGCTCCCTGACGGCGAGACGCGCCCGCGTTTCCCTTTTTTGCTCCGTCTCGCGGCAATCTTGAGTTTTTTCCCCGGCGTCCTGGCGCTCGCCGCCACGTGGACGCTCGATGACGCGTCCAGCCCCATCAGCGCCGTCTTCAACGACGCCACCGGGCGTTTCGCGGTGACGGTGAAATCGACCGGCACCGTGTGGGGGCAGGGAACTTCCGGCGGCGGCAGCAGCTATGCGTTGAGCGGCACCGTAACACAGGCTGACGGCCAGCATCTCACCGTGCCGGCGCTGCTCAACAGCTGCGCGGTGACGCTCTCTTCCAACTCGTCCCCGCCAGCGGTGAACTCAAGATCACCCTCGGTGGCAACACCACCAGCGTCCCCACCAACATCACTTACCCATATCCGTTCTTCAAATCGGACGGCTCGGGTTTCGCCGTGTTGCCCTACAACGGCGGCTTTGTCGTGCCGACGACGGCCACCACGTGGTCGCAACCGTCGTCGCACAGCCGCATGGAATGGGTCGGCGGCACCGACAGCGCGTGGAGCGAAGGCTGGATGGCGATCGTCGATCCGGCCGACGACATGTTCCTCGTGAAGCAGACGCCGACGGTGAACGGCAGCTCGCGCCTCGGTGGCGCATTCGAGTGGCGCGGCTCCAACGCCAACAGCTCGCTCACGCCGAACCTGCTGTCGTATAGCCGCACCGCGACGTTCACGTTCTACGCCTCCGGCGGCTACGTCGCGCAGGCGCGGCACTTCCGCGACTTCGCCGTGGCGCGGGGTTGGTATGTCAGCCTCGCCACGAAGAACGCGGCGAATGCCGACGTCAGCAAATTGCTCGGCGCGCCCGTGATCTACCTCTGGGGCGACGGTCGCAGCGACACGATGCTCTCGGCGCTCTCGAGCGCCGGCATCGCCAAGGCGCTCATCCAGATTTCGATCAATCACGTCGACCAGAACAACGCGTTCCCGAATCAGGCTTACGCCAACGGCAGCGGCTGGTCGGCCGCGGTGCGCAGCCGGGGCTACGTGCCCGGCATCTACGACATCTACGCCTCCTACAACTCCGGCCAAACCACGCCGCCGTTCAACGGCTTCTCCTACGACTGGGCCAACGGCGGCGCGGGCTCCAGTTCTGCGAGCACGACGTGGGCTTATCAGAAGTCCGACGGTTCCTGGGACATCTCCTCCGGTCGCGCGAATATCGCGCACAGCTTCGGCTCGATCTTCGCGCGCGACACGCGCCTGGCGCACCACATCGCGCAGTTCGGACTCGGCGCGTTCTTCTTCGACACCACCTGTGCCGTCGAGCCGCTCGAGGACTACGCGAGCTCCAGCGGTCACACCGCCAGTCGCGCGGACGACATCATCGACCGTGCCGCGCTGCTCGGCCGCCGCCTCGGGACCGACCGCGCCGAACCACAACACCCTCGCCGGCACCGAGCAGGCGAAATCGTGGGCGGTGCCGCACCTCGCGTGGACCGAGGGCATGTTCAAGCTCGGCGCGTCCAACACACCGGGCGGCTACGGCTCGTTCAACAACAACGTCTACCCGCAAATCCTCACCGACGTCACCGATCCCGGCACGAGCCTGTCCTCGGTGTTGACGACCGGCTTTCAGGTGCCGCTGTGGGAACTCGTCTATCACGACGCGCTGCTTTCCACGCAGCACTGGCACCTCGCGCACAACAAGCTGCTCTATTGCTGGGATTTTGCCGACCTCAGCGCGCTGATCCGCGGCCAGGCGCCGATGCTGCACCTCGCCTACAATGGCGACGTCGGCTCCGTCGGTCGCGTGATGGCCGCCGCCACCGATACGGACACAGGCAAGCTGTGGGACATCAAGTGGACCAATCCGAACGTCGCCGCGCGCATCCTCCAAACCTACCAGACCGTCTGCGCCTGGCAGGGCACGGTCGGTGCGCTGCCGATGACGAGCCACCAGATTCTCTCGGCCGACGCGTCCAACAACTACCTCGTGCAGAACTCCGAGTTCAGCGCCGACAACGGCGCCAGCGGCTACGGCATCGTCGTGAATTTCGGCAGCTATCCCGGCAGCGGTCACGTCATGACCGGCGCCACGTGGAGCGGCACCATTCGCGGCAACAGCCTGAGCGTGCCGGTGAACAGCTACGCCACTTACACGTGGAACGACGGCGTGGTTGCGGCTCCGTCGTTCACTCCGCCCGCCGGCACTTATGCCGGCACGCAGACCGTGGCCATCGCCACGAGCACGCCCGGTGCGACGATCCGCTACACGACCGACGGCAGCGCCCCGAGTGACACGCAGGGTGCGGTTTATTCCGCGCCGATCTCGCTGGGCGCCTCCGTCACGTTGCGCGCGGTCGCCTATCGATCGGATCTCGGCGTGAGCAACGTCACCTCGGGCAACTACGTCATCACCGCGCCGCCGCCGCCCGCGGACGCGCCCGTCTTCTCGCCGGCGGGCGGGACCTACACCGGCGTGCAATCCGTGAGCCTCACGTCGTCGACCGCGGGCGCCTCGATCCGCTACACGACCGACGGCAGTGCGCCGAGCTTCCAACGGCCGGCACCCTTTACTCCGGTCCCGTGAGCGTGGCGTCGTCCCTCACGCTGCGGGCGATCGCCTATCGTTCCGATCTCAGCGACAGCGCGGTGAACTCCGCCGTCTACACGATCGATCTTTCGCAAGTGCAGGTCAGCGCGCCGGCTTTCAATCCCGGCGGCGGCACCTACACGAGCGCGCAAAGCGTCGCGATCACCTCCGCCACGGCGGGCGCCACCATCCGCTACACCACGGACGGCAGCACGCCGACCGCGACCACCGGCACGGTTTACTCCGGCGCCGTGAGTGTGTCGGCGTCCACCGTCTTGCGCGCGATCGCGACCTTGGGCGGTGCGCAGCCGAGTCCGGTCACGACGGCCACGTATGTGATCCAGTCGACGTCGACCGGCAGCGTCACGCTGCCGTCGACCGCGCAGGAGGATGGTTGGATTCTCGAGTCCGCCTCCGGCTCCGGCGTGGGCGGAACGCTCAACTCAACCGACAACACCACGAACGGCCTGCGCGTGGGCGACGACGCCGGCGCGCGCCAATACCGCTCCGTCATCTCGTTCAACACCTCGACGCTGCCGGCCAACGCCACGATCACTTCCGCGACGCTGCTGCTCCGCCGCGGCGCGCTCACGGGTTCCGTAACGAACCTGGGCTCGGTGACGGTCGACGTTTCCACCGGCGGCTTCGGCGGCAATCCCGCGCTCGCGCTTACGGACTTCGCGGTCGCGGCGACCGCGCAGGGCGTGGCGACGATCTCGGTGCCCTCCGCGAATGGACAGATCGCCGGCGGAGCGCTGAACGCGGCGGGACTCGCGGCGATCAACTTCAGCGGCCGCACGCAGTTCCGCCTCGCCTACACGGTCGCGACCAACGGCAACACCACCGCCGATTTCCTCGGGCTCTACGCCGCCGACAACAACGTCGCGTTGAACTGGCCCGCGCTGCAGATCAACTACGCGGTGACTTCCATGCCGGTGTTCTCCGGCCAGCCGGCTTCGCAGACGGTGACCGTCGGCGCCGACGTGAGCCTCGCGGCCGTGGCAACGGGCAGCCCGACGCCGACCTATCAATGGTTCAAGAACGGCGTCGCGATCGCAGGCGCCACATCGAGCACGCTGGGTTTGTCCCACGTGACGCTCGCCGATGCTGGCTCCTACAGCGTCACCGCCACGAACAGCGCAGGTTCGGCCACCAGCAACGCGGCCACACTCACCGTCAACAAGGCCGCTGCGGTTGTAACCCTCGCTGATCTCAGCCAAACTTACGACGGCTCGCCCCGCGTGGCGACCGCGGTCACGACGCCGGTTGGACTGACCGTGGATCTCACTTACGAGGGCTCTGCCACTGCTCCGACCGCCGCCGGCAGCTACGCGGTCGTAGCCACGGTGAACGACGCCAGTTACGCCGGCACCGCGACCGGCACGCTCGTCGTCGCGCAAGCCACGCCGTCACTCACATGGACGCCGCCCGCTGATCTGACCTTCGGCACCGCGCTTTCCGGCGCGCAGCTCTCCGCCACCGCGAGCACCGCCGGTTCCTTCGTCTACACGCCGGCGGCCGGCACCCTTTTGCCGGCGGGCTCAGGCCAGGAACTCCACGCGGTGTTCACCCCGAGCGACGCCGCCAACTACGTCTCGGGCGGCGAAGTTTCGACGACGATCAACGTCCTGCCCGCCGCGGCCGCCGTGACGCTCGGCAACCTCGACCAAGCTTACGACGGCACGCCTAAATCCGTTTCCGTCGCGACTGTCCCCGCCGGTCTCGCCGTCTCGGTGAGCTACAACGGCAACGCGGCGGTGCCGTCGAACGTCGGCTCCTATGCGGTGGCCGCCAGCATCACCGACCCGAACTACATCGGCGCTGCGTCGGGAACTCTCGTGATCCGCGACGTCACCGCTCCGGTGCTCGCCTTGCCCGCCAACGCGATCGTCGAAGCCACCGGCCCGGCCGGCGCGCCCGCGACCTTCTCCGCCAGCGCTACGGACAACGTCGACGGCGCGGTGCCAGTGACGTTCAGCGCGGCACCCGGCAGCGTCTTCCCGCTCGGCACGACGACCGTTACCGCCAGTGCCACCGACATTGCCGGCAACACCGCGACCGACGTCTTCACCGTCACGGTGCGCGACACGACTGCGCCCTCACTTAGCGCGCCGCCTTCGCTCCTGGTCGAAGCCGCCGGCCCGGGCGGCGCCATCGTCTCTTACACCGCCACCGCCAACGATCTCGTCAGCGGAATGGTTGGCGTGAGCGGCGCGCCGGCGTCCGGCAATATCTTCCCGCTCGGCGTCACGAGCGTGCAACTCGCCGCCACCGACGCCGCCGGCAACACGGCCACGGGGACGTTCACCGTCACGGTGCGCGACACGCTTGCGCCGGTGCTGTCGCTTCCGGCGAACTTCACGGTCGACGCGTCCAGCGTGTTCGGCGCCGTCGTGACCTATTCGGCGAGTGCCGCCGACGCCGTGGGCGGCTCCGTGCCCGTCACGCTCAGCCCCGCGTCGGGTTCCACCTTGCCCGTCGGCAACACGATCGTCACGGCGAGCGCGACTGACGCGTCGGGCAACACCGCCACCGGCAACTTCGTCGTCACCGTGCGGGCCCCGGCGACCGCGCTCCTCAATCGCATCGGCTCGCTCAACGGCACGGTGGTGGGCTCCGTTCGCTTGTCCGGACACGAAGATGTCACCTTCAACGGCGGCGCTTCGCTCTCGGGCGAACTCATCGTGCCCGGCAGCCCGAGCGTGCGCCTCAACGGCAACCCGACCTACGGCGGCGCGGTCGACGGCGTCGGCAGCGGCACGCCGACCGACTACACGATCACGCTCAACGGCGGCTCTAACCTCGCGCGCCTCGTGCGGCGCTTCGACGCGCTCACGTTGCCGACCGTCGTGCCGCCGGCGACTCCGGTCGGCACGCGCAACGTCACGCTGAACAACGCCAGCCAGGGCGTCGGCGATTTCTCGACGCTGCGCGATCTCACGCTCAACGGCGGCGTCGGTGCGGTCGCGGTTCCCGGCGGCACCTACGGCAGTTTCACGGCCAACGGCGGCGCCGGCTTCATCCTCGGCACCGCGGGCGCGACCACGCCGACGATCTACCAGTTCCAAAGCCTCACGTTGAACGGCGGCGCGACCTTCACCGTTGTCGGTCCGGTCATCGTCACGGTGAAAAACGGCTTCAGCACCAACGCCGTGATGGGCGACACCGCGCACGCCGACTGGCTCGACCTGCGTGTGTCCGGCGGCGGCCTCACGCTGAACGGCAACGTCACCGTCGCTGCCAAAGTCACCGCGCCCTCTGGCACCGTGACGATCAACGGCGGCGCCAAGTTCGTCGGCGGTCTCACCGCCGACCGACTGACGCTGAACGGCAACGGCCGACTCGAAGTGACGATCCGCTGAACCGACCGCGCTCCCGCCACGATTCCCGAGCTATGATCGTTCCTTCGTCTTTTCCTTAGGATTTCGCTCGCGAAGTCCGCGGTTCTCCGGCGCGCCCATCCCACCGTGCCGGAGGTAGCCCCACTGTTTGGTCACCGAGCGCCATTAACGTGCGGACGCGTCACGCGTCCGCACTTCACCCAAAAACCAAACACGCAGATGAAATCATCATCCCTGCAATCGACGGGGCACGCTCACGCGCGCGCCCCTTTTCGTCCGTTCGCCGTCACGACCGCCTTCGTCCTCGCGCTCTGCGCCGCCGTCGCCCACGCGGCGACGTGGACGCTCGATGACGCCGCCAGTCCGATCAGCGCCGTGTTCAACGACGCCACCGGCCGGCTCAGCGTCACTGTGAAATCCACCGGTACCGTCTGGGGCCAGGGCACCGCCGGTGGCGGCAGCAGTTACTCGCTCAACGGCACCGTCACGCAGCCGGACACCAAGAACCTCACCGTTCCCGCGCTGCTCAACACCTACGCGGTCACGCTCGCGCTGCAGCTTCGTGCCGGCGACCGGCGAGTTGAAGGTCACGATCAGCGGCAACTCGACGAGCATCCCGAACAAGATCGCCTACCCGTATCCGTTCTTCAAATCGGACGGCTCGGGTTTCGCCGTGTTGCCCTACAATCGCGGCTTCGTCGTGCCGACGACGGCCACGACGTGGTCGCAACCGTCGTCGCACAGCCGCATGGAATGGGTCGGCGGCACCGACAGCGCCTGGAACGAAGGCTGGATGGCGATCGCCGATCCCGCCGATGACATGTTCCTCGTGAAGCAGACGCCGACGGTGAACGGCAGCTCGCGCCTCGGTGGCGCGTTCGAGTGGCGCGGCTCCAATGCCAGCCGTCCGCTCGACGCCGAACCTGCTGTCGAGTATAGCCGCACCGCGACGTTCACGTTCTACGCTTCCGGCGGCTACGTCGCGCAAGCGCAGCACTTCCGCGACTTCGCCAACACGAAGGGCTGGAACGTCTCGTTTGCGACCAAAGCCAGCGCCAACGCCGACGTGAACAAGCTCCTCGGCGCACCCGTGATCTACCTCTGGGGCGACGGTCGCAGCGACACGATGCTCAACGCGCTCGACACCGCCGGCATCAACAACGCGCTTGTGCTGCTGTCGATCAATCACGTCGACCAGAACAACTACTTCCCGAACCAGACTTACGCCAACGGCAACGGCTGGTCCGCGGCGGTGCGCACCCACGGTTGGGTGCCCGGCATCTACGACATCTACGCGGCCTACAATTCCGGGCAGACCACGCCGCCGTTCAACGGCTTCGTCTACCAATGGTCCGCGGGCGGCGCGGGCGCGAGTTCGTCGAGCACGACGTGGGCTTACCAGAAATCTGACTGGCAGCTGGGACATCACCGGCGGACGCGCCAACATCGCCCACGCGAAGGCGTCGATCTTCGCGCGCGACACGCGTCTGCCGGCGCATCTCTCGCAGTTCGGTCTCGACGCATTCTTCTTCGACACGACCTGCGCCGTCGAACCACTCGAGGATTACGCCAGCGGCGCCGGCCACACCGCCAGCCGCGCGCAGGACATCGCCAATCGCGCCGCGCTCCTCGCGGCCGCGTCGGGCGCGAGCGCGCCGAACCACAACAAACTCGCCGCGACGGAGCAGGCGAAGTCCTGGGCCGTGCCGCCAACATCCACTGGACCGAAGGCATGTTCAAGCTCGGCGCCAGCAACTCCCCCGGCGGTTACCCAGTCACCGGCGGTTTCAACGTCTATCCGACGACGCTGTGCGACGTGATGGATCCCTGGCGCGAATCTCTCGCTCGGGCCAACACTGGTTATCAGGCACCGCTCTGGGAACTCGTCGATCACGACGCGCTGCTCTCCACGCAGCACTGGCACCTCGCGCACAACAAGCTGATCTATCGCTGGGATTTTGCCGACCTCAACGCGATGATTCGCGGCCAGGCGCCGCTGCTGCACCTCGCCTACAACGGCGACGTCGGCACCACCGGCCGCACGCTCGCCGGCGCGACGGACGCCGACACCGGCATCACCTGGAACATCAAATGGACGAACACCAACGTGCAGTCCCGCGTGATGCAGACCTACAACAACGTGTGCGCGTGGCAGGGCATCGTCGGCGACATGCCCATGATCAACCATCGCATCCTCTCGGCCGACGGCTCGAACAACTACCTTGTGCAATGCTCCGAGTTCAGCGACGACGGCGGCGTCACCGGCCAGGGCATCGTCGTGAACTTCGGCAGCTACCCCTGGCACCGGCCACGTGATGACCGGCTCCACCTGGAGCGGCACCGCGCGCAACGCCCTCAACGTTGCCGTGAACAGCTACTCCACCTACTCGTGGACGCAGAGCACGAACACCGTGACGTTCGAGTCCGCATCCGCCGAGGACGGCCAGGTGCTCGAATCGACCGAGACCAGCAACGCCGGCGGCAGCAACAACAGCAGCACCACCACCGCGCTCGTCGGCGACGACGCCTCGCGCAAACAATACAAGATGGTCGTGTCGTTCGACACGTCCGCGTTGCCCGACGGCGCCGTGATCGACTCCGCCAAACTGACGCTCACCCAGCGGACGAACGGCACCAATCCGTTCAGCTGGGCCGGCAACACCTGCTATGCCGACATCATCTCGGGCAGCTTCAACGGCTCGGCGACGCTCGAGAACGCCGACTTCCAGGCGAGCGCGTCCGCGACGCAGGTCGCCACGATGAGTCCACCGCCATCGAACAACACGCAGTCCACCGGTTCGCTCAACGCCACCGGTCGCGGCTTCGTCAACAAGACCGGCAAGACGCAGTCCGCGTCTACTTCAGCTCCGACGACAACAACAACAGCACCGCGGACAACATCGCGTTCTTCACGAGCAATTACACGACCACGCCCGCCTACCGTCCGAAGCTCGAGGTGACTTACCATCTCCCTTGAGCGTTTGAGGCTCGGTCGAATTCTCTGCCCGCGGCGCCCTAGGGCGCCCGCCGTTTCTCTTTTTAGAGTGCTGCCGCCGTCACGCTGTCGGCGGGATCCTTCATGCGCGCCCACAGGCGGAAGAGTGCCCAGCCGGAGACCAGCATCACTGCGCCCCAGATCGCGCCTTCCGTCCAGTAGCCGAAGGTGAGTTTGCCGACGGTCCAGAACGTCGCGAAGAAGAACACCGTGCCCCACGCGAGGCGTTTCCAGTCAAACGCGACTTCGCCCTCGGCCAATTCGACCGGGCCGCACTCGCGGCGCACCGCGGCCCAACCCGGGCCGTAGGGCTTCACGCGGCGATAGAAGCGATGCAGATGCTCGCGCTCCGTCGGCGGCGTGAGGAACGTCACGATCAGGGAGATCACGGGTCGTGAGCACGGCGATGAGCGTGAGCTTGTAGGCCCAGCCCTCCGAGCCCGGCAGCGTCGTGAGGAAGAAGTGGTCGAGTCGCGGCGCGAGTGACGCCGGCGCGATCGCGCCCAGCACGCGGTGGCAGAGCGAGAGGCCGGCGGGGAAGTTCAACAGCAGGCCCAGCGCGCCGGAGCCGAGATACGCGGTGATTTCGGACCAGCCGTTGATGCGCCACCACAGCCAGCGCAGCACGAAGATCGCGCCGACGCCGCCGGTGAATTGCGCCATCAGTTGCGAGAGCTCGAGCACCGACGTGGAGACCGTGGCCATGCTGCCGATCGCCATGATCACGAGCGTGACGATCTTGCCGACGCGCACGTAGTGCTTCGGGTCGCGATCGGTGGCGAGGAAGCGTTTGTTAGACGTCGTTGACGATGTAGGAAGCGTTCGAATTCAGCAGCGAACACACCGTCGACATGAACGCGGCGAACAGCGCCGCGACCACGACGCCACGCAGGCCGACGGGCATCACTTTCAGCACCATCAGCGGGTAGGCGGACTCGGGATCGGCGGCGATGGCCGGATACTGGCTGGCGGGAAAAATCGATCAGCGAACACAGGCCCGTCAGCGCCCACGGCCACACGATGATGCCCATCTGCGCGAGATGGCCCCAATAGCGGCCGAGCTCGGAGTGTTTCTCCGATTTTGCCGCGAGACTGCGCTGCGCCATCATCATGCCGCCGTCGACCCACGCCGACGACCACCCACTGGATCGTCATGCCGACCCAGAAAACCACGAGCACGGTCCCCGCCGTGGGGATGAAATCAAAAGCGGCCGGCGGCGCGTCGGGCAGCGCGGCGAGTTGCGTCTTCAGCGCCGGCAGTCCGCCCACGTGATCCACGGCGAACCACGCGAGCAGCGCCGTGCCGAGAAAGGCGAGGATGAACTGGATGAAGTCCGTCACGATCACGCCCCACAAGCCGGAGGCCGCCGAGTAAGCGCCGGTGATCACTAGGCTGATCGCAACCACGACGACGGACGTTTGCATCTCATGGCCCGCGATCATCATCGTGTCCGAGAGTTCGAAGACCGCCTTCGCGATCTTCACCATCGCGAGAATGACCCAGGCGAGCGAAAAGAACGTCGCCGCGCCCGACCAGTAAACCGCCCAGCCCGCACGCACGGCCTTGCCCGCGGTGCCCGAGTAACGCAGTTCGCGGAACTCGGCGTCCGAGATCACGTGCGTGCGCCGCCAGAGGAACGAAATGAAGAACGCCGCGAGCAGGCCGTTGAGGCTGGCGTTCCAGTAATACCACGCGCCGGACAAGCCATATTGCCGCACAAGTTTCGTGATGAACAGCGGCGTGTCCGAGGCGAACGCCGTGGCGACCATCGAGGTGCCGAGGAGCCACCACGTGAGTTTGCGGCCGGCGAGGAAGAAATCCTCCACGCTGTTGCCGGACTTCTTTTCGCAGTAGAAGCCGACGACCAGTTGGCTGAGGAGGAACAGCGCGATGACGATCCAATCGAGAGTTTGCATGCGGGGTGGTGGGGCGGGGGAGCGGGACGGCTTATTCGTCGACGAACGGGAACAGCCGCGTGTGGGGAAGTTTCAGGCGGTAGAGGCGCGCGGCGTTGCCGCCGAGGATGAGATTCAGGTCGTCCTGCGGAATGTTGAGCCGGCCGATCTGCTTGAGGCTCCAGCCCATCACGTCGACCTGGTGGCGCACGGGCGGCGTCTTGCGGCGCTGGCAGATGTAGGTCTCGGGATGACTGCCGGGCGTCCATTCGACGGGAATCGACGCGCCCCAATCGGTGCCCCACAGGAGTTTCTTCGCGCCGATGTTCGGATCGCGCAGCGGCTTTTCGTAGAGTTCCGTCCACCACGTGCCCGTCTCGAGGTAGACGTTGTCGGTGGCGGCGGCGACGTTGAGGCACTCCTCATACCACTTTTCCCACCACCACGCCTGCACGCCGCCGTGCTCGAAGATGATCGGCACGTCGGGGAACTCCATCGCGAGATCGTGCACCCAGAGCGGGTTGAACGTCTCAGGATTCGCGCCGCTGCCGCGACAATACCCCGTCGAGTAACCCATTGTGAGGCCGACGTGGTAGCGGACGGGCACTTTGTATTTCCGCGCGACGGTCATGAAGTGCGACATCTCATCGAGCCGCAGGTGGCGGTCGACGCGCTTGCGCTTCGCGCCGAGGTTCGGGTCCTGCGGAAAACCTTCGCCGATGCCGACGAAGTTTCCCGTGGCGAGGAGTTCGTCGAGTTCTTGGGCCGCGCCGGCGGCGGTCCACTCTTCGCCGGTGCGCTGGATGTGCTGGCGGTATTTGTCGCCGTAGGCGAGGGCGACGAACTTGTCCGGATGCGCCTTCACGATCTGGAGGTTCAGCTCGTTCGTCATGTTGAACGCGCTCGTGAGAATGCACATGTCGACGCCGTAGCAGCCCATGTCGTAGAGCAGGCGCGCGGAGTTGTCGTAGGGCTGGAGCTCGTAGGTGAGCTGCTCGTGGAGTTTTTTGTATTCCTCGCTCTCGGGCGCAGCGGCGGCGGGCGCGGTGAGTTTTTGCTGGAGCGACTTGCCGGCGGCAAAGCGCTGCGCGTGCACGTGGGAATCGACGACGAAACGACCCATTTTCATGGCGGAGGCGGAGTCAGGGTGAAGAGGCAGCAACGGCGGGTTGAATGTCACGGCGGAGAACTTCGAGTTCGTCCGCGGAAGGAGCGGGTGTGGCGGTCACGTCGGGCAATTCGCGCAATGTCCAACCGGTCTCGCGGTGCACCGCGTCGCGCGTGACGCCGACGTGGATGGACTCTAGTGTCATCTCGCCGCCGACGAACGTGAACACGCCGAGGTCGGTGATGACCTTGCGCGGGCCAGTTTCGGAGCGGAGGCCGGCGCGTTCGCGTGCGCCGGGCGTGCCGTCGAGGTAGCCGGGGCCGGTGACGAAATCGACGCGTTCCGGAAAGCGCACGCGCTTCTGCCGGAGGATGGCGACCCAGTTGCCGCAGAGGCTCGCGATGTCGCAGGCGCCACCGCCGCCCGGGAAACGCAACTGCGGCGAGCGATAGGGGCCGACCGCGTTGCTGTTGATGTTGCCGAAGCGATCGATCTGCCCGGCGCCGACGAAGCCCACCGTCACCAGTCCGCGTTCGGCGAGCGTGTTGATGTAGAAGGCGTCGGCGAGTTTCTCCGCGCCGGCTTGCGAAGCGAGGGTATCGACGCCCTGCGGCAGCGGACACGGCTCGTTGCGAATGATCCCCGTTTCGAAAATGATCGTGAGTCCCGGGGCATGCGTGCGCCGCGCGAGCAAGGCGGCGATGGTCGGCAAGCCTACGCCGGTGTAGACGACGTCGCCGTCGCGGAGCGTGCGCGCGGCGACGACGATCATCTGCTCGGAGAGCGTGAAGCGGGAGGCTGCGACGCTCATCGTGCCTGGCGATGGGTTTCGCGATTGGCGCGGGGCGCGCGCCCGCTCGCGTCATTCCGCTTCTCGCGGCCACGGCGTTGGAGGTGAAGGACGCAGGCGACGAGAAAGACGATGCCGAGAGCGCCGAGCACCCCGAGGGAAAGCGGCGGAAGCGAGGAAGTGGGGGCGATCGGATTCATGCGGATTTAACGGAAGCCGGCATCGACGCCTTTGCCCGCAGCGCGAGGCGCTCCAGCAATTCCGGTCCCCGGTCGGCGGCGAGGCGCGTGATGATCTCCGCGCGGTCGTTGACGCCATAGACGTAGCGATCGACCCACGCCTGATAGGTGGCCTCGCTGCGGCAGGCGGCGCCGAACGACGGCAGATCGCTGTCGTAGTGACCGGCGAGGTGCAGCGGATACGCGCCCCACGGCACCTCGACGACGGCGGCGACGCGGAAATTAGGCAGCACGGTGCGGTTCGGGTCGCGGTGAATTTCGGCCGACGGCACGATCTTTTCCGTCGTGATGATCACGGTTCGGCAGGCGTTGATGCCCATCGTGTCCATCCCGAGCGAACCCCAGCGGTGCGCGGCGCCGTGCTCGTCGCACTGCTGCGTGTGCAGGATGCCGACGTCGGGATTCAGCGCGCGCACGGCGACGAATTTCTCGCCGGTGAACGGGCACGCCGCTTCCTTGAGACCGGGATTGTGCAGGGGATAACTCGAGCCGAGCTGCGAGCGGGTCGGCAGGAACGGCACGCCCATCTGCCCCGCGAGCAAGGCGAGCGACAGGCTGTAGTGGCTCATCTCCTCGAGTTGCGGAAACTTGCCCGCCCGACGGGCGCGGGCGGCCACGCAGTTGTCCTTTTCGTAGAGATCGACGAGGTAGGCGCAGACGAGTTTCTCGAGCAGACCTTCGCCCAGCAGCAATGCGACCGAGTGGCGGTCAGCGCCGAGACGACGGTGAGGCGGTCGATCCGCTGGCGGACGATCTCGTGGATTGCCGCGGAAGCTTCGCCGTGTTGCATGCCGCCGAAAAACACGGTGCTGCCGGGCACGACATGGGTGCGGATCGCCTCGGCGAGGGAGCGGACTTTTTTGGGTAGCGTGGGCAACGCGGGAGAAGGGCGCTCCACGGCATCAGCGGCGGCGGATGGCCGCCAGTGACGCGTCGGTTTATCCGTTCAGTAAAACGCCCGGCGCGATTGGTTGACGGCGAAAACACCGGCGCTTTTGCCGCCGCCGGCGACGGTGCGCAGGGTGGAGGACACCCCGCGTGCCCGTTTCCCAAGTCAGTCTCACGCAGATCGCCGAGATCGCTCACGTCAGCCGTGCGACGGTTTCACTCGCGTTGCGCGGCAAGCCGCAAATCTCCGAGTCGCTCGGTCGCCAGATCCGCGCGCTGGCGGATCGTCTCGGCTACCAGCCCAATCCGCTCGTGAGCGCGCACATGGCTTACGTGCGGCGTCCGCGTCGCGCGCCGGCGTTGCAGCGGCTGGCGTTCGTGTCGCCCTTCTCCGAGTCGGAGATCGTCGCCTCGCGTCTGCCGCATCGCGTCTTCCTGCGCGCAGCGGCGGAGCGAGCCCGGCACCTCGGCTACGAATTCGAGGCGCACCGGCTGCCGGGAGATTCCGCGGGCGTGCGGCAGCTCGAGCGGACGTTGCTGCGGCGCAAGGTGGGCGGATTGATTTTTCCGCCGTTCAACGAGCGCGCGGCCGTCGCCGGCCTCGAACTCGAATTGCAGCCTTTCGCGGCTGTGATGATCGAGCATGCGTTCGTCGAGCCGCGCCTGCACAAGGTCTGCGTCGATCAATTCTCCGGCGTGTGTCGTCTGCTTCAGCGTCTGCTCGACTACGGCTACCGTCGCATCGGCATCGCGCTGCCGCGGCACATGGACGAGCATGCGAACCATAGCTGGCTGGCCGGCTACAGCATCTTTCGCGAGCTGTGCGCGCCCGAGGCGCGCGTGCCGCACCTGATCACCGACGAGTGGACCGCGGAGAATTTCCTCGCGTGGCACCGGCACTGGCGCCCGGAGGCGATCGTCACGATCGACGCCGACATTCTCGGCTGGCTCGCCGGCGCGGGCTTCCGCGTGCCGGAAGACGTCGCGTGCGCCACGCTGTCGTGGACGCGGCGGGCGCCCGAGTTCGGCGGGTGTTACCAAAATTGCGAAGTGGTCGGCGCGGCAGCGGTCGATCAGGTGGCGGGGCAACTGTTTCGCAACGAACGGGGCGTGCCCGTCGAGCAGCGAACGCTCCTGGTGGACGCGGGCTGGCGCGAAGGCGCGACCGTGCCGCGGCGCACGGCGGAAGGCGCCGCCTCGACCCTGCGGCTTTCGGTGCGGGAGGCGGTCGCCGTCGCGGCTTCTTAACGGGTTTAACAGCGCGTCGCTGGAGCGCCCGAGATTTCGTTCCTATGCACCCGGCAATGCTGCGATCGCCCGATTTCCCTGCTGATTCCCTCTGGCTCGAAACCTTGCTCGCCCGCTTGCCGCCCGTGCGCGTGGCCGTGCTGGGCGATGTCTGCCTCGACGCCTACTGGCAGGTGGAGGATTCGGACGCCGAGCGCTCGCTCGAGACCGGCCAGCCCGTGCGGGTCGTGCACGCGCAGCGCTATGCTCCGGGCGGCGGCGGCAACGTCGCGGCCAATCTCGCGGCTTTGGGTGTCGGCCGCGTGGAAATGTTCGGCCTGATCGGCGCGGATCTGTTTGGCGACGAGTTGCTGCGACAAATGGCGAACGGTGGCATCGCCACGCGCGGCATGGTGCGCGCTCCCGTCGGCTGGCAGACGCCAGTCTACGTGAAACCTTACCTCGGGGGCACGGAACTCAACCGCTTCGACTTCGGCGCGCGCAATCCGCCGGCAGTGGCAGCCTGGGAGGAGGCGCTGCAGAAATTCGAAGCGGCAGCGGTTCAGTGCGCCGTCGTGGCAATCAACCAGCAGGTGATCGGCGGCTGGCCGCGCGAGGTGGTCGAGCGGGTCGCCGCCGTGATCGCGCGGTGCCCGAAGACGTTGTTCGTCGTCGATTCGCGCGATCACGCGGAGGCGTTTGCCGGCGGCGGCCTGAAGCTGAATCTCGCCGAGGCCCAGCGCCTGCTGCCGAGCCTGAAAGCGGAGGCCGCTGATGCCGCACACGAATTTGCGCGCGCTCTCAGCGGTCCGCGCGGCGTGCCGGTGGCGATCACGCGCGGCGCCGACGGCTTGGTGCTGGCGACAGGCGGCGACGTTTTCGACGTGCCCGGAGTCGAACTGCCCGGCGCAGTGGATTCGGTCGGCGCGGGCGATGCGGCTCTCGCCGGTTTGGTGGCGGGCTTAGCGGCCGGGGCGTCTCCGCTCGAAGTCGCGACTTTCGCCAATCTCGCGGCGGCGATCACGACGCGACAAGTGCGGACGACCGGCAAGGCGACGCCGGCGTTGCTCCGCGCGGTCGGCCCGGCGCCAGAGTATGTGCACTCTCCGCGGCTCGCGAGCCAGCCGCGACTCGCGCGTTTCCTCGACGGCACGGACATCGAAATCGTCACCGGCCGGCGGCCGACCGCGACGATTCGCCACGCGATCTTTGACCACGACGGCACGATCTCCACGCTGCGTCAGGGCTGGGAAGCGATCATGGAGCCGATGATGATCGCCGCGATTCTCGGTCCGCGGGCGAAGCAGTGCGACGACGCGACGCACGCTCGCGTTGCCGACACGGTGCGGGCCTTCATCGATCGCACGACGGGCATACAGACGCTCGCGCAAATGAAAGGGCTCATCGATCTCGTGCGCGAATTCGGTTTCGTGCCGGTGGGCGAAATCCTCGACGAACACGGCTACAAGGCCGTCTACAACGAAGAGCTGATGAAGCTCGTGCGCGCGCGCCAGGCGCGAGTCGAGAGTAGCGAGCTCGCTTTGGTCGATTGGGAAATCAAGAACGCGCGCCTGCTGCTGGAGCGGCTGCGCGCGGCCGGCGTGACGCTGTATCTTGCCTCGGGCACCGATGAGGCGGACGTGATCCGCGAGGCGCGTTCGCTCGGTTATGCGGATCTGTTCGACGGCGGCATTTACGGCGCAGTTGGCGATCTGAAGGTCGAGGCGAAGCGTGTCGTGCTCGAGCGCATCATTCGGTCCGGCGGCCTCGGCGGCGGCGAACTCGTCGTCTTCGGCGACGGCCCAGTCGAGATGCGCGAGGGTCACCGGCGCGGCGCCTTCACCGTCGGTATCGCGAGCGACGAAGTGCGGCGCCACGGCCTCGATTTGAAAAAGCGCCAGCGGCTGATCCGCGCCGGCGCGGATGTGATCGTGCCGGATTTCTCCCAACTCGACGCGTTGCTCGCGCATCTCGGATTTCCCGCTTCTTCCTGAAATGAACCCCGCTCTCCCCATGCTCCTCACTCCCGAAGCCGCCCGCGTGCGCCGCGATGCCTTGCACGCTGCCGGCCGGAAACTCGTCTTCACCAACGGCTGCTTCGATATCCTGCACCGCGGCCACGCGACCTACCTGGAGTTCGCGCGCGCGCAGGGCGACGCGCTCTGCATCGGCCTGAACAGCGACGCCTCCGTGCGTCGCGGCAAAGGTCCGAAGCGTCCGATCAATCCGGAGGAGGACCGCGCGTTCGTGCTCGGCTGTCTGCGCGCGGTGGATTTCGTCGTGATCTTCGACGAGAACGAGCCGCGCGACCTGATCGCGAAGATTCTTCCGCATGTGCTCGTGAAGGGAAAGGACTGGGCGCACTACGTGAGCGGGCGCGACGTCGTCGAAGCCCACGGCGGCCGCGTCGTGCTGGCGGACATGGTCGAGGGGCGGTCGACGACCGGCACGATCGAACGTGTGCTCGCCGCCTACGGCACGGAGAAGACGTCGTGAGCCAGCCGATCGTTGTCACCGGCGCCGCGGGCTTCATTGGCCGCAACACGGTCGCGGCCCTGAACGCGCGCGGCATCACCAATCTGATTCTGGTCGACCGACTGCGCACGGGCGAGAAATGGCGCAATCTCGTCGGGCTCGAGTTCGAGGATCTCATCGCGCCCGATGCGTTCCTCGAGCTGGTTTCGACGGGGCGTGCGCCCGTCGCCGACGCCGTGATTCATTTGGGCGCGTGCAGTGCCACGACGGAGCGCGACGCCGATTTTCTCCTCGAGAACAATTACCGTTACACGCGCTGTCTCTGCGAGTGGTCGCTGCGGACCGGCGCGCGTTTCGTCTACGCGTCGAGCGCGGCGACTTACGGCGACGGCGCGCAAGGTTACGTCGACGATCTCGCCACGCTCGGTGCGCTGCGGCCGCTCAACATGTATGGCCACTCGAAGCAGCTCTTCGACCTGTGGGCGCGTCGGCAGGGGCTTTTCGATCGCATCGTTGGCCTGAAGTATTTCAACGTCTACGGCTCGTTCGAGGATCACAAGGGCGACATGCGGTCGCTCGTGCACAAGGCCTACGGCCAGATCCTCGAGCGCGGCTGGATCGAACTGTTTCGTTCGGAACGGCCGGACTACGCCGATGGCGAGCAGAAGCGCGACTTCATCTACGTGCGCGATGCGGTGAACGTGACGCTGCACTTCGCCGAGCGACGCGATGGCGGCGGGTTGTTCAACTGCGGCACGGGGCGCGCACGGACCTGGATCGACCTGGCGCGCGCGTTGTTCGGCGCGATGGAGCGGCAGGAAGACATCCGCTTCATTCCGTTGCCCGAAAAACTGCGCGGAAAATACCAATACTTCACCGAGGCGGACACGGCGCGGCTGCGTGCGGCGGGTTACGAGAAGCCCTTCACGTCACTCGAGGACGGAGTCCGCGATTACGTGCGAAGCTATTTGTCGCCTGGCGCCAATCGCTGACGGCGCATGTTTGCGCAAGGTGGGGGATTTCCGTCCGCTCTCCGAGTCCTGCACAGCGTGAAAGGTAGGGCGCGGACTCCGTTCCGCGCCGCGCGCCTTTCGGCGGCGAAGGGACTCGCCGCCCTACCTTGGTCGGGCAGCTGCGCTCACTAGCTTGAGGCGGATTCATGCAACTGGCTCCGATTTCCCTCCGAAATTCGAAGACGGAAAATTGCACCGGTGGGGCCAGCCCGCTCGCGGGCGCCCAATGCGCGCGAGCAAGCTCGCTGGCCCACAAACCACCGCTTGATCCCGGCTGAGGCGAGCGTGCGACGGATGAGGAGCGCGGCGAACGCGAGGAGAAACCATCCGCTCGGCGCGCCGCCACCACCACTGGTGCTGCTCGCGGGAGGCGTGGCTGGCGTAGCCGGAGCGGCGTTGACGGTGAGCGTGGCGGCGTTGCTCGTGACCGAGCCGGCGCTGTTGGAAACGACAACCATGTAGCTGCCGGCGTTGGCGCTTTGCGCGGTGGCGATCGTGAGTGTCGCGCTCGTCGCGCTGGCGACGTTGGCCCCGCCGAGTTTCCATTGATAGGAGAGGGGAGCGGTGCCGCCGGCTGCGACGGTGAAGCTCGCGCTCGCACCGGCGGTGACGGTCTGGCTGGCGGGTTGCGTGGTGATCGTCGGCGCGGTCGCAGCGGGCGGGTTGCCTGAGCCGCCGTCGCTGGTGAACGTCGCGTCGGCCCATGTGTTGAAATCGGCGAATTGCGGATCGTATTTCCGCTTCGCGGAATTGGTCGCCTGGTTCGTGAACTCGTAATCCCACGGCTCGATGTAGCGAATGAGGAGCTGCTTGGCCTGAGTGAAGAGCGCGGTGTAGTCGCCGTTGGGGAACTCGGACGGTGTGCCGGAGTTGGCAATGACCTGCGCGTAGATGTCGCCCGGATAAGCGTCGAGCACGGTGAGAAGATTGGGCTGATAGGTCGTGCGACCGGAAAGCCACCAGACGGCGGCGCCGACGCGCTGGCCGAGCGCGGCGTCGTTCCAGAGATCGTTGATGATCGTGCTGGGCACGGTGGCGGTGCCGTTGACCTCATGCACTTCGAAGGCGAGCGCCTTGTTCGTGAAGGCGTTCGCGAAGCTGGTCGCGGCCTGCTTGCCCGCGGCGATCCAGTTGGCGTCGGTGTAGCCCGCGGCGACGAGGTCGGACATGCCCACGCCCTGGAGGTGACCTTCGATGCCGTTCGCCGTCATTTGCGGGATGTAGACGAGCTTGAGGGAGGTGTCGTTGTTGAACTGGGCCGCGAGCGCTTGCGCGAGAAGCTGCAGGCGCGTTTGCACGATGGAATTCCAGAAGAGCGGGAGCTTGTAGCCAGGCGTGCCGCGGAAGCTGTAGGTGACGTAGGGCGCGCCGAGTCCGCCGGCGCTCGTCGGGTTCGTGAGCCACGCCGGACTGCCGATGCCGCCGCCGAGCACGCCGAGCGACCAGCCGAGGCCTTTTGATTTCACGTTGTTGATCTGCGCCGTGAGCGAGGAGAAATTATAGCTGCCCGCGGTGGGCTCGAGGGCATCCCACGAAACGCGGATCAGCACGCCGCGCAGATGGGCGTCGCCGTAGATGCCGTTGGCGTCGCTCGGAGTGTTGCCCGCGCCGGCGCTGGCGAAGATGCCGCGGGGTTTCTCGACGGCGTGGACGAGCGTCACGAGGACGAACAGCGAAAGCGGCCATCGGCAGAGACTGACCACCTGATATCGGTGAAGGTGCATGCGAAACGCACGAGTGATGGCGGAATGGGCTGCACGGCAATCGGAGCGCCATTTTTCCCGTTTACAGGGGATCGAGAACGAGCCTCGGGCTGATTTTGCGCGGCCGGACCAGCGGACGAACATGGCGCCCGGCGGGGCCACGATGGTGCGGACGGTGAACGGATAAACGTGGGCGTCGGTTGAGCGGGTGGTTGCGCTGCGCTCAACTCCGGGCGGGTCCGCCGTTGCCGCGATGAGGCGCTATTCATCCGCGGACATTCCCTGCGCGCCGTCATCCTGCCATGAAATTTTTTTCGCTCTCCCGCCAAGCCCTCTTGCTCGCCGCCCTGGTCATCGGGTCGCTGCCGACATTCGCACAGCCAACGGACCGCGCATCGCGTGCGAACGCTGACGCGAAACCCTTCGACACGCCGCCGCGGCCGATTCGCCAGCCATCGCTGGAGTATCCGTTCGAGCTGCGACGGAGAGGGATCACGGGCGGGGCGCAGCTCGACGTGACCATCAGCACCGAGGGCAAGGTCGTGGCCTTGCGCCATGCGCGCGGATCGCATCAGGAGTTCGCGCAGGCGGCGTGGAATGCGGTGAAAAACTGGCGCTTCCAGCCTGCGTTGCTCGACGGCAAGCCGGTCGCGGCGAACGTGCTGTTGACGATTCCCTTCGTTCTCAATGCGTGCTGACGGCCGAGTTCCCAACTGAGGCGCGCGATGCGGATCGTCCCGACGAAATTTTTCCCATGAACTCCCATGAAAACGTTTTTGCGCCCCGGCGGTGGCTTCGGCTTGTCGCCGGCTGGGGCGTGGCTGTGACCTGCTTCGCAGCGGGGAGTGTGTTGCGGGCGGGAGAGACGAAGCCGGCGTCGACCGACTCGCCGTGGTTTTTTTCGCTGCTGCCGAAGTCGCTTCAGTCGAACCCGCGGATCGATGTGACGGTGATGACGGAAATGACGGCAGCGGGACGAAAGCTCGCTCCCGTCGACGCCGAGCACCCGGCGTTTTTCGTCATCCAATCTGGCGGTTTCCGGCAGACGCAGGAAGCGGCGGTGAGCCCCGGCCTGGTGGCGGAGCAGGCGATCGACGGCTTGGTGCGTCGCTCACTGGCGAGCCAGGGATATTTCCCCGAAGCGCCAGAGCAGGGAAGGCACGCTTCGCTCGTGCTGATCTACACGTGGGGCGTGCATACGCGGCCGGCGGTGACGGAAACGCTCTCGGGGGACGATCTCGTGCGCAATCTCTACACGCGCGCTTCACTGGTGGGCGGCGACAAATTCGCGCACGACCTCCTCAAACTTATCGAGCAATCGAGCGCGCAAGCCGACGCGGCGCAACCGACCAACCGGACCTTCCCGGACGGCGAGCGGGTCGTGCCGTCGGTCCTGGGACCGGAGATGATGTCGTTCATGAATCCGATCGATCGGTATCGCGACGCCAGCGCCCGCAACGAGTTCCTGCTCGAGCAGGTCGGCAACGACCTCTACTTCGTCGTCGTCTCCGCCTACGACTACGCGACGCTGGTCGCGGGGAAGCGCACGCTGTTGTGGCGCACGCGGATGACCGCGGCGATGGCGGGCGTGGCTTCCACCGACGCGTTGCCAACCCTCATCAAGTCCGCCGGTCCCTATTTTGGTCGCGAGACGACCGACGTCACCGTGCTGACACCGCGCAGCAGCGCCACGGGCAAGGTGGAATATGGACCGCTCCAAGTGAAAGAGTGGGACGCGAAAGTCGTGCCGGCCGACAAGAAGTGAGTCGTCTTCCGCGTTGGTCTGCCGAAGCTGTCCTTCCTGCTCCATGAAAGCCCGCCCCGCTTCTCCCCTTGGCGTCGCATTGATCGGCGTCGGCCACGTGGCCGATCGCTACGTCGAACAAATGTCCCACTACGAGTCCGTGCGTCTGGTCGGCGCGGCGAGTCGCTCGGCCGCGAATGCGCAGCGCTTCGCCCAGCGGCATGGCGTGCGCGCGTATGCATCGGTGGACGAGTTGCTCGCCGATCCCGCCGTCGATCTCGTGGTGAACCTCGCGCTGCACACCGCACACGCCAAGCTCAACGCCCGGTGTCTGCGCGCGGGAAAGCACGTGTATTCGGAAAAGCCGCTCGCGCTCGACGCGGCGACGGCGCGCGAACTCGTCGCGCTGGCGCGACGGCATCGCGTGCGGCTCGGCTGCGCGCCATCGACTTTCCTCGGCGAGGCGCACCAGACGGCGGCGCGGTTGCTGCGTGCGGGACGGATCGGGAATGTGCGTGCGATCTACGCCGAAGTGAACCACGGACGCATCGAAAACTACCATCCCGCGCCGGAGCCGTTCTTCGCCGTCGGTGCGCTGTGGGATGTCGGTGTTTATCCGTTGACGGCATTGACGGCGCTTTTCGGTCCCGTGCGCTCGGTCAGTGCGACGGCGCGTCTGCTCTTGCGCGATCGCGTCGCGAAGGGCGGCCGCAAGTTTCGCATCCGCACGCCGGATTTCGTGGTCGCGACGCTCGATCTCGCGAGCGGTCCGGTGGTGCGATTGACGACGAATTTCTACGTGAGCCGCGACCTCTCGAAGGGCGGCGGCTCGATCGAATACCACGGCGATGAGGGCCGGATCTTCGTGGGCGACTTTCAATCGTTCGATGCACCGGTGGAGCTGAGCGTGGGCTCGAAGCCCTACGCGCCGGTGCGGCCGGTGCGGAAGCCGTATCCGGGCATCGAATTCGGCCGCGGTTTGCAGGACATGGCGGACGCGATTCGGGAAGACCGTCCGCATCGCGCGACCGGCGAGCACGCGGCTCACGTGGTCGACGTGATCGAGGCGCTGCACCGGTCGATTGCCCGCGACGGCGCGGCGATGGCCGTGCGATCGCGTTTTGTTTCCCCGGCGCCGCTCCCGTGGGCGACGTGAGCGAGCCCGGCGATCCACGGACGAGAAATCCACGACTGCAGGCAGACGCGCTGCGTCGGCGATCGGCGAAAACGTGTTTCGGTTTACGGATAAAATGGGACCTGCGTTGAGGAGAGTCGCGCCGCGGATAGCGGTCAAACGGTCCCTTCACCCCCGTCGCAGCCGCCTTGGACGGCGCGTTGCTACCCCTCATCTATCCCATGACTAAGTTCACCCGCGCGTCGGCGATTCTGTTTTCCGTGACGGCTGCGAGTCTGCTGGCGCAAGAAGCCGCGAAACCCGCCGCCCCGAAACCCGCCGAGGATGACGTTCTCGTTCTCTCTCCGTTTCTCGTCTCAGCCGGCGAGGACAAAGGATACAAAGCGACCTCCACGCTGGCCGGCACGCGTCTGAAAACGGCTATCGCTGACGTTGGCGCCTCGCTTTCCGTGATCACGGCGGAGTTCATGGCGGACACCGGCGTGAACAACGTCAACGAGCTGTTGCCCTACACGCTCGGCACGGAAGCCGCCGGCGTCAGCGGCAACTTCACCGGCGGACAGGCCGGCGGCGCGGGCGCGGAGAGCTTGCAGGCGGTGGGCGGCGTCTTGCGCCAGCCGCAGACGGCGACGCGTGTCCGCGGCATCGGCGCGGCGGATCTCACGCGGGACTATTCGCTCACGGACATTCCGTTCGACAGCTACAACGTCGAGCGCGTGGAAATCAACCGAGGTCCCAACGCAATCCTCTTTGGCCTCGGCAGTCCGGCGGGCATCGTCAATTACGCGCTGATCAAGCCGTCGTTCCGTCCGCGCACCACGATCACGGCGGAAGCGGCACGCTTCGGTTCTTATCGCGGCAGCTTCGACACCAACCAGGTGCTCCTCCCGGGCAAACTCGCCGTCCGCGCCGCGGGCCTGCACAGCGATCAGCAGTTCGAGCAGAACCCCGCCTTCGAGCGCGACAACCGCGGCTACGTCTCCCTGCTGTTCCGCCCGTTCGAGCACACGAAGCTGCGTGCCGAGGCGGAAATCGGCCAGGTCGTCTCGAATCGCCCGAATCTCACGAGCCCGATCGACAACATCAGTGTGTGGCTCAACAGCGCGCGGACGACGTGGGATCCGTCCACGGGCAACTCCGCCACTCCGCCGGCCGGGCTGTTCACGCAGCAGTTCTTTTTCCAATGGGCGACGATCTGGGCCAACGCCGATGCCGCCGCGCCCACGCCCAACGGCATCCAGGGCCGCCGCACGCCCGGCATCGTGACGTCGCCCGGCGCCGTGCTGCTGACCTGGCTCGGCGGCGCGAACCTTGCCGAGGTTCCTGGCAACAGCACCTACAAGCTCCAAGGCTTCACCGATCTCTCCGTCTACGATTTCCGGCACAATCTTCTCTCCGGAAACGCGAATCGCGTCGGGACCGACTTCAGCTCGTTCAGCATCGCGCTCGAGCAAAGCCTGCTCGACGGCCAGGCCGGTTTCGAGGTCGCCTACAATCGGCAGAATTATCGCGACGACCAGCTCAACCCGATCGGCGCGCAGGAATCCTATCGCATCTGGATCGACACGAATACGAAGTATCTCGACGGCCGCGCCAACCCGAACTTCGGCCGCCCTTACGTGATGGCCACGCCGCAACGCAACGAGGCCGAGACGACGCGCGACAACCTGCGCGCGACGGCGTTCTACGAGTTCGACTTCACGCGTCATTCCCAAAGTCCCTTCGCCAAATGGCTCGGCCGGCACACGCTCACCGGTCTCGTGGACCGGCAGGAAATCGAGCAGCGCAGCATCAACTGGCGCATGAGCTGGATGGGCGCCGGCGCCACCGACCGCATCGCCGACAACCTCGTCGGCAACGCGAGCAACTTCCGTCGCCGGGTGCAGAACCTCATTTACCTCGGGCCTTCGCTCGCCACGACGCCGCTCAACGCCGTGCACATCAACGGCTATCCGACCGCGCCGGTGTGGCAGCCCGGCACGATCTATCCGATCACCGGCTGGGATATCCAGACGCAGGCGTGGACGACGCAGCAGGCGATGGAATTTGCCCAACCGATCAGCGGCGCGGCGAATCGCCAGGTCATCGACTCGCAGGCCCTCGTGCTCGAAAGCCACTGGCTCGACGACCATCTCGTCACGATGGCCGGCTGGCGCCGCGATCGCAGCGATTCCTATCAGCTCGCGACGTTGCCGCTCGATGCGGAAGGCTCCGTCACCCTCGATCAACTCGCCGCACCGTCCGCTCCGACCTCGACGCTCGACGAGCGCGTCTGGACCTACAGCGCCGTCGGGCGACTGCCTTGGAAGCTTCCGTTGCGCTCGGCGCTCAGCCTGCATTTCAGCCAATCGGAGAATTTCCAACCGGTCGCGGCGCGCACCGATCTCTTCGGCCAGACGATGGGCGCGCCCGGCGGCAATTCCCGCGAGTATGGCTTCACGCTCTCGATGCTCGACGACAAGTTGAACTTCCGCGTCAACTGGTATGACGCCAAGGTCCTCAACGAGACGAACGCCGACGCCACGAACCTCGGCTGGAATCTCGTGATGAACCAAGGCGAGTTCGTCGCATTGAATTTCCTCTACGAACTCAAGGCCAACGGCCTTGCCACGCAGGCGCAGATCGACGGTTTCGGCCTCCCACCCGAAGCCACGCTCAAGTTCGTGAACGCGAAGTTCAACACGCTCACCAACGGGCAGGGGCAGTGGACGTTCTCGATTCCCGGCAGCCGCAGCAGCACTTCCGAGCGGACCGCCCGGGGTTTCGAGGTCGATGCGATTCTCAATCCGACACCCGACTGGCGTATCGCCCTCAACGTCGGCCAGCAGGAAACGATCGCGAACGGCGCCGGCGCGGACGTCGCCGCCTACGTGGCCCAGCGCCTGCCGAAGTGGCAGACGATCTACAATCTCCCGCGCGGCGTCGGCGGCACACCGTTTGGCCAGTGGTATGAGAGCTTCATCATGATCCCGCTGCGCACGCTCGCTTCGCAGGACGGCCGCGTCTCGGCCGAGCAACGCAAGTGGCGCGTCAATCTCGTCACGAATTACGACTTCGCCGCGCACGACGGCTGGTTGCAGCGCTTCGGCGTCGGCGGCGCGCTACGCTGGCAGGACAAGGCCGCGATCGGCTACCCGTTGAAGTTGAATGCGGACAACCAACAGGTCTCTGACATCGATCATCCGTTCTACGCTCCCAGCGAGCTCAACGCCGATGTGTGGCTCAGCTACCGGATGCCGCTCCAGCGCAAGCGCACCGCGTGGACCGCTCGCGTGGCCTTGCGGAACGTCATTCGCGGCGACGATCTGATCCCGATCAGCACGCAACCGAACGGCAGCATCGCCCAAGTGCGCGTCGCCCCTCCGCTCATCTGGGAGCTGCGCACGACGCTGGAGTTCTGAGTTCGGACTCATGCAGTTGGCCCCGACTCTCTCTCCGAGATTCCCGAGACTGAAAAGGGCAACGGTAGGCCAGCCCACTGGCGGGCGACCGCAGAGCGCGAGCAAGCTCGCTGGCCCACAGTCAACTGGAGGATCCCGGCTGAGTTTGGCTCCGTTCGTTTACGCTGCTTGTTTCGCATCTGAGGCAGTCGCCCGGTCGGCGTTGGGCGGCGAGTCTGAGGCTGTCCGAAAACCAGGTTCTGGAGGACGCTGCTCCGGCAGCGCCGGGAACGTCCATGGCGGCGCGGAGCACCGCCCTCCAGGAAAGCGGAAACGCGGAGGTTTCCGGATAGCCTCGCCTCGCCACGGAGAACGCGCGGCGCGGAGCGGAGTCCGCGCCCTACCTTTCGCGCGATGCGGGTTCTGAGAGCGGCCGTGAAATAGTCGGATCGGCCGCTTGGTTCCTATTTACCGACGCACGTTTTTCTCGATGAACGCCAGCGTGAGCTCAGCGGCGCGGCGGTAGGCGGGACTGTCGGGGCCGTTGGTGAAGCTGTGGTTCTCGCCTTCGAAGAGTTCGAGCTGCACGTCCTTGCCGGCCTCCTTGAAGACGCTCGCGAGCGCCTTGTTCAGCGCGACGAGTTTGTCGCCCGTGCCTTGGATGATGAGGGTCGGGCTGGCGATTGGAGTGACGCGCGAGAGCGTGCCGTCGTGATCGAAGTCCTCGTTGCCCAGGTCGCGGCCCTCGAGATCAGGGCGGCCGCGGATGCCGATGAAGCGAAAACTGGCGGGCGCGATCAAGACCAGTGCGGCGGGCGCGACCTTGCCCTGGCTCGCGGCGAGCAAGCCGGTGGCGCCGCCGAGTGAGCCGCCGATGTAGGCGAGGCGCTTCGTGTCGAACAGGTCGGATTTGCCCAGTTGCGCGATCACGGCGGCGACGTCGTCGGCGGAGGTTGCCGGACCTTGGAGCACGGCGAACGGATCTTTCTCCGGGTGGCCGCGGTAGTCGGCGAGGCACACCGCGTAGCCGGCCTCGACGAACATCGCCCAACGCGACTGGCGCGCGACGTTCTGCAGGCCGGCTTCGCCGACTCCGCCGGGCGCGCCGTGCACATAGACGATGACGGGAAACGGACCTTTTCCCTTCGGGCGCGAGACGAGATAGGGAATCGTTTGGCCGTCGACGGAGGCTGCCGAACCGGACGTCCACCCGAGGCCGGTTACCACCGGTCGAGTGGAAGCTTCCGCGTTCGGGGAGGTTTTCGCCTCGTCGGCAAAGTCCTTTGCCGTGAGCGCGCCGTCGCGGTCGCGATCGACGAGGTCGAACATCTGCGGCGGACCCTTGAATTCCTCGCGCGTGACTTTGCCGTCGCGGTTGGCGTCCTCGCGCTCGCGGATTTGTTCCCAGGTCGGGCCACGGCGCTCGCCGTCGCGACGTTCCTGATCTTGCGCGGCGGGGCGGTTTGCGCCCGGTGCGCCGGCGAAGTCGTCTTTGGTGAGCACGCCGTCATGATTGCGGTCGAGTGTTTCCCACATCTGCGGCGGTCCCTTGAATTCGTCGCGCGTGACCTTGCCGTCGTGGTTCGCATCTTCGCGTTCCTGAATCTGCTCCCAGCCGGGGCCGCGGCGATTGGCGTCCTGCGCGCCGGGGCGCGCGGGTTCCCAGACGGCCTCGCTCTCCGAGGTCATGTCGACCGCCCATTTCGCGGCGGCGTTTTCTTTGCCGAGCAGACGATAGTCGAAGAAGTCCGCGGCCATCTGGCCGATCTCCTTACCGCCGAAGCCGCGGCCGTGCTCGGCGCCGTTGATCGTGTGGAAGCGCACGGGAATGCCGAGTTTCGTGAGCGCGGCGTAGAGGAGCTCGCTCTGGTGATGCGGCACGAGCGGATCGACGCTGCCGTGGACGATGAGATAAGGCGGAGCGTTCTTGCTGAGAAAGGGAATGGGATTCACGCGGGCCGCGAGGTCGCAATACGGCTTCTCCTGCAGCGGGCCGCCGACGAGGCGCGACTCGGGCGATTGGCGCGCGTTGTGAATGAGGCGTGCGCCGGCCACCGCGTGCGCGTCCATCTGCAGGATGTCGGTGGGACCGTAGAAATCCGAGACCGCCTGCACGGCGCTCGACTGGTCGAGATTTTCGCCGACGTCGAATTCGCGGGTGTTGCCCGCGGCGCCGAGGAGCGCGACGAGGTGGCCGCCGGCCGATGCGCCCCAGACGCCGAAGCGCGTGGGATCGAGGTTGTATTCCTTCGCGTGCGCGCGGAGCCAGCGGAGCGCGGCTTTGCAGTCCTCGATTTGCGCGGGATAGATCGCGTCGCCGCTCAGGCGATAGTTGAGGCTGACGGCGGCGTAGCCGCGCTTCGTGAAACCGGAGTTCAGCGGCGGGCAGCCTTCGCTCTTGTCGCCGGCGGCCCAGCCGCCGCCGTGGATCCAGATGACGACCGGCGTCGGCGCCGTGGCGTTTTCGGGGACGTAGAGATCGAGCTTCTGCTTGGCGTGACCGTTGGTCACGTAGCTGACGTCGACAAAGGCCTTGGTGCCTTCGGGCACGCGGTCGCGTTGCGCGAAGGCACTCGGGATGACGGCCGCGAGCAAGAACGCGGCGAGGAGGGGACGGGGCATTTTCATGAGAAACGAAAAAAAGAGAGAGTGTGAACGGGAGGAATCACCGGGTGGGCTGGAGCACGCCGGAGACGAAATCGAAGAGCGTCGTCCACGCGCGCAGGCCGCGCTCGCGGTCGTTCGGACGAAAAAGCATGCCGTGATGTTCGCCGGGGTAAGTCGCGAGCTTCACGTCCTTGTGGAGTTCCAGCAGCAGCTCGTGGAGGGTCTTGTTGACGCGACTGAGCGGGTCGGCCTCGCCGTAGAAGATGAAGACCGGCGCGTCGATCGTGCGTAGGATGCCGAGCGCGCGGGGCTTGTCGTATTCGGTTTCGGCCAGCGCACCGCCCGGCGGTTTGCCCATCATGCTGCCCATCGGCAGGCCGAGGATGCCGTAGGCGGCCGACGCGCTGACGGCGACGCACGCGACCGGTTCGCGCGAGACGGCGAGGAGATTGGTGGCGCCGCCGAGCGAGTGGCCGGTGGCGGCGACGCGCGCGGGATCGACCAACGGCAGCGATTTCACGTGCCGGATGATCGCGATGGCGTCGTCGGCCGCGGTGAGCGTGCTGCCCTCGGGCGAACGCGCGCGGTAGTCACCGAGACAGACGACGAACCCGGCCTTGAGAAAGAGATCGAAGCGTGCGCGGTCGGCCTCGGCGCGTTCGCCGGCCTCGCCTTGCGCGGCGGGCGCGCCGTGGAACCAGACGATGGCGGGGAACGGACCCTTGCCCTCCGGTGCGACCCAGAGCGCTGGCGTCTCGACGCCGTCCTCGGTTTTCACCGTGAAGTTTTGCCAGCCGTCGATTTTGCCGATGCCGGTCCAGGCGTTCGGGGCGTTGTTGGGCGTCCCGCGCGCGGCGGGATTCGCGGGCGCACGGGTCGTGGCTTCGGTGGCCGCGACGGGATTGGGCGCGGTGCTGCGGGTCAGCTTGGCGATGAGGAAATCGGTGCCGCTCGCGTAGGCGGTGGTCGCACCGGGATATTTCAAGTGCGCTTCGACGCCGAGCTGATCGCAGAGCTTCTTCAACGTTTCGCCGTGCACGACGTGGTGGATCTTCATGCCGCGCGCGCGTCGTTCGTCGGCGGGGTAGGGCGTGCCGGGAGCAAAGCCGAACGTCATGAACACCGGCGGATCGTCGGCGCTGATGAGCGTGAGCGCGGTCAGGTCGGCGTTGAGTTGGCGCGCGGCCGTTTCGTCGGCGGTGCCGTAGAGTTCCTGCGGCGTGCGACCGGCGAGCGCGTCGGGCACGTGCTCGCGCCACCAGTTCATGTCCATCGTCACCTGACCAGAGCTCGGCGCGACGCAGGTGAGGCGCGTGGATTGGCGCGCGATGGGATCGTCGCTGCGCGGATCGGCGAGGTCGTCGTGGAAGGCGAGATACATCGCGAGCTGCGCGCCGGCCGAGCCGCCGAAGGCGGCGGCGCGCGACGGATCGAGGTTCCATTTCGCGGCGTTGGCGCGGAGGAACTGAAGGGCGCGCGCGGCGTCCTGGTGCGCCGCCGGGAGCTTGGCGAAGGAAAGCACGCGATACTCGACGGCGGCGACGGAGATGCCGGCGGCGAGGAGACGCTGGAGTTCGGCGGGATTGAGTTCGCTCCGGTCACCGTCGATGAAACCGCCGCCGTGGAAGAACAGCGCGAACGGCGTTGAACGGTCCGAGCGCGCGACCCAGAGATGCAGCACCTGGCGCGGGTGCGAGCCGTAGGCGAGATCGGCGACGGTGGGCGCCGGCGGAGCGGTGGGAGCCGGTGCGGCGGGATGCGTTTCGCTCGTCGCAGCGCTGCGGGCGAAGGCGCGACGGTAGAAGTCCCAAGTCTTGTCGCCGAGGCCATCGTAGACCTGCGCTGGATTGTGCTCGGCACCGGGAACGACGTCGAAGTCGTGCGTCAGGCCGAAGCGCGTGAGCGCTTCGTGGAACGCAGTCACGGTAGCCTGCAGGTTGTCGCGATCACCGACCGCGACGCGGATGAAGGTGCGGTCGCGGAGCGCGGCGGCGTTTTTCTCGGCGAGCGTCCACGCATCGTTCGCGAGGTAATAGTCGCGGCTGCCGCCGTAGATTTGAGCGAGGGCGTTGCCGCGTGAGGCGTATTGGTCGACGGTGTGCAGCGCGCCGCTGATGGCGCTGACCGCGCCGAAGAGTTCCGGGAATTTGAGACCGAGCTTGGGCGCGCCGGCGCCGCCCATGGAAAAGCCTTCGACCGCGCGTCCTTCACGCGTGGCAACGGTTCGATAGGTGGCATCGACGTGCGGAATGAGCTCCTGGATAATGACGGACTGGACGGGCGAAGTGCCGTCGGCGGCGTCCACCCAACTGGAGATGCGGCGGCCATTCACGCCGACGACGATCATCGCCGGCGCCTTGCCGGCTTTGATGGCGACGTCGAGCCGGCTGGCGAAGGCGCTGGCGCCGTTCGCGCTGCCGCCGCGGCCGTGCAGCCAGTAAACCACGGGATAGCGGCGGTCGCGATCGGCGTCGTAGCCGGGCGGAAGATAGACGACGTAGGAAACGTCCGCGCCGGCGAGGCGACTCGGGAATGTCGCGTATTTGAGCATCGCTGGGAGATCGCGCTCGGACTCGGCCCAGGGACCGAAGCCGGACGGCGCCGCAGCGGGCGCTGCCGGTTGTGCGAGCGCGGGCGACGCGAGAACGAGAGCGAAGACGAGGCGGGTTGCCGCCCGAAGGAGCGAGGCGCGCGTGCTCATGAAGTGTGGGGTGACCGGACCGGTCGGGGTGACGACAGTGACATGGTCACGCAGGCGACGCGTGGGGCAAGGAGCAGTTACCGCCCACGCCGGGAAAACGTGGTTTACCCGTTCAACACTGCCGTCTCTCGCAGGTGGCGGACTACGACGGGAAGAACTCGTCCTCGAGCGCGAGGCAGAGCGTGTGGTAGATCGAAAGGTGAAGCTCCTGGATCAGGTGCGTCTGGTTCGCGGGGACGCGGATGCAGGGCGAGGCGAGCTCGGCCAGCCGGCCGCCGTGCGCGCCGGTGAGGCCGACGACGGTCATGCGCCGCAGCTTCGCCGTCTGAGTGGCGAGCGCGACGTTGCGGGCGTTGCCCGAGGTGCTGATCGCGACGAGGACGTCGCCCTGGCGACCGAGGGCCCAGACGAGCTGCGCGTATTCGAGCGACGCGTCGATGTCGTTGGCGACAGCGGTGCGCAGCGAGAGAAAGCCGGTGAGCGGGATGGCGGGCAGCGCGCCCTGCAGGCCGGCGAGTTCGGCGGGAAGCGCGCCGCCGTTTCTCCGCCGCACGGGACGCTTCGAGTAGAAACCTTTCAGCAGCTCGCCGGCCCAATGCTCGCAGTCGGCGGCACTGCCGCCGTTGCCGCAGAGATAGACGCGACGATCGCGGCGAAACGCGGTGGCGAGCGCGCGATAGGTGCGGCGGATATCGGCGGCGATGGGAACGAGCTCCGGACGGCGCGCGATGAGAGCGGCGAGGTGGACATGCATGCGCCGGCGATTCGGCGCGCTTGGGTGTGGCGCGGCAACGAGGCCGGCGCTTTATCCGTTCACGGCGCGCGGCGTGGCCGGCGCCGCGTCCAATACCGCGATCCGCGAGTCAGCGTTTTGCTTCGGCGAGCGTCTTGGCGTAGGGGCCGCGCCGCGTCGTGAGCGTGATGAGCGTGGCGCCGAGCGCCAGGACGATGCTGACGAGGTAGGGGATGCGGTAGTTCGCCTTGCGCGAGAGATCCGCGGGGAACGCGTCGCGCAGCAGCGTGCGGTTGAGCACGAGGAGACGGTCGCCGTCGGCGGGTTTTTCGTCGAGGAGTGCGCGGGACTGGCGGGAGAGTTCGATGCCGGCGAAACGTTCGGGCGTGTAGAACGCGGGTTCGGTCAGCAGGCGATTGAGGTCGGCGACGAGCGCCTGATTGAGCTCCGACGAAGGCGGCTGCGTGAGCCGCGCGCGGGTGTCGGGCGCGAGGTGTTCGCTGACATAGCGCGCGACGTCGTCCTGCGGTTGCGCGAGGTGCGCGGCGAATTGCGCGGGCGCTTTCAGGTCCTGCACACGCCACGGCGTGGGATCGTAGGAATCGACGACCTGCACGAGCGAGCCGAGGAAGATCGAGATGAGAAACGCGCTGAAGGCGCGGCAGAATTGGATGACGCCGAAGATCTGGCCGCGCTCGTTGGGCGAGGCGTATTGGAAGACGATCGCGGTCATCGGCATCAGCGCGACGACCTGGGCGATGCCGAAGAGCGTCATGAAAACGTAGAGGCTCGCGTAGTCGTGCGTCCAGAACGCGAGGCCGGCGGCCGAGACGGCATAGAGCGCGAAGCCAGCGGCCATGACCCATTTCGCGCCGAGATAGTCGATGAGCCAGCCGAGCGGGAACGCGAGCACCACGGCGAGGAAGACGCCGAGCACCTGCACACGGCCGAGCGCGCTCATCGAGAGGCCGAGCGTCTCGGTGACGTAGAGCGGCGTGAGTAGCGAGAGCGCGGCGGGCAGTGCGAGATTGCCCGTGCAGACGATGGCGACGCGGAGGAGATCGCGGTTAGCGAGCACCTTGCCGAGATGGCGAAAGAGGCTGTAGCTCGCCCGTTGCTCGGGCGGCGACGTATCGACCGGCGTTTCCTTGAAACCAAAGGTGATCAAGAGAAACGCGCCGAACGTGACCGCGGCGGCGAAGAGATACGGATAGAGCTCGTTCACGTCCATCCAGCCGATGACGAACGTCATCATGAAAAGCGTGAGGAGCTTGCTGCCCATCTGTCGCAGCGAGCTGGCGCGGCCGAGTTGTTCCTGTCGAAACGTGTCGGCGTAGAGCGGCTCGAGCACGCCCCAGTTCAGGTCGACCGCGACCTGCACGAGGCTGTTGATGAGCAACACGGCGGCGAGCGCGAGCACGGTGTGTCGCGCGGAGTCGCCCTCGATCAGGAACGGCATTGCGCCGAGCGCGAGCATCGCGAGTGCGGCGGTGGGCAGGCCGATGAGCAGGAACGGCCGGCGGCGGCCGAAGCGCGTGCGGATGACGTCGCTCTTCCACGAGGCCCACGGCTGGATGAGCGCGCCGAACAGGCGCTTGCTGGCGATGATGGCGGAGATGATGAACGCGCTGTCGGTGAAATGCCGGCAGGTGATCGGCACGATGTTGTTCGTGAGCACGATCTCGGCGTCGAAGGTCGCGGCCATGAGGCCGAGCACGAGCATGTCGCGCAGGCCGCGATTCTGGAGCGGGGACGTTGGGGACATCGGCGACGGAGCGGAGGTGAGCGAAACTCAGGGCCGCGCGTCGACGATACCGCCATCGCCGAGAACGAACTGGTTCGAGAACTCGTAGAAATGCTTCTGGCGCGTCATGCGCGGGCGCGCCAGGTAGCGCGCGAGTTGCTTTTCCGGTTCCCAGAAGGCGAGGACGCGCGCGCGCAACTCGTCGCGCGTGGCGCGGTGGGCGGGCGAAGCGGCGAGGTTGGTCCACTCGCCGGGATCGGTGACGAGGTCGTAGAGTTCCTCCGCGCCGTCGAGGTAGACGTTATACTTCCAGCGGCCGGTGCGGATCATGCAGCCGGCGTCGTTCGGGGAATGGATGACGACGCTCTCGCTGAAGATCGCGTCGCGCGCGATCGCCCCGCCGCGCAGGAGCGGGACCAGGCTGGTGCCGCCGCATTCGGCCGGCGTCGCCGCGCCCGCGAGGTCGCAGAACGTCGGGAACATATCGATGAGGCCGACGGGCGTCGTGACGTGTCTGCCGCCGACGGCGCCGAGCGCGGGCAGACGCATGAGCATCGGGACGCGCGCCGAGGCTTCGTAGAAAACCGACTTTTGCCACGTGCCGCGCTCGCCGGCCATTTCGCCGTGATCGGAAGAATAGATGACGAGCGTGTTCTCGGCGAGGCCGAGGTAGTCGAGCGTGGCGAGCACGCGACCGACAGCATCGTCGACCCATTCCACGCAGCCGCAATACGCGGCCAACGCGTGCTCGTGCGCGGCGCGGTCGGCGCGGTCCGGATCGCAGATGCCGAAGTTGCGCATCGCGGCGCGGACGAAGGGGACTTCTTTCTCGAGGAATCCCGGCGGCAGGTCGGGCAGTTTCACGCGGCCTTCGTAGCGCTTGAAATATTCCGGCGGCGGGCAGATCGGGAAATGCGGTTTGTCGAGATGAACGCTGAGGCAGAACGGCTGGCCGCCGCGGCTGGCGACGTGCGTCTGCAGCCACTTCGCGGATTCCGAGACGCAGATTTCAGTCTGCGTGAGCGGCAGCGGAATACCTGACGGACCCGCGGCCTCGATGACGCCACCGAGGCCGGAATCGCCGCGGCCGGGCAGGCGACGCGGATCGGGCTGATGCGCCTGGCCGAAGAGGTCGCCGTAGGGGCGTTCCTGGTAGCCTTGGAATTGCTCGCCGTTGAAATGCGTCTTGCCGATGACGCACGTGCGATAGCCCGCCGCGCCGAGCGCGCGGGGGAACGTCGAGCCGTTCGACTCGAGAATGTGCTGATTGTCGTAGATGCCGAGATCGCGGCAGTAGCGGCCGGTGACGAGCGACGCGCGGCTCGGGCAGCAAAGCGGGCTCTGGCAATATGCTTGGTCGAACACGACGCCCTCGCGCGCGAGCCGGTCGAGATTCGGCGTCTGCACGACCGGATGGCCGGCCGAGCCGAGGAAATGCGGGCTGTGCTGATCGCTCAGCAAGAAAAGCACATTGGGGCGAGGGGGCATGGCGCAGGAAGCTAGGGTTTCGGGTGAAGCTGGCGCAAACCGTGAAGCGCGACGCAGATTGCGCCGTAGTTGCCGAGCGATTCGCCGAGTTTCGCCGGCGCGATGCGGCAGGCGCGCAGCGAGTCGGGCAAGGCCTCGGCGCGCAGCACGCGACGCATCTCCGGCTCGAGCAGGTCGCGGCAACGCAGCCAGAGCGAGCCGATGACGATGCGGTCGGGATTGAGCACGTCGACGAGCAGCGCGAGCGCCTGCCCGAGGCGCCGTCCGCTTTCGGCGAAGACAGCGCGCGCGGTGCGATCGCCGCGACGCGCGGCGAGGGCGATCGCGTGCGCGTCGGCGTGGTCGCGCATCCAGGCGTCGAGATCGGCGGGTTGGTCGGCGGACGGGAGGAATTGCGCGAGCTGCGCGATCCCGCCGCCGCTGCAAAATCCCTCGAACGAGCCGGCCTTGTGGAAGCCGACCGGGCCATCTTCCGCGAGGCGGAGATGGCCGACTTCGCCGGCGTTGCCGCACACGCCTTCGAGCAGGCGGCCCTCGACGACGATGCCGGCGCCCATGCCGGTGCCCGCCGTGAGAAAAATCATGAGCCGGCTGCCGCGACCGCCGCCAAAACGCCATTCGGCGAGCGCGTTGGCGTTGGCGTCGTTCATGAGGAACGAGCGCAGGCCGCCGGTGGCGCGCGTGAGGATTTTGGTGACCGGCACGCGGTCCCAGCCCGGGAGATTCGGCGGCGAGAGAATCAAGCCGCGCGCGGCGTCGAGCGGGCCGCCGCAGGCGATGCCGAGGACGGCGCGCGGAGACGAGCGGTGTTCGCGGATGACGCCGGCGATTTCCTCGAGCGTGCGCGCCGGCTTGCCGGTGCGGAAGCGGTGGAGTTCGCGCACGCGGCCCGAACCGCGGCGGAGGCTGACGGCGCATTTGGTGCCGCCGATGTCGACGCCGAAGATTTCGGGGGCCGCGCGGTCGCTCATGCCGGGAGTGTGCGCGACACTCCGGCCAAGGCGAGCATTCCGGAATACCAGCGCAGCCATTGCGGACGGACGGAGCGCTCGTCGCTCTGCGCCGCGAACGCGTCGTCGGGTTGGGCAAGGCAGGCCACGACGGAGCCGCGGCCGAGCGCGTGCTCGAGGATCACCGGACGCTTTGTGCGGTCGCGCGCGACGACGCGGGCGTCGGACGGGATGACGTTGAGGAAAATGTGGCGCGGGAAATCGCGGAAATCCCAGTGCTTGCCGAACGCGCGGACGCCGAGCGCGCGCGGCGCGCAGAGGTCGGCGGGCGACGCGCCGACGAGCTCGTTGAGCGCTTCGCCCCACGTGGTGACGTCGATGCCGTGCCAGACGAGGCGACCGCCGGCCTTCACCCACGGGATGAGCGCGGTGACTTCCTCGGAGGTGAGCGCGGCGCCGGCGATGACGATCGTGTGGGCGCTGATGCCGTCGAGCGGCTGGTCGCCGCGCACGATGCCGACGCGGTGGCCGAGCTGGCTGAGGGCGAAGTTGGCGATGACGAGGCGGCGCGAGAGCGCGCGCGGATCGTTGCCGGGATTGAGCGGGTCGTCGCGCAGGTAGTAGTGGCGCGGCCAGTAGAGCGCGACGTCGCCCTGGTCGATTTTCGGCGCGGCTCGGTCCGGCAGCGTCGCGGTGAACTCGGCGAAGGAACGGAGGACGGTCTTGACCTGGTCGTTGGCGCCGACGAGCCCGAGCGGACCTTCGAAGGCGTTCTTGTTGTAAGGGTGACCTTCGGCGGCGAAGTCGCGGAGGCTCCACCACAGGAAGCCGTTGGCGCCCGCATCCCAGCAGCCGGCGAGGATCGCGCGCAGGTAAGTGTCGCAACAGTCCCCGATCGTGAAGATCGTGCCGAATTCCTGAGCCATGACCGCCCCGAAGGCGCGCGCGCATTTCGTGTAGAACGGCAGGAGACTTTGCCCGAGCGGATCGGTCATGCCGTCGAACGAGAGCGAATGCCACGCGCTGTTCGGGTAGGCGTGCATCGAGTAAAGGTCGCAGCCGGGCTGCGCGCCGAAACGCCAGCCGGTGTCGGCGGTGACCTGGCTCTGCTCGTTGCCGGAGATGATCAACGCGGACGGGAAACCGCGTCGGATGCCGCGGTTGAACTCCGCGCACCAACTCTCGACCGCCGCCGGCGGTGCAGCGAGGCAATCCGGCAAGCAGCAGATCTCGTTGCCTTGATCCACGGCGAGCACGGTGGCGGGGAAGCGCGAGCAGACCTTCGCGGCCTTGGCGGCGAAGGCGAACGCGCGGCGCCGCATCAGCGGATCGGCAAACAGGTTTTTATCGCCCTTCCATTCCGGCCAGAAAATGCCGCCGCTCATCCAGCCGACCATCAGCGACGGTTGCACGAGGAGGTCGCGCTCCTCGCACCACTCGAGAAACTCCGCGAGCCGCCGGAAGCACGCCGCGGAGTATTTGCCCGGTTGCGGCTCGAAATCCTGCCAGCGCAGGAAAAAGCGGACGCAGTTGAAGCCCAGCTCGCGAATCAAGCTGAGGTCGCGCTTGATCTCCGCGGCGGGCCACACGCGCCACATTTCGACGCCGCACGTGGCCGGCCAGTAGTTCACGCCGGCGGGCACAATCCGCTGGCCGCGGAATTCGAAATAGCCCGACGCGTTGAGGGAAAACGGAGAGGACGAGGAAGAGGCTGGCACGACGAGAAGGTGGCGCGGTGCTCGCGCGGAAGGCGCGCAAGGGGTGGGTTGCGACCGTGGCCGAAGCGTCCCGTCGCAAGCCATCCGATGCAAACGGGCCTCAGTTTTACCCGTTATCTTTGCGGGCAGGATGAGCGAAACGAGACGGGGAAGGTGGCCGCCTTCGGCGATTGCCACGGCTGGCCGTTTCGGTCGCGGGGAAGTGACTTTGCAGATCGGATATTCGAGTGCCCGACTGGATAGGCGCGCGGCGTTGCGCCTTGGTGGAGGTAGGACAGCCGTAGGCGGTCCTCCGACGTTCCCGCATTCTACTCCACCTGCGTCGAGGGAACCTCCATGCCTACCCCTGGATTGTTTTTGCCGCGGCTGCTCGCGCAGACCGCCGCCCGCGTGCCCGACCGCACGGCGTTTGTTTGTGGCGATCGAGAGATCAGCTACCGCGAATTCCACCGGCAGGTGCGCGCCGTCGCCGCGGGATTCCAAGCCTGCGACGTGGCACGCGGCGATCGCATCGCGCTCATGCTGCCGAACTCGATCGAGTTTGCCGTGGCGCTCTTCGCGGCGTGGGAAATCGGGGCGGTTCCGACGCCCACCTGCACCGTCTACTCGCTGCCCGAAGCGGCCACGCAATGGAGCAACGCCGGCGTGAAGCTCGTCGTTGCCGATGTGCGTTGCCGCGAAATCGTCGTGCACGCCGCGACCGCCTGCGCGCCACGGGCGCGGATCGTGTTCGCCGATTGCGGCGGCTGCGATGGCGTCGCCGCCGCGCGGGTGGGCGATACAGTGAGTTGGACCGACTTGCTGGCACGAAGCGATGAGCCGCAATCCGTCGCACTCGCGCCGGAGGACCTCGCCTGCTTGCAATACACGGGCGGGACGACCGGACGCTCGAAAGGCGCCATGCTCACGCACGCGAACCTGGCGGCGAATGTCGGGCAATCCGCCGAGTGCGTCGGGCTTGGGCGCGCCGATCACGAAGTGTTGGTCGCGGCGTTGCCGAATGTTTCACATCTTCGCGCTCACTTGTGTCGTCGCGGCCGGCGTGGCGCACGGTGCGACGGTGCTGATCCTGCCGCGGTTCGAGGTGAGCGTCTTACTCACGCTGTTCCGGCGTTGGCGGCCAACGGTTTTTCACGGTGTGCCGACGATGTTCATCGGCATCCTCAACTCGCCCGACGCGACGCCGGAGCATTTCGATTCGGTGCGCGTCTGCATGAGCGGTGGCGCGCCGTTGCCGGTGCCGGTGATGCACGCGTTTCAAGAGCGGATGCTGCGCCGCGGTCGCATTTCGGAGGGCTACGGTCTGAGCGAGACCTCGCCGGTCACGCACGCGAACCCGGTCGATGGCGCGGTGGTCGCGGGCAGCATCGGACAACCGGTGCGGGACACGGAAGTGCGGATCGTCGACGTGGAGACCGGAACGCGCGACCTGCCGATCGGCGAGGCGGGCGAATTGGTGATCTGCGGCCCACAGGTGATGGCCGGGTATTGGCGAGCGCCGGAGGAGACGGCCCGCGTGCTGCGCGACGGTTGGCTGCACACGGGCGATATCGGCTACCGCGATGCCGACGGCTACTATTACCTCGTGGACCGGAAGAAGGACCTGATCATCGCCGGCGGATTCAACGTCTATCCGCGCGAGGTGGAAGAAAGTCTCTTTCTCCATCCTGGAATTCAGGAGGCGCTCGTGATCGGCGTTGCTGATCCCTATCGCGGAGAAACGGTGAAAGCCTTCGTGGTGTGCCGATCCAACGCGGCGCTGACCTCCGAGGAGGTGCTCACCCATTGCCGAAGCCGGCTCGCTTCCTACAAGGTGCCGCGCTTGGTCGAGTTTCGCGCGGCTCTGCCGAAGTCCGGCGTCGGCAAATACCTCCGACGCGAACTCCGCCGCGAGGAAGAGGCGCGGGTGAGCGGGCAGAAATAGATATGCCGAAAGGGGAGCAGGCAGGATTGTGGGCGTGAATTCCCGCGCGCGCCGACCTAGCGTGGCCGGCATGCGACTTCCCCGTTCCGCGTGCGCCGCATGAAAATCGCCCCGTTCCTCTTCGCTGTGAGTCTGCTTTTTCCCGCTTCCGCTCTGGCCGCCGCGGATTTGCCGCCGGTGGCCAGCAACGTGTCCTACGGCCCGCACGAGTGCCACGTGTTCGATCTCTGGCTGCCGCAGGCTTCGGACAAGCTGTCTCCGCTCGTGGTATTCATCCACGGCGGTGGCTTCGTTTCCGCGGATAAATCGATCGTGCTGCAGATGCACGGCATGCTCGAGCGTCTGCTCGCGGAAGGCTACGCGGTCGCCTCGATCAACTACCGCTACTGCGGCCCGGGCGTGCCGCTGCCGGAGCCGATGCGCGATGCGGGACGCGCCGTGCAATTCCTCCGGACGAACGCTTCGCGCTGGCACCTCGACGCGCGGCGTGTCGCGCTGTGCGGCGGTTCGGCTGGCGCGGGCATCGCGCTGTGGCTGGCGTTTCACGACGACCTGGCGGAGCCGGACAGCGCCGATCCGGTGGCGCGCGAGTCGACGCGCGTTTCCTGCGCGTTCGTGTGGGACGCGCAGACGTCCTACGATCCGACCTTCTTTCGCCGCTACATCGGCGGGCATCTCGTAGACAACGAACTCGGTCCGGTTCTCTATCAAATGCCGCGCGAGGAATTCGACACGCCGATCGCGCACGCGCTGTTCCGCGAGATCTCGCCGATCGAGCACGCCGGTGCCGGCGATCCGCCCGTGATGCTCTACTACGAGGAGCAGCGCACGCGCTTGCCGCCCGACGCGCCGCCGAGCACGGGCGCGCATCACCCGGCCTTCGGTCCGCCATTGCAGGCGCGAGTTCAGCGGGCCGGAGGCGTCTGCCTCCTGCGCCACAAGGACGACTATGTCGCGACCGGCGGCTCTTGGGCCGAGGACATCCGGAGTTTCCTGGAGCGTTACCTGCGCTGAGAAACTATGCGCTCCGAACCGCTCGCTGCCGTCGGATCGAACGACGTGCTCGATCTGATCGACACCCGCCAGGGCACCGACTCGGATCCGGATTTCTCGCGCGGTAACACGCTGCCCCTGACCACGGTGCCACACGGCGCGGTCGGCTGGTCACCGCAGAGCGCGAGCGGCCGCTGGTTCTTCGACCGGCGCGCGGCGAAGCTGCAAGGTTTCCGCGCGACGCGGCAACCGAGTCCGTGGATCGGGGACTACGGCGAGTTTCTCGTCACGTGCGCGGGAGGAAATGCAGCGCCCACGCAGGCCGGCGTCGTCGATTCCTCCTACGACGCGGCGACCACCATCGCGCGGCCGGACTATTTCCGCACGCACCTCAAGCGCTACGACATCGGAGTGGAAATCGCGCCGACGGCGCACGGCGGCTGCTTCCGCTTCACGTGCGCGCACGCGGGCGATCTCTGGATCGCCTTGCAGGCCGGCCGCGGCGCCGTGACGCGCGTGCCCGGTGCGCACGGGTGGATTTACGGCCACTCGACGTCGAACCAGGGCGGCGCGCCGGAGAATTTCCGCGCGCATTTTGTGGCCGAGATTGACGCCGAGGTGATCGACTCCGGGACCTTCGCCTCGAACGGTGCGACGGTGCCGGATTTCTCGGGCGCCGGACTCTGGCTGCGGGTGAGACGGCCGCGCAACGGCGCGGTCACGCTGCGGATCGCCACTTCGCTCATCGACGCCGAGCAAGCGCGACACAACGCGCGCGCGGAACTATCTGGCCGAAGCTTCGCGCAAATCCGCGCGGCGGCGGCGCGCGTTTGGGAAGAGGCGCTAGGCGTGATCCGTCTCGACGGCGCGACGCTCGCGCAGCGGCAGACCTTTTACCGCGCGCTCTATCGCTGCCGGCTGTTTCCACGCCGGATCGACGAAACCGACGCGAAGGGACGGCGCAGGCACTACAGTCCGTTCGACGGCCGCGTGCACGACGGGCCGATGTATACCGATTTCGGTTTCTGGGACGGTTATCGCGCGTTGTTTCCGCTGCTCAGTCTGATCGCGCCCGATGTGCTGGCCGACATGATCGCCGGTTGGTTGAACGCCTATCGCGCCGGCGGCTGGCTGCCGAATTGGGTGAGTCCCGGCTATCGCGGCTGCATGGTCGGCTCGCACGGGACGGCGGTGATCGCCGATGCGTGGCTGAAGGGCATCCGCGCGTTCGACGCCGATACGGCGCTCGAGGCGATGCTCAAGGAGGCGACAGCGGAATCCGACACGGCACAGTTCGGCCGGATCGGTGGGCGCGATTTTGCGACGCGCGGCTACGTGCCGGCGGATCGCGCGCAACACTCGGTGGCGCGGACGCTCGACTACTCGCACGGCGATTACGCGATCGACCGTTTCGCGCGCTCTCTCGGACGCGGTGAGCTGACGCGAGCCATCGGCGCGCGCGCGGCGAACTATCGCAACGTCTTCGATCGGCGCACGCTTTTTTTTCGCGGCCGGTTGGCGGACGGAAAGTGGCGCGCGCCGTTCTCTGCGTTCGAATGGTCAGCCGACTACATCGAGGGCAGTGCGTGGCAATACGCGTGGAGCGTGCCGCACGACGCCGCGGGGCTGATCGCGCTGCACGGTGGCGCGAAGGCCTTTGTCCGCCGGCTCGACCGGATGCTCGTGTTGCCGCCGCGTTTCGAGACGGGAATGTATCCGCACGAAATCCACGAGATGACCGAGATGGCCGCGGTGCCGTTCGGGCAATACGCGCACAGCAACGAGCCGGTGCATCACGTGCTGTATCTCTTCACCTGCGCCGGCCGGCCGGATCGCACGCAGCACTGGGTGCGGCGGGTCGTGGACGAACTCTACACGCCCGACCATTTCCCGGGCGACGAAGACAACGGCGCGATGGCCGCTTGGTATGTCTGCTCGACGCTGGGGCTCTTTCCACTGACCTGCGGGCACTCCGGCTACGTGCTCGGCGCGCCGCGCTTTCCGCGCGGGACGTTGCGGTTCGAGGCCGGGCGGGAATGGGTGATCGAAGCTCGCGGTGGCCGCGGGCGCGAGTTGCCGCCGTATGTCGCCGGAGTCGCCATCGACGGTCGTCGCCACGACGGTCTCGAAATCATGCACGCGCAAATCGTCGGTGGCGGTCGGCTCGAATTTCAGCTAACTTCCGATGCCGAAAGAGCCGCCGAGCGCGGCCGTCTTCGCCGGCCCTTCAGCGCTTCGCAGGCAGGGCAAAGTGCGCGTTGAGCCGGAGTCGGACCGTTGACCGCGGGCAGCGAGCTTGCTCGCGCTCTAGGGGCGCCCGCGAGCGGGCTGGCCTACCGGTGCATTTTTTAGTCTCGGATATCGCTGAGAGAAATCAGGCCAACTGCATGAGTCCGCCTGAGGCGCGGAAAAAAGGTATCCGGCCGACCGAAAGCGACATGAATTGTCCGTAGCCGGTCACCGGCTCGCGTGGTTGCTTGCGCGATACCGGCGCGCGGCGCTAGTGCTGGGCCGGGAACAAACCCCATGAATCGTCTTCTGTTTATTCTGCCTTGGCTCGCCGCGGTCGCGTGCGCGACACCCGCGGTGCCCGAAAAACCGCTCCCGAATCTCGCGAACGTGCACTACGGCGAGCACGAGCGTCAGGTGCTCGACCTCTGGATCGCTCCGGCGGCGCAGCAAGCGCCGACGCCGCTCGTCGTCTTTATTCACGGTGGCGGGTTCGTCTCGAGCGACAAGTCGATCATCACGCCGGAAATGCTGCTCGGTCTGCTCGGGCAGGGCTACTCGGTCGCGGCGATCAATTACCGCTACTGCGGGCCCGGCGTGCCCTTGCCCGGCCCGATGCTCGATGCGGGACGCACGGTGCAGTTCCTGCGCGCGAATGCGGCGAAGCTGCATCTCGACCCGAAGCGCGTCGCCCTGTGCGGCGGCTCGGCGGGCGCGGGCATCGCGCTGTGGTTGAATTTCCATGACGATCTCGCGCAATCGGACAGCGCGGATCCCGTCGCACGCGAGTCGACGCGAGTGTCGTGCAGCTTCGTATGGGGCGCGCAGACGTCCTACGACCTGCGCTTCATCAAGAAATACGTGGGGGGCCGGCTCGCGGAGATCGACCTCGCACCGATCATTTTCCAACTGCCGCGCGAGGAGCTCTACACCGAGAAGGCGTTCGCACTTTATCGCGAGGTGTCGCCGATCGATCACGTTACTGCGGGCGATCCGCCGGTGTTTCTTTATTACGACGATCCGCTGACGCCGCTCGCGCCCGACTCGCCGCCGGAGAAAGGCATCCACCATCCGTCGTTCGGTCCGCCGATGAAGGAGAAGGTCGAAGCGTTGGGCGGCTTCTGCCTGCTCCGTCACAAGGACGAGTATGCGGTCAAGGGCGGCAACTACGCGGTCGAGATCCTGAGTTTCCTGCAGCGCTTCCTCTGAGGGATGGCGGGCGCGAAGCCGGCGCGCTCGCGCGCGAGCGTGAGTGGGAATAGCGCGAGGAAGAGACGACGGCGGTGCAGAGAGGTAGGGCGCGACCGCTGGGCGCGCCGCGAGCGTGTTTCGGCGGGCCCAGCGGTCCCGCCCTACCGCACGCTGCGGCACCTCGATGGGTTGTCTCTCTAGTAGGTATCGGTGCGGAACGGCGCTGCCGGCAGGCCGGCGCCGTTCACCAGGTTGGTCGCCGGACTGTCGGCCCAGGCGTAACGCACGTGACGCGGCGCGGGCACGGCGGCCGAGGTGACGGTCACGACTTCACCGGCGATACGGGCGACGGCTTCGTGAAATTTGCCATCGGCGCCGGCGAGTTCGAAGCCGAGCACGGCAGAGGGGCCGTCGCGAGTGCGCAGGCCAGTGGCGGAGTTCCAGTGAACGTGCGCCATGGCGCCGTCGATCTCGACGCGCGCGAGGGTCGGGCCGGTGGCGACGATACCGGGCTCGCGGTAGGCGCGGGCGCGGGCGAGCAGCGCGAGGCGACGCCCCACGTCCTGCTTGTTGCGCGGGTGGATGTCGCGCGCCTCGCCGACGTCGATGGTCACGGCCATGCCTGTTTCCGGCTCGGCCAGCGCGCGGGTCTGCGCTTCGCGCAAGAGAGCCCACAGGCCGTTTTGCTCGAAGTTGGCGATCTGCACGAAATAGAACGGCAATTGCCCCTGGCCCCAACGGCCGCGCCAATCGCGGATGAGCGCGGTGAAGCGTTGCTGGTAGCTGTCGTGCTGCCCGACGTTGGACTCGCCTTGATACCAGATGAAGCCGCGCAGGCCGCACGGGATGAGCGGGGCGATCATGCCGTTGAAGAGCGCGGTGGGGTGATTGGGGAAGTTGATCTCCGGCGGCAGCGGCGGGAGTGTCGCGAAAACGCTGTCGGGCACTTTCGGGATTGTGCGCTCGACCTGCCAGCGCCACGGACCGACGAGCGGCTGGACGTGATCGCCGCTGCGGGCGAGCAGCGCGCGGGCCGGTCCCATGAAGCCGCCGAGTCCGTAGTGGTCGAAGACGCGCACCGCGATCACGTTTCGTCCCGCCCGAACGAGGCGGCCTGGCACGGTGTAGCGACGAAGCATTTCGTGGCCGTTGGGCGTTTCGATGCCGATGTGCCCGACCAGTTCGCCGTTGAAATAGGTATGATCGCGGTCGTCGATCGCGCCGAGTTCGATCACGAGGTTGCGGCCGGCCGATTCAGCGGGAAGATCGAGATCGCGGCGGAACCAGAAGATGCCGTTGTCCGCGTGCCCGGCGCTCTGGACCGTTGCAGGCAGATCGATGTGCGGCCACGCGCGGTCGTCGCAGTCGATCGTGGCCCAGCCGCGGGCTTCGCCGAGGTTTTCAGTGTCCTGCGGGAAAGCGGTGGCGACCCACTGCTGAAACGTGCGCTGGTAGGCCGCTTGGATTTTCGGCGTGTCGGGAGCCACCGCGGCGAGATGGGCGAGCTCCGTGTCCACCGCCGGCCAGACCGAGCGCAATCCTTCGGCGCTCGCCCACGCCTCGACACGCGTGCCGCCCCACGAAGCGTCGATCACGCCGATCGGCACGCCTTGGGCGCGATGAATCTCGCGCGCGAAGAAATAGGCCACCGCACTGAACTCGACGGCGTTTCGCGGCGTGGCGGCGCGCCATTCGACCTGCACATCCGCGGCGGGCGTCGGCGCGGTGCGTTGCGGGACCTTGGCGACGCGAATGGCGGGGAACTGCGCGTCGCGCAGCTCCTGCGCGGCGTCGATCACGCCGCCGAGCGGAAACTGCATGTTGGATTGCCCGGCCGCGACCCACACGTCGCCGACGAGCACGTCTTCCAGGACGCGCTCGCTCGAGCCGGTGATGCGCAGCCGATAGGGACCGCCGACCGGCAAGCTGGGGCAGTGGAGCGTCCAGCGCCCGGCCTCGTCGGCGACCGTTGATGCGCTCACGGCCTGCGGTGCTCCTTCCACCGTGAGCGTGACGGTTTGGCGAGGACGGTCGCCGCCCCAAATCGGGTTGGCGCGACCGCGCTGGAGAATCATGTGGTCTTGGAAAAGACCGCTGAGGGAGAGAACGGCGACGAGCATCATGGGAAGAGAAGGGAACTGAACCGAGGCGGAGCCGTAGCGAATGCCGATGGTTCGACAACCGGAAGCGCATTTCCAATTCGGCATTTTGCGGCGAAATTTCCACCTCCGTCCGCCAGCGCAGGGTTGCCTGCGGGCGAGTGAAGGATTCACCGTGGCAGCTCTTGCTGCGGGGAGGTCGCCGGCGCAGAGCAGGTGCCCAGCCCCGAACGCATCCGCGCCGGGGCGGCACCAACCCCGATCTATTCGCCCAATGCAGACCCCGTTCGCCCCCGCACTCCGTGTGCTCCGCAGTCGAGGACAGGCCGTCGCCTGTGCCCTCACGCTCGCCGCGCTGCTTCAGCCCCGCTTGGCCCACGCGCAGGCCGCCAGCCCGGCCGAACCTCAGAAGGAAAAGGACACCGAAGTGTTCACTTTGCCGCAGTTCGTCGTCTCGACCGAGAAAGACCGCGGCTACATGTCGACCAACGCCAGCTCCGGCACGAAGCTGAACCAGCCGCTGCAGGAAATCCCGGCCACCATTTCGATCGTTAACCAGGAACTCATCCGCGACCTCGGCGCCAACACCGTGCAGGAACTCCTGCGCTATGCGCCGGGCGTCACGACTTCCGACAACAAGACCGAAGACATCCAGGTCCGCGGCTTCAACATCCTCGTGCCGCTGCTCGACGGTTTCCGCGAGCCGCAGGGCGTGCCCTCCGAGCAAATGCACGTCGAGCGCGTTGAAATTCTGAAAGGTCCGGCCGGCATTCTCTACGGCAATACCTTCGGCCTCGGCGGCATCATCAACCGCATTTCGAAGAAGCCGGATTTCAGCAAGCCCATCACCGAGATCTTCGTGCAGGTGCGCGACAACGACTATTACCAGGCCTCGCTCGATTTCGGCCGCAAGCTCGGCGAACACGCCGCGTATCGCGTCATCACGAACTGGATTGATTCGCACGACTTCCAGGACTTCGTGACGCTGAAGCGCGAATACATCCGCCCGACCGTCGAGTGGCGCCCGACCCGCAACACCACCGTCCGCGCCACCCTCGAATACGGCCGACAGATCACGCATGCCGAATACAACGCGGATTTCTGGAATCCCTACACCGACGCGCTCGTCAAGCTGCCGCAGAAGTTCAACCCGGGCGAGGATCTCTCTGAGGAGAAATCGACGCGCCGCGCGTTCAACCTCGAGGTGACGCAGAACCTCGGTCGCCAGTGGCTGCTGCGCAACGCGCTCCAGCTCACGCGTCACAAGGAAGACAAGGGCGGCATGACGTTCGGCTTCGCCACCAGCGGCTCCGTCGCGACGGTGATCGTCGCGCCCGACGGCACCCCGCTCATCGGCGGCGTGCCCGCCAGCGTGCCGGCCAACTGGCTCGTGCGCAGCCCGCAATACACCGACCGTCTCGTCGGCAATTATTTCAACCAGCTCGACCTCGTCGGCAAATTCGAGACCGGCTCCGTGGAGCACACCTTCACGACGGGTCTCGAGGTCACGCAGGACGTCGACGATCTCACGCTCTACAACGGCCTGCTCTCCAGCATCGATCTTTCGAATCTCTCCTACGCCGCGCTCTCCGCCCAATACGGCGACGAGGTCTTCAACAATCTCCGCTACGGTCACCGCCGCACCGAGACGTGGTATTGGGCCGGTTACGTGAGCGACTCGATGAAGTTCCTCGACGGCAAGCTCGGCGTGAACCTCGCGCTCCGCTACGACGACTTCCAGCAGATCTCGGCCACGCAGATCAAATGGCCGCTGCCGCCGCAGCAGCCGGTCACCGACCTCGATCTCGGGCGCAATAAATTCTACGCGAAGCCCAACTACATGCCGCGCGGCGGACTCGTCTACAATTTCAACAAGGACGTCTCCCTCTACGCCGGCTACAGCGAAGCCTACATCATCGTCACGAACTCCAATCCCGACGGCTCGATCCTGAAGCCCGAGACCGGCGAACAGTATGAAGTCGGTCTGAAGGCCGCCGCGCTCGACGGCCGTCTCGCCGCCAATCTCTCCGTCTTCAAGCTGAAGCGCGGCAACATCGTCGAAGGCGATCCCGCGCGCGCCGGCTTCCTGCGCCAGATCGGCGAGCAGGAATCCAAGGGCTTCGAAGCTTCGTCCATCGCGGTGCTCTCCAAAAATCTTCAGCTGATGGGCAGCTACGCCTTCACGAAGGGCGAGACCTCGTCGTCCACCGATGCCGCCCAGATCGGTCTGCCGCTGCAGGGCCTCGCCCGGCATCGCGCGAACGCACTCATCCGCTACACGATCACCGACGGTGAGATGAAGGGTCTCGGTTTCGGCCTCGGCGCGAACTACGCGGCCGGCCGTAAGGTCTGGACGCCCGCCTCGCTCACGACGCGTCGCTTCGCCTCGCTGCCGGATGCGACGGTGGTGGACGCGATGCTCTTCTACTCGGCGGGCAAGCTGTGGGACGTCTCCGTCAACATCCGCAACATTTTCGATCGCGACTACTACGCGACCGGCAACGAAGCGGGCTGGCTCCGCGGCACGCCGCGCGGCTTCGTGTTTTCGGCTCGGCGTCGCTTCTGATTCCCGCTGAAAACTTCACCGGGCGGCCTGTGCGGGCCGCCCGGTTTCCGTCCACTCGTCGCCCCTTTTTTCGCTGTGCACGTTCTCGACTGGTTAGTGATGCTGCTGCCGCTGGCCGCGATTATCGCGGTGGCCATTTACACCCAGCGCTGCATGCGTAGCGTGGCCGCCTACATGGCGGGCGAGCGCCTGGCGGGACGTTACCTGTTCGGCGTCGCGCGCGGCGAGTTGCAGGCGGGCGCCGTGGTGTTCGTCGCGCTCTTCGAGGTGCATCGGCACTCCGGTTTCACCACGCTGTGGTGGAGCTGGGCCAACTGGCCGGTCGGCCTCATCATCGCGATGCTCGGTTTCGTCTACTATCGGTTCCGGGAGACGCGCGCCATGACGCTCGCGCAATTCTTCGAGCTGCGTTACGGGCGGAGCTTCCGCGTGTTCACCGGCATGCTCGCCTTCGTGGCGGGCATCCTGAATTTCGGCATCATTCCCGCCGTCGGCGCGCGGCTCATGGTGCACCTGCTCGGACTGCCGGTGGAGCTGCACCTCGGCGGGTTCGCGCTGCCGACCAATGTCGCGCTGATGGCGCTGCTGCTGACGTTAAGCGTGTTGATCACGCTCTCGGGCGGCGTGATCACCGTGATGGTCACGAATTGCCTCGAGGGCATCTTCGCGCAGGCGACGTTCGTGATTCTGATGATCGTCCTCGCGCAGAAATTCGAGTGGCGCCAGATCGTCGAGACGCTCACCGCCGCGCCGCCGGGCCAGTCGCTGCTCAATCCGATGGATTCGGGCGGACTGAGGATTTCAACGTCTGGTTCATTCTCATGAGCACGTTCTTCGGCGTCTACGGCACGATGGCGCTGCAGAATTCGAGCTCCTACAACGCCGCCGCGCGCACGCCGCACGAGGCGAAAATGGGCATCCTGCTCGCGCGCATGCCGGAGATCGCGAAATACGCCGTCATCTCCGTCCTCGCGGTTTGCGCGCTCACGTGGATGACGCATCCCGATTTCGCCGGCCGCGCCGGCGCGATGGCCGCCAGCCTGCAGCAGATCGGCAACCCGCAGGTGCGCCAGCAAATGGAAGTGCCGGTCGCGATCGCGGAGTTTTTGCCCGTGGGCGTGCTCGGCTTGTTCTGCGCGGCGATGGTGATGGGGATTTTCGGCGGCGACTCCACGCACCTTCACTCGTGGAGCAGCATCTTCGTGCAGGATGTGCTCGTGCCGCTGCGCCGGGAGCCGTTCTCGCTGCAGCAACACGTCCGCGTGCTGCGCTGGGCGGTCGTGGGCGTCGCGGCTTTCGCCTTCATCTTCGGCAGTCTCTTCAAGCAAACGGAGTATGTCGTGATGTGGTTCCAGCTCACGACGGGCATCTACGTGGGCGGCGCTGGTGCCGCGATCATCGGTGGCTTGTATTGGCGCAAGGGCACGGCGGCGGGCGCGTGGGCGGCCGTGATCGCGGGCATGGTGTTGTCGACCGCCGGCATTTTGCTGCGGCAGTTCTACGGCGCGGCGTTTCCGCTCAACGGCATCGAGATCTACTTCTGGGTCGCGATCATCGCCACGGCGCTCTACGTCGGCGTGTCGCTCGCGACGAACCGCGGCGACTTCGATCTGGAAGCGATGCTGCATCGCCGCGGGACGAAGCGCGACGCGCTGCAACCGAAGCCGCCGTTCTGGGAACGCCTGCTCGGAATCGATGCCGAACACACGCGCGGCGACCGCTGGGTGGTCGGCGGAATTTTCGCCTTCACGATGGGCATGTCGGTGATCGCGCTGGTGGGCACGCTCTGGTGCTGGCTCTCGCCGTGGTCGATCGGGCGGTGGTCGATGTTCTGGCGGATCTTCGGCCTGGGCGTTCCGTTGGTCGTCGCGGCGATCACGACGGTCTGGTTCTCGTGGGGCGGTTTTCGGACCTCAAGGATTTCTTCACCCAGATCCGCACCAAGACGGTGAATCACGCGGACGACGGGCGCGTGTTGGGCCGGCGCAACGCCGGGGAGTAAGGCGTGAATTGCGAGGCGCAGTCGCGCGACGATTCGGCGGCGATGGCGGAGTGGAACACGCCGTGGATTTGGACGGATCAAGCCGTATGGGCGCCCAACGCCTATGTGCGTTTTCGGCGGACGCTGGACGTCGCTTCGCCTGCTGGGCTCCACATCGAGCTCACGGCCGACGCGCGCTACTGGCTGTGGGTGAACGGCGCGTGGGTCGGCGCCGGCCCGGCGCGGGCGTGGCCGCATTTTTGGAGCTATGACCGTTTCGATCTGTCGCGTCACCTGCGACCCGGACCCAACGCGGTCGCGGTGCTGGTGAATCATTGGCGCGCCGGCAATTTTCAATATCTGCCCGCGCCGGCCGGACTCGCCGCGCGCATTGTGACGAGCGACGGCGATCTTGTAGACCAGACGGGCGTGCACTGGAAGACCGCGCCGGCCACGACCGAAGCGGGGCACACGCCGCGCATCTCGGTGCAACTCGGTTTCGAGGAGCATCACGACGCCCGAGCGGAAGACGGCTGGCGCGCGCCGGATTTCGACGACGCGCGTTGGAGGCGAGCGGTGCTCGCCCCGACCGCCGCGCGCCGCGTGGAAGCGCGCGACATTCCCCACCTGACGGGAGAGACGTGCGCAGCGCGGAGGTTACTTGCCGAGGAAGAAGTGCGGGCGCCCGCTCACGTCTGGAATCTCGACCTCAAACCGCTTTTCGCACTCCACGACACGTCGTCCAACTTTTGTTTCGTGCGCGGCTTCGTCGTCACGAGCGTGCATTCGAGCGTCGATCAGACGGTGGAGTTCATTCGGCCGCACCATCACGCGGGACCGTTTCTCGTCGGCGAGCGACGCTACCCGGCAGTCGAACTGCCGGCGGACCACGACGTGATCGCGCAACGGGTCGAGTTGAAGCGTGGTTGGAACCGCGTGGTGTTTCCCTATCCGGGATATCGCGACGCGCTCGCGGCCGACTTGCCTGCCGGCGGCGTTCATCTGCCGGTGTTCGTGCTGACCGTGCGGGCGACGCGCCGGCTTCGGTGGGCGTATCGCGGCGAAAAGGGTGGGGCAGCGTGGGCGTTCGCCGGACCGTTTCCGCTCGATGCGAAGCAGACCGCGGCGATGCGGGGGCAGGTGGATTTTCCGCGCGTCGTGCAGGCGGAGAAATTTCCGGACGGCGCGACGCGCGCCCAAGCGCTGCAGTGCGCGCGAGCGTCGGCCGAGCAGTGGGACGCCTGGCAGGACGAAAGCTGGATGCAGCCGCTGATCGCGGCGGAATTGCTCACGACAGATGTGTTTGCGCAGTGGTGCGGCGATGAGGTGGTTGCGGCGCGCCCGCTGCTCAGGCACGCAGGCGGAGCGATGGACAGCAGGGAAATCGCGCCGGCGGCGGGCGGTCGCGACGTGCGTCTGCTGTTCGACTTCGGGCGCATGATGGTCGGACGGCTGGGTTTCGAGATCGAGGCGCCGGCGGGTGTGCGGGTCGATTTGCACGGGTTCGAATTCATTCAACCGGACGGGCGCCACAATCTCGCCACCGGAATGAACAACACGCTGCGCTACACGTGTCGTGACGGGCGGCAGCAATTTCGCAGCCTGCAGCGCCGTGGATTTCGCTACGTGTGGCTCGTCGTGCGTGGCATGCGCGGCCGCACGGTGCGGCTGCGATGGTTGGACGTCGAGGTCAGCACGTATCCGCAGAGCGGACGCGGGCGTTTCGCCTGCTCCGATCCGTTGCTGAACCGGATCTGGCGCGCTGGCGCGCACACGCTGCGCTGTTGTGCGGAGGACACCTACACGGATTGTCCGACCTACGAGCAGACGCACTGGGTCGGTGACGCGCGCAACGAGGCGCTGGTCGATTGGGTGGTGAACGGCGACGCGCGGCTTTGGCGGCATGGCCTGCTACAAGCGGGGCGCGGTTTGGAGCGGCTGCCGCTCGTGCCGAGCCATGTGCCGAGCAGTTGGGAGAATCTGCTGCCGGCGTGGAGCTTTCTGTGGCTGCGGTCCTGTCGCGAATATCTCTGGTGGACGGGCGACCACGAAGGAGCGGGCGAGTTGTTCGTCTGGGTGGCGCGGTGCGTGGCCGGGATCGAAGCGAACCTGCGGGGCGACGGCCTCTTCCAGCTTCGGGCCTGGAACATGTTCGATTGGGCCGCGATGGAGACGCCGGTGGACGGCACCGTCACGCACCTGAACTGCCTCGCCGCCGTCGGGCTCGGCGATGCGGCGGAGTTGGCCGAGTGGCTTGGTCACGAGCGCGAAGCGGTGCGCTGGCGGGCGCAAGCGGCGCGGCTGCGTGACGCGGTGAATCGTCGGTTGTGGGACAAGCGCACTCAGGCGTTCGCCGATTGCCGACATCGCGACGGACGTCTCGGGCGCGTGCGCAGCCAGCAGACGCAGGTGGCCGCGCTGCTCGCGGGCGTGGCGACCGGAATGCGCGCACGCCGCTGTCGGGCGATCGTTGACCGTGCGCCGGACGGTTTCGTCTGCGCCGGCAGCCCGTTTTTCGTTTTCTTCCAACTCGAGTTGCTGGCGCGTGAACCGCATGGCCGTGCGATGCTGGAGCTGATCCGGAACTCGTGGGGATTCATGCTGCGCGAAGGCGCCACGACGTTCTGGGAATTGTGGTCGCTCACGACGGGCCGGCTCACGCGCAGCCATTGTCACGGCTGGTCGGCGGCGCCGACGTTTTTTCTCAGCACGGTGATTCTCGGCGTGACTCCGGGCGCACCGGATTCGCGCACGATTCGGTTTCGTCCTGCGCCGGGCGATTTGCACCGCATGTCGGGCGCCGTGCCGACACCGTGGGGGCGGGTGCGCGTCAAGGGATGGCGCCGCCGCAGCGGCTGGACGTATGAGTTGAGTGCGCCGAGCGGATGCCGCGTGCGGGCGGTGTTGCCCGCACGCGACCGGCTGGTCCTGCGCTGAACGCTTTCCGGCGCCGGCGGCGCGAAAACGGATATGCACCGGCAAAGTTCGATATGGGTCGAGCGGTGACGAAAGAGATATCCCGCCCCAAGGTCCCGACGGTTCAGGGCGGTGAGTTTTCCTCACGGCCCGGCGAGTTCCGCTCCGTCCCGTAACGGAAACAGATATTCGCTCCGCTCACCCCATCATCCCACCCCTCTCCGCCATGGTCGAATCGATGCTTTCGACGCCACCGTCTGCGCTGGATGAACCGTGCTCCGAACGGCCCACGCTCGCGGCTGTGGCGCGTGCGGCCAATGTCTCCCTCGCCACCGCGTCGTATGCGGTGCGCGGCGATCCCAAAATCTCGGGCGCCACCCGTCAGCGAATCTGTGCGATCGCCAAGCGGATCGGCTACACGCCGAACCCGGAACTGGGTCGACTGATGTTCATGCTGCGCGAACGGCACCGGCCGCAGATCAAGGCGACGCTGGCGCTGCTGGCGTTGAAAGGCCGGTCGAACACGGCGAACGAGTTTGGCCGCGGCCTGATGCGCGGGATGCGCGAGCGCGCGAGCGCTCTCGGTTTCGCGTTGGATGCGCTCGAGGTCGATCCGGCGAAAATGGGGCGCGCGCGACTGACGCAGATTCTTCTCGCGCGGCGTGCGCGGCGTGATTCTGGCGCCGCTGGCCGAGGCGGTCGATTGTCGCGACTTGCTCGAGTGGGAGCAGTTTTCCGCTGTGGCGGTGACGAGTCTTCGTGCGGTCGCCGCAGCTGGCGCGGGTGACGCCGCATCACTTCCAGATCGCCGAGCTGGCGTTGCGGCAGATCGCGGAAGCCGGCCACCGCCGTGTCGCCTGGGTGACGCGCGGCGACAGCGAGGAGAGCGACGGCGCGGTCTCGCTCGCGGCGCACGTGCTCGCCCAGCGTGGCGTGGCCATCACGCTCGTTCCCTTCCGGGGCGACGCCGGCGTGGAGGAATTCGCGGCGTGCGCACCGCGCCGTGGATGGGACGCGATATTGGTCCCCGACGAGAAGGCGGCCGACGAGGTCGCGGCGATCGCGCGCGTCAGCGTTGCGGCGCGATCGATTTTCACGCTCAACCGCGCTCCGGATGGCCGTTGGGCCGGCGTGTTTCAGAACCCACAGACGGTGGGACAGCTCGCGGTCGAGGCGCTGGCGCGTTCCATCCAAGGCGGTGAGCGCGGACCGTCCGCCTATGCGGCGGTGACGATGATCGAAGGCGTGTGGGTGAATCCTGCGTGCCGCCGCTTCAACGAGGACGTGCCGCTCGCGGCATCGACGGCGAGTGCCTAAGTCCTCCGACTCCCCCGAAAAACCGCTGGCGACGCGGACTCCGTCCGCGGGCGCGGCACCATGCCCCCATGCCGACGACGGAATCCTCGCGCTCCCTTCCTCCTGCAATCCGCCTTGCCCGGCGGGGCGACGGGAGAAAAACTATTCTCGTGGCGAAAACCGCTGCTCATCGCCTCGCCAGCTCCCGTCCGAAGCGGGCCCTCCAGACGGTGTTCGCCAATCCGAACCCCGCGATCGTGCATCTCAACCGCGCGAATCGCGCGCACGACGAGGATCCTGGCTCGATGTGCCAGCCGGTTTTCACGCAATTCATCCTGAATCGCATGGCGGAGCCTTACGTCTTCCGCCGGCATCAGCACTCGGAGTTCGAGATCATCCTGGTGTTGCGCGGCAAGTATCGCTGCCTGCTCAACGATCACGAACTGCGGCTGAGCGACAACTCGGTGATGGTCGTGCAGCCGGGCGACTGGCACGAGGATTACTGCGATCCGCCGCTGGACTACGCGGGTCTGCGGTTTTCGTTCCCGCGCACGGCGGTGGGGGCGGAGGCGTTGCGCTTTTTCCGCCCGGAAGTGACGCCGGCGCAGCAATGCACCTCGGCGCCGGCGGAGACCTATGTGCCGCTGCTCGACAAAATCGCCGACGAAGCGCGCAGCCCGGACCGCGCGTCCGCGCACGTGCAGGATGCGGTGATGTCGGAATTGTTCTGGCGACTGGTGCGCGTGTTTCCGACATCGGTGCTCGCGCCGTGGCTCGCGCCGGTGCCGGCGGAGACGCGTTTCATGGAGCGGTTGCACGAGTGCTTCACGCAGCACATGCACAATTCCCCATCGGTGCCCGAACTCGCGCGGATGCTCGGCGTGAGCCAGCGCGTGCTCAGCCAGCGCTGCGCGCGGTTTTTCCAGACTTCGCCGGCGCGCGCGTTGCTGCAACTGCGAGTGCAATACGCCCAGCAGCTGCTCACGCAAACCGAGATGTCGGTCAAGGAGGTCGGTTACCGGCTCGGATTCTCGAATCCCTACCACTTCTCCCGCGTCTACAAGCAAATCGTCGGACACCCGCCGTCGTCGGACAAGTCGGGTCCGTAGCCAGCGGCGCTTCGAGGTCGGCCTCGGCTGAAAGCGATAGGCGGCGTGAGCGCCGCCTATCGTCATCCGCGCCTCGCGCGCTGAGCGAATCCAGCGGCCTTTTTCTCTTCGCATGAAAATTATCTCTCTGGCCGGCCAATCCTGGCAACTGAAGGGCTTCTGGCCTTGGGTGCCGCTGCAGGGACGCAGCATGGAGACGGCCGCCGAGTTGATGGGCGTCACGGACTGGCTGCCCGCGACGGTGCCGGGTGGCGTGCATTTCGATCTCCATCGCGCAGGCCTGCTCCCGCATCCTCACGTCGACGTGCAGAGCCTCGCCGGCGAGTGGGTCGAGAATCGCTGGTGGCTCTACCGGACGACGCTCGAACGGCCTGCGGAAACGGGCGACCGCATCGAACTCCACTTCTGCGGACTCGACTACGAGGCGAATATCTTCGTCGACGATCGGTTGCTGGGTGAACACCGCGGGATGTTTCACCCCGCGACGTTCGATCTCACCGCGGCGTTCGCGGAGCGCGAGCGCTTGGAGTTGAAGGTGTTGTTTCGCGGCGTGCCACCCGAGATGGGGCAGATCGGGCGGACGTCGCTCACCTCCACGCAAAAAAGCCGCTTCGGCTACAAGTGGGATTTTGCCACCCGCCTCGTGAATATCGGATTCTGGGACGAGGTGCAGCTGCGCGTGCACCGTCGCGCTTCGCTGACGACCCTGGCGATCGACACCGATGTCGCGGACGGCGAGGGGATTTTGAACGTGGCAGCCGAGCTGATGCGCGTAGCCCAGTCGGGCGCAGTCGAAGAATTCGCGGTCGAACTCGCCGATCCCGAAGGGCGCGTGTTGCGAAGCGAACGCGTCCGCATCGACGCCGGCACGACCACCGCGCGATGCACGCTGCGCGTGGCCGCGCCGCAGCTCTGGCAACCGAACGGGCATGGTGCGCAGCCGCTCTATGCTTTGACGCTCGCGTTGTGCGTGGACGGAGAACGCGTGGACGAGCGGCGTCGGCGCATCGGGTTTCGTCGCTTGCGTTACGAGCAGAATCCCGGCGGTCCGCCGGACGCGTTGCCCTACACGATCGTCGTGAACGGCACCCGGCTCTACGTGCAAGGCGTCAATCTCACGCCGCTCGATCACCTCTACGGCAACGTTACGACGGAGCACTATGAGTGGGTGGTGCGCTGCATGCGCGACGCGAACGTGAACCTCGTGCGGGTGTGGGGCGGGGGAGTAATCGAGCAGGAACGCTTCTACGATTTGTGCGACCGCTACGGCATTCTCGTCTGGCAGGAGTTCATTCAGTCGAGCTCCGGCGTGGACAACATCCCGTCGCAACGCCCGGAGTTTCTCGCTCTGCTGCGGCAAACGGCCGAGGCCGCGCTGCGCGAGCGAGGCAACCACACGTGCCTCGCCGTGTGGAGCGGCGGCAACGAGCTCATGGATGCGGACAACGTCCCCTCGACGCTCGCCGATCCGAATCTCGCGATGCTGCGCGATCTCGTGCAGCGGCACGATCCCGGGCGCCTGTTTCTGCCCACGTCCGCGTCGGGATTGGTCGAGCACATGACGACCCGCCGGGGCGTGATGCACGACGTGCACGGCCACTGGAAATACGTCGGGCCGCGCGACCACTATGCGCTCTACGGCGAGTCCGATAGTCTGTTTCACTCGGAATTCGGCGTCGATGGCTGCTCGAGCTCGCGCAGCTTGGGAAAGTTTCTCTCCGCGCCGCACCTGCGACCGACAGACGTGAAGCGCAGTCTCGTTTGGCGGCATCACGCCGAATGGTGGGACACGGCGGAGCGCGACCGCGGTTTCTTCGGCCTCGCCGACGACATCGAACTTTTCACGGAGTGCAGCCAATGGATTCAGGCGGAGGGATTGCGCTTCATCCTCGAAGCGAATCGTCGCCGCCAGCCGCGCAATAGCGGGAGCATCATCTGGCAACTCAACGAGCCTTGGCCGAACATTTCGTGCACGAACCTCGTCGACTATTACGGCGAGAAAAAGATGGCGTATTACTGGGCGCGGAAGGCCTTCGCGTCGCTGCACGCGTCGCTTGATTATCGTCGCCTGAGCTTTGCGGTCGGCGAGCGTTTCGAGGGAACGGTTCACCTACACAATTCAGGATCGGCGGGCGAAGTGACGCTGACGCTGGAAGTGCTCACGCCGTCCGGCGCCGCGCTGGAGCGTCGCGAGTGGAAACGCCCGGTCGACGGGAACGCCTCGGTGCTGGTGGCCGCGATCGCATTCGAAGTCCAACCGGCGCACGCCGAGATGTTTTTCGTGCGCCTGCACTGGAGGCGAGGCGGCGCGCCGATGCAGGAGAACACGTATGTCTTTTCGACGCGCGTGGCGGAGCTCTACGCGCCGGCGCGGCAATTGGTCGCTTCCGACCTCGTCGCGACCGCGCGCGGAGATTGGGTGCCGACCGACGGTGACGGCTGGCAGCGCGTCTTCGCCGTCGAAAACCGCGGCGCGGACGTCGCGCTCTTTGTGCGTCCCGAGGAGATTACAGACGCGTGGTGGCTCGAGGCCGAATGGGCATTCGAGCCGCTGTTCCCGGGCGAGCGCCGCGCGGTTACGGTGCGCTGTTTTCCGAAACAGGCCGGCGGTTTTCTTGCCGATGAACGCGCGCCCCGCGGTGCGCGGCCTGAAATCCATTTCCGCGCCTGGCAGACGCCGGGCGTTCCTTTCGTTTCCGCTGCCGAAAAGTCATGAGCGATTATCCCTTTGTGCTGGGAGCCCAGTATTACCGCGCGCCAACGCCGGACGAAACCTGCTGGGAGGGCGATCTGCGCACGATGAAAGCGCTCGGCCTGAACTGCGTGAAATTCTGGGTGCAGTGGCGCTGGTCGCACCGGCAGGAAGGTCGATTTCATTTCGAGGATCTGGACCGGTTGATGGACCTCGCGGGACAGCAGAAGCTCGCGGTGCACCTCAACGTCATCTTCGACGTCGCGCCGCACTGGCTGTTCACGAAGCATCCGGATGCCAAGCAAGTGACGGCGAACGGACGCCTGATCGAGCCGCGCGTGTCGGCTCATCGCCAGATCGGCGGCATGCCCGGACCGTGCTACAACCATCCTGGCGCTCGCGACGATCGCCGAAAGTTTCTCGAGGAAACCGTGCGACACTTCGGAAAGCATCCCGCGCTCGCGATGTGGGATGTGTGGAACGAACCCGAGCTGTGCTATCCGGTGCGGCAGCCCGAGGTCTATCAGGACGGGAGCAACCTCGTGTGCTACTGCGCGCACTGCGCGACGGAGTTCAATCGTTGGCTGGAGCGAAAATATCGCACGATCGAACACTTGAACGCCGTGTGGGGGCGCTGTTACCCGACGTGGGCGGACGTCGAGCTGCCGCGCACGGGCGACGGCATCGCGGACTTCATCGACTGGCGCGAGTTCCAGCAGGACTCGTTGACCGTGGAGGCGAACTGGCGGCTCGAGTGCGTGCGCGCGATCGATCCGCAACGGCCCGCCTACCTGCACGTCGTCCCGAATACGATGCGCATCTTCAACTCGATCACCGGTCCCGACGATGCGGCGATCATGCGCGATTCGAGTTTCTTCGCCTCGACTGCCAGCGCTGAACCGATGCAGCTGGTGCAATGCCTCTCCGTGGCCGCCGGCCGGCCGATGTATAACGTCGAGAGCCACCTCAACTGCGGCATGCTGAATATGCACCAGCCGGTGAACCGTCTGCCGCAACTGCTGGCCGACTGGTTGCCGCAGATCGGCGCGGGGTTCCGCGGCTTCATGTTCTGGCAATATCGTCCCGAGTCGCTCGGCCGCGAGGCGCCGGCGTGGGGACTCGTGAACGCGGACGGCTCACCGCGGCCCGTCACGGAGGCGATGCGGACCTTCATCCAGAAAATGACGCCGCATCTCGCGGGCCTGTTGCGCAGTCGCGCCGCTGCGCCGGCGATCGGCGTCTGGAAGAGTCGTAAGAACGAATTCTTCCACTTCGCGCAGCATCAGAAGCTCGAGACGCTTCACGCCAGCCTGGAGCGCTACGTCACGACGCTCTACGGCGCGAATTTTCCGGTGCGTTTCGTCGATCAGGCCGACTTGGAACGCGGCACGCTCGCCGGCTTGAAGCTGCTGATTTTGCCCTGCAGTTACTACCTGACCGAAGGCGAAATCGAGCAACTGGATCGCTGGGTGAACGCTGGCGGCATCGCGCTCGTCGAGGCGCACCTCGCAGGCTACAACGCGACCACCGGCCGCCACGAGGCGCGCCTGCCGGGCGGCGATTTGGCGCGGCGCTGGCGACTGAGCGAGATCGAGACGACCTCGTCCTACTATCTCGAGGCGGCGGAAGGTGAATTCGAGACGGCGGCGCTTTCGGACGACGTCCGCAAGGCGCTCGTCATGCGCGGACCGAAGGGCGGTCGCAGTTTCCCGATCGCGCTCGCGGATGAGAAAGTCGTGTGGGGCGCCGAACGCTTCGCCGTGCTCGCGGGCGAGGGCGCGGAGCCGATCGGGCGTTTCGGCGACCGAGCCTGTATCGTGCGCCAGCGCGTGGGGCAGGGCACGGTGTTTTACGCCGGCACCCACTTGGGCGAAGGCAGCGACGTCAACGGTGAGGGATTCCGCGCGATCCTGCAGCGCGCCCTCGCGCAAGCGGGCGTGCGTCCCACGCTCGAACCCGCGTGGTCCGGCTCCGGCATCCACGTCGACGAGTTGCGCGACGGCGACGAGCCGCGCTTCTTGGTCGTGACGAATCTGCGCGATGCGCCCGCGAAGGTCCGATGGCGCCAGTCGCAGTCGTGGCGCGGCGTGTTCTCGGAGATTCTCCTGCCGAAAGCCGAGGCGGGCGATTGGTCGCCGGAATTCCCCGCGCACTTCGTCGACTTGTTCGTGCCGCATCGCGAGCAGTCGTGAATCGCGCACAGGTTCTGCCGAAATCGGCAGGCGAAATTCCGCGCGAGACATTCCCGATCGCCGGGGGGCGCGCTAGATTGCGGTGGTGTTCGGACGCAGTCGTTAGGTCCGGACATCCGAACGGCGTGCCGGCTTCCGGTGCGCTGAACCTCCACCCCGAATACCCCATGAAACTGCTTCCCCGTCAGATGCTCGCCGGTGTTGCCCTCGCGGCCGCCTTTTGCGCGCCCGTGGCCTATGCGCTCAACACCACTTACTACGTCGACGCCACCGCCGGCAGCGACTCGAACAATGGCACCTCCTCCGCGACTCCTTGGCAAAGCCTGACCAAGATCAACGCCACCACGTTCGGCGCGGGTGACCAGATCCTGCTCAAACGCGGTGCGACCTGGAACGGCCAACTCTACCCGAAAGGCTCTGGCACTTCCACGTCTCCGATCACGCTCAGCGTTTACGGCACCGGCAACGCGCCGGTGATCAACGGCGGGAGTCTCGCCTCCGGCGCAGCGGTCTACCTGAAAGACCAGAGTTACTGGGTCGTCCAAAATCTCGAGGTCACGAACGATTCCGGCACCGATAATTCCGGCACCGCTACGACGGGCGGCGTGGCCCGCTACGGCATCCTCGCCGAGGCGACGACGACGCAGAACGGCATCACGATCCAATACAACTACGTCCATCACGTGAACGGGTCTTTCAACAACTCGCAGATGGATCCGCACATCAACGGCGGCATCTCGGTGCATTCGATCGGTTCGTCGGGAAAATTCAACGGCGTCACCATTCTGGACAACACGGTCGATCGCTGCGGTCGCGTCGGCATCGTCGCGTGGCACGAGAAATACTACAACATTTGGATGACCACGATCGACCGCACGAAGATGAGCACCGGTTTGTTGGTGCAGGGGAACGTGGTCTCCAACTCCGACGGCGACGGCATCCTTGTTTTTGGCTACGTCGGTTCTGTCATCGAATACAACGTCAGCAAAGGCGCCGGCCTGAAGGCGATCGCCGGCTTCAACATGAACGCCTCCGCCGGCATCTGGCCCACGCGCTCCGCCGACACGGTGATGCAGTTCAACGAGTCGTCGGGTTGCCGCACGAACGAGATCGATGGCCAGGGCTTCGACGTCGACCTGCTCTGCGACAACACCATCGTCCAATACAACTACAGCCACAACAACGAGGGCGGCTTCCTCCTCCTCATGGGCGGCTACAACTCGAACGTCATCGTGCGCTACAACCTCAGCGCCAACGACGGTCCGCAAAAAGGCATCTTCACGCTGTCGTGGGGCACGCCGACGGGACTCAAGATCTACAACAACACGGTCTACATCGGCTCGAGCGTCGGCGCCGTGCGTCCGATCTACACCGATGGCGATGCGAGCACGAACAACTACGAATTCACGAACAACGTCGTCTACAATCTCGGTTCCGGCGAATGGGAGCTGCCCACCGTCAGCGGCGTCAAATACGGCACGTTCGCCTACAACCATTTTTACGGCAACCACCCCGCGTCTGAACCCGCCGACGCCAACAAGCTCACCTCGAACCCGCTCTTCGTCTCGCCCGGCACGAGCGGCGACGGCTTCAGCGCCATCGACGGCTACAAACTTCAGACCACCTCACCGGCCATCAACTCCGGCACCGTGATCGCCAGCAACGGCGGCCTCGATCTGTGGGGCAACATCGTCTATCCAGCCTCCGCTCCGAATCGCGGCGCGTTCAACGGCTATGTCGTGAACAGCTTCACCGACACCTGCGGCGACTTCAACAAGCTCACCTCGCGCAGCACGAACACCGCGGTCGACACCACGAATCCCGCCTACTTCGCCGGCGACGCGGGCCGCTTCAAGCGGACGTCCACGGCCACCGGCAACGTCGTCTACAACGTGACCGGCTGCAAACGCTTCAACGCCGCGATCTACAAGTATGCCGCCTCCGATCTCTCCAAGGTGAAGTTCTACAGCTCGCCCAACGGCACCACCTGGACGTTGGTGGCGACCAGCTACACGACGCCTGTGCTGATCCAGAGCAACTGGTATTCCACGGCCTTCACGCCGAACGCCGATCTGCCGACCGGCACGGTCTACCTGAAGGTCGAGTTCTCCGACACCGCCTACGCCTACTCGCCGCAACTCGGCCAGATCAGCGTCACACTCAATTGATCTGATCTTCTCGATGGTTCTCTGCGGGCGCGCTCGTCGAACGCGCCCGCATGTCCGAGTAACTACGCGCGCGAATCAAGCGGTCGGAAGAAAGCCGGACTGCCGCCAGCGATCGCGGGGCAGGCGCATGATCTCGGCCGGCGGGCGGCCGTTGCCGAGGAGCGCGGCCATCGTATTCATCGCGGGCGTGACGTGGGTGAAGAACTTCTTGTAGCCCGCGCAGAGATAATTGAGGCCGGGCTCGCCGCTCGGAGTGCGAAGGAAACGGTGCTTGGGACACTCGCCGTGACAGGCGAAGCGCACCGGGCACTCCTGGCAATAGCGCGGCAGCGCTGCCTTCGCGGCCCCGAAGGCCTCCTGCGTCGGAGAGTCGACCATTGTTCCGAGCGACTGGTTCAGCAGATTGCCGAGCTTGTAGCGCGGATAAACGTAGTGATCGCAGCTGTAGACATCGCCGTTGTGCTCGACAGCGACGGCGCGACCGCAGCGCTCCGAGAAAATGCAGACGCCCGCGGGCTGGCCGACCCAGTTCGCGAGCGCGGCGTCGAAGTGCTGCACAAAGACACGGCCGACATCGCGGCGCACCCACTCGTCGAAAATCGTGCAGAGAAACTGTCCAAATTCACCGGGTCGCACGCTCCACTCCGTCACTTGTCCGTCGAGCGAGCCGGCGTCCTCGTGATCGGGCGGCGGCGCGAGCCACAGGCCGGACTCGTCGGTCGGGGCTGCGTTGCGCTCGACGATCGGGATGAACTGCATGTAGCCGGAGCCGGCCTCGCGCAGGAAGCGGTAAACCTCCAGCGGCTGACGCGAGTTCTTCCGGTGGACCGTCGTGAGCGTGTTGAATTCGACGCCGTGCTTCTTGAGCAATTCCAACGCCGCCACCACGCGGGCGAAGGTCGGCCGGCCGCCGCGGTCCACGCGGTAGGCGTCGTGCAGATGCGCCGGCCCATCGATGCTGACGCCGACCAGGAATCGGTTGCGGCTCAGCAACTCGCCCCACTCGTCGTCGAGCAGCGTGCCGTTGGTCTGAAAGGCGTTTTCGATTTTTCGGCCGTTCGCGTATTGCTGCTGCAGCGCCACCGCGCGACGAAAGAAATCGACGCCGGCCAGCGTCGGCTCGCCGCCTTGCCAGGCGAAATGCACGACGTCGCCCGGCTGAGCCGCGATGTATTCCCGGATGTAGGCCTCGAGAACTTCCGGGGTCATGCGGAAATTGCCGGCTTCGGGGTAGAGTTTCTCCTTCTCCAAGTAGAAGCAGTAGGTGCAGTCCAGATTGCACTTCGAGCCCATGGGCTTCGTCATGGCGTGGAACGGCGTTCGTGCGGGCATGGCAGGGCTTCGTGCGATCAGGCGGTGGAAGGGGCGGAGCGGAGGGAATCGTGGGCGATCTGGCGAAGCAATGTCCGAAGTTTCGGGAGATCGGCGGTCGTCGCGACGTGCGTCGGCGGCAGGCCGGGGCGCTCGCCGCGTTCCACAAAAGCTTCGAGCAGCGGCTCGATGTTGTGTGCCACGCGAAAGATTTCCTCGCCGTTTCCTCCGCTCGCTCGCCGGCGGTCGTGCACGAGCGGGAAAATCTCGCCGCTCGACAGGATCGCGAGACTGTTGAGGAGCGCGAACGGCCGACAGTCCGCTAGCGTGGTAGTCGGTCGCTCCACCTCACCGCGTAAGAAGGCGAGCCACGCGCGAAGATTGTCCCGAAGCGAAGGGGCGGGTGCGAGCGGGACGACTTCGCGTGCGCGCGCGCGCCACTCGATCTCGAGATTTCCGCCGCTGCGGTAGTGGATCGTGGCTCCGTCGCACACGAGCGTCTCGACGAAGCGGTCGTCGCCGGCCCACGCGTGAGTCATTCCGAGTCGGAGCGAGACTCCCTTCGTCGTGCGCGCCGCGACCAGCGCCGTATCTGCGCCCTCGATCGCGTGGGCGCGATGCAGCGTGGCTTCGACGGCGGCAAGGTCTGCCCACTGCATCTCCGTCTCAGCGCCGGCCCAAAAGAGAACGTTGTGCGCATAGTGCGCCATGGCGTTGCTGAGGCAGGAATCGATCAGAATCCGATCGCCGACGAGCAGGCGGCCGGCCCAGTTGTTTCGAGCGTAATATTTCTCTGGCCGACCGGAAAGGCCCAGGAAACGCACCTCCCGCAGCGCGCCAAAAACGCCGGCGCACAATCGTCGTTTCAGGGCCCGCCGCGTCGGTTCGACGATGTGATTGAAGCCGACATTCGTGGCCCGGCTGGCGGCGCGATCCACAGCGATCATCGTTTCCAGTTCCTCCCAATCGAGCGTGGGAGGTTTCTCGAGGTAAACCGGAATGCCGTGTTCCACTCCCGCGCGATGCATCTCGGCGTGTAGGGGCACCGGCGTGGGAACGAGCAAGCCGTCGAGGCCGCCGTGCAGCGCCGCGAGCATAGCTCGGTAGTCGTCGAACGTTCGCACGCTCCGCCGGGCAAAGTCCCACTTCGCGGTCGCTTTCGCCAAGGTGTCCGGAGCCGGATCGCAGGTGCCGACGAGACGGACCTCGCCCGACTCTTCGAGCGACGCGATGGCCGTGTGATGCACGCCGGCGAACCCGCCTGCGCCGATCACGGCCACCCGAAGTGGAGCGCCGACGGAAGAGACAGCGGAAACGCTCACGCGAGCGAAGAGGTGACGTCCGCGGCCGACTGCGGTCGTGCGCGAGGGAGGTTTTCGAGCACGTTGCGATATCGTGAGGAGATCACGGGACTGTCGAGATCGAGGCGATCGAGGAGCACGAGGATGTCGCGTCCATGGCGCCGCAGATGCAGCGCGGCGTAGCCGAGGTGGCGGGGATATTCGCTTTGCCACGACCAGGGAAACGCGTGGCCCGTCACCTCGAAACTTTCGTCTGTCGCTAGCAGTCCCCAGCCGCCCACGATCGCCGAAGCGTCCGGCCACAGGAGGGCAGACGAAAACGGCACTGGGCTGCGCAGCAGATCGTGGTGCTTGCTGCCCGCGAAGAATCCGCCGGCGCGAATCGCGACATGGTTTGGTGACTCGACGCGCGCCACCGTGAGCTGGCCGATGTCTCGGCGGATCAGTGCCAGGAACGCGTCGCTCGCGGCCGCCAGATTGTGCAGGACCAGCGTGTGCGCGTCCGCCCAATCCGTTTCGGACCACAATGGTGCCGCCGCATCAAACAGCCTGACGCCGGGCGGCTTCGCGGAAGCGGTTGTCGGTGCCGGTGCGAGCCAGGCGAGCGAGTCGCGCCAGAGCGCATCTGCCCACGGGTGTTTTCCCAGCGCAGAGCCGAGCCGCAGCCGGTTCACAAGCCAGCGGCTGCGACCGACCGTCACTTCGGCGAGAGAAGCATATTCGCGCCGCGAGCTCGACAGGATCGGCCGGAAACCGATTTCACCGGCCTCGCGCGCAACGGACGAAAGGTCGGCGCGGCCGAGGTTCATTCCGGCGCCGACGTTTTGGGTGTCGCCCACGATGTTCTGCAGCGAGAGGCCCGGATGCACGATGACGCCGCGCGCGAGCAGGTCGCCTTCCGCATCGTCGAAGCCCGTGAAGCGTCGCTCCGGCCACGAGGCGAGGGCAGGGTGATCCGGATCCTCCACGAGCGCCTCATGCGGGTGGTAGAGGTCGATGAGCTCGACGGGCCGACCGAGGATCGGGGCAAAGTGATTGCTGTGAACGTAAGACTGGCGCAGATCGAAAATTCCGCCTGTGCCGAGCCAGCCGGGAAAAGTGCCGGGACTTTCGACGACGAAGCCGCGCAGCTCCGTCTCGCCGGCTCGCGCCTGCAGACGCGCCGCGGCGTCGGCCGCGACGATCAGGACGCTCCCACGCAAGGCCTCGATCGGCTCGGACTCATTCCACGCTTCGGGCGCATAGCCGTTGGCGCGCAACGCGGCGACGTAGGGATCGACCGACGGATTTGGCACGTAGCGGAGCCGAACGCTGCTCCGAGCGACACGGTTTTGCCGGGTGGAAAAATGAAAACGGCGGACAGCCGCGTCGAGTTCGCCTTCGGCGGCGTCGCTCACCGTGACGCGCACCGTGCAAGACCGGCTTGCCGGGGACGCGATGTTTACCGCGATCTCGCTCTGTTCGCCCGGTGCGACGACGCGCGAATGCGTTTCGGCCAACCGCTCGTCGACGAAGACCCGGAGCGTGAGCTGACGTGCGCGCTCGCCGTCGTTGCGGAGCGATACCGGAATCTTCGCCGAGCCAGCTCCGTCGACGTAGAACGCCTGCTGGCGCGTGCCGAATTCCACGAGCACCGGACCGAGCGCGTGGCGAAACGACGCCTTCGCGGCGGCCTCGAACGTCAGGCCAGTTTCGGTCGAGAGCCACGATTCGGACCAAGGTTCCGCAGAGCCGGATTCGCGCCGGGGATCGCGGGAGGTGACGATCTGCGCGGTAAAGTTGTAGGGCATCACGCCCGCGGCGCCGCCGAGGCGCAGGCCGATGATTTTGCGCGCCCAGAGGCGATTCATCTCGCGCCAGTAGTCGGCGGCGTCGACGAATTCGTAGGCGTTCGTGAGCCGCCGCTCGGCATTGCGGCCGCCGATCCAGAATTCGCCGAAGATCAACGGCGTGCGCTGCGCGCCACAACGCAGGAGCACGTCGTAGTTTTCCTCGTGGTGAATGTGATAGATCGGGACATCGGGCAGCACGGCCGCGCCGCCGTCGAAGGTGCGCGGGCGAGTGGGATCGAGGCGCGCGATGACCTCCTCAAGGCGACGAAAAAACGCGCACGCTTCCGGGCGTTGGGAACCGATGCGAAGCATCTCATTGTCGACGCCCCAGGTGACGACACTCGGGTGATGGCGGTCGCGGCGAACCCACGTGGCCAGTTCGCGGGTTGTCTGTGCGAGAAAGGTCTCGCCGCCGGCGAGGTAGTGGGAGAAACCGCGCGACCACACGGACGATTGGTTCAGCACGAGCAGGCCGAGCTCGTCGGCGGCTTCGAACACGGTTTTCGGCCCGATCGCGGCGTGCTGGCGAATGCAGTTGATGCCGAGCTCTCGTTTCAGGCTGCCGAGATATGCCTTCGTGGCGGCGAAATTGTGGAATGCTCGAATGTCCAGACCGTGCGGATTGTGGAACTGGAAACCTTGATTTTGAAAGAGGTCGCTTTCGCCGCGGAGAACGATTTTCCGGCCGTTCAAACGGAGCTCCCCGTTCTCGATCGTGAAGCTGCGCCAGCCGAAGCGGACGCGGCGAGTCGTCGTTGCCGATCCGATGTGCGCGCTCACTTCGAGAAAATAGAGGCGAGGATTCTCGGGCGACCACGTGTCGAGCGGCGGCATCCGCCAGCTCAGGCGAAGCCGGTTTATCGTGGTCGGCAGATCCGTGGCGGTGCGGGGCGGTTGCGTCTCGCGCGGTGCGAACTGCCGGCTCGCCACGACGCGGTGCGTGAGATCGCGCACGGTCAGCTCCCAGCGGTCGACGTGGTCCAACTCGTGCGAGACTTCGACTTGCAGCGATGAGAGATCGGGTTCGGCGAACGGAAAGACGTCGAGGATGTCCTGCGGGGGACGGATCGTGAGAGCCACTTCCCCGGTGAGGCCGAAGCGCGGGCAGGGACGGGCGAGGCCGAACTGTTTGCTCCAACGCGCGAGGCCGGTGGCGTCGAGCATGAGTCCCGAGACGCCGATCGCACAGCGGGGCGGCGTGGCTGTCGTCGAAGAACGTCGCGTGTTCGCCCAGGATGCCGACGACGATCTCGTTTTCGCCCGGTTGCGCTGTGGCGGTGATTTCGAAGTCGAACGGCGTGTAGCCGCCCCAGTGTTCGCCGATGAGCCGGCCGTTCAGCCACACCCGCGTGGCGAGGAATGCCGCGCCGAAGGAGACGAACAGGCGATGGCCGAGTGGCAGCTCGGGGCGGAGAAAACGGCGGCGGTAGAGCGCGCTGTCGACACCCGGTTCCGCACGCTGCTCGGGCAATTGCGCGCGGTGCGGGCAGAGCGTGGCGTGGCGGCGTTCGTCGAGCTGTGCCCACGAGTCGGCCGAAAAATAGTCGGCCTCCCAGGCGTGCTCGCACAGCAATTGATGGAACGGAGGCGACATCGATCCAAGGGCGGGACGAGGCCCGTCAGGCGTCGATTTCGTCCGGAGTGATGCGGCGTTGCCAGAGAGAAATTGCCGGGGCCGGCGCGATCGTCGGCGCCGACTCGCCCGCCTGCGTCATGCGTTGCAGCAGGCGCTCGCGAGCCGGTCGGCGACCGGGCGGTGCGCCTCGCTGCCGGCGAGGTTCGTCAATTCCCACGGATCGGCGAGCAGGTCGTAGAGAAATTGTTCGACGTAGAGTTCGCAGCCGGGCGCGGCGCAGCCGTCGCGCTGCGGAGCGCGCACGGAATATTTCCAACGCTTGGTGCGCACGGCGCGGCCGATCTCGGTTTCGCTGATCTGCACGAAAACCTCGCGCGGCCAGTCGCACCGGTTGCCGCGCACCAGCGGCACGAGCGAACGGCCTTGCATCGTGCGCGGCACGGGGAGGCCGGCGGCGTCGAGCAGGGTGGGCGGAAGGTCGATGAGGCTGACGAGATCGCGGAGTTCGCCGCCGCCGCGAAACGCGCCGCCGCCCAAGGCGAACGGCACGCGAATGGAGGCATCGTGGCACGAGCGCTTGTATTCGTCGTTGCGCGTGCGGAAGTGGAGCCGTGGTCCGAGGTGAACGCCACCACGGTGTTCGCGTCGAGGTGCAGGCTTTTGAGCGCTTCGAGGAGACGTCCAAACGCCTCGTCGATGCGCCGGATCATGCCGAGGTAGCCGGGGAGTTGCTGCGGGGCGTTGCCGCGCAGTGCAGCCAGATCGGGCGGCATCCATTGGCCGGCGTAGCGGTCGGCGTAGCCATCCGGAGCCGGATAGTCGTCGCGGTGATTCTGGTGATGCGGCTCCAGCAGCGAAATGAAGAGGAAGAACGGTTGCTCGGACCGGCTGCGTTCGTCGACGTAGCGGATCGCCGCATCGGTGAGCGCGTCGACGCGATAGCCGGGAAGGCGGACCTCGCGGTTTTCCGCATCGTAGACGCGGCAGTCGTAGGCGTCGGACGTCATTTCGAGGACGTTGGACGCGAGCCAGTCCTGATAGCCGCAGCGCAGTTCGCGCGGCACGGGGCCGATGCCGCTTTCGGCGAGATGCCATTTGCCGATGTAGCCGGTGCGGTAGCCGGCGGCGGCGAATTCGTGCGCGATGGTGCGTGCGTCGCGACCGAGCGACAGCTCGTTGCGCCAGCATCCAGACGCGGTGGCATACAATCCGGTCTGCAGACACGAGCGGGCAGGCGTGCAGACGGGCACCCGCGCCACCCTCGACGCGTGCACGAAGTACCCCTGGTCGCTCGACGAGGCGACGGTCCCCACCGGGGTGCACGCCGACGGCTCACCGCGGGTGGTGCGCAAGTTCGGGGTGTACGCCGACGACAGGCCGGTCTTCGACTGGGTGCGGCGGGGTGCGCCGGACCGCCGGCAGTGCTTCGAGGCGCAGGTGATGGACCTCGCCGACGACATCGCGTACTCCGTGCACGACGTCGAGGACGGCATCGTGGCCGGCCGCATCGACCTGACCCGGATCGACGACGCGGCCGTGGCCGAGGCGGTGCGGGACTGGACCTGCCCGACGCCGACGTGCCGTCGCTGGATGCCGCGCTCGGCCGGCTCCGGACGGTCGCCTCGTGGCCCGTGACGCCGTACGACGGCAGCCGGCGCGCCCTGGCCGCCCTGAAGAACCTCACCAGCGACGTGATCGGCCGGTTCGCGGCCCAGGCGCGCGCGGCCACGACGGCGGCGTACCCCGGCACGCGGGTGCGCTACCTCGCCGACCTCGTCGTCCCCGAGGACGCCCGGACCGAGATCGCGGTCCTCAAGGGCATCGCCGCGCACTACGTGATGCGGGCCGATGACCGCGTGCGGCTGATGGAGCGCCAGCGCGAGCTGCTCGCCGAGCTCGTGGGTGCGTTGCTCGTCGCCGGGCCAGACGGGCTGGAGACCGCGTTCGCAGACGACTGGGCAGAGGCTCCGGACGACGCCGCGCGGCGACGGGTCGTGGTCGATCAGGTCGCCTCGCTCACCGACGCCAGCGCCGCCGCCTGGCACACCCGCCTCGTCACCCCGACCGGTGGTTGAGGAGGTCGTTCAGGGCCGTGCCCCGGTGGTTGAGGAGGTCGCTCTGCGACCGTCTCGAAACCACCCCACCGACTACGGCAGGTCTCCCTGGGGCCCGGCCATGTGCTGCGGCTCCGGGACCGTCGTCGGAGCCGGTCACCTTCGCCGCCGCCGCGGACGCGGCCGCGCTCGCGGCGTGCGTCACCTTGTCGGCGACCACCGGCGCCTGCTCCTTGGCGAGGTCGACGGCCTGGTGTGCCTTCTGCTGCACCCGGGGGTCGGTGCGCACCTGGTCCACCATCGACATGATCTGGTCGTAGCGCTGCCGTCCGGCGCGCGCGCCCAGCACGTAGCCGGCCGCGAACGCCACCAGCAGCAACAGCTTCCTCATCGTGACTCCTCGTCGGTCTCGGTTCGATGCCGGCCACCAGTCGTCGCGGCGGCCTGCTCCCGGTCCTGCCCATCCTGCCCCTGCGCCGTCCCGTCCGCCTGTTCCATCTCGGCTGCGGCCTGCTCGCGGATCAGCCTCCCGCGCTCCCGGTCCTTCTGCTCCTTCTTGCGGGCCTTGCGGATGCCTCGGGTGTCGCGAGCGGGGAGCTGGAGCTCCGCCTCCGCGGGCATGCCTGCCTCCAGCTCGCGGCCCCGCTCCAGCTCGGAGTCGAGCTCGGCCCCGAAGAGCAGCGCGAGGTTGGTGATCCAGAGCCAGAGCAGTCCGGCCACCACGCCCGCGAGCGAGCCGTAGGTCTTGTCGTAGCTGCCGAAGGAGGCGACGTAGAAGGCGAAGGCCACGGAGGCGAGGATCCACACGAGGATCGCGACGACGGCGCCGACGGAGAGCCACCGGAACCGCGGCTGCCTCACGTTCGGGGTCGCGTAGTAGAGCATGGCGACGATCAGCACGACGAGAACGACGATCACCGGCCACTTGGCGATGTTCCACACGGTGACGGTCTGGTCGCCCAGACCCACGACGTTCCCGATCGAGTCGGCCAAGGGACCGGAGACGACCAGCATCACCAGGACGCAGGCGATGAGCAGGATGGCCACCAGGGTCAGCAGCAGCATCAGGGGACGGAGCTTCCAGAACGGCCGGCCCTCGTCGATCTCGTACACGCGGTTCATCGCCCGGCTGAACGCCCCGACGTACCCGGAGGCCGACCACAGGGCCCCCAGGATGCCGACGACGAGGCCGAAGCCCGCTCCCTGCGACGCGGCGATGTGCTCGAGTGCCGGCCGGACCGTGTCGAGCGTGTCCGGGGACACCAGCGGCTTGAGGATCTTGATCACGTTGTCGACGCTGGAGGTGCCCTGCCCGACGACCCCGAGCAGCGAGATGAGCGCGATCGCAGCCGGGAAGATCGAGAGCACCGCGTAGTAGGTCAGGCCGGCGGCCACGTCCGTGCACTGGTCGTCACCGAACTCGCGGATCGTCCTGCTCAGCACGTATCGCCAGGAGCGCCGGCTGAGGTCGGTCGGCGACTCCGGCTTCTGCTCGACGTCGACCTCCGGCTCGGCCTCGTCCGCAGGTGGCTGATCCGTCATCGTCGCCGCCACCACACCAGGCCGCCGGCCAGCGCGGCGATGCCGGCCGCCGCCGCCAGCAGCCGCGGTTGCGGCTTGCCGCTCGCAGTGGTGGCGCGGTCGCGGACCTGGCTCGCGCGCTCCTTCGCCTGGGCCTTCACGTCGAGCTTGTGCGTCAGCTGGTCGACGGTCTGGGCGAGCTGGTCGCGCTGGGCCTCGATCTCGGCCTCGATGGCAGCGGGGTCGTGCGTGCTCATCGGTGCTCTCCCTTCACCACGGCGATGTCCTCCTTGACGCCCTCGATCGCGTGCTCGGGAGCCGGTGGCACCGCCTGCTGGACCTCCTTCTTGCCGACCATCGCGACGATCCCGCCGACCAGGAAGAGGAGGACCGCCACGATCAGGGCGGCGAGCCAGTCTGGGACGGCGTGCGCCAGCCCGAGTACGGCGGTCGCGACGAGGCAGGCGAGCCCGAAGAACGCGAGCAGGCCGGCAGCGCTGAACATCCCGATGCCGAGCCCGGCACGCTTGCCCTTCTCGGCCATCTCCGCCTGCGCGAGTCGGATCTCCGAGCGGATCAGCTGCGGCACCTGCTGAGTCAGGTCGTGGACGAGGCCGCCGAGGGTCGGGTCGTCCTGGGCGGTGTGGCTCTCGGGGCCGGAGGTCGACGTACTCATGCTTGGTCCGTACCCCGGCCCGAGTCCGCTATCCATCGCGCGTCGGGGGTGTCCGCCCTGCGCCGTAGACTCCGGGCGTGGCCGGACGGATTCGCGACGAGGACATCGCGGAGGTGCGCGAGAAGGTCCGGATCGACGAGGTGATCGGCGACTACGTCACGCTCCGACCGGCCGGGGGCGGCTCGCTCAAGGGCCTGTGCCCGTTCCACGACGAGAAGTCCCCGTCGTTCAACGTCAACCCCCAGCGGCGCGGCTACCACTGCTTCGGCTGCGGCGAGGGCGGCGACGTCTTCAGCTTCCTGATGAAGATCGACGGGCTCGGGTTCGCCGAGGCGGTCGAGCGGCTCGCCGACAAGGTCGGCGTCACGCTGCGCCGCGAGGAGGGCGACGTCCGGGTCGAGCGGCCGCGCGGCCCGCAGCGGTCGCGCCTGGTGGAGGCGCAACAAGCTCGCCCAGGCCTTCTACGCCGACGCGCTGTCGTCGCCCGAGGCGGTCGAGGCCCGCAAGTTCCTCGGCGAGCGCGGCTTCGACCAGGCGGCCGCCGAGCAGTTCGGGGTCGGGTTCGCGCCTCGTGACGGCGAGGCCCTGCTGCGGCACCTGCGGCAGGCCAGGATCACCGACGAGGAGAGCGTCGCCGCGGGCCTCGTGGCGCATGGGCCGCTCGGCGTACGACCGGTTCCGCGGGCGGCTGGTGTGGCCGATCCGCGACCCGAGCGGCGACACCATCGGGTTCGGCGCCCGCCGCATCTTCGACGACGACCGGATCGAGGCGAAGTACCTCAACACCCCCGAGACGTCCCTGTACAAGAAGAGCCAGGTGCTCTACGGCATCGACCTGGCGCGACGCGAGATGGCGCGCACGTCGAAGGCCGTCGTGGTCGAGGGGTACACCGACGTGATGGCGTGTCATCTCTCCGGTGTCGGCACCGCCGTGGCCACCTGCGGGACGGCGTTCGGGGACGACCACGCGCGGATCCTGCGGCGGTTCCTCAACGACCACGCCGAGTTCCCGGGCGAGGTCATCTTCACCTTCGACGGCGACGCCGCGGGGCAGAAGGCCGCGCTTCGCGCCTTCGGCGGCGACCAGAACTTCGTCAGCCAGACCTACGTCGCCATCGAGCCGGCCGGGCTCGACCCGTGCGACCTGCGCCTCCAGCAGGGCGACGCGGCCGTGCGCGAGCTGATCGCCCGGCGTCAGCCGCTCTACCGCTTCGTGCTCGCCAACGTCGTCAAGAAGTACGACCTCGACCGGGCCGACGGTCGGGTGGACGCCGCTCCGCGAGGCCGCCACCCTGGTCCACAGCAGTCCGGGACCGCCCCAAGGTCGTCACGCTCGTTCGCCCGCGAGATCGCCTGCATGACCGGGATGGACCCGGCCGACGTCCAGGTCGAGGTACGCCGCGCCGCGTCGCGGCGTCCCACGGAGGCCCGCGAGCCCCGGCCGGGCGGGCGCCCGGAGAGCGCGCCCGAGACGCCGCCGGCGCGTCAGCAGCTGCCCGACCTGCGCGACCCGAGGTTCGTCCTCGAGCGGGAGACCCTCAAGCTCGTGGTCCAGGAGCCGGCGGCGGTGGCGCGCACCGCGCGGGACCTCGGCGCCAACGACTTCACCCACCCGACCTATCGGGCGGTCTGGGAGCTGGTCGAGCAGAACGGCGGCCTCGCCGCAGCCGACGACGACTGGGCCGGCCGCCTGCGCGACCGGGCGGGGGAGCCCACGCTGGCCCAGGCTCTGTCGGCGCTCGCCGTCGAGCCGGTGCCCTCGAAGAAGGGCGCCGACGACGCGTTCGTCGCCAACACCGTGTTCCGGCTGCAGGAGCTCACCGCCCAGCGGCGCATCGCCGAGGTGAAGTCCCGCCTCCAGCGCACCAACCCGGTCGAGCAGACGACCGAGTACAACCGGATGTTCGGCGAGCTCACCGCTCTGGAGCAGCACCGGCGACAGCTGCGCGACCTCGCCCTGGGAGCCTCGTGAGGCTGCCCGGCCGCAGCCGACCACCCGTGGAGGTGCCAGCGGGGGAGCGGCTGCTCGCCTGGGCTCCCCTGGCCGGCGAGGGCTGGGTGGCCGGCACCCGCGACGCCCTCTACCTGCCCGGCGTACGCCTGCCCTGGGAGCAGGTCCAGGGTGCCGACTGGGACTCCGCGGAGGACCGGCTCCGGGTGAGCGAGGTCGGCAGCTGGGGTACGCCGAGACCTGTGCACCAGCTCTCCGTCGCCGACGGCGCCGCCAAGGACGCCGACCGGCTGCTGCAGCTCGTGCGCGAGCGGGTGACGGCCAGCGTGCTGCTCTCCCGGCACGTGCCGATCACCGGTCGGCGCGGCGTTCGCGTGGTGGCCCGCAGGGCCCCGTCGGGGCGCTCGGAGATCCAGTGGCTCTACGAGTACGACGAGGGCGTCGACCCCGACGACCCCTTCGTCCGCGCGGCGGCCGAGACTGCCCTGGCCGCCGCCCGCTCCGACGTCGGCGAGCTCTGACCGCGCCGGATTCGCAGCCCGTCCGGGGGCCTTGCTAACCTGTGCGGGCTCCACGATCCCCTGTAGCTCAACTGGCAGAGCATTCGGCTGTTAACCGGAGGGTTGTTGGTTCGAGTCCAACCGGGGGAGCAACCGCTGACCGCACTATCGGGTCGTGTGCCCGAGGACGGGCAATAGACCGTCCTCAGGCACACGACCCGGAAACGCGGCTAGGCCTTGCGCAGGTGCCCGATCAGCCACGCGTGGTCCGAGGCATTCCGGGTGGAGTGTGCCGCGATCGTCTCGGTGGGCTTCTTCGGCGCGAGTCCGGGCGACCACGCGAGGTAGACGACGCGGTTGCGGTCCCAGGTCATGCCCAGGCGGGTGAACGTCTTCTGCGGCGAGTGCTCCCACGCGATGTCGTCGTCGACCTGCAGGTAGTTGAAGTCGCCCATGATCACCAGTCCGGCGATGGCCGGGTCGTCGAGGACCTCCTTGGCCTTGCTCTCGATCAGCGCCATCGCCTTGGCGGTCGGCTCCACTCGCTCGTTGTCGAGCAGCTTCCCGGTCCGCTGGTTCTGGATCACCGCGTCGGTGTGGGTGTGCATCAGGACGTAGGTGCGCAGCTTGTGCCGGAACCTCACGACGACGAGGTAGCGGTCGTTCCCGGTCCCCTTGGTCCCGACGTCGGGCGAGATGGGGAGCACCTGGAAGCGCGAGACCTTCGTGAGGAGACCGGTCCGGATCGCGACCGGGATCTCCTCGGAGTGTGCGCCGACGTCCTCGGAGATGACCGTGTACGCCGAGCCCAACGTGCTCTTCACCATCCCCACGAACGACTTCTTCCCGAGGTCCATCTCGGTGAACCCGACGACCAGCGGCAGCTCGCTCTTCAGGGTCGCGAGGTTGGTTCTCAGGCCGACCCCGACTTTCTGTGGCGCCACCACGATCTTCATCGCGTCTCCTCGCGCGTCGTCCCGGGAGCGTCGTTCGTCCGATCGTGGCAGGTCCACCCGCCCCTGCCATCGCCCGAGCGGCGGATCCTGCGGGACGCGGCCGGCTAGCGAGGCCGCTTCAGCGTCACGTGGGTCACCAGGGGGGTGGAGCGCGACGATGCGACCTCGAACGCCAGCCCACCGAGGTCGCTGAAGATCGCCTCGCCGCTGCCCAGCACGATCGGGGCGACGTGCAGCCGGAGCTCGTCGATGTGGCCGTCGCGCAGGAACTGGTTGATCGTGGAGGCGCCTCCGCAGATCGAGATGGTTCCGTCTCCGGCCGCCTCGGTGGCCAGGTGCAGGGCCTCGTCCGGCCCGCCGGTCACGAAGTGGAACGTCGTGCCGCCGTCCATCTCGAGCGGCTCGCGCTCGTGGTGGGTGAGCACGAAGACCGGCGCGTGGTACGGCGGGTCGTCGCCCCACCAGCCCTGCCAGTCCAGGTCCCACTCGCCGCGTCCGGGCGCGAACATGTTGCGCCCCATGATGTAGGCGCCGGCGGTGCAGATCGCGTCGATCTCCGCGCGGTTCTCCTCGGCCTCCTCCCAGTGCCACCGGTGCAGCGCCTGGCCGCCCACGCCGAGCGGGTTCTCCAGGCTCTGGTCGGGGCCGGCCAGGAAGCCGTCCAGCGAGATGGCGGGGTCTGACGTGAGGTAGGGCATCAGCCTTCCCACTTGATCTGGTAGACCTCGAACGACGTCGCGAAGGCGACGTCCATCCGCTGGCCGATCTGACGGCCGAAGCCCTCGAGGAACTCGCGCGGGTCCCAGTTCTCCCAGCCCAGCCCCTCGATGTACGCCGCGTGCGCGGCCAGCGAGGCCACGCCCTGGTCGAACGTGTCGGTGGTGTCGACGCCGTGCGCCGACTCCGGGGACCCGCCCTCCCAGACCTGCCGGACCCCGCCCCACGGCTCGAGGCCGTCGGTGAGCTGCTCGGGGAAGACCCAGCGGTTGCCCGCGTCGCGAACGGCGTCGAGCACGGCTCGGCCGGTGGCGATGTGGTCGGCCTGGTTGAGCATCCCCATCCCGAACCGGTCCTGGAAGTTCCCGGTGATCACGATCTCGGGGCGGTGCCGGCGGATGACCGCGCAGATCTCGCGGCGCAGCGGGACGCCGTACTCGAGGACGCCGTCGGGCTGGTGGAGGAACTCGACGGTGTCGACGCCGACGATCCTGGCCGACTCGATCTCCTCGGCCTCGCGCACCCGACGGCACTCGTCGGGCTCCATCGAGTCGATCCCCGCCTCGCCGGAGGTGACCATGCAGTAGACGACCTCCTTGCCCTGGCCCGTCCAGCGGGCGACGGCGGCGGCCGAGCCGAACTCCATGTCGTCAGGGTGGGCGACGACCGCGAGAGCGCGGGACCAGTCCTCGGGAAGCGGTGTGAGCGGTGGTGGCTTGTCCATGGCCCCGAGCATGCCGCCAAATGGCTTGGCCCGACAGGCCGGGTTCGGGTTGGGTGACCCGCATGGTCGAGATTCTCGAGGTGGACCCCCACGACCTCACGCTGCTGCAGCAGTACTGGGACGTCGAGCAGGCCGCGCAGCGGCACGACCGGACGCGGCCCGTGCTGCGGACCTTCGAGACGCTGAAGATGGTCGGGGTGAGGCAGGCCTACTACGAGCACGTCCTGCTCGCCGCCGTCGAGGGCGACGACATCGTCGGGACGGCGGACATCGGGCTCTCGCTCGTCGACAACCGCCACCTCGCCGAGGTCGAGGTCAATGTGCGCCCTGACCGGAGGCGCCAGGGCATCGGCCGCGCCCTGCTGGGGGAGGTCGCCGTACGGTGCGAGGCAGACGGCCGGACGACGCTCATCGGCGAGGCTCACTCGCCCGCGGGTGCCGACCCTGGCGCGTCTCCGGCCACGGCGTTCGCGTTGGCGTCGGGGTTCGACATCGCCCACCAGGAGGACCATCTGCTGCTCGAGCTCCCCGCCGAGCCTCCGGGCGCTGCCGAGGTGCCGGGCTACCGGGTGCTCACCTGGGGGACCCACACGCCCGAGGAGCACATGGCGCAGTACTGCGAGCTGCGCACGCAGATGTCAATCGACGTTCCCAGCGGGGAGGTCGACGCCGAGCCGATCGAGTTCGACGCCGAGCGCCTGCGCACGTCGGAGGCACGCACCGAACAGCTCTACGACCGGGTGACGGCCGTCGTCCAGGCCGAGGACGGGCGCTTCGCGGGATACACCTTGGTGTTCCTGCCACGAGGCACGTCCGAGTGCCTCCAGGACGACACCTTCGTCAGGTCGGCGCATCGCGGTCGTCGACTCGGCACGGCCATGAAGCTGGCGACCCTGGACGTGGTCCGGCGCGAGCACCCCGAGCGGACAGCCATCCACACCTGGACCGCCGTCGACAACGTCCCGATGCAGCGCACCAACCGCGACTTCGGCTACCGGCCGATCGAGCGCATGCACGAGATGCAGCGCAAGGTCGCCGATGCCTGAGGACCGCTGGTTCGACCGGCTCCCCGGGCGCGACACGTCGCTGTCGGAGTCCTGGCCGACCGATGCGTTCCGCGACGAGCTGCGCGCCTGGTGCGAGAGCGTGGTGGGGCCGGTGACGGCGATGACCCAGCACAAGCTGCGGGGCTGGGCGACCGTCTGGCGGGTCGAGACGGCGGACGGCGCGTGGTACGCCAAGCAGAACTGTCCCGGTCAGCAGGTCGAGCTGCCGCTCATGGCGCTGCTGGCGACGGTCGCGTCCGATCGGGTGGTGCCCGTGACCGCGGCGAGGGACGGGTTCCTGCTCACCCCCGACCAGGGCGAGGTCTTCCACGAGTCCGCCGGGGACGACCTGGAGAACTGGGTCCGACTGGCCAGAGAGGCGGCCCTGCTGCAGCGCGAGCTCGTCAGCCGGCACGCCGCCCTCGTGGACCTCGGCCTGGTCGAGCTGCGACCGGAAGAGTCACCCGCCTACGTCGCCGCCCGCGTCGAGCAGTACGCCGCGCTGCCGGACGGCGACCCGCGGCGCCTCGACGCGGACGTGGCCGGTCGCCTGCGCGCGCACCTGCCCGTCGTACGCCGGTGGGCGGAGCAGGTGGGCGCGCTGGGAATGCCCATGACGCTCAACCACAACGACCTGCACGAGAACAACGTGTTCGACGTCGAGGGTCGGCTCCGCTTCTTCGACTTCGGCGACGCCCTGGTGACGGAGCCGCTGGGCGTCCTGCTGATCCCGCTCAACGTCCTGGGGGAGAAGCTCGACGCCGGCCCCGACGACCGTCGTCTGTGGCGGGTCGCCGACGCGGCCCTGGAGGTGTGGAGCGATCTGGTCCCGATGGCCGAGCTGCGGTCCGCGCTGCCGGCGGCGCTCCAGCTCGGACGATGCGGGCGCGTCGAGTCGTGGGTGCGGGTGCAGCCGTCGATGTCGGACGAGGAGCTCGCGGCGTGGGGGCCGGTGGCCGCGACCTGGCTGGGGACGTTGCTGGCCGACCCACCGGTCGGCAGCGCCTGACGGCGTTCTCAGCAGTGCGCGCGCGGGTGCACGTCGAGGTAGTTGATGGGCCCGATTACGACGGTGAGCAGGGCGCTGCCGATGAACGTGCAGTTGCGGTCGGTGTGCGCGTCGAAGAAGCCGCGGTCGTTCGCCACGCTCGCGCCCAGCACGAACCAGACGATCATCAAGAGCAGCAGGACGTTTCTCACCCGGACCTCCACAGACCAGAGACAGGTGGGATTCTAGGGTCTGGCGGGGCGCGAGGGAGCCGTTCGCCACGATCCCAGCACCACCAGCTTCCCCAGCTGCACGGACACCCAGGCGATCAGGATGCCGGCGACGTCGTCGACTGCGAAGTGCCACCCCAGGTACACCGTCGCGACGACGGTGCCGGCCAGGAACGCCCCGGCGAGCCAGCTGACCACGCGCAGCCCGTAGAAGCGCGCCATCAGGAAGACCAGGCAGGACAGCGCGCAGTGCAGGCTGGCGAACGCCGAGATCTGGGCGAAGGCGTCGTGCGCCTGCGGATGCGCGAGCAGGTAGTCGCGCTGGGTCACGTACGTCGCCTGCGTGTGCTGGATCGAGGTCCGGGTGAGTCCGGCGAACTCCTCGGGCGCGGCGTGGAACGGCCCGAGCGACGGGATCAGGTAGTAGGAGCCGACGCCGAGGATCCAGGCCCACATCGCCGACACGACGAAGACGTACGACGACCGCACGGTCGGTGCGAAGGCGAGGGCGGCCACCAGGGCGAAGCTCACCACGGTCGAGAACGACTCGTAGAGATCGGTGAGCAGTCGGGCTGCGAGGTCCTGCCCCAGGAGGTCGTGCAGCAGCACCGCCGGGCTGTGGTCGAAGAAGAGCCACCGGTCCCACCGGAGCAGCATGTCGTCCTTCGGGGTCCGGAAGACGTCCCAGCTCTTGAGGTTGCGGTAGCACAGGTAGACGACCTGGTAGGCGACCAGCGCCAGCGCGATCATCCCCACCCGGTACGGCGTCCAGCGGCGCCGCGCGACCTGCCACAGCGAGCCGCCCTCGCGGCGTCCCCGGAGCCAGCGCACGGCGATGTCGACCACGACGAACACCAGCAACGTGACAGCCGTGCTCACGATCTTGTGGCTGAACAGCTTGCCGTGGGGATCCCGGAACGGCACGTCGACCTGCCACGACCTCGCCGCCGTGACCAGGCAGAAGAGCACGACCACGGCGAGCACGCGCGCGAGCCAGACCCACTCGCGTGGCGAGTCGTCGACGGCGGGCACCTCGACGTCCGAGGTCGTCGTCCCCTGCGCCGCGGTGTCCATGAGTCCCCATTCAACCGGGTCGGGGGTGAGCCCCACGAAACGTCGGCACCGAACCGGACACCCGGCCAGGACGAAGCCGGGCACAATGTGCGCGGGGCGGTAGCTCAGTCGGTCAGAGCAAGGGACTCATAATCCCTGGGTCGTGGGTTCAAGCCCCACCCGCCCCACCCATCGCTCCCATCGCGCCGGGTCGTGTGCCTGAGGACGGCCTATAGACCGTCCTCAGGCACACGACCCGGAAGAAGCGAGTTCTTACGAGAGTCTCAACGGGGCCGCGCGGCGGGTAAGAGCGCGACGCGGACGGGCGCCCACTCGGTGACACACATCCGTGACACACATCCGTGACACCTCAAGGAGTCCTCTCATGTCCGCTCTTCCTCGCCTTGCCTCCGCAGCGCTGCTGGCCGCGGCCGCGACCGGTCTGGTCGCGTCGCCGTCCCACGCCGCCTCGGCGCACCACCACAACCCGTTCGTGAAGCACGCCGTGTTCGTCCAGAACGACGACCCGAACGGCAACGCGATCACGGCCTACGACCGCACGGCGTCCGGCGGCCTCGTCGAGGCCGGCAGCTACCCGACCGGCGGCCTGGGCGGCGTCCTGGCCGGGTCGCAGGTCGACCACCTCGCCTCGGAGGGCTCGCTGGCCTACGACCGCGCGTCGCAGCGCCTCTTCGCGGTGAACGCCGGCAGCGACTCGATCACCGTGTTCTCCGTGCACGGCGACCGGCTCTCCCGTGAGCAGGTCATCGGCAGCGGCGGCAGCTTCCCGGTGAGCGTCACCGTCGACCACGGTCGCGTGTTCGTCCTCAACGCGCGCGACGGCGGCTCGGTGCAGGGCTTCGTCACGATCGGTGGCCGCCTCGTGCGCGTGCCGGCCTGGCACCGCGGGCTCGGTCTCGACCCGGAGCAGACGCCCGAGTTCACGAGCACGCCCGGTCAGATCGGGTTCACCCCCGACGGTCGCCAGGTCGTCGTGACCACCAAGAACGGCGGCAACAGCATCCTGGTGTTCCGGCCGAGCCTGGGTCGCCTGGGGGCTCCGACCGAGACCGACCTTCCCGGCACCGTCCCCTTCGGCTTCGACTTCGACGCCCGGGGCGACCTCGCGGTGACGGAGGCCGGTCCGAACGCGGTGGCCACCTTCGGCATCAGGCACGACGGCACGCTGACGGTTCGCGACTCCGCAGCCACCGGCCAGGCCGCGACCTGCTGGGTGATCGCCACCGGCAACACGCTGTACGCGTCGAACGCCGGCAGCGGCTCGGTCTCGACGTACCGCGTGGGCTCGGCCGGCTCGCTCTCGGCGCTCGGGAACGTCGCGACCGACGGCGGGACCGTTGACGCGACGGTGAGCTCGGACGGCGGCTACCTGTACGTCCAGACCGGCGCGACCGGCACGGTCGACGCCTACCGGGTCCACCACGACGGCTCGCTGACCGCGACCGGCTCGGTCGTGGTGCCGAACGCCGTCGGCGGTGAGGGGATCGTGGCTCTCTGAGCGACACCGACCGCACGAAGCGGGGCCGGGACGAGATCGTCCCGGCCCCGCTGGCTGTGCGTCTCGAACCGATCAGTCCTCGGCCGTCATGGCGGCCAGCAGCCCCGTGAGGTCCTCGCGGCACGGGCCGCAGGCCGCGAGGTGCACCGCGACGCCGGGCAGCTGCTCGGCCGCGCCCGCGGGATCTCGCGCCACCAGCTCGGCGTAGACGTGCACGACCTCGAGCGCCTCGTCGCACCCCACGTCGCTCGGGTCCGTGCGCAGGAAGCGGTCGAGCCGATCTTTTGCGGTCATGGCCCTCACCCCTTCCGAGGTCATCGGTCGCCGTCCAGATATCCGTTGGCGACGAGCGCGGCCCGGATCTTACGTCGGGCGTCGAAGATCGTCTTGTAGACGGCGCTGCGCGACACGTGGTCGCGGTCGCAGACGGCGTCCAGGGGTACGCCGTGCAGCACGATGTCGACGAAGACCGCGCGCTGGTGCTCGCTCAAGGTCTGGTCGACGGCGTCCCTGACGACCTTGATGAGCCCACGTGCCTCGGCGTGCTGGTGGGGGTCGACGCCCAGCCGGTCGGGGAGGACCTCCCACTGCTCGTCGTCCCACGAGACCGTCGGCCCGCGCCAGTAGTGCCGGCCGAGCTTGTGGGAGACCTCCAGCACCACGAACCGGTAGGCCCAGGTGGTGAAGCGGCTCTCGCCGCGGAACGTCGCGAGCTTGGCGAGGATCGCCAGCATCGCGTCAGCGGCCGCCTGGTGCGCGAGGTCGTCGAGCTCGGGCGACGGAAATGTCCCGCGTCGGCGCAGCTCGGAGCGCGCGATCCGGAGCAGGCGCTCGTGCAGCGAGGACAGCCCGGACTCGTGATCCTCGGCGCGACTGTCGAGGATGCGCAGCCACTCGGTCGTCTCGTCGTCGCTGCGGGCCATCAGATCCATGGAGAACCCCCTGCGCGGACTAGTCGTCGACCTCCCACGACCGCCACTCGTAGTCGCCGACGGCGGCCCCGCCGGCGATCAGCTCGAGCAGCTCGGCGACCTCGGTCTGCGCGTTCTGTGCGTCGAACGCCGCGCGGTCCGCGAAGACCTCGATGGCGAGGTAGGAGTGCGGGTCGGAGACGCTGCGCACGATGTCGAAGCTGACGACGCCGGGCAGAAGCCGACTCGGGGCCTCCACCGCCAACATGGCCGCGGCGATCTCGTCGGAACGCTCGGGACGCGCCTGGACGCGGAACCTGCCGATGATCATCGTGTCTCCTTCGTGCGGATCTGATGGCTGGAGGTGAGGAGGTCAGGGGGTCGGCGGCGGGCCGAGCTCCAGGATCCGTCCGAGGTCGGCGAACCCCTGGCCGGCGTAGACCCCACGCGCCATCTCGGTCGACTGCAGGGTCGCGGTGGTCGACCCGCGGGTGGTCGCCTCGCGCAGGAGCCGAGCGACCACCGCCGAGCCCAGTCCCCGCCGCCGCGCGCGCTTGAGGGTCCCGACGTTGTAGATCCCGGTGTCTGCCTCGTGGTCGAAGGCCATCCCGGCAGCGACGGCGGCCCCGTCGACGCGGCCGACCGCGATGTCGAAGTCGGCCGGGTCGGCGTCTTCGAGCAGGCCCGCCGGGAGCTCCAGCACGCGGAGGTACTCCGCCCAGGAGCCGGGGTCCACGTCCTCGCGGTCACTCGGTGGGTCCGCGTCGAGGGTGCGACCCATCGACCACGTCGTCTCCTGGTGCCGGAAGTCGCGCGAGGTGAGCTCGTCGAGCATGCCGCGGTCGGTCTCGTGCACCCATGCGGCGTACGACGTGATCCCGGCGTCGGCGTACGTCGAGACCAGGGCGTCGACCGCGGCCCGACGCTGTGCGGCGTCCAGGTCGTGCGCCGGCACGGCGTTGTTGAAGAACTCCCGCTCGGGCCCGTCGGTGAAGACCGCGACGTCGATGCCCGGCAGGCGGTGCAGCGTCCCGCCCGCGATCGTCCCTGCGTAGGCCTCCCAGCAAGCCACCGCGGTGCGGAGCCCGCGGAGGTGGAGGGAGATCTCCGCACGGGTGTCTGCGGTCGTGTCCATGGTGGGTCCTCGTGACGTGTCGGCCCGGCGTGCTGCTCAGGCGGGGAGGGTGACCAGGAACCGGCAGCCCGGCTCGTGGTTGGTGACGGCGACGTTGCCGAGGTGTGCCTCGACGATGCCCTTGACGATGGCGAGGCCCAGACCCGCGCCGGCGCTGCTCGGCGCGTCCTCGTGGTCGGGGGTGCGGGCCCGGCTGCCCTGCCATCCGACGTCGAAGACGCGTGCCAGCTCGTCGGCGCCGAGTCCGCCGCACGCGTCGGTGACCGACAGCTCGACCCCGTCGGGGACGCAGCGCCCGTGGATCTCCACGAGCCCGTCGGCCGGCGTGTGCCGGATGGCGTTCATCAGGAGGTTCGACACCACACGGGAGAGCCCGGCCGGGTCGACGGTGACGAGGGCGTCCTCCTCGACCTGCCCACCGAGCCGGACGCCGCGCGCCCGCGCCACGGAGTCGGCACCCGCGAGGGCCTCACTGACCACGTCGCCCAGGGCCACCCGCTGCGGAGCCAGGCGGAGGACGCCCGCGTGGATCCGGGACAGCTCGAAGAGGTCGTCGACCATGCGGACCATGCGGTCGACCTCGCTGCGCATCTGCGCGTGGTAGCGCGCGGGGTCGTCGGCGAGCCCGTCCTCGAGTGCCTCGGTCATCGCCCGGAGGCCGGCCAGCGGGGTCCTCAGGTCGTGGGAGACCCAGGAGACGAGCTCGCGTCGTGACTGCTCCAAGGACAGCTCTCGGTCACGGGACTCCGCCAGCTTGACGCTCGTACGACGGAGCTCCTCCGACAGCTCGGTGAATTCCGCGGGACCGGTCTGCCCGGCCACGAAGTCGCCGCTCTCGCCGAAGCGCCGGGCCTCGTCGCGCAACTGCCGCGACCAGCGGGCCAGGGCCGAGCCGACAGCGAGGGCGAAGACGAGGGCGACCAGGCCCGCCACAGCCGCCACCAGCGTGATCACGCCGAGGTCGTGACCCGAGAGGAACATGGCGCGCGACGTCGCGACGGTGCCGGCCACGACGGCGAGCACGGCGGTCGTGGCGATGGCCACCGTCAGCCAGCGCACCGAGGCGCGGCGCAGCATCCAGACGACGAGGCCGCCGGCGAGCCCGACGCCGCCCGACCACGCGGCGGTGGTCAGGACGATGACGACCTGGTCGTGGGTCATGAGACGGTCTCCCAGCGGTAGCCGACGCCCCACACGGTGGTGAGTCGGACGGGACGGGCCGGGTCCTGCTCGATCTTCTCGCGCAGCCGGCGGACGTGGACGGTGACGGTGGACTGGTCGCCGAACGACCAGCCCCAGACCCGCTGAAGGAGCTCGTCGCGCGAGAACGCCTCGCGGGGGTGTCCGACCAGGAAGCGCAGCAGGTCGAACTCCCGGACCGTCAGCGCGAGCCGTTCGCCGGCCAACGTCGCGGTGTGCTCCGTGGAGTCCACGACGAGGTCGCCGTCGGTGAGGACCCCACCGGACGTTCCCCGCTCGCCCGCGCGCCTGAGCACCGATCCCACGCGGAGGGCGAGCTCGCGCGGGCTGAAGGGCTTGGTGACGTAGTCGTCGGCGCCCCGCTCGAGCCCGACGACCCGGTCGGCCTCCGAGCCGAGCGCGGTCAGCATGATCACCGGGACGTCGTCCCCCTTCGAGCGGATCCGGCGGCAGACCTCCAGGCCGTCGATGCCCGGGAGCATCAGGTCGAGGACGACGAGGTCGGCGCGCTCGTTCTTCAGGTCGAGCAGCGCGCTCTCGCCGTCGGCGGCCTCGCCCACGTCGTACCCGGCGGCCTTGAGGTAGGTCACCACGACCTCACGCACCGTGACGTCGTCATCGACCACCATCACCCGCGCCATCTCCACCTCCCTCGGACATCTCGTGCGTTCCTGCCGACATCTTGCTGCGAAGCGCCGAGCCCCACGCTCCCGCGGCCACGGCCGCCAGGACCACGGCCACCAGGACCGACCACCCCGCCCAGTAGTGCCGGTCGAGCAGGGTCGCGTTACGCGGGTCGTCCCCGAACCTGCCCAGCTCCGGCACGCCGAGCAGGGTGACCGGCACCAGCACGACCAGGGCCACGGTGACCGGGGCCAGCAGTCGCGGGGGCGCCAGGCGCACGGCAACCAGCGAGACGACGATGACGACCGGCGCGAAGACCGCGTCGTGCAGCACCACCCCGCCGACCAGCCAGGTCGCGGAGTCGACGAGGTTGTCGGTGCCCAGCTGCCACAACCGCAGGACGCCGTACGCCGCGGCCGCCAGTCCGGCGAGGCCGAGGGCGATGCGAGTCGCGGTCATGCCGACACCTCCAGGCGCCCGACCCACTTCGTCTGGAGGACGCCGGGACGGTTCGGCGCGATCAGCCGGCAGGGGAACCCGTGGTCCAGCGACAGCGGCTGCCCGTGCAGGGTCAGCGCGAGCAGGGTGTGGGGGTTGTCGGCGAGGTTGGGCTCGACGTAGCTGTAGCGCTCGCCGCCGGCGCGCTGCAGCGACCTCACCACCACCTCGCTGTCGGTGGGTGCGCCGACGCGGGACAGCAGGTCGCGCAGGGGTACGCCGGTCCAGGTGGCGCCGGCGCTCCAGCCCTCGACGCAGGCGATCGGCAGGGACGCCGTCGTCTGCGGCATGGCGCGCAGGTCGGCCAGCGTCAGCTCGCTCTCCCGCCCGTCGTACGCGATCACCAGGCGGTACGCCGCGCTGGTGGCGTCGGCGACGACCCCGCGCTCCGCCGCGGTGTGGTTGATCGGCACGCCGCCGGGTCCGGTCCCGGTGCGCACGCCGAGCACGGACACCTGACGCAGCCACGGCACCGTCGCGCCCGCGGTCGCCAGCACGGCCACGCCGGCGGCCGCCCACGTCGTCCGGAGCAGCCCGCGGCGCGTCATCACGCCCGGTCCCGCGGCCGCACCGCGTCGGTCCAGCTCGCGGCTGTCGACGTCGGCACCGAGAGCCGAGCGGATCAGCGGCAGCTTCACCATCACGTGCAGCACCAGCGACCCGATCGCGATCCAGGCGACGGCGTAGTGGGTCGGGCGGAAGTTGAAGTGCCAGGGGTACCACTGCGCCGCGTTGGCGAGCCCGGTGGCGAGCTGGAAGATCGCCGACGACACCAGCACGCCGATCGAGATCCGCTCCAGGGCGTGCACGACGAGCTCGCCGACCGCCCTCGGCGGCCGGGCCACCAGCTTCGGGAAGACCGTCCAGAGCTTGACCAGGAGCAGGGGGACGGCGGCGGTGCCGGAGACGACGTGCAGGCCCTGGGTCACCCGGTAGCCCCAGCTCGGCGCCGACGGGTACGGCAGCCACGGCCGCGGCGTCTGGGCCCAGTGGCTGATCACGCCGGTGACGAAGGCGATGCCGAAGGCGACGCCCAGCCACAGACCGATGCGCGCCGTCACGGCCGGGCTCCGCAGCCAGGAGCTGAAGTCGTCCTCCTCCGGTACGTGCGGTCGCGGAAGCTGCCTCATCTTCTCGGCGACGGGGCTCACGGCGCGCCCATCACGGGGCCTCGAGCACGGCGCTGAACCGGCGCCCGTGCCGATGGGAGTCCCGAAGACGGAGCCCGGCGGCCTGGGCCACCGCCTCGATCGCATCGAGGCCGACGAGGGTCCACGGGAAGTGCTCGCTGCGTCCGACGGCGCTCTCCAGACGCACGTGCCGGGTGTGGACGCCGGTCCCGGGGGGAGCCACCTCGACGACGACGCGACCGGTGGGCGCGATCACCTCTCGGAGCCGCTGCAGGAGGGCGACGGGGTCGCCGCCGATGCCGATGTTCCCGTCGGCGAGCAGGGCGGTCGCCCACCGGCCCTCGCCGGGCACGGGCCCGAAGACGTCCCGCAGGAGCGCGGAGACGCCGCGCCCGACGCTCATCCGGACCGCCTCGGGAACGATGTCGATGCCGAGGACCGGACGTCCGCTGCCGGCGATCGCCGCCGCCATCCGGCCCGGACCACAGCCGATGTCGACCGTGGGACCGACGCACAGCTCGAGGAGCGAGCGGTCGTCCGCATCCGCGTCGCGGAGCCAGGTCTGCGTCGGGAGCAGGCTCGCGTGGTGGTCGTCCTCGTCGACGATCACCAGGCAGGGCTCGCCGCGCAGCGCGGAGCCGAACACCTCCGAGACCGTGACCGAGGGAAGGGCGATGCTCATCGCGCCACCGCCAGCCAGGCGTTCCGGAAGTGCCCGTCGGCCATCTCGGCCGCGACGGCGTCGGCGTCGTCGACCGTGTCGACGTCACGCAGAGACCTCGCCGGTACGACGGTCTGCCCGGCCGCCTCGAGCGCCTTCCGCGTGTGCACGAACGTGTCCGGCGTCGACATCGGGACGTCGGCCAGCCCGGCCGTCGCGGCCGGATCCTGGACGGCCAGCACCCACCAGCCGCCGTCCGGCGCCGGCCCGAGCACGGTCTTGCCGAGAGCCGCCACCACGGCGACCTCGTGGAGGTCGCGGCGGGTGGCCTGAGGCGTGTCCATGCCCAGCTGGATCGTCGGGCCGGCTCCCGCCGCGTCCGCGTGGGCGGCGGCCAGCCGCTCGCCGAGCGAGTCGCCGCGCTGGGGGTGGATCACCCAGCCCTCCAGCTGCTCGCGGAGCTCCTGCTCCCGGTGGGCACCGGCGAGGTCGCCGGACAGGGCCAGGTGGCACTCCCGGAACACCGCGCGGCAGGTCGCCAGGGTGTCGAGCAGGGCCGCCGCCGCCACCGCGGCGGCAGCCTCCATGCCGATCACCGCGCCGAGCCGGGTCTTGACCCTCCCGGCCACCGGCGCCTTGGCGAGTACCAGTGCCCTCATGCCGACCGGACCTTCCAGAAGTCCCGCGCCGTGGCCACGGTGCCGCGCAGCGACCCGCTCACCTTGGAGCGGGTGCCGCTCGCTCGCGGGCCGTAGGTCACGTCGTACTCCGCGATCCGCCAGCCGGCTCGGGTGGCCTTGCGCAGCAGCTCCAGTGGATAGCCGAAGCGGCGGTCGTCGACGCCGAGAGCCAGGAGCGCGTCACGGCGGGAGACCCGCATCGGGGCCAGGTCGTGGGCGGGGAAGCCGGTGGTGCGGCGCAGCCAGGCGACCACCAGATGGTTGCCCACCCGCGCGTGCCAGGGCCACACGCCGCGGCGGACGGGACGGCGGCGGCCGAGGGCCAGGTCGAGGTCTCCGGCGGCGACCGGGCCCAGCAGGCACTCCAGCTCGGCGGGGTCGAAGGAGCCGTCGCCGTCCATCACGGCGACGTAGGTCGAGGTGGCCGCCACCACGCCTGCGTGCACGGCGGCGCCGTACCCCGGCCGCGACTCGTGGACGACCGTGGCGCCGAGCGTCCGGGCGACGGCGGCGGTCGCGTCGCGGGACCCGTTGTCGACCACGATGACGCGGTACCCCGACGGCACCTTCGCCAACAGGGCCGGCAGGGCAGTGGCCTCGTCACGGCAGGGGAGCACGAGGTCGCACGTCGTGGTCTCCATGTCGATCACGCTAGGGATTCGCGAGCCCCGATCGGACCGGATGGGGTTACGAAACCCTGACGACGGCCGCACGCGGGAGGTTCCGGCCGCTCCGACGCCTAGCCTGACCGCGTGCCGACCTCGCGGACCGAACGTGCGGCAGCCGTGGGGCTCGCCGCCGCGCTGCTGCTGGTGGCGGCTGCGATCGCGGTCCCTCCGGTGTGGCACTGGCGCGTGCACGCGAGCCTGCACCCGGTCCGGCCGTTCGCCCCGCTGGCCGGTTGGGTCGACCCGCGGGTGGGGATCGGCACGCCGTTCGCCGTGGCCCTGGCGATCCTGGGCGTGCTGTACGCGCAGCGGCTCGCCGTGCGCCTGTCGTGGACCCGCCTCCTCGTCGTGACGTACGGCGCGACGCTGGCCTGGGCCCTCGCGCTCGCGTTCGTCGACGGCCGGTCCGGCCTCACGCGGGAGATCGTCAACCACAACGAGTACCTGCCGACGGCGCAGACGGTGCACGACGTCCCGGCGCTACTGCGCGGCTTCACCGCGCGCATCCCGGTCGGCGTACCGGGCAGCTGGGAGACCCACGTCGCCGGCCACCCGCCGGGCGCGCTCCTGATCTTCGTCGGCCTGGTGTCCGTCGGGCTCGGCGGCGCCCTCGCGGCCGCGCTGTCGATCACGGTCGTCGGCTGCACCACGCCGGTCGCCGTCCTGGTGACGCTGCGCCTGCTGGGCGTGGAGGACGTCGGACGCCGCGTCGCGCCGTTCCTCGTGCTCGCGCCGGCCGCGCTGTGGGTGGCGGTGTCCGCGGACGGGGTGTTCGCGGCCGTCGCGGCCTGGGGGCTCTCCGCGGTCGCCGCCGCGACCCGGGCCACCGCCCGACGCGACGTCTGGGCGTGGGGAGCCGTGGGCGGGCTCCTGCTCGGCTCCTGCCTCCTGCTGTCCTACGGCCTGCCGCTGCTGGCGCCGCTCGTGCTCGCCGTGCTCGCCGCCGGACGATCCTGGCGCCCGCTGCCAGCTGTCGCTCTCACGTCGGTCGTCCCGATGCTGGTCTTCGCCGCGCTGGGGTTCCGGCTGTGGTCGGCGTACCCGGTGCTCCAGGACCGCTATTGGGCGGGTATCGCGTCGACCCGCCCCGCGTCGTACTGGCTGTGGGGCGATCTGGCGGCGCTGCTGATCAGCACCGGCCCGATGCTCGGGGCTGCGCTGGGCGCGCTGGTCGCCGAGGGTCGGCGCTCGCCGAGGGTCGTCCGCCTCCTCGTCGGCGCTTCGGTGCTCGCCGTCCTCGCCGCCGACGCCTCGCGCATGAGCAAGGCCGAGGTGGAGCGGATCTGGCTGCCGTTCGTCCCCTGGCTGCTGCTGGCCACCGAGCTGCTCCCCGAGCGCTGGCGCCGACCCGCCCTGGCGCTGCAGGTCCTCAGCGCGCTCCTGGTGCAGCACCTGGTGCTGACGAACTGGTAGCAGCCGCGGGCCGCAGCGGATCGTGTCGGAACGCCGCCAGCCCCGCCTCGGGAGTGACGTCGGCGTGGAAGCCGAGCTCCCGCGCGGCGCGGGCGGGAGAGGCGACGACGTGGCGCACGTCGCCGAGGCGGAAGCCGCCGGTGACGACCGGCTCGGGACCCTCGCCTGACACCGCACGGGCGACCTCGAGGATCGACACGGGCGTGCCCGAGCAGACGTTGTACGCCGTCAACCCGGTCGGGGAGCCCGCGACCGCGCGTGCCGCGAGGACGTTCGCGCGCGCGACGTCCGACACGTGCACGAAGTCGCGCATCTGGCCGCCGTCCTCGTAGACCTGAGGAGGCTCGCCGCGCTCGACCGACGACCGGAACATCGCCGCCACCCCGGAGTACGGCGTGTCCTGCGGCATGCCCGGCCCGTAGACGTTGTGGTACCTCAGCGCGACCGCCCGCCCGCCGGTCTGCCGGGCCCAGGCGGCGGCGAAGTGCTCCTGGGCGAGCTTGCTGGCGGCGTACGCACTGCGCGGGTCGACCGGCGCGGTCTCGTCGACGAGGTCCCACCCGAGGGGCTCCGCACACACGGGGCAGGGGTTCTCGAACCGTCCGGCCTCGAGGTCCTGGCGGCTGCGTGCGGCCGGGACCTGCGCCCCGTGCGTCGGGCAGACGTACCGCCCCTCGCCGTACACGACCATCGAGGACGCGAGGACCAGGGAGTCGACGCCGGCCTCGTGCATCGCCGCGAGCAGCGCGGCGGTCCCGAGGTCGTTGTGGCCGGCGTACGACGGGAGGTCGGCGACATCGGCCCCGAGCCCGACCAGCGCGGCCTGGTGCACGACGACGTCGGCACCCCGGAGCACGTGCGTCCACGACGCGGCGTCACGGACGTCCAGCCGGAGGGTTCCGTCGGGCGGCTCGGCGTCCGCGTGGGCCTGGGGGAGCATCACGTCGACGCCGACCACCTCGTCACCCGCGTCGGCGAGCGCCGCGGCGACCGCCGTCCCGATGAAGCCGGCCGAGCCGGTGAGCACCACCTTCACGCGTCGGCCTCCGGCGGCTCGTAGGGCAGGTCGAGCCCGTCGGCCCAGGTGGCGCACGAGCAGCCGTCGGGGCTCGGAAGGTCGGCGATGACGTCGGCCAGCAGGCTCTTGAGCCGGTCGGTGTTGCGCGCGAAGAGCTCGAACACGTCCTCCTGATGGACGCCGGCCTCGCCCTCGGCGCCCGCGTCCATGTCGGTGACCAGGGCGATCGCCGCCAGGCACATCCGTCAGCTCCCGCGCGAGCGCCGCCTCGGGCGCCGCGGTCATGTTGATCAGGGTCCAGCCGCGACCGGCGTAGTCCTGCGACTCCGCGCGGGTGGAGAAGCGCGGTCCGTCGATGACGACCATCGTCCCGCCGCTGGACACCCCCTCGAGACCGCCGAGTGCCGTCGAGAGCCGCGGGCAGTAGGGGTCGGCGAAGGGCAGGTGGACGGCGCCGTGCTCGACGAAGGTGCGGTCCCGCCCAGAGGTGCGGTCGACCAGCTGGTCCGGGACGACGAGGTCGCCCGGCGCGACCTCGTCCCGCAGCCCTCCGACCGCACACGGCGACAGCACCTGCCGCACGCCGAGGGAGCGCAGGGCCCACAGGTTGGCGCGGTAGTTGATCCGGTGCGGCGGGTACTCGTGGCCTCGGCCGTGTCGCGGCAGGAACGCCACCGAGCGACCGGCCACCTCGCCGACCGCGATCGGCGCCGAGGGCTCGCCGTACGGCGTGGAGAGCGCGAGCTCGTGCGGGTCCTCCAGGAAGGAGTAGAAGCCGCTGCCGCCGATCACCGCGACGTCTGCGTGTGCGCTCACCGGGTCACCCTCTCAGGCGGTGCGTAACGCGAACACCTCGGGCGCACACAGACCTGACGGCGAGATCCCCGACAGACAGGACGTCCCGTGAGCGAGACGGCGTACGACTTCAGCGGCCTCCGGGCCCTGTTCATCAACTGCACGCTCAAGAAGTCCCCCGAGCCCAGCAACACCCAGGGACTGGTGGACGCGAGCCGGCACATCATGGAGAGGCACGGGGTGCACGTCGACGTCGTGCGCGCCATCGACCACGACATCGCCACTGGGGTCTGGCCCGACATGCGTGAGCACGGGTGGGAGACCGACGAGTGGCCGGAGATCTTCGAGCTCGTGAAGGCGGCCGACATCCTCGTGCTCGCCGGCCCGATCTGGCTCGGCGACAACTCCTCGATCATGAAGCAGGTCCACGAGCGGCTGTACGGCGGCTCCCACCTGCTCAACGAGAAGGGGCAGTACCTCTACTACGGCCGGGTCGGCGGCTGCCTGATCACCGGGAACGAGGACGGCATCAAGCACTGCGCCCACAACGTCCTCTACACGCTGCAGCACATCGGCTACACCATCCCGCCCCAGGCGGACGCCGGCTGGATCGGCGAGGCGGGCCCCGGGCCGTCGTACCTCGACGAGGGGAGCGGCGGACCGGACAACGACTTCACGAACCGCAACACCGCCTTCATGACGTGGAACCTCATGCACCTGGCTCAGCTGCTCCGCGACGCCGGCGGCGTGCCGGCGTACGGCAACCAGCGCTCGGAGTGGGACGCCGGATGCCGCTTCGACTACGAGAACCCGGAGTACCGCTGACCACGTCCCTCGTGGCGACCCCGGCCCGACCACGTCGGACCGCGACGGCGTGGCGGTGGGGTCACCGCGATCGCTACGGTCGACCCATGCCCGACACGGTCGAGGAGCGACCACGCTCCGACGACCAGGCGCTCGTCGCCCGGCTCCGCGCCGGTGACGAGGCGACCTTCGCCGCTCTCGTCGACGGCTGGTCGAGCTGGATGCTGCGCCTGGCGCGGCAGCACGTCTCGTCGGCGAGTGTCGCCGAGGAGGTCGTCCAGGACACCTGGCTCGGGGTGCTCGAAGGCCTCGACGGCTTTCGGGGCGAGGCCTCGCTGCGCACCTGGGTCTACCGGATCCTGCTCAACCAGGCCAAGCGCCGAGGCGTGCGCGAGAGCCGCTCCGTCCCGTTCGCGAGTCTGGCGCCCGAGGACGACGGGCCGACCGTCGACCCCGACCGGTTCCAAGGCAGCGACGGACAGCATCCGGGAGGCTGGCGCAGCTTCCCTGAGGCGTGGCCGGAGAACGCCGCTCTCACCCGCGAGGTGCGCGGCGTCGTGACCACGGCCCTGGCCGAGCTGCCCGACCGCCAGCGGACCGTGGTGGCGCTGCGCGACCTCGACGGGCACTCCTCCGAGGAGGTCTGCGACCTCCTGGGTGTCTCTGCGGGGAACCAGCGAGTTCTCCTGCACCGGGGACGGGCCGTCGTCCGCGCGCACCTGGAGCTGTACTTCGATCGCCGGAGTTCCAGCGAGGCGCCGTCGTGACGTGTCAGGAGCTGGTGGAGCTGGTGACGGCGTACCTCGAGGGGGCGCTGAGCGACGACGAGCGCACCGCGTTCGAGGAGCACCTCGCGCTGTGTCCGGGGTGCGACCGGTACCTCGAACAGTTCCGCACCACCATCGACCTCGTCGGCGAGCTCCCGGAGGAGTCCCTTTCGGTGTCGGTGCGCGAGGACCTTCTCGGCGCGTTCGGGGCGTGGCGCCGCACCAGGGGCACCGACGACCACTGATCCTCAGCGCGGGTCTCGCCACATCCCGTTGACGGTCGGGCCGTCCTCGAGCGCGATCCGGCTCCGGTGCTCGAACCCGAACCGCGCGTAGAACGGCACCAGCTCGTCGGCCGCCTCCAGGTACGCCGCCGCGTGCTGGCCGTCGAGACGCTCCAGGTTGGCCGCCAGCAGCCGACCTCCCGTGCCCCGGCCCTGATGGGCGGGGTCGGTCCCGAGCAGCGTCAGGTAGTGGTGGTCCTCGTCGGGACGCGCCTCGTCGAACCGCTCGAAGGCACTCAGCACCGCGCCGACCCCGGCGCCGAGCGAGGTCTGGAGCAGCTCGTCGATCTCGGCCTCCTGCTCGGCCGACATCTCCGACGCGCCCGGGGGGATCCACAGGGAGGTCGCCGTGCGGTCGCCGGACAGCCAGCTGCACGGGTGCGCCAGGGCGCCGTCGACCAGGATCCGGAACACCGCCTCGCGGTTCGCTCGACGCGTCGTGGGCTCGGGGAAGGCCCAGGCTCCCCACATGGGGTCGTCCGCGAAGGCATCGACCAGGATGCCCGTCACCACCCGAGCGTCCTCCGGCTTGGCGAGCAGGGCGCCGTTCACGGCATCCACGGGGTCTCCTTCGGATCGGGGCGTCGTCGATGAGTTCCGTCTTGCCGCCCCACTGTTACGTCGCAGCCCCTCGTCGACACCAACGAGCGAGCGCCCGACCAGCCCACCCGAGGAGTCCTGCTGTGAGCCCCGTTCTGTCCACCCGACCTGCGACCGCCGCCGATGTCGACGTCCTGCGTGCCCTGTACCGACGTTCGTCGCTGAGCAACGCCGGCGACCGTGCGGCGCTGCTCGCGGCGCCGGACGCGCTGGAGTGGACCGGCGACCACGTCGCCTCGGGAGGCACCCTCGTCGCGGTCGACGAGGCAGGCGTCGTGCTCGGGTTCGCGACCGTCGTCCCGCTCGAGGAGGGTCTCGAGCTGGACGACCTCTTCGTCGATCCCGACCACATGAGGCGGGGAGTGGCCACCCGGCTGGTGTCGGCCCTGGCGGAGGACGCCGTTGCCTCGGGGAAGGCGTGGCTCGACGTCACCGCCAACCCGCACGCGGCGGCGTTCTACGCGTCGGCGGGGTTCGTGGAGCGGGAACGGGTCGAGACGAGGTTCGGAGTAGCGGCCAGGCTGCGGCTGTCCCTCGGCCCATCCGGCATGCCTGCCTGAGTATCCGGGAGCGCCTCGGTGACTCCTCAGAACAGATGCAGAGGAGGCATGCACGGCGCTCGGGCCGCCGGCACGCGGAAGAAGGTGAAGTGCCATGGTCACCAAGACCAAGGTGGCGGCCGAACAGCCCCCGCCCGTCGAGGACATCGACGTCACCCCGTTGCTGACGCCCGCTGTCGACCGGGATGACGAGGTCGACCAGGTCGTTCACGACGAATCTGCGGATCAGCCGCCGGTCTCGGTCGCGCGACGCACCACCGTCGTCACGGGCTTCCTGGTCTACGTCGCGGTCGGCCTCGTGGTGGCTCTGGTCAACGACGGCAGCCGGACCTGGATCGTGGACCACTGGGCCGCGTTCCTGCCGGCGACGGTCCTCACGCTCGCCGTGGTCGTGGTGGCCTTCCTGGGTCTCTGGGCGAAGACGAAGAGCTCGCCCCTGCGCGCCGCGGTCTACCTCCTGGTGGTGTTCCCCGCGGCCGGCCTCGGCACGGCCGGCATCTTCTGGATGCCGACGGCCGCCCAGCTCGTGACCCTGCGCGCTGTCGTGCTGTGCGTCCTGGTGTTCACGCCGGTGCTGATGTGGTGGCTGTTCATCGCCACCCAACGGGCCAGCCTGCTCAACGAGTTCATCGCCAACCTCGATCGCCTGGGCCTGCTCCGCGAGGCAGAGCCGGACGGTCCTGAGAGCGCGTGCGCCCGGGAGACGCGCATCAGTAGCTATCTCCAGAAGTTCGAGGCGACCTATGGCCGCCTCCCGCAGAAGATCTTCGACGACGTCGTGCGGGGGACGTTCCGCTCCTACTCCAGCGACGAGACCAAGGACCGCACGTCGCTGTCGGCCTCCGCGGTCCCGGTCACGCTGACTCTGGTCACCCTGCTGGTGGGCTGGATCCTGGTCCTGCCACCCGTCGACTCGTTTCCGGGCAACGACCACGTCACGAGTCCCCGCTGGCTGCTGGCGCTGTCACCGAACGCGACGCCGGTGACCTTCGCCTTCCTCGGTGCCTACTTCTTCTCCCTGCAGATGCTGTTCCGTCGCTACGTGCGCGGAGACCTCCGGGGCAGCGCCTACGTCGCCGTGGTGCTGCGCGTCGTCCTGGCCGTGGTGGGCATCTGGGTGCTCCAGGGCATCGGCGGGGCCACCGGATGGACCAGCACCTCCCAGCTGCTGACGCTCGGGTTCGTGATCGGCGTGTTCCCGGTCGTCGTGTGGCAGGTGCTCAGCGGGGTCGCGTCCAAGACCTTCCACTTCGCCTTGCCCAGTCTGGAGTCGCGACTGCCGCTGAGCGAGCTCAACGGACTCACTGTCTGGCACGAGGCGAGGTTGGAGGAGGAGGACGTCGAGAACGTCCAGAACATGGCGACCGCCGACATCGTCGACCTCCTGGTGAACACGCGGATCCCGGTACCGCGCCTCGTCGACTGGATCGACCAGGCGATCCTGCTGAGCCTGTTCGGCCCCGAGGGCGAGGACAAGACGACCTCGCCGCGCCACCGGCTGGGGCAGCACGGGATCCGGACGGCGAGTGCGCTGCTGGAGACCGCAGCCCGTACGCGACCGGGAGCAGAGGCGACGTTCGACGGACTGGTCACCGACGACGCCGGCAACCCCGCCATGCCGTCGGTGCTGGCGAGCCTGCGCACCAACGACAACCTGGTTCCGATCCTGCGGTGGCGCGGGCGCGAGTCGCTGCTGAGCGCCTGAGTCCTACGTGGACGGCTTCGGGGTGTGGCAGGAGACCTTGGGGTTCACCCCGAGGTAGTCCAGCGGCCCGGCCACCACGGTCAGGACGGTGTCGCCGACGGAGCGGCAGCTCACGTCCTTTCTGCCGGTGAGGTAGCCACGCTGGCCCGCCGCCAGGACGCCGATCACGAGCCAGACGACGACGATGACGCCGATCAGGTTCCGCATGCCCCGACCGTAGGGAGCGGTCGGGGCGACGACGACGCCCCGAAGGGTGGGCCCAACGGGTGAGGTCAGCTCTCCCCGTCGATGAGGTACGACGAGCCCTGGCGGACCAGCCGGAGCGTGACCTGGTCGGAGGCGTGCGCGCCGTCCGTCTTCACGTAGTCGACGCCGTACGACACCGTCATCGCGCGCGGGTCGGGACTGATGTCATGCGGTGTCGCCGACGTGATCGTCCGCCAGAAGGCCTGGTAGCCCGCGAAGCCGTGGCTGGCGGCCTGGAACGACGGGGTCAGCATCGCCCAGGCACTCTGCCGATCGCTGGTGACCGTCTGGAGATAGGTCGAGATGAACGCACTCATCGCTGCCGCGTCCGCGCCCGCTGGCGACGAGCTCGACCCGGTCGACCCGGAGCTCGGCGGACCGGACGAGGTCGCCGACGGTGTGCCGTTGTCACGCGAACCGAGGTAGGCCGCCCCACCGATGAGCGCCACGGCGAGCACGACGGCCACGGCGATCCACGGCCAGACCCGACGACGGGAGCTCGCCGGGGGAGGAGCCACCGGTTCTGGGGCGGGGACGATCCGGGGGGCGGGCGCCGCGGGCGGTGCCCCGGTCGACACGCCAGGTCGCACCTCGGTCGGGACGGCGGAGACCGGTGGCAGGGCGCGGGTCCCTGAGTCGTCCGCGACCACGGTGGCCGCCGAGGCCGGGACCGGGTGGATCGACTCCGCCGGGCCGCGCTCGAGGAAGTCGCGCACCTGCGCCATCGACCAGCGCTGCGCCACGTCGCGCGCCATCGTGTGCTCCAGGACCGGAGCGAGCCACCCCGCATCAGCCAGCCGCGGCGGCTCGTCGTGCACGATCCGGTACAGGGCGCCCATGACGTTGTCGCTCATGTCGTAGGGCGGCTTGCCGTCGAGCAGGTGGAAGAGCGTCGCTCCGAGCGACCAGACGTCGGCGGCATCGGTCGCCGAGGCGCCCGACGCGATCTCCGGCGCGAGGTACGCCGGGGAGCCGGTGACCAGACCGGTTCGGGTCAGTGAGGCGTCCGCCTCGGCCCGGGCGATGCCGAAGTCGGTGAGCTTCACCTCGCCCGCCTCGGTGACCAGCATGTTGGACGGCTTGACGTCACGGTGGATGATCCCGGCGCCGTGCGCCGCCTGCAGAGCGTCCGCGGCCTGCTGGACGAGGTGGGCGGCCTGGTCCGGGGTGAGTGCTCCGTCGCGCTTCACCAGCGCGCTGAGCGTGATGCCGTCGACGTACTCCATCACCAGCCAGGTGTCGTCGCCGTCGTCCACGAGGTCGTAGACCGCGACGACGTGGGGGTGGTTGAGGCGCGCGGCGAGACGCGCCTCGCGCTCGGCGCGCTCGAGGTCCGGCGCCGCGGCACCCGGCGTCAGGCCGATCCGCTTGAGCGCGACGTCGCGACCGAGGACCGTGTCCCGACCCAGCCAGACGGCACCCATGCCGCCCCGCCCGATCTCGCGACCTCGCTCGTACCTGCCTGCGATCACCATGTCTCCTCGGGTTTCCCCCGTCGATCGCAGCCAGCCTAGGTGGACGGGGGAAGGCTGACCGACCCTGTGCCCGATGCGTGCGCGGCTCGGAACCAGGTGGAGGGCATGGCCGCCCATGCGGCAGGCTGGGGGTCGTGACCGGCAGCATCGACCCGAGCCTCCTCGACGACCTCGCCTGGCGGGGCCTGGTCGTCCACTCGACCGACCTCGACGCCCTGCGCGAGGCCTTGACCGCGTCGAGCGTCCGGTTCTACGTCGGCTTCGACCCGACCGCTCCGAGCCTGCACATGGGCAACCTCGTCCAGCTGGTCACCGCCAGGCGACTGCAGATCGCCGGCCACACGCCGTACATCCTCGTCGGCGGCGCCACCGGGATGATCGGCGATCCCAAGGAGACCTCCGAGCGCACGCTGAACTCCCTCGACACGGTCAAGGACTGGAGCGAGCGGGTACGCCGCCAGGTCGCCCCCTTCGTCAGCTTCGAGGGGAGCAACGCGGCGACCATCGTGAACAACTACGACTGGACCGCCAGCCTGTCGACGATCGACTTCCTGCGCGAGATCGGCAAGCACTTCCCGGTGAACCGGATGCTGGCCCGCGACGTCGTGTCGCGGCGCCTCGAGGCCGGCATCAGCTACACCGAGTTCAGCTACGTCCTCCTGCAGTCGATGGACTTCCTGAGCCTCTACCGCGAACACGGGGTCACGCTGCAGCACGGTGCGACCGACCAGTGGGGCAACATCACGGCGGGTGTCGAGCTGATCCGGCGCGCAGCCGCGGGCCAGGCACACGCCTTCGTGACGCCTCTCATCACCAAGCCGGACGGCACGAAGTACGGCAAGACCGAGGGCGACGCCCTGTGGCTCGACCCCGAGATGATGTCGCCGTACGCCTTCCACCAGTGGTGGCTCAACGTCGACGACAGCCAGGTGGGCGAGATGCTGCGGATCTTCTCGTTCCTCTCCCACGACGAGATCGAGGCGATCGAGGCCGAGACCGCCGAGAAGCCCTGGCTGCGGTCCGGGCAGAAGCGGTTGGCGGACGAGGTGACGACGTTCGTCCACGGCAGCCAGGAGACCGAGCACGCCAAGGCCGCGGCGGAGGCGCTGTTCGGGCAGGGCGACCTGTCGGTGCTGGATGCGCACGTGCTGGCCGCGGCGCTGAGGGAGGCTGGCTCGGCGCGGGTCGAGAGCCTGCTGCCGGTGGTGGACCTGCTCGTCGAGACCGGCCTCGCCAAGAGCAAGGGAGAGGCCCGGCGGACCATCGCCGAAGGCGGCGCCTACGTCAACAACGTGCGCGTCGAGGATCCTGACGCGCAGCCGCAGGCCTCCGACCTGATCGGCGGGTCGTGGCTCGTCCTGCGCCGGGGCAAGAAGCAGTTCGCGGGCGTCGAGGTCGGCTGACGTGGACCTCGAGCCGGCCCCTCCACCCGACGGACGCTGGCTCGACCTGCTGCCGGAGCTGGCCCGCCGAGCGGTCAACCCGGCGGTGTTCCGTTACCTGCAGAGCGGGTCGTACGGCGAGGTGAGCGTCGGCGAGGCGACCCGCGCCTGGCAGGACGTGCGTTTCCGGACACGAGTGCTGCGCGGCATCGACGCGGTGGACCTGTCGACGACCGTGCTGGGCACAGAGGTGGCCTCGCCGCTCGCGGTGGCACCCACCGCCATGCAGCCCGCGGTGCATCCGGACGGCGAGCGCGCGATGGTCGCCGGCGCGGAGGCGGCGGGCTCCCTGTGCGTCGTGTCGTCCAACAGCGGAACTCTGTGGAGCGACCTGGGCGCCGCGCGGCCCTGGTGGCTGCAGGCCTACCTGCCCAGCGAGCGGGAGCGGATGCGGCCGGTGCTCGAGGCAGCGGTCGCGGCGGGGGCCACCGCGGTCGTGCTGACGGCCGACACCCCGTTCCCGGGCAGCAAGTACGCCGCCGAGGCCGAGGACTGGACCGGTGTCGACCTGGGCTGGTGGCGCGCGAACTTCCCTCCTCCGCACCCGGACCGGTGGGCACCCGATCTCTCGGTTGACGACGTCGGTTGGCTCAGGGAGGCCGCCGGGGTGCCGGTGGTGGTCAAGGGCGTGCTCCGGGGCGACGACGCCGTGCGCTGCGTCGACGCCGGGGCGGAGGCGGTCTACGTCTCCAACCACGGTGGACGACAGCTCGACCGGGCGATCCCGACGGCGGTCGCGCTGCGCGAGGTGGTCTCGGCGGTCGGTCAGCGCGCGGAGGTGTACGTCGACGGTGGGCGTGCGCTCGGGACCGGACGCGCTGGCGGCCCTGGCCCTGGGCGCTCGCGCCGTGTTCCTGGGTCGCCCCAGCCTGCACGCGCTCGCGGCGGACGGCGCTCGAGGCGTCGAGCGCTTGCTGAGCGAGCTGACCACGGAGCTGGCCGAGGTTCTCCGGCTCGCCGGCTGCGCCACGCCCGCGGAGGCTCCTGACCTCCTTCCGGACCCTCCGACGGCCCTCTGACCTGCGGCGATGCCTGGCGGCACGCCCGGAAGGCACCCCGATTTGCGTGGCCTCGCGAGCGGCACGTACTCTTCACTCCTGTCGCCAGGGAGCGGCGGGGAGCAAGACGCGGGTCCGTCTGGATCCGGTGTCGGGCTTCCGGCCCCGGCGGCCACCCAGCTCTTCGACGAAGCCCTTCACCGGGTGGAGTTGTTGCGCGTCTGGTTTTTGAGAACTCAACAGTGTGTTTGTCGATGAATTGGTTTGTATGTTGAACCTCGTCTTCCTGTCTGGTTCTGTCCTGTGCTGCTTTGTTGTGGTGGGGTGGGGTTGGGTGGGGGATGTTTTTTTGAGTTGACGAATGATGATTCTGGCGATTGTTTGCTAGTTGATCGTTTGGTCAGGATGTTTTCTGTTGTTTTCGATGGAGAGTTTGATCCTGGCTCAGGACGAACGCTGGCGGCGTGCTTAACACATGCAAGTCGAGCGGAAAGGCCTCCTTCGGGGGGTACTCGAGCGGCGAACGGGTGAGTAACACGTGAGTGATCTGCCCTCCACTTCGGGATAACTGTCTGAAAGGGTGGCTAATACCGGATATTCATGCTGTCCTGCATGGGGTGGTGTGGAAAGGGTTTCTGGTGGGGGATGTGCTCGCGGCCTATCAGCTTGTTGGTGGGGTAATGGCCTACCAAGGCTTTGACGGGTAGCCGGCCTGAGAGGGTGACCGGCCACACTGGGACTGAGACACGGCCCAGACTCCTACGGGAGGCAGCAGTGGGGAATATTGGACAATGGGCGGAAGCCTGATCCAGCAACGCCGCGTGAGGGATGACGGCCTTCGGGTTGTAAACCTCTTTCAGCACAGGCGAAGCTGCCATCACGTGTGGTGGTGGTGACGGTATGTGCAGAAGAAGCACCGGCCAACTACGTGCCAGCAGCCGCGGTAATACGTAGGGTGCGAGCGTTGTCCGGAATTATTGGGCGTAAAGGGCTCGTAGGCGGTTTGTCGCGTCGGGAGTGAAATCCACTGGCTTAACTGGTGGCTTGCTTTCGATACGGGCAGACTGGAGGTATGCAGGGGAGAACGGAATTCCTGGTGTAGCGGTGAAATGCGCAGATATCAGGAGGAACACCGGTGGCGAAGGCGGTTCTCTGGGCATGTCCTGACGCTGAGGAGCGAAAGTGTGGGGAGCGAACAGGATTAGATACCCTGGTAGTCCACACCGTAAACGTTGGGCGCTAGGTGTGGGATCCATTCCACGGGTTCCGTGCCGCAGCTAACGCATTAAGCGCCCCGCCTGGGGAGTACGGCCGCAAGGCTAAAACTCAAAGGAATTGACGGGGGCCCGCACAAGCGGCGGAGCATGCGGATTAATTCGATGCAACGCGAAGAACCTTACCTGGGTTTGACATACCGAGAAATCCTCCAGAGATGGGGGGTCCGTAAGGGTTCGGTACAGGTGGTGCATGGCTGTCGTCAGCTCGTGTCGTGAGATGTTGGGTTAAGTCCCGCAACGAGCGCAACCCTCGTTCCATGTTGCCAGCGCGCCCTTCGGGGTGGCGGGGACTCATGGGAGACTGCCGGGGTCAACTCGGAGGAAGGTGGGGATGACGTCAAGTCATCATGCCCCTTATGTCCAGGGCTTCACGCATGCTACAATGGCCGGTACAAAGGGCTGCGATCCCGTGAGGGGGAGCGAATCCCAAAAAGCCGGTCTCAGTTCGGATTGGGGTCTGCAACTCGACCCCATGAAGTCGGAGTCGCTAGTAATCGCAGATCAGCAACGCTGCGGTGAATACGTTCCCGGGCCTTGTACACACCGCCCGTCACGTCACGAAAGTCGGCAACACCCGAAGCCCACGGCCCAACCCGCAAGGGGGGGAGTGGTCGAAGGTGGGGCTGGCGATTGGGACGAAGTCGTAACAAGGTAGCCGTACCGGAAGGTGCGGCTGGATCACCTCCTTTCTAAGGAGCACACACCCCCGAGGGTGCCGTTCGTGCGCCCCATGTGTGGTGGTGTCTTAGAGATGTGGAAATACAGACCAGCTTGTTCGTGGCCGGGCCATGCTTCCCAGCGTCCGGCTGCTGGCAGCGTGCTCCGGGGCCATGCTTGTTGGCAGACACACTGTTGGGGTTCTGAGGAACCAGGCGGCCGGTTGTGTCCGGTGTGCTGGGTTGTTCGGTCCCGGCCTGTTCTGGCCCCCTGGTGGGGGTTCGGGGTGGGTGTGGGGTTGTTGTTTGAGATCTGGATAGTGGACGCGAGCATCTTGCAGCCACAGCCCTGGTGCTGGGCTTGACCGTGTGTTGGTTGGTTGACGGGTGGGGGTGTGGTTGTGTGTTTGTGTGTTGCGCGTGTGCCGGTGTGATTGGCCGGTGTGCGTGTTGTGTTTCTTTGTGGCGTGTTGCGCGTGTGCGCCGCCTGTCTCGTCCCTGACCTGGTTGCGGTTCCTGTGAGTCTGTGTGGCTTGTGGGGTTGTGGTGGGTGGGGGTGGGGTTGGTGGTGTGTGTGACAAGCTGTGAAGGGCATGTGGTGGATGCCTTGGCATCAAGAGCCGATGAAGGACGTAGGAGCCTGCGATAAGCCCTGGGGAGTTGGCAACCGAGCGTTGATCCGGGGGTGTCCGAATGGGGAAACCTGGCTGGAGTCATGTCCAGTTACCCGCGCCTGAATGAAATAGGGTGTGTGGAGGGAACGTGGGGAAGTGAAACATCTCAGTACCCATAGGAAGAGAAAACAATTGTGATTCCGTGAGTAGTGGCGAGCGAAAGCGGAGGAGGCTAAACCTATGCAGTGTGATACCTGGCAGGGGTTGCTGTGTGGGGGTTGTGGGACGTGTTTGTAATCCAGCTGCTGGTGGGTTGCGGAGTGATCAAGGTGTGGTGAAGTTGAAGTCCATTGGAAAGTGGCACCGTAGAGGGTGATAGTCCCGTAGGTGTAAGCCGCACTCTTCGTGAGCATGTTCCCAAGTAACACGGAACTCGTGAAATTCTGTGTGAATCTGGCGGGACCACCCGTCAAGCCTAAATACTTCTTGATGACCGATAGCGGACGAGTACCGTGAGGGAAAGGTGAAAAGTACCCCTGGCGGGGAGTGAAATAGTACCTGAAACCGCGTGCCTACAATCCGTCAGAGCTTCTCTGTCTTGTGCAGGGGGGTGATGGCGTGCCTTTTGAAGAATGAGCCTGCGAGTTTGTGTTGCGTTGCGAGGTTAACCCGTGTGGGGGAGCCGTAGCGAAAGCGAGTCCTAAGAGGGCGTTTGAGTAGCGTGATCAAGACCCGAAGCGGAGTGATCTATCCATGGGCAGGTTGAAGCGTCGGTAAGACGACGTGGAGGACCGAACCCACCTAGGTTGAAAACTGGGGGGATGACCTGTGGATAGGGGTGAAAGGCCAATCAAACTCCGTGATAGCTGGTTCTCCCCGAAATGCATTTAGGTGCAGCGTTGTGTGTTTCTTGCCGGAGGTAGAGCACTGGATAGCCGATGGGCCCGACCAGGTTACTGACGTTAGCCAAACTCCGAATGCCGGTAAGTGAGAGCGCAGCAGTGAGACTGCGGGGGATAAGCTCCGTAGTCGAGAGGGAAACAGCCCAGACCATCAGCTAAGGCCCCTAAGTGGTGACTAAGTGGAAAAGGATGTGGAGTCGCAGTGACAACCAGGAGGTTGGCTTGGAAGCAGCCACCCTTGAAAGAGTGCGTAATAGCTCACTGGTCAAGTGGTTCCGCGCCGACAATGTAGCGGGGCTCAAGTCATCCGCCGAAGCTATGGCATTCACGCGTGTACCCAGCCTGCCGGCTTGTCTGGTGGGTTCAGGTGTGTGGATGGGTAGGGGAGCGTCGTGCCGCCAGTGAAGTCCCGGGGTGACCCAGGGGTGGAGGCGGCACGAGTGAGAATGCAGGCATGAGTAGCGAATCCGATGTGAGAAACATCGGCGCCGAATGATCAAGGGTTCCAGGGTCAAGCTCATCTGCCCTGGGTAAGTCGGGACCTAAGGCGAGGCCGACAGGCGTAGTCGATGGACAACGGGTTGATATTCCCGTACCGGCAACATGGCGCCCCTGACGAGTCCGGTGATGCTGACCACCCGAAGCCAGGTGGACCGATCCCTTCGGGGTGAGGCCTCCTGTGTGGAGCGTGGGACCCAAACCGGTAGTAGTCAAGCGATGGGGTGACGCAGGAAGGTAGCCCAACCGTGGCGATGGTTGTCCACGGGTAAGGACGTAGCACGGACGGTAGGCAAATCCGCCGTCCTCACTTGAATGTGGAGTGTGAGATCTGACGCGGAGCCATATGTGGTGAAGTGGGTGATCCTATGCTGCCAAGAAAAACCTCTAGCGAGCCATGCGCCGCCCGTACCCCAAACCGACTCAGGTGATCAGGTAGAGAATACCAAGGCGATCGAGAGAACCATGGTTAAGGAACTCGGCAAAATGCCCCCGTAACTTCGGGAGAAGGGGGACCCGGATCGTGTACCCACTAGCTGGGGAAGCGTGAAGGGTCGCAGAGACCAGGCCCAAGCGACTGTTTACTAAAAACACAGGTCCGTGCGAAGTCGCAAGACGATGTATACGGACTGACTCCTGCCCGGTGCTGGAAGGTTAAGGGGACACGTCAACCCGGACTTGTTTCGGGTGAAGCGTTGAACTTAAGCCCCAGTAAACGGCGGTGGTAACTATAACCATCCTAAGGTAGCGAAATTCCTTGTCGGGTAAGTTCCGACCTGCACGAATGGAGTAACGACTTGGGCGCTGTCTCAACCATGGACTCGGCGAAATTGCAGTACGAGTAAAGATGCTCGTTACGCGCGGCAGGACGGAAAGACCCCGGGACCTTTACTATAGTTTGGTATTGGTGTTTTGTACGGCTTGTGTAGGATAGGTGGGAGACTGTGAAACATGCACGCCAGTGTGTGTGGAGTCAACGTTGAAATACCACTCTGGTCGTATGAGATGTCTAACCTAGGCCCATGATCTGGGCCAGGGACAGTGCCTGATGGGTAGTTTAACTGGGGCGGTTGCCTCCTAAAATGTAACGGAGGCGCTCAAAGGTTCCCTCAGCCTGGTTGGCAATCAGGTGACGAGTGTAAGTGCACAAGGGAGCTTGACTGTGAGACAGACATGTCGAGCAGGGACGAAAGTCGGAACTAGTGATCCGGCCACGGCAAGTGGAAGCGTGGTCGCTCAACGGATAAAAGGTACCCCGGGGATAACAGGCTGATCTTCCCCAAGAGTCCATATCGACGGGATGGTTTGGCACCTCGATGTCGGCTCGTCGCATCCTGGGGCTGGAGCAGGTCCCAAGGGTTGGGCTGTTCGCCCATTAAAGCGGCACGCGAGCTGGGTTTAGAACGTCGTGAGACAGTTCGGTCCCTATCCGCCGCGCGCGCAGGAAACTTGAGAAAAGCTGTCCCTAGTACGAGAGGACCGGGATGGACGAACCTCTGGTGTGCCAGTTGTCCCGCCAGGGGCACCGCTGGTTAGCTACGTCCGGACGTGATAACCGCTGAACGCATCTAAGCGGGAAGCACATTTCAAGATAAGGTTTCCCACCCACACGATGGGGTAAGGCCACCCGCAGACCACGGGATTGATAGGCCGGAGGTGTACAGCAGCAATGCCCAGCCGACCGGTACTAATAGGCCGAGGGCTTGTCACCCACACCCACCACACCACCAAGAAACACACACACGACACCCAAGACTACACCGCGTCCACTACCAGAATCTGAACCAACAAACCCACCACGACCCCACCCCACCAACACCGGGGCGAAGTCACACGGGTTACAACAAAAACACCATAAAGGTTCAACGAGTTACGGCGGCCATAGCGGCCAGGAAACACCCGGACCCATACCGAACCCGGAAGTTAAGCCAGCCAGCGCCAATGGTACTGCACCCGACAGGATGTGGGAGAGTAGGACGCCGCCGAACATTCTTATTCGATAGGGGCCATCTGCACAGATGGCCCCTATCGCTATTACAGAGGAAGTGACAGTCATGGCAGACGGCGACCGACGATCGTCGGGAGGCTCCGGCAAGGGCCGCGGACAGGGTTCGCGGTCGGGATCCGGGCAGGGTCGCGGCCAGGGGCGTCGTTCGGACTCGCGCGGCGGTGGCGGCCAGCGCGGCCAGGGCGGTCAGGGCCGGCCGTCCGGAGGACGCGGCCGCCGGCAGGACTGGTCCCGTCCGGCGGATCGCCAGGAGGTTCCGCGGACCGAGGAGCAGGCTCGCTACGACGGGCCGCCCATCCCGGAGGAGATCACCGGCCGAGAGCTCGACCGGAGCGTCAGCGCCCAGCTCAAGGGCCTTCCGGACCGTCTGGCGCTGCGGGTCGCGCGCCACCTGGCGGCCGCGGGCGTCCTCATCGACACCGATCCCGAGACCGCCTACCAGCACACGCTGGCGGCACGAGCGCGGGCCTCTCGGCTCGCGGTGGTGCGCGAGGCGACCGGTGAGGCGGCGTACGCAGCGGGTCACTACGCCGAGGCGCTGTCCGAGCTGAGGGCGGCCAAGCGGATGAACGGCGCCACCGACTACCTGCCGATCATGGCGGACTGCCATCGTGCGCTCGGTCAGCCGGAGCAGGCGTTGAAGCTGTCCAGGAGCCCCGCCGTCGCGAACTTCAGCTCGGCGGCCAAGGCCGAGATGACCCTGGTCGAGGCCGGGGCTCGACGGGACATGAATCAGCTGGACGCGGCCCTGCGCACCCTGGAGCTCGCGCCGCTGCAGTCCAAGAGCCGTGAGCCGTGGGTGGTGCGACTGCGCTACGCCTACGCCGACGCTCTCGAGGCGGCCGGCCGCGACAACGACGCCCTGACGTGGTTCCACCGGACGCACGCGGTCGACTCGCAGGAGCTGACCGACGCTGCGGAGCGTGCCGAGGCGCTCGAACGACGCGGGGACTGACGCGGGCCGCCTGCTGGCGTTTCGACGTCCCATCGGCCACAATGACGCCATAACTGCACATGTGTCACTTGAGGTAGCCCTCATCTGCTGCTGAGCCCGCTGGGGAAGGCGTCGCTCGGATGCCGCTGATGAAGGAGACCCCGGTGACCGCACACATCGCCAGCCGTCCCGCGCCGACGACGCGGGGCGTGTTGTACGTGCATTCCGCGCCCTCGGCGCTGTGCCCACACCTCGAGTGGGCCGTCGGGGGCGTGCTCGGCGCTGCCGTGAGCCTCGAGTGGTCTCCTCAGCCGGCCCAGGCCGGGACCTACCGCGCCGAGCTGTCGTTCGTCGGTGAGCCCGGCACTGCGGCCGCCATCGCCTCGGCCCTGCGCGGCTGGAACCATCTGCGCTTCGAGGTCACCGAGGACGCAACGGCGCAGTCGGAGGGCGGGCGATACTCCTACACCCCGGATCTCGGTGTCTTCCACGCCGTGACCGGCCTGCACGGCGACCTGATGATCCCCGAGGACCGGCTCAAGGCTGCCGTGGTCAAGGCGGCGCTGGGGGACACCACCCTCCTGCTCGAGATCGACAAGCTGCTGGGCAAGCCGTGGGACGACGAGCTGGAGACCTTCCGGCATGCCGGCGAGGGCGCGCCCGTCCGCTGGCTGCACCACGTGGTGTGACGCCGGCCCGTCCTGAGAGCTCAGGGCCGGCGTAGACGAAGATGCGCCGGCGCCAGCCAGACCGAGTGCCGGGTCGCGGGTAGGAGCGGCAGCAACGGGTCGTCGTACCACCGCAGCCGTGCCTTGATCGTGTAGCGACCGGGCTTCGCCTGGGGCCGGCACAAGATGAACTCCGCGCGCCCTCGGCTGGGGTCGGCGCTCGGCTGGAGGTAGTCGTACCCGCGCCGGTGCCCCGACCGGTCGTAGAGCCAGGTCGTCAGCTGCCAGTCGGCGGTCGGTGGGCGGACGTCGTAGTGGTAGCGGTAGGGATGGCAGCCGGATCGCAGCGTGTGGTCCTGTGACCGCACCTGGCCGAGGGTCTGGCCCGCGGAGGCCGTCGGGACGGCCAGGAGCAGAGTCGCCAGCGACAGGAGCGCGGCCGACGTGCTGCGGACGATGCGCATGCTCCACCCTCTCCCGTGGTCCCAGGGGTCCAACGGGGCGTGCGGGTGGAGGTTACGGCCCGGCAGCGAGCCCTCACGAATGCGGTCAGAGGGGGATGTTGCCGTGCTGGCCCCGGCGTACGCCGTCGGCCTGGACCGCGTCGTCGATGGCCCGCGCGATCGCGCTTCGCGTGCGCGTGGGCTCGACCATCTCGTCGACGACGCCGATCTCCTGGGCCTTGTCGACGCCGCCGGCCAGCCGGGTGTGCTCCGCGGCCAGCTCGGCCTCGACCTGAGGCCGGATGTCGGGCGAGACCTCGGCCAGCTTGCGCCGGTGCAGGATGCGGATCGCGGCCACGGGACCCATCACGGCCACTTCGGCGCCCTCCCAGGCGAACACCTTGGTGGCGCCCAGGGCTCGGGAGTTCATCGCGATGTAGGCCCCGCCGTAGGTCTTGCGGGTGATCAGCGTGACCCGTGGCACGACGCACTCGCCGAAGGCGTGCAGCAGCTTCGCGCCGCGGCGCACGACGCCGTCCCACTCCTGCCCGACACCAGGCAGGTAGCCCGGGACGTCGACCAACACGATGAGGGGTACGCCGAGCGCGTCGCACAGGCGGACGAACCGCGAGGCCTTCTCGGCCGAGAGGGAGTCGAGACAGCCGCCCAGGCGCAGGGGGTTGTTGGCGACCACGCCCACCGTGCGCCCGCCGAAACGACCCAGCGCCGTGACGATGTTGGGGGCCCAGCGCTCGTGCAGCTCCTGCATCGTGCCCTCGTCGAGCAGGGTCTCGACGAGCGGATGGACGTCGTAGGCCCGCTTCTTGGACTCGGGCAGGACGCGCGACAGGTCACGGTCGTCGACGGCCGCGACGTCGAGGTCGCCCTGGTCGCCGAGCAGCGACGCGACGGTGCGGGCCCGCTCGAGGGCCTCGGCCTCGCTGTCGGTGAGGATGTGGACGACACCCGAGCGCCGGCCGTGCGGCTCGGGACCGCCGAGGCGCAACATGTCGACGTCCTCACCGGTCACCGACCGGACGACGTCGGGGCCGGTCACGAAGATCCGGCCGTCGGGACCGAGGATCACCACGTCGGTCAGGGCCGGACCGTACGCCGCGCCGCCGGCGGCCGGTCCGAGCACCACCGAGATCTGCGGGATCTTGCCCGAGGCCTGGGTCATCACCTGGAAGATCCGGCCCACCGCGTGCAGGGACAGCACGCCCTCGGCGAGCCGGGCCCCTCCGGAGTGCCACAGGCCGATGATCGGCGCCTGGTCGATCATCGCCCGGTGGTAGGCGTCCACCACGACCCGGCAGCCCTGGTCGCCCATGGCTCCGCCCATCACCGTGGCGTCGGAGCAGAAGACCACCACGCGTCTGCCGTTGACCCGCCCGACGGCCGCGAGCATCCCCGAGTCGTCCTCGGGGGTGATCGCCTCGTAGGTGCCGGGGTCGAGCAGGGCGGTGATCCGGTGGACGGGGTAGCGCGGGTCCTCGGTGCGGGGAGGCTTGGTGATGGTGGCGGTCATCTGTCACACACTTCCGAAGGCGACGGCGACGTTGGCGCCGCCGAACCCGAACGAGTTGTTGAGGGCCGCGACGTCGCCTGCCGGCAGGTCGCGCGCGGTCGTGGGGATGTCCAGCTCGACCAGGGGATCCTTGTCGTCGAGGTTGATCGTCGGCGGGCTGACCCGGTGGTGGATCGCCAGGATGGTGGCGATCGCCTCCAGCGCGCCCGCGCCGCCGAGCAGGTGCCCGGTCATCGACTTGGTGCTGGTGACCACGACGTCGTCGGCGTGCGAGCCCAGGGTCGCGTGGATCATCAGCCCCTCGGCGATGTCGCCCTGCGGCGTCGAGGTCGCGTGGGCGTTGATGTGGACGATGTCGGACGGCGAGATGTCGGCCTCCTCGAGCGCCCGCTTGATGGCACGGGTCCCGCCGCGTCCCTCGGGGTCGGGCTGGGCGATGTCGTGGGAGTCGGCGGTGATCCCGGCGCCGAGGACCTCGGCGTAGATCGTCGCGCCGCGCGCCTTGGCGTGCTCCTCGGTCTCGAGGACCAGGACGCCGGCGCCCTCGCCGAGCACGAACCCGTCGCGGGCGGTGTCCCACGGACGCGAGACCGTCGTGGGGTCACCGGCGTTCTTGGACAGCGCCATCATGTTGGCGAACGCCGCCATCGGCAGCGGGTGGATCGCAGCCTCGGTGCCGCCGGCGAGCACGATGTCGGCCCTGCCGAGGCGGATCTGGTCGAGGGCCAGGGAGATGGCCTCGTTGCCTGACGCGCACGCGGAGACCGGCGTGTTCACGGCGGCCCGGGCGCCGACGTACAGGCTGATCTGGGCGGCCGGGGCGTTGGGCATCAGCATCGGGACGGCGAGGGGCGAGACCCGGCGCGGGCCCTTCTCCAGCAGGGTGTCGTAGTTGGAGAGCAGGGTCGTGACGCCGCCGATGCCCGACGCCATGGCCACACCGAGGCGGTCGTGGTCGATCTCGGCGTCCTCGAGCCCGGACTGGGCCCAGGCCTCCATCGCCGCGACCATCGCGAACTGCGAGGAGCGGTCGAGGCGCCGGGCCTTCACGCGCTCGAGCACCTCGCTCGGCTCGACCGCGATGCGCCCGCCGATCTTGACCGGTGCGTCGGCGACCCAGTCGTCGTCGAGGTGGCGGACGCCGGACTGGCCCTTGACCAGTGCGTCCCAGGTCGTGGCCACGTCGCCGCCGAGGGGATTGGTGGTCCCCATGCCGGTGACGACGACACGCTTGCCAGTCATGTGACTCCTCGTGGGTGGAGGTGAGAGGGGCGGACGTCCCCCGGGATCGCCGGGGGACGGCCGGGGGCTCAGCCCTGGGCGTTCTCGATGAAGGAGACGGCGTCGCCCACGGTCTTGAGGTTCTTCACCTCGTCGTCGGGGATGGACACGCCGAACTTCTCCTCGGCGGCCACGACGACCTCGACCATGGACAGCGAGTCGACGTCGAGGTCGTCGACGAACGACTTGTCGAGCTGGACGTCCTCGACGGGGATGCCTGCGACCTCGTTGACGATCTCGGCGAGGTCGGCGCGGATCTCTTCGGTGGTGGCCATGTGTCGGGTTCCTCTTTCTGTGTTGTCACCATCGGCGGTGCGGTTGTGGTCCGTGTCCTGGCCGGCACGGGCGCGAGTCAGGGGACGGTGATGACCTGGGCGGCGTACGCCAGGCCGGCGCCGAACGCGATCAGCAGGGCGAGGTCGCCGCTCTTGGCCTGTCCCTCGTCGATCATCCGGTCGAGGGCGAGCGGGATCGAGGCTGCGGAGGTGTTGCCCTGCTCGGCGATGTCGCGCGCGATCGCCACCCCCTCCGGGAGCTTCATCGCCCGGGCCATCGCGTCGATGATCCTCATGTTGGCCTGGTGGGGCACGAAGACGTCGAGGTCGTCGGCGGAGATCCCGGCCTTGTCGAGTGCCTGCTGGGCGACCTTGGCCATCGTGAACGACGCCCAGCGGAAGACCGGGTTGCCCTGCATCGTGAGGTAGGGGAGCACCGGGCGGTCCATCGCGATGATGTCGCGCCAGTCCTCCTTCTGCCGGATCAGGTCGAACTGCTCGCCGTCCGAGCCCCAGACGACGGGGCCGATACCCGCGGTCTCGCTCGGGCCGACGATCGCGGCACCCGCGCCGTCGGCGAAGATGAACGCCGTCCCGCGGTCCTCCATGTCGGTCAGGTCCGACAGGCGCTCGACGCCGATCACCAGGGCGTAGCGCGCGGCCCCGCCACGGACCATCTGGTCGGCGAGCGCGAGGCCGTGGCAGAAGCCCGCACAGGCGGCCGAGATGTCGAACGCCGCGGCCTGGTCGGTGCCGAGCTCGTAGGCGATGGCGGTCGCGACAGCCGGGGTCTGCAGGAGGTGGGTGACGGTCGCGACGATCACGCAGTCGATCTGGGCGGGGGCGATGCCGGCGCGCTCGATGGCCTTCCGCGAGGCCGCGACCGACATCATCTGGACGGTCTCCTCGGGAGTGGCGAACCGTCGCTGCTTGATGCCCGAGCGCTGCTGGATCCACTCGTCGCTGGAGTCGATCGCGTCCACGATGTCGGCGTTCGGGATCACCCGGGAGGGGCGGTAGCTCCCCACGCCCAGCACCGCGGCGTACGACGAGCCGGTCTCGGTGGCGATGGTGGCCATCAGGCTGCTCCTACCGGGTGCAGGCGGACGAGGGGCTGACCGGGCGAGACCAGGTCGCCGTCCTCGACGAGCCACTCCACGACCTGGCCGCCGTGGGGTGCCTTGACCTCGGTGCGGTCACGGAGGCTGGCGACGTCGCCGAGCGCGGCGCCGGGTTCGAGGACCGAGGCGTCACCGGCCTCCTCGGACCGGTGGAACGTGCCCTTGGCGGGGGAGACCACCATCAGCCAGGTCGGAGTGGTGTCGATGACCGAGGCCTCGCCGTGCTTGGCGCAGAAGGCGCGCGCGTCGTCCAGCTGGTCGGGTGTCTTGAGCGCGAAGGTCTCGACGCCGGGCAGCGCGCGCTTGGCGATCCCGGCGAGCGTGCCGGCCGGCGGCATCTCGAGCAGTCCGGTGACGCCGAGGTCGGTCATCGTCTCCATGCAGAGGTCCCACCGCACCGGCTGGGCGATCTGGCCGACGATGCGGCGCATGATCTCGCGGCCGTCCTGGACGACCTGGCCGTCGCGGTTGGAGATCCACGGCGTGCGTGGGTCGTGGGTCGAGACCGACTTGGCCAGGGTCGCCAGGTGGCCGACGGCGGGTGCCATGTGCTCGGTGTGGAACGCGCCGGCCACGCTCAGCGGCACCAGGCGGGCCTTCGCGGGCGGGTTGTCGGCGAAGGCGCCGAGCTGCTCCAGGGTGCCCGCGGCCACCAGCTGTCCCGGGCCGTTGTTGTTGGCCGGCACCAGACCCTGGGCCTCGATCGCGGCGAGTACCTCGTCGCGGTCGCCCCCGAGGACGGCGGTCATCCCGGTCGCGGTCGTCGCGGCGGCCTCGGCCATCGCGCGGCCGCGCTCGCGGACCAGCACCATCGCCTGCTCCGCGGTGATGGCGCGCGCGCCGGCCGCGGCGGCGAGCTCGCCCACGCTGTGCCCGGCGACCGCCCCGATCTGGCTGAAGGCGTCGGCGGGGTGCGGGAAGAGCTCCAGCGCGGCGATCAGGCCCGTGGCCACCAGGAGCGGCTGCGCGATCTTCGTGTCGCGGATGGTCTCGGCGTCGGCCTCGGTGCCGTAGTGCGCGAGGTCGAGACCGGCAACGGTCGACAGCCAGGCGAACCGGGAGGCGAACGTCGGGTCCTCCAGCCAGGGGGTCAGGAAGCCGGGAGTCTGGGCTCCCTGGCCGGGAGCGACGATGACGAGCACGGGGTCCAGCCTTCCGGGTCGGGGGGCGGAGGTGCGCCTCGGGCGCGCACGAACTCACCCGGCAAGATTTGTAGAGATCCTACAATCGTCGCCTCACGGCAGGTCGACGGGACGGTGAGCCTGCCGACCGAGCACCAGCGCGAGCTGCAGGGTCAGGCTCTCGCGAGGCTGGGTGGGCGAGAGCCCGGTCAGCTCGGCGACCTGGCGCAGTCGATAGCGCACCGTGTTGGGGTGGACGAACAACGCCCGCGCGGTCGCCTCCAGCGACTGCCCGTGCTGGAAGTACGCCGAGAGCGTGTCGACGAGGGTCTCTCGCGCCTCGCTCAGGGGCTGGTAGACCGCCTCGACGAGGTGGCGTCGGGCGTGGCCGTCTCCGGACAGCACCCGTTCGGGCAGGAGGTCGTCGCTCGCGACCGGGCGGGGCGCGTCCGGCCACCCGACGGCCGCGCGCAGACCCGACGTGGCGGCCCTGGCCGAGACGTGGGCGGAGGCGAGGTCCTCCGATCGCGGTCCGACGACCACGGGTCCGGCGCCGAAGAAGCGGACCACCGCCTGCGCGGCCTTGTCGGTCTCGGCCTCGGTGACGCCGCCGAGGATCACCACGAGGCGGTCGCCCTGGGTGGCGCACAGCGCGTCCAGTCCGGCGCCGCGGGCCACGCGGCGTACCTGGTCGAAGAGGTCCTCGGTCCGCGGCTGCGGGGCCGAGCCCAGGACCACGGTGACGCCCTCGGGCTCGGCCCAGCCCAGGGCGCTGGCCCGGGAGGCGATCGACTCGTCCGCCTCCGCACGCAGGACCGAGTCGACCACGAGAGCCTCGAGCCGGGCGTCCCAGGCGCCCCGCACCTCCGCGGCGCGCGCGTAGACCTCGGCGGTCGCGAAGGCCACCTCCCGCGCGTAGCGCAGCACGGCGGCGTGCACGGCCGGCGCGTCCTGGGGGTCGACGATCTCGTCGACGTGCGCCTCCACGACCTCGATGCCGAGGCGCACGAGGTCGACGGTCTGGCCCAGCGTGATCACCCCGGTCATGCTGCGTGGAGCCGCCCCGAAGACCAGGGCAGCGGTGTCTCCGGGAGACGCGCTGTCGTCGTCCAGGCGATACCAGTCGACGAACCCCTGGATGCCGGCCTGCAGGATCTGGCCGACCCAGGAGCGGCTCTGCGCCGGCAGGTCGGCGAACCACGGCATGTCGGTGAGCATCCGCGACATCGCGGCCGAGCTGAGCGCGCCGGTCGAGCGGCGCAGCGCGCTCGCGGCGCGCTCGCGCGAGCTCCCGTCGCCCGGGGTCGCCGGTACGGCGCGCACGCTCACGCCAGCGACCCTAGTCGCCCTGGTCGGAGGGGTGCCCTCGGACAGGTCTGGAGCACCTTCCTCGACCACCGTGCTCCGCGCGGGCCCGAACCCGGATGTGCCCCAATTCGGGTGAACGGCGGGTTTCGGGAAGCCATACCGTGGGTACGCATGGTTGAATCCGGTCGGGAACCGGTGTGAGTCCGCCGGGCCAACCAGGAGGCCGAGCCGCCGATGCGCCAGCACCGCGTGCAGCACGTGACGATCCACGGTCACCGGCGCGCCTTCGTCAAGGTCGGCTCCGGGCCGACCCTGCTGCTGCTGCACGGTCTCGGCTGCACGCACCGCACCTGGCTGCCCGTCATCGACTCGCTCGCGCGCCGGTACACCGTGATCGCACCCGACCTCCTCGGCCACGGCGAGTCCGACAAGCCGCGTGCGGACTACAGCATCGGGGCGTTCGCCAACGGGATGCGCGACCTGCTCACCGTCCTGGACATCGACAAGGTGACGGTGGTCGGCCACAGCCTCGGGGGCGGCGTGGCGATGCAGTTCGCCTACCAGTTCCCCGAGCGCACCGAGCGCCTCGTCCTGGTCGGCTCCGGAGGCCTGGGCCCGGAGGTGTCGGCCGCCATCCGCGCCATCACGACCACCGGCTTCTACCAGATCATGGGCGCGCTCACCCTGCCCGGCGTCCGGCACGTCGGCGGGGCAGGTCTCCGGGCGCTGGCGCGGACGGGGTTGAACGAGTTCCGCGACTTCGACGAGGTCGCGGCGATCTACGAGTCGTTCCGCGACCCGGCGGCGCGTGCCGCCATCCGGCACGTCGTCCGCGCGGTCGTCGACTGGCAGGGCCAGGTCGTCACCATGTCGGACCGTGCCTACCTCACCGAGGCGATGCCGATGTGCGTCATCTGGGGGCAGCAGGACCGCGTCATCCCGGTCAGCCACGCAGACCGCGCTGCCGAGCTCGCCCCCGGGGCCCGGATCGAGATCATCCCGAACGCCGGGCACTTCCCGCACAAGGACCACCCCGAGCGCTTCGCCCGGATCCTCCACGACTTCGTTCGCAGCACCAGGCCAGCGACGTACTCCCGGGCGCGCCTGCGCCGACTCCTGCGACAGGGCCCTCCTCCGGGCACCCCGCTCGTGGCGCTCGAGGCACCCAGCGCCTGACCCCGGCGGAATACTCCGCCGTGCTCGCGTCTTGTCGCGAGTATGACGAGAACGTGGTTCATCACCGGTACGTCGCGCGGATTCGGGCGCGAGTGGGCGATCGCGGCGCTCGAGCGGGGTGACCGGGTCGCGGCGACGGCCCGCGACGTCTCGAGCCTGGACGACCTGGTCCAGAAGTACGGCGACGCCCTGCTCCCGATCGCGCTCGACGTCACCGATCGGGAGGCCGACCGGGCAGCCGTGGCGCAGGCCCACGACCACTTCGGTGGGCTCGACATCGTCGTCAACAACGCCGGCTACGGGCACTTCGGGATGATCGAGGAGATCAGCGAGGACGAGGCTCGGCGTCAGATCGAGACCAACGTGTTCGGGGCCCTGTGGGTGACCCAGGCAGCGCTGCCGTACCTGCGGGAGCAGGGGAGCGGTCACATCATCCAGGTCTCCTCGATCGGCGGCATCACCGCGTTCCCGCGGGTCGGGATCTACCACGCGTCCAAGTGGGCCCTCGAGGGCTTCAGCCAGGCCCTCGCGCAGGAGGTCGCGGGATTCGGCGTCCATGTGACGCTCGTCGAGCCCGGAGCCTTCTCGACCGACTGGTCGGGGTCGTCGTCCAGCACGTCCGAGCAGCTGCCGGCGTACGACGAGGTGCACCGCGTCACCCTGGAGACCCGGGCTCGCCGGGCCAGCAACCCCGGCGACCCGGAGGCCACGCGAGACGCGATCCTGCGCGTCGTGGACGCCGAGGAGCCGCCGTTGCGGGTGTTCTTCGGTGCGGCTCCGCTGGGTCTGGCCACCGCCGACTACGAGTCGCGGCTCCAGACCTGGAACGACTGGCAGGACGTCGCGCTGATCGCGCAGGGTGGACAGGGCTGACATGGAGCTCGAGCAGGCGCTGGCCGCCGCACGCGCCAACCACCAGTCGGTGCTGACCACGCTGCGTCAGGACGGCAAGCCCCAGCTGTCCAACGTGCTGCACTGGGTCGCGGACGACGGTCTGGTGCGGGTGAGCACGACCGCAGACCGTGCCAAGTACCGCAACCTCCTGCGGCAGCCCTGGGCGGCGCTGAAGGTGGACGGCGAGAGCTTCTGGTCCTATGCGGTGATCGAGGCGGACGTGTCGTTCTCCGAGGTCGCCGCCGACCCCCACGACGCCGCCGTGGACGAGCTGGTCGAGTACTTCCGCGCGGTCAGCGGGGAGCACTCCGACTGGGAGGACTACCGCCGGGCCATGGTCGCCGACCAGCGCGTCGTACTCCGACTCGCCCCCACCCGCGCCTACGGCGTCCTCTGACCGTTGAACGGCGCCGTCTGACCGTTGAACGGCGCCGTCTGACCGTTGAACGGCGCCGTCTGACCGTTGAACGGCGCCGTCTGACCACGAGGGGATGCAGCCGGAGGCCGGACTCCACCGTGGCGCTCGGTCGGGTTTCGATCTGTACGTCGGGTGGGCCGGCGCGACGGCTTTCCTGACGCCTCCCACGTCAAACTCCGCATGGTCAAAGGGCGCCGTTCAACGGTCAGAAGGCGCCGGTCAACGGTCAGAGGGCGCCGTTCAACGGTCAGACGGCGCCGGTCAACGGAGGGGGAGGGTGATGCGCATCAGGGTGCCCTGGTCGTGCGCGGCGGGGGAGACGATGTCGATGCGACCCCTGTGCCTTTCGACGACGATACGGCGGGCGATGTCGAGGCCGAGGCCCGTGCCCTTGCCGACGTCCTTGGTGCTGAAGAACGGCTCGAACGCTCGAGCCACAACCTCCGGCGGCATTCCGGGACCGGTGTCCTCGAGCTCCACGACCACGCCCTCGTCCTCGGCTCGGGTGCGGATGGTCAGCCTGCCCTGGCCGTCCATCGCGTCGACCGCGTTGTCGACCAGGTTGGTCCAGACCTGGTTGAGCTCGCCAGCGTAGGCGTCGATCGGAGGCAGCTCGGCGTAGTCGCGTACGACGTACACCCCGCCTTTCAGCTTGTGCCCGAGCATGGTCAGCGTGCTCTCGATCCCGTCGTGGACGTCGATCCGCTGCGCGGACGCGCGGTCCATCTGCGAGTAGGAGCGAACGGCGGCGACCAGGTCGGAGATCCGGTGTACGGCGTCCTTGAGGTCGGCGAGCAGGGTCTTCGACGTCGTCGTCGCGGCGATCCACTCCAGGCCGGGCCCCAGTGCGTCGTCACCGAGCGCCTGGTGAGCGCGGTCGCACCACTCGGTGTCGATGCCCGCGGTCGCCAACGAGGCGGCCAGGGTCCAGGCCCCGGGGCCCGGGACGCCATGAGCTTCGAGCCAGGTGGCGAGGCGGTCCTCACGGTCGGCCATGGCCAGGGCGTCCAGCGGGGTGGGCGGGGGGGTGGAGCGGGCGTGCTCGCGACGCAGCTCGTCGAGCGCGCTGAACTGCGTGGCCGTGATGTCGTCGTGGGCCAGGCTGGTGAGCGCCTCGAGCAGGGCGTCGCAGGAATCGCCGAGGGCATCGACGGTGCGGGTCGCGGCGGCCGCGGGGTTGTTGATCTCATGGGCGAGTCCCGCTGCCAGCGTGCCCAACGTGACCAGGGCGTCGCGCTGCCGGACGGTGGACTCGATGGAGCGGGCGGTGCTGTGGAGCCCGCCGATCAGGTGACCGGCCAGAGGGAACCAGTGGTTGACGAGGGCGCGGAGCTCCGGGGCGTCCAGCCGCAGGAGTCGGCCCGGCGTCGCCCCTCGCCCGGTTGCCAGGTAGATGCCGTTGTCGTCCCAGGCGCGGAAGCCGCCCGCCCATCGGCCGGGCATGTCCATGCGCGCGACGACGACGTCCTCGCGGCCGACCCTGCGGACCAGGTCGAGGGATCCCGAGAGCAGGACCCACCACTCGTCGGCGCGCTCGCCCTCGGTGAACACCACGTCGCCGGTCTCGAAGGCCACCTCGTCGCTGTCGCTCGCGAGCTCTGCGAGCTGATCGTCGGTCAGGCCGGCGAAGAGGTCGATGGCGCGCAGCTCGTCGACGTCCATGGGTTCCTCCGGCTCAGATCGTCGCGAGATAGCGGTGGATCAGGTAGATCGACATCGCGCCCTCACCGACGGCGGACGCGACGCGCTTCATCGACTCCAGGCGTACGTCGCCGGCAGCGAAGACCCCCGGCACGCTGGTCTCCAGGGCGTACGGCGAGCGGGCCAGGCCCCACGGCACGTCGGAGGACGCGACCTCGGGTCCGGTCAGCACGAAGCCGTGCGAGTCCCGCGCCACGCCGTCGCCGAGCCAGTCGGTGCGTGGCGAGGCGCCGATGAACACGAACAGCCAGGAGGCCTCGACTTTCTCGCGCTCGCCGGTGCTCCGCTCGACGAGCACCAGATTCTCGAGGTGTCCGTCGCCCTGGGCGCCGCCGACCTCCGTGCCGCAGCGCACCGCCACGTTGGGCGCCGCGGTGATCCGGTCGACGAGGTACGTCGACATGGTCGCGAGCAGGTCGGGTCCCCGCACGACCAGCGTGACCTGCTGGGCGTGGCGGGCGAAGTTGAGCGCCGCCTGGCCGGCGGAGTTGGCGCCGCCGACGATGTAGACCTCGTCGCCGGCGGTCTGCGCCGCCTCGGCTGCGGTCGCGCCGTAGTAGATCCCGCGGCCGGTGAGGCCGTCGACCCCCTCGGCGTCGAGCCGTCGGTAGGACACCCCGGTCGACACCACGACCGAGCGTGCCTCCACCTCGCCGCCGTCCTCGAACACTACGGCCCGGACGGTGCCCCGCGACTCCAGGGAGACGACCTCGCGGGCGAGGACCAGCTCGGCGCCGAAGCGGGACACCTGGGCGAGCGCGCGCTGCGCGAGGTCGGACCCGCTGAGTCCCTTCGGGAAGCCGAGATAGTTCTCGATCGCGGAGCTCTGGCCCGCCTGGCCGCCGGGCGCCTCGCGCTCGACGATGACGGTGCTGAGCCCCTCGGACGCGGCGTACACGCCGGCGGCGAGACCCGCCGGACCGCCGCCGACGATGCACACGTCGTACAACGGTCGCTCGGCCTCGACGTGCAGGCCCAGCGCAGCCGCCGCCTCGAGCAGCGTCGGCGCCCGCAGCGGCTCGCGGTCGGGGACCAGGACCAGCGGCAGGTCCGAGGACCGTCCTCCGGAGAGCTCGAACAGCCGCCGCCCCTCGTCGTCGCGCTCGACGTCGCACCAGCGGTAGGGGACGTGGTTGCGGGCGAGGAACGTCTTGAGCTCGTGGGTGCGCTCGGACCACCGGTCTCCGACGACCTGGACGTCGTCGGTGACCTCGGGGTGGGCGTGCCGCCAGTCGCCCAGGAGATCGTCGACCACCGGGAACAGCCGTTCCTCGGGCGGGTCCCAGGGCTTGAGGAGGTAGTAGTCGAGCCCGATGTCGTTGATGGCCGAGATCGCGACGTCGGTGTCGGCGTACGCCGTGAGCAAGAGACGCTTGGCCTCTGGCGCGAGCTCGCGGGATTCGCCGAGCAGCTCGATCCCGGTCTTCTCGGGCATCCGCTGGTCGCTGACGACCAGTGCGACCGGATCCGTGCGCAACGCGAGCGTCGCGAGGAGCTCGAGCGCCTGGGCGGCGGAGGTGGCGGGCAGCACGCGGTACTCCGCGCCGTAGCGGCGCTTGAGGTCACGGGTGAGCGCGGCGGAGACCTGCGGGTCGTCGTCGACGGTCAGGATCGTCGGCCGGGCCATCTCGCGCGTCCCCCCACATGCCGGGGCCGCCGTGTGGATGCCCGTCTTCGGTCAGCGCTCAGCATAGGGTCGCGTCCCACCCGGGTGCTGCTTCACGCCGAGTCCGCAGCTGACGACTCGGCGTGAAGTCGACGGCCGCACGCGCCGAGCCGGGCGGTCAGCGGGTCAGGCGTCCCCGCCCTCCTGCTTCACGCCGGCCACCGCGGTCGGGTCGTCGATGCGGTAGTGGTCGAGCGCCTTCTGCACCGACTCGCGACCGATCCGTCCCTCCTCGGCCAGCGCGGCCAGGGCCTGGCACACGACCGACTCGGCGTCGACCTTGAAGAAGCGACGTGCCGCCGCCCTGGTGTCGGCGAACCCGAAGCCGTCGGTGCCCAGCGCGTGGAACCGCTGCGGAACCCAGCGTGAGATCGACTGCGGCACGGCCCGCATGTAGTCGCTGACGGCGACGACCGGCCCGGGCGCCGGCTGAAGGCGCTGAGTCACGTACGCCGTGCGCGGCTCCTCGAGGGGATGCATGAGGTTCCACTGCTCGGCGTCCAGCGCGTCTCGGGACAGCTCGTTCCAGGACGTGACCGACCAGAGGTCGGCGGCGACGCCCCAGTCGTCGCGCAGGAGCTCCTGGGCGCGCTGCACCCAGGGCAGGCCGACTCCGCTGGCGAGCAGCTGCACCCGCGGGGCGTCGTCGGGCAGCCCGTCGAGTGGGCCGGCCAGGTGGTAGATCCCCTTCAGCAGGCCCTCCACGTCGAGGCCCTGGGGCTCGACCGGCTGTGCGATCGGCTCGTTGTAGACGGTGAGGTAGTAGATGACGTCCTCGCCGTGCGGGTGCTCCTCGCTCGAGCCGTACATGCGGCGCAGACCGTCCTGGACGATGTGCGAGACCTCGTAGGCGAAGCCCGGGTCGTAGTGGACGACCGCCGGGTTGGTCAGAGCGAGCAGCGGCGAGTGCCCGTCGGCGTGCTGCAACCCCTCGCCGGTCAGGGTCGTCCGACCCGCGGTCGCACCGATCAGGAAGCCGCGTGCCAGCTGGTCGGCCATCGCCCAGATCGAGTCGGCCGTGCGCTGGAAGCCGAACATCGAGTAGAAGATGTAGACGGGGATCATCGGCTCGCCGTGGGTGGCGTACGCCGAGCCCGCGGCCGTCGCGGACGCCACGCAGCCGGCCTCGGAGATGCCCTCGTGGAGCATCTGCCCCTGGGGCGACTCCTTCCAGGCCAACAGCAGCTTGCGGTCGACCGACTCGTAGAGCTGTCCCGCCGGGTTGTAGATCTTGGCCGAGCTGAACATCGAGTCCATGCCGAACGTGCGGTACTCGTCCGGCGCGATCGGCACGATCCGCTGGCCGATGCCCTCGTCCTTCATCAGGTCCTTCAGGAGCCGGACGAAAGCCATCGTGGTCGCGATCTTCTGCTTGCCCGAGCCCTGCTTCAGCTCGTCGTACACGCTGTCCGACGGCAGCTGGAGCTGGCGCGGCTGCACGCGCCGCATCGGGACTCCGCCGCCCAGCGAACGACGCCGGTCGCGGAGGTACTCCAGCTCGGCCGACCCCTCACCCGGGTGGTAGAACGGCGCCGAGCCGTCGAACTCGTAGTGCTCGTCGATGTCCTGGTCGGTGATCGGCAGCTCCAGCCGGTCGCGGAACGCCTTGAGCGTGGCGGCGTTCAGCTTCTTCATCTGGTGCGTGGCGTTCTTGCCCTCCAGTGCCTCGATCGTCCAGCCCTTGACGGTCTGGGCGAGGATCACCGTCGGTTGGCCGGCGTGCTTGCTGGCGGCCTCGAACGCGGCGTACACCTTGCGGTAGTCGTGACCACCGCGTGGCAGCAGCTCGATGTCGCGGTCGGAGAGGTTCTCGACCATCTTGCGAAGTCGGGCGTCGCCGCCGAAGAAGTGTTCGCGGATGTAGGCGCCGGACTCCACCGAGTAGGTCTGGAACTGACCGTCCGGCGTCTTGTTCATCTGGTTGACCAGGACGCCGTCGACGTCCTGCGCGAGCAGCGCGTCCCACTCGCGACCCCAGACGACCTTGATGACGTTCCAGCCGGCGCCACGGAAGTAGGACTCCAGCTCCTGCATGATCTTGCCGTCACCGCGCACGGGACCGTCGAGCTGCTGCAGGTTGCAGTTGATGACGAACGTGAGGTTGTCGAGCTCCTCGCGCGCGGCGAGCCCGATGGCTCCCAGCGACTCGACCTCGCCCATCTCGCCGTCGCCGAGGAACGCCCAGACGTGCTGCTGGCTGGTGTCCTTGATGCCGCGGTTCTGCAGGTAGCGGTTGAAGCGCGCCTGGTAGATCGAGTTGATCGCGGCCAGTCCCATGGAGACCGTGGGGAACTCCCAGAAGTCCGGCATCAGCCTCGGGTGCGGGTACGACGAGAGGCCGGCGCCCGGTCCGTGCTGGACCTCCTGACGGAAGCGGTGCAGCTGCTCGGCGGTGAGCCGCTTCATCAGGTAGGCCCGGGCGTAGATCCCAGGGGAGGCGTGCCCCTGGATGTAGAGCTGGTCGCCGCCGCCCGGGTGGTCCTTGCCGCGGAAGAAGTGGTTGTAGCCGACCTCGTACAGGCTGGCGGCCGAGGCGTACGTCGCGATGTGGCCGCCGACCTCGAGCCCCTTGCGGTTGGCCGACGACACCATCACCGCGGCGTTCCACCGGATCAGTCGGCGGATCTGGCGCTCCATCTCCTCGTCGCCGGGGAACCACGGCTCGCGCTCAGGCGGGATGGTGTTGATGAAGTCGGTGCTGCGCAGAGCCGGCACGCCGACCTGCTTCTCACGAGCCCGCTCCAGCAGGCGCAGCATGATGTAGCGGGCCCGGTCGCGACCGTGGGCCTCGGCGAGGTCGTCGAACGAGTCGAGCCACTCCTGCGTCTCCTCGGGATCGATGTCCGGGAGCTGCGTGGGCAGGCCCTCGTGGATCACCGCGCGGGTCTGCGTGGGCTCGCCGTTCGGGGGGGTGGCGGAAGTCTCACTCACCTCTTCATCGTGTCACGCGGTCCACCGCGGCGGAATCCGAGTGGGTCACCCGAGAGCGCTGACGTCGTGCCAGCCTGCGGCGGCGCATCTTGCGAAAGGGGTGCGGAGTCGGGTGGACTACTGCCCACCACGTCGCTGTCAACCCTGACGGTGGCCCCGCAACAGGCAAATGGAGGAAGTCGTTGAGCCCGACCGCTGGTGGCGGTTCCACCCCCACGGATGCTCCCGCGGGTCCGGCAGCCCGGCTCGGGATGAGCAAGGGGATGGTCGTCCAGGAGCTCGGCTGGGACTCCGACACCGACGACGACCTGCGGGTCGCCATCGAGGACGCGATCGACTCCGACATGGTCGACGGTGACTACGGCAACGTCGTGGACGCCGTGCTGCTGTGGTGGCGCGACGAGGACGGCGACCTCGTCGACGGCCTGGTGGACTCCCTGACCGACCTGGTCGGCGGCGGCGCGATCTGGCTGCTCACACCCAAGGTCGGGCGGTCCAACGCAGTCGACCCCGCCGACATCACCGAGGCCGCCCCGATCGCGGGGCTGGCGCTCACCACCACGGCCGCGGTCAGCAAGGACTGGGCGGCCACGCGGCTGGTCACGCCGAAGACGCCCGCGTGACCCAAGCCCTGCTCGCCTCGCGCTCGGGCCTGGCCCGGGTCCTGCACTCGGCGGGCCAGCGCGCGGGACAGGTCGGTACGCCGGCCAAGGTCCTCGGTGGAGCGGGGCTGCTGCGTCCGCTCTCGCCGATGGCGATCGCCCGCCTCGGCAAGGTGCTCAAGGAGTGGGGGACCGGACCGGCGGGCGGCTTCGCCGCGATGGCGGTGCGTGATCCCGACCGCGTCGGGCTGGCCGACGAGCTCGGCGAGCTGACGTTCGCGCAGCTACACCGGCGCTCGAACGCGCTGGCGCGCGCCCTGCGGGAGCGTGGGGTGGGCGAGGGCGACAGCGTCGCGGTGATGTGCCGCAACCACCGCGGCTTCGTCGACGCCGTGGTGGCGACGGCGAAGTGCGGGGCCGACATCCTGCTGCTCAACACGGCGTTCGCCAGGCCGCAACTGGTCGACGTGCTCGAGCGCGAGCGGCCTCGCGCCGTCGTCCACGACGAGGAGTTCACCGGACTCCTGGCCGGGGCGGACGTCGGAGTCCGGCTGCTCGGCTGGGTCGACGAAACCGGGGACGACGCCCCGGAGGGTCGGCCGGAGGCGATCGAGGCCCTGCTCGCGGCGTACGACGACGCGGACCTCGAGCCGCCCGGCCGTCACGCCCGGATCGTGATCCTCACCTCCGGCACGACCGGCGCCCCCAAGGGAGCACCACGCAGCGAGGCCGGGATCGGCGCCGCCGTCTCGCTGATGTCCCGGATGCCGCTTCGCTACGGATGGCGCACCCACATCGCCGCCCCGTTGTTCCACACGTGGGGATTCGCCCATCTGGCGCTGTCGATGCTGCTCGGCTCGACGGTCGTGCTGCGTCGGAGGTTCGACCCCGAGGAATGCTTGCGGTGCGTCACCGACGAGGGCTGCGACTCCCTGGTGGTCATCCCGGTGATGCTGCAACGGATCCTGGCGCTGCCGGCCGAGACGGTCGAGCGCTACCGGCTGCCCACCCTGAAGGTCACGGCCGCGTCGGGCTCTGCGTTGCCCGGTGACCTGGCCCTGCGCTGGATGGACGCCTTCGGAGACAACCTCTACAACATCTACGGCTCGACCGAGGTCGCCTACGCCTCGATCGCCACCCCGCTCGATCTGCGCGAGGCTCCGACCTCGGCCGGGCGGCCGCCCTGGGCCACCGTCGTCCGGATCCTCGACGGCGAGGGGCAGGAGGTGCGACCCGGCGAGAGCGGACGCATCTTCGTGGGCAACTCGATGCTCTTCGAGGGCTACTCGGAAGGGCCTGACTCCCTGACCCTGAGCAAGGAGGTCGTCGACGGGATGATGGCCTCCGGTGACGTCGGGCGGTACGACGAGGACGGCCGGCTCTACGTCGAGGGTCGCGACGACGAGATGATCGTCTCGGGCGGCGAGAACGTGTTCCCCCAGGAGGTCGAGGACTGCCTGTCGCGGCACGCCGGCGTGGTCGAGGTCGCTGCGATCGGGGTCGAGGACGAGCAGTTCGGCAAGCGGCTCAAGGCGTTCGTCGTCGCCGGAGAGCCGTCACCGAGCGAGGACGAGCTGCGCGACTGGGTGAAGGAGAACCTCGCCCGGTACAAGGTTCCGCGCGACTTCGTGTTCCTCGATGAGCTGCCGCGCAACGCGACTGGCAAGATTCTCAAGCGTGAGCTCGCTGAACTCGACTGACCAGCCGGCGCCCAGCGACGCGACCGGCCCCGCGGTGGGTACGCCCGCCCCTGACTTCACGCTGCGCGACCAGTTCGGGCAGGACGTCTCGCTGTCCTCCTACGCCGGGAGCAAGGCCGTCGCTCTGCTGTTCTTCCCGTGGGCGTTCTCGAACGTGTGCACCGGTGAGATGACCGGGATCCGCGACCGGCTCGACGAGTTCCTCACCTTCGACACCGAGGTGCTCGCGATCTCGACCGACGCGACGTACTCGCTGCGGGTCTTCGCCGACCGCGACGGCCTGAACTTCCCCCTGCTCAGCGACTTCTGGCCGCACGGCGCGGTCGCGTCGGCGTACGGCGTGTTCGATGCGCAGCTCGGCGTGGCCCGGCGGTCGTCGTTCGTCATCGACAAGGCCGGGATCGTGCGCTGGGCGGTGCACAACGAGCTGCCGGACGGGCGCGACCTGGGGGACCACCTGGCCCAGTTGCATCACCTGGCCTAGACCAGCGAATCATTTTCAATCAAATGGCCGTTCAGGGGTTGGAAATGGCCGCTGCCGCTGGCTACTCTTCTCTTCGTTGAGCCGCTGGTGACCCGAGACGCCAGCGGCTCGACTTATTTCCCGACCGATGTGTTCGTGGTCGTGATGGGAGTCTCGGGCAGTGGGAAGACCACCCTCGCCGAAGGCCTGGGCCGCCGCCTGCACTGGCCCGTCCAGGAGGGCGACGAGCTGCACCCGGCGGCGAACGTCGAGAAGATGTCGCGCGGTGAGCCGCTGAACGACGAGGACCGGTGGCCGTGGCTCGATGCCGTCGGGCGCTGGTTGGACGAGCAGGCTGCCGACGGGACCAGCGCGGTCGTGACGTGCTCGGCCTTGCGCCGCGTCTACCGCGACCGGCTGCGGACCGGACGGCCCGGCGTTCTCTTCTGTCAGGTCACGGCACCCGACGAGGTCCTGCGCGCGCGAATGGCCGAACGCCGAGGGCACTACATGCCCGCATCCCTGCTTCGGAGCCAGCTCGCGACGTGGGAGCCGCTCGAGCCGGACGAGCCGGGGTTCTCACTCACTGGTTCGGGCTCCCCGGAGAACGTCCTCGACGAGGCCCTCCACCGGCTCGGGCTCGCGGCTTGAGGTGCGCCGCCATTCGGACCACCGCGTCGGGCTCCCGTAGTCTGTGCGGCGCTCGGCCCACGTGGGCCGGCCTTCCAGGGCGCATAGCTCAGTTGGTAGAGCGCTTGCCTTACAAGCAAGATGTCAGGGGTTCGAGTCCCTTTGCGCCCACCCCCTTCTCGTTCGAATTGGCCCTCCGGGCTCGTTGACTTGGCCCTGCGGGCTCGTTGACTTGGCCTTCCGGGCCCGTGGCCGTGAGTCGGCCTCTCGTGGCCAGGCCCTTGACGTGACGAAGGGCGCGCCCGTCTCACCGCTACAAGCCGGGAGGACCAACTCAACGAGCAGGGAGGACCAACTCAACGAGCCCGCAGGGCCAATTCAACGAGCCGGGAGGGCCAATTCAACGAGCCCGCAGGGCCAATTCAACGAGCCGGGAGGGCCAATTCAACGAGCCCGCAGGGCCAATTCAACGAGCCCGCAGGGCCAACTCAACAACTCAACAACTCAACAACTCAACGGGCTCGGAGCTCGCGGGCGGTACGGCGGGCGAGGCGGCCGAGGGCCTCGAGCCGGGTGTGGTCGCCGCGCCGGTCGGGGCCCCAGAGGCAGATCACGGCCACGGGCTCGTCGCGTACGCCGAGCACCGGTGCCGCCACGCCCCAGGAGCCGTCCTCGAGCTCGCCGCGGCACACGGCGTACCCCTGGGCGCGGATCCGGCGCAGCTCCTGCCGCAGCATCGGCAGGTCGGTGATCGTGGTGTCGGTGAACGGCGTCAGCCGGCCGCCGACCAGGGCGTTGACCTTGTCGTCGTCGAGGTAGGCCAAGAAGGCCTTGCCCATCGAGGACGCGTGGAGCACGACCGGCTGGGAGAGCCACGACTGCTCGTGCACGATCGCCGGGATCACCTCGGCGACGTAGCGCACCTCGTCGCCGTCGACGACGCCGAGGCAGGCGATCTCGCCGGTCTCCAGGCTGATCTGCTCGAGGACCGGCTGGGCGGCCTCCACCAGCGAGCGGCTCTCGCTGGCGGCCAGCTCCACGACTGCGGGACCGATCGTGAACCAGCCGTCGCGCGGGTCACGGGCGACCATGCCCTGAGCCTCGAGCGTGAGCAACAGTCGCCAGGCGGTCGCCCGGTCGAGGTCGCACTGACGGGCCAGCGCGGTCAGCGAGTGGGCGCCGCCGGCCGTGGCCACCGCCTTCAGGAGCGCGATGGCACGGTCGACGGACCGCACCCGGTGTGGGAGCGAGACGCTCTCGCGCTCCCCTGACAGCGCCATCAGCCCATGCTACCGAGGGCTACCCGCGGCGACAGACGGCGATCGGATCGGCTCAGCAGCTGTTCGCGGCGCCGTTGGCGACGGTCTGGCAGGTGCTCTGGAAGACCGAGCTGAGCAGGCCGCCGAAGGCGAAGACCACCACGACGATCAGCGCGGCGATGCCGGCGATGAGAAGGCCGTACTCCACGGCCGAGGCGCCGCGCTCGTCCCTCTCGGACAGGTGCGCGTCGAGCATGATGCGGATGTAGTCGAGCATGTGCGTTTCCCCCCGTTGAACTCAGGAAGTCAAGACGACTTCCTTCCCCTGATCGAGAAGGGTGAGGGTTATTACCCTCCGACTCCATAGCGTCGAGGAGTCATCGAGGTGGCGATCCGGGACTAGCTCCGGGTCATCCCGAGTGACCAGTCCGGACCGGCTCGACTCGATCAGGCCGGCCTGGGGTACGACGGGCCCACTGCCAGGCGGCCGCGGCGAGGGCGGCGACCGTCAGCAGGCCACCCACCACGCTCACGGCGCCGGTCAGCGACCCTGCCTCCTCCAGGACGCCGACGCCGATGACCGAGCCGCCCACGACCACGTAGATGCAGCACACGAACGCCGCGGACACCTCGGCTCGGCGTTCCGGCGGCGCGATCGCGTTGAGCTCGTCTTGGGCGTGCAGGAAGCCGAGCCCGTGGCCGACGCCGGTGACCACCGCGCCGAGCAGCACGGTCAGCAGCGACTCGGTCAGCGCGGAGACGACCAGGAGCACGAGACCGGCGGCGAGCAAGGCGAGTCCGAGAGCCTGGCGGCGTCGGCCCTCGCTGCCGTGGAAGCGGGCCCAGACCTGGGTGCCGGCCGAGGCGAAGCAGGCGAGCGCCGAGTTGGCGCCGAGCAGGGCGAGGTCGTGGGTCGCGAGCAGCCCCGCGACGTACGACGGGACGACCGACAGGTAGAGCGCGAGCGAGGCCCAGACCAGGCCGGCCGTGACTCCGAGTCGGACGAAGTCGGTGCGGATCGCGGTCGGCACGCGCGGCCACTGCACGCGCCACGGCTCGTCGCCGTGGGCGCTGTCGGGAAGTGCCAGCGCGAAGCCCGCGGCGACGGCGGTCCCCACCAGGCCGACCAGGTAGCAGGTGTGCAGCGGTGCCGGCGCCCACTGGGCCAGGCATCCGCTGACCAGGGGACCGACTCCGCTGCCCACGGCCTGGGCGAGACCCGCGAACATGGCGGGACGAGCCTGCTCGCGCAGGGGGTCCAGCTCCACGAGGGCCGCCGTCGCCGGGCCACTGATCAGACCGACCGCGATGCCCTGCAGCGCTCGTGCGGCGTACAGCCACTCGACGCCGGAGGCCACGCCGAACACGACCAGCGCCCCCGCGGCCACCGCCAGGCCCGCCAGGATCACCGGGCGCCGGCCGACGCGGTCGGCCAGGCGACCGCAGACCAGCAGGGTGGCGACCAGGGTGACGGCGTACGTCGCGAACACGGTCGTGACCACGATCCCCGAGAAGCCGAACCGGTCGGCGTACACCGCATACAGGGGCGCCGCCAGGTTGGCCCCCGCCATCACCCACAGCCACCCGAGGAACACCGTCAGGAGCGGACGGCGGTAGCTCGTGTCGGGCGAGGCGTGAACGGTGTCCGAGACCATCACCTCGACCGTAGCCGTCCGTCCCTTCGGCATGCGCCGAAGGGACGGAGGCCGTCAGACGCCGGCGGCGGTCACGATCGCGTCGGTGAGGAAGCCGGCCAGGAGCCCGATCAGCACGCCGACGTAGATGAGGTCGCGGCGCGTGCTGCGCCCGGCCAGCGCCAGGAGCTGGATCACGACGTAGAGGATCGAACCGGCTGCCAGCGTCAAGAAGACCACGGACACCGGCTCGCTGGTGAACGAGTGGCCCACGGCGGTGCCCACGAACGTCGGTCCGCCGCCGATGAGGGCGAGTACGAGCAGCAGTCCCCAGCTGGGGCGGGCCCCGGCGTCGTCCTGGGCCTCGGCGGCCAGCGGCGCCACGATGCCGAAGCCCTCGGTGGCGTTGTGCAGGGCGAAGCCGATCACCAGGAGCGTGGCCAGCGCGATCTCGCTGCTCGCGGCCGCCTGCCCGATCGCGAGTCCCTCGGCGAAGTTGTGCAGCCCGATCCCGACGGCGATCAGCAGCGCCAGCTGCCGACCCGGCGACCAGGCCGCGATGCCGCGCGTCGGCAGCTCCTGCCGGGCCATCGCGCCCGGGCCCAGCGACTGGCGGGTCCGTTGCACCCGGCGTCCCATCCAGGCCTCGTACTGCTGGAGCCCGAGTAGTCCCACGGTCAGCCCGCCGATGAACAGCAGGCCGTAGCCGATCGTCGAGCCCAGCCCCGCTCCGGTCTCGTGGTGAGCGGCCAGGCCGCCGTCGATCGGCTCCCAGGCGGCTGAGAGGACGTCCCAGACCAGGAACACGAGCACGCCGATGGCCAGCGCGTTGAGGGTCACCCGCAGCGCCTCGCTCGGGCGTCGCATCCGTCCCAGCGGCATCCCGCAGAGGATGGTCACGCCGGCGATGAAGCCGAGGAGGAGGGTCTTGCCGATGCCCATGGTGGTCCTTCCGACGTGGGCAGTCCGTACTGCTGAGTTAGGTGAGCCTAACCTAGTGCCGGGGTGCGGGATACTCCGGCGCCGTCGGGCCAACCAGCGACCAGCGTTCCGGCGCTAGATTCTGGACATGATCGTCCCGTTCAGCGTCAACGACTTCCTGGACCGCGCGACGGCGGTCTACGCCGACCGGATCGGCATCGCCGACGAGCCCGACCAGCCGGCGGACTCGCTCGGTGAGGTCGGCTACGGCCGGGTGCGCGAGCTCGCGGCTGCGATGGCCGCCAAGCACGACCAGCTCGGGCTCGACGTAGGCGATCGCGTGGCCTTCGTGTCCCACAACAGCGCCCGGCTGTTCACCGCCTTCTTCGGCGTCTGCGGCTACGGGCGTGTGCTCGTGCCGGTGAACTTCCGCCTGTCCTTCGACGAGGTCCAGTACATCGTCGAGCACTCCGGCTCCCGGGTGGTCTACGTCGACCCGGAGCTGAAGGACGCTCTGAAGGACCTCCAGGCCGAGCATGTCTTCGTACTCGGCGAGGACGACGACCTGTACCTCCAGGGAGTCGAGCCGAAGGCGTGGGAGCCCGACGAGAACGCCACCGCCACGATCAACTACACCTCCGGCACCACGGCACGACCGAAGGGCGTGCAGATCACCCACCGCAACATCTGGACCAACGCGGTGACCTTCGCGCTGCACGCGGGCGTCACCGACCGCGACGTCTACCTGCACACGTTGCCGATGTTCCACGCCAACGGATGGGGGATGCCGTTCGCGATGGCAGGCTGCGGCGTACCGCAGGTCGCCCTGCGGAAGGTCGACGGCAGCGAGATCCTGCGGCGCGTGGAGCAGTACGGCGTGACCGTGATGTGCGCAGCGCCCGCAGTCGTGGCCGCGGTGCTCGACGCCGCCCCGCACTGGGACGGGCCCGTCCCGGGTCGCGACCGCACGCGGATCATCGTCGCCGGCGCGCCTCCGCCCACGAAGACCGTGGCGCGGGTCGAGGCCGAGCTCGGGTGGGAGTTCGTGCAGATCTACGGCCTGACCGAGACCTCCCCGCTGCTGACGGTCAACCGCGCGCGCTCGGAGTGGGACGACCTCGACCCCGAGGAGCGGGCGCACAAGCTGGTCCGGGCCGGTACCCCCGCGATCGGCGTCACCCTCCAGGTCGACGAGGAGGGTGAGGTCCTGGCCCGCTCCAACGTCTGCCTGGAGGGCTACTGGCAGCAGCCGGAGGAGTCGAAGCAGGCGCTCGCCGGCGGCTGGTTCCACACCGGCGACGGCGGCGTCATCGACGACGACGGATACCTCGTCATCTCCGACCGCAAGAAGGACGTCATCATCACCGGTGGCGAGAACGTCTCCTCGATCGAGGTCGAGGACGCGATCTTCAGCCACCCGGACGTCGCCGAGGTCGCGGTGATCGGCGTACCGGACGACAAGTGGGGCGAGACGATCAAGGCGCTCGTGGTGAAGGCCGAGGGCTCGGCGCTCACCGAGCAGGAGCTGATCGACTACGTCAAGGGACGGGTCGCTCGCTACAAGGCCCCCACCTCGGTGGAGTTCCGCGACGTCCTGGCGCGGACGGCGACCGGCAAGCTGCAGAAGTTCAAGCTCCGTGCGCAGTACTGGGACGGCCGAGACCGGCAGGTCAACTAGACCTAGACTCCGGCGAATGTCGCTGACCTTCTGGCTGACCACGCTGGTGATCGTGCTGCTGCCCGGCACCGGCGCGCTGTACACGATCGGCACCGGACTGGTCCGCGGCACCCGCGCGTCCGTGCTCGCGGCGTTCGCGTGCACGCTGGGGATCCTGCCGCACCTCCTGGCGGCGATCACCGGCCTGGCGGCACTGCTCCACGCGAGCGGCGTCGCCTTCGAGACCATCAAGTACGCCGGGGTCGCCTACCTCCTGTGGATGGCCTGGGGCACCTGGCGCGAGACCGGCACCCCCGGTCTGCCGCAGGACGAGGCCGGCGGTGCGCCGGGCCGGGTGATCCGCACCGGGATCACCCTCAACCTGCTCAACCCCAAGCTCACGGTGTTCTTCTTCGCGTTCCTCCCGCAGTTCGTGCCCGCCGGCTCGCCGCACGCCGTACCGCGGATGCTGGTGCTGAGCGCGGTGTTCATGGGCCTGACCTTCGTGGTCTTCGTGGCGTACGGCGCGCTGGCCGCTGCCCTGCGTGAGCGGGTCCTCACGCGGCCGCGCGTGGTCGCCCGGCTGCGCCGCGCCTTCGCCGCGTGCTTCCTGGCCCTCGGGGCGCGACTCGCCTTCGAGTCGCGCTGACCCTGCGGCACTAGGGTCAGCGCCATGCCGACACTGGGGGAGCTGACCGAGCTGGTCCACGGCTGGTTCCCGCCCGACACCGCTGACGACTGGGACGCCGTCGGACTCGCCGCCGGCGACCCGGAGTCTGACGTACGCCGGGTCCTGCTGGCCGTCGACCCGGTCCTGCCGACCGCGCGTGAGGCCGCCGACTGGGACGCCGACCTGCTGCTGACCCACCACCCGCTCTTCCTGCGCGGCGTGCACGGCGTCGCCGAGACCACGCCGAAGGGGCGGACCCTCGCAACCCTCACCCGTGCGGGCTGCGGGCTGCTCACCGCGCACACGAACGCCGACCACGCCGCGCCCGGGGTCTCCGACGCGCTGGCGCGGGCGATCGGGGTCCGCGATGCCCGACCGATCCGCCCGACGGGCCCGCCGCTCGACAAGCTGGTGGTCTTCGCCCCGGTCGGCGACGCCGAGCCCGTCCGCGCGGCACTGCACTCCGCGGGCGCCGGCGTCATCGGCGACTACGACCACGCGTCGTACACCGTGCCGGGCGAGGGGCGCTTCCGCCCGCTCCCTGGCGCGAACCCGACCGTGGGAAACGTCGGGGTGGAGGAGCTGACCGACGAGCTGCGGATCGAGGTGGTGATGCCGCGCGCCATCCGCACCCGCGTGATCCGGGCGATGCTCGCCGCGCACTCCTACGAGGAGGTCGCCTACGACGTCGTGGAGCTCGCCGATCCCGGCGCCGCGGCCACGGGGCCGGGCCGGGTGGGAGAGGTCGACGAAACCACGCTGGGGGAGTACGCCGCGCTGGTGGCGGCGGCCCTTCCGGACACGCCGCGCGGCGTGCTGGTCGGGGGCGACCCCGATCGCGCCGTCCGACGGGTCGCCGTCTGTGGCGGAGCCGGCGACTTCCTCCTGCCCGAGGTCGGGCGCACGGGCGCGGACGTGTTCGTCACCAGCGACCTGCGCCACCACGTGGCGGGTGAGTTCCTCGAGCACGGCGGGCCCGCACTGCTCGACGTGAGCCACTGGGCCGCGGAGTGGACCTGGCTGCCGGAGCTGGCCGAGCGGCTGCGTGCGGCGCTGGGCGATACGGTGGAGGTCCGGGTGAGCACGATCTGCACCGACGTGTGGCAGGCCCGCGGGTGATCCCCGACAGCGCAGAGGAGAACGTGTGAAGGCCGACCCGTCCGCCCAGGTGAGACTGCTGGACCTGCAGGACCTGGACTCGCGAGCCGACCAGCTGCGCCACCAGCGCCGGTCCCTGGCCGAGCATGCGGTGCTCGCCGACCTGGCCGAGCAGCGGGAGCGCCTCGACGGCGAGGTGCGCGACGCCCGGATCTCGGTCGACGACCTCGGCGAGGAGCAGGCGAAGGTCGACGCGGACGTCGAGCAGGCCAAGGCGCGGCGCGAGCGCGACCAGCAGCGCATCGACCAGGGTCTGGTCAGCAACCCGAAGGACATCCAGCGGATGCAGCAGGAGATGGTGTCGCTCGAGCGTCGCATCACCTCGCTGGAGGACGACGAGATCGAGGTCATGGAGCGGCTCGAGGAGGCCCAGAACGGCCTCGACCGGCTGGAGGCCGAGCTCGCCGACACCGACCAGAAGATCGCGGTCGCGACCTCGTCGCGCGACGCGAGCCAGGTCGAGATCGACCGCGAGTTGGCCGACCTCGACACCCAGCGGGGCCCCGTCGTCGGCGACCTGCCCGACGACCTCGTCGGGCTCTACGACCGGCTCCGCGAGGGCAAGGGCGGGGTCGGCGCGGCGCTGCTGCGGGCGCGTCGGTGCGGTGGCTGCATGCTCGACCTCGACAACGCCGAGCTGGCCACGATCCGGGCGGCGGCCGACGACGACGTGATCCGGTGCGAGGAGTGCAGCCGGATCCTGGTCCGCACCTCCGAGAGCGGTCTGTAGGAGTGGGCGAGGTCCGCCGGGCCGTGGTCGAGGCGGACGGCGGCTCCCGCGGGAACCCCGGCCCCGCGGCGTACGGCGCGCTGGTCAAGGACGCCGACACCGGTCAGGTGCTCGCCGAGGACGGCACCACGATCGGCGTCGCGAGCAACAACGTCGCGGAGTACCGCGGTCTCATCGCCGGCCTGACCATGGCCGCCGAGGTCGCGCCCGACGCCGCGCTCGAGGTGCGGATGGACTCCAAGCTCGTCGTGGAGCAGATGAGCGGCAACTGGAAGATCAAGCACCCGGACATGAAGCCCCTCGCGCTCCAGGCCAACCGGCTCGTGACCGCCCGGCCCGGCCCGACGACGTACACCTGGGTGCCGCGGGAGCAGAACAAGCACGCCGACCGGCTGGCCAACGAGGCCCTCGACGGGATTCGGTCGGGCGTCACCTGGGCTCCGGACGACACTGATCGCCGAGTCGGCGCAGAGGTACAGCAAGATCCCGCCGAGTCGGCCTATGACGACTCGGCGATCGAGGCTGTCGAGGAGGCTGCGGAACCCGGCCGGGGGTGGTCCCCGCCCGGTGAGCCGGTGACGACGCTGGTGCTGGTCCGGCACGGTGCGACGGCGCTCACCGCCGAGAAGCGGTTCTCGGGAGGTCTGGCGAGCAGCAACCCCGGGCTCACCGACGAGGGACGCGCCCAGGTGCGCGAGGTGTCCGACTGGCTCGCGCCGATCGCCGGGGCCGTCGAGGTCGTCGTGACCTCACCGGTACGCCGGACCCGCGAGTCCGCCGAGATCGTCGCCGAGCGCCTGGGGGTAGGGCTCGTCGACGAACCTGGGTTCGCGGAGATGGAGTTCGGCAGCTGGGACGGCCTGACCTTCGCCGAGGTACGCGAGCAGAGCGGCGCGGAGATGGATGCCTGGCTCGGCTCGCTGGAGGCGGTCCCGGGGGGCACCGGTGAGTCGTTCCGGCAGGTCGAGACTCGGGTGCGAGAAGGCTTGTCGCGCGTGCTCGAGACCTATGCCGGCAAGACGGTCGTGGTGGTGAGCCATGTGACCCCGATCAAGGTCCTGGTCGCGCACGCCGTCGATGCTCCGCTCGGCGCGATGTTCCGGATGGAGCTCTCGACCGCCTCGGTCAGCGTGGTGTCGTTCTACGGCGACTCGGGCAGCGGCGACGTCCGCGGCTCCATGCGGCTGTACAACGCCCAGGCCCCGGGGGCCGGCCAGATGCTCGACCCGCAGCGCTGGTAGGGCGGCTCGATGTATGCGGTTTGGCACCAAACCGCATGAATTCCCGGCCCCGGCATGCGGTTTTCCACCAATCGACGTTGGTTGGGTAGGACCAGATCGGTTCAGAGCTCGGCGACCACGACGTCCAGCTGGGTGCCGGACCTGGACGGTGGGCACGGCTCGACCTGCCACCCGAGGTCGGTGAGCAGCGCCGCGAAGGCAGTCGGAGTGCGGGCGTCCCGTCCGTCCTCGAGCAGCGCGCGGACCAGGCGGCCCTTGGTCGCCTTGTTGAAGTGGCTGACGACCTGGCGCCGACCGGAGACCTCGTGCAGCACGCGCACGGTCACCACCCGCGGTGCGAGGTCGGGTCCCGGCCGCCAGAACGCGGCGTACGTCGACGAGCGCAGGTCGACCACGAGCCCGCGGCCGGCGCGCTCGCGCACGACCTCGTCGAGGTGGCCGCGCCAGTACGACGCCACGCCACCGAGGCCGGGGAGGCTGACGCCCCCGCCCAGGCGGTATGGCGCGATCCGCTCACCCGGCCCGACCAGCCCGTACAGCGACGACATGATCGCCACCCGAGCCAGCGCCCGCCGGTGCGCCGATGCCGTGAGCGAGGTCAGCCCCAGCGCGTCGTACAGCACGCCGGTGTAGATCCGTTCCGCCGCCGCGGTCGGGAGTGACGGCAGCTCGGCGTTGCGGCGTACCTCGTCGACCTGGCCGGGGCTGAGCCCCAGAGCTCGCACGGCGGCGTCCTCGGGACCGCGGCACAGGTCCACGAGCGCGTCCAGCACCTGCCGCCTGGCGCCGTCCAACGGAGTGTCGGTCCAGACGAGCGGCCGGCCGCGTCGCGGGTGGGCCTTGCCCTCGCTCGGCGGCAGGAGGATCAGCACGCGGGCGAGACTAGATCACTAAGGTTGGGGGCATGTCCTCGAGCCGAGTGGTGCGGGTCCACGCCCGAGACGAGGTCGCCGCGCGCTCGCTGCGCGAGGGGATCGCGAAGATCCAGTCCGAGCTGCACGTGAGCCCGACCTTCCCCGTCGAGGTCGAGGAGGCGGCCGCGCAGGCCGCCGCCGCACCGCGGCTGCCCGACCTCGACCGCACCGACATCCCCTTCGTCACCATCGACCCGGCCTCGTCGATGGACCTGGACCAGGCTCTCCACATCGAGCGCGAGGGGTCGGGGTACGTCGTGCACTACGCGATCGCCGACGTCGCTGCGTTCGTCTCACCCGGGGACCCGGTCGACACCGCGGCCCATGAGCGGGGAGAGACGCTCTACGGCGCGGACTCCAAGGTCCCGCTGCACCCGACGTCGCTCTCCGAGGGCGCCGCCTCCCTCCTGCCGGACCAGGTGCGCCCGGCGCTGCTGTGGACGATCCACGTCGACGAGACCGGCGAGGGGACCGACGTCCACGTCGAGCGGGCCCGCGTGCGCTCGCGGGAGAAGCTCGACTACGACGGCGTCCAGAAGTCGGTCGACGACGGCACGGCGGCCGACGTCATCCAGCTGCTTCGCGAAGTCGGTGAGCTCCGGCTGCAACGCGAGGCCGCCCGCGGCGGAATCTCCCTGCCGCTTCCCGAGCAGGAGGTGGACGTCGAGGGTGACACGTGGTCGCTGGAGTTCCGCTCGATGAGCCCCGCCGAGACCTGGAACGCGCAGATCTCGATGCTCACCGGCTTCGCGGCCGCCTCGCTCATGGTCTATGCCCGGGTCGGCCTGCTGCGCACCCTTCCGCCGCCGCAGACCCGCGACATCCAGCGGCTCCACCGGGTCGCCCGCGCGCTGCACATCGACTGGCCGGCCGAGCAGCTCTACCCCGACTTCATCCGCGGGCTCGACTCCCGAAAGCCGGCCGAGGCCGCGATGATTACCGCCTGCGCACGGCTGCTGCGCGGCAGCGGCTACGTCGCCTTCAACGGCGACATGCCGGCCGACCCGATCCATGCCGCCCTGGCGTCGGAGTACGCGCACGTGACGGCGCCCCTTCGCCGGCTCGGCGACCGTTATGCCGGCGAGATCTGTGTCGCGCTCTGCGCCGGGACCGACGTACCCGCGTGGGTACTCTCCCGGCTGCACCAGATCCCCGATGTGCTCAAGGACGCCGGCCGCAAGGCCTCGCAGTACGAGGCGATGGTGCTCGACCTCGTAGAGGCCGGTGTGCTCCACCCGCACGTGGGGGAGACCTTCGACGGAGTCGTGACCGAGGTGGACGACAAGGACGAGTCTCGCGGCAAGGTCACCCTGCAGGAGCCCGCCGTCGAGGCACGGGTCACCGGACCGGGCCCGTTGCCCCTCGGCACCGACGCTCACGTACGACTGACCCAGGCCGACGTCGGCTCCCGATCGGTCGTGTTCGAGCTGGTCTGAACAACATCGGTGGGATTCTCCGAAGATTTCCCACCGGCGCCGACAACCGCTTAACCTCCTCTTGAGACTTCGTCAGGCGCTCCCTTCCGGCCAACCCCCCCTCGGCCGGTATCTCGGGAACGTCGGGCGACGGGCCCGAGGCACCCCCCCTTTGCCAGTGGCCCTCACGACCGCCCCACCCCGCCTACGCGGGTGGGGCGGTCTGCATTTGCTAGTTCGTTGAATTGGCCCTCCGGGTCCGTTGAGTTGGCCCTCCGGGCTTGTTGAGTTGGCCGCCCGGTTCCGTTGAATTGGCCCTCCGGGTGCCGTGACTTGGCCCAGCGGGCGACCTCAATGCGGCATGGCCAACTCAACAGACCCGGAGGGCCAATTCAACAAGCCCGGAGGGCCAATTCAACAAGCCCGGAGGGCCAATTCAACAAGCCCGGAGGGCCAACTCAACAAGCCCGGAGGGCCAACTCAACGAGTGAAGGTGACGGGGGTGGGGGGTTCGCCGGGCCAGTGCAGGGTGGTGGGGGTCGGCGGGGTCTCGGCGAGGACACGACCGTGGGAGACGACGTGGGTGGGCCGGACCTGGCGGCGTACGGCGTCGTACCCGTCCGTGGCGGGCAGGAGCAGGAAGCTGGCCGGCGCGCCCACGCGTACGCCGTACTCCTCACCGAGCCCGAGTACGGCGGCCGCTCGCGTGGTCACCATGCGGAAGGTCTCCTCGATCTCGTCGCGCGCCAGCAGCTGCGTCGCATGCGTGCCGACCAGCGCCACCTGGAGCGGGTTGGCGGTGCCGAGCGGGTACCACGGGTCCATCACGTCGTCGTGGCCGAACGCCACGTTGACGCCGGCCGCCAGCAGCTCCTTGACCTGCGTCAGCCCACGGCGCTTGGGGTAGCCGTCGAACCGGCCCTGGAGGTGCAGGCTGACCATCGGGTTGCTGACCATGTTGATGCCGGAGCGGGCGATGATGCGGTGCAGCTTGTAGCTGTACGCCGGGTTGTAGGACCCCATCGCGGTCGTGTGGCTGGCGGTCACTCGCTCACGCAGGCCCGACCGCGCGGCCCGCGTCGCGAGCACCTCGACGAAGCGCGACTGCTCGTCGTCGATCTCGTCGCAGTGGGCGTCGACCCGCAGGCCGTGCCGCTCGGCCAGCTCGACCGCGATCTCGACGGACCGCACGCCGTCCTCGCGGGTGTCCTCGAAGTGCGGGATGGCGCCGATCACGTCGACCCCGCGACGGGCGGCCTCCGCCATCAGCTCCTCGCCGCCCGGGAACGAGCAGATCCCCTCCTGCGGGAAGGCCACCAGCTGGAGGTCGACCACACCGCGCATCCGGTCGCGCACCTCGATCAGCGCGTCCAGGGCGACCAGCGACGGGTCGGTGACGTCGACGTGGCTGCGGACGTGCAGGGTCCCGTTCGCGGCGTACCAGCGCAGCGTCTGCTCCGCCCGCTCGACCACGTCGTCGCGGGTCAGCATCGGCTTGCGCTCCGCCCAGCAGGCGATGCCCTCCCACAAGGTGCCGCTGAGGTTCCAGCGCGGCTGGCCGGCGGTCAGGGCCGAGTCGAGGTGGACGTGCGGCTCGACGTACGGCGGGGTGACCCAGGCGCCGGCTCCGTTGACGACCGTCGTGGCCTCGGGCGCGGTGTCGGCGTGTGGATCCAGGGCGGCGATCCGTCCGCCGTCCACGAGGACGTCGACCAAGGAGACCTCACCGGTCGCGTCGTCACGCAGGCGTACGTCGCGGACGAGCAGGTCGATCACGAGCCCGTCCCGGATGCCCGCGCCATCAGCGAGGTGATCTCGTAGCCGAGCGTCGCCGCCGCCAGCGAGGTGATCTCCGCGTGGTCGTACGGCGGGCTGACCTCCACCAGGTCTGCGGCGACGATCTGGTCGGGCGGCAGAGCACGCACCAGCGCCAGCAGCTCCCGCGACGTCAGGCCGCCCATCTCCGGGGTTCCCGTGCCGGGCGCGAACGCCGGGTCGAGCACGTCGATGTCGATCGAGAGGTAGATCGGCGCGTCGTTGGTGCGACGGCGTACGCCGTCCACGATCTCCTCCAGGCCCATCCGGTCGACGTCCAGCGCGCGCACGATCTCGAACCCGAACGACGCGTCGTCGACGAGGTCCTGCGCGGCGTACAGCGGCCCGCGGATGCCGACGTGGCTGCTGACGTCGCCGGCCAGCAGCCCCTCCTCGAACGCGCGGCGGAAGATCGTGCCGTGGGTGCGGTCGGCCCCGAAGTAGCTGTTCCAGGTGTCGAGGTGGGCGTCGAAGTGGATGAGCGCCAACGGCCCGTGCTTGCGGGCCACGGCCCGCAGTCCGCCCAGCGCGATCGTGTGGTCGCCGCCGAGCATCACCGGTCGTCCGCCCGAGGCCAGCAGGTCCGAGACGCCGTCGTCGATCTGCTGCAGGGCGTGGTCGATGTCGAACGGGTTGCACGGCACGTCACCCGCGTCGACCGCCTGGATCACGGCGTACGGCGAGATGTCCTGCGCCGGGTTGTACGCCGGACGCAGGTGCCGCGAGGCCTGCCGGATCGAGCTCGGCCCGAACCTCGCGCCCGGCCGGAACGAGACCCCGCCGTCGAACGGCGCGCCGAGCAGAGCCACGTCGAACGACGCCACCTCGTCGATGCGGGGGAGCCGGGCGAACGTCGCCGAGCCCGCGAAGCGCGGGACCTGCGTGCCGTCGACGGGTCCGAGCGGGGTGGTGTCGGTCATGACTCGACCTCCGGCCGGGGGAAGACGCGTGGGGTCAGGCCGAGCGAGCGTACGTGCTGCGCCACCTCGGCAGCGGGGGCCACCCACAGGCCGGGCAGGCCGTTCATCGTCTCGATCAGCGTCTCCAGGGCCCGCAGCCGCCCGAGGCGCCCGCTGAGGAACGGATGAACCGTCAGCGTGAAGCACGAGCCGTGCTGGTGCGCCTCGGTCAGCTCGGCGGTCCACATGGCCAGCGACTTCGCCGGGTCCTCGATCACACCGGGCCCGAAGAGCTCGGGCACGAACGCGAACTGCTCCCAGTCGTCCAGCGCCCACGACACCGGGATCTCCACGATGCTGCGCGCGCCGTCACCGGGCCGCTCCGCGAGCTCGTAGGGCACGTCGGTGTCCATCAGGCTCGAGTCGTAGAGGAACCCGCGGTCGAGCAGCAGCTCCGCGGTCGCGTACGTCGTCTCCCACATCGGAGCGCGGTACCCGACCGGCCGCAGCCCCACCACCCGGTCCAGCGCCTCCAGGCCACGGTCCAGGACCGCGGACTCCTGCTCGCGCGTCATCCCGGCCATCGCCTCGTGCATGAAGCCGTGGTGGGCGATCTCGTGACCCTCGTCGCGGACCCGACGCAGGACGTCGGGGTAGCGCTCGGCCGTGTAGCCCGGACAGAAGAACGTCGCCCGCACGTCCTGGCGCCTCAACAGCTCCAGCACGCGCGGCACGCCGGTCAGCGCGCCGTACGCCTGGTGGGACATCGCCGAGAGCCGGTGGCGGCTCTCGGCATCCACGGTGATCGCGACGTCCTCGCCGTCCATGTCGAACCCGAGGGTCGCGGCCGCCGAGAATCCCTGGGGCCAGGTCACCGGTGCCGCAGGGGCGGTGACGTCGTGGAGCTGGGAGTCCTCTCCCATCAGGCGCCTTCGGCGACGGCGGGGGCGACGAAGCGACGCCGGGACATGGCGACGTACGCGAGGACGCCGGCGACGAGCGACCCGGCCAGCCAGGACAGGTCGATCCCGCCCATGTGCTTGGCGATCGGACCCTGCAGGTAGCTCGGGATCCCGAACTCGAACATCCAGGTCGCCACGATGCCGACCAGGAACGGGATGATCGCCTCCCACACGATGTCGGGCACTCTCGGCGAGCCCGGCGGCTCGAACAGCGCCTCGACGTCGATGTTCTGCTTGTGGACGCCGTAGTAGCTCACCAGCATGATCGCGCCCCAGGGTGCCACCCAGGTGACCAGGCCCGACAGCCAGCCGTCGACATTGGTCGCGAAGTCGCCGTTGAGGATCAGGTAGATCGTGAACGCCGTGGCGAGCACGCCCACGCCGTACGACAGCAGGCGCCGGTCGACCTTCCAGTCGAGGGTCTGCGCGCATAGGGCGCAGGAGTAGATGTTCAGCACGTTGGTGGCGATCGGTCCGTGGATCACCAGCAGGATCACCGGGATCGCGAGCGTGCCGAAGGCGTCCACCACGATCTGGCCGGGGTCCTTGGCGGTCGAGACGGTGGCCAGGGTGGCGCCGAAGATGCCGAGCCAGACCGTCGGGATGAACTGGCCGAGGACGCTGCCGAGGTACAGCTTGCGGCGCGGCACGTCCAGCGAGACGAAGCGGGAGTAGTCCGACGCGTAGGCGAACCAGGTGATGCCCCAGCCGATGCCGATGGCCGTCATCAGCGTGGTCAGGGAGCTCCAGAGCGCCTTGCCGTGCAGGTCGCCGCCGGCGTACCCCCACTGCACGTCGGTCTTGGTCCAGGCGACGATCGTCATCGCGAGGAGCACGACGATCGTGACCGGGACGGTCCACCGCTCGAACCGCGCGATGGCGCGGAAGCCGATGGCCGCCAGCCACACCTGGATCGCCATGATCACGATCGAGACCGCGATCTTCAGGCCGTTCCCGCCGTGGATGCCGATCTTGTCGAACAGCGCGATGACCAGGTCGAGGATGATCCAGGTGTTGATCGCGCACCAGCCGACCGCGAGCAGGCCCTGCATGAGGGCGGGCAGGTAGGCGCCGCGTCGTCCGAACGTCGCCCGTGAGAGCACCATCTGGCTGACCGCGGTGTTCTGGCCCATCAGCACGAAGAAGCCGAACACCGCCATCCCGATCAGGTTGCCGATCACGATCACGCCGATGGTCTGCCACAGGCTGAGTCCGAGGATCACGCCCAGGGAGCCCAGGAACCAGTTGATCGGGGCGATGTTGGCGCCCGCCCAGATCCAGAACTGGTGGGCGACCGTGGAGGTCCGAGCGTGCTCCGGGATGGGGATCAGGGTGTGTTCGGCGGCTTCGGTGACGGCGAGCTCGTCGGCGTTGATCGACACGTGTCCTCCGGTGACGTGGTCATCCGGCACTCGGCTGGGGCCGGTCCGGCGCGTGGTGGCGGCGAGCCTTCTCCAGCGTTGTCTGAAATGTCAAGGCCGTTGCCCGATATGACAAGATCGCCCGCATGTCCGTCGAGGCCGACCCCCCGCCAGACGGCGCGGTCGGCCCGCGGCTGCGACAGTTGCGCGAGCAGAAGGCCCTGTCCGCGCGTCAGGTGGCCGACCTCGCGGGCCTCACGCCGGCGTACCTCAGTCGGCTTGAGAACGGTCGCGTCAGCCCGACCGTGGCGACGCTGGCCCGCCTCGTGGCGGCGATGGGCGAGACCATGGCGACGCTCTTCCAGGAGCCACCGGACGGCCGGGAGACCGTCGTCCGGCTCGGGGAGCGGCACCTGATGCGCAGCCGGGGCGTGCTCGACTCCCAGGTCACTCCCGGCTGGGCCACCCGGCTGGAGATCCTCGAGTCGCTCGTCGAGCCGGGTCAGGGCAGCAGCGACCGACTGCACACCCACGCCGGCGACGAGGAGTGCGTGCTGGTGCTGGAGGGGGTGCTGGACCTCTACCTGGCCGGTGACCGGCACCATCTGACGACCGGCGACTCGGCGACGTTCGACTGCCGTACGCCGCACCGCTGGCGCAACCCGTCGACCGAGTCGTCGCGGGTGCTCTGGGTGATCACCCCGGCCAGCTACTGAGCCGGCGCGAGCGCCCAGGAGTCGGCGAACCGCAGCAGCTGGTCGGCCCGCACTCCGAGCCACCAGTGCGCGAGATCCTCGGTCGACGTCAGGCCGCGCCCGCTGAGCTCCTCGATGCGTCGGAGCCGGTAGCCCAGGGTCTGCTTGTGGATCGCCAGCGCCTCGGCCGCGCGCTGCCAGGACCTGTCGAGCTCCAGCCAGACGCGCACGGTGGTGACGTAGTCGGTGCCGCGGTCGGAGTCGTGGTCGCGCAGGACGCCGACCGTCCGCGCCGCGACCCACTCGGCCTCGCAGCGGTCGACGGGCAGGGGCCAGGTCGAGGCGTCGCCCGCCCCGACGACCTCGCGGCCGAGCAACTCCGCGGTCGCGGCGCGCCACCTGGCCTCGGCAGCGGCCGAGCCGACCCGCTCGACCTCCCCGACGACGCCGCTGACTCCGACGACCCAGCCGGCGACGGCGAGCCCCTCGAGGCGGGCGTCGCGCCCGCAGTCGACGAGCACGTGGCAGCGGCCGCGTGCGGGCGCGGCGACATGGCGCAGCCCGCTCCACCCGCCGATCGGCAGGTACGTCGCGGGGCCGGCGCCCGGGGCCGTCCGCCGAGCGGCGACGAGCACGCAGCGCGCCGGGTCGAGACCGTGGTGGGTCAGTCGCTCGAGCGCGGTCTCCGGATCCAGGCGGTCCGCGAGGAGGTCGGACAGCACCGAGCTGCGCTGCGGCTCGCGGGCAGCTGCCCGGAGCTGGGCGAGCTCGATGCTCACGGCGGTCGCGAGGTGCTGCAGGAGCATCCGGCTGGGCAGGTCGTGGTCGGCCGCCTCGACGAGCAGGGCGACCGGCAGCTCGTCCTCCAGCGGCACCATCACCGCGGACCGGCCCGCCGACCCTTCGGTCGCGGAGAGCCGGATCAGCCCGGGAGCCAGGCCCGCCGAGCTCGCGCCCAGCTCGGCGACCTGGCGTCCGAAGGCCGTGGGTGGTGATCCGGAGACCGGCGTCCCGTCGGAGGTGTCGACGAGGAACATCCGGGCGCCCATCTCGGCCCCGAGCTCCTGGAGCACCTCCTCGGTGCCGGCCTGACCGGCGAGGGCGCCCTGGAGCACCTCGTAGAGGCGGGCCACCTGCTGCAGCTCTCGGCGTTCATGACTCGCGTTGGCCTCGGCGACGAGCTGGGCGAGCGCGCTGAAGCGAGCCTGGCGGTTGAGCGTGAACAGCGGAAGGCCTACGCGGTCGGCCTCCTGGACGGCCTCGGGACGCAGCGGGGGACCGGTCTCGAGGCCGTACCCCAGGGCGCTGGCCCCGGCCCGCTCCAGCCTGATGACGAAGCGCACCTGGGCCTCCGGGTCGCCGGTCATCCCGGTGCCGTTGGTCAGCAGCGCCTCGTTGCGGGCGAGGTACTGCCACGGCTCGGCGAGGTCGGAGGCGTGCGCCCAGCGGACCTCGCGGTCGAGTCCGGCCGCACCGGCCTCCAGGCGCAGCGGCACCTGTCGCTGGCCGAGGAGCTGCCGGACGGTGATCGCCACGATGGGTTCATACCACAGTATGAGGGTCGGCTGGCAGGTTCAGGCTCCGGTCGGATTGCTCGCAGGTGACGGTCGTCACGACACTCGGCAGTCGAAGGGGGCAGCCGGGGGTGGGCGACGCACGGCGGCCGGTCGGGGGACAGGCAGTCGCAGCGAGAGGTGTGCCATGGATCAGCAGCCCGTCGTGAGCTCGGACTCCGTCGCTCCCACTCGGGACTTCACCCTCAGGTCGGCGTTCGCGCTGTCCTTCTCCGACATCTCGCCGATCGTGGGCATCTACGCCGTCTTCGCGATCTGCATCGTCGAGGCCGGACCTGCGTTCTTCTGGGCCCTGCCGATCGTGCTGATCGGCCAGCTCCTGGTCGCCGCGGTCTTCGGCGAGCTGGTCTCGAAGTGGCCGCTGCAGGGCAGCGTCTACGCGTGGTCGCGCGGGCTGCTGGGCGCGCGCTACGGCTGGATCACCATGTGGGCCTATGGCTGGGGCCTGACCCTGACGTTGTCGGCGCTGGCTCTGGCGGCGTCCAGCTATCTCCTGGGCGCGCTCGGCGTGGGCGGACCGAGCCAGACGACCCTGGTGCTCGTGGCGCTGCTGATCCTGATCGCCGCCTCGCTGGCGAACATGATCGGCCACGTCCTGCTCAAGACCCTCCTCTACATCAGCATGACCGCCGAGCTGATCTCCTCGATCGGCATCGGCGTGACCCTGCTGTTCTTCCACCACCACCAGTCGTGGTCGGTGCTCTTCCACAGCTCCGGGACCGGGCACGGCTGGAGCTGGCTCACGACGCCGTTCCTGACCACGGTCGCCTTCGTCGGCTTCTCGTTCCTCGGCTTCGAGTCCGCCGGCTCGATCGCCGAGGAGGTCAAGGAGTCGCGGCGGGTCCTGCCGAAGGCGATCCTCCTGTCGCTAGCAGCAGCCGGCGCGCTGGTCATCTTCGCGACGCTCGGCATCATCCTGGCCATCCCGTCGGTCGGGCAGGTCATGAACGGCACGGTGGCCGACCCGATCTCCAGCACCCTGCAGGCGGCCATGGGCGACGGCATCGGACGCGTGCTGCTCGCCATGCTCGCGATCGGCTTCACGGCCAGTCTCATCGCCGTCCAGGCTGCGGTCTCGCGGGCGATCTGGGCCGGGGCCCGCGACCGGGTCCTGCCGGGCCAGTCGGTGCTCGGCCGCCTGACCGGGCCGGAGAACCTGCCCCGCCACGCCATCGCGCTGACCGCGGTCATCGCCGGGCCGCTGCTCTTCATCAGCACCTCGAAGGTGTACGCGCTCCTGCTGTCCTTCGGCAACGCGGGCTTCTACCTCTCCTTCGCGCTGCCGGTCGTCGGCCTGGCGCTGCTGAAGCTGCGGGGCCAGTGGACGCCGGGGGCGTACACGCTGGGCGGCCTGAGCAAGCCGGTCACCTACGTCGCCGCCGTCTGGATCGTCCTGGAGACGATCAACATCGCCTGGCCGCGCGACCTCTACGGCGTGTGGTACCTCAACTGGGGCCTGATCATCATGACCGTGGTGATCGGCGTCATCGGCCTCGCCGTGATGTCGTGGGTCTTCAACCCCGCCCGCACGCCCGGACCCCAGCAGTGGGTCGAGCCGCTCGAGGACGTCGAGGGAGGGACCGTTGCCTGACCGGGTCGTCCTGATCACGGGTGCGGCGAGCGGGATCGGTGCGGCCTGCGTCCGACTGTTCGCGGAGCGGGGCTGGACCACGGCGGGCCTCGACCTGCGCGAGTCGGCCACGGACGGCTCCTACGTCGCCGACGTGTCCGACCGCGCCGCCGTGGCGGAAGCCGTCTCGCGCGTGCTGGCCGACCACGGCCGGATCGACGCCCTGGTCACCGCGGCGGGCTACTACGAGGAGGGCATCGACGTCGTCGAGATCTCCCGGGAGCGCTGGGACCGGATGCTCGCGGTGATCCTCGGGGGAACCGCGAACTGCTACTGGGCCGTGCTCCCGCACATGCTGGAGCGCGGCGACGGGAGCATCGTGGCCATCTCCTCCGAGCTCGCCCTGGCGGGCAGCGCCACCGACCTCCACTACGTCGCCGCCAAGGGCGCGGTGCTTGGACTGGTCAAGTCGCTGGCCGCCGAGGTCGCGCACACCGGGGTGCGCGTCAACGCCGTCGCGCCGGGACCGACCGACACCCCCCTGCTGGCGGCCGACTCGATCTGGCGGGAGCCGGAGTACCTCTCGACGCTTCCGCTCGGCCGTCTGGTGAAGCCCGACGAGATCGCCGGTGCGGCGTACTACCTGGTCACCGAGGGCACGGCGTACTGCGGTGAGGTCCTCTCGCCGAACGCAGGGGCGGTGATCTGATGGCCGCGACCGCAGGACGGCCGGTCGCGCTGGTGACCGGCGCGGCGCAGGGACTCGGCCGGACGACGGCGGAGCGGCTCGCCGCCGACGGCTTCGCCGTCGCGGTCAACGACCTCGTCCTCGACGACCGGCTCACCGGCCTGGCCGCGGAGGTCGACGGGCATGCCGTCGCCGCGGACATCTCGGCCGCGGACGCCGGCTCGTCGATCGTGGCGGAGGTGGAGCAGGCGCTCGGGCCGGTCGACGTCCTGGTCGCCAACGCCGCGGCGATGTCGATGGGCCCGTTCGTCGACGACGACCCGGACGCCTGGTGGCACCAGGTCGACGTCAACCTCTCGGGACACTTCCGGCTGATCCAGGCCGTCGTCCCCGCGATGCGGCGTCGCGGCGCGGGACGGATCGTGATCGTCGCGTCGGGCTGGGGCGTCGTCGGGCACCCCAACGCGACGGCGTACGCCGCGTCCAAGGCAGGCCTGATCGCGCTGACCAAGGGACTCGGGCGCGAGCTGGGGCCCGACGGGATCCTCACCAACGCCGTGGCCCCGGCGTACATCGACACCCCTCAGCTGCAGGTCGATGCCGACGACCTCGGCATCAGCCTGGACGAGATGCGCGCTCGCTACGCCGAGCTGGTGCCGACGAAGCGGCTGCAGACCCCGGAGGAGATCGCGGGCGCCGTCGCCTTCCTGGCCGGGCCCGGCTCGGGCGGCGTGATCGGCCAGATCCTGCAGCCCAACGGCGGCATCACCCGGACCCGCGCCTGAGGCGGCGTCAACGTCAACGCAGCGTCAACGCAGCGGTCAACGATGTCAACGAAGCGGTCAACTCGGGGGACTAGTCCGTCGTCCGATCGGTCAGAGCTGGGCCCGAACGGGGCCATCCGGGCTGAATCGGCTTCGGGCGGTGCCGGGCTTCCCTAGTGTTGTCATCACTGGCGCGGGGGGACCGCCAGGTGGGCCTGGGTGGCGTGGCCGTCGAGGGGGCTCCGACGGTCACAACCAGGACTCTTTCTCTCAGATCTTCGTCCCGCGCCGAGGGCGCGGTGGGGTCTAGCCTGTGCGACGAGTCGCACCTCGACCCCGAGAACGGGTGCGACGGCGCCCCTGTTCGGCACGGTGGCCGGGCAGGGGCGCACTCACGCCCGGGGCGCGACGGCGTAGACGTGGCGCACGAGGTTCTCGCTGAGGCGGCCACCGCCGACGAGCGGGAGCAGTCGGGCGGCTCCGGGACCGGGGAGCCGTCGTCCCGCACCGGCGAGGAACGGGAACACCACCAGCCGCAGCTCGTCGACCAGGCCGTCGGCCCACAGCGTCTCGACCAGCCGGCCGCTGGCGTAGACCACGATCTCGCCGTCGACGTTCTGCTTGACGTTGCTGATCTCGGACGCCAGATCCCCGCTCAGCACCGACGTCGGACCCCAGTCAGGGGACTGCAGCGTGGTGGAGACGACGTACTTGGGGATCTCGCGGAGTCGGTCGGCCCACGTCCCCTCGCGCGTCGCCCAGCGCTCGGCGAGCCACCGGTAGCTGTTCGCTCCGAGGAGCATGGCCCGGGCCGCCTGTACCTCGGCCTCTTCATGCTCGCTCCAGGCCTTCAGGTCCGGTTCCTCGACGCGGTTGAACCAGCCGCCGGCCGGGGACCCCTCCTCGCCGGTCGGGTCGTCGAAGACCCCGTCGATGGTCACGTTGGTGCTGACGACGATGCTGCCCATGGCTCCTCCTCGAAGACGGTCTCGGTGGTACCGACGCCGAGCCGGGCCGGAACTGGGCGGTGTCGCCCTGAAGTGTCAGGAACATGACAGAGGACGTGGGTCGTGACTGCCTACGGTCGGTGACATGACACCCGCCACCGTGGAGCTCTTCATCCGAGACGAGACCGACGGCACCGTCGAAGTCACCGGGCACGGGCTTCGGGTCAGCGGCACCCTGCGCCAGGGGTACGTCGAGCCCGGCGACGCCACGGCGGCGGCGCACGACCTGCTCGCCCGGCTCCTGCGACTGGGCCACAGCCTCGAGGGCGCCCTGGTCGGTGCCGAGCCCGACGCGGAGGGCCGGTGGCACGGCGTACTCGTCGAGGTCTACCTCGGCCCCGCCGCCGCGACGGCCCCCGCTGCCTGACGGGGGATCAGCCCCGACGCGGCGCTCAGGTCGGCGTGATCAGCTCGACGCGCGGGAAGTACGTCCGATACCGGCGAGCGTCTCGCGTGAGCAGTCGATAGCCCCGCACCGAGGCATGCGCTCCGACGTAGAAGTCGGGAAGTGGTGCGTGGCGCGCACCTCCGCCGCGCCGGTATCTGACGAACGCCTTCCCCGCCAAGAATCCGGCCGAGTAGGGGAGTGACTCTCGTCGGAACTCCGTCTCGGGCAGGGCCGCGTCGAGGTGCTCGATCCGCTCGAAGCCCACGGACACCTCGGCGTACACGATCGCGTTGAGGACGACCGTTCCCAGGTCCAAGGCATCCGCCAACGCCGAGGCGGACCAGGCAGCCCAGCTGGGATCTTCGGTGAGCACATCGAGAAGCACGTTCGCATCGACCAAGGTCGTGCTCGAGGCGGCGTCACTCACCACGCAGGAGCTCCATCAGCTCGTCGGTGGAGAGGTTCGTGGTCGCCCGTCCACGCATGCGGTTGACGATCCGGCCCCCGCGGCTGTGTGCAGGGGAACGATGTTCGATCACCAGCGCGCCGCCTCTCTCGACGACGTCCACGTCGTCGCCTTCTGCGAAGCCATGCCGGTGGCGTAGCTCCGCCGGGATCGTGACCTGTCCTTTGCTGTTCAGCTTCATGCGAAGGCTCCTGATACGTGACTGATGTGTCACACGATACCTAGTCCTGGCGGTGCCCGGTGAGGCTCTGGAAGCGCCACGTGTCGCATGGTGTCCCCAATATTGGTGATACCGCCCCGACACAGGTTCCCCGAGCGCTGTGACGGGAACCCGACTATGGGGGTTCTTGGCGACCCCGACGCTGAGAAGCCGGTCGAGGGCGGACCCCATGCCGCTCTCGTCGGGGGCGGCGCCCGCCGGTGAGAGCCCGGCGGGCGTCGTTCAGGCGGAGGGGCTCGTCGGCCCCCGGGACCGGTCAGTCGAGATGACGGAGTTGGGGCCAGATGCGGCTCCAGGAGCCGACGGGGTCGCTACACAGGGCGACGGGTTCGCCTTGCTCCTCGTTGTCGACGCCTACGCCGTTCTCGAGACGGCCCACGACGTGACAGTCGAACAGTCGGCCGGCCGTGCCGAGCTCGCCGCCCACGAACACCACGGTCGTCGTCCCGTCGGGCGGTCGGGCCTGGTCGTAGAGCGCGTTCTGCGCGCTGAAGACGGGGATGTCGGGGCGGTAGCGCGCCACCGCGCCGGCCTCGCCGTAGTTGGATGTCACGACCACGGCGTGCTCCGGGTCGGAGAGCGCGTCGTAGGGCGCCGCGATCTGGTCGACGTACGCAGGCCATCCGACGGAGTCCTGGACCGCCGTGTCGACGTCCGGGATCGGCGTCGATCCCAGGTGACCGACGGCCACGACCGGAAGTCCGAGGACCACCGAGACGACGCCGTTGAGGGCGAAGAGGCCACCCCAGACGCGGCCTAGACGCCCTGCCCACGCGACGACTCCCGCTGCGAACGGCACGGGCAGGAAGAACAGGGGGTAGTAGGCCTGGGTTCCGGAGACGAACGTGAAGACCACCACGACCGCGAAGGCCACGGTCAGGCAGCGCACCCGCTCGTCTCGCCACAGGGCCCGGAGTCCGGCCACCCAGATCACCGCCAACGGCGGGCCCATCAACAGCACCATCAGCGGCCACATCGAGGCGCGCACGTCGGAGGCGTTGTCGGCGGCGAGCGCGTGGCCCATGTCGAGCTGCGGCCACCCGTGCACGACTTGGTAGACGACGTTGGGCATCGCCACGACCAGCGCCACGACGGCACCGGCCCACAAGGCAGCCGACCGGAGCGGGGTGCGCGGACCGACCAGAGCCAGCCCCAGGGCCACGCCTGCGAGCAGCACCGCGATGAGCAGCTTGTTGTACGTCGCGAGCCCGGCGAACACCCCCGCGACCAGCCACCACCGAGGCTGGTCGCGGCGGAGCGCCCGGACGACGGCCAGGCTCACGGCCGGCCACGCGACCAGGTCTGGCGTCGAGGTCAGGAAGGAGTGTCCGAACACGGTGACGGCCGACGTCGTGGCCATGCCCCAGGCAGTCCAGGCCTGCGCCCGCGCGCCGCCGCCCAGCTCGCGGGCGAGCAGCGCGGTCAGCAGGACGCAGCCGGCCGCGCACAGGGTGGCCGGGACCCGCAGCAGCCACGGCCCTCCGCCGTACGCATCGGCGAGCGCGTGGGCGAGCAGCGGGGTGAGCGGCGGCTGGTCGACGTACCCCCATGCGGGCTTCAGCATCATGAAGTAGAGCTCGTCGCGCTCGAATCCATAACCGTTGCTGAACACCGACAGGACCACGACGACCGTCGCGACCGCCGGCAGGACGAGAGGCCACGAGACCTCGGAGGGCGGCTCCGCCCGCCGGGCAGCATCCCCGCCGATCGCGTGAGACGCGCTGGCGGGCACCATGGCCGGAGGCTAGCTGACGTCGCCCGGTACGAACCGGGTCGACCGAGCGCCTGGGGCGGAGGGGCTGGTCTGTAGGCCGGGTTCTGTTCCCGGACGCCTCGCGGCGTTCCGTTCGGCGACCATCCATCTAGGGCCGCCGTTGCCGGCGGCCTCGTGCGGTCTACCCGCGCACTCGGGCGGGCAGCCCTCGAGCGTGCGCTGTTCGACCTTGCTCCGGGCGGGGTTTGCCGAGCCGACCCGGTCGCCCGGGCCGCTGGTGGTCTCTTGCACCACCGTTTCACCCTTGCCGGCACCGAGGTGTCGGCGGTCTGTTCTCTGTGGCACTGTCCCGCGGATCACTCCGGGTGGGTGTTGCCCACCGCCCTGCCCTGGGGAGCCCGGACCTTCCTCGACACCCGGTCATACCAGCTCATACCTGCCAGGTGCCGCGGCCGCCCGACCAACCCCTCCGCGCGCGCCATCCTAGGCCCGTCCCGATCGTACGGATCAAAATGCCGGTCGAGCGCGGTCCTCGGGCGGCCACTTGATCCGTACTATCGCCCGCTTCGGCCCGAGTGAAGACGGCGGAACGCCGGGCCGACCCGGTGAGGGGGGTCGACCCGGCGTTCCTGGGTGGGTGGCGCCCGGCCGTGGAGGCCGGGCGCCGGTCAGCTGGTCCCGTGAATCAGCTGAGGTTCAACGCGGTGTCGTCGATGACGAAGTTCGTGGCGAGCGAGGAGTCCTCGGTCCCGGTCCACTTGATCGTCACCGTCGTGCCGGCGTACGACGAGAGGTCGACGGTCTGCACGGTGAAGCCCGTGTTGTGGTTGGCGTTGCTGAACGTCGACTTGGTGGTGCCGTTCGCCGTCAGCGTCAGCTTGTCGTACGCCGTGCTGCCACTCTCCTGCGTGTCGATGTGCAGGTAGTAGGTCAGCGTGGCGTGGCATCCGGCCGGCACGGCGACCGCCTGCGACAGCGTGTCGGTGTGCGTGGTGCCGTAGCCGTCGAGCCAGGCCTTGTAGCTGCCCGACCGCGCCGGCTCACCGGTGCTGTTGTCGATGACGCCGCTGGACGTCGTCCAGGCCGTGTTGCCCGACTCGAAGCCCGGGTTGACGAGCTTCTGACCCGAGCACGAGCCGCCGCCACCCCCACCACTGATCGTGAAGGTGAACGTCGCGGTGCCGGTGGAACCGGTCGTGTCCTTCGCCGTCGCGGTCGTGGAGTAGGTCCCGGCCGTGGTCGGCGTCCCGGAGATCAGGCCCGTCGAGGCGTTGATCGAGAGACCGGCCGGAAGGCCGGAGGCCGACCAGGTGAACGACTGCCCGGACGCGGAGTCGGACGCGGTCAGCTGCAGCGACTTGGCCGTGCCCACGGTGCCGGTCTGGCTGCCGGGGTTGGCCACGGTGACGGTGTTGGTGCCGCCACCGCCGGTGCAGCTCGGGTCACCGCTCTGCGCGGGCACCGACACGGCGTTCCACGCGGCCTTGGTCGCGTTGTACAGCCCGCAGGTCGCGTCGAGGTTCTTCGCCGCGGTCAGCGTCCAGGTGCGGTACTTCAGGTACGACGCGTTGCTGGTCTTCATCAGCATCGCGTTGTACATGATCTGCTCGGCCTTCTGGATGCCGACGCCGGTGACCGAGGTGCTGTTGCAGGTCGGGCTGGTCGGCTGGCCGTTGGTCGGGTTGGTGCCCTCCGCGAGCAGGTAGAACCAGTGGTTGCCGGGGCCTGCGGCCGCGTGCACCTCCTCGTTGGGGATCGACGACGAGTAGCAGTTGTCGTCACCCGCGAGCGAGGGGTTGTACATGTAGCGGATCGGGCCGGAGCCGACCAGGTTGATCGTCTCGCCGACGGTGAAGTCGGGGGTGTCGATCGGGTTGTTGGCGTACCACTCGGTGGCCGCGCCGAACGTGTCGGCGACGAACTCCTGGGTGCCGTTGCCGGAGATGCCGCCGGGCGTGTGGTCGTCGACGCCGTGACCCTGCTCGTGACCGAGCACGTCGAGCACCGGGATCCACTGGCCCTGGGTGTTGTGGCCGATCTGGACCTGCGTGCCGTCGTAGTAGGCGTTCTCGTCGTCGAGTCCGATCCGGATCGGCCAGCCGCCGCCGGCGCCGTCCAGGCCGTTGCGGCCGTCCCAGGCCGACAACATGTTGTTCTCGACGTTCTCGACGTACATCGCGTCGACGCAGGCGGTCTCACGGTCGGTCTTGACGCCGGAGCCCCACACGTCGTCCGGACCGGTGAACGTCGTGTTGTTCGACGCGTTCTGGCACTTGATGGACGGGTGGTTGGGGTCGGTCATCGAGTACGTCGAGCCGGAGTGCGTGGTGGGGATCGTCAGGTTGCTGCCGTCCCACGCCGAGTTGCCGGTGCCGTCCGCGACGCGCTCGCGCGACTGGAGGACCTTGCCGGTCCGGGCGTCGACGACGACGTCCTTGATGGAGGGCTCGACGCCCTGGTGCCCGGTGACCCGGGTCTCCCAGCCGAGGCGCGACTTCTTGTTGTGCTGCCAGACGACGAGCTGCGCGGCGGTGTGGTGCGTCAGGTGCGGGACCTGGCGACCGGCGATGCGCAGCGCGCGGGCGCGGGCCAGCTTCGGGGACACCGAGCGCAACGCGACCTTGTGGGTCTGCGCGACGGAGGTCTCGAGGATCTGGCCGTGCGAGTCGGTGACGACGACGAAGTCGCCGCCGACGACAGGCAGCCCGCGATAGCTGCGCTGGTACGGCGCGTACTGGATCCCGTGCGAGGACAGGACCGGCTGCGCTTGGAAGGAGTCGTGTGCACTGACCTTCAGGGCCGGTGCGTGGCTGGCGACCAGTGCGTGTGCGGAGCGCGCCGCCAGCGCCCGGGCGCTGGGCCCGGAGGTCGGCGCAGCGGCGACCGCGCCGTGGGGAAGCGCGGCGAGTGCCGTTCCCACCAGCGCGGCGGCCGCGAGGCCGCCGAGGTGTTTCCTGCTCATGCTCGTTCGTCTCCTGGATCTGGGCCGAGGGCCCGTCCGGACGGACCCCGTGGGGTGCGGGTCCGTCAGCGATCCCCGGCCGGATCCCGGCCGGAGCCTGGCCATCTGGGGGAGGTGGCCTGGCGAAGAGTTGCAATCCAGACGAAGAAGGGTCAACGAGTCATTAACTGCAGGTTTATGCAATGCACGAACCTGAGTCCCGCCGCCCGATCAGGCGGGTGAGGAGCGTTCCGGAGGGGATGAACGGTCCAAGGGGCGCAGCCCCACGGAAGGCGTCGACCTGCCGCACCTCCGGCCCCGGATTCGCTCGCCGACGGGCCTGCGGCCGATGGTCGGCCGATCAGGGGAGGGTCAGGATCTCGGCGCCCTCTTCGGTGACCAGCAGGGTGTGCTCGAACTGCGCGCTGCGGCGCCCGTCGGCCGTGACCACGGTCCACCCGTCGTCCCACATCACCCACTCGTGGGTGCCGAGGTTGAGCATCGGCTCGATGGTGAAGGTCATGCCCGGCAGGATCTCGTCGTCGAACCGCGGGTCGTCGTAGTGAGGGATCACCAGGCCGCTGTGGAACGCCGTCCCGATGCCGTGGCCGGTGAACTCGCGGACGACGCCGTAGCCGAACCGCTTCGCGTAGGCCTCGATGACCCGCCCGATGATGTTGACCCGGCGACCCGGGCGAACCGCCTGCACGGCACGGAGCAGCGACTCGCGCGTGCGCTCGACCAGCAGTCGGGTCTCCTCGTCGACGTCGCCGGCGAGGAACGTCGCGTTGGTGTCGCCGTGCACGCCGCCGATGAAGGCGGTGACGTCGATGTTGACGATGTCGCCGTCCTCGAGCACGCGCGCGTCGGGGATCCCGTGGCAGACGACCTCGTTGACGCTGGTGCACAGCGACTTCGGGAAGCCGCGGTAGCCCAGGGTCGAGGGGTAGGCGCCGTGGTCGCAGAGGAACTCGTGGCCGACCCGGTCGAGCTCGTCGGTCGTGACACCGGGCGCGACGTGCTCGCCGACGAGGTCGCGGGCCTGCGCGGCGAGGCGACAGGCGACCCGGATCCGCTCGATGGTCTCGGCGTCCTTGACCTCGCTCCCGGTGAACGGCGCGGGCATCGGCCGGTCGACGTACTCCGGGCGGGCGATGGAGTCCGGGACCCGCCGGCGCGGCGAGATCTCCGCCGGCGCGATCGCGGTCGAGGTCATGGGCCGAGTCTACGGAGGCGGGCGTCCGCCGCCGTAGTCTGCGGGCATGGGCAAGTACTGGTTCTGCGTGAAGCACCACCGGGTCGAGCAGACGCCTGGCGACGTCTGCCCTCCGATCGACCGGCTGGGCCCCTACGACACCGAGGCGGACGCCCAGCGCGCTCTGGAGAAGGCGCAGGAGCGCAACGAGGCGTGGGACAACGACCCCGAGTGGACCGACGAGACCGACTGGGCGGGACAGTCGAAGCGACGCAACCCGCCGTCCTCGGAGTCGTGACCCGCGCGCCGTCCCGGCGGCCGTCGCGTCCCGAGCCGCCGCCTGCGGCGCCCCGGATCTCCCCGCTGCCGTTCGCCGGGATGATCGGTCTGGCCTGCGTGCTGTTCCTCGACCTCGGGAGCACGATCGTCCTGCGCTGGTGGGCGGTGACGGGTCTGGTCGTGGTGTGGCTCGCGCTCTTCGTCGTGGCCTGCGCCTGGTGGACCCCCCACCCCCGCCGCCTGCCGTGGCTCGCGGTGACCGGCCTGGCCAGCTGGGTCGTCGTCGTCCTCACGGTCACCCTCACCACCCGCTGAGGCCGTCGATACTTCGCAGCATGAGGCACCTTCTCTGGGTCGAAAAGGGTGCGAAACGCTGCGAAGTATCCCTACAGCCAGCCGTTCGCGGTGGCGAGCTGGACGGCCTCGGAGCGGTTGGCGGCGCCGGTCTTGCCGATGGCCGCCGAGAGGTGGTTGCGGACGGTGCCGGGGGAGAGGTGGACGCGCTCCGCGATCACGGCGACGGCCGCACCGTCTGAGGCCGCCCGGAGTACGTCGGTCTCACGCTCGGTCAGCGGCGAGTCGCCCATCGTCAGGCTGTCCATGGCCAGGGCCGGGTCGACGACGCGCAGACCCTGGTGGACCCGGCGTACGGCGTCGGCGAGCTGGGCCGCGGGCGTGTCCTTGACCACGAAGCCGTCGGCGCCGGACTGCAGCGCGCGACGCAGGAAGCCCGGCCGCCCGAACGTCGTCACGATGAGCACCCGCGTCGACGGCGAGACCCGGCGTACCTCGGCGGCGGCGCTGATGCCGTCCAGCCCCGGCATCTCGACGTCGAGGAGCGCGACGTCGGGTCGGTGCTCCAGCACGGCCGGCACGACCGCGTCTCCGCTGGCCACCTCGGCGACCACCTCGAGGTCGGGCTCGAGCCCGAGCAGGGCCGACAGCGCACCGCGCACGAGCGCCTGGTCGTCGGCGAGCAGCAGCCGGATCGTCATGGCACGACCACCTTGAGCGAGAAGCCGGGCTGCAGGGACTGGGTGACCACCGTGCCGCCGAGCGCCGCTGCGCGCTCGCGCAGACCGGTCAGACCGTTCCCGGATCCGGCGGCCTGCGCGCCGCGGCCGTCGTCGCGCACCTCGACCTCGTGCTCGCCGAGCACCACGGTGCAGCGCTGGGCTCCGCTGTGGCGGATGACGTTGGTGATCCCCTCGCGTACCGCCCACGCGAACAGCTCGCGCCGGTCGCTCGGCACGTCGTCGGTGGTGTTGGGGAGGTCGGCGTCGATCTCGGCCGCCGACAGCGCCATCCGCGCCCGGGCCAGCTCGCCTGGCAGCGTCAGCTCGCGATACCCCTCCACGGCACGGCGTACGTCGGCCAGCGCGTCGCGCGAGAGCCGCTCGAGGTCGGCGAGCTCGGCCTTGGCGCGCTCGGTGTCGACGTCCATGAGCCGGTTGGCGAGCTCGGCCTTGACCGTGATCACGGTCAACGAGTGGCCGAGGATGTCGTGCAGGTCGCGGGCGAAGCGGTTGCGCTCGTCGTCCAGGGCGAGGCGGGCGTTCTCCTCGCGCACGGCCAGGACCTCGACGTTGCGGGTGATCGACTGCGAGATGCCCCAGATGGCCACGGTGGCGACCAGTGTCCCGAAGAGGATGCCCCAGTCCTTGTGCCAGTCGGGGACGACGAGCGTGGCGCCGAACGTCGAGAACGCGACGATGACCGACGCCAGCCAGGCCCAGCGGGTCTGCAGGCACATCACGCAGGTCACGGCGATGTAGACCGCGGCCGCGTCGCCCTCCTGCCCGATGGTCGCGCACATGGCGATCCCGAGCAGGATCTGCACGGCGACGATCACGAGACCGTGTGACGCCCGCAGCGGTGCCCGGAACGGCATCCCGAAGCGGCGCCAGCGCATCGTGATGAACACGGCCATGTAGATCGTCGCGAAGAGCAGGGTCGCCGCGATCCCGGCGGCACCGCGCATGCCGCCGCGAGACCATGCGGCCGACAGGGGCGAGAGCAGGTAGAACAGCCAGATGGCGGCGAACACCAGACCCCACCGACGCGGCCCGGTGGGGCGCGCGTCGATGGGGGCGAGGGTCGTGCCGGCCTGGCTGGTCACACCCGGGCCGTGTCCTTGCTCATCCGCCAGGCCGCGCCGGCCACGAAGATCGCGAACCAGCCGACCGCGTTGACCACGGCGAACCAGGGCAGGTCGTGGGTCAGCAGCGAGCGGGCGATCTCGGAGACTCCGTACATCGGCGTCCAGTAGGCGACGTGGCGAACGACGTCGCTGTACTGGTCGAGCGGGATGAACACGCCACCCAGGAAGGACATCAGAGCCAGACCCGGACCGAGGATCTGCATCGCGTTCTCTCCCGGCACGACATAGCCGATGAACACGCCCAGGGCGGCGAACGTGAGGGTGCACGCCACCGTCAGGAACGGCGTGAGGACCCAGATGTGCGTCGGCATCACGGCCTTGCCCTGGAGCATGCCCACGACGTTGACCGCAGCGATGGCCAGGGCGCCCATGAAGAGGGCGACCAGAGCCTTGATGACGATGTACACCACGGGGTTGAGCGGCGTCAGCCGAAGCTGACGGGACCACCCGAGCGACCGCTCGAGCGCCACCATCGAGCCCGTGGCAGCCGAGGTGAGCGCGGCGCCGTACAGCGCCATGGAGATCAGGATGTACGCCGCGACGTTGCCCGAGCCGGCCTTGTCGTCCCACCCCTTCTGCCCGCCGAAGCTGAGCAGGAGCGCCGCCGGCAGGATCAGCGTGAAGACGATGGTGCGCCGGTTGCGCAGCATGCGCCTGAGCTCGATGCCGAGCACGGTGAGGTTGAAGCCGCCGAACGGCGGGACCCGCCGGGTCGTCGGGTCGATGGTCTGTGTGGTCATGCCGACGCTCCTGGGTTCGTGGTGTCGCTGGTCGGGTCGGGGGTGACGTCGTGGTCGTCACCGGTGAGGCTGAGGAACGCGTCCTCGAGCCCGCGGGCCGTGATCTCGAGGTCGTGCGCGTCGGTCGTGGTCAGCAGGTGACGGGCGATCGCGTCGGTGTCCTTGGCGTGGATGTAGACCGCGTCACCACGGATGTCGACGCTCTCGACTCCCGGCAGGGCGGTCAGCGCGGAGGTGCTCGCGCCGGGCAGCGTGGCCCGGATCGTCCGCCCGGCGGCCAGCGCCTTGATCTGGCTGCCGGTGCCGTCGGCCACGATCTTGCCGTGGCTGATCAGCACGATCCGGTCGGCGTACTGGTCGGCCTCTTCGAGGTAGTGGGTGGCGAACAGGACCGTGCGGCCCTTCTCCGCGTCGGCGCGGATCGCCGACCAGAAGGTGCGGCGTCCCTCGACGTCCATGCCGGTGGTCGGCTCGTCGAGGAGCAGCAGGGCCGGGTCGGACAGCAGCGCCATCGCGAACCGCAGCCGCTGCTGCTCGCCCCCCGAGCACTTGCCGACCTTGCGGTCGGCGATCGACTCGATGCCTGCGGTGTGCAGGACCTCGTCGACCGGAGCCGTGTCCGCGAACAGGCTGGCCATGTAGGCCACCGTCTCGCGCACGGAGAGGTCCTTGAGCAGTCCGCCGGTCTGCATCACGGCGGACACCAGTCCGCGCGCGATGGCCTGGCGCGGGTGCAGGCCGAGCACCTCGACCTCGCCGGTCGTCGGCTGGGAGAGGCCGAGCACCATGTCGATGGTCGTGGTCTTGCCGGCGCCGTTGGGGCCGAGGAAGGCGACGATCTCGCCCGGCTCGAGGGTCAGGTCGATGCCGCGGACGGCGTGGACGTCACCGAAGTCCTTGGTGACGCCGGAGATGCGAACGGCGGGCACGGCGCCGGCGCCCAGGCCGGTCGTCCCCGAGAGGCTGGTCTGTGTCATGGGTCGATCCTGACCGATGACCGCACCGCCCGCCTCACACAGCCATCACGTGTTGCTCGTGACGTTTGTCAGGTGCCCCTCGCCGACTCGGCGGGATCGTCAGCTGGAGAAGGTGTGCTCGGGGCCCGGGAAGGTGCCCTTCTTGACGTCGTCGTCGTACGCGCGGGCGGCAGCGAGGAGCTGGCCGCGCAGGTCGGCGTACTGCTTGACGAACGTCGCCATCGTGCCGGCCCGCATGCCGAAGGCGTCGGTCCAGACCAGGACCTGGCCGTCGCACTCCGCGCCGGCTCCGATCCCGATGGTGGGGATGGCGAGCTCCCGGGTGATCCGCGCCGCGACGTCGCCGGGCACCATCTCCATCACCACCGCGAAGGCCCCGGCGTCCTGGACGGCGTGTGCGTCGGCCAGGATCCGCTCGGCGGCGTCTCCGCGACCCTGGATCCGATAACCGCCCAGCGCGTGCTCGCTCTGGGGAGTGAACCCGATGTGGGCCATCACCGGGATCCCGCCCTGGGCCAGACGGGAGATCTGCGGGGTCATCTCGACGCCGCCCTCCAGCTTCACGCAGTGGGCCAGGCCTTCCTTCATGAAGCGGGCCGCGGTCGCGTAGGCCTGCTCCGGCGACGCCTGGTAGGAGCCGAAGGGGAGGTCACCGACGACCAGGGCCCGGTGCACCGAGCGGCTCACGGCCCGCGTCAGCGGGAGGAGCTCGTCGACGGTGATCGGGACCGTCGTCTCGTAGGCGTAGACGTTGTTGGCGGCGGAGTCGCCCACCAGGAGGACGTCGATGCCGGCCTCGTCGAACGTCTCGGCGGCGTACTGGTCGTAGGCGGTCAGCATCGAGAACCGCTCGCCGCGCTCCTTCAGCTGCCGGAGGTGATGGGTGCGGACTCGCTTGCTGGGACCGGCGGCCTTCGCCGGCCCGGTGCCGTACGGCGCGGCGGCCTCGTCGTTCATGCCGCCCAGGCTAGGCCGACCCGGCCACCTTGCGACGTGTGTCGCTGGTCACCACGAAGGCTCGTCACGCGTCAGCTCGTGGTGCAGGTCGGCGATCGCGATGACGTCGTCCTCGGTGCCGGTGTGCGGTGCGGCGAACCACGCGGCGTACTGGCTGATCTCGTCGAGCCGCCACTCGACGTCGAACAGCTCGAGCAGGTCCGGGTCGGCCCCGGCCTCCGCGGGAGGGACGCCGGCGTCGACGAGGATCCGCAGGTCCAGCTCCGCCGGGGCGAGACGCAGCGTGTCCCAGTCGACCAGGAAGCGTCCGGACGCCGTCAGGAGCTGGTTGTCCGCGTGTGGTTCGCCGTGGCACGGCACCCACGCCCGTCCACGGGCCACACCGGCGAGGTGGTGGTAGCGGTCGGTCCATCGCGCCACGTCGCCCAGCCCGGCCCCCACCGCCTCGCGCGCCTCCGCGGCGTAGGGACCCGGGCCCCAGTCGCGCTCGACCAGGAGACGCGTCCGCATCGCGAAGTCGGGGCCGACCTTCGGCTGCCAGAGGGGGAGTCCGGGCGGGGGAGGGACGGCATGGAGCCGGCGCAGGGCCTCGGTGGTCCAGGCCACGTCGAGCGGCTCTCCCGACGTCCCGTCGTACCACGTCGAGCAGCTGAGGTCACCAGCTCCGAAGGGGACCGTCGTCCCACCCTCGGCGAGCGGCAGGGGGGCCAGGACGAACTCGAGGCCCCCCGCGTCGCGCAGGGCACCCGCACCGGCGTACGCCGCGTCGAGCTCGGGTGATCGACGCTCGTCGAAGGTGACGAAGAGCCGCGCCACCTCCCCGGCGTAGGCCGCCCAGTGGTGCGCGCCGAAGCCGACCGGCAGGTAGGACACCCGGTCCACGTCGGCGTCCCAGGTACGGCGTACCTCGGCGAGCACGTCCTCGTCCCGGACGTCGGAGGGCGGCTCACGCACGGGCTCGCCCGCTCCGCAGCCGGTCGAAGGCGCGCTGCGCCGGAGGCTTGCGGATCAGGTCCAGCAACGCCGCCGCCGGCTCGTCGGGTCCGTAGGTCGTGTCGACGGTCAGGTCGCAGTCCCCGTGCAGGAACACCAGGCGCTGCTGGTGCAGCGCGGTCCCGGCGTCGCGGTCGCCGCGCAGCCTCTCGCGCCTCCGCAGCTCCTTGGGCGAGCAGGTGACGTGCACGAGCAGCACGTCGATGCCCTCGGTCAGGCGCAGGAGGTCGTCGAGCCGCCAGGGCTCGTTCAGCACGTGGTCGGCGAGCACGTCCATGCCGGAGGTCGCGGCCCCCACCAGCGCCCGGTGGTACGCCGCGCGGGTGCGGTGGAAGACGTCGTGCCACTGCCGGTCGGTCAGGTCGGCGTCAGGGCGAGTCCGGATCTGGTGGAAGAGGTCGACCGGCATCAGCAGCCACGGCGTGGTGAGTCGCCGGGCGACCGCCTGGGCAAGCGTCGTCTTGCCCGCACTCGACGGGCCGTTGAGCAGGACGATCCGACCCGACGCCATGGACCCGAACGCTAGCGACTGCGCGGCCCAGCGGTCAGCCGATCTCCCCCAGGCGTGGGACGACCTGCTCGGCCACCCGCTCCGTCCACCCGACCGGGTCCTCGCGGTTGGGGCTGGTCCACACCTGCTCGATGCCCAGCTCCGCGAGCGAGGTCATCTGCTTGAGCCAGCCGTCGAGGTCCGCGAGCGGGTCGATCCGGTGAGGCGACGATGGTCTTGGCGATCTCGTCGTAGTCGCGCCCCACGTCCTCGCAGTGGGCGCGCAGGACCTCCAGCTTGTGGCCGACCTCGTCGGGCTCGGTGGCGAACAGGTTGCAGGCGTCGGCGTACTGCGCCACGAGGCGCAGCGTCTTGCGCTCACCGCTGCCGCCGACCATGACGCGCGGCCCGCCGGCCTGGAGCGGCTGGGGGACCAGGGTGAGCTCGTCGAGCCGGTAGTGCTGCCCGGCGTACGCGCCGCCGCCGTTCCACGCCTGCCTCACGATCTGGAGAGTCTCCTCCAGACGCTCGAAGCGCTCGCTGGTCGAGGGGAACGGGACGCCGAAGCCCCGGTGCTCGCGGTCGTACCACGCGGCGCCGATGCCGAACATCGCGCGGCCGCCGGAGAGCACGTCGAGCGTGGTCACGATCTTGGCGAGCAGGCCGGGGTGGCGATAGGTGACGCCGGTGACGAGCAGCCCCAGCTCGAGCCGGCTGGTCTGCCCGGCCAGGAACCCCAGGCTGGTGTAGCCCTCGAGCATCGGCTCGGGCGGGCCGCCCAGGATCTCCATCTGGAAGTAGTGGTCCATCATCGTCAACGTCGTGAACCCGCCCTCGTCTGCGGTGCGGGCGACGTTCGCGAGGGTCGGGCCGAGCGCCTGCGCGCCACCGGGCCAGGTCAGGTTCGAGCAGTGGATTCCGAGCTTCATGCTGCCAACGTAACCCGCTACCGGAGACTGCCTCCATGTGCCTCCAGGCGAAGGGGCCCGGGGTCCCTAGACTGGAGGGGTGGACTTCTACTCGGCGTACGCGCAGGGTTTCGCGCGCGTGGCGGCCTGCACGATGCCGGTGGCGCTCGCCGATCCGGCCGCGAACGCCAGCACCGTCGTCGACCTGGCGCGTGAGTGCCACGACGACGGGGTCGCCGTGGCGGTGTTCCCGGAGCTCTGCCTGAGCGGGTACTCCATCGAGGACCTGCTCCTCCAGGACACCTTGCTGGACGCTGTGCAGGAGGCCGTGTCGACGATCGTCGACGCCTCGGCCGAGCTGCTTCCGGTTCTCGTGGTCGGAGCGCCGCTGCAGCACGGCACCCGCCTCCTCAACTGCGCGGTGGTGGTCAAGGCTGGCCGGGTGCTCGGCGTGGCCCCGAAGTCCTACCTCCCGAACTACCGCGAGTTCTACGAGCGCCGCCACTTCGCCCCCGGAGACGACCTGCGGGGTACGTCGATCCGCGTCGCCGGCGTGGACGTCCCGCTCGGGCCCGACCTGGTGTTCGCGGCGACCGACCTGCCGGACCTCAAGCTGCATGTCGAGATCTGCGAGGACATGTGGGTTCCGGTGCCGCCGAGCTCGGAGGCCGCGCTGGCCGGCGCGACCGTGCTGGCCAACCTCTCCGGGAGCCCGATCACCATCGCCCGTGCGGAGGACCGCCGCCTCCTGGTGCGCAGTGCCAGCTTCCGTGACAGCGCGGCCTACGTCTTCTCCGCCGCAGGCCAGGGGGAGTCGACGACCGACCTGTCGTGGGACGGGCAGACGATGGTCTACGAGTGCGGTGACCTGCTGGGCGAGACCGAGCGGTTCCCGCGAGGGCCGCGACGCACCGTCGTCGACGTCGACCTCGACCGGATCCGTCAAGAGCGCCTGCGCATGGGCTCCTTCGACGACAACCGGCGCACGCGCGGACCGGAGGTCCGCACGGTCGCGTTCGAGCTCACCCCGCCCACGGGCGACATCGGGCTGCGGCGCAAGCTCGATCGCTTCCCGTTCGTCCCCGACGACCCCGAGCGCCTCGCGCAGGACTGCTACGAGGCCTACCACATCCAGGTCGCCGGGCTGATGCAGCGACTGGAGGCGATCGGTGGCCCGAAGGCCGTGATCGGGATCAGCGGAGGGCTCGACTCCACCCACGCCCTGATCGTCGCCACGCGCGCGATGGACGCGCTCGGACGTCCGCGCAGCGACGTGCTCGCCTACACGATGCCGGGGTTCGCGACCGGTGACACCTCGCGGTCCCTGGCCACGCGTCTCGCGGAGGCGATGGGGGTCGCCTTCGAGGAGATCGACATCAAGCCCGCCGCCGAACAGATGCTCAAGGACCTCGACCACCCGGCCGCCGCCGGCGAGCCGGCGTACGACGTCACCTTCGAGAACGTGCAGGCCGGCCTGCGCTACGACTACCTGTTCCGGCTGGCCAACCACCGCGGCGGGATCGTGGTCGGCACGGGCGACCTGAGCGAGCTCGCGCTGGGCTGGTGCACCTACGGCGTCGGCGACCAGATGTCGCACTACAACGTGAACGCCGGCGTCCCCAAGACGCTCGTGCAGCACCTGATCCGCTGGGCCATCGACAGCGGCCAGTTCGACGAGGCGGCCAACGCGGTACTTGCCGAGATCCTCGACCAGGAGATCACCCCGGAGCTGATCCCGGCGGTCGAGGGGCAGCGCGCGCAGGCGACCGAGGACACGGTCGGCCCGTACGCACTCCAGGACTTCACGCTCTACCACGTGCTGCGTCGGGGGTACCGGCCGAGCAAGATCGCCTTCCTGGCATGGCACGCCTGGCACGACGCGGCGACCGGGGACTGGCCGCCGGGCTTCCCCGACGACGCTCGCCCGGCGTACGACCTGGCGGAGATCCGGCACTGGCTGGAGGTGTTCCTCCGTCGCTTCTTCAGCAGCCAGTTCAAGCGCAGCGCGCTCCCCAACGGCCCGAAGGTGACGCCCGGAGGCACGATGAGCCCGCGTGGCGACTGGCGGATGCCGAGCGACGCCGCGGCCGGGGCCTGGCTGGCCGACCTGGAGCGGGTTCCCCACTCCGCATCAGGTTCGTGACCCGATCGTGACAACCTTCGCGTCCCGGTCCAAGTCGTAGGGCTGATGGCGGCCCCGGACGGGGAGCCGCCCCGAGACCTCGGGAGACACCCATGAGTCGATCAGCACGAGTTCGCGGGATCACCGCGATCCTCGCCACCCTGGCCGCCGGCGTCCTGGCCACCACCGCCCAGGGCGACGCGCACGCCGCGCCCGCCGCGCCTGCCGACAGCGCCTCCGCCGCACCGGCTCGGACGGCCGTGCACCTGCACCTCACCGGTTGCGACCGGTGCACGGTCCAACTGCAGCAGGCTGTCAACGGCAAGCTGCACGTGTGGACGTCGAAGGAGCGCACGATCGGCTCGGACCACCGTGTCACCTTCGACGTCCCGACAGCGCGGACGCACGGACTCTCGTTCCTCGTCCGGGCGCCGTGGGAGGGCAACACCGGTGCCGTGTCGAACATGGTCACGGCGTACACCGGTCACGCCGTCGACTCGCACGTCACGCGTAGCGCCGCTCGGCACGCCCCGCGGGCCGAGGGCTGCTGGGCCGGGACGTCGGTCGACGAGGTGTTCCTCGACTTCCACGTCGCCCGCGTGCCCGCGCGGACCCTGGACGGTCACAAGACGCAGATCCCGTTGGCCTACGCCACGCACACGATGTCGAGCTGGAAGCCTGCCGTGAAGGCGTTCAAGGGCACGATCGGCAACCAGGACGCCTTCTGGTGCTCGCGCCCGAAGACCACGAAGCTGACCCTCACCGCGGCGAACTGCGACGGCTGCCAGATCCAGGTGATGAACGGCGCGCTGCGCCCGGAGAACACCTGGGAGGCCGGGCAGCAGACCATGACCGACGGCCAGGTGACGGTGCGCGTCCCCCGCAACCTGACCAGCGGCATCAGCGCGACCGTGATCGCTCCGTGGGAGGGCAACACCGGCTACGACACGGTCGTGGCCTGGCGCTACGGCGGCCAGAAGGTCGGCAGCTCCGTCGACTTCGCGACCGCCCGCGGCTCCCACCGCGGCTCGGCGTGCTGGGGCGGCACCGACGCGAAGGCACTCACGGTGCCCCTGAGCATCCGCAAGGTGCGCGTGCAGGGCAACACCGGTCCGACGTACGGGTCGATCGCGTTCGCGAAGGTCACCCAGCCCTGGCTGACTCCGATGATGCGTGCCTACAAGGGCATCCTCGGCAGCCAGGAGGTCATCGCCTGCGGCCGCTGACCCGCAGCACCCGGTCGTGTGCCTGAGACCGCGCTATGGCGCGGGCTCAGGCACACGACCCGTTCCAGCGGGAGCGTGCAACACCCCCGTAACACGGCTGGGACACACTGCGGCCCATGGGCAAGCAGGAGGACTTCGTGCTGCGCGCGCTCGAGGAGCGCGACGTCCGCTTCGTGCGGCTGTGGTTCACCGACGTACTGGGCTTCCTCAAGTCCGTCGCCGTCGCGCCGGCCGAGCTGGAGGGCGCCTTCGACGAGGGCATCGGCTTCGACGGATCGGCGATCGAGGGCTTCGCTCGGGTCTACGAGGCCGACATGCTCGCCAAGCCCGACCCGGCGACGTTCCAGATCCTCCCGTGGCGCAGCGGCGACGGGCCCAGCACCGCCCGCATGTTCTGCGACATCGTGATGCCCGACGGCTCACCGTCGTACGCCGACCCGCGGCACGTGCTCAAGCGCACGCTCGGTACGGCCGCGGAGAAGGGGTTCACCTTCTACACGCATCCCGAGATCGAGTTCTACCTCTTCAAGGACGACCCGGTCCCCGGCGTCGACCCGGTGCCGGTCGACCGCTCCGGCTACTTCGACCACACCGCGCAGTCGCAGGGGGCGGACTTCCGGCGCGAGGCGATCACCATGCTCGAGGCGATGGGGATCTCGGTGGAGTTCAGCCACCACGAGGGCGGCCCGGGCCAGCAGGAGATCGACCTGAGGTACGCCGACGCCCTGTCGACCGCCGACAACATCATGACCTTCCGCACCGTGATCCGGGAGGTCGCGCTGGGGCAGGGGATCTGGGCGACGTTCATGCCCAAGCCCTTCACCACCCACCCGGGCTCGGCGATGCACACGCACGTGTCGCTCTTCGAGGGCGACCGCAACACGTTCTTCGAGGCCGGCGCCGAGTACCACCTGTCCAAGACGGGCCGGCAGTTCATCGCCGGCATCCTGCGCCACGCCAACGAGATCGCGGTGGTCACCAACCAGTGGGTCAACAGCTACAAGCGGCTGCTCGGCGGCGGTGAGGCGCCGTCGTACATCTGCTGGGGTCACAACAACCGGTCGGCGATGGTGCGGGTCCCGATGTACAAGCCCCAGAAGGGCGTCTCGACGCGCGTCGAGCTGCGCACGATCGACTCCGCGTGCAACCCGTACCTCGCCTTCGCGGTGGTGCTCGCCGCCGGGATGAAGGGGATCGAGGAGGACTACCAGCTGCCGCGCGAGGCGGAGGACGACGTGTGGTCGCTGACGGAGCGCGAGCGCAAGAGCCTCGGGATCGAGCCCCTGCCGACCAGCCTCTCGGAGGCGATCCGCGTCGCCGAGGACTCCGAGCTGCTCGCCGAGACGCTGGGGGAGCACGTCTTCGACTTCTTCCTGCGCAACAAGCGCAACGAGTGGCAGGAGTACCGCACGGAGGTCTCCGCCTTCGAGCGCGACCGGATGCTGCCGGTCCTCTGACGCTCAGCCGTGGCGCACCTCGGGGTGGAACGTCACCGCACCCTGGAGGGTCCACCAGGTCATCACCTCGACCGCCATGCGGCCCGCCTGCACCGACGGGTCGGTCGCCGCGAGGTCGCGGGTCGTCGCCAGGTCGGTGACGTAGACGCAGAGCCCGCGCAGCGTCTCGTCGAGCTGGTCGGAGAAGGGGCCGGCGAGCACCAGGTGCCCGGCGTCGCGCATCTGGTCCAGGAAGCCGAGGTGGGCGGCCTGCAGCCGCTCGAGCTCGGCGTCGTCGTACTCGCCCGCGCGCGGCCCGCGACGGAGCAGGACGAAGGAGTAGGACTCGAGCTCCATCAGCCCCGGGACGCCTTCTCCTCGCCGCCTCGGCCGTCGAGGGTCTGGGCGAGCATCCACGACGTGCCGTCGGGGTCCCAGAACGTCGAGAGCCGCACCATGTCGGGGATCTCGTGCCAGTCCTCGACCTTCACGTCGTGCTCGCGCAGGTGGGCGATGGCGGCGTCGATGTCGTGGACGCCGAACGTCGGCACGACGGTGCCGGGTGTCACGTCCTCGGTCTGGCCGAGGCCGATCGTGAACCCGAACGGCGTGCGGAGCTCGCACCAGCCGTAGTCGGAGAGCTCGTAGAGAACGTCGAAGCCGAGGACGTCGCGGTACCACGCGAGCGACCGGTCGTAGTCCGACACGTTGACCGAGACGACACAGTTCATTGGGTTGAAGTCGATCGTCATGAAGCGTTTTTATACTAGGTTGTTTTCCATGTCAACGGAGGAGTCCGCGACCGCTCTGGTGGAGCTCTTCCACCACCGTTGGGCCGCGCCCGTGCTGGCGCTTCTCGACGAGCGGGGCGGCGTCCGGTTCGTCGAGCTCCAGCGCAAGCTGGGAGTCACCCGAGAGTCGTTGCGGCGGGCACTGGACGGCCTGGTCGGGCTCGGTTACGTGCGTCGCAACGAGGGCTACGGGCACCCTCTGCGACCGGAGTACCTGATCACGGAGCGGGGCCGCAGCGCCGCGCTGCTCGCCACCAGGGTCGAGGCCTCCAGCGCGCGCGAGACCCTCCTGCGGAAGTGGTCAGTCCCGGTGCTGGCCGCGCTCGACGAGCCCCGGAGGTTCTCCGAGCTCCGTGGCGCCCTGCCGGGAGTGACGCCGCGAGCCCTGGCCCTGGCGCTGCGCGATCTCGAGGAGGTCCGGCTCGTGCGACGCGACGTGCTCCCGACCCGCCCGCCGTCGACGGTCTACCGGTCGACGCGCCGAGCCGCCGGCGTCGTCCGAGCCACTAGGTTGGGGGCGTGACAGCGCGTGTGCTCGTCGTCGAGAACGAAGCGGACGACCCGATCCATCTCCTGGGCTCGTGGATGGGGGCCGTCGACATCGAGGTCTGCCGTCCCTACGACGGCGATCCGGTCCCCGACTACGTCGAGGCGATCGACGGTCTGGTCGTGATGGGCGGCGCGATGGGCGCCTACGACGATGACAAGGCCCCCTGGCTGCCCGCCACGCGCGAGCTGATCCGGCGGGCGTCCGGTGCCGGCGTACCCACGCTCGGGATCTGCCTGGGCCACCAGCTTTGCGCGGTGGCGCTGGGCGGCGAGGTCATCGTGAACCCACGAGGTCGGCAGCTCGGCCTGCTCGACGTGGGCTGGACCGCCGAGGCGGTCGACGACGAGCTCATGGCCGACCTGGTCGGCCCGAGACGCGCCATGCACTGGAACGACGATGTCGTGGTCCGCCTGCCCGAGGGTGCCACCCGGCTGGCCACGGCAGCCACCGGCGAGGTGCAGGGAGCCCGGCACGCGCCGACCGTCTGGGGCATCCAGTGGCACCCCGAGGTCGACGACGTCCTCGTCGCGGAGTGGGCGCAGGACAGCGACCTGGCCGAGACCCAGAAGGCGCTCCTCGCCGACGACCTCGTGCGCTCCCGCGCCGCACTCGACGCCGCCTGGGCCCCGCTCGCGACCCGCTTCGCCGCGCTCGCCGGCTCGCGCAGGAAAACGCGGACGAAGTCGGCCTAGGCCCGGGCGCGTCGCTCGTCTCGTCCGCGTTTTCCGCTTTCTACGTCGTCTACCCGAGCCCGGCGAGCGCCGCGTGCTCCGCGAACGAACGGCGGAGGTGGTCGCGTACGTCGGAGGGGGCACCGAGCCGGTCCAGGCCGAGCAGGGCGGCACCGACCACAGGCGGGGTGCGGACGACGCGGGCGGTCGCCAGTGGGGCCTGCTCCGCGAGCAGCCGATCGATCTCGTCCATCAGCTGGGGGTGGCCGGCCGTCAGGACGCCACCCCCGAGGACGACCGGGACGGCCTCGCCGAGGATGCCGAGCCGGCGCATCGCGGCGACGGCCAGGGCGACGACCTCCTGGGCCTGACGACGTACCAGGTCGCCGGCCACCACGTCACCGTCTGCGGCGACCGCGAAGAGCACCGGAGTCAGCTCCATGCACTGGGCCTCGGACAGCTCGCCCAGGTGCACGGCGGAGATCAGCGCCTCCATGCTGTCGAGCCCCGCGTGCTGCGGCAGCGCGTCGCTCAGGGCGGTGGCCGGACCGCGGCCGTCGACGGCGCGGGCGGCCCACCACATCGCCTCCTGCCAGAGGTTCCCACCGCCTCCCCAGTCGCCCGAGATGTGCCCGACGGCGGCGAAGCGAGCCGTCCGGCCGTCCGGGAGGAGTCCCGCGCAGTTGATCCCGGCGCCGCACACGACCGCGACGCCCCTCGGGTCGTCGAGCCCGGCCCGGAGCAGCGCGAAGGTGTCGTTGAAGACCTCGATCGACCTCGCCCAGCCGCGAGCCGCGAACGCCGCCTCGAGCGCCTCGTACTCCACGGGGAGGTCGGCGTTGGCCAGGCACGCCACCACGCTGCGAGCCACGACGCCGTCGCCGGCGAAGCCAGCGTCGGCGCGCACGCGCTCGACCAGCGGCACGAGTCCGGTCACGGCGGTCTCCGCGCCCATCCGGTCGGGGCGGAAGGAGCCGCCGCGGGCGCGGGCGACCACGGTGCCCGTCTCGGTCACGAGCGCGACGTCGGTCTTGCTGTTCCCCGCGTCGATGGCGAGGACGGCGGCGTGCTCGTCCGCCGCGTCGGAGTCCGGGGAGGGCATCTCAGGCCCAGGGGAGGTGGTCGCGGTTGTGGGCGATCAGCCGGTCGGCGAGACCGTGGGCGAGGTCGACCTGGCCCACCAGCGGGTGAGCCAGGAGGGCCTCGAACACCCGGTCGTACCCGCCCCTGAGGGCCGCGTCGAGCGCCAGGTGCTCGTACGACGTGACCCCGGCGACCAGCCCGGCGTACAGCGGCTCGAGCGGGTCCACCGGGACGGCGCGGACGCCGTCCGCGTCCACCGTCGCCGACACCTCGATCACGGCATCGTCGGGCAGGAACGGCAGGGTGCCGTCGTTGCGGAGGTTGACCACCTGCGTGCTGGCCTCACCCGAGCTCCCGAGCAGCGCAGCCACCAGCTGGACGGCGGCCTCGGAGTAGTAGGCCCCGCCACGCTGCATCAGCAGCTCGGGCTTCTCGTCGAGGGTGGGGTCGGCGTACATCTCCAGGAGCTCCCGCTCGATGTCGGCGACCCGGGCCGCCCGCGACTCGGAGGCCTTCAGCTCGGCGACCACCTCGTCGTGGGCGTAGAAGTAGCGCAGGTAGTACGACGGGACGACACCGAGCGTGTGCAGGAGCTCGACCGGGAGCTCCAGGTCCTCGGCGATGTCGGTGCCGTGGGCGGCGAGCAGCTCCGGCAGCCGGTCGACCGCGTCGACGGTGACTGCGCGCTCCCAGGTCAGGTGGTTGAGCCCGACGTGGTCGAGTCGCACCTGGTCGGGCTCGACGCCGAGCTGGGCGGCGAAGCGCCGCTGGAAGCCGATCGCGACGTTGCACAGCCCGACGGCCTTGTGCCCGTCCTGCAGCAGCGCACGCGTCACGATCCCGACGGGGTTGGTGAAGTCGACGATCCAGGCCTCCGGCGCGGCCTTGCGGACGCGCTCGGCGATGTCGAGCACGACCGGGACGGTCCGCAGCGCCTTGGCCAGCCCGCCGGCGCCTGTGGTCTCCTGACCGACGGAGTCGCACTCCAGCGGCCAGGTCTCGTCCTGGAGCCGAGCCGCCTGTCCACCGACACGCAGCTGCAGCAGGACGGCGTCCACGCCGTCGAGCGCCGGCTCGAGGTCGGTGGTGGTGACCAGCTCGGCCGGGTGCCCGAGGCGCGCGAGGATGCGACGCCCCAGGCCGCCGACGAGCTCGAGCCGTTCGGCTGCCGGGTCGACGAGCACCAGCTCGTCGACGGGCAGCACGTCGCGCAGCCGGCCGAGACCGTCGACGAGCTCGGGGGTGTACGTCGACCCGCCGCCGACGACCGCGATCTTCATCCCTTGACTCCCGTGAGCGTGACGCCCTCGATGAAGGCCTTCTGCGCGAAGAAGAACACGATGATCACGGGCGCCATGACCAGCACGGTCGCCGCCATCGTGAGGTTCCAGTCGGTGTGGTGGGCGCTCTTGAGCGAGCCGAGCCCGTAGCTCAAGGTCCATGCCCCCGGGTTCTCGCTGGAGTAGATCTGCGGGCCGAAGTAGTCGTTCCAGCAGTAGAAGAACTGGAACAGGCCCACCGCGAAGATCGCCGGCCGCACCATGGGCACGACCACGCGGAGCAACGTCCGCAGGTCGCTGCAGCCGTCGATCCGCGCGGCCTCGAGGTACTCGCGCGGGACGGTCAGCATGAACTGCCGCAGCAGGAAGATCGAGAAGGCGTCGCCGAACGCCGTGGGGATGATCAGCGGCCACAGGGTGCCGGTCAGGTGCAGGTCCTTGGCCCAGACGAGGTACAGCGGGACGATGGCGACCTGCGGCGGCAGCATCATGGTCGCGATCACCACCATCATCGCGAGGTTGCGCCCCCGGAACCTGAAGTACGCCAGCGCGTAGGCGACCGGGACGCTGGAGAGCAGCGTCAGCACCGTCCCGGACACGGCGTACACGATCGTGTTGCGCCACCAGATGCCGAAGCCCGGCGTGTGCCAGATGTCCTTGAAGTTGTGCCACGCGAACGGGTTGGGCCACATGTCGCGCGTCAGCGCCTGCTGGTCGGTCATCAGCGCCGTCAAGAGCATGAACACGAACGGCAGGACGAACAGCAGTCCCAGCGCGATCGCGAAGGCATGCACCCAGACCCACTCGAGGAACGAGCGGCGACGGTACGGCGCGCCTTGCTCGCCCTCGGTGGTCATCACGGCGGAGCCGACCGCCGTCGTGGGAGTCGCGGTCATCTCAGTCCTCCGCCGTCAGGAAGCCGCTGCCGCGCCGCATCAGGAACGCCGCGAAGACCATCGACAGCACGAACAGCACCATCGCGATCACGCAGGCAGCCCCGATGTCGAAGCGCTGGAAGCCGAGGTTGTAGACCAGCTGCGGGAGGGTCAGCGTCGAGCCGCTGGGGTACCCCGGCTCGACCTGCTGGCCGGACCCGCCGATCTGGCCGCTGGCGACCTGCCCCGCGATGAGGGGCTCGGTGTAGTACTGCATCGTCGCGATCACGCCCGTGATGACGGCGAAGAGCAGGATCGGGCGCAGGTGGGGGAGCGTGACGTGGCGGAACCGCCGCAGAGCCCCGGCTCCGTCCAGCGACGCCGCCTCGTAGAGCTCCCGCGGTACGTCGAGCAGGGCGGCCATGAAGATCACCATCAGGTCGCCGACGCCCCAGATCGCCAGCAGGGTCAGCGCCGGCTTGGCCCAGGTCGGGTCGTTGAACCAGCCCGGCTGACCGAGCCCCAGGTGTCCCAGGATCGAGTTGATCGGTCCGGTCCCCGGGTTGAGCAGGAACACGAACGCGAGCGTGCCCGCGACCGGCGGCGCGAGGTACGGCGCGTAGAACACCGTCCGCAGCGCGGCCCGCCCACGCTTCACGTGGATGACCAGCAGCCCGAGCACGAGCCCGGTGACGATCCGGAGGGTCACGAGGACCAGCACGAACCACAGGGTGTTGCGCAGCGCGGGCCAGAAGAACGGGTACTGGTGGAAGACGAACTTCCAGTTGTCGAGCCCGACCCAGGTCGGTGACACGAAGCCGTCGTAGTGGGTGAACGACAGCCACGCGGTGGTCACCAGCGGGTACAGGAAGAACAGACCCGTCCCGAGGAGCCAGGGCGAGAGGAAGGCCAGGGCGCGGAGCGCGTCGCGACGACGACGCCTCCGCAGGCCCGGGCTCTTCGCTCGCCGCCGCGGCCGGATGGCTGCGACAGTCACAGGTTCTCCTCCCTCACTGGGCCTGTGCGATGTCGTTGTCGATGGTCTTCGCCGCCGCGTCGAGCCCCGACTGGAGGTCGGTCTGCTTGCCGGACTCGTAGTCGTAGCCGAGGTTCTGCAGGGTCAGCTGGTAGGCACCGCCGTTGGGGCTCGACGGGGTCGTGTTGCTGTTCGGGTTGGCCGCGATCTTGATGAACTGCTGGAAGTTCGGGTCCTGGCTGACGTCGGGTGAGGCCAGGGCCGCGATCGTCGAGGGGACGTTGTGGATCGCGTTGGCGAAGCTCACGACGGCGCCGGTGTCGGTGGTCATGAACTTCACGAACTGCCAGGCGGCGTTCTGCTTGGAGCTGGTGCTCGCGACGCCGACGATGGTGCCGGTGATGTAGCCCTTGCCGTACTGGCTGGCCATGTCGTCGGGCACCGGGAACGGCGCGACGCCGTAGTTCACCTTGCTGTTGGAGTCGTCGATCATCCCGGCCCGCCACTCGCCGTCGATCGCCATCGCCACCTGTCCGGTCATGAACGGGTTGTTGTTGCTGAACTCGTCGCCGAACGTCGTCCGGTACTTCTCGAGCCGTGAGTAGCCGCCGAGCTTGCCGACCAGCGCCTTCTGCCAGTCGAACGCCGCCTTGATGCCGGCGTCGTTCGCGATGTTCGACTTGCCGTCAGAGGTGAAGTAGGTCGGGGACCACTGCGCGGCGAAGTGGGTGATGGTCGACTCGTAGCCGTGGTAGTCCGGCATGAAGCCCAGCTGCGAGTAGGTGTCGCCGGACTGCTTGGTCAGCTTCACCGCGTCGTCGTCGAACTCCGACAGGGTCTTGGGCGGGCCGGAGATGCCGGCGGCCTTGAACATGTCCTTGTTGTAGTAGAGGCCGTAGGCGTCACTCAGCAGCGGGAGCGCGCACTGGTCGCCGTTGTACTGCGTGTAGGACAGCTGGGCCGGCGGGAAGGTCGTCTTCGGGTCGATCCCGTCCTTCTGCATGAACGGCGTCAGGTCGACGAACGCCTTGGAGTCGCAGAACTCGCCGACGTTGTCGGTCGTGAACGACGACACGACGTCCGGGGCGTTCGGTCCGCCGGCCCGGAGCGCCTGGTTGATCTTGTCGTCGGTGATGTTGCCGACGGACTTGACGTGGATGTTCGGGTACTTCTTCTCGAACGCCGCGATGTTGGCGTTGATGGCGGCCACCTCGTTGGGTGCGCTCCAGCCGTGCCAGAAGGTGATGGTCACGTCCGCGTTGGGGTTGTCGTTCGCTCCCCCCTTGGACGAGCCGAAGCACGCCGTCAGCGCCAGCGCGAGGCTGGCGATCATCGCGCAGCCGGCGAGGCGGCGGCGCAGGTGCCGATGTGCGGTCATGGTGTTCTCCTGGTGACGGGCCGGGCGCTGCCCGGACTGGCGAGGTGTCGGACGGTGTCGAAGACGTCGTCCCGAGCCGCCGCTAGTGCGGTGTGGAGGGCGCCGGTGAGCACCGGGCCCTCGCGCACGTCGGCGAGCTCGAGTCGGGGCCGGGTGGCCGCGAGTGATCCGAGCTCGTCGGAGATGACGGACCGGAGGCGCTCGCCCCCGGCCAGGCCCACGGAGCCGGACAGCACGACCAGCGTGGGGTCCAGGACGGCGACGAGGGCGGCGATGCCGACGGCGAGCCGGTGGCCGACGGTGGCGATCAGCTCGTCCCCGGCTCCGGGGGTCGCGACGGCGGTGCGCATGGCGGCCGGAGCCGTCGCCGCCCGGAGGCCGAGCGACCGGGCGAGGGCCAGGACCGCCGGCCCGCCTGCAGACTCCTGGAACGCGCCGGCGTTGCCTCGGCGTACGTCGCGCACGAGCGGAGTGCCCGGGACCGGAAGGAAGCCGATCTCGCCGGCACCGCCGGTCACCCCGCCGTAGAGATGTCCACCGAGGACCAGCGCGGCGCCGAGTCCCTCGTCCACCCAGAGCAGGACGAACTCGTCCACGCCGCGAGCCCGGCCCGAGGAGAGCTCGGCCACCGCCGCCAGGTTGACGTCGTTGTCGACGTGCACCGGGAGCCCGGTGGCGTCGGCGAGGCGGTCGAGGAGATCGGGGTCGTGCCAGCCGGGGAGGTGACGGGCGTAGCGCAGCCGCCGGGTGCGCGGGTCGAAGGCACCCGGCGTCCCGATCGCCAGGTGGAGCAGGTCGCTCGTGGCGAGACCGGCGGCGGTGGCCGCGCCCTCGAGCGCGGTCATGACATGGGTGACGGCGTCCGGCCCGGGCCGCCTGGGAGTCCGCAGCTCGTGCTCGCCCACGGTCCGGCCGGTGATGTCGGCGACCGCCGCGACGATGCGGGCCGGGGTCACGTCCATCGCGGCCACGTGGCCGGCGCGCGGATTGACGGCGTACAGCTGGGCCCGGGGCCCCGGCCCCCGCGCGAGCTGCCACTGGCGACCACGAGCCCGTCGGCCTCCAGGCGGGTGAGCAGCTGCGACGCCGTGGGCTTCGACAGGCCGGTGAGCTCACCGAGCCTGGTCCGGGACAGCGGTCCGTGCTCCAGGAGCAGGTCGAGCGCCGCCCGGTCGTTGATGCCGCGCAGCATGCGCGGCGTGCCCGGCTTCACCGTCGTGTACTCCGTGAGGCTCGCGCGTGGCCGGCGACGCGGGCGTGCGGGTGGATCCGCAGCTGAGCGGCAGCGGCGATGATCGCGGCGCCGGTCATGTCGAGCGCGGGCTCGTCGGTCTGCCAGGAGCGGACGTCGTCGACGTAGCGGCTGTTCTGACCGTCGTACTGCTTCAGGCCGTGGCTGCGGGCGCAGTGCCGCATCCCGTCCTGGAAGCCGCCGAGGCCGCCTTCGAAGTTGTCCTGGCCGTTCGGCCCGTTCACCACGGCGCCCACGTCGAGCGGCGGCTTGCCGTGCAGCGTGCCCGACAGGTTGGCGACCTGGTGCTGCATGCACTGCGGGAAGCGGTGGCCCACCCCGACCATCGCGCTGACGCCCCAGGGATCGCCGCCCAGCAGCCAGGTGCGCTGCAGGCTGGCGAAGCCCTGGAAGCGACGGGTGCCGGTGAGGGCGTCGTAGAGGCCGACCGTGGCGACGAGCGCGAACGTGTGCGAGTTGGCGTCGAACTCGTCGACGGGCTCCGCAGCGCCCAGGGGGTCGGTACGGGCGTGGGCGACCCCGCGGCGGATCTGGGCGGCGAGGTCGCCGACGAGGTCGTGCCGGCTCACGGCCACGTGCCCGTGCGGCACCGCGCGCATCGCCCGTGCCAGAGACGCGTCGGCCAGGGCGCCGGTGTCGTAGAGGTTCAGGGTGTCGCCCGTGCTCCCGTGGCCGATGAAGGCGTGGGCGAAGCGGGCGCTGTCGCGCAGGTAGCGCCCGGCCGGACGCCCCAGGGAGTGGGAGGCCAGGGCGATCTCGGCGGCACCCAGCTGCATGTCGTCACGCCACGTCGACTCGGGGTAGAAGGCGTGGGGGAGTGCGGTGACCAGCGGGTGGGGCGGGTGCTTGACGGCCGCACGGGCGTAGAGGCTGGTGGCGAGACGCAGCTCGTGGCGCGCTCGCGCGCGGTGGTGCGCGGCGTCCTGCTGCGCCGCCAGTGCGAACGCCGCCGAGACCCGGCCCACGAGGTTGGGGCTGATCCGGCGTCCCGGTGCCGCCGCCTCGAAGACGGGTCGGTGGGACACGAACCGGTCGGCGTGACTCGTGTCGCGGTCGTCTGCCTGCGGCAGCCGCCAGCCGTCGTGGTCGCCGCGGAAGGTGCCCGCCTCGTTGCCGGACCCGATCCCGACCTGCATCAGCAGGGTGCGCGAGTGCGGGCGCCACATCTTGCTGAGCCAGCGGAGTCCGAAGCGCGCCTCGGTCAGCACCGGAGCCGGCGTACGCCGTCCGAGGAGGCGAGCGCTGGTGTAGAGCAGCACGTCGGCATACGCCGCGGAGTGGGTGAACTTCAGGTAGTCACCGGCGTCGAACCACCCGCCCTCGACGTCCACCGGCCCGCCGATGCGGTGCAGGCGCTTGTCGGTGATCAGGTCCGACCCGTGCTCCATGGTTGGCCAGCGGTAGAGGAAGGCGTGCCGATCGAGCAGGTGGGAGGGCCGCCGGTGCAGGGGACCCGGGACGACGTCGGCGCCGTCGCGCTGGTTGCGGTCGAAGAGGACGCCGTCGTTCAGCAGGGTGCCGAACACCGAGCCCGCCGTGCTGACCCGGAACCACGGGGACCGGGCGACGACGCCGCCGCTGGTGGTCAGGCGGTAGCGCCCCGGCGTACGGAGCGCGCTGAGGTCGAGCCGGTAGACGGCCGGGTAGGCGGCATTCCACGAGCCGGTCGAGTGCTGGGGGACCGCTCCGCGTAGCACGACGTGGCCCGCGCCGTCGGTGACGCGGTAGTGGGCGCCGTTCACGGCGGCGTCGCTCATCAGCCGCGCCTGCTTGGGCTCGTCGGGGAGGTATCCCTGCTGGTTCACGCGGACGACGCCATGGGCGCGTGCGGCGCGTGGTGCGCTTCCGGCACCGGTCGCGGGCGGCTGGGCGAGCAAGGCGACGCCCAGCGCCGCGGTGGACGCCACGGCGGTCGCCATCCCGAGCGGACTGATCGACCTGACGCTCTGGTGACGCATACGACCCCGCCCATTAGATAGGAAAGTTTCCTAATAGCGTGCACCACGTCACACTCCGTCCGCAAGACCCCTGGCCGTGCCGGGGGAGGGGTGGTCGTCGAGACGGGCCCCAGGGGCCCTGCTCGACCACCGACGGGCCCCCGGTGGTTGGGAGGTCGCGGGATCCGGTGGTTGAGGAGGTCGCGGGATCCGGTGGTTGAGGAGGTCGCTCTGCGACCGTCTCGAAACCACCTGGGCGTGGTGGTGACTACATTGACGCGGTGAGCCCTCGCAGCGACTCCACGCGGACGCGCCTGCTGCGACTGGGCTTCGAGGACTCCGAGCGCGCGGCGGCCGACCTCGGACGGCTGGGGGAGACGGCCGAGCCCCTGGTGGCCCTGCTCGCCCGCACGGCAGACCCCGACCAGGCGCTGGCCGGACTGGTGAGACTCCACGAGCAGGCCGAGCCCTCCTTCCTCCCCGAGCTGGCCGGCGACGAGGGAACGGCGATGCGCCTGCTCTCGGTGCTGGGTGCGAGCCAGGCGCTGGCAGACCACCTCGTCCGCCATCCCGGCCAGTGGAGGGAGCTCACCGATCCGCTGCTGGGATCGACCCGCCCGCCGGCGTACGCCGTCCGCGAGGCGATGCTGCGCTCCGTCGGAGCCGACCCCGCGAGCGCGGTCCCCGTCGCCGCACTGGCGCCGGAGCAGGCGTTCGATGCGCTGCGGGTGGAGTACCGCCGTCTGCTCACCCGCCTGGCCGCGCGAGACCTCGCCCACGGGCTCGGCGTGGACGACACGGCGGCCGAGCTCTCGGACCTCGCCGCCGCGACCTTGGAGGGCGCGCTCGCCGTCGCCCGCGCCCAGGTGCCGGACGCCGGCTCGACGCGGATCGCCGTCGTCGCCCTCGGCAAGTGCGGAGGTCATGAGCTCAACTACGTCTCGGACGTCGACGTCCTGTTCGTCTTCGAGCCGACGGAGGACGCCGACGAGGCTCAGGCGGCACGCGTCGCCACGCAGCTGGCGTCTGCGCTCATGCGGGCCTGCTCCGACCACACGGCCGAGGGCACGATCTGGCCCGTCGACGCCAACCTCCGTCCCGAGGGCCGGGCGGGTCCGCTCGTACGCTCGCTGGCCAGCCATCGCGCCTACTACGAGCGCTGGGCCAAGACCTGGGAGTTCCAGGCGCTGCTCAAGGCGCGTCCGGTGGCGGGCGACCTCGCCGTGGGCCAGGAGTTCTGCCGGATGGTGGAGCCGATGGTGTGGCAGGTGGCCGGGCGTGACGGCTTCGTGGCCGACGTGCAGGCGATGCGGCGGCGTGTGCTGGACACGATCCCGGCCCGGGATGCAGATCGTCAGCTCAAGCTCGGTGCCGGCGGGCTGCGCGACGTCGAGTTCGCCGTCCAGCTGCTCCAGCTGGTGCACGGTCGCGCTGACGAGCGGCTGCGTCAGCCCGGCACCCTGCACGCGCTCGACAGCCTGACCGCACGGGGGTACGTCGGGCGCGAGGACGGCGAGGCCCTGCACGCCGCCTACGAGTTCCTGCGCACCCTGGAGCACCGCATCCAGCTCCAGCACCTGCGGCGCAGTCACGTCGTACCGACCGACGAGGAGTCGCTCCGTCGCCTCGGGCGGGGCATGGGCTTCACCAGAGAGCCGGCGACCGCGCTGGACGAGGCCTGGACGCATCACCGGCGCGAGGTCCGCCGCCTTCACGAGAAGCTCTTCTACCGTCCGCTGCTCGAGGCGGTCGCGCGGGTTCCGGCCGCGGGGGCGAGGCTCACCCCCGAGGCGGCCGGACAGAGGCTCGCCGCTCTGGGGTACGTCGACCCGGCGGGGGCGCTGCGCCACCTCGAGGCCCTGACCAGCGGGGTGTCCCGCACGTCGGCCATCCAGCGGGCCCTGCTGCCGGCGATGCTGGAGTGGTTCGCCGACGCACCCGATCCCGACGCCGGTCTGTTCGGCTTCCGTCGGATCAGCGAGAGTCTCGGCTCGACGCACTGGTATCTCAAGACCCTGCGTGACGAGGGCGAGGTCGCCGAGCGGCTCGCCCGTCTGCTCGCGACCTCGCGCTACGCCACCGACCTGCTGGAGCGCGAGCCCGAGGGCGTGCGCATGCTGACCGAGGACCTGACGCCGCTCGGCTCGGAGGTGCTCCTCGACCGGATGCGCACCTCCGCGGAGCGTCAGGACGCCCCGGGCGAGGCCGTGCACTCCATCCGTGCGCTGCGGCGGCGGGAGCTGTTCCGGATCGCTGCCGGAGAGCTCTTCGGCGAGCTGGACGTGGCCTCCGTCGGGGCGGCCCTGTCCCGGCTCACCGACGCGACGCTCGAGGCGGCGTTGGAGGTCGCCGGCCGCGCCGTGCGCGAGAGGAAGGGGCTCGCCGAGGCACCGACCCGCATGGCGATCGTCGCGCTGGGCCGGTACGGCGGCTTCGAGCTGTCGTACGGCAGCGACGCCGACGTGATGTTCGTGCACGAGCCGATCGACGGCTCGGGGGACGGCGGCGACACTGCCACGACGTACGCCCACGCCGTCGCCAACGAGCTGCGCCAGCTCCTCGTCGCACCGGCCACCGACCCCGCCCTCGTGATCGACGCCGACCTGCGTCCCGAGGGGAAGCAGGGCCCGCTCGTCCGGACGCTGGCGTCGTACCAGGCCTACTACGCGAGGTGGTCGAAGGTGTGGGAGGCCCAGGCGCTCCTGCGGGCTGACGCGGTCGTCGGTGACGAGTCGGTGCGCGCGGGGTTCACCGCGCTGATCGACCCGCTGCGCTATCCCGCGGACGGCCTGAGCGAGGCCGACGTCGGCGAGATCCGGCGGATCAAGGCGCGCGTGGACCGCGAGCGGCTGCCGCGAGGAGCCGACCCGCAGACCCATCTCAAGCTCGGCCGCGGAGGGTTGGCCGACATCGAGTGGACGGTGCAGCTGCTCCAGCTCCGGTACGCCGGCCAGGTGCCGCAGCTGCGCAGCCCCCGGACCATGGCGGCGCTCGATGCGGCCCGCGAGGCGTCGTTGGTCTCGGCGTCCGACCACGAGGCACTGGGCCGGGCCTGGCGCTCGACGAGCCGCCTGCGCAACGCGATCACCCTCGCGACGGGGCGTGCCGGCGACCAGCTGCCGCGCGACGCGCGCGAGCGCACCGCGGTCGCCGCGATCCTCGGCTACGGCTCGGGGCGCTCCGACGAGATGGTCAACGACCACCTGCGCGTGACCCGCCGCGCCCGCGCCGTCGTCGACCGCATCTTCTGGGAGTAGCGCCGTGGTCGATATTTCGCAGCAGTTGGCACCCTTTTCGGCCGAGAACGGGTGCCGAACGCTGCGAAGTATCGACCACGGCCACCAGCGGGATACTCGGGGCATGACCTCCACCGCCGACCGTGCCACCGCCCTGCTCGCGCTGCACCGCGATCCGGAGCTGCTCACCCTCGTCAACGTCTGGGACGTCGCGAGCGCTCGTGTGGTGGCGCAGACGCCGGGGACCACCGCGATCGCCACCGCCAGCCACGCCATCGCGGCGGCGTACGGCTTCGAGGACGGTGAGCAGATCCCGCGCGACCTGATGCTGGAGGCGGTCGGTCGTGTGGTCGATGCCGTCGACGTGCCGGTGACCGCCGATCTCGAGGCGGGGTACGGCGACGCCGCCGAGACGGTGCGTCGCGCGATCGGGCTCGGTGTCGTCGGGTGCAACATCGAGGACCAGCTCAAGCCGATCGACGAGGCCGTCGCCGTCGTCGATTCGGTCGTGCGCGCCGCCCACGACGAGGGAGTGCCCGACTTCGTGCTGAACGCACGCACCGACGCGTTCCTGAAGGGCGGGGACGCCGGCGCCGACGCGGTGCTCGCCGACGCGGTCGCCCGCGGGAAGGCCTACCTCGAGGCGGGCGCTCCGGTCGTGTTCGTCCCGGGCCGGGTCAGCGAGGAGCAGGTCGTGGCCATGGTCGCGGCGTTCGGCCCGCAACGGCTCACGCTGCTGCCGGTCCCCGGGAGCCCGCCGCTGTCGCGGCTCCGGCAGCTCGGCGTCGCCCGGGTGAGCTTCGGGCCGTTCCCGCAGCAGGTCGCGCTCACGGCGCTGCAGCAGATGGTCGAGGGGGTCGGCCGCGGAGAGGGCATCCCGCCCGGAACGCGGCCGCTGACCTGAGAGCGCAACCCCTTTGCCGACCCTCGCGCCCACCTGGTTGGCTGACCGACGTGGACGACGAGCTGAACGAGCGCGCCCGTGCGGCCGCGAAGGCCTGCGAGACGACGGTCTTCTGGCACGCCCGGCGTACTCCTGCCGAGGTGCTGCGCGCCGTCGCCGACGCCGCGGAGGACCTCGGCATCGACGAGTGGGACATCTACGCCGAGAAGGGTGCCATCGGCCGGATCGAGGCCGAGGTGGCCGAGCTGCTCGGCAAGCCCGCCGCGGCGTTCTTCCCGAGCGGGATCATGGCCCAGCAGGCCGCGCTCCGGGTCTGGTGCGACCGCACCGGCTCGCGACGCGTCGCCATCCCCGACCTGTCCCACCTGCTCAAGCACGAGGACGACGGACCGCGGCGGCTCCACGGGTTCGAGTTCGACCACCTCACCGAAGGCCGCGCGACGGCGACGGCAGACGACCTGCGGCGGCTCTCACCGGGTCTCGGCGCGGCTCTCGTCGAGCTGCCCCTGCGCGACGCCGGCTGCCTCCGCCCCACCTGGGAGGAGCTGACCGCGCTGTCCGAGACGGCCCGGGAGCTCGGCGTACCTCTGCACGCCGACGGCGCCCGGATCTGGGAGTCCCAGCCTTTCTGGGGCAAGGAGCTCGCGGAGGTCGCGGCTCTCGTGGACAGCATGTACGTGTCGTTCTACAAGGGTCTCGAGGCGCTCGCCGGTGCGGTGCTGGCCGGCCCGGAGGACGTCGTCGCCGAGGCCCGCACCTGGCGGCGGAGGATGGGCGGGACGCTGTTCCACCTCACGCCGTACGCCGTCTCGGGGCTGGCCGGTCTCCGCGAACGCCTGCCACGGATGGGGGAGTACGCCGCGTGGGCGCGGTCCCTGGCGGCGGAGCTGACCCAGCGCGGGCTCAAGGTCACTCCGGATCCTCCGCACACGAACACGTTCCTGGTCTTCGCCGAGGCCACGGCCGACGAGGTGGTCGAGCGCAAGGTCGCGTTCATGGAGCGCGAGAAGATCGATCCCTGCGGTGGCTGGTGGGACTCTCGGGTGCCGGGCTTCGTTGAGACCGAGGTCGCCGTCCACGACGCCGCGCTGGTGCACGATCCCGCCCAGGTGGCGGCGTGGATGGCCGAGGTCGCGCTCGGCTGAGCGCCGGGAGTGCTTGAGCGGCGAGCCGGGTCGGCCTAGCGTGTGATCACCACGTCCGGAGGAGGTCTGCCCACGATGCTCACCCGGATCACGTCCACACTCGCGGCGGTGGCGCTCGGAGGGGTCGTCGTGGCCTCGACGTACGGCGCCCAGGCCGGCTCTGCCGCGACGCCCCATCGCGATCACGCTCGGCACGCGCGTCTTGCCCACGTCGTCGACCACTTCCAGGCGCCCGTGCCGCACAAGTACGGCGCCAACGGGATGCGGATGGGCCTGCACTGCGAGGACCACGACCCGTCATGACCGGACGACTGGTCCGTGCCGCAGCGGCCCTCGTCGTCGCGGCAGTGCTCCTCGGACCGTCGGCGCAGGCCCACGCGCCGCGGCTCGCACCGCAGCGCCCCGCCCTGGGTCACACGACCAACGAGTGGCTCATGATGGGCCGCAACTGCGGGGCGTCGCAGACCGCGATGTGACCGACCCCGGCGAACAGCCCTAGACCCGGCCGTCGAGGAACATCGCGAGCCGGTTGCGGGTCGCCTGCGGGTCCTCGACGGTCGCGCCGTTGACCGCTCGGCACACCCAGCCGAGCCGCAGGGCGGCCGGGACCGCAGCCCGCAGCTCCGGGCGAGTCGGGTCGTAGCGGGCGACGTACCGGTCGACGAAGGGCTCGATGGCGACGGAGTCCTCGACGTCGTCCAGACCCCAGGACACGCCGCCCTCCAGCGTCACCGAGAGGGTGAAGAACGGATGGGAGACGACCGCGTCGCCCCAGTCGAGGATCAGCTGCCGACCGTCGCGCACGAAGACCTGGCCGTCGTGGAGGTCGTCATGTTGCAGCGTCTCCGGCACGCCGTACGACGCGAGCTCGTCGGCCAGCTCCTGCACTCGCGGGACGGCGTCGCGGTACCGCTGCTCGATCTCGGGGTCGGCGACCAGCGCGGCGTACCGGGCGGGCAGGGTGGCCAGGCGCAGGTCGGGGACCCCCGCTGCGAGCAGCTCGTCGACGTCGGTCTCCATCGCCAGGGCGATGTCCGCCGCGCCCTCGAGCACGTCGTCCCACCGCGACAGGTCCCGCTCCTCGGCGATCAGCTCGCGCAGCCGGTCGCCGGCGTCCTCCATGAGCATCCACCCGCGCCCGGGGTCGGCGCCGACGAGCGGCGGCACGCGCTCCGGCACCTTCCGGGCGACGAGCAGCGTCACCAGCGCCTCGTGCCGCAGCTCGGGCATGGTGGCCTTGAAGTAGACCGTGCCGGTGTCGGTCGGGATCCGGATCACGGTCGACCACGAGCGCACGTGGAACTGGTCCGGCTCCCCGGTCCGTCGACGCCCGGCCGCGGCCAGCTGCTCGTCGACCCAGCCCAGGGCGTCCTGCAACCAGCCGGGGTCCTCCCAGACGCTCTCCACGTGCTGAGTCTCGTGCACGAGCGGTGTTCGTGGCCCGTGAATTCTCGCTGGGGTCCGTGGAGCAGACTGGCGCACGATGGACACGCCACCGCGCCGCCCGCGCCATCTCATGGACCCGGCGAACCTGCAGCGGACGAGCGTGGACTCTCCCGAGATCACCCGGGTGCGGCAGTGGGTGGCTTCGGTGCTGGTCGCCACGACGATCCTGCACCTCTCGGCCGGCCTCGCGGTCGCGGGCGTGCTGACCAACGGGTCGCGCCCAGGGGCCCGGGTGGGCCTCAACGTCCTCGCCTCGGCCTGCGGTGTCGGTGCCGTCGTCGCCGCCCGGCTCATCCACCGCCGCCGTCCGGTCTCGTGGTGGCTGCTGATCGGGCTGGTGCCCGGGCTCGTGGGGCTCTGGTTCGTGCTCCGCTGAGGCTCGCAGACCTCAGTGCGCGACGTACGGCGTGGCGTGGTCGGGCTGCTCGAACGCCAGCAGGATGCGGCCCTCCGGTCGCACCGTCAGCACCACTCGACCACCGCGCATCCGCGGTCGCAGGTGGTCCCGGGTGTCCAGCAGGTCGTCCGCGCACGCGGGCTGGCCGCCCACGGTGCGGACCTCGTCGATGGCGCTGATCAGGAGCAGGTCGCCGACCGCGAGCATCCCCGACAGGTTGACCATGCCCGGGAAGACGAAGAGCCGGGTCTGGTCCGGCAGGTCGAGCGGGTCGTCGGCACCCGACACGACCACGTGCTGCGCGCCCTCGAACGTCGTGCCGACGTAGGGGTATCCGCACCCGATCAGGTCGCGCGCCGACCAGTAGCCGGACTCGGCGTGCCGCGTCGTGTCCCAGCCGCCGACCACGCAGAAGCGCTGGCCGCTCATACCGGCCGACCCGTGGCTCACGCGGACCTCCTGGCCGGGGTGGCCGCAGGTCGCGGTCCGTCCCGAGCTCTACCGACGGTGGGATCCGCACCAGGGAAGCGGACCCAGGCCACGAGCAGGAGGAAGCGCCGTGAACGGGACGTGAAGAGGAGCGTGCCGGATGGTCACGCACAGGCCGGTGCGCCGTCCGAGGTCACCCTCGGCCGGTGCTCGTCGGCAGCGGTCAGCCGAAGTTCAGCATGGCGCCGGCGACGAGGTCGTCGCGGCGGTGGCGCGGGGTGGTGGCCCGGCGCTCGAAGCTCAGGACGGTGGCGTGCTCCTCCGGAGCGGCGTCCTCACGCACGTGACGACCAGCGGTGTCGTCGGTGCGAGCCAGCCGGCTCAGGATGCCGAAGCCACGACCACGCGGGTGCCCCGCGATGACCGGCGCGCCCTCGTCGACGCTGCGCTCTGGTGCAACAGCAGTCGTGCTCATGGAATCTCCCCCAGTGGTAGTGGGCCCCGATCCAGCGTCCCCGCGCTGGTCCCCCGAGTTGCCCGTTGTCATCAAAGTAGGGGAGGAGCGGCCGCCCGTGTCCCGAATTCGTGGGATTTTGCCTTCGCACGTGCGGATCGCGACGCCAGGGCACCGCGTGAGGGGACATTCCGTCGCCGGGCGGGACGGGTGCTGTCCGCGGCACGGCTGAGCCTCCCCGTCCAGGAAACGCTCCGAAATGGCCGTAGAGCGAGCGACCGCGTCCGGTTCAGCCGCGCCGGCGGACGCGGCATCCTGCCGGTGGCGAAACTACGCCGGTCACCCGAGGACGTCCATGGGAGCGGTCCGCCGACTCACAGGTAGCGCACACCTTGACGCTCCAGCTCCCGCTGCACGCCGTGCAGGTCCACGTCCGCGAGCTCCGACGAGGTGTGCAGCGAGACGGCGGCGGCCACGCCGGCGCCCTGGCCCTGGACGGCACAGCACGACATGTTGCGGGTGGAGGCGTGGGCGATCCGGTCGCCTCCGGACGGCCGCCCCGGCACCAGCAGGTTGCGCACGCCGCGCGGCACCATGCTGCGGAACGGGACGTGGTAGTAGCGCCCGGTCGTCGGCAGCACCAGCACGCCGTACCCGTCGATGAACTCGGGGTAGATCCCGATGGAGTCCTCGAACCTCGCCTCGCCCCGCACGTCGGCCTCGGCGAGGTTGTACGCCGCGTCGATCTTGCGCGTGTCGCGGATACCGATCGTCATCCCGAAGTTGCGCAGCCGCACGCTCTCGCAGCCGCGCGTGTAGCGGCGCAGGGCCGCGATGGCGTGCATGACCTGACGTCGCCCCTCCATCTCGCCGCGGGTCAGGTCGTCGGGGTCGGTCCCGTCGATCTCCGGGAGATGGACGATGTTGAGATACGTCAGCTCGCCCGAGTCGTGGACGGCGCCCCACGTGCCGCCCAGGGTGGTCAGGTTCGCCGGGACGACGCCGTCGCGGATCGCGCTCTGGAAGGGCTTGCGGAGGTACGGCGAGAACAGGGCGTCCTCCTTGCCGTCGGTCTGGATCTCCCAGTCGCCGTCGCTCCAGTCGGCGTAGGTCTGGGGGTCGTCGCGCACACCGGCGAGGAACGCCGCCTTGTCGACCCCGGCGAGGTGGAACATGACCGACGCCGCGAGCATGTCCTCGCGTGGCGTCAGGTGGGTCGGCGCGCCTGCGCGATGGGCCAGGTCGGCGTCACCGGTCGCGTCGACGACCCGCTTGGCGATGACGGCTTCGCGCCCCGCCTTGGACTCCGTGATCACGCCGCGCATCGTGTCGCCGTCCAGCACCGGCGCGACGACGAGGCGGTGCAGCATCGGATGCACGCCGGCCTCCTGCACCAGCAGGTCGGCAACCACCTTGAAGCCCTCGGCGTCGATCTCGTAGGACTCCGACTGGCTCTCGGGGACGGCGGCGCCCAGCTCGTGCGCCCGGACCTCGAACTCCCGCCCCAGCCCGTCGGCCTCGACGGTCTGCTCCCGCCGGTACCACGCCATGCCCTCCACGCCGACCGCGGTGATGTTGCCGCCGAAGCACCCGAACCGCTCGACCAGGGTGACGTCGACCCCGGCGCGCGCGGCGGCGATCGCCGCCGCCAGACCGGCCGGTCCGGAGCCGACCACCAGCACGTCGGTCTCGTGCACGACGTCGACGTCCCGGGCCGGCTCACGGACCGTGGAGGTCGAGACGGCCGGCATGGTCCGACGCTACTGCGCGGGGCGCCGGGACGCGCGGTACGCCGTGGGCGAGAGGCCGGTCCATCGTCGGACCGCACGATGGAGCGCGCCCAGGCTTCCGAATCCCACGCGGCCGGCCACCTGGGTGGCCGACAGATCCGTCGACGACAGCAGCGCCAGCGCCAGATGACGTCGCCGGGCGTCGACCAGCCCTGAGAACGTCGTTCCCTCGGAGCGGAGGTGCTCCTGCAGAGCTCTGGTGCTCACTGCCAGTCGGGCGGCCACCGCGGTCAGATCCGTGGCGTCGGCCGAGTCGAGGACGTCGTCGACCTGAGCCGCCCACCCGGTACGGCGCCGCCGCAGCTGCTCCTCCGCGAACGAGTCCAGCAGGTCCAGGACGGCGGTGTCGCCGTGCGGGAACTCGGTGCCCAGGGTGGCCGCCGGTACGGCGATCTGGTCCGTGTCGCCGCCGAACCTGACGTGCACGAAGGCGCGCGCGAACTCGTCGCGTGCGGAAGGTGCCGGGCGCCGAAGCGTCACGTAGATCGCGGAAGGATCGGTGCCGAGTCTGGTCAGCGTGGCGACCACCATCGCGAAGCACGCCGCTGCCGACTCGGGGTGCGCGGGCTCTCCCGACCGCCCTGTCAGGCACAGGACTCCTTGACCGTTCGCACGCGAGAACGTGAGGGCCTCGGCTCCGAACAGAGGATGGAACCGCGCCAGCCGGTCCAGCAGTCCCTCGGCGCTGGGAGCGTTGGCGAGAACCGGGACCAGGGCTCCGCCGACCGCGTTCGGCGCGAACCAGCGTGCGAACGCCAGTCCTGGCGAGTCGACTCCGGCGACCTGCGCCGTGTCCCAGATCTCCGGAAGGTCGGCGGCGTGCAGGTGCGACAACCCGAGGGCGGTGCCCCACTCCCGCGCGAGCACCACCATGGGGTCGGCCCGGGACGAGGAGGGTGCGCGCGAGTTCATGTCACCTGCGTCTGCGGAGAAGCGACGGTCCGTGAGGGCGGACGACGATCGTCGCATGAGTCGAGAGTCCACCATCACGCTGGGCAGACCAGCGCGCCCGCTGCTCACTTTCGCACCGTATCCGGCGCTTCTCGCCGGCACACTCGCGGCTCTCGTGCTGACGGTCCGCCAGGGGTGGAGCACCGATCGGGTCATGGGCGCTCTTGCGATCGCCACGATCCTCGTCACGTTCGCGGTGGAGCGGCTCAACCCCCTGCGGACCGAGTGGCAGATGACGAGGGACACCCTGGTCCACCGCGACCTGCCCTTCATCGGTCTCGCGGTCGTCGTCGAGCAGGCACTCCAGGTCGCCGCGCAGTACGTCGCGATCCACCTCGCTCCGCCCGGCGGCTCGGGGCTCCTCGGCCACCTGCCGCTGGTCGCTCAGGCGGTCTTCGCGCTCGTGGCGGCCGACCTGCTCTGGTACGCCTACCACCGGACCGCGCACACGCTAGGGCCCCTGTGGCGGTTCCACAGCGTGCACCACTCGCCGAGCCAGGTCTACGTGCTCGTGCACCAGGTGTTCCACCCCCTCGACCTGTTCGTCTCCCGCTTCGTGGTGACCCTGCTCGCGATGTCCTTCACCGGGATCTCACCCGCTGCCGCCTTCTGCGCGATCGCGGTCGTCAACCTGCAGCAGACGGTCAGCCACATGAACAGCGACCAGCGGGTGGGCTGGCTCAACTACCTGCTCGTCGGCACCGAGACCCATCGCTTCCACCACAGCGCGGTCGACCGTGGCAACTACAGCTCGGCGCTGCCCCTGTGGGACCAGGTGTTCGGCACGTTCGTCCACAAGCCGCGTGAGGTCCCCGCGCAGCTCGGCCTGGACGACCCGGCCGCCTATCCCGACCCGCGCGAGTTCCACCGGACCCTGGCCTGGCCGCTGCTGAGGTCGTCCGACCGTCCGCTCACGTGATGACACGGTGCCGGCCCCGGAACTCGGCGGCCTTGCTGCGGTTGCCGCAGACCTGCATCGAGCACCAGCGACGGTTCCCCGGGCGCGACCGGTCGACGAACAGCAGCGTGCACCGGTCGCATCGACGGATCCGACCACGGTCGGGGCCGCCGAGGAGGTCCACCGCATCGCGGGCGACCGTCGACAGGGCGGCCGTGACGTCGGGCCCGGAGCGCGGCCGAACGGTCCAGTCCGGCCGCAGCTGCGGCTGACTGGGCACGCGCGACGCCCAGTCGTTCAAGGTCGCGCGGTCTCGTGGACCAGGTCGCCCGTCTGAGCGCGAACTATCGACCAGGCGCCAGATCGTCTCTCTCAGCTCGCGCGCGTCGGCCAGGTCCGAGGCTCCGGAGCGGGCTCTCTCGAGCAGACCCCCGCCCACGAGCCACGCGTCGAGGTCGGCAGTGGTCACGAGTCGCTCCCGTCGCGCTCCCGGTCGGTCGGCCACCGTGGCCACGAGCTCGAGCGCCACGCTGCCGAGTCCCCGTCGAAACTCTGTCACCTGTCGAACGTAGCAGTTTGGTGTAACCGGTATGAGTAGTTACTCTTCGGGCCATGCCAGCGTCCTCCGAGTTCCCGAGAGGGCCAGGGCTGTCCCGCCTCCTGCTCGTGACCCTGGTCGACCGGGTCGGGTCGGGGATGTTCGTGCCGATCGTGGTCGTCTACCTGTGCACCTCGGTCGGTCTCTCGCTGGGGCAGGTGGGCAGTGCCCTGACTCTCGCCGGGCTGGTCGCCACCCTGGCTCCGCTCGCCTCCGGCGCGCTCCTACGTCGCGTCGACGCGAGGTGGGTGGTCGTCGGCTGCTTCCTGGCCGCCGCCGTCGCTCTCGGCGTCTACGCCCGCGCTCACTCCCTGCTGGGGGTCTGCGTCGCGGCGTCCCTGTTGAGCGTGGCGACCCGGATGGAGCGTCCGGGCACGCAGGTGATGGTCATGCGACTGACTCCGGACCCGATCGGCGCCCTGGCGTGGCACCAGCGGGTGACCAACGTGGGGTACGGCGTCGGGGCTGTCGTGGCCGCGGGGGTGCTCTCGCTGCACAGCGGCACCGCCGTCCGGGTGACCGTCCTGGCGGACGCCGTGACCTTCCTCGCGGGAGCAGCCGTCGTCCTCACGCTTCCTGCCATGTCGCCGCAGCCACCGCCGTCCAGTTCCGTCGGGCCGGCCCGACGGGCGGCCGTGCCACGACGATCCCGCGTCTCGCTGTACGCCGTTCACTCCGTGCTCGCCGTGCACGACAGCCTGCTCCTCGTCGCCGTTCCGGCCTGGATCGTGGCGTCGGGAGCCCCGTCTGCCCTCAATCCGATCCTGTTCGGTCTGAACACCCTGTTGGTCGCCACGCTCCAGGTGCGGGGCAGCAGGTGGTTCGCGCGCCACGCCCGCGGCCCGGCGTTCCTGCTCCTGGGGGCCGCCCTCGCCGTCGCCTGCGCGACGTTCGCGGTCGGTACGCACCTCTCCGGGGTCTGGGTCGTCGCGGCCCTGGTCGCCGTGGTCGCGTTCGTCACGCTGGGCGAGATCGGGCACTCCGCGTCCGAGGGCTGGCTGGGGGTCATGCTCTCCCGGGACCTGCACAGCGGCACGGTGATGGGGTCGCTGAAGACGGGGATGTCGGTCCAGCAGGCGGCCGGGCCGCTCCTCGCCATCGTCCTGGTCACCTCGGGAGGACCCTGGGGCTGGCTGCTGCTGGGTGGGATCCTGGTCGCGGCCTCGGCCCTGTCGAGACGGCTGGCTGCCGGGCCGTCGTTCGACGACAGACCCGCCCCCGTTCCTGATGTCGAGTCACGAGAGGGAGTTGCCGCATGACAGAGCCTGGTCCCGGGGCCGGAGCCCAGGAGCCTGCGAACGGCGAGACCGTCAGCGGTCGGAGCTATCGCGGCGAGGACTGGTACGGCGCCGAGCTGGTCGACGTCCGGTTCTCGGTCTGCACCTTCGTCGAAGTGGACTTCACCGAGGCGACCACGCGGGGCGTGGTTTTCCAGGAGTGCATGTTCCGCAACTGCAAGTTCAACGCCTCGACGCACGACAGCACGGCGTTCATCGCCGGTGACTTCCAACGCTGCAGCTTCTTCGGCGCCACCCTGGAAGGGTGCAAGCTCGACGGCTCGGTGTTCGCCGGATGCACGCTGCGTCCGATCACCGTGCGTGGGGGATCGTGGCGGTCGGTCACCCTGCGCGGTGCCGATCTCGGCGGGCTCGACCTGCGCAAGCTGGACCTGCGCGACGCCGACCTCTCGCTGTCCGACCTCTCCGGTGCCGACCTGCGTGAATGCCGGCTCGACGGCGCATCCGTGCGCGAGACCGACCTCTCAGAGGCCGACCTGCGGGGCGCGTCGGTCACCGGGGTCGACCTCCGGGAGGCCACGCTCAGGGCGACGCAGGTCGACCTGCAGGCTGCCGTGCAGCTCGCCGAGCAGTGCGGCACCCTGGTCGAGATCTGAGCCGGGCCGCTCCGTTCAGTCGGGCGTGTCCGCGACCTGCTCGAGGTTGCCGCGATGGATGTCCATCAGCCAGGGCGCATCGGGGACCAGCCGCTCGTCGGCCGGCTGCTCGTCGCCCCTTCGGAGCGCCTCGAGGTAGTCGAGGTCGAGGGCGAGGCGCGTCGCCCCCTCCGGACCTCGCGCGACGCTCCCGTGCCCCGGGACCACCACGTCGACCTGCGGCATCACCTCGCCCAGGAGGTCCAGGGCGGCGGCGTACGCCGGCAGCTGACCCGGCCGGCGTCCGTCCAGGATCGGGATGAGGACGTCGGACAGCATGTCGCCGGCGATCAGTACACGGCGGTCGGCGAGGAACACCGCAGCATGGCCGACCGCGTGCGCGTCGTGCTCGAGGATCAGTCCCGGTACCGGTCCGCCGTCGGGCGGGATCGGCGTGGTGAGCGCGACCAGCTCGCGCGGGATCCCTGCTGCGCTCTCGGCGGCCATCTGCTGGGCGCGCTCGAGAGCCTCCTCGGCGACCTCCGCGGCCGCAGCGGTGGCGTGGCGCGGCACGTCGCCGTACCTGGAGTGCCACAGCAGGTGGTCCCAGTGCGGATGGGTGGAGAACCCGGCGACCACCGGGACGCCGAGCCCGTCCACGTCGTCGGCCAGTTGCTCCAAGTCGGAGCCGTCGATGCCGGGGTCGATCAGGACCAGCCCGACGTCCGTGCGTACGACGACGGCATTGCTCCAGACCCACTCGCTCTGCCGCACCCAGACCCCGTCCGCCACCTCTTCCAGCATCGGCCCACCCTGGCAGCCTGGTCCCGGAAAACGCGGACGAAACGGGACGGCCGCCGGGCGTGTCGGGTGATTCGTCCGCGTTTTCTCCGGGGGGGTCTAGAAGGCTGGGCCGGCGCGCCGGCCCGGATCCATACTGCTGCCGTGCGCGTGAGGAGAGCGGTGACGGCGGTGGTGCTGGCGGCGTCGTGCTGCGGCGGCCTCACCGCGTGCGGGTCGCACCACGAGGGAGACGAGGCCGTCTGGGAGCTCGCCGGCACCGACGGGCTGACGCAGACGTCTCAGGTGTTCACGGCGATCGTCACGCGGGTGGGGTGCAGCGGCGGGATGCAGGGTCACCCGGTGAAGCCGGTGATCGAGCCGGGGAAGGCCTCGATCGTGATCACCTTCCGGATCGCTCCGCACTTCTCCGGGGCCGCGGACTGCCAAGGAACGCCGGGAGTCCCCTACACGGTGCGACTGCCGGAGCCGCTCGGTGATCGCACGCTGGTCGACGGCGACTGCCGGTCCGGCACCATCGACATCGGTGACTGCCGTGCCGGAGGGGTGCGGCTCCGGTGGCGTGGGGGAGAGCCGCAGATACCGGGTCAGCGCTGAGCGACCTAGAAGAGCCCCGGCCGCAGGGGCGACGCGGCCGTCAGCCCCCCGTCGATCACCAGCTCCTGACCGGTGGCGAACGACGCCTCGTCGGAGGCCAGCCAGGCGACCGCCGAGGCGATGTCCGAAGGTGCTCCGAATCGCCCCACCGGATGCCGGGTGAGGGCGTCGCGCCGCGCGGCGTCCGGGTCCTGGGCGAGGGCGAAGCCGTCGTCCGCCATCGCGGTCTGTACCCAGCCGGGCGACACCGCGTGGCAGCGCACCTTCGGGCCGTGGTCCACGGCGATCGACCGCGTCAGCCCGAGCACGAACGCCTTGCTGGCGTTGTACAGAGCCATCGACGGGTCAGCGACCGAGGCGGAGATCGAGGCGATGTTCACGATCACCCCGCCGCCGGCGGCCATGGTGGGCAGGACCTCGCGGCACATCAGGAAGACGCCCCGGCAGTTCACGCCGACGACCAGCTCCCAGTCGTCGTCGGTGCTGTCGGCCGCGGTGCGCTCGACCATGACGCCGGCATTGTTCACGAGCAGGGTCACCGGGCCGTGCGCCTCGGTCGCGCGAACGACGACCTGCGCCGCCTGGGCTGGGTCCGATACGTCGGCGCGCACCCAGACCACGTCGCTCGGGAGGTCGTCCGGACGGTCTCCGCGACCGCAGGTCGTCACCGAGGCACCGTCGGCCACGAGCCGGTCGACGATCCCGCGGCCGATGCCTCTGCTGCCGCCGGTCACGATCGCGCGGTGCGGCGTATCGCCTGTCGTCATCGGACCTCCATCTGCTGGACCTGAGCGGTCAGGCCACCGTCCAGCACCCACAGCTGGCCGGAGGCGTACCTCGCCTCGTCGGACGCCAGCCAGTGCACGAGGTTGGCCACGTCCTCGGGGGTGCCGTAGCGGCGCAGCGGGTGTACGTCGCGAACGGCGCCCTGCAGCTCCTCGATGCTGCGCCCGGCGCCGCCCGACCCGACACCGTTGAAGAAGCTCTGCAGCATCGGGGTGTCGACGTACCCCGGGCAGACGGCGTTCACCCGGATCCCCTCGGGCCCGTGGTCGCAGGCCAGGGCCCGGGTCAGGGCGTGCACGGCGCCCTTCGTGGCGCAGTACGCCGCGAGGCCGGGGTCTGCGATGAACCCGTCGTAGGAGCCGAAGTTCACGATCGACGCGCTCACCCCGGAGCGTGCCGCGACTCGGAGCAGCGGCAGGGCGTGCTTGCAGGCGAGGAACGTCCCGGTCACGTTGACGGCGAACGACGCGTTCCACTCGTCGAGGGTGGTGTCCTCGATGGTCTTCTCCAGCTCGATGCCGGCGGCGTTCACCAGGATGTCGAGCCTGCCCGCCTGCTCCGAGATCGTCGCCATCGCCGCCACGACGTCGTCCTCGGAGCAGACGTCGAGGACCAGGTGACGGACGTCGTCCGTCGTGCTGGGCGGCGTCGTGACGTCCGCGGCGTACACCTGGGCACCTTCCCGGGCGAGCCGCTCGACGACGGCGGTCCCGATGCCTCCGCGGGCCCCGACGACGAGGGCCACCCGGCCGGAGACGCTCATCGCGGCGTCTGCGGATGCGTGGCCGCGATGACCTCGGTCAGGACGGCGTCGCGCCGAGCCGTGAGCTCGTCGTACGGCGTGTCCCCGACGACGTCACGGACTCCCTCGACCAGCCGGGCGACGGTGGCGTCGTCGAAGCGCGGGTCGCCGAGGTCGTCCCACCAACCGTGGTAGCTCTCGGCGAAGTGGGCGAGGTAGTAGGCCAGGCCCTGCTCGCCGCCGCCGAGGTTGAACACCTGCGTGGGTCCCATCACCGCCCAGCGGAGGCCGGGACCCGCGGAGACCGCCTTGTCGACGTCCTCGACGCTGGCGACGCCTTCGTTGACCAGGCTGATGGCCTCGCGCCACAGGGCGGCCTGGAGGCGGTTGGCAACGTGCCCGGGCACCTCGCGACGTACCTCGATGGTGACCTTGCCGACCGACTCGTAGAAGGCGCGAGCGGCGTCGACGACACCAGGGGCGGTGTGCTCGTTGCCCATCACCTCCACCAGCGGGATGAGGTGCGGCGGGTTGAAGGGGTGGCCGAGCACGAACCGGCCCGGATCGCGCCACCCGGCCTGGAGCTGGCTCAGCGTCAGCCCCGAGGCCGACGTCGAGACGATGGCGTCGGGGAGCAGGGCGTCCTCGATCTCGGCGTACAGCGCGTGCTTGAGCGGCAGCCGCTCGGGGATGCTCTCCTGGACGAACGTCGCGCCGTCGACGGCCGTGCGGGCGTCGGAGGTGAAGCTCAGCTCGCCCGCCGGCCCGGTCCCCGTCGCGAGTCCGAGTCGGGTGAGGACCGGCCAGGCCGCCTCCACCTCGTCGTGGAGCCGGCCCTCGACCGCGGGGTCGGGGTCGTAGACGGCGACCGAGTGGCCCGCCGCGAGGAAGAGCACCGCCCAGCTGCGGCCGATCAGCCCGCCGCCGACGGCCGCCGTGTGCGTGGGCTGCCGGTCGGAGTCAGAAGGTGACATGGTCGGCGCCCTTCAGCCCGAGCCGCTCCCGCGCCTCCGCCGGGGTGGCCACGGTGTGGCCGAGCGACTCGACGATCCCGCGGATCTTGGTCACCTGCGCGGCGTTCGACGGCGTCAGCTCGCCGGGGCCGATGAAGAGGCTGTCCTCCATCCCGACCCGCAGGTTGCCGCCCAGCATGGCGGCCTGGGTCGCGAACGACATCTGGTGCCGACCGGCCGCCAGCACCGACCACTCGTAGGAGTCTCCGAAGAGCTTCTCGGCGATCGTGTGCATGTGCTGGAGGTTGTCCAGGTCCGCGCCGACGCCGCCGAGGACGCCGAACACCATCTGCACGAAGAACGGCGGCTCGAGCCAGTCCTGGTCGATCAGCCAGGCCAGGTTGTAGAGGTGGCCGAGGTCGTAGCACTCGAACTCGAACCTCGTCCCGTGGCCCTGGCCGAGCTCCTTCACGACGTACTCCAGGTCGGCGAAGGTGTTCTTGAAGATGAAGTCGCGCGTCATCTCCAGGAAGGCCGGCTCCCAGTCGTGCTTCCACTGCGTGTACTTCTCGAGCATCGGGAAGATCCCGAAGTTCAGCGACCCGACGTTGAGCGAGGCCATCTCGGGGGAGGTGGCGACAGCGGCGCGCAGCCGCTCCTCGCGACTCATGCCGAGCCCGCCGCCGGTCGAGACGTTGAGAACGGCGTCGCTCTCGGCCTTGATCCGACCCATGAAGTCCAAGAACAGCTCGGGCCGCGGGTCGGGCTGGCCGGTCTCGGGGTTCCGGGCGTGCAGGTGGATCACGGCCGCCCCGGCCTCGGCGGCCTCGATCGCGGCGGTGGCGATGTCCTCCGGGGTGATCGGCAGGTGCGGCGACATGGTCGGCGTGTGGATGCCGCCGGTCGGCGCGCAGGTGATGATGACGGGCTTCGGCATCTCAGGCGCCCGCCCGCTCGAGCCGGGGGCTCGCGGTGCCGACCGCAGCCCGGTAGGCGTCGAGCACGAGCCCGTGGAAGTGGTGGACGCCGTGCTCGGAGAGCCCGGTGCGCACGGGGTCGTAGACGATCCGGCCCTGCTCGAATGCCGGGGTGGACATGCCGCGCTGCACGCTCTCGACCAGGTTGATGTCCTGCACCTGGAGGACGTCGTCGATGTAGTGCACCGACTCGACCTCGGCGTGCTCCAGCTCGGGGGTCTCGAAGTAGAAGTCCCAGGTCTCCATGGTGCGGCCGGGACCGTCCGGGAGGACCTGGAACACCATGAAGTTGCCGCGCCCGGGATAGCGCAGGAGACAGGTGTTGGGCCACAGCCACCACACGGCGTGGTCGGTCACCGACGCCCCGGAGACGTCGTACGCCGCGTTGGCGTGCTTGCCCGCCTCGGCGAAGTGGCTGGACCAGATCCCGTGCGTCTTGACCTCGTAGGTGTTCATGTCGACCAGGTCGACGAACTCCTTGTGGGCGATGTGGCAGTGGTAGCACTCCAGGAAGTTGTCGATGACGTTCTTCCAGTTGGTGGCGACGTCGTACGTCAGTCGCTTGGCGTGGGTGAGCTCGGCGACGTCCGGCGCCCAGAAGGCGATCTCCTCGGCCAGGTCGCCGGCCTGGTCACCGAGGGGTGCCGCGGACGGGTCGAGGTTGACGTAGACCATGCCCCCGAACTCCTCGACCCGGACCTGGTCGAGGCAGACCTGGCTCTTGTCGAAGGTGTCCATCCGGTCGGCTCGCCGAGCCGCCTTGAGGCTTCCGTCCAGTGCGTAGGTCCAGGCGTGGTACGGACACACGATGTTGTGGGTGGTGCCCGATCCGGAGAGGAGCTCGTGGGCGCGGTGCTTGCACACGTTGTAGAACGCGCGCAGCTCCCCGGGCTGCCCGTCTTGGCCCTGCCCGCGGACGACGGCGATCGGCATCCCCGCAACGGTGGCGGAGACGTAGCTGCCCGCCGCACGCAGCTTCTCGAGGTGGCAGACCCACTGCCAGGTGCGGCCGAAGATCGCGCGCAGGTCGTGGTCGGCCCACCGCTGGTCGGTGTAGGCCTCGGCTCGCAGCGACCACGACTCCGTCGGGTCGGGGTGGTAGCCGGTCTCGACGCGAGCGACGTCCTCGGCTGTGACCTGTGTCATGAACGGCAGCATAGGACGAATTTGGACGATCGTTCAATGTGCACGCCGGCTCGTCACTCCTACGCTGGTGCCATGTCCGAGGAGCAGAGCGCCGGGTCCGAGCAGGACCGGCGTACCCGCATCCTGCAGGCGGTCCTCAGCCTGCTGGCCGCGCACGGCATCGCCGGCGTGAGCATGCGCGCGGTGTCGCGGGAGGCCGGTGTCGCGCTCGGCCTGGTCCACTACTACTTCGACGACAAGGTGACCCTGATCGCCGCGGCGCTGCGCGAGGTCGAGCAGCAGGACCTGCTGATCCTCGCCCCCGATCCTGCGCTGTCACCGGAGGACCGGGTGCGCGCGGTGCTGCACCGGATCGCCGATCCGGAGTTCCTCACCACCGAGTACCTCTCCCTTCGCCTCCAGCTCTGGTCGCTCGCCCAGGCCGCAGGCGAGTACGCCGAGATCAACAGCGCCGCGCAGGCCCGCTACCGGCAGCAGCTGGCGTCCCTGCTGCGTGAGGCCCGCCCGGACCTCAGTCGCCGGGAGTGCGACAAGCGCGCCGCGGACATCGACGTCGTCCAGAACGGCGTGTGGCTCACGGCCCTGCTGGGGCTCGACCAGGCATCCATCCGGCGCAGCGTGGCGCGCACCGAGGCGATCGCTCTGGAGTAGTCGATCGCAGGTCTATCCGCGGAACCGCCAGACGGTGTGCGAGTACAGCCCGATCCCCAGGATGGTGCCGACGGTGCCCAGGATGACGCCCTCCCAGGCGGCGCGACGGCCCTTGAGCCGACCTCCGGAGGCCTCGATGTCACTGAGCGCACGGCCGCCGACGAACACGGCCGGGATGCCCGTGAACGGTCCGAAGCACACGAGGGAGAAGACGCCGAGCCAGAACGCGGTCTTCGCGCGGCTATAGGTCAGCCCGACGAAGTACTTGTCGGACGGCGACGGCGCGGTGCCCGGAGGTCCGGGCGGGTACACGTCCTGTGCGCTCACGGCTCACCTCCTGACCCTCGGCTCCGAGAGGCTGTCGGGCGATGATGGCACACTCCCCGGGTGACTCACACCGACGTCGGACGGGCCGTGGTGGGCGCCTCCCGGGAGGCGGTCTTCGCCGCCCTGGTCGACGAGGCGGCCCGGACGGTCTGGCTGCCGCCGGCTGGCATGTCGGGCCGGTTCAGCTGGTTCGACGCGAGTCCAGACGGCGGCTACCGGCTGACGTTGGCCTACGACGACGACCAGACACCGGGGAAGTCCGACGGCAACACCGACGTGGTGGAGGTGCGGTTCACGGTCGTGGACGCGCCGCGCCGGCTCGTGGAGGAGGCGGACTTCGTCTCCGACGACCCCGACCTCGCGGGGACCATGACCATGACCTGGTCGCTGGAGACCGTCGATGACGGAACGCTCGTGACCATCACCGCGACCGACGTTCCCGACGGCATCTCGAGCGCCGACCACGCCGCGGCGTTCTCGTCGACGCTCGACAACCTGGACCGCTACCTCACAGCGAACCTTTCGGGCGACAGGGCGTCTGACCCGGCGACCTGACTCCATGACCGTCAGGTCGGGAGAGTGAGGATCTCGGCCCCGTCGTCGGTGATGGCGATCGTGTGCTCGGTGTGTGCCGTCAGGCAGCCGGTCGCACTGCGCAGGGTCCAGCCGTCCGCATCGGTCACCAGCGTCGCGGTGTCCGCCATCACCCAGGGCTCGAGCGCCAGCAGCAACCCGGGACGGAGGCGGTAGCCGCGGCCGGGTCGGCCGTTGTTGGGGATGTGCGGGTCCTGGTGCATGGTCGTCCCGACGCCGTGCCCGCCGAACTCGACATTCACCTGGTAGCCGGCCTCGTACAGGGTCGAGCCGATGGCATGGGAGAGGTCGCCGACCTTGGCGCCCGGCCGCGCCGCCGCGATCCCCGCCGCCAGGGCGTCTTGCGTGGCGCGGATCATGGCCTGACTGTCCGGCGGCTCGGAGTCCCCGACGACGAAGCTGATGGCCGCGTCGGCCACCACGCCGTCCAGCGAGACGGCGAGGTCGAGCGAGAGCAGGTCGCCGTCGGCCAGCGCGTAGCCGTGCGGCAGCCCGTGCAGGACGGCGTCGTTGACGGAGGTGCAGATGTAGTGGCCGAACGGCCCGCGTCCGAACGACGGTGCGTAGTCGACGTAGCACGACACCGCCCCGGCCCCGAGGATCATCTCCTTGGCCCAGGCATCGATCTGCAGGAGATTGGTGCCGACCGTGCTCCGAGCCTTGAGGCTCTGCAGGATGTCGGCCACGAGCGCTCCGGTCGCCCTCGCCAAGGGCAGCCTCGCGGCGCTCACGATCTCGATCATGGTTCAGCCTCTCGCAGTTGCGGTCAGGTGATCAGTCCCCGTCATACTCGTCGGGTGCCGCGTGCTCGCGCGGACGGGGGGCGTCGTTGCGGTACTCCCGGCCGGCCGACGTACCCACCACACGAACCAGCCCAATACCGGGACGCCGACCAGCACGTATCCCCACATGGCGTGAGTATGAGGGACCGTTGTCGAAGTCTTTACCTCGCGCGCAGTGACATGCGCCGGACCTGCCTCGTTGAGGTCATATGTGGACGCGGTTCCTCCCCCGGCTGACCGCGATTCTTGGTGACAAGGCAGGTGCCCGTGAAGGCGACGGGGGTGACGACCTCCGATCTCGCGGGCGCCTGCTTCCCCAGCTCGCCACCTGCGGCCCGCTCCTCGAGCGTGGAGTCGAGGTCGGCGGACGCGGCTGCCGTCTCGACCCCGAGCTGACCGCCGGGGGGCCGCTGAAACCCCGCGTACGCGGGGTTCCTGCACGTTCCTGGCGTCTGTAACCCCCAGGAACCCGCTGCAAACCCCAGGAACCCGCCGAACCTCAGACCTTGTCCGGGAGCGTCGTGGGCGCGCTCAGTTTCTCGGCTCGTACGTGGGGTCCGCGCTTGACGGGAAGTACGACGATCAGCAATGTCGCGAGCGGCCCGATGGGCAACGAGACCAGCCACCAGCCCAGTCCGCTCCGCCCCTTGACCTGGGCCAGGCCCGCGTTGATGAGGCTCAGAGTTCCCCAACCGACCGCATAGCCCTGTTCGTTCACAGGGGGCACCCTAGTCAGGAGGCCGCAGTGTGGAGCTCGAACCGAAGACCGAGCGCCGTCGTCACCTTGAGGATGGTCGACCAGGTCGGATTTCCCTCGGCTGACAGCGCCTTGTAGAGGCCGTCGCGACTCATTCCGACCCGGCGAGCGAGCTCGCTCATGTTCTGCGAACGGGCGATCACACCGAGGGCACGGGGGACTGCGGTCGGGTCGTCGCCTGACCCTTCGAGTGCGAGGGCGAGGTAACCGGCAACGTCATCGAGGTCGTCGAGGTAGTCGGCAGGGTCGAACTGCTTGTACTTCTCAGTAGCGCCCATCGCCGTGCTCATTCCTTCCGCACTTGTCAGCATGCCATTCGTCCGCAAGGTCCCGTGCTCTGCTGATGTCCTTGCGCTGTGTGGACTTGTCTCCTCCGACCAGCAGCAGAATCAGGGTGTCGGCGTCTTGTAGGTAGTAGATCCGGTAGCCCGGACCATAGGTCGCTCTGAGCTCGTAGACGCCACGACCGACTTGCTTCGTGTCGCCCGGGTTGCCGTTGGCGAAGCGGTCGATGCGCTCCAAGATGCGCAAACGGCCGGCCCGGTCCTTCAGCTTCCTGAGCCACTCGTCGAACTCCTCCGTCGTGAGGATGTCGATCAAATGTCGACTATAACTGACACCATGAGGTGTCTCCAGGTATTCGGGCCGGAGCCATGGCATGGGGTCATGTCAGCCTCGCCCTCTGCCAGGGGGCATCCGCATCGTCCCGCCACGCTTCTTCGTCGAGTCCCAGATCGCTGATGCGTCGCAGGGCGGGAGCCGAGCGGACCAGATGCGCGAGATGTACCACGCGCGTGTCCTGCAGGTCGTGCGCGTCCGCGCCACAGTGGATGGTCCAGTCCTCGACCCGTGCCTCGTCGGACTGGCGAGCGACATACAGGACGGCTTGTCCGTCATCGACCACGTGGGTGCACGAGAAGGCCCTGTGATCTGCCGGGACCGGAAAGACCCACGCGGGGTCGGCTGCCAGACCTCCGGTGTGCTCGATGGGCACCCGCCATTCAGGCGGCTGGAGTTCGTCGAGCAAGTCAGGGGCGCCCGGCTGCCACCCGAACACTCCCTGACCGTCCGGCCAGACGATGGCGAGTGCCTCTGGCTTGCGACGGTGGAACCAGCCAGCCCAGGGGACGGTCTCGCCAAGAGCGCGTTCCGCCACTTGCTCAACGGCCACCGGAACGCCTGCGAGCACGTCCTCAAGCGAGTCTCCGGGAGCCAGCCGAAGGCCGTTCATGACTCGCTGGGCGATGCCGTTCAGGCATCGGTGCATGAGGTGGTGGTCGAGGCCCGACATCAGCAGTTCCGGATGGCCGACACGATGGCCAAGTCCGATTGTGTAAGCGAACACCGGCCCCGAGCTGTCTTCGTCGTGCTCGTGTTCGACGTGCTCGGGGTGCTCACAACCCGCGCCCACCGTGAGCACCTGCCAGCCGTGCCTCCGCACGGTATCGATGACCCGGCGGTCCTGCTTGTCGTACGACGCCTCCGGGCGGCAGAGGTGACAGTCGCAGCCGCGAGCTCTGGGACGTAGCCCCATCCATGATTGGTCGTTCTCAGGCATCGATCCTCCTCGGTCGCCAGTTGTAGCGCGATCCGCGAGTGGCGACGGAGAGTTATCCACAGATGGTTAAGGGCATTGAAGGTCGAGCTGTCGGTGGCGGGCGACTCGCGCTGGACCGATGGCCGGTGGCTTGCTCATCGAGTCGAGTCGTCAGACTGATAATCGCGACCCGATGTGGTGAGTGGTGGTCCGTTAGTCGTCTGACGACTCTTCGGCCTCGCGAACACGGCAACGCTCGATGCCGTCGAGCAGGACGTCGAGCGCGAACGTGAACTCGTGCTCGTCGTCGCAGCCGGCCAGCACACCGTCGTGGGTGACGGCGGCAGCCAACTCGACGACGTGTGGGTAGGCGACCGACCAGCCCTCCAGGTCGGGCGCTCCATCGCGGCCTGATGCCGCCGGGTCCCCAGCTCGCTCGTCGGCCGAGTCGTTGAACAGGTCCTGGCTGAAGCCGAGGATGCGACTGCCGAGCAGGTGGAGCGCGTGGTGGCTCAGCTCCACCGAGCACCCGCCGTCGCGAAGGATGGTCAGCACCTGCTCGATGTGACCGAGGATCACCTCCGTGGGCCGCTCTCGCTGCTGCACGACCGCGGGCACCCACGGGTGACGCTTCAGCTCATGCCGCGCCGCCATGACCAGTGACCGGAGCTCGTGCCGCCAGTCGCCGCCACGCCGACTGGGATCGGGCCCGGACGGGGGAGGGTCCACGCTCGCGATGACCGTGTCGACCATGGCGTCGAGGACCGCGTCCTTGTCGCGCAGGTGGTGATAGATCGACATGGGGTTCGCCCTGAGGTCCTGGCCGAGGCGCCTCATGCTCAGGGCGTCCAAGCCCTCAGCGTCGGCGATGGCGATGCCGGCACGCGCGATCGCCTCCCGGCTCAGCCGAGCCGTCGACCGCGCATTTCTCTGGGGGTCCGGGCTGGTGACCACGGCCCCACCGTACTTGTTCAGCCATACGTCGTATGGCTACTCTCGCAATTGGCCATACGCCGTATGGCTGCGGCCTCCGAAGGGTTGATGATGACGACCGAACGTCGCGCCTCGCTCACCGCGGGGGTCTTGTTCGTGGCGGCCACCGTCACAGCCCTCGCAGCGGCCGCCGTCGTACCGCCGCTGAGCACTCCTGCGGAGCTGGCTGCGGCGGCAGGGGAGCGAAGTCGGATCGCCACCGCGACCTTGCTCTATCTGATCTCAGCCGGGACCGGCGCCGGCATCGCCGTGGCGTTCTATCCGGTGCTGCGGGGCTCAGCCCCCGGCCTCGCGCTCGGAGCGGTCCTCGCGCGAAGCCTCGAAGCCGGCCTGTACGTCGTGGCCGCAGTGTCACTCCTTGCCGTCACCGGCCTGGCCGGAGGTCGAGGCGCCGGAGGCAACGAGGTGGTGGCGATCCGGGACGCCGCCAACCTCGCCGGGGTCTGCGCGTTCGTCGTCGGTGCCGGTCTCTACTACGTGGTGTTCTACCGGCATCGGCTCCTTCCACGATGGCTGAGTGGTTGGGGACTCGCCGGTGTCGTGCTGATGGCAGCCGCCTGCCTGGACTCCCTGTTCACCGGGCAGGTCATCACCACCCAGACGGTGCTCATCGTTCCCATCGCGGTCCAGGAGATGGTGCTCGCGGTCTGGCTCCTGACCCGCGGACTTGCACGTGTGAGCACGTCCGCTGAGCTCGAGACCGAAGTCGTGGCTCCCTGAATCCGCCGAGCCCGGGGGGGGGGGGGGTGGTACGACTCATCGGTCGAGATCGCCAACGCAGAGGCACAGATCGGGTCCCGCTGGTCTGCGGAGGAGGATGCCGTCACCATGTGGGCATGGATTCCGATCCGGAAGCTACCGCGAAGGTGGCGCGGGTCTTCGACGAGATCGCCGAGGACTACGACCAGAGCGGGGTCAGGTTCTTCGGTCCGATCGCTCAAGGACTGGTCGAACAGCTGGCTCCGGTCCCGGGGGAAGCCGTGCTCGACGTGGGGTGCGGGCGTGGCGCTGCGACCTTCGCTGCTGCTGACCGGGTCGGCCCGGCCGGCTCGGTGCTCGCTGTCGACATCGCTCCCCAGATGGTGGAGCTGACCCGCCGACGCGCTCGCGAGCTTCGACTACCTCAGGTACACGCGAAGACGATCAGCGCCGACGACCTCGGTGTCGTCGACGGCAGCATCGACGTCCTGGTCTCGTCCCTCGTCCTCTTCTTCGCTCCCGATCCCCTCGCAACCCTCGGCGTGTGGATGAGGGCGCTTGCGCCTGGCGGTCGGATCGGACTGGCCACGTTCGGCGACGCCGGTGCGGCGTGGAAGCGGATCGATGACCTCTTCCGCCCGTTCCTGCCCGCAGCTCTCCTCGACGCGAGGACCACCGGCGCCGAGGGCCCGTTCGCCACCGACCAAGGCGTGGAGAACCTCCTCTTCGCGGCGGGCGCACAGGAGGTCCGCACCGTAGTGCGTCCCCTTCGTGTGCTCTTCGACGATGCCGCCCAGTGGCGCCGGTTCAGCATGAGCACGGGGCAGCGTGCATTCTGGCGTTTCATCCCCGAGGGGCAACACGATGAGCTGATGGCGAAAGCCTCTGCAACGCTCCAGGACGCCAGGGACTCCGAGGGCCACATCGCACTCACCCAAGACATCCGGTACACCCTCGGACTCGCCCCCCGACACCCGGCTGAGTGAGCCGGAGGGAGCCACGAGTGACCAGCCAGCCTCGGATCAGATGTCGTAGTACAGCTCGAACTCGTGGGGGTGGGGGCGCAGGGCGACCGGCTGGATCTCCTGGGTGCGCTTGTAGTCGATCCAGGTCTCGATCAGGTCGCTGGTGAAGACCCCGCCCTCGAGCAGGAACTCGTGGTCGGCCTCGAGCGAGTCCATGACGGCGTTGAGGGTGCCCGGCACGGTCGGGATGTCGGCGTGCTCGTCGGGGGGCAGCTCGTAGAGGTCCTTGTCGACGGGCTCGTGGGGCTCGATCTTGTTCTTGATGCCGTCGAGGCCGGCCAGCAGCATCGCCGAGAAGGCGAGGTACGGGTTGGCCGAGGGGTCGGGGCAGCGGAACTCGATGCGCTTCGCCTTCGGGTTGGCACCGGTGATCGGGATGCGTACGCACGCAGAGCGGTTGCGCTGGCTGTAGACCAGGTTGACCGGGGCCTCGAAGCCGGGCACCAGGCGGTGGTAGGAGTTCACCGTCGGGTTGGTGAAGGCGAGCAGCGACGGGGCGTGCTCGAGGATGCCGCCGATGTAGTAGCGGGCGATGTCGGAGAGACCGGCGTACCCGGTCTCGTCGTAGAACAGCGGCTCGCCGTCGGCCCAGATCGACTGGTGGCAGTGCATGCCCGAGCCGTTGTCGCCGAAGATCGGCTTGGGCATGAAGGTCGCGGACTTGCCGTTGCGCCAGGCGACGTTCTTCACGACGTACTTGAACTTCATGACGTCGTCGGCGGCCTGCAGCAGCTCGGCGAAGCGGTAGTTGATCTCGGCCTGGCCAGCCGTGCCGACCTCGTGGTGGGCGCGCTCGACAGTGAGCCCGGAGCGCTCGAGCTCGATCACCATCTCGTCGCGCAGCTCGCCGAAGTGGTCGTACGGCGCGACCGGGAAGTAGCCGCCCTTGTAGCGGACCTTGTAGCCGCGGTTGTTCTCCTCGGAGCCGGAGTTCCAGGCGCCCGCCTCGGAGTCGATGTGGTAGTACCCGGCGTTGACCTTGGTCTCGAAGCGGACCGAGTCGAAGACGTAGAACTCAGCCTCGGGTGCGAAGTACGCCGTGGTGCCGATGCCGGTGGAGGCGAGGTAAGCCTGCGCCTTGCGGGCGATGTTGCGCGGGTCGCGCGAGTAGGCCTCGCCCGTGAGCGGGTCGTGGATGAAGAAGTTGACCACCAGCGTCTTCGCCGTGCGGAACGGGTCGAGGTACGCCGTGGTGGGGTCGGGGAAGAGGGACATGTCGGACTCGTGGATGGCCTGGAAGCCGCGGATCGAGGACCCGTCGAAGGCCAGGCCGTTGTCGAAGACGTCCTGGCCGAACGACGACACCGGGACCGTGAAGTGCTGCATGATCCCCGGCAGGTCGCAGAACCTCACGTCGATCATCTCGACGCCTTCGTCCTTGACGAACTTCAGCAGGTCGTCGCTGGTCGCGAACATCCATCCTCCTCTGTGGGCCTGACGGCCAACCTAGGAGCGGCCGATTTCTCGGCCGTATCTCTCATGTTTCACCGATGTAACGAGGCAGGTCCGAGGACCGTAGGCTGAGGGCGTGCCCGCGGCCGAGCTTCCCTTCGAGACGGCCTCCTGGGCCCAGCGCATCGCGGCGCTGATGGTCGACTACGCCGCCTGCCTCGGGGTGATGCTGCTGGTCTATCGCGGGCACTGGTTCGGCAGCGGACCGATGGCCTCGCTCTACTACAACCTGCTGTTCGTCGCGGAGTCCGCGCTGTTCATGGCGCTCGCGGGTGGTTCGTTCGGCCAGCTGGCCACGCGGCTGCGCGTCGTACGCGTCGACGGATCGGGGCGCCCGCTGAGCCTCCTGACCGCCCTGTTGAGGCAGGTGCTGGTCCTCCTGGTGATCCCGCCCCTGATCTTCCGTCCCGACGGTCGTGGCCTGCACGACATGATCTGCGGCTCCGCGACCGTACCGCTCCGTCCGGTGCCCAGACCCTGAGTCACGATCCGCCATTCGGCGTTCGCTCGATCTCCCCACGGAGGTCACCTGGGCCCGGTTACGCTGGAAAGCCTTGTCCCTGAGCCTCGGAGGAAGCATGCAGACACGCACCGTTCGCAAGGCGGCGGTCGCCGTCGTACTCCCGCTCGCGCTCGGCACGCTGGCTGCCTGCGGGAGCGACAGCTCTGGGACGGCCCTGTCGCCGCAGGCGACCACCGGGGGTCAGCAGACGACCTCCGCGTCGGGCTCGCAGGTGACCAGCGCCGACTTCGTCAAGCTGATGCAGGGTGCGGCCTCGAAGATCACCACCGTCAAGGTGGCGATGACCGGCGACGCCTCAGGGCAGAAGTTCTCCATGAAGGGGGACATGGACCTCACCGGCGACAAGCCCGCCATGGACATGACCATGGACATGGCCTCCTCCGGCCTCAGCGGGCTGTCGATGAGGCTGGTCGACGGCACGATGTACGTCAGTCTCGGAGCGATGACCCAGGGCAAGTACGTGAAGTTCGACCTCGACGACCCGAACAACCCGCTCGGCTCGCTGTCCTCGTCGCTGGACCAGCTCGACCCGGCGAAGATGATCGGCCAGATGGGACCCGACGTCTTCCAGCACGTCCGCTATCTCGGCTCGAGCCCAGCCGGAAAGCACTACCGCGCGACGTTGATCACCGCCAAGGCCCCGCAGATCAAGGGCCTGCCGGCATCGGCGACCGCCAACCTGCCCAAGACCATGGCGTACGACGCGTGGATGGACAGCCAGGGACGGTTCACCCGGTTCGTCGTGTCGGTGCCGAAGTTCATGAAGATGACGGCGCAGTACTCCGACTACGGCGCGCCGGTGCACATCACCGCGCCCCCGGCGTCGCAGATCACGAGCATGCCGGGGACCGGCTCCTCGATGTGAGCCCCCGCGGTCAGACCCTTCGATCGGACCTGCTGTCAGACCCTGCGGTCAGCGACCGCGCATCTGGCCGCGCAGGCCCTTCATGGAGGTCGGCACCGGGCCCTTCGGCATCGGCAGGATCGGCCGCGACGCGTCGATCGCCTTCAGCCGCGCCAGGATGTCGGTGATCTCGGCCGGCTGGACCTGCCGCTTCATCTTCTGGATGTGACGGGCGAGCTTGGCCAGCGGGACCTGACCCTCGTCCTTGCCGACCACGATCTCGTGGACGGGGGAGTCGACCGCGACGCGCGCGTGCCGCTTGTGCTCCGAGGCGAGCAGTGCCTTGAGCCGACCCTGGTTGCCCTCGCCGACCAGGATGACTCCCGGCGGTCCGACCACCCGGTGCACGACATCCTGCTGCTTGGTGAAGGCGATCGCGTTGTCGACGTGCCAGCCCCGCTTGAGGAGCCCGAGCGCACCGGCCGCGGCACCGACCTGGCCCTCCATCTGGCCGTAGACGGCCTTCTGGGCGCGACGTGAGAACACCGTCAGTCCGGCCAGCGTGCCCGCCATCAGCGCGCCGATGACCGTGACGATCAGGCCGATCGTGCTGTTGCGGCCCACCGCGAGCCAGAAGATCCCGAACCCGACGAGCAGTCCGACGAGGACGGCGCCGAGAACCCAGCGACCGATGGCGGGGTCCGACTTGCGGGCCATCTGGTAAGTCTGCGCGAACTGCTGGCGGCGCTTGAGGGCCGGCGCCTCGGCCGGCTTGGGGGCGGTGCTCTTGGCCATGCGGACGGTGCTCCGTGAACGTGTGGAGGTGGTGGGTGCTGCCGGTGTCAGGCGGGCGTGCGTGCCGACATCGCCTGACGGTACAGCCGACCGGCACGGTACGACGAACGCACGAGCGGCCCCGACATGACTCCGGAGAAGCCGATCTCCTCGGCCTCGGCGGCCAGCTCGACGAACTCCTCCGGCTTGACCCACCGCTCGACGGGGTGGTGGCGCAGCGACGGGCGGAGGTACTGGGTGATGGTGACCAGCTCGCACCCGGCGGCGTGCAGGTCGCGCAGCGCCTGGCTGACCTCCTCGCGGGTCTCGCCCATGCCCAGGATCAGGTTGGACTTGGTGACCAGGCCGAACTCGCGGGCGGCGGTGAGCACGCCGAGCGAGCGGTCGTAGCGGAACGCCGGGCGGATCCGCTTGAAGATGCGCGGAACCGTCTCGACGTTGTGGGCGAGCACCTCGGGCCGGCTCTCGAACACCTCGGCGAGCAGGTCGGGGACGCCGTTGAAGTCGGGGATGAGGTTCTCGACGCCGGTGTCGGGGTTGGCCTCGTGGATCGCGCGCACCGTCTCGGCGTACAGCCAGGCACCGCCGTCGGGCAGGTCGTCACGGGCGACCCCGGTGATGGTGGCGTACCTCAAGCCCATCTTCTGCACGCTCTCGGCGACTCGTCTCGGCTCGTCGCGGTCCAGCGGCTGCGGCTTACCGGTGTCGATCTGGCAGAAGTCGCAGCGCCGCGTGCACTGGTCGCCGCCGATGAGGAACGTCGCCTCGCGGTCCTCCCAGCACTCGAAGATGTTGGGGCAGCCCGCCTCCTGGCACACCGTGTGCAGACCCTCGGACTTCACCAGCCCGTGCAGCTCGGAGTACGCCGGTCCGATCTTGGCCCGGGTCTTGATCCACTCCGGCTTGCGCTCGATGGGGGTCTCGGCGTTGCGGACCTCCAGGCGCAGCAGCTTGCGGCCGTCGGGAGCGACGTTGCGGGAGGGTGCCTGAGTCACCCGTCCATCGTACGTGGGTGCCTGTGGGGTCGTGTGCCTGAGCCCGCGCTCTGGCGCGGGCTCAGGCACACGACCCGGAGTGGGGCTTGCCAACGGCAAGGGTAAGCACTAACTTACGGTAAGTCATGAGCGACCAAGCAGCGCTGGCGAGAGCCCTGAGCGCCCTCGCCGACCCCACGCGCCGGGAGATCTTCGAGCTCGTCGCGGCATCGCCGAAGGCGGTCGGCGAGCTCGCCCGAGACCTTCCGGTGAGTCGGCCGGCCGTGTCGCAGCACCTGAAGGTGCTCACCGAGGCCGGGCTGGTGAGCGCCCGAGCCGAGGGCACGCGCCGCATCTACGAGCTGGACCCGCAGGGACTGGCCGGTCTGCGTGAGTACCTCGACGGCTTCTGGAACCGCTCCCTGGCGGCCTTCTCCCGAGCCGCCCAGACCCAGCCCACGCCCCCCCGAGCCGCCGAGACCCGAGCCGCCGAGACCCGAGCCGCCGAGACCCGACACCGACCACCTCCCGAGGAGACCCCATGAGCACCGACACCGGCACGTCGATCCAGGCCACGACGACCGTCGACCTTCCTGCCGACGAGGCGTTCACCCTGTTCACCGACGACATCGGGACGTGGTGGAACGCCGACCACCACATCATCGAGGCGCCGCTGAGCCACATGGTCTTCGACCCCTTCGTGGGCGGGAACCTCTACGACGTCGGCACCGACGGCAGCGAGTGCCGCTGGGCGCGCGTGCTCGTCTACGACCGCCCCCACGAGGTCGTGTTCAGCTGGGACATCAACGCCCAGTGGCAGATCGAGACCGACCCGGCCAAGTGCAGCGAGGTCCGGGTCACCTTCACCGAAGACCCTCCGGGCCGGACCACGGTCGTGCTCGAGCACCGTCACCTGGAGCGACACGGCGACGAGATCGTCTCGCAGGTCGAGGGGATGCGGTCCGGCTGGCAGGAGGGCCTGATCGACAAGTACGCCGAGGCCGCCGCGCAGAGGTGAGGAGCCGCGAAGACAGAGGTGAGGTCAGCGCGGTAGCCCGAGTACCGGGACCCGAGGCTCGCGTCCCGGCTCGGGTCGCGCCTCGTAGTCCGGCGTCGGGGTGTACGGCGTCCAGGCCAGCAGCTCGGACAGCCGGCGGCGAGTGCTCGGGAGCACCTCGAGCACGCTGACGTCGCGCCCCAGCTCGGCGCTCAACGAGGTGACTCCCGCGTCGGCGATGCCGCACGGCACGAACCGGTCGTACCACGCCAGATCGACGTCGCAGTTCAGCGCGAAGCCGTGCATCGTCACGCCCTGGCTCACCCGGATGCCGATCGCGGCGATCTTGCGCTCCTCGCGGCCTGCGTCGGCGGCCAGCCACACCCCGCTGCGACCGGGGACGCGCGCCGTTTCGAGGCCGAAGTCGGCGCAGACGGCGATCAGCGCCTCCTCCAGACGGCGGACGTAGTCGACGACCTTGACGTGGTCGGGCAGGCGGACGATCGGGTATCCGACGAGCTGGCCGGGGCCGTGGAACGTGATCATCCCGCCCCGGTCGACGTCGATCACGGGCGCTCCGCCGGGGTCGGCGGGCCGGTCGGAGGGCGCGGTGCGCTTGCCGGCGGTGAAGACGGGTGGGTGCTCCAGGAGCCAGACGGTGTCGGGCTCTGCGCCCGAGACGACCTGCTCGTGCAGGCGACGCTGCGCGTCCCACGCGGCTTGGTACTCGACGGCGTCCGAGCCGAAACCGCCCTCGCGGTAGACCGGTTCGCTCACGTCCTCGACCCTAGCGCGCGGCCGACGAAGGCCAGCTGGTGCGGCATCATCCGGGTCCAGTACGCCGCGTCGTGGGCGCCGTCCTGGAAGGTCGTGGTGACCGGCCGCGTGAACCCGGCGACGTACGCCTTGTCGTCGGGGTAGAAGGGGTCCTCCGAGCCGCAGTCGAGCCGGATCGGAATCCCGTCGAGCTGGCTCTGCCGGCCGAACACGGTGTAGCTCGCGTACTCTGCGGCGCTGGAGAAGCCGGAGGCCGAGTAGGTGTGCGGGTCGCTCCAGATCGCCGCGCTCAGCACCGCCACCGCCCGCACGCGAGCCCGGCCGAGGAGGGGCGCCAGGTGCAGCGAGCCGAAGCCGCCCATCGAGTAGCCGTGGAACCCGATCCGACGGGTGTCCAGGCCCTGCCGCTCGAGCAGCGGCAGGAACTCGCGGACGACCATGCCCCCGGCGTCCTCGCCGTCGGGACGCGGGTGCCAGTACGTCGTACCGCCGTCCACCGAGGCGACGGCGAAGCGCGGCACTCCTGCGGCGACCGCTGCGGGCAGGAAGCGGTCGACCCCGAGCTCCTCGACGAAGGAGCGGTGAGTGCCGCCGAGCCCGTGCAGCGCGACCAGGACCGGGAGCGGCTCCGGGTGGGGCCCCGGGTAGATCACCGACCAGCCGGTCTCCGCTCCCAGCCGTAGCCGGGAGGTGAAGGAACCGCTCACCACGCGTCCGGGTGTGACGTCGGGGATGTGTCCCGAGGGCCCGGTCTGGCCCAGCGCTCGCCGGAGTCGGCCCCGGCCCGGAAGCCACCCCTCGTCGACCGCGACGCCGGCCGTCGCCGCCGCGACGACGCCCGCCCCTCCGGTGAGCAGCAGCCGGCGGGTGGTGGACACGTGGTCACGGTAGGGGCCTGTGGACAGCCGCTGCGGGGAACGCCCCGATGAGGTCACAGTGGTGGGATGCGGACTCGGACGCCGGTGTTGCTCGCGATCGCGCTCACCGTGGGGGCGGTGTGGCTCGTCGGCCTGGTACGCGGGGGTGGCTCGGCTGACCCGGTGCGGGCGGCCGCGGTGGATCCCCTCGCGAGGCCCAGACCGGCACGAGCCCTGCGAGTCCTGCACCGGTGGGACCGAGCTCGCGCGGCCGCCTGGCGACGCGGGGACCCACGGGCGCTGGCCCGTCTCTACGTCGCCGGATCGGCTGCGGGTCGGCGCGACGTGCACGAGCTGTCGCGCTGGAGCCGTCGCGGGCTGCGGGTCACGAGGCTGCGTCAGCAGGTGTCGGAGGTCCGGGTCGTGGCCGTGGATGGGTCGCGCGTGGTCGTGCTCGTGTCGGAGCGGACTCTCGGCGGTATCGCCGTCGGGCCACCCGGCCGGGCGCGGCTGCCCAGCAGTGCCTGGGCGAGGCATCGGATCCTGTTCCGGCGTCAGGGGAGGGTCTGGCGGGTGGTGGACGCTCAGCCCGCGAGGTGACCCCAGCGGGTCGAGAGGACGTCCCAGGCTCCGATGTCGGCGACGCGGCCCTCCGCGAGCACGACGACCCGATCCGCCTGCGTCAGCGCGGCAGCCTTCGAGGTCGCGCCGATGACTGTGGCGCCTTGACCCCGCAGGGCAGTCCAGAGCTCGACCTCGGTGGTGGCGTCGAGGGCCGAGGAGACGTCGTCGGCGAGCAGGAGGTCGGCCTCGCAGGCGAGCGCCCGAGCCAGGGCCAGGCGCTGCACCTGGCCACCGGACAGGCGCACGCCACGATGGCCGACCAGGGCGTCGGGACCCCCGGCGTCCGCGACGTCGCGCGCCATCCGCGCGGTCTCCAGGGCCGGTTCGACGGAGCGGTCGACGTGGTCGAGCGCGACGTTCCCCCGGAACGTGCCGGACAGCACCCGAGGCACCTGAGACACCAACGCGACCCGCCCTGGGCGGAGATCGGCCTGGTGGTCCTCGAGCACCCGGTCGTTCCACCGGATCTCGCCCGTGCTGCTCACCAGCCCGGCCAAGGCGCCCAGCAGGCTGGACTTGCCCGAGCCCACCTGGCCCAGGAGCAGCACGAGCTCGCCGGGTGCGACCTCGAGGTCGACGTCACTGACCCCGATCGTGCCGTCGTCGTGGACCGCGATCAGTCCGGACACCTGGAGCCGGGTCAGCGGGTCACGGGGCTGGGGCGACGGCTCGGGGGCCACGCCGTGCACGAGGTCCACACCGTCGGGGAGGTCCATCAGGTCGCCGCCGCCGGCGAGGCGGCTCGTGGCCCGCATCCACGCGCGTGTGCCCGGGGCCTCGGTGATCACCGAGCCGGCCACCCGGCCGAACCAGTCGAAGCCGTTGACCGCGCTGGCGACCATGAGCGCGGTCGCCAGTCCCCAGCCGCCGGCGACGAGCACGGCCCACGCGGCGACCACGCCGACCTGCACCATCACGATCGGGACGCCGTCGAGGAGGGCCTGCACGCGGTGCTCGCGGACGGCCGCGTCGACGCGGCCGCCGTCGACCTCGCGCAGGTGCCGGTGGACGTCGGGGGTCGCGGCGGCGAGCTTGACCGTGCGCACGGAGTCGAGGGAGGACACCAGGGAGCGACCGAAGCGGGCCCGGGCCGCCGACGACGCGGCGGCGGACCGGCCGGCCACGCGACGTCCGAACGACGAGGCCACGGCCGACGCGGCCATGACGCCCAGCAGCACCGCGCCCGCCAGCGCGGTGCCGGCGACCACGGCGGTGACCACCGCGATCGCGAGTCCGTTGAGGAAGTCGACCCAGCGGTCGGCGTAACGAGCCAGTCGGTCGGCGTCCATCGTCCGCGCCACGACCTCGCCGGGCGGAGTCGACTCGAGCCGATGGACGGCCGTCTGACCGAACAGCACCCGGGTGCGCGATCGCAGCATGACCGCGATCCACCATTGCGGGTAGCGGCGGATCGCGACCGAGAGCAGGGCCGGCGAGCCCACCAGCGAGAGCGTCAGCAGGGCCGTGAGCAGGACCGGTCGGTGGTCGTGCTGGAGGTCGGAGACGATGTGGCCCCACAGCCAGCCGGTGACCGCCCCGAACGCGCCGGTGAGGGCGCAGACCAGGAACAGCGCCATGCCGGTGAGCCCCCACTGCGGCTCGATGAACAGCGCCCGCCGCGTGGCGGAGGCCAGGGTGGGGATCGGTTGCAGGGTCGGCCGCGGCGGGGGAGGGCCGGTACGTCGACGGGTGCCGACCTCGCCGGTGTGCAGAGCCGGATCGACCTCGCGCAGGGCCGAGTCGCGGGCCGAGGCCGTGAGCAGCTCACGGAAGGCGCCGGGCTCGACCGCGAGCGTGTCGCGCATGCCGCTCTGGACCACCCGCCCGGCGTCGAGCACGACGACCTGCTCGGCCCGCTCGGTGGTCGAGAGCCGGTGTGCGACCAGGATGCCGGTACGCCCCGACAGCAGGCGGTCGGCGGCGTGGACGACCCGGGCCTCGGTGAGTGGGTCCATGCGGGCGGTCGCCTCGTCGAGGACGACGACCCGCACGTCGCGCACCAGCAGCCGGGCGAACGCGACCAGCTGCTCCTCCCCGGCCGACAGGCTCGTGCCACCCGGGCCCAGTGGGGTGTCGAGCCCTGCAGGGAGGCCGTCGACCCAGGCGGCGAGCCCGAGCTCGTCGACGGCGGCGTCGAGCGTGGCGCGGGGCAGGTCGGCGAAGAGCGCGATGTTCTCGGCGAGGGTGCCGGCCAGGATCTCGGTGCGCTGGGTGACGACGCCCACGGCCGCCCTCAGCTGCTGCAGGTCGAGATCGCGCACGTCGACCGCGTCGAGGTACAGCGATCCCCTTTCGGGCTCGACGGCGCGGGAGATCAGCGACGCGAGCGTGGACTTGCCGGAGCCGGTGCGTCCCACAAACGCGCAGGTGGTGCCGGCGGGAACGGTGAGGTCGATGCCGGACAGCGCGAACGAGCCGTGTTGATAGGCGAAGTGGAGGTCGGCGAACCTGATCGCGAGCGGACCCTCGGGCAGGTCGCGTCCGCCCGTCGGCTCAGGGTCGGAGGCCATCAGTCCCCGCAACCGGATCACGGCGCCGAAGCCCGCCTGCAGGTCGGGCAGGTGGCGGGCGAGCTGGTCGACCTGGCCGACGAACATCGTCGTCACCAGGAACAGCGTCACCAGCGAGGCCGACGACAGCCGTCCGGAGGTGGCCAGGACGACGCCGACCAGCGCGGTGGCTGCGAGGACGCCGTGCAGCAGCATCCCGGTGCGCCGGCCGATCCGCGCCTCGACCCGGACCACGTCGGCGAAGCGACGGTGGATCTGGCCCGCGAGCTCGCTGCACCGGCGCACGACGAACGACTGCCCGAGATTGGTCCGCAGGTCGTCGCGCGCCGCGACGCCCTCCTCCATCGCGGCGGCGTGGTCGGTCCACGCCATCTCCTCGACGACCTTGAGCTGGGAGAGGTGGGGCAGCAGCTGGCGCACGACCAGCATCGCGGCCGCACCCGAGACCGGGAAGAGGATGAAGGCCGGCCACCAGGTGAAGCCGGCCACCAGCCACAGCGGCCCGGCGGCCATGAAGGTGCGCACGGCCTGCCAGACGTTCTGCCGGAGCAGGGTGCCGACCTCGTGGGTGTCGTCGTCGACGCGGTCGAGCACCTCGCCCACGGCCTGCTCGCTGAGCTCGGCCAGCGGCTGGGCCATCGCGGCGTCGAGCAGGTCGGCGCGCAGCCGACCCTCGGCCCGGTCGACCAGTCCGGCCCAGATCGTGCGACCGCAGGTGTCCAGCATCGAGGCGCCGACCACGCACAACGCCAGCAGTCTCACGAACCCGGACGTCGGGTGCTGGGCCAGCTGGCCTGCCACCACCGTGCCCAGCGACATCCCGATCGCGCTCACGAAGGAGCACGCCAGGGCGAATCCCGCCCACGGCGTGCGCATGCGGTGCCAGTCGACCGGGACGCGACCGTCCGGCACGCGCGGCGAGGAGGGCGCCGTACGTGTGGGACTGGGAGCGAGCTCGGTGGTCGTCACGGTCCTCCGACCGTACGGCGGACCACCGACCGACTTCCTCCGGTTTTCCTCAGGCGCCGGCGTTTGCCGAGAAAACGCGGACGAATCCGCCGACACGCCCGGGCGCCCGGCCGTTTCGTCCGCGTTTTCTCGAGTGCGGCCCCCAGGGAGTGGGGGACCGAAGGGTCAGCGCTGGGCGGCGAGGCCTGCGGCGAGGACGGCGGTGACGTCGCGGTCGCGGAACTCGTAGCCGGCGTCGAGGAGGGCGCGGGGCACGAGGTTGACCGAGCCGAGCAGCTCGGGGGCGAGGGGTCCGGCACCGACGCGGATCAGCGGCGACGGCACCGGGAGGAACGCCGGTCGCCGGACCGCCCGGGCCAGCTCGCGGGTGAACTCGGCGTTGGTCGGGGTCCGGGGGCAGCAGAGGTTGAAGGCGCCGCGGACGTCGTCGTGCTCCGCGAGGTGGACGACGCCACCGAGCCAGTCGCGCAGCGACACCACCGGGAAGTACTGACCCCCACTGCCGATCCGGCCGCCGAGCCCGGTCCAGAAGAGCCGGCGCAGCGTCCGCAGCGGCTCCGACTCCCGGTCCAGCACCGGCGCCGTCCGCAGCACGCACACGCGGGCACCTGCGTCGACCGCGGGCTGGGCTGCCGCCTCCCAGACGCGGGTGACCTCGGTCATCAGGGTGTGGCCCCGGCTGTCGCCGTCCTCGGTGACCTGGGCGTCGCCGTGGTCGCCATAGATCGCGACGGCGTTGCCCGCGAGGAACGCCGGCTTGCGCTTCGAGGCCGCGATCGCCTCGGCCAGCGTGCGGGTGGTCGAGACCCGGGACTCGCGCAGGTTGCGGGCCCAGCGCCGCGAGTGCGGGTTGCCGATGGTGGGGCTGCCGGCGACGTTGACCACGACGTCGGCACCCTCGATGACCGAGGCGTCGACGACGCCCTCGGCCGGGTCCCACCGGGACTCGCCGGCCTCGGGCTCCCGGCGTACCAGCGAGGTGATCTCGTGGCCGCGCTCGCGCAGAGCCTCGGTCAGGTGTCGCCCGAGGAACCCCGAGGCACCTCCGACGACGACCTTCATCGGGCTCAGACCTCGAACTGACCGGCTTCGAGCCGGGCCCGGACGTCGGTGAGGAAGCGGGCCGCGTCCGCGCCGTCCACGATGCGGTGGTCGTAGGTCAGCGCGAGGTAGACCATCTGGCGTACGGCGATCGTCTCGCCGAGGTTGGCGTCGTCGATGACGACCGCACGCTTGACCACGGCACCGGTGCCGAGGATGGCCACCTGCGGCTGGTTGATGATCGGCGTGTCGAACAGCGCGCCCCGGCTGCCGGTGTTGGTCAGCGTGAACGTGCCGCCCGACAGCTCGTCGGGGGTGATCTTGTTCGTGCGCGTGCGCTCGGCGACGTCCGCGATCTTGCGCGCCAGTCCCGCGATCGACAGGTCGCCGGCGTCCTTGATCACCGGCGTGAGCAGGCCGCGCTCGGTGTCGACCGCGATCGCGAGGTTCTCGCGGTCGAAGTAGGTGACCTCGCCCTGGTCGGTGTCGATGGCGGCGTTGAGGCTCGGGTGCTCCTTGAGCGCGTCGATCGCGGCCTTGGCGAAGAACGGCATGAACGACAGCTTCACGCCCTCGCGCGCCGCGAACTCCTCCTTGACGGAGTCGCGCAGCCGCGAGATGCCGGTGACGTCGACCTCGACGACGGTGGTCAGCTGGGCGCTGACGTGGAGGGACTCCACCATCCGCTGGGCGATCACCTTGCGCAGGCGCGTCATCGGCTCCGTCTTGCCGCGCAGCGGCGACGGCACGGGCGCACCCGGTGCGGAGGGTGCCGCCGGAGCGGCCGTCGGTGCGGCGGGCTGGGCCGCGGCCGCTGCTGCCGCAGCGGCGGGCTGGGTGGGGGTCGTGTCCGTGCCCTGCTGGGCCGCGGCGTCCAGGACGTCCTGCTTGCGGATGCGCCCGCCGACGCCGGTCCCGACGATGGCCGCCAGGTCGACGCCGTGCTGGGCGGCCATCTTGCGCACGAGAGGCGTGACGTACGACGAGGGCTCGCGGCCGCCCGCGGATGCCGCGGGTTCCCCGAGCCGCCGATGCCGCCGATGCCGCCGTGGTCTCGGCCGGCGCGGGCGCCGCGGCAGGCTCGGGGGTCGGCTCCGGCTCTGCCTGGGCCGTGGGCTGCGGCTCGGGCTCGGGCTCGGGCTCCGGCTCGCTGGCTCGGGCTCCGGCGTGGGCTCGGCGCTCCGGCGTGGACTCCGGCTCGGGGGCGGGAGAGGACCCCGCGTCGGACGACCCGGCGTCGCCGGAGCCGATGACGGCGAGCTCGGCACCGACCTCGACGGTCTCGTCCTCGCTGACCTTGATCTCGAGCAGGGTGCCTGCGGCGGGGGAGGGGATCTCGGTGTCGACCTTGTCGGTGGAGACCTCGAGCAGTGACTCGTCGGCGGCCACCTCGTCGCCGACCTGCTTGAGCCAGCGCGTGACGGTGCCCTCGGTGACGGATTCGCCGAGCTCGGGCAGCTTCACGACCGTGCGCTCACCGGACGACTCGGACGCGCCGGCCGTCGCGGCCGCGACCTCCTCGCGCGGAGCGTCGTCCTGGGCTCCCTCGGATCCGGAGTCGCCCGAGCTGTCAGGGGTGTCGGCCTGCTCGGCCTGCTCGTGCGCCGCCTCGCGCTCGGACGCCTCGTCGTCGAGCGGCGTCGACGCCTCGCTCTCCGCAGTGTCCCCGGCGGAGTCGTCGGCCTGATCCTGGCCGGAGTCCTCGGCGGGCGCGGAGCCACCGGAGGCCTCGTCGGCCGCTCCGATCACGGCCAGCGCGGCACCGACCTCGACGGTCTCGTCCTCGTTCGCCTTGATCTCCAGCAGCGTGCCGGCGACCGGCGAGGGGATCTCGGTGTCGACCTTGTCGGTGGAGACCTCGAGGAGAGGCTCGTCGACCGCCACCTCGTCGCCGACCTGCTTCAGCCAGCGGGTGACCGTGCCCTCGGTGACGGATTCGCCGAGCTCGGGGAGGTTGACTTCGGTGGCCATGGTCTTGGGGGGCCTTCCTGTCCGGTGCCGTGAGTCTGTGCGTGTGGGTGCGTGCGTGTGGGGTCAGGCGTGTGCGTGAAGAGGCTTGCCGGCCAGGGCCAGGTGGGCCTCGCCGAGCGCCTCGTTCCGGGTGGGGTGGGCGTGCACGAGGGGTGCGACGTCCTCGGCGTGCGCCTCCCAGTTGTAGATGAGCTGGGCCTCGCCGATCAGCTCGCCGACCCGGTCGCCGACCATGTGGACGCCGACGACGGGCCCGTCCTTGCGGCGGACCAGCTTGACGAAGCCCTGGGTCATCAGGATCTGGCTCTTGCCGTTTCCGCCGAGGTCGTAGGTGACGGTCTCGACCTCGTCGTCGCCGTACGTCGCCCGGGCGGCCGCCTCGTCGAGGCCGACCGAGGCGACTTCGGGATGGCTGTAGGTGACACGGGGGATCCCGGTCTCGTCGATCGGCGCCGGCTCGAGTCCGGCGATGTCCTCGGCGACGAGGATCCCCTGCTGGAAGCCGCGGTGTGCGAGCTGCAGGCCGGGGACGATGTCGCCCACGGCGTACACACCGTCGAGGTTGGTGCGGCAGCGCTCGTCGGCCAGCACGAAGCCGCGCTCCATCGCGACCCCCTGCTCGGCGTACCCCAGCTCGTCGGTGGCCGGTCCGCGCCCGACCGCGACCAGCAGCAGCTCGGCCTCGATCGCGGTCTGCTCGCCGTTCGCGCCCTCGACGGTCACGGCGACGCTGGAGTCTCCGACCTTCACGTCGTGGAACCGCGTGCCGGTCCGGAGCTGGATCTTGCGCTTGCGGAACGCGCGCTCCAGCGCCTTGGACGACGCCTCGTCCTCGACCGGCACGAGTCGGGGCAGGGCCTCGACGATCGTGACCTCGGCCCCGAAGCTGGCCCACGACGCTGGCGAACTCGCACCCGATGACGCCCCCGCCGAGCACGACCACGGAGGCCGGGACCCGGTCGAGCCGCAGCGCGTGCTCGGAGGTGATGACCCGCTCGCCGTCGATGTCGAGCCCGGGCAGGCTACGGTTGTACGAGCCCGAGGCGAGCACGAGGTGCCGACCGGTGTACGTCGTGTCCCCGACGGTCACCTCGTGCGGGCCGGTCATCCGGCCGTGACCCTCGATCACCTGGATCCCGCGCCCCTTGACGAGCCCGGTCAGGCCCTTGAAGAGGCGGTCGACGACCTTGTCCTTGTAGGCGTTCACGCCGGCCATGTCGACGCCCTCGAGCGAGGCGTTGACGCCGAACCTGGCCGACTCGCGCGTCTGGTCGGCGATCTCGGCGGCGTGCAGCAGGGCCTTGGTCGGGATGCAGCCCACGTGGAGGCAGGTGCCCCCGAGGTTTCCGCGCTCCACCAGGCCGACGGACAGACCGAGCTGAGCCGCACGCAAGGCGCACGCGTAGCCACCGGATCCTGCCCCGAGAATGAGTACGTCGAACTCGCGATCGGTCACCCGGTCATCCTTGCACCCCTCGCCACGCAGGTCACAAGGTGGCGGCGTGGTGGTCCCGAAGCGACCACCAGGCTCGGGTCAACCAGGCATCATGGCCCCCATGAGACTCTTCGGACGCGGCCGTGGACCCCGCTTCCGTCGTCCCAGCGCCGACGCCGCGCGCACCGGGTCGACTCGGGTACGGGCCTCCACGAGCGAGGACGAGCAGCACCTCGAGAGCTTCATCTCGAGCCGAGAGGGTGTCGAGGGGTTCGTCGAGCCGCGCACCGCGGTCAGCGACGTGACCCTGCTCCTGGTGGCGTGGGACGGCGAGTTCACGCGCCGACGGGTGCCGTCGGCCGACTGGGCCTACAAGTTCTGCCAGCGCCGCGGCGTACGAGCCTTCGAGGCCGGCGTGGTCGGGATCCCGCCGCGCATGCGGGAGTACATCAAGCGTCGGAAGGCTCAGGAAGGCTGAGCGTCCGGGCGTAGTCGACGAGGGTCGTCAGGGCGAAGCCAGTCCCGCCCGGCGTCCAGTGCCCGCTCGCCGCGCCGTTGTTGAAGCCCGGCCCGGCGATGTCGAGGTGAGCCCAGGGGCGGCCGTCGACGAGCTCGCGCAGGAACGCCGCGGCGAACAGCCCGCCACCCCAGCGGTTCCAGTCGTGCTGGGCGAGGTCGGCGATCTTGCTGCCGCGCACCCGGTCCACGACGTCGGGCGGCATCGGCATCCGCCAGTGCTTCTCGCCGGTCTCGCGGCCGGCCTCGACGAGGGGGTCGACGACCTCGTCGCTGCCGAAGATCGCGCCCACCTTGGTTCCGAGCGCCTGCACCATGTGACCGGTCAGGGTCGCGACGTCCACGATCACGTCCGGGTCCTGCTCGACGGCGCGCCCCAGGCCGTCGGCGAGCACGAGCCGGCCCTCCGCGTCGGTGTTCAGGACCTCGACGGTCTTCCCGCCGTACACCGTCAGGACGTCACCCGGGCGCATCGAGCTCCCCGAGACCATGTTCTCGGCGAGGCAGGCGTACGCCGTCACCCGGACCGGCAGCCCGAGCCGGGCGATGGCCAAGGTGGCCTGCACGACGGTCGCGGCGCCGGCCATGTCGCACTTCATCGTCTCCATGCCGGCGGCGGTCTTGATGCTCAGCCCGCCGGAGTCGAACGTGATGCCCTTCCCGACCAGCGCGACGTGCCGGACGGCGTTCTTGGGGGAGTAGCGGAGCTCGACCAGCCGGGGCGCGGCGCTCGACCCTCCACCGACGCCGAGGAGTCCACCGCAGCCGAGCTCGGCGAGCTTCGCCTCGTCGAGGACCTGGACCTTCACCTTCGAGCCCTTGGCCGCGGCCACGATCTGGTCGGCGAGCTCGGGCGGTGTCAGGTCGCCGGCCGGCGTGTTCACCCAGTCGCGGACGCCGTGCACCGCCTCCGCGACGACCTGGGCCTCCTCGAACGCCGTGACCGCATCGTGGCGACGCGCGGCCGAGCTGAGCACCGTCACCACGCCGGCCGGTGCGTCGGGCTTCTTGGAGCGGTAGCGGGAGAACGTGTAGCCGCCCAGCAGGTAGCCCTCGAGGACGTTGCGGACCAGGCCCGCGTCGTCTGCCGGAAGCGCGATCGCGACGGAGGCGGCATTCGCCGTCGAGCGGGCCGCGGCGCCGGCCGCGCGGCGTACGGCGAGGAGCTCGGCGGCGCGGTCGGCCGGCCGCTCGCCGAGCCCGACCACCAGGAGGAGCGGGGTCGACACCTTTGCGGCTCCTGGCAGGCGCGCGACCTCACCGGCCTTGCCGGTGAACCCGAGTGTGCTGAGCAGCGGACCGAGCGAGCGCCCGAACGCCTGGGCGACGTCGTCGCCACCGTCTGCGAGCGTGACGCCGTGGGGCTGCTTCCACGCCCCGACGACGACGGCGTCCGCCCGGGTCTTGGCCGGGCTCGCGCCGCGCAGGTGGTAGCTGGTCACCGCCTCACCCTAGTCACCGCGCGTCGACGCGCACGGTCCCCTCCGGGGGTCCCGACCCGGTGTAGGTTCCCGGGCATGGCCGACGACACCGCGGACGGGTCAGCCGGGCTGCTCCAGTCACCGCTGCACGATCGCCATCAGGCGCTCGGGGCCAAGTTCGCCGAGTTCGGGGGCTGGTCGATGCCCCTGGAGTACCCCTCCGGCGTCGTCAAGGAGCACACCGCCGTGCGTGAGTCGGTCGGCGTCTTCGACGTCAGCCACCTCGGCAAGCTGATGGTGACCGGGCCGGGCGCCGCGGCGTACGTCAACTCCACGCTGAGCAACGACCTCGGCCGGATCCAGCACGGCAAGGCGCAGTACACGCTCTGCTGCGACGCGACGACCGGCGGCGTGGTCGACGACCTGATCGCCTACTTCCACGACGACGAGCACGTCCTGCTCGTGCCGAACGCCGCCAACTCCGCCGAGGTCGCGCGCCGACTGACCGCGGAGGCCCCGGCGGGGGTCAAGGTCTTGAACCACCATCGTCAGTACGCCGTGCTGGCGGTCCAGGGGACGCGCTCGGACGAGGTGCTCGACGCCGTCGGCCTGCCCTCGGGCCACGAGTACATGTCGTTCGCCGAGGCGGAGTTCGAGGACACCGGGGTCGTGGTGTGCCGCACCGGCTACACCGGCGAGCGGGGGTATGAGCTGATCGCGCGCAACGAGGTCGCCGGCGCGCTCTGGGACCGGCTGCTCGACGCCGGCCAGGGCTTCGGGATCCTCCCGTGCGGGCTGGGGGCGCGCGACACGCTGCGCACCGAGATGGGCTACCCGTTGCACGGGCAGGACATCACCATCGACGTCACCCCCAACCAGGCGCGGCTCGGCTGGGCGGTGGGCTGGAAGAAGGACGCGTTCTGGGGGCGCGAGGCGTTGCTCGCCGAGAGGGAGGCCGGGCCGGCCCGCCTGCTCCGAGGCCTGTCGGCGCTCGAGCGCGGCATCCCCCGGCCGGGGATGCTGGTCAGCCTGACGCCCGACGTACCGCTGTGCGAGATCACGTCCGGGACGTTCTCCCCGACGCTGCGCAAGGGCATCGGGATGGCGCTCGTGCCGTCCTTCGTCGACCCCGAGGCCGAGCTCGGCGTGCAGATCCGCTCGCGGCGCGAGATCTTCGCCTCGACCAAGCTGCCGTTCGTCGACACCTCGGTCCGGGAGTCGTGAGGGCGTCGTGAACCTTCCCGACCAGCCCGCGACCTTCCGTCCGCCGTCGCCCGCCGAGCGCCCGTGGTGGTGGAGGCTGCTCGACCCATCCGGGGACGAGGCACGCGTGCCCGAGGAGTACTCCGGGCAGCGCTTCGTCTCCCAGGCGGACGCCGAGTCGTGGGTCGGCGAGGTGTGGGCCGAGCTGTCGGCGGCCGGGGTCGACGCGGTCACGCTGTTCGAGCACGACCGCGAGGTGTACGGCCCGATGTCGCTGTCGGCGTGACGTCGCTGCCCGCGCCGGTCGCGGGCGTGTGCGCGACGTTCCTCGACGCGGTCCCCGAAGGCTTGGTGAGCGGGCTCTACCTGCACGGCGGCCTCGCGTTCGGCGAGTGGGTCGAGGGCAAGAGCGACGTCGACTTCACCGCGACGCTGCACCGAACGCCGAGCTCGTCGGACGTGGCCGCGCTGCGGGAGGCGCACGTGGCTGTCGCCGCGACGCACGGCAGCGCGCCGTACCTCGACGGGGTGCATGTGCTCGCTGCGGACCTGACCCGCGATCCCGAGGAGTGTCGCGACCGGCTGACGGTGTTCCAGCACTCGTTCGAGGCCGCGGGTCGGTTCAGCCTCTCCTGCGTGTCGTGGCACGAGCTGGCGCGGCACGGCGTGACCGTGGCCGGCCCGCCCGTGGAGTCGCTCGGTGTCTGGACCGACGACGAGGTGCTGCGGGCCTACACGTTGGGCAACCTCGACACCTACTGGCGTCGGCAGGCGGCGGGCTGCCGCCGACAGCCGATCCGCTCGGCCCGGCCGTTCGCGTGCGAGTGGGTGGTGCCGGGAGTCGTACGGCTCCACCACCTGCTGGTCACCGGCGAGCAGACCTCGAAGTCCCGCGCCGTCCGGTGGGGACTGGAGTACTACCCCGAGCGGTGGCATCGGGTGCTGCGGGAGGCGCTGGCCGTCCGCGAGGGCGCCTTCCCCTCGCAGTACCCCCACCCCCTCCGCCGCGGCCGCGACGTCGCCGCCTTCGCGACGTACGTCGTTGAGTTGGCCCTGCGTGCTCGTTGAGTTGGCCCTGCGGGCTCGTTCGAGTTGGCCCTCCGGGTGCGTTCACTTGGCCTTCGCGGCTGCCGCGACTGGACCAGACGAGCCCGGCGAGCCAACTCAACGCAGCCCGGAGGGCCAACTCAACGAGCCCGCAGGGCCAACTCAACGAAGAGGGGGGGTCAGTGGACGGCGAGCTCGCCGACGGGGATTTCGGCCTGGAGGCGGTTGCCGAGGGGGGCGAGGGGGCAGGCCCAGGCAGGGTCGTAGGCGCACGAGGGGTTGTAGGAGAAGTTGAGGTCCACCACCCACGCGTCGTCCTCACGGCCGAGGTCCGCGCCCTTGACGGTGTCGAGCAGATAGCGCCCCGCGCCGTACGTTGTGTGCCCGGCCGTGGCGTCGCGCAGGGGGACGAAGATCCCGTTGCCGTAGGAGCCCAGCCACCACACGTCGAGCGTGCCGATGTCCGGGATCTCGAAGCGACCGGCCCGCTTGAACGGAACGACGCCGTCGGTGCCGGTGGTGTAGTCCCAGTCCTCCGGCTCGGCGGGAGAGAGCGGCAGCAGGAAGCGGTAGGCCGGGTCGTACGCCGCGTGGCTCAGCACCTGGTCGGGCTGCAGGGCACTGGCCGGATGGCGGCCGAACAGCGCGGTGCGTCCGGCGACCCAGTCGGCGTGCGCGGCGGCGGGGTCGGGGTTGACCCGGACGGCGTCGTAGAGCGCATGCACCTCGCGTCTCCAGGAGGCGACCTGCTGGGACCACTCACGGAGCTCGGCCATGCCCGCCAGCATGTCAGCCTCAGCCCAGGGAGGGTGCCACGGCGGCCTCGGCGCCACCGCTCGCGGCCGGGACGTCGAAGGTGATGCCCTCGCGCTCGAGGAACCGCTCGGCCATGCGCACCGACGGGTGCATCCCAGCGACGGCGAGCACGGCGACCCCACCGATCACCAGCCACCCGGCGCCGGGCAGGCCGGCCGGGTGCCAGGACATCGCCAGGAAGGTGTACGCCGCGGGCGCCCAGCGGCCGCCGAGCGTGCTGAAGACCTCGGCCACGCCGCCGTACTCACCGCGGCGCGCGGGGTCCATCAGCTTGGCCTGGAAGGCCCAGCTGGCGCCCGAGATGTACAGCTCCGCGCCGGTGACGGCCACGTGGCCGAGCCAGACCAGGAAGATCGTCAGGAAGCCGGCGGTGCTGTGGGTCGCCATCGTGATCAGGCACGAGACGACGAAGAAGACGCCGGAGATACGCACCGACCGCAGGGCGTCGGAGAGCGTCGCGACACCGCGCGAGGTGTAGGCCGGCAGGAAGATGCACAGCACCGTGTTGGTGCCGAACAGCCACGCCAGCAACCAGTGCGGAGCGTCAGTGGCCTGCACCAGCCAAAGCGGGATCACGACGTTGAGCAGCACCTGGTTGGTCCACATCGTGCCGTTGCAGAGGCTCGCCAGCATCCAGCCGACGTTGTGCAGCGGGCCGCGGCCGACCGGCTCGACCTTCGGTCCCGAACTCGCGGACGACGCCCGTGCGATGTCGTGGGGCGCCCGGGGGAGCCGCGCGATGAACACGGCGTTCACCAGCCCGATGGCGAGCGTGAACAGCGGCATCCAGCGCATCACCGTCAGGTTGTCGAAGGCCAGCGCGATGCCGCCGACGATCGCGCCCAGGGTGAAGCCGACGTTGAGGGCGGAGTACATGTAGGCCTGGGTCGCGACGCGCTCGTCCTCCGGCATCACGTCGAGGATGTAGGCGTTGCGGCCCGCACCGCCGGCGTTCTCCACGATCTCGAAGACCACGACCATCACGAGGTAGCCCACGAAGCTGTCGATGAAGGGCCAGGCGGCGAACATCAGGGCGGTCACCATCGCCCCGGCGGACCACATCCGCTTCGGCCCCAACCGGTCGGTCAGCTTGCCGGCGGGGTAGGCCACCAGGAACGACACGACACCCGCCACGGTGAGGCCGAGACCGACCTGTGCCGCGCGCAGGCCGACGACCTCGGTGAAGAACACGGCGGAGCCGGTGAGGAACGTGCCCTCGGCGGTCGCGAACAGCAGTGACTGCGTCGCCAGCCGCCGCGACAGCGGCGTGGGCGGGATGAGGCGTCGCAGGGACGTTCCGAGCCGAGACACGTCACCATCTGACCAGGAACCACCCCCAGGGCTCACCTCAATATCCACAGCGGACCGCCTGCACCTCTACGTTGGGCAGGTGCTGCGCTTCTCCCAGGTCGACGTGTTCTCCACCGAGCCGCTGAAGGGCAACCCGGTCGCCGTGGTCCACGACGCCGACGGGATCGACGCGGACCAGATGCAGCGCTTCGCCCAGTGGACGAACCTCTCCGAGACGACGTTCCTGCTCAGGCCGAGCGACCCGGACGCCGACTACCGGCTCCGGATCTTCACGCCGGGTGGCGAGCTCCCGTTCGCCGGCCATCCGACCATCGGCAGCGCGCACGCGTGGCTGGACGCGGGTGGGGAGGGGCGCTCGCCCGACGGGCTGGTCCAGGAGTGCGCGGCCGGACTGGTCAGGATCCGGCGCGGCGAGCGCCTGGCCTTCGCGGCACCGCCGCTCCTGCGCGAGGGCCCGGTCTCGACCGACGAGCGGGCCCGCATCCTGCGGGCGCTGGCCCTGACCGACGACGACGTGGTCGACCTGTCGTGGGGCGACAACGGGCCGGGCTGGGTCGTCGTGCTGATGCGGGACGCGCAGGCCGTCCTCGACGTGCGACCCGACTGGTCGGCGTTCGGCGACCTCGACATCGGTCTCGTCGGGATGTACCCGGCCGGCTCCGAGTGCGCGGTGGAGGTGCGCGCGTTCTCACCGGGTCTGGGGGTCGTGGAGGACCCGGTCACGGGCAGCCTCAACGCGAGCATCGGCCAGTGGCTGGCCGGCGACCGCCTGCCCTCGTCGTACGTCGCGTCGCAGGGAACGGTGCTGGGTCGCGCCGGGCGCGTGCACGTCGAGAAGGACGGCTCCACGGTCTGGGTCGGTGGCGACGCGACGACCACGATCGCCGGCACGGTCGGTCTGGGCGGCTGAGCCGGTCGGCATCCCGCGTGGGTCCGCCCGCTGTCGGCGCGGCGTTCTAGATTGACCCCATGCAGGCCTACCTCGATCTCCTCCGACGCGTTCTCGACGAGGGGGTCGAGAAGTCAGACCGCACGGGTACCGGGACGCACAGCGTCTTCGGCCACCAGATGCGCTTCGACCTGTCCGAGGGCTTCCCGCTGGTGACCACCAAGAAGATCCACACGCGCTCGGTGTTCGCCGAGCTGCTGTGGTTCCTGCGCGGTGACACCAACGTCAAGTGGCTGCAGGACCGCGGCGTGACGATCTGGGACGAGTGGGCCGACGCCGACGGCGACCTCGGTCCGGTCTACGGCTACCAGTGGCGCTCCTGGCCGACGCCCGACGGCCGGCACGTCGACCAGATCGCGCAGGTCCTCGACCAGCTCCGGCACGACCCCGACAGCCGTCGGCACGTGGTCTCCGCGTGGAACGTCGCCGACATCCCGCAGATGGCGCTCGCGCCGTGCCACACGATGTTCCAGTTCTACGTCGCGCCGGCCGACGACGGCCCCGGGCGGCTCAGCTGTCAGCTCTACCAGCGCTCGGCCGACGTGTTCTTGGGCGTGCCCTTCAACATCGCGTCCTACGCGCTGCTCACCCACATGGTCGCCCAGGTGTCCGGGCTGCGGGTCGGCGACTTCGTGCACACGCTCGGCGACGCTCACCTCTACACCAACCACGTCGAGCAGGCCCGGCTCCAGCTGACCCGCGAGCCGCGGCCGTTGCCGACCCTGCGGCTCAACGAGGCGGTCACGGCCATCGACGGCTTCGACCTCGAGGACATCGCCGTCGAGGGGTACGACCCCCACCCCGGCATCAAGGCCCCCATTGCCGTCTGAGTCCCCGGGCCCGAGGCGGATCACCCTCGTGGCGGCCTACGCCGCCAACCGGGTGATCGGCGACCGCGGCGGCATCCCGTGGCACCTCTCGGAGGACTTCGCCCACTTCAAGGCCACCACCATGGGGGGTGTGCTGGTCATGGGCCGCGCGACGTACGACTCGATCGGGCGCCCGCTGCCCGGGCGGACGACAATCGTGCTGACCCGCGACACCTCCTGGTCGGCGCCGGATGTGCTGGTGGCGCACTCGCTGGCCGAGGGGCTGGACCTGGCCGCCGAGCAGCCGGGCGAGACCTTCGTCGTCGGGGGCGCCGACGTCTACACCCAGGCGCTCCCGATCGCCACCCACCAGGTGCTCACCGAGGTCGATCTGCAGCCCGAGGGCGATACGACGTACCCGGAGTTCGGCGAGGAGTGGGTCGAGACGAGGCGTGAGCCGCGCGACGGGTTCACCTGGGTCTGGTGGGAGCGCCGATGAGCGCCGAGTCCTCGTTCGGACTGGTCGTCGACCCGGACGTTGCCGACCCGCCGTACGAGCAGCTGCGCGGCCAGCTCGCCCGGCGCGTCGCGTCGGGAGACCTGGCGGCCGGCACCCGGCTGCCGACCGTGCGCGCGCTCGCAGAGGCCTTGGGCGTCGCGGCCAACACGGTGGCCCGCGCCTACCGCGAGCTGGAGCACGCGGGGGTCGTCACGACCCGCGGCCGCAACGGCACCGTCGTGAACGGCGACGGCGGCGACCGTGCCGCCAAGGAGGCCGCCGCGTCGTACGCCGACGCGATGCGGGCGCTCGGCGTCCGGCAGGATGAGGCCCTGGAGCTGGTACGCCGCGCGTTCGACCGGCCGGTGAGCAGCTGACTCGTTCGACGCGTTGAGAGGGGGCGCCGTGCAGGTGCACGACGAGGTTCGCGACGCGCTGGCCGCGGGCAACGCCGTGGTCGCGCTGGAGAGCACGATCATCAGCCACGGCCTGCCTCGTCCCGACAACGCGCGCCTGGCGCGCGAGTTCGAGCAGGCGGTGCGCGACGGCGGCGCCGTCCCGGCTACGGTGGCGGTGATCGACGGACAGGCACACGTCGGGCTCGACGACGCGGCGCTGGACCGCCTCGCCAACGACGAGGACGCCGTGAAGGTCAGCGTGCGCGAGCTGGCGTCCGTGCTGGCACGTGGCGGCGTGGGCTCGACCACCGTCGCCTCGACCGCGCACCTGGCGGCGCGGGCCGGGATCACGGTGTTCGCGACCGGGGGGCTGGGCGGCGTCCACCGCGGGGCGCAGGAGACGTTCGACGAGTCGGCCGACCTGACCACCCTGTCGCGCACCGGCGTGCTCGTCGTCTGTGCGGGCGTGAAGTCGATCCTCGACGTGGGGGCGACGCTCGAGCGCCTCGAGACGCTGGGGGTCGGTGTTCTGGGGTACCGCACCGACCGGTTCCCGGGCTTCTACCTCGCCGACAGCGGCCACGAGGTCGGCTGGCGGGTCGAGTCGCCGGAGGAGGTGGCCTCGATCCTGTCCGCGCGCGCCGGGGTCGGCACCGACGACCTGGGGATCGTCCTGGCCAACCCGATCGCGCCCGACGAGGAGCTCGACCGCACGCTGCACGACTCCCTGCTCGAGTCCGGCCTGTCCGCCGCCGACCGGGAGGGCGTGCACGGCAAGGACGTCACGCCGTTCCTGCTTGACTGGTTCCACCGCGAGAGCCAGGGCGCCTCACTGCGGGCGAACGTCGCCCTGGTCCGGTCCAACGCGCGGCTCGCCGCGCAGGTCGCGACGGCGTACGCCGGGCTCGGACCGCGCTCGTGACGTTCTTCTGCCTCGGGGACCTGATGGTCGATGTCGTGGCGCGGCTGTTCGGCCCGCTCGCCGAGGGGTCCGACAGCCCGGGCGTCATCTCCTACGTCGGTGGCGGCTCGGCGGCGAACACCGCGGCCTGGCTGAGCCGGGTGGGGGAGACCACGACGTTCATCGGGGCGATCGGCGACGACGCGGCCGGCCAGTCCCAGGTGGAGAGCCTGCACCGGCTGGGCGTGGACGTGCGCTTCCGAGTCGATCGCACCCGCCCGACCGGCACCTGCCTGGTGCTGGTGGCGCCAGTCGGCGAGCGGACGATGGTGCCCGACCCGGGAGCGAACCTCTCGCTGCTGGAGCACGACGTACCTGCTGAGGAGTTCCGCGCCGGCGACCATCTCCACGTCTCGGGCTACGCGCTGCTGCGCGACTCGCGAGACGCGGCGCTCCACGCGATGGAGGTGGCGCGCGAGGCCGGGATGACGGTCTCGGTCGGCGCCGCCTCGGCGGCTCCGCTGGAGGCGCTCGGGGCGGCGGAGTTCTGGCGGATGGTGCCCGACGGGGCCCTGGTCTTCGCCAACGAGAAGGAGGCGGCGGTCCTCGCCGGCACGTCCGGGGACGCGGAGACGCTCGCACGCGGCCTGGCCGGTGGCACTCGCCAGGCGGTCGTCACCGCCGGCTCCGGCGTCGCGGCCTGGAGCAACGGCGAGGCCGACGTCGCTCTGGCCGCCGAACCCCTGGACCGACCCGAGCTCGACACCACGGGCGCCGGGGACGCCTTCGCCGCGGGCTTCCTCGCCGCTCGAGCGCGCGAGGCCTCCCCGGAGGTGTGCCTGCGCGACGGCCACGCCCTCGCCGCCGCTGCCTGCCGCACCACCGGTGGCCGTCCCGAACCCCGCTGACCACCCTTCTCCACAGGCGCCCGGGCGACGGTGGCATGGAGAGAACGAGGCAGGCATCGTTCCTTCGCGTGCTGCCGCCCACCGCCTCCGGCGAGATCCGGAGACTCCTGACAGCGCAGGATGGCGTCATCTCCCGTCGGCAGGCGCAGCGCGCCGGGGCCGCGCCGCACGATCTCGAGCGCCTCGTGCGTCGCCGCGAGTGGTCCCGCGTGCTGCCGGGAGTGTTCGTCGACCACACAGGTCCGCTCGAGTGGCGCCAGCGAGCGTGGGCAGGGGTGTTGCACTATTGGCCCGCTGCGCTGGGAGGTGAGTCCGCGATCCGGGCTGTTCTCGGCAATGGATGGCGGGTCCCCCGGGCGACGGACGGCCTGATCGTGATCGCCGTCGACGCATCGAGGAACGTCCGGGCGCACCGTGGCTACAGGCCTCGCTATGTGAGTGGTCTCGTCGGGCTGGTCCAGGACAACGCCTCGCCACCGAGGATCCGGCTCGACGACGCCCTGCTGTTGGAGGCGGGCCGTGCTCGAAGCGATTGGGCCGCGATCGACGTGCTGGCGTCCGCGTGCGGATCGCGCGGTACCACTCCTCGGCGGCTCGCCGACGCGTTGGCTCGTCATCCACGATTGCGCCGACGTCGTTGGCTCCTCCCGGTCCTCGACGACCTCGCCGCAGGAACGTGCTCCGTGCTGGAGCACGGCTTCGTGACGCAGGTCGAGCGCCCTCACGGGCTGCCGCGGGCGCGCCGACAGCAGCCCGACCGACTGGACGGCGGCCGCATCTACCGCGATGCGTCCTACGACATGTTCAGTTTGTACGTCGAGCTCGACGGCCAGTTGGTCCACGGCACGCCGACCGCACGCGACAGTGATCTCGACCGGGATCTCGACCGGGATCTCGATGCCGCCAGCGGTGGCCGGCGTACCGTCCGGCTGGGGTGCGGGCAGGTCTTCGACCGTCCGTGCCGCACCGCTGCGCGGCTGGCCTCGTTGCTCGAACACGGTGGATGGAGCGGACGTCCGCGCAGCTGCGGACCCGCCTGCGAGCTCTGAGCGACGAACCTCCGAGACGGCGACGTACCTGGTACGACACAGCCTCGGAGAATGCCGTCCCGACGCCTGGTGGCAGGGTGGGGGCATGGAGCTGCGCATCTTCGTCGAGCCCCAGCTCGGCGCGACGTACGACGACCAGCTGACCGTCGCGCGACTGTCGGAGGGGCTGGGGTTCGGAGCGTTCTTCCGCTCGGACCACTACCTCACGATGGGCGGTGGTGACGGACTGCCGGGACCGACCGACTCGTGGGTGACGCTCGGGGCCATCGCGCCGCGAGACCGACACGATCCGGCTCGGCACGCTGGTGTCGTCGGCGACCTTTCGCCATCCGGGCCCGCTCGCCATCTCCGTCGCCCAGGTCGACCAGATGAGCGGCGGCCGGGTCGAGCTCGGGCTCGGCGCCGGGTGGTACGCGGAGGAGCACGACGCCTACGCCATCCCCTTCCCGCCCGTGGGCGAGCGGTTCGACCGGCTCACCGAGCAGCTGGCGATCCTGTCGGGGCTGTGGTCGACGCCGGACGGCGAGATTTTCTCCTTCAGCGGTGACCACTACTCGGTGGTCGACTCTCCCGCCCTGCCCAAGCCCCACCAGCGGCCCGGCCCCCCGATCGTGGTGGGCGGCCACGGCGTACGACGGACGCCGGCGCTCGCCGCGCAGTACGCCGCCGAGTTCAACGTCGGGTTCAGCGACGAGGCGACGACCGGTGCGCAGTTCGAGCGGGTGCGCGCGGCGTGCCGTGAGATCGGCCGCGACCCGGGCGACCTGGTCTACTCGGCGGCACAGGTGCTGTGCTGCGGTGAGACCGACGCCGTCCTGGGCGCCCGTGCCGAGCGGATCGGCAGAAGCCCCGACGAGCTGCGCCGAGACGGGCTCGCGGGCTCGCCGCAGGAGGTCGTCGACAAGATCGGGAGGTACGCCGAGCTGGGCGCGGAGCGGATCTACCTCCAGGTCCTCGACTTACACGACCTCGACCACATCCGCCTCGTCGCCGACCAGATGATGCCCCACGTCTGAGCGGTCAGGCCGTCTCGACGCTGGTCTCGGTCAGGGTGCGGTCCGTCGTCTCCGGGGCCCAGGCCAGCGTGACCGCCAGCCCGACGGCGCAGATGCCGGCCGAGATCACCATGCTGGTGCCGATGCCGAGGTGGGCGATGGACACCGGCAGCAGGAAGGTGCCGCCGGCCGCGCCGATCCGGCTGGTCGCCGCCGCGAGCCCGGTCCCGCTGCCGCGCAGCTCCGAGGGGAACACCTCCGCGGGGTACACGCCCGTCAGGTCGCCTGACATCGCGTTGAAGAACGCGAACCCGATGAAGCACAGCACCACGACCGCAGCCGGGGCCGAGTGCCACACCCCGATCGCGAGCAGGGTCGCCACCATGACCCAGAAGGAGGTCAGCAGCATCGACCGGCGTCCGGTGCGCTCGATGAGCACGGCGCCGGCGAGCGCGCCCAGGAACGCGATGGCGTTCGAGCCGATGATGCTGGCCTTGGGGTCGTTGATGCCGACGGCGTCGAAGACCTGCGGCGCGAAGGTGAAGATCGCGAAGTACGGAGCCACCAGGCAGGTGAAGAACGTGCAGGCGAAGACCGTGGTCCGCCACATGTCCGGCCCGAACAGGTCCTTGAACGTCGCGTCGCCCGCCTGCTCGTCGCCGAGGCCCTCCTCCTCGAAGTAGTCCTCGCCGAGGTGCTCCTCGACGATCTCGCGCGCCTCGTCCTCCTGGCCGTGGTTGGCCAGCCAGCGTGGGGACTCCGGCAGCCCTTGGCGCAGGAGCAGGGTCACGATCCCCGGGATCGCGCCGGTGGCCAGGATCCAGCGCCAGTCCACCCCGAGGTCCTTCAGCGTGTACGCCACGACGACGGCCAGCAGGAACCCGCCGTACCAGGCGGTCTGCAGGGTCGACAGGAGCGCCCCGCGGTTGGCGCTGGGGACGAACTCGGCGAGCATCGTCTGCCCGATCGCGTACTCGGCGCCGATCGCGAAGCCGAGCAGGAAGCGGAGCACGAGCAGCTCGGTGTCGTTGGTGACGACCCCTTGCAGCGCTCCGAGCAGCACGAAGGCCACCAGGTCGGCCACGAAGATCAGGCGGCGGCCGTAGCGGTCGGTGAGGAAGCCGAAGATCGGACCGCCGAAGAAGATGCCCGCCAGCGAAGCCGCGCCCAGCAGCCCTTCCTCCACCGCCGACAGGCCGTACTGCGCCACGATCAGCGGTACGACGACGCTGATGATCCCGAGGTCGTAGCCGTCGAGACCCTCGCCGAACGCGGTCGCGGTGGTGATCCTGAAGATGAAGCCGCGGCGGCCGCCGGACTCGCTCGTGGACACGTGGAAACCCTTCCGAGTGGTGGTTCCTCCCCGATGTGCTCTGGCCCCGTACCCCGCTGACCTGGCCACACGCATGGTGAACGCCGTGCGGCCCGGCAGCGCGCGCTCCGAGTAGCCTGACCCGCATGACCTCCTCGGCGCCCTTCGGTCGGATGCTGACGGCCATGGCGACCGCCTTCACCGACGACGGAGCGGTCGATCTCGACGGCACGGCGGCGATCGCACAGCACCTGGTCGAGCACGGCCACGACGGCGTGGTGGTCAGCGGTACGACGGGGGAGAGCCCGACCACCTCGGTGGCCGAGACCGGCGACATCCTGCGCGCGGTCAAGGACGCCGTGGGCGACCGCGCCACCGTGATCGCCGGGGTCGGCAGCAACGACACGGCCCACAGCATCGAGCTCGCCCGGCAGGCCGAGAAGCTGGGCGCGGACGCCCTGCTGCTCGTCACGCCGTACTACAGCAAGCCGAGTCAGGCCGGCGTGCTCCACCACTTCCAGCAGGTGGTCTCCGCGACCGGCACGCCGGTCGTCCTGTACGACGTGCCCGGGCGCACCGGCACCCCGATCACCCTCGAGACCTACGAGCGGGTCAAGGGCGACACCGTCGTGGCCGTCAAGGAGGCCGTCGGCGACTTCGCGCGCGGCGTACGCCTCCAGGAGCTGGGGTACGCCGTGTACAGCGGTGACGACGTCAGCAACCTGGCCTGGCTGGCGCACGGCGCCAGCGGTGTGATCAGCGTCGTCGGCCACGCCGCGGGCCGACCGATCCGCTCCATGATCGAGGACTTCCTCGACGGCAACACCACCGCGGCCCGCAAGACCTACGACCGGCTGGTGCCGGCCACCGAGGCGATCATGGGCGTGCCCAACTACGGTGCGACGACCGCCAAGGCCTGCCTGCAGCTGCTCGGCGTCCTCGACAACCGCAACGTCCGCGGCCCGCTGGTGCCGCTCACCGACCACGAGGTCGACGCTCTCCGCGTCGGCCTGGAGGCCTCCGGCCTCCTCTGACCCGAACTCAGAAAGACGACCCTTTGAGCCATCCCCACCCCGAGCTGTCCGCGCCGCCCGAGCTGACGAAGGGGGGCATGCGCATCTACCCGCTCGGCGGGCTCGGCGAGGTCGGTCGGAACATGACCGTCTTCGAGTACGACGGCCGGCTGCTCATCGTCGACTGCGGCGTGCTCTTCCCCGAGGAGTCCCATCCCGGCGTCGACCTGATCCTGCCGGACTTCGACGCGATCCGCGGTCGCCTGGACCAGGTCGAGGCGCTGGTCCTCACGCACGGGCACGAGGACCACATCGGCGCCACGCCGTACCTCCTGCGCGAGCGCGGCGACATCCCGCTGGTCGGCTCGGAGCTGACGTTGGCCCTGCTCGACTCGAAGCTCCGCGAGCACCGGCTCAAGGAGACGGTCCACCACAAGGTCGCCGCCGGCGACCGGCTGACACTCGGGCCCTACGAGCTGGAGTTCGTCGCGGTCAACCACTCGATTCCGGACGCGCTCGCCGTCGCGATCCGCACCGGCACGTCGCTGGTGCTGCACACAGGCGACTTCAAGATGGACCAGCTCCCGCTGGACGGGCGGATCACCGACCTTCGCTCGTTCGCCCGGCTCGGCGAGGAGGGCGTCGACCTGTTCCTCACCGACTCGACGAACGCCGAGGTGCCCGGCTTCACCACGGCCGAGAAGAACATCACGCCCGTCCTCGACCGGGTCTTCCACGACAGCGACCAGCGGATCATCGTCGCCTGCTTCGCCTCTCACGTGCATCGTGTGCAGCAGGTGCTCGATGCCGCGGTCCGGCACGACCGCAAGGTCGGCTACGTCGGTCGATCCATGGTGCGCAACATGGGGATCGCCCAGGACCTCGGCTACCTCCACGTCCCGCCTGGCGTGATGGTCGACGCCAAGGACCTCGCCGACCTCGCTCCCGAGCGGCAGGTGCTGATCTCCACCGGCAGCCAGGGCGAGCCGATGTCGGCGCTGAGCCGGATCGCCCAGCGCAACCACAACTTCGTGCACATCGAGGAGGGCGACACCGTCATCCTGGCCAGCTCGCTGATCCCGGGCAACGAGAACGCCGTCTACAAGGTGATCAACGGGCTCACCCGCCTCGGCGCGAACGTCGTACACAAGGGCAACGCGCTGGTCCACGTGTCGGGACACGCCAGCGCCGGCGAGCTGCTGTACGCCTACAACGTCGTGAAGCCGCGCAACGTGCTGCCCGTCCACGGGGAGTACCGGCACATGAAGGCCAACGCCGAGCTAGCGCGGGCGACCGGCGTCGAGAACGTCGTGATCGCGGAGGACGGCGTGGTCGTGGACCTGGTCGACGGCGTCGCGAGCATCGCCGGCAAGGTCGACTGCGGCTACGTCTTCGTCGACGGCGAGAACATCGGTGACATCACCGAGTCCGACCTCAAGGACCGTCGGATCCTCGGCGAGGAGGGCTTCGTCTCGGTGATCGTGGTCGTCGACTCGGTCAGCGGCAAGGTCGCCACCGGTCCCGAGATCCACGCTCGCGGCATCGCGGAGGACGACCGGGCGTTCGACGACATCAAGCAGCCGATCGTCGATGCCCTGGACGAGGCGATGCGCGAGGGCACGGTCGACCCCTACCAGCTCCAGCAGGTGGTTCGCCGGGTCGTCGGCCGCTGGGTCAACCGCGAGCTGCGCCGCCGTCCCATGATCATCCCGGTCGTCATCGAGTCCTGATTCCCTCCTGTTCGGGTCGTCCGCCTGACGGAGGGCTACTGCCCTCCGTCAGGCGGACGACCCGATTTGGACGGCCCGGTAGATGAGGGCGGCGGCAGCGTCGCCGGTGCGCCAGGTCAGGCACGAGTAGGTCCCGCCACCGGGACCGGGGTGCCAGTCGACGGCCAGAAGTCGGTCGGTCCGGTCCACGTAGCGCAGCGAGTCCGCGCACACGGCGACCTGCGCGCCACACGCGAACGGGTCAAGCATGTAGCGCCAGGCGTCCAGCCTGCGTCCCTGTGCACCGAGGCACTCGAGTCCTCCCTTCTGACTGGAGTCGGGCATTGCAACCAACTGCTGGGTCTCCTGCTGGTCGAACACGAGGGCGTAGTCGGGACTGTCGTGTGTGCCGATGTCGTGGAGCTCGGCAGCGTGGGCGGCGGTGGTCGCTGTGGTGGTCAGAGCCGCTGCGGCGGCGAGGCCGAGGGCGAAGCGGCGGAGATGGTGTCTCATGGTTCCTCCGGAAAAGGGTCGGGTCGGATGGAATGCCCGGGTCGTCCGCCTGAGGTAGGGCAATGGCCCTACGTCAGGCGGACGACCCGCGGGGACGGTGATCTCACCCGCCGCTGGCGGTGACGATCTGTGCGGCCTGGACGAAGAGGTCGGTGGCGGCGTCGCCGGTCCGCCAGGTCAGGCACGAGTACGTCCCACCCGCGGCCCCCGGGCGCCACTCGACGGCCAGCAGGGTGTCGGTCCGGTCCTGAGGGCCGAACGACTCGGCGCACTCCTTCACCTTGTCGCCGCAGCGGAAGGCGTCGAGGGCATAGCCCCGACTGTCCGTGTTGCGCCACTGGGCGCCGAGGCAGGAGAGCCCCCCTGCTGCGGAGTTGGGTGATGAGACCTGCATCTGGGTCGCCGGCTGGTCGAACACGATGGCGTAGTCGGGATTGTCGTGTGTGCCGAGATCGTGGAGCTCGGCGGCGTGGGCGGTGGTGGTCGCGGTGGCGACGAGCGCAGCGGCGGCGGCGAGGCCGAGGCCGGTGCGGCGGATGAGTGAGTTCATGCCGCAAGCGTGCGGGCGCAGAGCCGAGCGTTCCGTCACGACGGCGACAGGGCGGTGAGCCCGGGACGGCAGTGTCGGCTACACGACGCTGAAGCCGCTGGGCAGCGACCGTCGGCCGGTGAGGGCCAGCAGCAACGACGCACCGTGACCGGACAACGCAGCCACCTCGGCGGCCAGCGTGCCGGCGTCGACGAGAGGGCCGTCGGCGAAGGTCGGGTCCACACCGGAGGCGACGGCGATGTCGAGACCGTGCACGACGAGCTCGAAGGTCCGGGTGCGGAGGTACTCGTCGAGCCGCATGCCACCGGCGATCGTCGTCAGCAGGTACGAGTCGTCGTACGACGTGAGCTTCTCCGCCACGCGGGCGCGCAGGTCCTCGACGTACGCGGCGGGGTCGCCACCGAGGGCGGCGCCGGCGGCCACGCCGCGCTCGACGATCGCGGCGTCGCCGGCGCCCAGGGCTCCGGCGATGGCGAGGTAGTACTCGGCAGCACTGCCAACCACGACCTCGTCGGCGGGCTGCTCGAGGTAGGTGTCCACCGTGACCAGCGACCGAGAGGCGTGCCCGACGAGGGCTCGCAGGTCCCACTGGCCGAGACCCGGCCCGTCGAGCTCGGCGACCGGGATCCGAGCCACCTGGGCAGCGAAGGACGCCGCGGACGACAGTTACGCGCTACGCGAATCGGTCATGCCGCCATCATCCTCCGGCCGGATTGACCGGGTCGTCCGCCTGAGGCGGGGCTATAGCCCTCCGTCAGGCGGACGACCCGAGTGTCCCTCAGGTGGCGGCCAGGACGCCGGCCACGACGAGGGCCTGACCGACGTGGTAGGTGACCATCACGGCCACGGGTGCCCACGACATCGGCCGCACGAACCGGTTGACGGCCAGGATCGAGTCACTGGCCGCGAAGATCGTCGCCCCCAGGGCGATCACCGGCTCGCCGGTGTCGAAGGCGACGATCACCATCGCGCCGATGACCACGGTGTAGAGGGCGACCGGGCCGGCCAGCGCCCATCCGGACCGCAGGTAGGTCGCGGGCGCGACGTTGCGCGTCGACAGCAGGCAGACGATCAGGACGACCCAGGCGAGCCAGGCCCAGTCCGGTGGGTCGAGGCCGAGCCGGCTGAAGCTCACGACGTAGGCAAGATGACCGAGCAGGAAGGCGCCCAACCCGAGGCGGAAGCGGGTGTCGGAGTCGCCCAGCAGGAACACGTCTCCCGCAAGCCCCAGGATCAGGGCGACCACGAGCCAGAGTCCGGCTCCGGTGTCCGTCGCGCCGAGGGCCAGCGCCACCACGACGAGCCCGACGAGGGTGGCGGGCTTGGCCCACGTCTCGGTATGCCGGTCACCGCGCGCGACGGCGTACCAGTCCGTGACCGCGCAGATCGCCGGCAAGGCCCAGAGCAGCTCCACGGAGGCAGCATGGCAGGGCTGTCGGCGGTGCGTGCCAAGGTGGGGCCATGAACGTGAGCGAGCTCCTCGCCGACGCCCTGGGCCGGGTCCGCGAGCAGATGCCTGACCTGGTCGCCGGGCTGAGCGTCGACGACCTGGCCTGGCGCCCCGACCCAGAGGCCAACTCCATCGCCTGGCTGGTCTGGCACCTGTCCCGCATCGAGGACGACCACGTCGCCGGCGTCGCCGACAGCGAGCAGGTCTGGATCGAGCAGGGCTGGGCCGAGCGGTTCGGCCTGCCCTTCGACGTCCACGAGCACGGGTACTCCATGAGCCGGGCCGACGTCGGCAAAGTGCGGGTCGACGGCGACCTCCTGGCGGGGTACTACGAGGCGGTCGCCGCCCGCAGCGCGGCGTACGTCGCCACCCTCCAGCCCGATGACCTCGACGAGATCGTCGACGAGGCCTGGGACCCTCCGGTCACGCGGGGCGTCCGGCTGGTGAGTGTGGTCAACGAGGTCAACGCCCACCTCGGTCAGGCACAGTACGTCCGCGGTCTCCTCGAGCGCCGCACCTAGGCCAGATCGCCTCAGCCGGCTGCCGTGGCCAGCTGGATGGCGCGGAGGATCAGGTCGTACGCCGCCTGCCCGGTCAGCTCCGTGAGGCACTCGAAGTGGCCGAACGCCATCGCCGGGAACTCGGGGTGCCACTCCACGGCGACCACCTGGTCCGGGTGGCTGCCGTCGGCCACCTTCTGGGCGCACTTCAGGAGTGCCCTCCCGCAGTCCTCGGAGTTCATGACGAACTGGAAGTGCTCGGCGTACGCGTGGGGCGCGCCACTGCACAGGAAGTCGCCTGCCGAGAACGCGCCGTAGCCGACCTGGAGCGTGTTGGCGTTGATGAGGTCCTGCGTCTCCTCGGGCGAGGTCACGATGTCGAACGTCTGCACATGCTTCGCGTCGGTCCCGTTGGCGTACGTCGTGACCGCGTTCGCGGGCGTCACAGCGCCGAGGGTCACCGTGGCGCCGAAAGCGGCCGCGGCCAGGCCGAGCAGCGAGCGGTGCAGGCGGCGGGTGGTGGCGTTCATCGGGTCTCCTCGGGCGTGAGTCGGTGTTTTCAGGTGCGTCGGTGTTCAGGTGCGTCGGCGATGCTCGTCCGAACCGTCGGAGGGTTCCGTCACGCCCGGCACACATCCGGGAACTGTGAGCGGCGTGTGATCCGTGTGACGGGAGTGACAGTGACCTAGGGTCGAGACCATGGCGACCCGTACGTCTTCCCCGCCGGGTTCGCGCAGCCGGAGCAAGCCAGCTACGCGTTCTCGGAGTACGTCGAAGAAGCGATCCCGCACGTCTGCCCGCAAGCGGCGTCCGGCGCCCCGAGCAGTCCGCTCGGGGCGCGGTCCGGTCCTGCGGCTGTTCGCGGCCCTGGGCCGGGGCATCGCCGCCATCTGGCTCGGCATCGCGCACGGGATCGGCGCTATCGCCCGCAAGGTCGGCAAGACGGCTCACGACCTCGAGCCCGAGCACCGGCGCGACGGCGTCGGGCTGTTCCTCTTCGGCCTCGCCGTCGTCTCGGCCGCCGCCGTGTGGTGGCAGCTGCCGGGCGGGCTCATGCACGGCACCCGGACCGTCGTCGCCGGCTCGGTCGGCAAGGTCGGCTGGCTGGTGCCGCTGATCCTGGTCTGGGCCGGCTGGCGGACCATGCGCGACCCCGAGGCCAGCGGCCCGGCGGGCCGCCAGGTCGTCGGGTGGGTGGCGCTCGGCTTCGGGGTCCTCGGCACCGTCCACATCGCCGCCGGCAACCCCGCGCCGGTCAACGGCGACTCCTCGGACCTGCAGGACGCCGGGGGCGCCATCGGGTACGTCGTGTCGAGCCTGCTGCTGGACCTGCTGCGCTCGACGTACGTCGTGGTGCCGCTGCTGCTTCTCCTGGCCTTCTTCGGGCTCCTGGTGGTGACCGCCACGCCGGTGTACCAGGTGCCGGTCAAGCTAGCCGCGTTCCGCGACCGGATGCTCGGCCGAACCCCCGCCGAGGAGCAGTCGGACCTCCCCGAGAACGGCGTGCGCAGCCGACGCCGCACCCCCCTCGACGACGAGGTCGACGGGGAGCTCGGTGACCCGGCGTACGACTCTCCGGTCCTGTCCGACCGGCAGCTCAAGAAGCTGCGCAAGCGCGGTCAGATCGACGACACCCTGGCCGAGGGCGACCCGGAGGCGACCCAGGCGATGGCGGTGGCCACGGCGGAGCCGGACGCCGACCTCGAGGCGCCGCCGCACACTCCGCTCCCGGTGCGGGCCGAGCAGCTGGAGCTGTCCGGCGATGTCGTGTACTCGCTGCCCGGCAACGACGTGCTCCGCCCGGGCTCGCCGCACAAGGCGCGCTCGCGCTCCAGCGACGACGTCGTGGGCCGGCTCACCCAGGTGCTCGAAGAGTTCGGGATCGACGCCCAGGTCACGGGGTACACCCGCGGCCCGACGGTCACGCGCTACGAGGTCGAGCTGGGGCCGGCGGTCAAGGTCGAGAAGGTCACTGCGCTGTCGAAGAACATCGCGTACGCCGTGGCCTCGGCCGACGTGCGGATCCTCAGCCCGATCCCGGGCAAGTCCGCGATCGGCATCGAGATCCCGAACTCCGACAAGGAGATCGTCTCCCTCGGCGACGTGCTGCGCTCCAACACCGCCCGCTCCGACCACCACCCGCTCGTGGTCGGCCTCGGCAAGGACGTCGAGGGCGGGTTCGTCGTGGCCAACCTCGCGAAGATGCCGCACCTGCTCGTGGCCGGCGCGACCGGATCCGGCAAGTCGAGCTTCATCAACTCGATGGTGACCTCGCTGCTGATGAGGTCCACGCCCGACGAGGTGCGGATGATCATGATCGACCCCAAGCGGGTCGAGCTGAACGCCTACGAGGGCATCCCGCACCTGATCACCCCGATCATCACCAACCCCAAGAAGGCCGCCGAGGCGCTGGCCTGGGTGGTGCGGGAGATGGACCTGCGCTACGACGACCTCGCCAACTTCGGCTTCCGGCACGTCGACGACTTCAACAAGGCGGTCCGGGCCGGCAAGGTCAAGGTGCCGCCGGGCAGCGAGCGCGAGGTCGCGCCGTACCCCTACCTGGTCGTCGTGGTCGACGAGCTGGCCGACCTGATGATGATCGCCCCCCGCGACGTCGAGGACGCCGTCGTCCGGATCACCCAGCTGGCCCGGGCCGCGGGCATCCACCTCGTGCTCGCCACGCAGCGCCCGAGCGTCGACGTGGTCACCGGCCTGATCAAGGCCAACGTCCCGTCCCGGCTCGCGTTCGCCACCTCGAGCCTGGCCGACAGCCGGGTCATCCTCGACCAGCCCGGTGCCGAGAAGCTGGTCGGCCAGGGTGACGGGCTGTTCCTGCCGATGGGGGCCTCCAAGCCGGTGCGCGTCCAGGGCTCGTGGGTGACCGAGGCGGAGATCCACCAGGTCGTCGCGCACTGCAAGAAGCAGCTCACTCCGACCTACCGCGAGGACGTGACCGCACCCCAGCAGAACAAGCGAGAGCTCGACGACGACATCGGCGACGACCTCGACCTCGTGATCCAGGCGGTCGAGCTGGTCGTCTCCACGCAGTTCGGGTCCACCTCGATGCTGCAGCGCAAGCTCCGGGTCGGCTTCGCCAAGGCGGGCCGGCTCATGGACATCCTCGAGAGCCGCGGCGTCGTCGGCCCCTCCGAGGGCTCGAAGGCCCGCGACGTCCTGGTCAAGCCCGACGAGATCGACAGCGTGATCGCCACCCTGCAAGGGGAGATGGGGAGCTGAGATGACCATCGACACCGACTTCGACCACGAGCTCGACACCGACGAGGCGGATCTGCACCTCGATGTCACCGGCCAGCCGGGCGACGAGCCGAGCTCTGGCGCGAACCCCGTCGAGACCATCGGGCAGCCCGCCGAGGCTCCCGACCAGCTCGTGGAGGTACGCCGGCGCACCGGCCTCGCCGCCTCGCTCGGGGCGGGCGCGGCGCTGGTGGCCGTGGCCTACCTCGCCCGCGCGGCCGCCGGGGGCTCGGTCGTGGACTGGGTCGTCGGAGTCGTGCTGGCCCTGATCGGGGTCGTCAACCTCGCCTCCCTCCTCGACGCGCGCACGCCGCTGCTGGTGGCCGACGAGCTCGGCGTCCGGCTCCGGCTCGGCCGGACCTGGGTCGGCCTGCCCTGGGGCGGGATCCACGAGGTCGAGCTGGCAGAGAGCCGGCGGTGGTGGCGCGACGGGCTGCTGACGGTCCGCACGCACTACGTCCAGCGGGTCCTGGAGGACCTCGACCCAGGCGCGCGTCGCCTCGCCGGCGTCAACCGCCGACTGCACGCCGCCCCGCTCGCCGTACCCCTGGGCCTCGGCACGCGCCTGGTCGGCGCCGACCCCGACCTCGCCTCGGCACTGCGCACCCTGTCGGCCGGGCGTACCCCGGTGCTGGACGCCGTACCCGTCACGCCCGCGCACGACCAGGTCGCCGACGTGGTCCATGACGAGGTCGATGACGAGGTCGACGCCGAGGTCGCCGAGGTGTTCGACGGAGTCGAGCTGGACGAGACCGGAACGCTACCGGCAGTCGAGACGGATCCGGCGCCCCGAGCTCCGCGTCTGCCGGACCCGCGGCCGGCATTGGCCCATCTGATCGGCGTCGTGGCGGCGCGCTTCGACCGATTCGACGACGACGAGCCAGAGATCGGCCTGATCGAGGAGCCCGCGCGGGAGCCGGAGATCGTGCGCCCGGTCGTCGCCAGCGCGACGCCGCCACCTGCCCGCGAGGTGGTGGTCGCCCGCCGGGCCGAGGTCCGGCACGATCGCCCCGAGCTCGACGAGGCGCTCGGCGACGACACCCAGGTCTGGGATGCCGTACGAGCGATGGCCGAGGACGACCCGGGTCTCGACGAGGACGTCGACGAGCCCGACCTCGAGCTGGCGCCGGTCCTGACGCCCGTGATCGGTCCGCCGCTGGCGGCCGCTCGCGAACGGCTCGGGCTCGACGTCGACGAGCTGGCCGAGCGGACCCGGATCCGCCCGCACGTCATCGAGGCGATCGAGGTCGACGACTTCGGGGCCTGCGGAGGCGACTTCTACGCGCGCGGCCATCTGCGCACGCTGGGTCGGGTGCTCGGCGTCGAGGCGGCGCCGATGCTGGCCACCTACGACGAGCGGTACGCCGACGCGCCGATCGACCCGCGGCGGGTCTTCGAGGCCGAGCTGGCCGGGGCCGGCTCCCTGCGGGCGACGCGAGGCGGACCGAACTGGTCGGTCCTGGTCGCCGCGGTGATGGCGCTGGTGCTGTGCTGGTCGGTCGCCAGGCTGGTGACCGGAGGGGCCGGCCACACCCCGGACGTCGCCGTGCTGAGCGGCTCGGGCGGCACCCACCACAGTCGCTCGGTGCTGACCGCCCCGGTCCCGGTGACCGTCACGGCCGCCGGCGGGGGAGTCCGGGTCGTGGTGCGCGACGGGCTGGGGAAGCTGGTCTTCTCCGGCGACCTCTCCTATGGGCAGAGCCGGACGTTCCACGCCTCCGCCCCGGTGCGCATCCAGTCCAGCGACGGGTCGCTGCAGGTATCGGTGGACGGGCAGGACCGCGGGCGCATGGGGCCCGCGGATCGCCCGATCTCTCGCACCTACCGCGACCAGAAGCCGCAACGGTAGAGATCGAGATCCTGGGGCTGAGCAGACCGGATTCGCTTGGCGTCGGCATACTCGGGGCTGATGACGACCACCCGCCCCGACTCCGGACCGAGCTCGGACGCCGATCCGGCGTCTGAGGTGTCCGTCGCGCTCGTGACGCTGGGCTGCGCGCGCAACGACGTCGACTCCGAGGAGCTCGCCGGCCGGCTCGCCGCCGACGGGTTCCGGCTCGTCGACGACCCCGCTGACGCGGAGACGGTGGTCGTGAACACCTGTGGGTTCGTCGACGCGGCCAAGAAGGACTCCGTCGACACCCTGCTGGCCGCCTCCGACCTCAAGGGCGAGGGACGCACGCGGGCCGTGGTGGCGGTCGGCTGCCTGGCCGAGCGCTACGGGAACGAGCTGGCCGACTCGCTGCCCGAGGCGGACGCCGTGCTGGGCTTCGACGACTATCCCGACATCGCCGCCCGACTGCGCTCGATCCTCGCCGGGGAGTCACACCAGGCCCACGTCCCGCACGATCGGCGGAAGCTCCTGCCCCTGTCGCCGGTCGACAGAGACGCCAGTCAGGTGTCGGTTCCGGGTCACGGCCTCGACGACCTGGGGCGGCACGCCCCGGCCAGCGGACCGCGCACCGTGCGCCGACGCCTCGCAGGCGGACCGATGGCGCCGCTGAAGCTGGCCAGCGGCTGTGACCGGCGGTGCACCTTCTGTGCGATCCCGAGCTTCCGCGGCTCGTTCGTCAGTCGCCGTCCCGCTGACATCCTCGCGGAGGCTCGCTGGCTGGCCGACGAGGGCGTGCGCGAGGTGTTCCTGGTCAGCGAGAACAGCACGTCGTACGGCAAGGACCTCGGGGACCTCCGGCTCCTGGAGACCCTGCTCCCGGCGTTGGCGGACGTCGAGGGCATCGAGCGGGTCCGCGTCTCCTACCTGCAGCCGGCCGAGACACGACCCGGACTGGTCGAGGCGATCGCGACGACACCGGGTGTCAGCCGGTACTTCGACCTGTCGTTCCAGCACGCCAGCGCCCAGGTCCTGCGGCGCATGCGCCGGTTCGGCGACCCGGAGTCGTTCCTCGGCCTGCTGGAGCGCGTGCGGGCGCTCAGTCCGACCGCCGGAGTGCGCTCCAACGTGATCGTGGGCTTCCCGGGCGAGACCGAGTCCGACGTCGAGACCCTGTGCGACTTCCTGGTCGCGGCGCGGCTCGACGTGACCGGGGTCTTCGGCTACTCCGACGAGGACGGGACCGAGGCCGCGAGCATGGACGGCAAGCAAGACGAGGACGAGATCCGCTCGCGGGTCGAGCACCTCACGGGGCTGGTGGAGCAGCTGACCGCCGACCGCGCCGAGGAGCGCGTCGGCGAGGAGGTCGTGGTCCTCGTCGAGACCGTGACCGACGGGGCCGACTGGGCTGACGGGGCCGACTGGGCCGCCGAGGGGCGGTCCGACCATCAGGGACCGGAGGTCGACGGCACCACGCGGCTGCTCGGTGACGGGCACGCCGTCGGCGACCTGGTCCCGGCCGTCGTGGTCGCCGCCGAGGGCGCCGACCTGGTGGCGGAGCCCCGGCGATGACCGAGCAGACCGCCGAGGTCGGGAACTGGAACCTGCCCAACGTCCTGACCGGTGTCCGGATCCTGCTGGTCCCGGTGTACGGCTTCACCCTGCTCCACGACGGGGGCGACTCCATTCTGTGGCGGTGCCTGGCCACGGTCGTGTTCGCGATCGCGATGGTCACCGACAAGGTGGACGGCGACATCGCCCGCTCGCGCGGGCTGATCACCAACTTCGGCAAGATCGCCGACCCGATCGCCGACAAGGCGATGACCGGGATGGCGCTGATCGGGCTGTCCATCGTGGGTGACGTGTGGTGGTGGGTGACGATCGTGGTGCTGGTGCGGGAGTGGTCGGTGACCCTGCTGCGGCTGTCGATTCTCAAGCGAGTCGTGGTCGCCGCGGCCTGGAGCGGCAAGGTGAAGACGACCCTGCAGGCCGTGGCCCTGACCGGGCTGAGCCTGCCCCTGCGCCAGGTGCACCATCCGCTGCACGACGCGGGCACGGTCCTCTTCTACGCGGGCGAGGTGCTCCTGGCCGCGGCGGTCGCGATGACGCTGTGGTCGGGGTTCGAGTTCTTCCGCGACGTGTGGCGCCAGCGCTCCTCCATCCGAGGCACGTGACGTTCATCGACCGGTCACCTGTGACAGGTGACCCCTGGGGTGGGCCGTACTAATGTGCCGCTCAGCCGTCAGCACGGCGCTCTCGGCACTCGGATCTCGGAAGGACCCCCCGTCCCATGCTTCGTCTCTCTCGTTCGTCGCGCCCTGCCCGCAGGTCACACGCCCTGCTCGCGGTGGTCGCCTCGGGTGCCCTGGTCTTCGCAGGCGGCGCCCTCCTCGGCCCTGCCCACGCCAACCCGGCCGGGACCGGCCTGGTCATCAGCGAGGTGTACGGCGCCGGGGGCAACAGCGGCGCGACGTACAACGCCGACTACGTCGAGCTGTTCAACCCGACCGACGCGGCGATCAGCGTCGTCGGCGACTACATCCACTACCGGTCCGCCGGTGGCAGCAGCGGCGGGACGCCGGCGGCGCTGACCGGCAGCGTGCCCGCCCACGGTCACTACCTGATCCAGATGGGCGCCGCCTCCGCGACCAACGGCGTGGCACTTCCGACGCCGGACGCGGGCCCCTTCGGCTTCAGCCTCGCCGCGGCGGGTGGGCAGGTGTTCCTGCTGAACACACCCGACCCGATCACGACCTCGGGCGACATGAAGGGCGTGGCGGGCGTCGTCGACATGGTCGGCGCCACCTCCAGCTCCACCTCGTTCGAGACCAAGCCCACCACGGGCGCAGCCACGACGGCGAACTCCCTCCAGCGCACGGCGACGGGCGCCGACACCGACGACAACTCCGTCGACTTCAGCGCGTTGCCCGCCGACCCGCAGGACTCCGGTGGTGGCACGCCGCCGCCGCCCCCGTCCGAGCACACCATCGCCGAGATCCAGGGCACCGGCGCCACCTCGCCGCTGGTCGGCGACTCGGTGATCACCCAGGGCGTCGTCACCGCGGCGTACCCCACCGGCGGCTTCTTCGGCTACGTCATCCAGACCGACGGCACCGGCTCGGGCGCCGACGCGACCCCGGGTGCCTCTGATGCGGTGTTCGTCCACCAGCCGAGCGGGTCCGTGACGGTCCAGGTCGGCGACTACGTCCAGGTCACCGGCAAGGTCAGCGAGTTCAGCGGCCTGACCGAGCTGAGCGTGGACTCCGCCGACGTCGAGCAGCTCGGGGCGCCGCCGCTCGGCGGGGTCACGCCACTGTCGCTCGCCTACCCGACGACCGACGACGCGCGCGAGGCCCACGAGAGCGAGCTGATCGCGCCGACCGACGAGTTCACCGTCACCGACAACTACTCCACCAACCAGTACGGCGAGATCGGGCTGGCCACCGGTGACCACCAGCTGGTGCAGCCGACCGACGTCTACCCGGCCGGCGACAGCGCCGACATCGCGCAGGTCGAGGCCGACAACGCCGCCCGACTCGTCACGCTCAACGACGGCTCGAGCTGGAACTTCCTGACGACCGACAAGAACACCCCGATGCCGTGGCTGACCCCGGACAACCCGGTCCGGATCGGCTCCACCGCGACCCTGCAGCAGCCGATGATCCTCGACTACCGCAACGGCCTGTGGGAGCTCCAGCCGACCAGCCAGGTGACCGGCGACGGCCACCAGTGGGCCACGTTCAGCGACACCCGGACGCCCAACCAGGCGCCGCGCGCCGTCGGCGGCGACCTGCGGCTGGCGACGTTCAACGTCGAGAACTTCTTCCCGACCTCCGCTGCCGACTACGAGGCGCAGGTCGGCGACCCCGACGCGTGCTCGGCGTACACCGACCGCGACGGCAACCCCATCGACGTCAACGAGTGCGCACCCAACGGGCCGCGCGGTGCGTGGGACTCCACCAACCTCCAGCGGCAGCTGGTCAAGGAGACCTCGGCGATCAACACGATGAACGCCGACGTGATGTCGCTGGAGGAGATCGAGAACTCCGTCCAGTTCGGCAAGGACCGCGACGACGCGCTGTCGAAGCTGGTCGACGCTCTCAACGCCGCAGCCGGTACGACGCGGTGGGCCTACGTCCCGTCGCCGGATCCCGCCGACCTGCCGCCGACCGCCGAGCAGGACGTCATCCGCACGGCGTTCATCTACAACCCCGCCAAGGTCGAGCCGGTCGGCGCCCCGGTGGTGCTGTCCGACCAGTCCGACCCCGGTGAGCCCTTCGCCAACGCGCGCGAGCCGCTGGCGCAGGAGTTCAAGCGCAAGGGCGCCCTCGACTCCGACGGTTTCCTGGTGATCGTCAACCACCTGAAGTCCAAGGGCGACAGCACGCCGCCGGCGACCGGTGACAACGCCAACGGTCTGCAGGGCGCCTTCAACGGTGACCGGGTCCGTCAGGCGCACGCGCTGGTCGACTTCGCGAACCAGGTGTCGGCCGCGCGCGGCACCAACCGGGTCTTCCTGGTGGGCGACTTCAACAGCTACACCCAGGAGGACCCGATGCAGGTCCTCTACCAAGCGGGCTACGTCAACCAGCCCAGCGACGACCCGAAGGACGTGAGCTACGAGTTCGACGGCCTCGCCGGCTCGCTGGACCACGTGCTGGCGAGCCCGGCCGCGGCCAAGATGGTCACCGGCCGCGACGTGTGGCAGATCAACGCCGAGGAGTCGGTGGGCTTCGAGTACAGCCGCTACAACTACAACGCGACCCTGCTGTACCAGCCCAACCAGTTCCGCGCCTCCGACCACAACCCCGAGCTCGTCGGCCTGTCCGCGCCGTACAGCCAGGAGCAGGCGAAGGTCACGGTGACCGCGACGCCCAACCGGGTCCAGCGGAAGAAGGACCGCTCCCGGATCGACGTGACGGTCTCGGCCGCCCAGGCCACGCCCACGGGCTGGGTCGCGATCCTGGTCGGCAACCAGCAGCTGGCCCTGCTGCCGCTGGTCGACGGGCACGCCAGCCTGACCACCGGCACGTTCCCCAACGCCGGCACGCAGATCGTCGGTGCGCTGTACCTCGGCGACAAGGTGACCAAGCCGGCCGTCGGCGCGACGACCCTCACGGTCACCAAGTAGCCCCGGTCCGCCGAGTCGTCCCAGGACGACTCGGCGGATCAGCGGCGGCGGAGGCGCAGCGCGGCGTGTACGAGCGTCAGGTGGCTGAGCGCCTGGGGGAAGTTGCCGATCATCCGTCCCTGATGGGCGTCGTACTCCTCGGACAGAAGGCCGACGTCGTTGGTCAGGTCGCACAGCCGGTCGAACAGCGCGCGGGCGTCGTCGTCCCGCCCGGCCAGCGCGTACGCCGAGACCAGCCAGAACGAGCAGGCCAGGAACGGGTGCTCGTCGCCCGAGAGACCGTCGATCCCGGACGACGTCCGGTAGCGCAGCAGGAGATCGTCACGCATGAGGTCATGCTCGATGGCGTCGATGGTGCCGAGCATCCGGGGGTCGTCGCCGTCGAGGAACCCGACCAGGGGCAGCATCAGGAGGGCGGCGTCCACCTCGTCGGTGTCGTAGTGCTGCCGGAAGGTACGCCGCTCCTCGTCGAATCCGCGGGTGAGCACCTCCTCGCGCACCCGGTCGCGTAGGTCGCGCCAGCGGTCGACGTCGCCCTCGAGACCGTGCTTCTCGACCGCCTCGACGGCGCGGTCGAAGGCGACCCACACCATGACCCGCGAGTGGGTGAAGTGGCGAGGCTCCCCTCGGATCTCCCACATCCCGCGGTCGGGCTCCTGCCAGTGGTCGGCCAGGTGGTCGAGCAGCAGCTGTTGCAGCCGCCAGGCGTCGTCGGTCTGACCCAGGCCGGAGTCACGGGCCGCCTCGAGGGCGAGCATGATCTCGCCGAACACGTCGGTCTGCACCTGGTCGACGGCGCCGTTGCCGATCCGTACCGGCTTGGAGCCGGCGTACCCCGGCAGCTCGTCGAGGGCGAGCTCGGTCAGGCGCCTGCTCCCGTCGACCGCGTAGAGGATCTGGAGGTCGGCGGGGTCACCGGCGACGGCCCGCAGCAGCCAGTCGCGCCAGAGCATCGCCTCGTCCGTGGCCCCTGCCGCGATCAGCGAGGTGATGGTGAGGGAGGCGTCGCGCAGCCAGCAGTAGCGGTAGTCCCAGTTGCGCTCCCCGCCCGGGTCCTCCGGCAGCGAGGTGGTCGGCGCGGCGACGATGCCGCCGGTCTCGGCATGGGTGAGCAGGTGCAGGGTCAACAGGGAACGCCGCACCACCTCGGTCCGGGGCACCCCCGAGAGGTCCAGCCCGGAGACCCACGCGACCTCCTCGTGGATCGTCTCGTCGACCAGCGCCCGGTGCGGCGCCTGGCGTGCGGTCGTGCGACGGGAGCCAGGTCGTCGAGAACGTCAGGACGTCGCCCGCGCTCACCTCGAAGTCGTCGACGTGGCGGTGTCCCTCGGCATGCGGGAGGCGGGGCCCGCGCAGCACGAGCTTGTCGGGACCGGCGACGGCGGTGATCGCGGGGTCGTCGGTGTCGTCGAGACGTCGCCGGATCCAGGGCTGGACGGTCCCGTAGTCGTAGCGGACCACCCACTCGTGGTGCATCGCGACCGTGCCCTCGACACCGGTGACCCGCCGGACGACGTCGATCCGGCCGCCGTTCGTCGGCATCACGTCCAGGAGCGTCACGACGCCCGTGTCGGTGGTGAACGTCGTCTGCAGCGCCGCGGAGTCGCCGACGTAGGCCCGGGACACGGAATGGTCGCCGGTCGGGCAGAGCTGCCAGCGGCCGTTCTCCTCGTCTCCGAGCAGCGCCGCGAAACAGGCCGGGGAGTCGAAGCGCGGCACGCACAGCCAGTCGATCGACCCGTCGGTCCCGACGAGAGCGGCGGTGCTGCGGTCGCCGATCATGGCGTAGTCCTCGATCGGTCGGCTCACGTCCGGCAACGTATCCCGGCGCTAGCCTCGGCATTCATGAGGCGCCGAACGTCCCGCGAGCCCGATGCCGCGTCTGCCCTGGCTCTCCTCGGTGCGGCGGGGGCGACCCTGGCGACGGTCGAGTCCCTGACCGGAGGCCGGCTCGCCGCCGCGGTGACGTCGGTCCCGGGCGCGTCGGCGAGCTACCTGGGCGGCTTCGTGACCTACGCGACCGCGCTCAAGGAGACCCTGGTCGGCGTCCCGCACGAGCTCGTGGAGAGGTACGGCGTGGTCTCGGCCGAGTGCGCCCGCGCCATGGCGGTCGGGTGTCGCGACGCCACCGGCGCGACGTACGCACTCGCGACCACGGGCGTGGCGGGGCCCGACGAGCAGGAGGGGAAGCCGGTCGGGACCGTGTACGTCGGGATCGCGGCGCCGTCCGGCGTCACCAGCGTGACGATGGAGCTGGTGGGCGACCGTCACCAGATCCAGGACCGGGCGTGTCGGGAGGCGCTGTCGGCGCTGTGTGAGACGCTGCGGGGGAATCGCGGGGAGGAACAACCCTCGCTCGGGTAGCGTTCGTTCCACAGCGGGCGAACACCACTCGACCCGCAGTACCGCAGGTGACCGGCACGAAGGAGGGCCCATGGCGCTGTTCCGTCGTCTGCTGGGCGATGTCCTCCGTGAGCGCCGGCTCGAGCAGGGGCTGACCCTGCGCCAGGTGTCGGCGCAGGCGCGCGTGAGCCTGGGGTACATCTCCGAGATCGAGCGCGGTCAGAAGGAAGCGTCCTCGGAGCTCCTCGCCTCCTTGTGCTCGGCGCTCGACGCCCCGCTGTCCGAGGTCCTGCGTGACGTCTCCGAGGCGGTGGCGGTCGAGGAGGCTGCCGCGGCGCCGACGCCGATCACGACGCGCCGTCCCGTCGTGGCCTCGGCCGCCTGAGACCGGTCGTTGGTCTGAGTTCCGATGGGCGAGAGCGAGTCGCGACCCCCGCTGCCGCCGTTCAGCCACGACGACGCCGTCGCCAAGGTCCGCGCCGCCGAGGACGGCTGGAACACGCGTGACCCCCAGCGCGTGTCGCTGGCCTACACACCGGACAGTCGCTGGCGAAACCGCTCGGAGATCTTCAGCGGCCGCCCGGCGATCGTCGAGTTCCTGACCCGGAAATGGGAGCGGGAGCTCGACTACCGCCTGATCAAGGAGCTGTGGACGCACTCGGACGACCGGATCGCCGTCCGGTTCGCCTACGAGTGGCACGACCACGACGGTGCGTGGTTCCGGTCCTACGGCAACGAGAACTGGCAGTTCGCGGGCAACGGCCTGATGGCGCGACGCCACGCGAGCATCAACGACCTCGCCATCGCCGAGTCCGACCGGCTGTTCCGGTGGGACGCCGGCCCCCGCCCCGCCGACCACCCGGGCCTGAGCGACCTCGACCTCTGAGCACCACCACCGCCGGCTGCGCCGTTCGAGAGGCATGATCCAGGCATGCACGACTTTCGTCCCGTTCCGCTGATCGGAACCGGTCAGGACCTGATGGGCGACATTCGTCAGTGGGTTCGCTCCGACCCCATGGGGGAGCTCGTCGATGCCTTCGGAGGCGTACGTGAGCTGATCTTCGTGGGAGACGACGTACGCGAGTGGCTGAGGGCCCTCGATGAGTTCTCCGTCTGCTGGGACTCGCGTAAGGGCGGCGAGCGCAACCTCGCCGGATCACTCGATCTGACCCCGGATCAGGAGCAGTTGGCCTTGCGGGCCAGCGAAGCGCTGGGTCTGCGATCGGCCGCGCCTCCGAGATCGCGACGCTACGACCATGTGTTCCTGCTCGGCGGACTGGTCCGTGCGTGCCTGACCCGGCCGGCGTACGCCGCTGAGCTCATGCGGTCGGGCGCGGTCACCGCCGGCGCGGTGACCGCACTGGGCGGACACCGCGAATTCCGAGGGGACGAGTTCGAGTTGGCGAAACGGGCTGGACATCCGGCCCTCACCAACGAGTTCGACGCCCTGGACCTCGGAACCCGCCTTGCCTTCGGGCTCGAGGAGCCCATTTCGCGCGAGGGTGGCGGCGCTGGGAACTCGGAGTGGACGATCAACACCTACGACCCGGACGGCTCCATGCCGATCCGCGTCGCGGCCGCTCCTTCGAGCGATCCCGCACATCGTCGCGCCAACACGGCCGACACCTACGCCTGGTTCGCCGAGCGGGTCGCCAGGCTCCCCGCGGGAAGCAGCGTGCTCGCCATCACCACAGCGATCTACGTCCCCGCACAGCACGCTGCTGCCCTTCGGATGCTGGGAGTACCCCACGGTCTCGCGGTGGAGACGGTCGGGGTGACGCCCGGAGTGCTGCCCGAGCTGGCGCAGTCGTTCTCGGCGAGTCAGTACCTCCAGGAGGTCCGTTCGGCCATTCGCAGCATCCGGGACCTGGTCGACTCCATCACCGGATGAGGTAGGAGGAAACCCGGTGTGTTCAGCTCGACGGTGCTGATGTGCCCGGGCTCACCTCGATCGAGAGAAGGTGCGTCACCCCGCGTGACTGTTCGGCGTCGAGACCGAACGCCAGGTTTCCCTGGGAGGTCACGGCGAACTCGATGTCCACGCGCCCGGAAGTCAGGTCCCAGGGATCCTCGCCGCCTCTCGCCATGCGTACGGTGGCCCTGACCGCCCGGATCGCGGCGGCGATCTCACGTGCCAGCTGCGTGGTCGTGAGCGCCCCGTAGTCGGTGGGCTGCGGCGCCATCTCCAACGTGATCGTCGTCGACTGCCTCGAAGACCTGCCTCCACCGCCGCCGACCGAGACGTCGATCACAGGCACTCGCAACCGGACCCGGGCGGACGTGTCGGACGTCAGCTCGGTGCGCACGACGAGCTTGAATCCGACGAACTCGACCTCGCCCGCCTGTCCAGCGAGTCGGATACCGGTCTTCACGGCCTGGATGAGGTCGTCGACCTCCATCTGCTCAGTCACGACGTGTGCTCCTCGTCATCCACATGGTCCTCGGGGGTGTACCTGACCAGGGTCTGGTCCAGCTCGCTCAGGGCCTCGTCGACAATCTTCATGGCATGTGCGCGTGCCGCGACGACGTCACCCGCGGGCTTGTTGTCCACCAGAGCGAGAAGGCAGATCTTCACCAAGAGCTCCACGGACTTGCCGACATCGTTGTCGCGCGCGACGGAGCGAGGGTCACCGGAGAGACCTTTCGCGACCGTCATGCGTTGCCAGAGACCTTCCTGGGCCTTCAGGACGGCGTCGACCTGTTCACCGGCGCCGAACCCGTACAGGGCGCGGAAGTACATCACGATCGCGAGCCCGTGGATGCAGGCCGCCAGGTGTGGATGTGGTCGGGACCGGTACCTCTCCAAGCGGAGTTGACGCACGGTCTCGTACACAGCCGTCGCCTCGCTGAGCGCCGAGTGGACCCGGGGGTCGCTGTGGTCGAGAGCCCAGGCGGTCTTGGCGATCTGGAGATTGACGCCGGCCAGGTTGTAGTACGCCCGCTCGGCACCCAGTCCGTCCGCGGACTCGGGCGGCTGCAGCACCGAGAGCTCGCTCGACTGCCGGGCCAGGGCCAGCCGGACGAGGTAGGACTGCTCGAGTCCGGCGCGAACCTCGACGTAGCGCTGGAGGCGCTTCTCCGGGGCCTTCTCGAGCGCGACCAACCTCTGTTCGATCAGCAAGGCGAGGGCGTCGGCCTGCGCCGACATCTGCGCCGTCTCGGCGTGGTCGCCGATCTGGGCGAAGAGGGCCGACGCGTTCCGGGCATCCTCACGTGCTCGCGTCAGCTCCGTTGCATCGGCCGACGCGCGCTGGTACACGGGGCGCGCGAACCCCATCTGGCTTTCCGCGTACTCCGCAGGCTGGGTCACTGGATCCAGTGACCCGAGTGCCTTCTCGAAGTGCGCACCGGACCTGGCGACAGGTCCGCGTCGTTCCCGCACGTGACCCAGGGCGTGCCAGAGTGATCCGGCCACTCCGGCCTCACGTCAGCCGCGCGCGAGATCTCGGTCTCCTCCAGCCGCCGGAGCGCCTCCTGTGAGCTCGACCTGAGCAGCAGCGACCGGCCGTCAGGTTCCAGAAGCACCCCCGCGATGGCGTGCGTCGCCTCCTCCGGGCTCTGGTCCCAGGTCTGCCTCCGGATCGCCTCGCTCACCAGACGATGCATGACGAACTCGGCAGAGTTCGCGAACCCTTGGGGGGTCACGAGACCGAGGTCCGCGAGAGCGTCAAGAGCGCGCTGCAAGACTTCCGAGTCTCCGTGAAGATCCTCAACGGTGACCCCTTCGGGCGGGGCCCAGGCGACCTGTCGGGCCGCGCTCAGGAAGTCGGCGTGCGCCTCGCCCGTCCCGGAAGAGTGCCCAGACGAGATCAGGCCCCGACTCCTCGTCTGGAACCTCACCCCGGACGCGGTCCTGGAGCAGAGCGGCCAAGGACTCGGCAATGAGAGGCCGGCCGTTGACGAACGGCTCGCACCACGCGGGCAGCCCCATCGCAGCCAGGTCGTGAGTGTCCACTCCGGGAATCGGAGGCGACAGCCAGTGCCGACCCTCCGCCCAGGTCAGCCACGCGTCATGGGTGGTGGTCAGGATGAGGACCTGCCCGGGGCTCGAGGGCTCCGGCAGCAGCCCGGCTATGCCATCGGAGTCCTCGGGAGCGAGGTTGGCGTTGTCGACGACGACGACCCAGGGTGCGTTCGATTCGCGGAGCCGGGTCAGGGCCGCGGAGGCCAAGGACGTGTCCTCGTGGAGGTCCGGCTTCTCACCGTCCTCCTCGAGGAGCGGGCCCTGCGTGGTCTGCTCCTCCCGTTCGGCTCGAGCCAACGACGTGATCAAGGTCTGGCGGTTGTCAGCGGCGAGGAACCAGCCGGCGTTGTGATCGGCCTGGCCTGCCAGGTGCAACGCCAGGTGGCTCTTGCCGAAGCCCTGCGGGGCCTGGAGGACGATCCCGTGATGCGCGCCGCTGCGCTCCGCGTCGAGGACTACCCTGCTCAAGTCGCCGGTCAAGGTGTTCCGGGAGGCATACGGACGAAGGTCGCGGCTCGTCGGGAGGTAGGCATGGATCGCGGGCCGGTCGAGCGCGTCCGGCTCCTGGAACGGCACGAATCCCGCTGCACGCTGCAAGCTCGCGATGTCCACCAGCGTCCATCGTGCGTCCGGGTAGTCGGGGTCGGCCGCCATCAGGTCCACAACGTCCGCGAACGGGACCGAGTCCTCGTCCTCGCGTCCGGCCACTCCGACGACGTCCACGACCAGCCATCGGTCACCCAGCAGGCCCGCCAGCGGCCGGCCGCCACCTGTGACGACTCCTGCTCGTCCTGTCGACGCGAAGCCGGGGCCAGGACCTGGCGGATCGGTAGCGGCTTCGAGCGACTCTTCGCCGTCGATGACGACCCGCACGTGCGGAATGCCGTCGCGGGTGAGCGCGATCAGGGGCCGAAGGTTGGCGGCCATGCACATACCGGCGTACACGATGGCAAGGTCGAGGCAGGTGGCCGGCCCTCGGACGGTCTCGGCAAACCCCCGGATCCTCTGGAACCTCCCCAGCTCGTCAGGCGCCGACCGCATGTTCCACGGGCGACGCGCGTAGGGGATACGCCTGTCGCGCAGCGTTTCGTAGAGGCTGGCGGCGCGCTCCCGACCGCTCGCGCGCCGCGGCCGAGAGCTCCTGCGGTTGCGAGGCACGAGCTCGACGGCGCGGTCGGGGTTCACGTACCTGGCCAGCTGGTCCTCGTGTTCGCCGTCAAGGCACCAGTCCGGCCACGAGCGTGGCTCACTCTGCTCCATCTTCCCCCCGGGGTCAGTGTCGTTCGCGCGAACCGCGTGTGGTGTCAAGCCACCACCTGTGCGTGACGAAAGATGCCGCAGACAACGGGTTCCGTCCAGAGCGCCGTAGGCAACTCTGGGGGAACGACGTCGTCCCAGCGGTGTGACGCCTCGCCCGAGCCCTCGACGCACCCTCGTCCCACTCCTCGTGCTCGGGGTCAGTGTCATCCTGGCGGGCTGTGGGGGAGCGTCCCGCCCGAGCGCCTCGCCGCGCGATCGGGCCACGCCGGTGGTGGCCGTCACCTCGGCCCCGCCGACTCCGGCGCCGACCTCCACGTTCGCCCACCCTCGGGCAGGGGTCGCGCTGCCCGACGGCTTCGTCCCCCAGCGCCTGGGTCGTGGACAGCGACCGCCGCAGTTCGTCGTGGTGAGCTTCGACGGCGTCGGCTGGCACGAGCAATGGCAGCACTGGATGTCGGTGGCCCGGCAGGTGCCCTTCCGGTTCACCGGCTTCCTGTCCGGCACCTACCTGCTGAGCGACGAGACGCGGGACCGCTACCACCCGCCGTACTACGCCCCGGGGACCTCCGAGATCGGCTGGGGGAGTCCTGCCGACGTCCGGGTCGAGGTCGGCGACCTCAACCGGGCGACGAGCGCAGGGATGGAGATCGGGACCCACTTCAACGGCCACTTCTGTGCCTCGGCGGGTCTCCCGAGCGGAGGCGACACCTGGTCGACCCGTGACTGGGACGTCGAGCTGGACCAGTTCTTCCACCTGCTGCGCGACTACCGACCCGACAACGGTCTCCCGCCGTCGGTGCGGCTCGACGTGACGCCTGGCGACATCTCGGGAGACCGCACGCCGTGCCTGGAGGGACACCCGGCGGCGCTCTACCCGGCGCTGGTGAGCCACGGGTTCCGGTACGACGCGTCGTTCACTCGCCCGGCGCTGACCTGGCCGACCCGCGACCCGCACTCGGGCCTGTGGCAGCTCGGCATGACGACCTTCCCGATGCACGGCACCGACCACCTGGTCACCACCATGGACTACAACTACTTCTTCACCCAGCGCGGCGGGCTCGACGGCACGGTCGAGCAGGCGCGAGCCGACCAGCGCCAGGTCCTCGCGACGTACGACGACCTGTACCGGCGGTCGTTCCACGGCAACCGGGCGCCGGTCATCTTGGGCAACCACTTCAACGACTGGAACCACGACGCCTACCGCAACGCGCTGACGTCGTTCGTGGTGGGCACGTGCGGACGCGCGCACACCGAGTGCGTGCCGTTCCGTGACCTGGTCGCGTGGCTGGAGGTGCAGCGTCCCGGAGTCCTGGCCCGACTCAACGACGGGGCTGGCAGTGCGGGCAGCGGAACGTGACCCGCTCCTGGCCGGCCTCGCCGAGCATCGTCTCCACGATGCGGGTGCCGCAGCGGCGGCACGGCAGGCCGCCGCGTCGGTAGACCCAGAGGTTCTGGCCGCGCCTCAGGTCGCCCGTGGTGGACTGCACGGCGCGGTGGCGGTTGGCGTCGAGGAGCTGGTGGGCACGGGCGACCATCCGGGCCAGGTCGGGCACCGCCGCCACCGGGACCACCGGGTCGACTCCGGCCAGGAAGCACAGCTCGTTGGCGTACATGTTGCCGACCCCGGCCAGCCGGGTCTGGTCGAGGAGCGCTCGCTTGATCTCGCGATCGGGCTCCTCGCGCAGCCGACGCAGTGCCTCGTCGGCGTCCCAGTCCGGACCCAGGAGGTCCGGACCGAGGTGACCCACGATCCTGGACTCGTCCTCGCGGGGAACGATCTCCACCACTCCGAGCTGGAACCCCACGGCGACCGCGGCGGAGGTCTCGAGCACGACGCGCGCCGTGTGGGCCGGTCGCGGCCAGCGTTGACCCGGGGTGAGGACGCGCCAGCCGCCCTCCATCTTCAGGTGGGTGTGCAGCGTCCAGCCGCGATCCGCGTCGATCCGGGTCAGCAGGTGCTTGCCGCGCGAGACGGACCCGGCCACGGTGGCGCCGGCGAGGTCCCAGGTGGCGTAGGCCGGCACCCGGAAGTCGGTCGCCGTGAGCGCCTGGCCGCTGAGCGCGCGGTCGAGCGCACGGGCTGCTCGCCAGACGGTGTCGCCTTCGGGCACCGGTGGACCTCAGCCGCGCAGCCGCAGACCGCGCGGCGTCGACACGAAGCCGGCGGCGTCGAGCGCCTCGCGCAGGGGGGTGGACCCCGCACCGAGCAGCTGCTCGCCGTCGGCCTTCTCCACCGTCATCCGGCCGAGAGCGCCGCGCCGGCCGGCGTCGGAGAGCGACAGCGTGGCAGCCGCCAGCCGGACCGTGTCGTCGGACCAGGTGAGCAGCGTGCGCCCGCCGCGCTCGACGTAGAGCGTGAGCTCCCCGTCGACGAGCACCACCAGCGCTCCTGCCTTACGTCCGGGGCGATGCCCGCCCGACGAGTCACGCTCGGGCCAGGGGAGCGCGGCGCCGAACGGGTTGGCCGGGTCGGTGGCGGCCAGAGTGACCGCCGTCGGCTTGTCGGCCTGCCCCTCGGTCGTCGCATCGGTGAACGTGCGTAGACGGTCGACGGACCCGGCGGTGCCGAACTGGGCCGCCCCGAGACCCTCGACGAAGTAGCCGCGCCGGCAACGGCCGGAGTCCTCGAACGCCGAGAGGACCTTGTAGACGGCGGCGAAGCCACCCGTGGTGCGCTCGGAGGCGACGGCCCCGCGGGTGACGACGCCGTGCCGCTCGAGCAGGCGCTCGGCGGTGGCGTGGGCGCGGCGCGTGGCGTCGACGTCGGCAGCCGGGAGCACCGACCAGCGCCCGGTCGTCGAGGCCGGGGCCGGTCGTACGCCGGATCGGGCAGGCCGAGCCATCCGAGTGCGGGGCGCGGCTCGACGGCTCCGATGGGTGCCCGAGCCGGATCCGGTCAGCGCCCGCAGCGGCGCCAGGGTGTCGTTGGTGATCCGACCCGCCCACACGAGGTCCCAGAGAGCATCCGCCAGGTCGCGGTCGCCGGCGCCGGTCGCCTGCTGGAGCTGGCGGAAGAACCACGCTCCGCCCGGCGTGAGCGCGTCGAGGACGGCGCGGTGGAGCTCGGCGTCCGGGATCTCCTCCACCGCAGGCAGGGTCAGCGGCGCCTGGTCGCCGAGGTGCAGCGAGACCCAGCCGTCGGACCCCGGCAGGCTGGCCTGACCGACCCAGACGACCTCGCCGGACGCGGTCAGCTCGTCGAGGTACGCCGGCTCGTAGTCACTGACGCGAGCGGGCAGGATCAGGGACTCCCACGCCGAGGCGGGCGCGGGGTATCCCGCGAGCTGCTCCACGACCTGGAGCACCCCGTCGACACCCCGCGGACCACCGCGGGAGCGCGCGACGTGCTGCCAGGCGAGCAGGAACCGACCGAGGGCGGCCGGCTCCACCGGCTCGACCTCGCGGCGCAGTCGCGCGAGTGAGCGTCGTCGCAGCAGCCGGAGGACCTCGGCGTCGCACCACTCGGCTCCCGAGCCCGACGGTCGGAACTCGCCCTCGAGCACGCGGCCTGCCGATCCGAGCCGCTGGAGGGTGTGCCGGACGACGGCCGCGCCGAGCCCGAGCCGCGTCGACACGTCGGCCACGGTGAACGGGCCGTGGGTGCGGGCGAAGCGACTGACCAGGTCGGCCAGCGGGTCGTCGACCGCCTCGGTGAACGCGTCGGGGACGCCCGGCGGCACCGGGACGCCGAGCCCGTCGCGCAGGCGCCCGACGTCCTCGATCGCGGCCCACCGCTCCTCGCCGGCCATCCGGACCGCCACCGCCCGTCGCGGGTCGGCGAGCGCGGTGAGCCACTCGACGACCTCTGCGCCGTCGGTGCTCCGGTCGGCCACCTCGTCGCTGGTGACGGGCCCGAGCCACCGCAGGAGGTCGGCGACGCCCTCGGCGTCTCGGACGCGACGATCAGGATGGGTGCGCTGGAGGGTCGCCTCGACCTCCTCGAGCACCTCGGGGTCGAGGAGCTCCCGCAGCTCGGCCCTGCCGAGCAGCTCGGCCAGCAGACCCTGGTCGAGGGCGAGCGCCGCGGCCCGGCGCTCGGCGATCGGCGAGTCACCTTCGTAGACGAACTGGGCGACATAGCCGAACAGCAGCGTGCGGGCGTACGGCGACGGCTGGTGCGTGTCGACGTCGTGGATGCCGACCTCGCGACGCTGCACCCGGCGCATCAGACCGACCAGCGCGGGCAGGTCGTAGACGTCCTGCAGACACTCGCGGACCGCCTCGAGGACGATCGGGAACGACGGGTACTTGACCGCGACCTCGAGCAACGCCGCGCTGCGCTGGCGTTGCTGCCACAGCGGCGAGCGGCGTCCGGGGTCGCGGCGTGGGAGCAGGAGCGCTCGCGCGGCACACTCGCGGAACCGGCTGGCGAACAGCGCGGACCCGCCCACCTCCTGCGTCACCAGGTCGTCGATCTCGTCGGGCTCGAAGGCGATGACCTCACCGGTCGGAGGCTCGGCGTCGGTGTCGGGGACCCGGATCACGATGCCGTCGTCGGAGGCGATCGCCTGCCCGTCCACGCCGTACCGCTCGCGGAGTCGCGCGTTGATCGCCAGGGCCCAGGGAGCGTGCACCGGGGTGCCGTAGGGCGAGTGGACCACGAGTCGCCAGTCGCCCAGCTCGTCACGGAAGCGCTCGACGACCAGCGTCCGGTCGCTGGGGAGCACCCCGGTCGCCTCGGCCTGCTCGTGGACGTAGTCGACGAGGTTCCCCGAGGCCCACGCGTCGAGGCCGCGCTCGGCGGCGGCCGACACGGCGGCGTCTCGCTTGGCCGCGGCCAGGTCGCGGGTGAAGGCCCCGATCGCCTCTCCGAGCTCGGCCGGGCGGCCCAGCGAGTCGCCCTTCCAGAACGGCAGGCGGCCCGGGACGCCCGGCGCGGGCGTGACCAGCACCCGGTCGTGGGTGATGTCCTCGATCCGCCAGCTGGTGGCACCCAGCGCGAACACGTCGCCGACGCGGGACTCGTAGACCATCTCCTCGTCGAGCTCGCCGACCCGACGCCCCGGGCCGCGGCGGTCGTCGCCGCCGACCAGGAAGACGCCGAACAACCCGCGGTCGGGGATCGTGCCGCCACTGGTGACCGCGAGACGCTGGGCTCCGGGACGTCCGGTGAGCTGGCCGCTGACTCGGTCCCACACGATGCGCGGTCGGAGCTCGGCGAACTCGTCGCTGGGATAGCGACCGCTCAGCAGGTCGAGGGTGGCGTCGAACGCGCCCCGCGGCAGCCCGGTGTACGACGCGCAGCGGCGCACGAGCTCGAACAGGTCGTCGGCCGACCACGCGTCCATCGCGACGGCAGCGACGACCTGCTGCGCCAGCACGTCGAGGGGGTTGGTGGGGATGCGCATCGACTCGATCCGCCCCGCACGCATCCGCTCGACGGCGACCGCGGTCTGGGCCAGGTCGCCGCGGTGCTTGGGGAACAGCACGCCGCGGCTCACCTCGCCGACCTGGTGCCCGGCTCGGCCGACTCGCTGCAGGGCGCTGGCGACGCTGGGCGGCGACTCGATCTGGATCACCAGGTCGACCGCGCCCATGTCGATGCCGAGCTCGAGGCTGCTCGTCGCGACCACGCAGGGGAGGCGACCGCGCTTGAGGTCGTCCTCGATGAGGGCGCGCTGCTCCTTCGACACCGAGCCGTGGTGGGCCTTGGCGATGACCGGCGCCGCGGCGTACGACGTGCCCGACTGCGCCATGATCTGGGCCGGCGGCGGCCCGTCGGCCTCGACCTCCTCGCCGGCCGCTTCCGCGGCGATCTCGTTGAGCCGGGCGGTGAGCCGCTCGGCCAGGCGGCGCGAGTTCGCGAAGACGATGGTGGAGCGGTGCTGCCCGATCAGGTCGGCGACGTGCTGCTCGACGTGCGGCCAGATGGAGGTCGCCTCGCGGCTGCTGTCGTCGTCGCGATCCTCGGAGTCGTCGTACTGCCCGGGCTGGGTCATGTCCTCCACCGGGACCACGACTTTGAGGTCCCACTCCTTGGCGGACTCGGGTGCCACGATCTCGACCGGGCTGGAGCCGCCCAGGAACCTCGCCACCTCGTCGAGCGGTCGCACCGTGGCCGACAGCCCGATCCGCTGAGCCGGGCGGGGCAGGAGGGCGTCGAGGCGCTCGAGGCTGAGTCCCAGGTGTGCCCCGCGCTTGGTGCCGGCCACCGCGTGCACCTCGTCGAGGATCACCGTCTCGACCTGCGCCAGGCTCTCGCGGGCCTGGCTGGTCAACATCAGGAAGAGTGACTCCGGGGTCGTGATCAGGATGTCGGGCGGCGTCCGTGCGAGGGTCCGGCGCTCGGCGGCCGGGGTGTCGCCCGAGCGGATGCCCACGGTGACGTCGGGGAGCCGGGAGCCGAGCCGCTCGGCGGTCTGCCGGATGCCGGTCAGCGGAGCCCGCAGGTTGCGCTCGACGTCGACGGCCAGCGCCTTGAGCGGAGAGACGTAGAGCACCCGGGTGCCCGTCCCTGCCGGACGGGGCTCGCCGAGCAGCCGGTCGATGGCCCACAGGAACGCCGACAGCGTCTTGCCGGAGCCGGTGGGAGCCACGACCAGGGCGTGACGACCGTCTGCGATGGCCTCCCAGGCGCCGGTTTGGGCGGGCGTGGGCTCGGCGAAGGCCGCGTCGAACCACGCCCGTGTGGGGGCGCTGAAGCGTCCTAGCGTGTCGGCCGGCCCGGTCATGTGCTCCATCCTCGCGCAGCCCACCGACACCAGGTCCGCTGCAGCACCCGAAGGGGTGACCCGCTGGGACGGGTGTGACACCTGGGCCGCTACGGTGGACGCGTGTTCCCAGCACTCGGTCGACTGGCCACACGTCATCCCTGGTACGTCGTCATCGGCTGGATCGTCGTCTCGGTCCTGGTCATCCTGACGGCGCCGAAGCTGAGCGCGACCCAGGACCAGTCGGAGTTCCTGCCCGCGAAGTACGAGTCGATCCGGGCCTCGGACCTGCAGACCAAGGCGTTCCCACAGCAGAGCTCCGTGGGCGCGCTGGTCGTGTTCGACCGCACCGACGGCGGCCCGCTCACCACTGCGGATGTCGCCATCGTCAAGAAGGTCGTCGGCCAGCTGAACGGGAAGCTCGACCCGGTCTTCTCCGGGGTGGTCGCGCAGCCGCCGTCACAGAACAAGCTCGTCCAGATCGCGGCCGTCGGGATCAGCAAGGACAAGAACCCCTACGACCCCGACGCCATGGACGCCGCCAAGAAGCTGCGGGCCGACGCACATGCCGCGGTGGACGGCACGGACCTCACGGTCGGGGTCACCGGCGCGGCCGCGCAGGCGCTCGACTCCCAGGACGCCTCGTCGAAGGCCGAGGCGATCGTCGGGCTGACGACGTTCGGGCTGATCCTGCTGCTGATGGTGGTGATCTTCCGCAGCGTGATCCTCGCGCTGTTCCCGTTGATCGTGATCGGCCTGGTGTCCCAGGTCGCCGTCGGACTGATCGGCGCCGCCAACAAGGCGTTCGACCTCAAGACCGACAGTTCGATCCAGGTGATCCTGATCGTGGTGCTGTTCGGGATCGGCACCGACTACATCCTGTTCTTCCTGTTCCGCTATCGAGAGCGACTACGTCTCGGCGAGGACAGCAAGGCGGCGGTGGCCCAGGCGATCGCACGTGCGGGCGAGGCGATCGTGTCGGCCGGCGGCGCGGTGATCGTGTCCTTCATGGCCCTGATCCTGAGCTCGTTGGGGATCTTCAAGTCGATCGGACCGGCCCTGGCGATCGCGGTGGCCGTGACGGTCCTCGCGGCCCTCACGCTGGTGCCGGCCGTGGTGTCGCTCCTCGGCACCCGCGTGTTCTGGCCCTCGAAGGCGTGGAAGAAGGAGCCCGAGTACGCCCGGTTCGGCGCCCTCGGGAAGTCCCTCGGACGACGCCCCGCGGCGTACGCCGCGGTGTCGGGCGTGGTGCTCGCGGTGCTGGCGATCTTCGCCCTCCAGTTCAACCCGACCTTCGACCTCGGCGACTCCGGGGCTCCCAAGACCGTCGAGTCCGCGGTCGCGCTGAAGACCCTCGAGAAGGGCTTCCCGCCCGGCGCCACCGACCCGACCGTCGTGCTGCTGCACTCCACCGACGGCAAGCCGCTCGACACCGGCGAGACCACGGCGTACGCAGCGGCACTGGGCAAGGCCGACGGGGTCGGCTCGGTCGCCCCGGCCCAGCTCAGCCCGGACAAGCTCACCGCCTCCTACAGCGTCGTCCTCGACGACGACCCGACGTCCGACGCGGCCCTCGACGCGATCAAGGGCCCCGTGCGAGACGCGGCCCACGCCAACGCGCCGCCCGGGACCGAGGCGCTGGTCGGTGGCACCACCTCGGTCTTCGCCGACTTCCAGAAGGCCATGAACCGCGACTACAAGGTCGTGTTCCCCGTCGCCGCCATCGTGATCGCGATCATCCTGGCGCTGCTGCTGCGCAGCCTGGTGGCGCCGTGGTATCTCATGGCGTCGGTCGGGCTCGGCTTCGGCGCGACCCTGGGGGCAGCGGTCATCCTGTTCCAGCACGTGCAGGGCAAGCCCGGGCTGATCTTCCTGTTACCGATCTACATCTACCTCTTCGTCGTCGCCCTCGGCACCGACTACAACATCTTGATGATCGCCCGGCTCCGTGAGGAGGCCCGCGAGGGCAAGGGCGCGCGGGACGCCGCCGCCGAGGCGGTCACGCACGCCGGCCCGACCGTCGCCGCCGCCGGGCTGATCCTGTCCGGGACCTTCGCCTCCCTGATGCTGGGCGGGAACTCGTTGCTCGTCGCGCTCGGCTTCTCGATCTCGTTCGGGATCTTCGTCGCGGCGTTCGTGATGGCGATGTTCTTCACTCCGGCGCTGACCGCGCTGGTGGGGCACGCCGCCTGGTGGCCCGGACACGGCGACGAGACCCGCGAGGCCGGCTAGGTCAGGACCGCGTCGGCCTCCACCTCGACCAGCCAGCGCGGGTCGAGGAGCCCGGCGACAACGATCATCGTGCTCGCCGGGCGTATGTCACCGAACACCTCGGCGTGCACGGCGCCCACGGCGTCCGCGAGGTCGGCCCGGACGAGGTACTGCCGGGTACGGACGACGTCTGCGGGAGTGGCGCCGAGCTCGGCCAGGGCCGCCACGACGATCTCCCAGCAGCGTCGGGCCTGGACGGCCGGATCGGGGTCGACGTGGCCGTCCGGCCAGACCGGCGTCGTACCGCTCACGCTCACGACGTCACCGAGCCTGACCGCGCGGCTGAAGCCGATGGTGTCCTCGTACGGCGAGCCCGAGCGCGCGTGCCGGCGTTCCACGCGGTCACCGTAGCGGTGAGTCGGCGTCGGGGGCGGGGTGGTTTCGAGACAGGCGCTAGCGCGCCTTCCTCAACCATCGACTCTTGCGCCTCAGTTCAACCACCGGCCTCGGCGCGCCATTCTCAACCGCCGCGTCGGCTGTCGGAGGTGGTTTGTAGGGTCGGGGACCGTGCCCTCCGACTCGCGTGCCGCCGCCGGCGCCCCGATGATCACCGCGCGCGGGCTGCGCAAGTCCTTCGTCACCCGCGAGGGGGAGACGGTCGAGGCGGTCAAGGGCATCGACATCGACGTGCAGCCGGGGGAGGCTTTCGGCTTCCTCGGTCCCAACGGCGCAGGCAAGTCCTCCACGATGCGGATGATCGCCGCCGTCTCACCCGTGACCGCCGGCGAGCTGCGGATCCTCGGGATGGATCCCGCCGAGCACGGCCCGGCCATCCGATCGCGGCTCGGCGTCTGCCCGCAGGAGGACACGCTCGACAACGAGCTCAACGTCTTCGACAACCTCTACATCTACGGCCGCTACTTCGGCATCCCCAAGCGCGAGGTGCGCGAGCGGGCCGAGGAGCTGCTGGAGTTCGTCCAGCTCACCGAGAAGCGGTCCGCCAAGGTCGAGAGCCTGTCCGGAGGCATGAAGCGCCGCCTCACCATCGCGCGCTCCCTGGTCAACCGCCCCGACATCCTGCTGCTGGACGAGCCCACCACCGGGCTCGACCCGCAGGCTCGGCACATCCTGTGGGACCGGCTGTTCCGGCTCAAGCAGCAGGGAGTGACCCTCGTCATCACCACCCACTACATGGACGAGGCCGAGCAGCTGTGCGACCGGCTCGTGGTGATGGACCGCGGGGTGATCGCGGCCGAGGGCTCGCCGCTCGACCTGATCCGCGAGTACTCCACCCGCGAGGTGGCCGAGCTGCGCTTCCCGGTGGGCGATCACGACGCCACGGCCGAGAAGATCGCCGACCTGGGGGAGCGGGTCGAGGTGCTGCCCGACCGACTCCTGGTCTACGCCGACGACGGTGAGCGCGTCCTCGACCAGGTCCACGAGCGCGGGCTGCACCCCGTGGCGACGCTCGTACGCCGCTCGACGCTGGAGGACGTGTTCCTGCGGCTCACCGGCCGGACTCTGGTGGACTGATGACCGCCACCTCGTTCCGCGACGACCGCGCACTGACCGCGTGGCAGGGGATCGGCCGGCAGGTCGACTACTTCTGGACCGTCTACAAGCGCACCTGGAAGTCGTCGGTCGTCAGCTCGTTCCTCTCGCCCCTCCTCTACGTGCTGGCGATGGGGGTTCTCCTAGGGGGCTTCGTCCACGTCGGCCCCCGACGCCTCGAGGGTGCCTCGTCCTACCTCGCGTTCATCGTCCCGGGACTGATCGCCGCCCAGGCGATGCAGACCGCGCTCCTGGAGACGACCTACCCGGTGATGGCGGCCATCAAGTGGCACAAGAGCTTCTGGGCCCAGCTGGCCACGCCGCTGGAGGCGCGCGACCTCGCCAACGCGATGCTGGCCTTCACGCTGTTCCGGGTCGCGACGACGTGCGGGGTCTACTTCGTGGTGATGGCGCCGTTCGGGGTGTTCGCGACGTGGTGGGGTCCGGTGCTGGCCTGGCTGGCGACCGTCCTGGTCGGCATGGCCTTCGCGACGTGGACCTTCGCGCTCAGCGCCCGGGTCGAGGGTCCCGACTCGTTCGGACTGGTCTTCCGGCTCGGGATGATCCCGCTGTTCCTGTTCTCCGGATCGTTCTTCCCCATCAGCAACCTCGGCACGGTCTTGGCCTGGGTCGCCCGGTGCACGCCGCTGTGGCACGGCGTCAACCTCACCCGGATGCTCTGCCTCGACCACGTCGACGCGTCGACGGCCGTGATCAACGTCGGTGTCCTCGGTGTGCTGCTCGTGGTCGGCTGGTGGCTGGCGGTCGGGGCCATCCGACGGAGGTTGGCGTCGTGAGCGCCGCGGCGACCACGCCCTCGCCCCTGCGACCCGGGGCCGGCACCGGGCTCCTCGTCCTGCGCAACTACGTCACCTACAAGCGGCAGTGGAAGCTCTTCGCGACCGGCTTCCTCGAGCCGGTCTTCTACCTGCTGTCGATCGGGGTGGGCGTCGGCAAGCTGGTCCACGCCTTCGAGTTCCACGGCCACTCTGTGCCGTACGCCGAGTTCGTCGCGCCCGGGATGCTCGCGGCGTCGGCGTTCAACGGCGCGCTGCTCGACTCGACGTTCAACGTGTTCTTCAAGCTCAAGTACGAGAAGCTCTACGACCAGCTGCTCGCCACGCCGCTGACGACGTCCGACATCGCCCGTGGCGAGATCCTCTGGGGTCAGCTGCGGGGCGCGTCGTACTCCCTGGCCTTCCTCGTGGTGATGTGGGCGCTGGGCCTGGTCCACTCCTGGTGGGCGGTGCTGGCGTTCCCGGCGACGTTGCTGATCGGCTTCGCCTTCAGCGCGGTCTGCATGGCCGTGACCACGTGGATGAAGTCCTGGCAGGACTTCGACAAGATCACCCTGGTCCAGCTGCCGATGTTCCTGTTCTCCGGCACGTTCTTCCCGGTCACGGCCTTCCACGGGGTGCTGCGCTGGGTCGTCGAGGCGACGCCGCTCTACCGCGGCGTCGTGCTCTGCCGCGAGCTGACCACGGGCGTCCTCACCTGGGAGTCGGCGGTCTCGGTGGTCTACCTGGTCGTGATGGGGCTGATCGGCCTGCTCGTCGTACGTCGACGTCTCGACACCCTCCTGCTGACCTGACCTGACCGACCCCCAGACCCCGGAGACCACCGTGAGCCGCATCGAGCACGTCCTCTTCGACGCCGACGGGGTCCTCCAAGACGTCCCCGGCGGGTGGCAGGTCGCGATGGAGCGGCACCTCGGCGACCGGGCCGAGGAGTTCCTGCGCCAGACCTGGAATGACGAGCTGCCGACGCTGGCCGGCCGCGCCGACTACCTGCCGATGCTCGCGGCGACCCTGGCCGAGTACGGCGTGACCACGCCGGTGGAGGCGGTGTTCGCCGACGTGTGGCACAACATCGTGGTCGTCGAGGAGACGTTCGAGGTCGTCGACGCCCTGCGGCTGGCGGGGTACGGCGTCCACCTCGGGACCAACCAGGAGCAGCACCGGGCCGACCACATGCGGACCGGCCTGGGCTACCACGAGCTCTTCGACGTGAGCTGCTACTCCTACGAGCTCGGCGTCGCCAAGCCCGATCCGGGCTTCTTCACGCGGGCCGCCGACAAGATCGGGGCGACGCCGGCACAGATCCTCTTCGTGGACGACACGGCCGCCAACGTCGAGGGCGCGCGGTCGGCCGGTCTGCCGGCTGAGCAGTGGGACTTCGAGCAGGGGCTCGACCGGCTCCTCTCACTCCTGCGCGGCCACGGGATCGAGCTGACCCTTCCGCCCCGGACGCCGTGAGCGCTTCGTGCGTCGGCGCACCAGCCAGGTCGAGACCCCGGTGACGCCCAGCAGCAGGGGACTGAGGCCGAAGACGAGCCAGACCAGCCGCCACCACCCGTTGACGACGTAGCCGGAGTGGACCGGGTAGTTGTACTGGTCGAACAGCACCTGCGCGGTCGACTCGTCGCTCCCGCCGTAGTAGTCGTGGGCCACGCCGGTGTGCCGGTCGACGTACACGCCCAGGTCGCCGGGGTACTGACTCTCGCCATAGGGGTCGAAGCCGTCGCTGAAGTACATCGTGTACGCGCTGGTCGGGTCGCCCTTGGTCGGCATGTCCATGTTCACCAGGGTCGCGTCGGGGTGCAGAGCCTGAGCGGCGGCCACCGCCGTGTCCGGCGAGATGTCACGCCGGTGGGCCGGATCCGCGGGCTTGTCCGAGTGCGGATCGGCGTACGTCGTGTGGCCGCCCGGAGTCGCGGCGTACCACGCCTTCTCGACGGCTCCGAGCTCGTAGCTCGCCCCGGTCGCGGCCCACATCAGCAGGAACGGGATCGCGACCATCCCGGCCACCTTGTGCAGGTCGGTGTCGCGAGCGAAGCGGCCACCCTTGATGCGCACCCGCATCGAGGTCCGCCAGGCGCTCGGGCGTGGGAACCACAGCCAGATGCCCGTGAGCGCGAGGTAGAGCAGCACGAACGCGAAGAGACCTAATACGAGTCCGCCCCAGGTGATGCTTTCGCCCTCGAGGCCGAGCCAGCCGGTGTGCGGGATCTCCTTGACGAGCACCGGGACGGTGCCGGGCTCGCCGTCGCAGGACAGGAAGCACTCGTGCAGGTTGTCGAGCAACCTCAGCCACCCCGGCGTGGCACCGACGTGCCCGAGGACCTCGCCGGTCCCCGGGTCAACGGTCCAGGACGTGTCGTAGTCGGTCACCCGGAAGACCCCGTCCTCGGCCCAGACACTGTTCGCGTCGAAGTCGGGATGCGCGTCGAGCACGGCCTGCCGGGCCTGGACCAGGCTGATCGACGGCGCCTGGCCGCTGACGTCGTACGCCGCAGCGGCGTCGTACCGCTCGATCTCGGGGCGGTAGAGCAGCACGGCCCCCGACGTCGCGATGACGAGCAGGACGAGTCCCAGCACGAGCGAGAGCCAGCGGTGGGTGACGATCATGAAGCGGCGGGCCGGGCGTCGCCGGCGGGTCCGGCGAGTCGATCGGCGCGAGAGCGCGGTCGACTCCCGGTCGAGGGTCCCGGTCATCGCAGGCCTTCCCCGAGGGCTCGGGCCAGCACGGCGACGGTGGTGGCGTCCACGGCGAGCGCGAGCCCGGCATAGGGGAGTCGTGACCAGTGTCCGAGGTACCACAGACGACGGGCGCCGGCGGTCGCAGTGATCGCGCCCAGGACCTGTAGGAGGAGGCCGGCCGGACCGAGGACCAGGCCGACCAGTCCACCGGCGGGGGCCACGACGTAGGTCAGGACGCAGCGTGCGGCCGAGGCCCACAGCCCGACCCGGACCGCCTGGGTGGCCGCTTCGCGTGGCGGGGCAGGCTCGCTGCCGGTGGAGGCAGACGGGACAAGGGAGTCAGCAGTCACATTAGGTAAGGCTAACCTAAGTCAAGATCGCTGGCGATGGGCAGATGAACGGAGACTCTGAACGCTCGGGAAACCTTGGGTGACCTCTTCCGGCCTGGGCTGCCGGGCGGGGGCCCTGACCTGCGATCATGCCCGCATGGTCATCGGAGCGGTCTTCGCCAACGCCCAGGAGCCTCGCGAGATCGCCGCGGGGGAGACCATCTTCGCCGAGGGCGACACTGGGCACGAGATGTTCGGGTTGATCGCCGGCAGCGTCGAGCTGCGCAAGGGCGACCACACCGTGCGGGTCCTCGAGCCCGGTGACACGTTCGGCGAGATGGCGATCGTGAGCGACCGGCCCCGCAGTCTCACGGCCGTCGCGACCGAGGCCAGCCAGCTCGCGGCGATCGACGAGCGGACCTTCCTCTTCCTGGTGCACGAGACGCCGATGTTCGCCGTCCAGGTCATGCGCTCACTGGCCGAGAGGGTGCGCGAGCACGACTCGCTGGCCTAGGGCCAGACCCCTCGCGTCAGCCGACGAAGTCCTGGATCGCGAAGGTCCACCCGTGGCCGAGACGCGCGCCGGCGACCCCGATCCGCTTGAACGCCGGGTCGAGCAGGTTGTCGCGATGGCCCTTGTCGCTCATCCACGCCCGCACGAGTGCTCCGGGCGTCTCGAAGCCCTCGGCGATGTTCTCGCCGGCCGTGCTGGGGCTCCTCCCGCAGCGGAAGAGCGGCGAGAGCGAGGAGTGATGGACCATCGTCTGGGTGCGCGCCATGTGCCGCGCCCAGGGTGCCGCGAAGTGGCGCGGGCATCTGGCAGCCTTCAGCGGCTTCACGCCATGCGCCCGGCGGCGGTCGTTGGTCAGCTCGACCACCTTCGCCGCCCAGGCGCGGGAGCGCATGTGCACCGTCTTCGCCTTGGGTGACGCGGAGGCCACTCGATCGTTGACGTGGTCATGAGCGGGCCGCGCTTGGGCGGCTGCCGCCGGCAGGGCGAGGGAGACGGTGAGAAGCGTGACAGCGAGTGCAGAAGTACGCATGCAGAGCCACTCTGCCACGGTGGGGCAGGATGAGGTGATGACCCTCGAGCCCGATACCAAGGACTGGACCTGGGTCCTGGACCGTCCCTGCGACGAGTGTGGGTTCGAGGCGGCGGCGTTCGACCGGCCGGCGATACCGGCGGCCTTCCGCAAGAACGCGGAGGTCTGGCTGACGCTCCTGGCCGACCCCAGCGCGGCCGAGCGCACCCGCCCGGACCGCTGGTCGACCCTGGAGTACGCCTGCCACATCCACGACGTCCATCAGGTCTACCACGACCGGGTCGTGCTCATGCTGAACGAGGACGACCCCGAGTTCGAGGACTGGGACCAGGACCGGGCCGCCGAGCGCGGACGGTACGCCGAGCAGGTGCCGGCGATCGTCGCGCCGGCTCTGGTGACCGCGGCGTACGCGATGGCCGAGCTCTACGCGAACGTCCCGCCGCTGTCCTGGCAGCGACCCGGCCGGCGCAGCAACGGCAGCCGGTTCACCGTCGAGACGCTCGCGCGCTACCAGCTGCACGACGTCGTGCACCACCTCCACGACGTCCGCCATGCGGCGCGGGCCGCGACCATCAGGGCCTACGACGCCCACGCGACGGCGTACCGCGACGTGACCGCCGAGCTGCCGCCCACGATCGCGTCGGCGATCGGGAGGTACGTCGGGCTGGTGCCGCCCGGCGGGCGGGTGCTGGAGATCGGCAGCGGCTCCGGTCGCGACGCGGTCGCCTTGGAGCGGGCCGGGCTGTCGGTCCGGCGTACCGACATCACGCCTGCGTTCGTCCGGATGCTCCGCGAGGCCGGCCACGAGGCCGACCAGCTGGACCCGCTGCACGACGACCTGCTCGACCCGGCTGCCCCCTCGGAGCAGTACGACGGCGTCTGGGCCGACGCCAGCCTGCTCCACGTCGACCGCGACGACCTCCCGGTCGTGCTGTCCCGACTGGCCGTCGTGACCAAGCCGGGGGGTGGCCTCTTCGTCTCGGTCAAGGAGGGCGATGGCGAGCAGTGGTCGATCCACGGCAACGTCACCGCGCCGAGGTTCTTCACCTTCTGGCGCGACGAGCCGCTGCGCTCGGTGCTCGCGGCGGCGGGCTGGCGGGTGCACGAGGTCACCCGCACCACCGGCCGGGACGGCGAGCCGTGGCTCGAGGTGCTCGCGCGGAGGGAGTGACGCTGTCGTCCTGGCCGTTGGCAGGCCGGGGATGATGGGCCCGTGAGGCACACGGAGTTCTGGGCCCGGATGGAGGGCGCCCTCGGGCCGGCGTACGCGCGGGCCTGGGCCGAGCAGTTCGTCATCGGCGAGCTCGGCGAGCGGACTGTCCAGGAGGCGCTGGACGCGGGTGAGCCGCCGAAGCAGGTCTGGGCCGCCGTCTGGCGGGCGCTGTCGCTGCCCGCCTCGGAGCGCTGAGTCGCCGCTGCCCGACCCCCTCAGCCGAGAAAACGCGGATGAATTCGTCCGACACGCCCGGCTGAGCGGCGGTTTCGTCCGCGTTTTCTCGGCACCGACCCGAGCGCCGACCCGAGCGCCGACCCGAGGGCCGGGGCGCGGGGTGGGTGGGGTGAAGCGCTGCGGACGGACGGTCAGGGGGCCAGACTGTCGGCATGCGATCCGTCGCCGTGCTCGCGACCGCCGGGCTCGCGGCCTCCTTGACCACGCTGGCCGCGGCTCCCGGTCGTACGACGCCGGGGCACCGCGCAGCCCACGCCTCCGGAGTGCACCTGACCATCGACGCCGCCCGGGGGCGGCACGCGATCAGTCCCCTCATCTACGGCGTCAACTTCGCGTCTCAGGTCAAGGGCCTCCACAAGGCGTTTCGGGTGCCGGTCGACCGGTGGGGCGGCAACAGCACGAGTCGCTACAACTACACGAACAACACCTACAACACCGGGTCCGACTACTACTTCGAGAACATCGTGGCCAGCGGCGCCGGCACGCTCCCGGCCATGCTCAAGGCCGACCGCAAGCACCACTCGAGCAGCCTGGTCACGGTCCCGATGGTCGGGTGGGTGGCCAAGAAGTCGCCCCGGCAGCACCCCTTCACCTGCTCGTTCCCCAGGACCCAGTTCCCCGACCAGAACGACTTCGACTACTGGGACGCCAACTGCGGGAACGGCGTCGACGGCAGCACCGACCTGACCGCCGACCCGACGACGACCTCGAAGTGCCGTGGGAGCCGGCTTCGACGCGCGGATGGTGCGGCACCTGGTCTCGACGTACGGCAAGGCCGCGCACGGGGGAGTCCGACTGTACGAGCTCGACAACGAGCCGGACCTGTGGAACAGCACCCATCGCGACGTCCACCCGGACCCGCTCAGCGAGAGCGAGCTGTGGTCGAAGTCGCACGCGACGGCCCGCGCGGTGAAGAGCGCCGACCCGACGTCCGACGTGATCGGCCCCAGCGACTGGGGCTGGTGCGCGTACTTCTACTCGGCGAAGGACGACTGCGGCAGCTCCAACGCAGACCGCGACGCGCACGGCGGGCTGCCGTTCGGGGAGTGGTACCTCAAGCAGTTCGCGAAGGCCCAGCGCAGCGGCGGCACCCGACTCCTGGACTACTTCGACGAGCACTTCTACCCCCAGGAGAGCGGCGTGGCGCTGAGCCCGGCCGGCGACGCCGCCACCCAGGCGCTCCGGCTGCGCTCCACCCGCGCCCTGTGGGACCCGACGTACGTCGACGAGTCCTGGATCAGCGATGCGAACGGCGGCAAGCCGCTGGCCTGGATCCGCACGATGCGGGCCTGGGTCAAGCGGGAGTACCCGGGCACCCGGACCGCGATCAGCGAGTACAACTGGGGCGGGCTGGACTCCATGAACGGCGCGCTCGCCCAGGCCGACGTCCTCGGGATCTTCGGCCGGGAGCGCCTGGGCCTGGCCACGCTGTGGAGTCCGGCCAAGGCGCGCGACCCGTGGGCGTACGCCTTCCGGATGTACCGCAACTACGACGGCCACGGAGGCCAGTTCGGGAACACCTCCGTGCACGCGCACAGCACCGACCAGGGGCGGCTCGCGGTGTACGCCGCGTCGCGGCGCTCCGACGGTGCGCTGACCGTGATGGTGGTCAACAAGTCCGGCTCGGCCATCCAGGCTCCGATCCGGCTGCGTCACGTCACCGCCGCGCACCGGGCACACGTCTTCCGGTACTCCGCCGACCATCTGCACCAGATCGTCAAGGGCGCCTCGGTCCGGGTCGCCCACGGGCACCTCGCCACGACGTACCCGGCGAGCTCGATCACGCTGCTCGTGCTCCCTCGCCGCTAGTGCGTGGGCGGGAGCCGCGCAACGGATCCGGGTGACCGTGCGTTGATAGGCCGTGATGAGCGAGGTGAGCATCCGGCGACAGGGGACGGAGATGGCGAGTGACGACTTCTCCGCCTACGTCGCCGCCCGCGGTGAGACCCTCCTGCGCTTCGCCTACGTCCTGACCGGCCAGCCGGCCGACGCCCAGGACGCCGTGCAGATCGCGCTGTCGAGGGCGCTGCCGAGGTGGGATCGGATCCGGGACGTCGACGACGTCGACGCCTACGTCAAGCGGATGATCGTCAACGCCCACGTCTCCGCGTGGCGGCGGTTCCGACGCAAGGAGGCGCCGGTCGCCGACGTCCGACCTCGTGACGAGACGCTGCCCGACCCGGCCGAGGCGGTCGTGGACGCGGCGTCCGACGAGGACCTCTGGCGAGCCTGCTCGCGGCTCGCAGGATCCCAACGGGTGGCGATCGTCCTGCGCTACTACGAGGGACTGTCGTTCAGGGCGATCGCGGAGCTCGTCGGCTGCGCGGAGCCGACGGCCCGGTCACGGGTGTTCCGGGGGCTGGCGGCCCTGCGCGCGGATCTGGGCGGGAGCCCGTCCGAGGACCTGGAGGAGAAGCGATGACGAGGCTCGACGAGCGACTCACCGAGGCGCTGGCCACCATGGCGGAGGAGGCGCCGCGGCCGGACGGGCTGCTCGAGGCGGCCCGGTCCCGCCATCGGCGCCGGCGTCGCGCGCAGGTCGGCGTGGCCGCCGTCGCCGCGCTCGCGGTGGCGGTTCCGGTGGGCCTGGTCGGGTTCGGACGTGACGGCACGTCGGAGCCCGAGCCGCTCGGTCCGTACCGCTATGGCCAGCACCAGAAGATCTCCAGCGCCGTCCCGGTGGCGCAGGCTCACGGATTCCGGACCCTCGACTACGGCGTGCCCTCCCACAGCCCCCTCTTGCAGATGGCCAACGGGGACAAGCTGGCGCCGATCGGGGAGTACGTCGACATCGACGCCGAGGGCCGGCTGACCGCGATGCGGGTGCAAGGTCCGCATGTCCGTGTGAGCTACCAGCTCGTGCCGGGTGCTGGGCTGGCTGCCCAGGAGCTTGCGTCACCGGTGGGCCACTCCATCGAGCGGGGCATCTGGGCGCCGTCGTTCACCCCCGACGGCCGGTTGCTCTGGTCGAGGTGGAACGGCCAGTGGATCCACCAGTGGCTGACCGACGACCACGGCGGCGACGCCCGGGAGGTGACGCCGTCGGAGACCGCCGTGCACGTGCCGCCCGGGGTGGTCGGGCAGCCCTGGCGCGGGCTCTGGGTCGACGGGGGACGCGTCTGGTTCAGTGCCGTCACCAAGGTCCAGGGGTCGGGTGACGACCCGCTGCAGTGGATCTCGCTGTTCTCCTACGACCCGGCCCACCCTGACCAGGTGCAGCGCGAGGCAGCCAGCGACGTGGCCGCCATCCAGGTGGCGAACGGCGAGGCGGTCTGGATCGACCGAAGCACGACAAGGGTGTTCGCCGAGGACCTGGCGACCCAGCAGGTGCGAGAGGTGCCGCTGAGCCTCGACCCAGGCTGCCGTCTCGAGCCGATGAAATGGCTCTCGCAAGGGGGACAGAGCTCCGCGGTCGTCACCAACGGCTCCCTGGTGGCGACGACCGAGTTCTGCGGGGACTGGCGGACCACCCGGGAGGTCGTGACGGACCTCTCCGGTCGTCGGGTGACCGAGATCGACCCCGGCCCGGGGCACCAGGTGTACGACGTCGAGCTGACGGACCAGACGATGTCGTTCATGGCCCAGGGGCCGGAGCCCGTCGTTCACCAGGCGACCTATCTCGACGACCTCGGCACGGGTCAGTTGATCGACCTCGGGGCCTGGAACCACGACATGGGCAGCATGCAGGTCGCGCCGACGATCGCGGGCCGCTATGTGGTCTGGTACGCCGACGGCGAGGGCCATGTGGGCCGGCTCGATCCGTCTCCGGACGAAGTCCAAAGGTAAAGACCCCACTTCTGGGGACGAGCCGTGGGCACCCGCGTCTGTACGTTCGTACAGCCCCAGCGCGAAGGGGCGCAACACACCCGTGGACACACCCCATGCTCCGACGGGTGGCGTCTGGTCTGAGAGCCGGACATCGATGCCCGCCGGTCAGTGCGTGCCCGGCGGGCATCGTCGGGGATCGTCCCGTCAGCGCCCTGTCAGCGTCCGGTCAGCGTCCTTTCAGTGCCCGGCCGAGTCGGCGAGCCGGGCCTGGAAATGGCCCCAGACCTGGGAGACCTCGAAGCCCAGCGCCTCGTTGATGGCCACCATGTGCCGGTTGGTCTCGGCGTTCGTGGTCTCGATGTACCGCTTGTCCGAGAAGCTCTCCGAGAGTGCGCGGAGCATGGCGCACTTCACCGCGAGGCCCAGCCGGTGGCCGCGGTGGGCGGGGTCGACGAGCGTGCCCCATTGGTCGACGTGGTGGTAGCCCTGGTTGGTCGTCGCGCCGACGGAGTAGGCGACCACCGCTCCGGCGTCGTCGAGGGCGTAGGCGGCCACCCGGGCCCGACCCGCGGCGACCAGGTTCCGATCCTGCGCCTGCAGCTCGGCCACCGTGTCCTGGCCCACCTCGACGTCCAGCTCACCCATCGGCGCCTCCACGGCGAGCCGGTTCTTCAGCGCGAGGTACGACGCGGCGAGGTCGTCCGGCACGGGTCCGACGACCGTCCGCAGGGTGTAGCCGCGGTGGTGGTCCGCCGCCTCCGCCTCGAGCCGGTCGAGCAGCCGGGGGTCCGCCGGCAGCGGGAGGCGGCGTTCGATCTCGGTGTTGGCGAGGTCGTAGCCCAGGGAGCGGGCGAAGCGGAGGTTGCCGTTGTCGCGGTCGGTGCCGATCCGGCCGTTCGCCTGGCAGACGTGGCGACCGGCATCGGCCACGTGGCGATGCGCGACCTCCGCGAGCCGGGCCCCGACCCCGTGTCGCTGGTGGGCCGGGTCGACCCAGATCCACACCCGACCCGAGTCGAGGTTGTCGAGCTGGGGGAGTCCGACCATGAGCTCCCCGATCATCCGCTCACCGAGGAAAGCGCCCCACGCGGTCGTCCTCACGCCGCCATCGGTCGCGCCCAGGATGGCGATGCCGTCCTCGCGGGAGTAGAGCGCCGCATCCGGGTCCTCGGCCAGCTCCGCCGCGGCGTAGACCTCCTGGAAGCCGTCCATGTCGGCGTCGTCAGCGGCGTCGAGCACCCTGATCTCGATCTCGGACACACCTCACGGTCTCGGCTGGAGCCGGCGCGATCAACCGATTTCCGGATCCTGGGCCGCGGGTGCGTCGAGCCGCTTCTCGAACTCGCCCCAGACCTGGTGCACCTCGAAGCCGAGGGCCGCGTTGATCGCGACCATGTGGCTGTTGATCTCGGCGTTCGTCGTGCCGACGTAGGTCTGGTCGGGGAAATGCGCCGAGAGGGTCCGCAGCTGGGCGCACTTGACCGCCATCCCGAGCCGGTGACCGCGGTGGGCCGGATGCACGAGCGTGCCCCACTGGTCGACGTGGTGCGTGCCGGTGGTCGGGACGGCCGCCTCGGCGTAGGCCACGACGGTCTCGCCGTGGAGCGCGTACCCGGTGACGTGGATGCGCCCCGCGCTCTGCATCCGGCGCTCGTTGTCGACGAAGTCCTCCAGCGTCTCCCCGGCCTCCTCCAGGGGCGTCTTACCGCTGGGTGCCTCCGCGCTCAGGAGGTTGCGCAGGGCGACGTACGACGCGCGTAGCTCGGGTGGGAACTCGCCTAGGGCGACCCGCACGTCGTACCCCTCGTGGTGCGGTGCCGCGTCGTCGGCCAGCGTCGCGAGCCGGGCGTCGTCCACGGGCAGCGGGAGGCGCCGTTCCACCTCCACGAGGTCGCAGCGGTACCCGCGCTGCTCGGCGAACCGCCGGTTGGCCTCGAGGCCCGCGCCGGTGCGGAGCTGGGTGTGGAGCAGGGTACGACCTCGTTCCCGACTCCGGGCCTCGACCTCGTCCACCAGGGCGATGCCGACTCCGAGTCGACGGTGGTCGGGGTGGACCCAGACCTGGAGGTAGGCCAAGCGCGAGGTTGTCCCGCAGGCTGCCGGAGTACATCGCGGCGCCGAGCGGGCGCTCGCCATCGAGGGCGAGCAGCCCGTCCAGGAAGTACGCCGGGGACCCGGCGAGCATCACGACTGCCTCCTCGGCGGTGACCAGGCGGGCGCCGGGGTCCTCCGCGTGCTCGGCGGCGGCCCACACCGCCAGGAAGGCCTCGACGTCGGTCGGGTCCTGCGGGTCGACCGGCCGGATCAGCAGCTCGGGCACGCCCGCCACAGTGGCGCGCGGCCCGTCCTCGGCGCAACGGGATTGTGCGGCGTGTCGGACGTGGATCGAACACGTGTTCGGCTTAGATGGTGTGCACAGGGACCTCGATCAGCACGGCTCTCCACAGGCCCGCAGGCGACGTGAGCGGGCTGTCGGCGGCCCGGTCTAGCGTCTCGCGAGACGACGAAGACCGACTGATGACTGCAGGCAAGCAGCACCCGAGTCGGAGCCAGGGGCTCCGGAAGAGGATGGACACAGATGGCTGGAGACCGCGACCAGGCGCTCAACGTGGCGCTCGCGCAGATCGAGAAGCAGTTCGGCAAGGGCTCGGTGATGCGCCTCGGCGACGAGACCCGCGCTCCGCTGGAGGTGATCCCCACCGGGTCCATCGCGCTCGACGTGGCACTGGGCCTCGGCGGCCTGCCCCGCGGCCGCGTGGTGGAGATCTACGGCCCGGAGTCCTCGGGCAAGACGACGGTCGCGCTGCACGCCGTGGCCAACGCCCAGCGCGCCGGGGGCATCGTGGCCTTCATCGACGCCGAGCACGCGCTCGACCCGGAGTACGCGAAGAACCTCGGGGTCGACACCGACGCCCTCCTGGTCAGCCAGCCCGACTCGGGTGAGCAGGCTCTGGAGATCGCCGACATGCTGGTGCGCTCCGGGGCCCTCGACCTGGTGGTGATCGACTCGGTGGCGGCTCTGGTGCCGCGGGCGGAGATCGAGGGCGAGATGGGTGACAGCCACGTCGGCCTCCAGGCCCGCCTGATGAGCCAGGCGCTGCGGAAGATGACCGGCGCGCTGAACAACTCCAACACCACCGCCATCTTCATCAACCAGCTCCGCGAGAAGATCGGCGTGATGTTCGGCAGCCCGGAGACGACCACCGGTGGTCGGGCGCTGAAGTTCTACTCGTCGGTGCGGCTCGACGTCCGCCGGATCGAGACCCTCAAGGACGGCACCGACATGGTCGGCAACCGGACCCGAGTCAAGGTCGTCAAGAACAAGGTGGCGCCGCCGTTCAAGCAGGCGGAGTTCGACATCATGTACGGCAAGGGCATCAGCCGTGAGGGCGGCCTGATCGACGTCGGCGTCGAGGCGGGTCTCGTGCGCAAGGCCGGCGCTTGGTACACCTACGAGGGCGACCAGCTCGGCCAGGGCAAGGAGAACGCGCGGCAGTTCCTGGCCGACAACCCCGACCTCGCCAACGAGCTGGAGAAGCGGATCCTGGAGAAGCTCGGCGTCGGCCCGACCGTGGACGCCCCGGCCGAGGGCGACGAGCTGTCGGACGAGCCGATCGGCGTCGATGACTTCTGATCCGACGGCCGCCTGGCGGGGAGACGTCGGGGCCGGGGTGCGGGCGTGGGCCGGGGAGCCCCCGCCCGACGAGGTCGCGGCGGGTCCGGACGCCGATCCGGAGTCGGTGGCACGCACGATCCTGCTCGACTCGCTGACCGGTCAGGCTCGCAGCCGTCGTGAGCTGCGGGACAAGCTGCGCAAGAAGGACGTGCCCGACGAGCTGGCCGAGCGCCTGCTCGACCGGTTCACCGAGGTCGGCCTCGTCGACGACGAGGCGTTCGCCCGGTCCTGGGTGGAGAGCCGTCAGCGCAGCCGGGGGCTCGCCCGGCGCGCTCTGGCCCAGGAGCTGCACCGCAAGGGAGTGGACCAGGAGACCGCGAGCCTGGCCCTCGACGACCTCGATCCGAAGCAGGAGGAGCAGGCGGCGCGCGAGCTGGTCCGCAAGAGGCTACGGTCCCTGCGCGGGGTCGACCACACCACGGCGACCCGTCGGTTGGCCGGCCTGCTGGCGCGCAAGGGCTACCCCGCCGGGATGGCCTTCACCGTCGTGCGCGACGAGCTGGCCCAGGCCGGTCTCGATGAGGCGGAGGCGGACGTCCCCGACCTCTGAGCGTGCCACGATGTGCCGGTGGCCGACCAGGAGCACGAGGTCTTGACCTACCAGATGTTCGGCGACGCCACGCGCGAGCTCGCCCAGCAGATCGCCGACGACGGCTTCGTTCCGGATGCGGTTCTGGCTGTGGCCCGAGGCGGCCTCGGCCTGGCGATGGGGCTGGCCTACGCGCTGGACGTCAAGGACCTGGCGATGGTCAACGTCGAGCTCTACACCGGGATCGGCACCCGTCTCGACGCTCCCGTCTTCCTCTCGCCGGAGCCCGCCGCCGCCGACCTGCGGGGCAAGCGCGTGCTCGTGGCCGACGACGTGGCCGACTCGGGGCTGACCTTGCAGGCTGTGCTGGAGTGGTGCTCCGCCCACGTGGCACAGGCGCGGAGCGCGGTGCTCTTCCGCAAGCCGCCCTCGGTCGTCGACCCCGACTACGTGTGGCGGCTCACCGACCGCTGGATCGACTTCCCGTGGTCCTGGCAGGGCCGGGTCACCGCGTCCGCCATGATGGGCGAGTGACGCCGCATCTGCACCGCCTGCCCGCGGGGCCGGTCGACCTGACCGCGATCCCCACCGACGACACGCCTGGGTTCGAGGACGGCAAGAAGCAGGGCGAGGCCGCGCTGGCGGAGTTGGGTGCCGAGCTTTCGGATCTCCAGGAGCGCCTCTGGGCCGAGCGCGGCACCGGGTCGTCCCGGCGTGTGCTGCTGGTGCTCCAGGGCATGGACACCTCCGGCAAGGGCGGGGTGCTTCGCCACACCGTCGGCCTCGTGGACCCCCAGGGCGTGAAGATCACCAGCTTCAAGGCGCCGACCAAGGAAGAGCTGCGACACCACTTCCTGTGGCGCATCCGCAACGCCGTTCCCCACCCGGGCTACCTCGGGGTCTTCGATCGCTCCCACTACGAGGACGTGCTGATCGTGCGGGTGCACGGCCTGACCGAGCCGGAGACGATCGAGCACCGCTACGACGAGATCAACGCCTTCGAGGCCGAGCTGGCCGCCGACGGCGTGGTGCTGGTCAAGTGCATGCTCCACGTCTCGGCCGCCGAGCAGAAGGAGCGGTTGCTGGCCCGGCTGGACAGCGCCGACAAGTACTGGAAGTTCAATCCCGGTGACGTCGACGAGCGCGAGCGGTGGCCGGAGTACCGCACGGCGTACGAGATCGCCCTGGAGCGGACGAACACCGAGATCGCGCCGTGGTACGTCGTGCCCGCCGACCGCAAGTGGTACCGCAATCTCGTGATCGGCCAGCTGCTCCTGGAGCACCTGCGGGCGATGAACCCGCAGTGGCCCGCGCCCGACTTCGACGTCGAGGCGCAGCGTCGGCGGCTCCTGGAGGAGAGTCCGGTCTCGTGATGGAGACGGTCACGGTGACGCGGTACGTCACCCCGCTGCGCGAGGGCGGCAGCCTGCCCGGAATCGTCGAGGGAGACGACCTGGGGACCTACGTCTGCAAGTTCCGGGGTGCCGGCCAAGGCGTCCGGGTGCTGGTCGCCGAAGTGATCGTGAGCGCGCTCGCCACGAGGCTCGGTCTGCGCACCCCTCGGCTCGTCGGGCTCGAGCTCGACCCACAGCTGGCGCGCTACGAGGCCGACGAGGAGGTGCAGGACCTCCTCAACGCCAGCCCTGGTCTCAACCTCGGGATCGACTTCCTCCCCGGTGCCTTCGGCTTCGAGGGCGACGCGAGCACCCCCGCCGACGAAGCGGCCCGGATCCTGTGGCTCGACGCCTTCGTGGCGAACGTCGACCGCACCTGGCGCAACCCCAACCTGCTGCTGTGGCACGGCGACCCGTGGGTCATCGACCACGGTGCGGCGCTGTACTTCCATCACGCGTGGAGCGGAGGGGTTGGAGAACCCGCGCGCTTCGCGGGGCAGGCCTGGGACGTCGGCGACCACGTGTTCGGTGTGCACGTGCCCCGCCTCGCGGCCGCCGATGCCGCGATCGCCCTCACCGAGGACGACCTGACGACCTGTGTGGCCGAGGTGCCGGACGCCTGGCTCGAGCCGGTGCCGGGCGCCGAGACGCCCGAGCAGCTGCGCGCGGCGTACGTCTCCTTCCTCGCGGCGCGCCTCGCGACCCGCGCCTGGCTGCCGGGCGTGAGCGCCGCATGACCGGCGCGGGTGGGGGGATGCCCTACCAGTACGTCGTGCTGCGCTGCGTGCCACGCGTCGATCGCGAGGAGTTCGTCAACGTAGGAGTCGTCCTCTACTGCGAGGAGGCCGGCTATCTCGAGGCGGCGTGGAGCGTCGACCGGGACCGGCTCAGCGCCCTCGCTCCGGGACTGGACCTCGACGCGGTCTGTGAGGGCCTGGAGTTCGCTCGGGCCGTCTGCGCCGCCGACAAGGCCGCCGGAAGCGTCGCGGGTCAGCCGCCCGGCACCAGGTTCGGCTTCCTCAAGGCGCCCCGCAGCACCGTGCTGCAGCCCGGCCCCGTCCACGGCGGCGTGACGACCGACCCCGGCCGCCAGCTCGAGCACCTCCTCGAGCGCTTCGTCGGCTGATCCAACTCGTTGAATTGGCCCTCCGGGCCCGTTGAGTTGGCCCTCCGGGCCTATTGAATCGGCCTTGCGGGCCCGTTGAGTTAGCCCTGCGGGCTCAGGCGAACGCGAGTGCCTTCCACTTCCCGGGCGAGCCGGGCTTGGTGCACAGCCACAGGGTGCCGGCGTTGTCGACGACCAGCTCGCCGCGCTGGTGGTGCCCCGACGTCGGATGCCCCTTCGCCGGGCGCGGGACCAGTCGGACCGCCGCCGCGTCGCCCTGGAAGACGCCCCCCACGCCGTTCGCCGAGCTCCCCGACACGCCGGTCTGACCGGCGCCGCGTACGCCGACACCCGAGGTGGACGTGGCGTCGACGGCCGTTCCCGAGGACGAGGTCGAAACCACACCCCTGCCCGAGGTGGAGGTCGCCTTGATCGCGATGCCCGCGGCGCTGGTGGCGTCGACACCGGCGGTCGTGCCGACCGTCAGTACGCCGGTCGCGCCACTGGCCCCGACGCCGGTCCCGACCGTGCCGTCGTCGCCGTTGCCGGTCCCGGTGCCGACCACGCCGAACGGTCCGAGACCGACGATGCCGATGTTGGAGTCCGAGGAGGCATGGATCGCCTCGCCCGAGGTGGACGTCGCGACGATGCTCTTGCCGCTGGTCGAGGTGGCGGTCAGGCCGGACCCGCTGGTCGAGACGGCCTGGACGCCGACTCCGTCGGTCGATGTCCCCGAGACCGCGGTCGCGAACTGCGAGACGCCGACGACGCCGACGCCGTCGACCGAGCCGCCCTGGACGCCGACACCGAAGTCGGACAGGCCGAGCACACCGACTCCGTTGACCGGCGGGGACTCGTGGCCCGCGAAGGTGCCGAGGAGCGCCGCCTTGGTGTTGCCCGGCACGGTCGCGGTGGCGTCGGTGACGTTGTCGGCTCGGAACATGGCTGCCCCGTGCACCGTCGAGGACGGGTTCGAGATGGTCGTCGGAGCGCTGGTTGCGGAGGACGGGGACACGGTCTGGCCGACGATCACGTTGTCGCCGTCGGCGGCTGCCGCTGACGACCCGAGCGCGTCGAGCGCTCCGATACCTGCGACTGCTGCCGCGCTCAGACCGAGGCCGTTGCGGAGCATCCGCCGGCGACTGACGCCGTCGTCCACGTCCGCCGGCGGTGCGGCAGGCCGCGACGCTCCGGTCAGCCGCCCGACGAGTGCCTCCAGCTGGACGACGCGAGCGCGCAACTGGGCCAGCTCCTGCTCTTCTGACACCTGAACTCCTCCGAGTCGGGCCGAGCGCCGGCGGCTCGGCCCTTCGGAGGCTACGACGAGATCATCGGCTCCCGATGCAGATTCGCCGATTCAGACGGGCACGAGCTCGACGGCACCCACGGCGTACCGCGCGAGGATCGTGCGGGCGACGGCCTCGTGTACGCCGAGTGGCTCGGCGACCGCGACGGCTCCGGCCTCGAGCGCGAGCTCCTTGGCCCGGTCGGGCAGGAACCCCGGCGCCAGGAAGAGCGAGGCGACCGCGATGTGGCGCCGGCCCTCCTTGCGGAAGGCGCGCACGGCCTCACCGGTGGCCGGGGGAGCGGCCGAGGCGAACGCCGCGGTGACCGGCAGCTTGTGGTGGCTGCCCCAGAGCCGGGCGAGGCGGGCGACGGCCTGGTTGGCCAGCGGGTCGCTCGACCCGGCAGCGGCCAGCACGAGCGCGTCCAGCTCGCGCACCCGCGACTCCTTGAGAGCCTCGCGCATCCGGACGTCGAGCACCTCCAGGAAGCGGGTCTCCAGTCCGAGGATGGACGTCGCTCGCACGGCGACCTGCTCGTGGCGGGCGTCGGCCTCCCTGACGGCGGCCGGGACGTCGACCTTGGCGTGGAAGGCGTCGGTGAGCAGGAGCGGGACGACGACCACCTCCTCGAACCTCGCCCGGGCGAGCTTGTCGACGACGGTGTTCAACGAAGGCTTGGCCAGATCCAGGAAGGCGGTCTCGACCCGCAGATCGGGACGCAGTGCGCGGACCTCGTCGACCAGCGCCTTGATCGTGGCGGCGGACCGCGGGTCACGGCTTCCGTGAGCCAGGGCCACCAGTGCAGGAGCAGCCATCAGCGCGGCCTCCTCTCGTGGTTCGTCACCGGAGCGGTGAGCGATGTGGGGCGGCCGACCACGTCGTCGGCCAGGGAATCGGGGTGAGAGCTGCTGCGGGCGGTCATGAGTGGATCCCGCACTCGGTCTTGGACATGCCGGCCCAGCGGCCGCTGCGCGGGTCCTCGCCCGGGGCGACGCGGCGGGTGCAGGGGGCGCAGCCGATGGACGGGTAGCCGTCGTAGACCAGAGGGTTCACCAGGACGCCGTGCTGCTCGATGTAGCGGTCGACGTCCTCGTCGCTCCAGCGGGCCAGGGGAGAGACCTTCACCTTCCCCTTGCGGGCGTCCCAGCCGACGACGGGTGCGATCACCCGGTGGGCCGTCTCGGCGCGCCGCAGACCCGTCGCCCACGCGTCGTACCCGCTCAGCGCCTCGGTGAGGGGGCGGACCTTGCGCAGGGCGCAGCACAGGTCGGGGTCGCGCTGGTAGAGCTCGGGGCCGTACTCGGCGTCCTGCTCGGCGACCGACTGCACCGGCGTGATCGGGATCAGGTTGACGTTCAGCGTGGCGCCGACCGCGTCGGCGGTGCCGAGCGTCTCGGGGAAGTGGTAGCCCGTGTCGAGGAACAGCACGTCGACGCCTGGCGCGACCCGGGAGACGAGGTGGGCCAGGACGGCGTCGGTCATCGACGAGGTGACGCAGAACCGGTCGCCGAAGGTCGCGACCGCCCACTCGATGATGTCCTCGGCCGGCGCCAGCTCCAGCTCGGCACCCATGTGCGAGACCAGCTCGCGGAGCTCCTCGGAGCTGCGGCCGTCGGTGTGGGTGCCGCGGAAGTTGCGGGCCTCGGTGGTGGTCTGGGCGGTCATCGGGCGGCCCCTGGTGCCGTGACCTGGGGTCGGACCAGCCCGAGCAGCTTGAGGGAGAAGGCCCGCAGGCAGGACCGGCACTCCCACGCACCGGGCGGGGACTCACCATCCGCGTTCTCGTGGGGGCGGAGGTCCTCGTCGCCGCAGTAGGGGCAGTGGAAGGGGACGGCGCGCTCGCTCATGAGACCGCCTCCAGGCCGGGTCCGACCAGCACCTTGTCGCCCCGCAGGAGCTCCTCGTCGGCGCGGGCCACCCAGGTGGCGAACAGCTCGGTCTCCTCGCGGTCGGCCAGGAAGTTCGTGACGACCGTCGTGACGTAGTCGTCGAGCCCCTCGCTGGTCACCTTGTGGGCCCGCAGCTTGCGTCCGAAGTTCGCGGCCAGGCCGGTCGCGCCGCCGAGGTGGACCTGGAAGCCCTCCACCTGACGGTCGCCGTCCATCACCAGCTGCCCCTTGAGGCCGATGTCGGCGACCTGGGTCCGGGCGCAGGCGTTGGGGCAGCCGTTGACGTTCACGGTGATGCCGGTGGGGTAGACGGCAGCGAGGTCGGGGAAGCGGCGTTCCAGCTCGGCGACCAGGTCGCGGGCGCGGTTCTTGGTGTCGACGATGGCGAGCTTGCAGAACTCGATTCCGGTGCAGGCCATGGTGTTCTGCCGCCAGGCCGAGGGCCGGGCGGAGAGCCCGATCGCGTCCAGGTCGTCGAGCAGGTGGTCGAGCACCGCGGGCTCGACGCCCACCAGCACGATCTTCTGGTACGGCGTGAGCCGGGCGCCGTCCACGTCGTACCGCTCGATCACGTCGGCCAGCCGCACCAGCAAGGAGCCGGACACGCGGCCCACGGTGGGGGCGATCCCGACGTACACCCGGCCGTCGTGCTGCGGGTGGACCCCGATGTGGTCTCGGTGCCCCGTGGGCGACGGGGGAGAGTCGCACGAGACCAACGGCCGGCCGAGGTACTCGTTCTCCAGCACCTCGCGGAACTTCTCGATGCCCCAGTCGGCGACCAGGAACTTCAGCCTGGCCCGCGAGCGCAGCCGGCGGTAGCCGTAGTCGCGGAAGATCGAGACGACGCCCTCCCAGACGTCGGCGACCTCGTCCAGGGGGATCCACACCCCGGCCTTCTGCGCGAGCATCGGGTTCGTCGACAGCCCACCGCCCACCCACAGGTCGAAGCCGGGGCCGAGCTCGGGATGCACCGTGCCGACGAATGCGACGTCGTTGATCTCGGGGGCGACGTCGTGGCTGGGGTGCCCGGTCACCGCGGTCTTGAACTTCCGCGGGAGGTTGGAGTACGCCGGGTTGTCGAGCGCCCGGGCGGCGATCTCGGTCAGCGCGCTGCTGCCGTCGATGATCTCGTCGGCCGCCACGCCCGCCACCGGCGAGCCGAGGAACGGCCGGGGCGAGTCTCCGCAGGCCTCCATGCTGGACAGGCCCGCGTCGTCGAGCCTGCGCCAGATCTCCGGGACGTCCTCGATCCGGATCCAGTGGAACTGGATGTTCTCGCGGTCGGTGACGTCGGCGGTGTCGCGGGCGAAGTCCTGTCCGATCCGGCCCAGGGCCCGCACGGCCTCGTGCGTCAGCAGCCTGCCATCCGAGCGCACCCGCATCATGAAGAACTCGTCGTCGAGCTCCTCCTCCTCGAGCATCGCGGTCTTGCCGCCGTCGAAGCCGGGGGCGCGCTGGGTGTACAGGCCCATCCACCGGAAGCGGCCGCGCAGGTCGGCCGGGTCGATCGAGGCGAAGCCGCGCTTGCTGTAGATGTTCAGGATCCGGTCGCGGACGTGGAGCGGGTCGTCGTCCTTCTTGGACTGCTCGTTCTTGTTCAGCGGCTCGGTGTACCCCAGCGCCCACTGCCCCTCGCCACGCTTGGGGCGCGGGATCTCGGTGCGGGTCGCCGGAGTCGGCTTGAAGCGGAGGTCTGGCATGAGGGTGGTCGGTCCTTGGCTGGTCCGGGCCGGGGCCTGCGCGCTACGTCGGGCGCGGCCGCAGCGGCCTCTCGGGAGTGGGCGCGATCAGCGGGGCCAACAGATCATGCTGCGCGTACGACCGAAGTCCACGTGGCGACGAGCCACGAGGTGCATCTGGTACGCAGCGGTGATCATGCGTCGAGTCTCACTGAGTGGACCGGGCTTCCACAAATCGGAATCCCGAGGGGTGAGACAGTAGACCACTATGTGATACGCCGAGCCTCGGCATAGGCCGCGAGCCGGGACTGCAGCTCGGGATACGGGACCGCCTCCGCGGGCGGGCGCCCCTCGCGCACGGCGTCCGCGACGGCCACGGCCGCGGCGATCGCCGTCCGGTACGGCAGCGAGCCGGTGCTCACCCGTCGAACGCCGAGCGCGCCGTGGTCGGCCAGGGACAGCCCCGCGATCGGCAGCAGGTTGACCGGCACGGTGAGTGCGGCGGTGATCGCGCGGATCGCGTCGGGATCGGTGAGGCCCGGGCAGAACACGCCGTCGGCGCCCGCCTCGACGTACGCCGTCGCGCGGGCCAGAGTGCCGTCGACGGTCTCCTCCTCGTGGAACCAGTAGGTGTCGACCCGGGAGTTGACGAACACGTCGGGCGCGCGCTCCTTCACGGCGGCGACCTTCGCGGCGTACGCCGCCGGGTCGACGAGGTGGGCGTCGGCGCTGTCCTCGAGGTTCACCCCGGCGATCCCGAGCGCGGCCAGTTCCGCGACGTACGCCGCCACGGCCGCCGGGTCGTCGTCGTAGCCGTCCTCGATGTCCATGCTCACCGGGACGGGCAGCCGCACCAGCGCGCGGGCGAGCGCGAGGTTCGCCTCGCGCGTGGCTCGGCCGCCGTCAGGCCGGCCCAGCCCCGCGGAGACGCCTTGGCTCGTGGTGCCGATCGCCGGGTGCCCGGCGGCGAGGAAGGCGAGCGCCGACGGCACGTCCCACGCGTTCGGCAGCAGCAGCGGGAGCGGACCGTCATGCAAGGTCGCGAAAGGGGTGCGCATGGGGTCATTCCACCGCATCGGCCGTACGGCGGTCACCGACGTGTCGGGGCGGGTCCATGTCCTACATTGACCCGCATGAGCGACCAGACCACCGACCCGAGCGCCGAGCAGACCGTGGCCAAGACCGCCTCGGCGGCGTACGACGCCGCGCTCGAGGTGATCGCCTCCGTCGAGCCGCGGATCGCCCAGGCGACCCGCCAGGAGCTGGCCGACCAGCGGGCGTCGCTCAAGCTCATCGCGAGCGAGAACTACGCCTCGCCGGCGGTGCTGCTCACGATGGGCACGTGGTTCTCCGACAAGTACGCCGAGGGCACGGTCGGGCACCGCTTCTACGCCGGCTGCCAGAACGTCGACACCGTCGAGTCGGTCGCGGCCGAGCACGCGCGCGAGCTGTTCGGCGCGCCGTACGCCTATGTGCAGCCGCACTCCGGCATCGACGCCAACCTCGTCGCCTACTGGTCGATCCTGTCCCACCGGGTCGAGACGCCGGGACTGCAGAAGCTCGGCGCCAAGAACGTCAACGAGCTCAGCGAGGCCGACTGGGAGAGCCTGCGCCAGGAGCTGGGGAACCAGCGCCTGCTCGGGATGTCCCTGGACGCGGGCGGCCACCTCACCCACGGCTTCCGGCCGAACATCAGCGGCAAGATGTTCCACCAGCAGCAGTACGGCACCGACCCCGCGACCGGGATCCTCGACTACGACGCGGTGCGCGCCAAGGCCCGCGAGTTCAAGCCGCTGGTGCTCGTCGCCGGCTACTCGGCGTACCCGCGGCGCGTGAACTTCGCCAAGATGCGCGAGATCGCCGACGAGGTCGGCGCCACCTTGATGGTCGACATGGCGCACTTCGCGGGGCTGGTGGCCGGCAAGGTGTTCAGCGGCGACGAGGACCCGGTGCCCCACGCCCACGTGGTGACCACGACGACCCACAAGTCGCTGCGCGGCCCGCGTGGCGGGCTGGTGCTCGCCCAGGAGGAGTTCGCCGGCGACGTCGACCGCGGCTGCCCGATGGTGCTGGGCGGCCCGCTGTCGCACATGATGGCGGCCAAGGCCGTGGCGCTGGCCGAGGCCCGGCAGCCGGCGTTCCGCACCTATGCGCAGGCGGTGGCGGACAACGCCCAGTCCCTGGCCGAGGGGTTCCTCAAGCGCGGGGCGACGCTGGTCACCGGTGGCACCGACAACCACCTCGTCCTGCTCGACGTCTCGTCGTTCGGCCTCACCGGCCGCCAGGCGGAGTCCGCGCTGCTCGACGCGGGCGTGGTCACCAACCGCAACTCCGTGCCCGCCGACCCCAACGGCGCGTGGTACACCTCCGGCGTCCGGATCGGGACGCCGGCGCTGACCACCCGCGGCTTCGGCGCCGCCGAGTTCGACCGCGTGGCCGAGCTCATGGTCGACGTGTTGTCCCACACCCAGCCCGGCACCACCTCGGCCGGCGCGCCCTCCAAGGCGACCTACGTCCTCGAGGACGGCGTCGCCGACCGGATCCACGCCGCCAGCGCCGAGCTCCTCGACGCCCACCCCCTCTACCCCGGGTTGGACCTGGCGTAGGGGATATTTCGCAGCGTTCGGCACCTGTTTCCGGGCGTTTCAGGTGCGAAACGCTGCGAACTATCCGACCGTCGGAGTGGCCCTCTCGGTCAGGGTGCGGAGGTCGGAGGACGAGGACGTGAGGGCGCCGTAGGTCCCGTCGTACGCCGTGCCGAGGCGCGAGCCGCAGAAGGCGTCGGCGACCTCGGGTGGGGCGAACCTCACGAGGAGCGAGCCCTGGAGGCAGGCCGCCATCCTCCCCGCGAGCCGCCGCGCCCCGACCTCGAGCGCTCCCGTGTCGCCGAGCAGGGCGAGGGTGTCGTCGACAGCCCGGTCGAGCCGCTGGTCGCCACCGCGGGCGTGACCCACCTCCAGGATCCAGGCGTCGAGGACCTCCGGCTCGCGTCCCAGGGCGCGGAGCACGTCGAGGGCGTTGACGTTGCCGGAGCCCTCCCACACGGAGTTCAGCGGTGCCTCGCGGTAGAGCAGCGGAAGGCCCGAGTCCTCCACGTAGCCGTTCCCGCCGAGGCACTCCAGCGCCTCGGCGACGAAGCCCGGAGTCCGCTTGCAGACCCAGAACTTCGCCAGCGGCAGGGCGATCCGCCGGAACGCCGCCTCGCGCGGGTCGTCCGCGGCATCCACGGCCGCGGCCAGTCGGAACGCCAGCGCCGTCGCCGCCTCGACCTCCACCTGGAGGTCGGCCACGACGTTCTGCATCAGCGGCTTCTCGGCCAGCAGCCCGCCGAAGGCCGTCCGGTGCGCGACGTGCCAGGCGGCCTCGTTCAGGCTGTGCCGCATCAGGGCGGTCGATCCGAGCACGCAGTCGAGCCGGGTGGCGGCGACCATCTCGATGATCGTCCGCACGCCGCGACCCTCGTCCCCGAGCCGCATCGCGACCGTCCCGTCGAGCTCCAGCTCGGCCGAGGCGTTGGCGCGGTTGCCCAGCTTGTCCTTGAGCCGCGCGACGTCGAGCGGGTTGCGGGCACCGTCGGGCAGCACCCTCGGCACGACGAAGCAGGTGAGCCCCTCCGGAGCCTGCGCCAGCACGAGGAACACGTCGTTCATCGGCGCCGAGGTGAACCACTTGTGGCCGTGCAGGGTGTACTCGCCCGCGCCCGAGGTCGGGCGGGCCACGGTCACGTTGGCGCGCACGTCCGAGCCGCCCTGCTTCTCGGTCATGCCCATCCCGGCCAGGGCCCCGCGCTTGTCACGAACCGGCCGAAGGCCGGGGTCGTACGTCGTGGCGGCCAGCGCGGGCGTCCACTCCTTCGCGAGACCCTCGTCGGCCCGCAGCGCCGGGACGGCGGCGTAGGTCATGGAGATGGGACAGCCGTGGGCCGGGTCGGTGTGAGACCAGGCCATGAAGCCCGCTGCCCGGCGTACGTGAGCGGTGGTCGAGCCGTCGTCCTGCTGCGCCCACGGGGCGGCCTGCAGGCCGAAGCCCACGGCGCGTTCCATCAGCCAGTGCCAGGAAGGGTGGAACTCGACCTCGTCGATCCGGTTGCCGTAGCGGTCGTACGGCGTGAGGACGGGCTCGTGGCGGTTCGCCAGGCGGCCGTGCTCCCGCGCCTCGGCGCTGCCCGCCACCTGCCCGAGGAGGAGCAGGTCGTCGACGACGGCGCTCCCGGCGTGCCGGGTCACCGCCTCGACCAGGGCCCGGTCGCAGGTCACGACGTTGTGTCCGACGAGCGGTGGTGGCTGGTTCGTGGCTGCCCGATCGCGGCTGCTCATGTGGTTACGGTAAACACCATGCCCGGTCCCGAGCCGCCGCGGCCCGCGGACGGCGACGACGCGGGCCGGTCTGGGACGGCCGCACCACCGTGGCTCGACGAGGCCCGGGCGACCGGATGGCGGGTCGTGGTCTCGACCGTCGCCTCGTCGATGCGCTACCGCGTGACCGGGCTGGCGGCGGAGGCGGCGTTCTTCACCGTCTTGTCGGTGCCGCCGTTGATCTTCGCCCTGACCGGCGCGATCGGCTACCTCACCCGCTCGTTCAGCCCCGACCAGGTCGACCACGTCCGCAACGCGATCCTCGACCTCGCGTCGCGGTTCCTCACCGACAGCGCTGTCGACAGCGTGATCCGCCCGACGATGGACGACGTGCTCCGCGGTGGGCGCTTCGACGTCGTGTCGGTCGGGTTCGTGCTGGCGCTGTGGTCGGGCTCCCGGGCGATGCACGTGTTCGTCGAGACGATCACGATCATGAACGGCCTGGGTGGCGTGCGCGGGATCGTCAAGACACGGGCCCTCTCCTTCGGCCTGTACCTCCTCGCGATCATCACCGGGGTCGTGGCGCTGCCCCTGGTGGTGGCCGGACCCCGGCTGGTGCGCCGGTGGCTGCCCGACCGGGCACACGTGCTGACCGGCTTCTACTGGCCGGTGGTGATCGTGGTGTGCATCTGCTTCCTGGCGATGCTGTTCCACGTCTCGATCCCGGTGCGCAGCCGCTGGCGGACCAACCTGCCGGGGGCCGCCTTCGCCTTCGGGGTCTGGATCCTCGGCAGCTTCCTGCTGCGCGCCTTCCTGACCGCGACGGCCTCGGACTCGCGATCGATCTACGGTCCGCTCGCCGCCCCGATCGCCGTCCTGCTCTGGCTGTACATCCTCTCGATCGCCGTGCTCGTCGGCGCCGCGCTCAACGCCGCGGTCGACACCGAGTTCCCGGATCCGGCCGCCTCACGCGAGAAGCACTAGGGTCGCTCCGTGCCCGACGACCAGGAGCGTCACGAGCAGTCCCGCCACGGGTACGTCGTGCTCCCCGACCAGGCGAAGACGATCTGGCGCGCGGTCGCCCAGCGCCTCGCCCTGGCGGCCGGCATCATTGCGTTCACCGTCTTGCTGGTCTACGTCGACAAGGGCGGCTACGTCGACAGCAACGACCCGCACGGCACGGTGAACCTGGTCGACGCGATCTACTACTCGACCGTCACCTTGAGCACGACCGGGTACGGCGACATCGCGCCGGTCTCGGAAGGCGCCCGCCTCGTCAACGCGTTCGTCATCACCCCGCTGCGCATCGCCTTCCTGGTCCTCCTGATCGGGACGACCCTGGAGGTCGCGGCCACGCAGGGCCGCCGGATGCTGCGCATCGCCCGTTGGAGGAGACACATGAGCGACCACGTCGTGATCGTCGGCTACGGCACCAAGGGCCGCAGTGCCGCCGAGACCCTGGTCAACAACGGCATCTCCCGTGAGGACATCGTGGTCGTCGACAAGGGTGGCGCCGCCGTCTCCGACGCGCACGCGGACGGCCTCGCCGTGGTCACCGGCGACGCGACCCGCAGCGGCGTCCTGCAGCGCGCGGGGGTCGAGCGGGCCACGCAGGTGATCATCACGACCGACCGCGACGACTCCAACGTCCTGTCCACGCTCACCGTCCGGCAGCTCAACGGCGGCGCCTACATCGTCGCCGCGGTGCGCGAGCACGAGAACGCGCCCCTGATGAAGCAGTCCGGCGCCAACTCGGTGATCACCTCCTCCGACGCCGTCGGCCGCCTGCTCGGTCTCTCGTCCCTGTCGCCGACGCTCGGGACCGTGATGGAGGACCTGCTGACGTACGGCGAGGGGCTGGAGGTCGCCGAGCGGGAGCTGCTCGTCTCCGAGGTCGGCCAACAGCCGCAGTCGCTGCCCGACCAGGTGATCGCGGTGGTCCGCGACGAGACGGTGTACCGCTACTTCGACCCGACCGTCACCCAGCTGGCCCGCGGCGACCGGCTCATCGTCGTACGACCCGCCAAGGAGCTGCCCTGGGCGCCCCGTCCGGGCACCCACGGGGAGGAGACGGACGACGACGCCTGAGCGCGAGTGGCACAGTCGGGGAGCCGCTGCGGACGCCTGTCGATCTCCATGAAGATGTCGGGGCGCCGGAGCGGGGCGAAGCCGACCCGGGCGTAGACCTCGTGGGCGTCGCGGGTCCCGAGCAGGATCCGGTGGATGTCGCGGGCCTCGGCCCAGTCGACCGCCCACCTGGTCAGAGCGTCACCCAGGCCGCGACCGCGGTGCCCCGGGTCGACGTACACGTCGCAGTACCACGCGAACGTCGCACCGTCGGTGACCAGCCTCGCCACCGCCACCTGCCCGGCGTCCTCGGCGTAGATCCCGCAGACGACCGAGGCGGCGAAGGACCTCTCGACCATCTCCCGCGGTCGGCCCTTGGCCCAGTAGGCCTCGCCGCTGAGCCACGCGAACACGCGGTCCAGGTCCAGCTCGTCGTGGTCCTCGCTGAGTCGGTAGGGCGCTGAGATCACGGCCCAACTCTGCCGGTAACGCCGAGTCGGCGCGGGTGCGGGTCCCCTTCACACCGAGTCGACCGTGGCCGACCCGGCGAAGCGGGCAGGGAGCGTCGCCCGCCGTTCACCCGCAGATCCTAGATTGGGCCCATGCTCACCGACGCCCGCGAGTACATCGACCGGCTCCAGATCGAGGGTCACACCATCGGGGAGGACCACGACGACGACCCGATCCTGATCGATCCGACCGGTCGGGCCGTCGACACCTGGCGCGAGAACTATCCCTATGACGAGCGACTGCCCGTCGACGTGTACGAGGAGGAGAAGTACCGCCTCCAGGTGGAGCTGCTGAAGTTCCAGACCTGGCAGCAGCGCACGGGGGCACGCCACGTCCTGCTCTTCGAGGGTCGGGACGCGGCGGGCAAGGGCGGCACGATCAAGCGCTTCATGGAGCACCTCAACCCGCGCTACGCCCGGACGGTCGCGCTCTCCAAGCCGAGCGACCGGGAGAAGCACCAGTGGTTCTTCCAGCGGTACGTCGCGCACCTGCCGACGGCGTCCGAGATGGTGCTGTTCGACCGCTCCTGGTACAACCGGGCCGGCGTCGAGCGGGTCATGGGCTTCGCATCGGACGACGAGTACGCCCAGTTCATGGACCAGGTGCCGCTGTTCGAGCAGATGCTGGTCGCCAGCGGTGTGATGGTGACCAAGCTGTGGTTCTCGGTGACGCGCTCGGAGCAGCGCACTCGCTTCATCATCCGTCAGGTCGACCCGGTCCGGCAGTGGAAGCTCTCGCCCATCGACCTCGAGTCACTCGACAAGTGGGACGCCTACACGCAAGCCAAGGAGGAGATGTTCCGGCGCACCGACACCGACGTCTCGCCCTGGACGTCGATCAAGAGCAACGACAAGAAGCGGGCCCGCCTCAACGCGATGCGTGCGTTCTTGTCCAAGGTCGACTACGACGGCAAGGACGCCGACGTGGTCGGCGATCCCGACCCCCTCATCGTCTCCCGTGGGATCGAGACAGTCGGCGACTGAGTCGCCCGGGCGTCAGGCGCGGCGACCCCAGGCCCCGGCGAGCGCCGGGGGCACCAGCACCGAGCCGCTCGCGTCGAGCGCCTCCGCGATCCGCGACGGCAGCTTGTCGACGTCGAGCTCGTCGGCGGTCGCCAGGCCGTGCGCGACGATCGCCGGCGCGAGCGTGCGGATGACGCCACCCAGCATGGCCGGCCCGATCGGCGAGCCCGCGGCGACGTACGGTTCGATCCCGAGCCCCTGGACGTCGCTCACGCCCCCATCGGCGAGGATGCCCTGCAGCCGGGACCCGATCGTGGGATCGGTGCCCACGCGCCGGAACGCCTCGACCAGGACGGCCCCGAGCCAGGTCGTGAGGGGCTCCGTCGGATCCGAGCGGATCGTCCCGATGTCGTAGTCGAGTACGACGACGCGTCCACCCGGTCTCACGCCGTCCAGGTGGTGCCGCACGACGTTCGCAGGATCGGGCAGGTGGAAGAGGATGAGCCGTCCCACCACCGCGTCGAACGGCCGCCCGTCGCGCCAGGACAGCGCGTCACCCGTGACGAAGCGGACGCGTGGGTCGTCGGTACGCCGCGTCGCCTCCTCCACCATGCGCTCGTCGGCATCGAGTCCGACGACCTCGCCCTCGGGTCCGACGAGGTCGGCGACCGCGCGGGCCACGTGGCCCAGGCCCGACCCGAGGTCGAGCACGCGCATCCCCGGCGTGATGCCGCACAGCGACAGCAACACCCTCGTCGGTGTCTCGAGGAACTCGGCCTGCTGCTCCAACCTGGCGAGCTCCGGGTCCTGTGACCCGAGGGCATATGTCGACATGTCGTACCTCCTCGGCGTGCTGTGCTGAGGAGCCCACGGGGCCGGGCGAGATACCCGACCGGTCGACGTCACATGTCGCGGTAGCGCCGGGCTTCGGACAGCTTCTGCCGCATGGTGTCGGCGGTGATCACGGCGCCACTGCCGGGAGGGGGCGGCCACGTGCCGGTGGTGTCGCCGTTGTACAGACCGGCGTACGCCGCGGTGTCGCGCTGGTAGCGCCAACCCTCCACGAGCGGCCCCACGTCGTACGCGTCGTACCCGATGCTGTCGAGGAACTCCGACACCCGCGCCTTGGCATCGGTGTCGTCACCGGCGATCGCCAGAACCGAACGGTCGGAAGCGCCGGCCGGTCGCGCGAGCTCGCCGAGGTGCACGTAGGAGATGTTGTTGAAGCCCTTCACGACCGAGCTCTGCGACAGGTGGTGCTGCACTAGCTCGCTGGTCGTCGTCGACTCGTCGTCGAGCTCTGGAACCTGACCGTCGCGCTGGGGGTAGTAGTTGCAGGTGTCGATCACGACCTTGCCCGCCAGCGGCGCAGCCGGCACCTGGTCGACGGCCATCAGAGGGACGGTGACGACCACGAGGTCTCCGGCCGCCGCGGCCTCCTCGGGTGTCGCCGCGCGAGCCTGAGGCCCGAGCTCGGCGACGAGGTCGCCCAGGGTCTCCGGACCGCGACTGTTGCTCACCACCACGTCGTGACCCGCATTCACCGCCAGTCGGGCGACGGTGCTGCCGATGTGTCCGCTTCCGATGAGTCCGATCGTGGTCATGGCCACCCGAACCGGAGCGCGGTCCGGTTCATTCCGCACCAGACTGCGTGACGTGCGAACGCGCCTCGCTCATCAGGAGCAGCGAGGCGCGTTCCCCGGCACGGGGGTTCCGGGGCGGACACTGCGTCGACGAGGACGTGCCCAGCGGCCGCAGCCACAGTGTCTCGGCAACGAGGGGGGTTGTCATCACCCGGGTGGGGGAGGGCGTGCCCCCTTGGTCCTTCCGGTCCCGGCGGGCGCCCCGCGACGCAGGCCGAAGGCCTCCGCCGCGGGGCGGCGCCCGGCATGGGTAGTGGGCGCCACCCGTGAGACACGGATTTACCTCGGTCGTGACGCCGTGGCACGAGCAATTCACAGCCGGGAGGGGTGGCCGGTGACAGATTTCCGCCGTACCAGGGCGGCCTGGCAACCGATCCTGTGGCTCGGCGGCCTGGTGGTTACCAACCCTGTGGGTGATCGGGCGTCACATCCGCCCTCCTCGTGCGTTGCTACTCACAGGGGGTCGTCCGGAGCGCGCCGACACACGTGGGTGGGCGACGGACGAAGGGGCCCCGCAAGTCCGGTCCGGGAGCGTGTGCCCGGCCGGAGCTGACTCGGCAGCGCTTGTCGCGCCGAGTCATGCGAGGGGCGGTCGCCATGGGACTCGGGGGGGTTCGGGCGGCCGCCCCTCACCGACCCCCGACCCCCGACCCGACCCACCGACCCAGTTCTCCGGGAAAACGCGGACGAACGAGCACGCGCGCCGGCGTGTCGCCCCGATCCGTCCGCGTTTTCTCCGGGCCACCGTCCGGTGTGTCCGCGGGCAAGGGACGCCGACGTAGCCCGACATCCGATCCATCGTTGAACCATGAGTGCGCCCCACGGCGTCATGGGGCTGCCGCGGGGCGCACGTCCCTGGCCCTAGATCCGAGGGACACCGTCAGAGTAGCGGCGGAGGGCTATGGCGCCCCACCCTCACGAGCGAGGTCGCCGCAGACAGCACGACGCCCGCCGGCTCTCCAATTCCGGCGGGCGTCTCGTCGTGCTCTGAGCAAGGCGGCACCCGTCGGAGCATGGGGTCACCGACGGGTGCGGGGCCTCGCGAGAGACCGCTCCCAGCGTAGTTACCGGGCGCGACGAACGACATCCCCAGTTGTCGGGATCAGGTCCGTCCTCATCTAGGTGGCGCGAGCTCGGCGCTGCGGACATGGAAGCCGAAAAGAGCTGCGGCGTGCGAAGCGCCCCACGGCGCATGGGGAGCCATGGGGCGCAGTGCCCCGGCGGGGGACCGGAGCAGGTTCGCCGGCCTCCGCACGAGACGCCGACCCTTCACAGTGCTCCTCCGGGGTACGACGCGTCGTCACCCTGTGGGGTGACGACGCACGGTGAACCCCAGGTCATTCCGAGTCTGGCAGCGTCCCCCGGGAAATGGCCTGCGCGAGCCGTTGCACGTGCATCGGGTTGTGCGGGACCCCCGGCAGTCTGCCGCGTAGGCGCGACATCAGCACCGAGTGGACGCGAGCCGCGTCCTGACCGCGCATCTCCCGGTTGACCCGGCGTACGGTCTCGGCCTCGAGCCGAGCCACTGCCGCGTCGAACCCCGTTTCGCGTGCATTGAGCGTCGTCCAGTCCATCGACACCTTCGACACGCTAGGGGCACGGGCGCCCCTTCGCCAGGGTGGATATGTCCGCGCTCTTGCCGGGGCAGCGCCCCGCGACAGCACGGGGCGGCCGCGGGGCGCTTCGCCGGAGCATGCGAGGAAGGCAACGGGGGTGTGCCTGGATCGACCCGCTCGAGCGGTGCCACGTGGGAGAGCGCGGCGAATCTGAGGTTAAGGCTGAGGCTTATGGTGCACAAGAGGACGATGGGTACGAGTTCCCGCGGCCGTTCCCGAGGCAGGGAGCGCTCCGCGGTCGGCCTCTCCACCGGCCGACCGCGGGCCCCCGTTGCGCGCGCGGTACGTCGCAGGAATCGACGACCGGCGAGACGACACGAGCCTGGTCCTGCGGAACCGGACCTCGCCAGAGGCGAAGGTCCCACGCGGAGAGCACAGCGCTGCGCCCCGCTGCTGCTCGAGCAACGGGGCGCAAGGCCCCCGGCCCGGTATCTGCGCAGAACGCGTCGAGGGTGCTGTCAGCCTCCACCGAGGCGGAGCCTGCCGGCACACCCCGCCGGGCGGGTTGTCGTCGGTGCAGGTCGCGGGCGCGCTTCTTCCCGTGCGTACCAGGACTAGCCTGCGGCCATGTGGTGGTACGTGATCGGCGGCGCCGCGCTGGCCGCGGCCCTGTGGTGGCTTCCGCTCCGGCGCCACAACCGCACCGTCGGTCCGCGCGCCGGTGAGTTTCCCGACGGTCTGTCACGCGGAGGCTTCGGCCTCGACCCTGCGGGGTCTCCTGACTCGCGGCACCGGGTGGAGGGCGGTCAATGGGACGGGGACTGACGCCGTCCCCATCGTCAGCGCCGATTGTCGTCGTGCAGCTGAAGACCCCAGGCGACGCCTGAGGCGACCGCCCCCATGAGCAGGAGCGCCTGACCGACGGCGAACGCCGCCCACCCCAGAGGGAGTGAGCCTGCGTCCGTGACCGTCCAGAGGCCGGCGAAAACCAGCAGGGTGCCCGGCACGACAACGATGAGCGGCGAGGGCGGTGCGAAGCGGGGCTCGGATCCGACGGCGTGCGGACGGCGGGATGAGTCGGACATGGCCGAAGTCTGATGCACGGACGTCGGGGCCGGCCAGGGTCAGCCGGTCACTCCCATGATGGTGGGCAGGAACAGCAGCGCGGCGGCGATGAACTCCATCGAGATGGGCATGGCGGTGGGTCTCCTCTACGGGTATGGCGGGCTCCCGGCCCGATGAGCACAACGATGCCGTGGACGCGGCACCCGGTCTGTCAGCGACCTGACACTTTGCTGCCCTGTGGGCTCATGCCTCAGCGCCTGGCCGAGAATGGGGACTGCGAACACAGGAGGGTTCATGCCCAAGGGCTACTGGGTCAGTGCGTATCGCAGCATTTCGGACCCCGAGAAGCTGGCCGCCTACAACACGCTGGCTGCTTCGGCTGTGCAGCTCGCTGGTGGACGAACGCTCGCCCGTGCCGAACGAGTGGTCGCACGCGACGCCGGAATCGCCGAGCGCGACTTTCGCATCAGCGAAGGCGTCGACTGACCCAGCGGTGGCGCTGTGTCAGTGCCCTGACAGACGACGGCCCCGCGGCGCAGGGAATCTCTCGCCCATGACCACGAAGATCCGTTTCCCCCTCGCGGCCGTCGGTGCCGCCACCCTGCTCAGCCTCGCCGCCGCGTTCGGCGCGGCCGCGACCCAGACAGCCGACGCGGACACTCCGCCGATCCACGTCCCCGTGAACGTCTGCGAGAACAGCTCCACCGATGTCGGCGAGTTGAACCCGGCCTTCGGGAACCTCTGCACCCAGGAGTAAGTGACGCTCAGGACCTCAGGACATGGCCTTCTCGGCAGCAGCACACGTGGCCGCTCCGTTGCACGAGATCGCCCAGCGGTCGCCGTACACCGTGACCGGAAGGCCCACGAGCTTCGTCGTCGCGTCCTTGAAGGCGTTCTCCTGGGCCCGGGAGTCGAACCACGACACGACGATGGAGTCGCCCTGGAACGAGCAGGTGACCGAGCTGAACCCCCGGCTCTGCAGCTGCGGCTCCCGCTGCACGTCCGTGCAGCCGACCTTCTTGGCGACGTCGACGGGGCTGTGGAGGCCCGGATGGTCGTGCAGGTACAGCCAGGCCACGGAGGTCAGGAGGATGCCGACGCATCCGAGCGACATCCCGGTGATGGCAAGCCGCCGACCACGCAGCTCGCCTCCGGACGCGGCGATGTGCCGCAGCGACTTGCGTCCGACCCACAGCGCAGGAAGCCCGGTCACGAAGCCGAGGACGAGACTCAGCAGACCCAGGATGAGGGTGGCCTTGGCCTTCTTGTCGATCTGGTCGGGGGCGACCTTGTTCTGAGGGTCGGGATCGACTCCCGAGCGCGGGCCCGGTGAGTAGTCGCGGAAGATCTCGTTCGCGGCGCCGCCGCCGTAGTACTCGCTCATGACCATGCCCTCCAAGACGACGTGGTGGAGCGAGCGTACTCCTGGAACACGGAAAGAGACCCCCGAAAGGATCTCTGACCTGCAGTGATTCCGGAATGACTCTGGTGGGCGATACTGGGTTTGAACCAGTGACCTCTTCCGTGTCAAGGAAGCGCGCTACCGCTGCGCCAATCGCCCGTGAAGGGTTCTCGTTCTCGAGGTGGGTACGGGATTCGAACCCGTGTATACGGATTTGCAGTCCGGTGCCTCGCCTCTCGGCCAACCCACCCTGGATGGGCTCGAGACCCGCTCGAGCGGACGACGAGGCTCGAACTCCGACCTCAACCTTGGCAAGGTTGCGCTCTACCAACTGAGCTACGTCCGCCTGCAGAACCCCGGCCGAATGACCGCCCGGAGACGCGAAGAGAACCATAGCCGATGCCCTCGGAGGCACCAATTCGCCCGCGAGGCCGTGTCGCGGCCCTAGATTTCGTGGCATGCACTCTCGCCGGTGGCACCTGGTCTCGGGGGCGGTCCTGGCCCTCGCCGCGCTCACGCTCCCCCTGTCGTACGCCGATCGGGCGGGGGCAGACGCGGGCGCCGGGGCACACCGCAGCCTCTCGGTCGAGGGCTACGTCGTCGGCTGGGGCGGGGGAGCGGCGGCCTACCTGAAGGACCGGCGGGCGGTCGACGAGATCGGCGTGGACGGCGTCGAGGTGACCTCGTCCGCGGACGGCGTCACCTCCGTCGCGGGGCCGGCGAAGAAGGCCCTGCGTACCGCCCACCGCCACCACGACACCGCCGAGTTGCTGGTGAGCAACTACTCGGACTCACTCGGCGACTTCGACCCGGTGTTGGCCCACACGATGCTCACGTCGCCGGACCACCGGCGGGCCGTGGCCTCCGCGCTGGCCCGGATCGTGCGGCGTCAGGGCTGGGACGGGATCCAGATCGACCTCGAGTCCCTGGCCCGCCACGACGGGCACGGGCTCGCGGCGTTCGCCACGGAGCTTCGAGCTGATCTGCCGTCGACCGCGTCGCTCTCGATGGCGGTGATGGCCGAGGGCTCCCACGCGTCGTACCGCCGGCACGGCTACCTGCTCGCGAGCCTCGATGCGGTCGACCGGTTCGTGCTGATGGCCTACGACCAGCACGGCCCGGGCTGGAGCGGGCCGGGGCCCGTGGGTGCGCTGCCCTGGGCCCGGCGTACGGCGGCGCCTCTCGTGGCCGCGGTCGGAGGGGCGCGCGTCGATCTCGGCATCGCCGGCTACGGCTACCTCTGGCATCCCGACGGCTCCGGCCGATCCGTCTCGGACTCCCGAGCGCGGCAGCTCGCCGGAGGAGCTGCTCACTGGCACGGGAAAGCCGGGGAGTGGAGCGCGCACACGGCGAAGGGGACGCTCTGGTGGTCCGACCACCGCTCCTATCTGCGCCGCGTCCGACTGGCCCGCAAGCTGAGCCTGCACGGAGTTGCCGTGTGGCAGCTCGGGAGTGCCGACCCGCTGGCCGGGTGAGGCGCTGGCTAGGGTCGGCGAGGTGCGCACCTGGGTCAACGGCGAGCTCCTGACCGATCCCGACGCTCCGGCCGTCGCCGCGCGTGACCACGGCGTCACCGTCGGCGACGGCGTCTTCGAGGTCCTGAAGGTGGTGGACGGTCGGCTGTTCGCGGTCGACCTGCACCTCGAGAGGCTCGTGCGCTCCGCCCGAGGGCTCGGACTGCCGGACCCCGACCTCGACGAGGTGCGCCGTGGCATCGCGGCCGTCCTCACCGGCGAGCCGTTCGACCTCGCTCGGGTGCGGATCACGTTCACCGGCGGGCTCGCCCCGCTCGGCACCTGGCGCGGCGACGGCAGACCGACGCTCACGGTGATGTCCGGCCGGGTGGACCCGTGGCCGGAGACCGCCTCGGTCACGGTCGTCCCCTGGCCGCGCAACGAACGCGGGGCTCTCGCCGGCCTGAAGAGCACGTCGTACGGCGAGAACGTCCGCGCCCTGGCCTACGCCCACGATCGCGGGTCCAGCGAGGCGGTCTTCGCCAATCTGCAGGGTCATCTGTGCGAGGGCACCGGCACCAACGTCTTCTACCTGGTGGACGGCGAGCTCCGAACCCCGACGCTCGCCAGCGGATGCCTCGCCGGAGTGACCCGGCGGCTCGTCCTGGACTGGTACGGCGCCGTCGAGGTCGACGAGCCCGTCGAGGTCGTCGCCCAGGACGCGAGCGAGATCTTCCTGACCTCGACCACGCGCGACATCCAGCCGGTCAGCCGCTGGGACGGCCGCGAGCTCGAGCCATCGGGACCGGTCACCACCGAGGCTCGGAAGGCCTGGCGCGAGCGCGAGGCCGAGCTGTTCGAGACCTGGTGATCGCCGCCCGGCGAATGTGAGGTGGGTCGGGGCTTGCGCTACAGTCGGCGTCCGCACGGGCGATTGGCGCAGTGGTAGCGCGCTTCGTTCACACCGAAGAGGTCACTGGTTCGAACCCAGTATCGCCCACACGAATCACTGCAGGTCAGAGGCCCTTTCACGGGCCTCTTCCATGTCACGTGCAGGCTACGTGCAGAACGGTCTGAGGGTCACCGAGAGGAAGCCATGACCACCAACTTCGCCGGCGCTATCCCAGTCACGTCCGTCACCTGCCCGTCGTGGTGCCAGGTAACCCAGCAGGAGCACCTCGACGACCTAGACGGCTGGGAGGGCCGCTGCATCCACTGGAACCGTTCCCGCGCCTCGACTGATCTGGACTGGCGTGGCGACCCGCGGTGGTTCGTCGATCACGTCGCGTCGAGCTGGGTGGACGGTTCGCCCGACGAGGAGGCCCCTTCGGAGTTCGCGCACTGCCCGGAGAGCATGCCGCTGGACGACGCCGAGGCATTCGCCAGGGCGATCCTCGCGGCGGTCGAGGAGGCGCGGTCATGAGCTTCCTAGACCTTGACGGCCTCCCGGAACGCTGCCCCTGTGATGCCGGCAGGACCACAAGCAGGCGCTCTACGAGGGCAACTCGGCTGAACAGTCCCGCGTGCACCACGGCGACGAGTTCGGACATCAGCTCAACGACGTGCACGGGTACGACGGCGTCAGGGTCGACCGTCCGGGACCCGCGAGCTGGGACCTGTTGCTGACCAAGGACGAACCGGGCACCCACTCGGCGTTGCCGATCGTGGGAACTGCGGTGCGAGACCGGGCGAATCGAGAACGATGAGCGCCGCGCGACGACGCTGCATCTCACCACCTCGGAGGCGCGCTCACTGGCCGCGCAGCTCACCCGCCTCGCAGACCTCGGCGAGTTCCACGAGTTCAGTTAGCCTGACCTCGCCGGGGAACGATCACACCGTACCGGCAAGACGCCCGCCGCCCGTTCTGGCGAGGTGCCGGGCGTCGTCCATGTTGACGCTTACGGCGGAGCGTTCGTTCCGGCAGTGCCCGAACCCGCATCGTTCGCGTCAGTCGCGGCCTAGACGGACTTACTTGGCCCGTGCTTCATCTGACGCTTCAGCCACGTAACAGCGCCGGCAACGCCGCCAACGATTACGACCAACGCCCCGACGAGAACCTTGGTGCCAGTCAGCATGTCCCAGATGTGCTGCCGAAGTGTCGTATGAATCGGGATCGAGCCGAGGTCCTCCTGGTCGTGACTGGCCCGCAGATCTTCTCCCTGATCGGCGGAGCTGAGCTCAGCCGACAAGCGGTTCGTCAAGACCACTGTCTTCGCGCGGTTCGCACGCACTGGAACGCTGAAGTGCCAGCGACCTCCGGAGCCAAGGATGAAGGAGTTGCTGGCACATGCCAGATCTGACGCGGGCGTTCCTCCCTCTACATGGAGACAAGAGGTTACAACGACCGACCTCCTATCACTGGGGTCAATCTTCACCCGTGGAACCGTTACCTCATACTCGATGACGACCGAGTCGCCCCGAGTGATCCTCGCAGGCAATGCAGTCACGAGCTGGAACGTTGCCGAAGATATGGCGGAATCGAGAGCCCGTTGCATGCGGCCGGCTGAAATGGATTTCGGTTACAACAATTCTAGCGAAGGGACTATATACCTCCGCTATCCGGTTGAGGCCTGGCATTTGGAATCTATACCTGTACTTCCCAGCGTGTAGCGAGAGGTCCCAGGAGCCGCCACCGTCACTCTGGGTCTGGTCACCCACGCTGAGCGGAAAGAGCAGCAACTCAGTACGGCAGCGGGAGCCCCACTGTGACGGCTGGTACAGCCTGGTCAGCCCGGGTGCGACTCTCAGGTCTGGTGGAGGGACAACCTTAAATGCACGCACATCGCACCCAGGCCCCACACTGTTGTAGACCGAGCGCGAGGTTATTGAGAATGAGACCGCCAAGCTCACAAGAGTCACGGCTATAACAAGCGCGATGAGGCTCTTAGTCAACACGCCTTCGCCAAGACGGATCGGCACCGTTAGTCCCCCTGCTCAGCCCGACAGGCAGAACATATCCAGATCGGGACCCGTCCCAACAGCCCCTCGCTAGCCTCGACGGCATGGAGTGGGAGTGCTTCATCCCCACCGGCGAGTTCGAGCTGAACGACTCAACGACGAGGTGGCTGCACACGGTGGCCAGGTCGCGATGGGCGTTCTGGGCGCCTCACCTGATGACGTGAGGTACTTCCAGCACCTCCCCGACGACCCAGAGCCTGCAGAGGCTACCGAGATGTATGCCGAGCCCGCGGGATGATCCTGGCGAGCTAGCGCGGCAGTCAGCACCACCAACCCCGATGTCCATCGGCGGATGCGTTGCTGACTGATCGTGCCGCTGACATGCTCGCCGCCATGACGGATCAGGCGATCATCCATACATGCGGCGGCTGCGGTGTCGAACGGATTGGACCGGGCATCGGTGACGTACCAGGAGAGACCCTGCCCTGTGCGAACGATGGTTGCGGTTCAACGATCCTCATCATGCATGCAACCTTTGACAATGATTCCGGTTTGCACGACGAGATCAGGTCCAAACTGAGGGACTCGACAAAGAACGCCCGCCAAGGCCGCAAAGTCGATCAGAACCTCGGGTCGGAGTATTACCGGAAGGGCGCGCGGTGGCATCACGTGGATCGGCGCATCGACTATGAGAACGACTGGTATGACGAGGTGATCACTGACGAGGAGTCACGCGAGGTCGTGCGCTGTGTTCATGAGCCCCTCAGCGTGCACCAGGGCCGCGGTACCGCGCAGAGCGCAAATGCGACTTAGCCGAAGCCCCAGCAGCGCTGCACGACCGTCGAAGACCTGCATGGTCACACCTGTGAACGCGGGCAGCCCCGACTTCAGCGGTATGCGACGTGAGCTGTCTTGATCGTGAGCATCCGGTTGGGGCACGGCCCTGTCTTGCGCAGCATCTGCTGCTCCGCTTCGGTCACGCTGAGGTGCCACCGGGTCTTCACTGCGACCCAGTACCTGATGTAACGGCAGCGGATCTTGGCTGGTGGGCACCGGTTCGTGATCGAGGCCAAGTAACCCCTGGGACAGGAGGTTCTATTCGAGCTTCCACTTCTTCACCAGATCTTCGATCGTGCTCGAGATCGTGACGAGGATTCCAAAACGCGCATTTCCGGGAGTGACGACGAGAGTTCTGCCATGGGGGGGCGTCCTTATGCTTTCGTCGGTATCGCCTGATGTGCGGTTCGAGGCTTTGGTACCAGGTGAGGTGCTCGTAGGCGGGCAGCGGCGACGCCTTGGCAGACGCCTCGAGTTCCGACAACCCGGCTCGCCACTCTCGCACCAGCTCACGCCGGGCCTTCAGTCGCTCGCGGCGCTTCTCCACACCCCAGTTGACCCATGGCGCGAAGAGCGAACCGACGACGCCGGTCAGTAGTCCGGCCCCACCACCCACAAGAGCAGTCGTCGTAGCTGAGTCCACGACCGGCATGCTGCCATCGGAGAACGAAAATCGCTCTCGAAGAGACGTTCGATACTCTGCCGCATGGCTGGAGGGATGAACCGTCGCGGGAGCGACCGCGTTTCCCTCCACGAACGCATCCACGGCTCACCTCCACCTGTTGCAGACGCAACACCCGAGGCACACGCCTCACCTGAGCCGCCGCTCATCCGTCACTGCTGGGTGACCGACGAACACGGCCGGCTGCCTCCGATGCTGTTGGAGTGGCGACGCACAGTCTCCGGATGGCAAGGACGCGTCGTGCGGCCAGTGCTCGAGGAAGAGTCCTGGGTTGTGATTGAGGAGTGGCTGCCTGCGGGTGCTCTGGCGCCGAACTAGTGCCCGTGCCACCGAGTCTCGCGCGCTACCTATTGGGGGAGCCCAACTCCGCCAACCGGGACCTCAATGTTGGCAGCCGCGATAAAGGAGCAGAGTTCCCAGACACGCTGATGAAGGTCCAGGACCTCCCAAACTTCCGTGGCATCCGCGACTGCAGCCTTTGCCACACCGAGCTTGGTCGGCACGGACGATGCCTTGGAAGGCATCGTCGTACTGCGACGTAGGGACCGCCCACTCGCGCCTGGCGCTCAAGGTGTGCGTTGCGCGTATGGCCTCCGTCAGCACCTCGACGGGCACGTAGTTCTCGATGTCGCGACCCTTCGTCATCCAAGCCGGCCCGCGCGCATGAAACTGGCGCATGAGCCGCTGCTCGGTCCCGTTCACCCCTTGACGGCTCGAAGTCTTGTCGGAGTCGAACACGATGGCGCTGTTTCGATTGAGGTTGAGCAGGTCGACGAACTCTCGCTCCTCTTCCGTCTCAGGTCCTCCTGCCCTGAGTTGGCTCATGAGGGCGCCACCGAAAAACATGATCGAGTAGTGCACGCCCTCCTCCCACTCTGGGTGTTCGAGGGAGATCCAATGCTTGAGGTAGATCCGGTCAGATGGTCCCTCAACCCAGATGACGCAGTTTGATTGCATGAGGTCAGATGCGCGATAACCAAGATGATGAGCGAGGCTGCTCCGTTCGTCAGGTCCCAGAACCACTCGGACCACTGTCCCGAACTCTTTAGCGAAGGCGGTCCGGATGATGGTGATGGCGGGGTCATCCATGAGAGACGCTGAATGCGTTGAGATGAGGTACTGGTTACTGGTCTCCTCGCGCAGGTAACGCATGAGTCGGCGGAGGAGTAACGGGTGAAGGTGGAGCTCGGGCTCCTCAAGGCAGACCAACTCGTTGGTCCTCGTCGTCGCCATTGCCGCAATGAGGATGGTCTGAGAGATTCCGGTCCCGAGGTTCTCCAGCGGGAGCACGAGGTCTCCGAAGCCGACGTACACGTTGTCGCTGTCATGTGGAACCCAAATCCGCGCGTCTGGGCGACCGAGCACGTCCGCCACGAAGCCGGTCAGACTCTCGAATCCCTCGCGATCGCGCCGATGGGTCTCGATGCGAGGAGACTGGAGCGCCACCAACCACTCCGGGAAGCCGTAGCCATCGAGCTCCAGTTGTGCCGGATCCGTGTGGATCCCTGCCTCCTTCTTCCGGATGCTTCGGATGGCTGGCACGAGAGAGACCCGCGGGGTCGAGAGCGGTCCCAAGCACATTTGCAGAAGCCTCCGCGCGTGGTCCTGCGGGTTCCCACTAACATTTCCGTAAGCTGACCCGAGCGCCTGAAGGTAGTCCCCTCGCACGGTCTCGACAACCGAATTGACCTGTCCCTCGAAGGGTTGGCGACCTGTCGTGTTTGCCTTCAGCAGCGCGCTGAACCAGATCAGCGAGTCATCCCTACCCGGCGTTCGGAACGCTGCTGAGTCGGCCAGCGCATTCCAGGCAATAGCATGCGGCCCGCCATGTTCGAAGACGATGCCGAGATGAGCAGCGAGACACTCACCTCGCGTCGCGTAGCCTTGGGCGTCGATCGCAAGCCCGCTCAGGAACTGGTCCTGGGTACCAGGCCAATCCGGTACGTCGGGTGTGTCACGAGGTCCGAATGCTCCTGGCACGTTCCCCTCGCCGAGAGCCGGCATGAAGGCTTGCGCCGCAGCCAATACCGATGACTTGCCGTCATTGTTCAAGCCGCAAAGAACGGACATCTCGGTCAGAGGCCCTACGTATTGGTGATCCCGGTAGAAGCTACGAAAGTCACCGATGATAAAGCCAGGGACGAGTACTCGTGACGACACCGGACGAGTATGACTCTCGTGTCATGCTCTGGGCACCCAGCCGCCAGGTCTTCAGTTGCACCCTTTCGGATCTCCGCCCCGCCTCACCGGTCGGCGTCTGCTGCAGCGGGCTCGCCGCGTTCACCCCACACGAAGTGGTCGATGGCTCGCTGGGTCTCGTCGGTGAGGTGCTCGACGCCATGCGCCAGACCCAGCAGGCGGTCCGCCATCTGCGCCTGTACGCAACTCAGTATCTCCAGGGTGGCATCCAGTGCGACGATGCCCTCGAGTGCCTTGATGACGAGTTCGGCGAGCTCGTTGTTGGTCATCTGCTCGTCAGTCATCGGCCCCTCACATCGTGCTCGAATCTCTGGTTGGCGTGGTAGACCTCGTCGGCCTTCTGGTGGACGTAGCCGGTCAGAGTGTGGTGCCCCTGGTCGTCGAGGCGAAGCTCGAAGCGGCTGGCGCCGTGCGAGCCCATCCCGCCACCAAGACCACCGCTTCCAGGCGGTGTCATCCCACGGCCGCAACCGGGCCCGACAGCCCGCTCGTTGCCCTGGTAGCGGGCGTAGATGTTGAAGCTCTTGTCATGGACGCGGTAGGCCTGGAGAGCCTCAAGTTGGCGGACGGCGAACTGGTCGTTGAGCCGCACGGTGATGTCGGGGCGGTCGCAGCGACGCCAGTCTCGGTCTGCACACCGCGGAGTGCTCGAATCGCTGAGAGCGAGTTGGTCGCGGCACTGTGGCCCATCAGGTCGTAGCCGCGTGACGTAGCGGAGAGACCTGCTTGCAGAGCGTTCAGCACGGTCCCTGTGGACTTGAGGCTCGTGCCCGAGGTGCTTCCGTACTGCTTGAGGTAGTCCGACTGGCTGAGGACGTGATTGAAGTCGAACTGGGTGCCGACACCGGTCTCTGACCCCAGAGCCGGCAGCGGGATGCCGAGCGGGTCGCGGATGGGCTTGCCCAGAGCGGCCCTGAGACCTCCGACCGACCTGGCCAGCCATCCAGCTCCAGCTACCTCGGCCACGTCTCTCTCGAGGTGCTGGTGAGGCCAGGTCCACCCGGTGCACCGAGGGCGCCTGGCATGTTGACGACGTACACCTTCTGAACTCCCGCGAGCCCACCGAGAACCCCACCCGAGCTTGTTCCCAGGCCGGTCCGGTTGAGCAGGAACCCCGTGGCCTTGAACCCGCCGAGCTTGTTCGAACGCCACCAGACCCGCCGTCGCGGCGGCGAGACCGGTGAGGACTGGTGTGGGGATGGACGCAATGGCGTTCGCGGCGCCCTCGATGCCCTTGAGGACGACCGGCCCGAGGGGCGCCAAGGCGCCGGCGATGTGCCCGATCGCACGGGCGACCGCGAGGAGGGTGTCGCCGACCTGGGGGCCGACCTTGTGGACGTAGCCGACGAACGACTGCAGCCACGCCGCATGCTTGGCACCGTCTCCGAGGTCGGCGAACCGCTGGGAGAGCTGCACCAGCCCGTGTAACAGCGAGTTACCCAAGGCGTGGTCGAGGGCGAGCAGGATGCCGGTGATGCCCTTGATGCCGTTCCCGGCGATGCGACCGAACGACACGATGTCGTGCCCTGCCTGGCCTGCGTAGCGGGGATCGCACCAAGGTCGAACGACGCGGTGATCTCAGACGCGCATGCCTTTCTGGAGTACCTCCAGACGAGCTCTCAAGAAGGACTGAACAGCGAGTCCGCGAGTTCAACCAACTGATCTCAGCCTTCATTGCTCACGAGGCGGCTAACGACTACCCGCACATCGAGCGTCGAATTTCACGGCGCCGTGAGGAGCGAGAGACGCGCAAGCCTGGGTCGCCGATCCATTCAGTTCGTGGACACGGAGACAGAGATACTGGGCTGGCAGTTGCACCTGAGGACGAGTTATGACGGGTACGAGGCCAAGAGGATCGTTGAGGAAGACATCTTCTTGACGATCGACGGAAACGTATCGGGTGTCGGCGACCTGAACTCGTTCGTGAACGGCAACAACAATCAGGGGGCCTCAAGTTTCCATGTGGTCGTGAAGTACCTGAGGTCGCACACCCAGAAGTTCTAACACTGGACGCGTGTCCGTCATCGGTGAGATCACGCCACACTTCGTCCAGTGTGAGGCGTGCGTCGGGGGAGTGGGCGTCACAGGCCAGCGGCGGCGTCGGGAGGAGGATGACGGCACTCGTGGTGGGCATGACTCAGTCGCCGAGCTGCACACGCCACCCACCGTTGGAGAGTGGTAGCGCGGCTTCGCCTGCCGAGAGCGCGAGGTGCAGGTCCAGTCGGAACCTGCAGCGACATCGGGACAGTCTTCCGCCAGGTCAGGAACAACGCCCCTCCCAAAACTCAGCGTGGCGCTGCTGTGATGGCGACCTCTCGCTGATCCAAGGAGTGGCCATGCTTCGAGTCCACCGAGCACGCGCTTGCGGCGTCATCCTGCTCGCGATGCTGATCCTGGACGGTTGCGGCACCCACAAGGCCGACCAGACGGCCAGCTCAGCCAAGCATTCGACCAGTCCCTCGACATCCGAATCCCCGAACCAGCCATCAGTGGCCACGTCGACGCGCCAGCTGGACTCGATCGTCGTGCTCGGACACTCGGGCACCACCGGCTACAACTCCGACCCGAACCAGCTGGGGGTCGACATTCGAGCCAACTCGTGGGCGACCGGGACCAACCCGAAGGTCAACAGCATCTACCGGCGGCTCCTGGCCACGCATCCCGCCCTGAAGGGCCACACCACGAGCCTCGGTGTCGACGGCTCGACCGTCGACGACCTGCCCGCACAGGTGGACCAGATGCTCGCCCTGGACCCGCTCCCGGACGTCGTCATCATCCAGAGCATCGACAACGACATGCAGTGCGACGGCAGCGACTCCGCCAACGAGAAGGCGTTCGGCCAGAAGCTCGGCCGAGTGCTGACCACCATCAACCGCAAGGACCGGTACGCGCAGATCTTCTTCGTCGACCAGTGGGGATCTGTCGCGACCTACGCCAACGCGACCAAGGGCCAGTCCGCCGCGGTCTCGGGCGCCAGCGGCACAGGGCCGTGCGACACGTTCACCACGAACGGTGCGCTGCGGCCGGCTGGCATCGGGTCCGCGCAGCGCATCGTCGACGGGTACTTCGGCACCATCCAGCGGGTCTGCTCGGCCCACCGCGCCTGCTGGACCGACAACGGAGCCCTCCAGCGCATGCCGCTCGACGTTTCCGACCTCACGGGCGACCTCAACCATCTGTCATTGAAGGGTCTACCGGTGATGGCCGCCCTGGCCTGGGATGCCTTGCCCGCCGCCATCAAGAACCGGGCCTGACGGCAGCAGGTCACCAGACTGTTCATGGGTGGCGCTGCAGTCGCTCGTCGTCCTCGCTGACCGCGCTGCCGCTGACGACCACGGAACCCGTACCAGAAGCGCCCGCCGACCCGACAGGGGCGACGGGCGCTGCTGGGTTGGGCGTCGTGCGGTCAGTCCCTCACTTCACGCCGAAGTAGAGGAACAGGTTGGTCGGGATGACACCCGTGGTCTTGCCGGCCTTGACCTGCTTGAGCAGGTAGTGCGCCGACTTGTGGTTGCTGATCTTCTGGTACTCGGCCTTGCTGGTCACACCGACGACGCGGACGTCCCACCACTCCGGCTTGCCACCGAACTTGGTGGTGATGAAGTGCTGATGGCCGGGCGTGGCGGAGTTCGCCAGGACCTTGAGAAGCTGCTTCTTGGTCAGGTCCGGGTACAGCGGCTTGAGGGCGGGCTCGAGCCGGCGCAGGTCGATGGTGCCCGGGTGGTCCACGCACACCAGACCGGTGGGGCAGTCCATGCTCATGGGCTTGACATCGAAGCCGAGCGGGACGGTGATGTAGAGAGGGTCGTGCTGCTTGGACGGCGCCTTCTTCCACTGGGCGCCGGCCTCGCACCTGGAGGAGGCGGTCGACTTCACCGACTTGTCGCACCAGTAGCCGTGGCTGTAGGTGAAGCTGGTGGAGTGACCCTTGTAGAAGGCCTTGGTCATGCCGAACTCATTGATGCCGCGGCCATGGTGCATCGCGTTGCTGGGCGTCATCGACATGGATGAGCCGCTGTTGGCTGCGAAGGCCATCCCGACACCGCCGGCCACGAGAACTGCGGCGAGCATCGCGGTGAGGCGAGTGCGTCCGCTTCCGAAGAACTTCATGGGTTTGGTTCCCTTCCGCGACCGCCAGGGTGACCGTCGCTGGTCGGGGGTTCGCGACGTCCGCGTCGACGGATGGCGCCCAAAGGGGTGAGGTCGAAAACCCGTACCAAACCGGATCGGCGGTGCGGGCGAACCCCTCTCACCAATGAACGTCGCCAGAGGAGCTGACCTCGATGAAGCTGACCACCTCACCCGATCAATGGGTCGCGTCGCTGCTCTTGTTCGTGGCGGCGGGGACGCACGTTCCGCTGATCCACGAGCACCTGGAGGAAGCCCCCTACGTCGGTGTGCTGTTCGTCGCGCTGAGCGTCGCCTGCGTCGCGCTCGGACTCGCGGTCCTCGTCCTCGACGCGCCCGGGCTCTGGCTGCTCAGTGCGGCGGTCTGTCTCGCTGCCGTGGTGGCGTTCATGGCCTCTCGCACGATCGGTCTGCCGCAGATCGGGGACGACATCGGCAACTGGACCGAGCCCCTCGGCTTCCCAGCGGTGGTCTCCGAGGCACTCGTCCCGGTCCTGGCCTTTCTCCACCTACGAGATCGCGCGAGGTCGCAGCGCCCGATCGCAAGCTGACGGGGCTCTCGACGCCGCCACGGGCGCGCCCGTGGTGAGCGTCGGTGCGTCAATACGGAGATGCAGCCTGGTGGGGCGCAGGTGCCCGCAGCTCGGCGCGTTGAAACGGAGACCGGGATGACATGGGCAGGGGATGTCTCGGAGTGCGCTCGGGGCAACCGCGGCCGTAGAACGACTAGTCGGTCGCTGCGGCATCCCCGTGCTCGTACCAGAGCACGGCTTGGGTCCGACTCTTGACTCCTGTCTTCCGGTAGGCGCCCCGGATGATGCTCTTCAAGGTGTTGATCGACAGGAAGAGTCGCTCGGCGATCTGCTCGTTGGTCAGCCCTTCGGCGATCAGGCCGAGCACCTCGCGCTCGCGGGGAGCCAGGAGGTGCAGGTGTGCCGTGTCGCCGTCGGCCCGCGCCTGCTCCAACTCGCGCTCGTCCTGTCGGGCCTCGCGGGCGTCTTGGCTCCGATCCCGTGCGTCCTGCTGCTCCTCCCGTTGGTCAGCGGCGGCCTCGCGGGCGTCGGCGAAGACCTCTCGGAGGTCGGCCGTCATGGCTCGGGCGTCAGCGGCCGCCTCTCTCGCATCGGCCCGCGCCTCCCGAGCATCGGCAGCCTGGTCCCGGCGGTCGGCCTGGCGGTCGCGCCTCGACGGCGCCTCCGAGTCGCGCTGCATGGTCGGGAGGTTACAACGGTCCCGGCGGGTGGGGAGGACGGCGAACGGCATCATGTGGACGGCCCGCCGGCTCCAGAATGCGACTCATCGACGCCGAGTCCGCCACGCAGACTGACGCACTCGCCTACCGTCCGAGAGCCGCGGCCAGCACGGCCACGCCGGACGCCACTCCTCCTGCCATTAGTAGTCGCTCCGCGACGGACCGTGCGTATGTCATCACCGTGCCGTGTGTGGCACAACGCCCGAGACTCCTCAACTTCTCTGCTCTCCGATCACTGTGTGTGGGCGGGCGCCCCCGCTCGCATGAAGCGAGCGAGGGCAGGAGACGTCCGCCCCTCCGAGCAGACGTGGCTCTCCATCGGCTCCGATCACACCCCCGGGTGTCGAGAGCCGGCCACCACGCAGTCAACGTTGCATCGGGCACCGATGTAACGGCTTGCCTGCAAGCCGTCTTCACCTTGCCCCGAGCCTGGCAACCAAGCACCTCATGGGGTGTGCTCGCCGGATGCCCGCCAGGTGGCTGGCATCGATCCGGGGTACGGGCGGTCATGACAGAGCCCGCTGGTGATCCGGAGCATGTCGACCATGAGAAGGCGCTGGACCAGATCGACATGGTCGATGAGCAAGAACCCAGCACGCTCCCGTCGTCCGAGCAACTCGACCCCGTCGCCAAGGCTTGAGGAGCGTGTCGACGAGATCGAGGAGGAGTTCGGACCGAACCCACCCCGTCGCGGGTCCACGCCTCAGAACCCCGACGCGGAGGAAACGCCCATCTGACTTCTTCGGACTTGTGGGGACACCACCGAAGAGCCGGTGGGGACCAGCAGTGACGGTGGACACTTGGAGTCGGCGACCCGGAAGCGCAGAGTGGGCGCTGCCACGTCGACAGGAGAGCCAGCTTGAACGTCTCGTCCCGGAAGGCGCACGACGATGTGGGGGCCGTGATCTCCGTGCAGGGTCTGGTCAAGACGTTCGGCGCCACCCGCGCGCTGGACGGCCTGGACCTCACCGTCGCCAGCGGCGAGGTGCACGGCTTCCTGGGCCCCAACGGGGCCGGCAAGTCGACCACGATCCGGATCCTGCTCGGCCTGCTGCGCCGCGGCGCCGGGGAGGTCCGGCTCTTCGGCGAGGACCCGTGGACGGACGCGGCGGCACTCCACCGGCGGCTCGCCTACGTGCCGGGTGACGTCAGCCTGTGGCCGAACCTCAGCGGGGGAGAGGTGATCGACATGTTCCTCCGGATGCGTGGGGCCTCCGCCACGCACCCTCGTCGGGCCGAGATGCTCGAGCGCTACCAGCTCGACCCGACCAAGAAGGGACGGGCGTACTCCAAGGGCAACCGGCAGAAGGTCGCGCTGGTGGCGGCGTTCGCGGCTCCCGCCGACCTGCTGATCCTCGACGAGCCCACCTCGGGACTCGACCCACTGATGGAGGAGGTGTTCGCGGAGTGCATCACCGAGGCCACCGCCGACGGGACCACGGTGCTGCTGTCGAGCCACATCCTCAGCGAAGTAGAGCGCCTGGCCGACCGGGTGACGATCATCCGGGACGGCCGCGCGGTGGAGTCCGGCTCGCTGGACCAGATGCGCCACCTGCACCGGTCGAAGGTCCGGGCCGAGATCGTGGGCGAGCCACCGGACCTGACTTCTGTACGCGGCGTCCACGACCTCTCCGTCGAGGGCTCGGTCGTCACCTGCACCGTCGAGCCCGATGGTCTGCCCGAGGTCCTGGCCGCGCTGACCCGTGCCGGCGTACGCACCCTGACGAGTACGCCGCCTTCGCTCGAGGAGCTCTTCCTCGACGCCTACCGCGGCGAGCCCGCTCCGTGAGCGGCGTCCTCGCCCTCACCCGCTTCGCCCTACGCCGCAGCCGGGTGCTCGTGCTGGCGTGGACCGCCGTGCTGACCGTGATGTGCTACGCCTCCGCGGCCGCCACGGGAAGTCTCTACGCCTCGACCGCCGACCGGGTGTCGGCGGCGGAGTCGATCAACGCGAGCTCTGCCCTGGTGGCGCTCTACGGACCGATCCTGGACGTCCGCAGCGAGGGCGAGCTCGCAATGACCAAGACGACGATCACCTACGCCGTACTGGTGATGGCGATGGCGATCGCACTCGTACGCCGGCACACGCGCGTGGAGGAGGAGTCAGGGCGTGCAGAGCTCCTCGGAGGTCTGGCGCTCGACCCTCGGGCGCCCCTGCTCGCAGCCGTCTGTGTCGGCGTCGCGGCGTCGGTGCTGGTGGGCGTGACCGCCGCCTTGGCTGACATCGCCGGGGGACTGCCGGTCGCCGGGTCGCTGTGGTTCGCCGGCTCGTGGCTGGGTCTGGGGCTCGTCGGCACCGGGCTCAGCGCCGTGTGCGCCCAGCTCTCGGCGAGCGCCCGTACGTGTGGGGCAGTGGCCGCTGGGGTCGTCGCCGTCATGTTCGGACTCCGTGCCCTCGGCGACACGACCGACGCCACGTGGCTGAGCTGGCTCTCGCCCTTCGGCTGGTCCACGCAGCTGCGTGCCTGGTCGGACCCGCGCGGGTGGGTGCTCCTCCTGGACCTCGCGCTCGCCCTCGTGCTCGTCCTCGCAGCCGTGGCCCTGCGGTCGCGACGCGATCTGGGCGCGGGACTTCTCGCCGAACGGCCGGGTCCGGCGACCGGGTCGCCGAGACTGGCAGATGCCCTGGCCCTCAATCTCAAGGTGCACGCCACGAGCCTGCTGGTCTGGACCGTCGCCTGCGCGCTGCTCGGAGCGCTGATGGCGACGATCGTCCCCGGCATCGGCTCGATCCTCGACTCGGGGACCGCCCGCGAGCTGATGCAGAGGCTGGGTGGCGTGGGCGCCCTGCAGGAGACCCTCGTCGCCGCCTTCGTGTCGGTCGGCGCCCTCGTGATCACCTGCTTCGTGGCCACGGTCGTCTCCCACGGGGGCGCCGAGGAGCGCGACGGACGCACCGAGGAGGTGCTGGCGACTGCGACCAGCCGGTCTCGCTCCTTCGTCGCGGTGGCCGTCGTCGCGCTCGGCGGCGCGGCCTGGCTGACCCTCGTCACCGGGGCCGCGATGGCGTTGGGGTCGTTCGGCTCGGAGGTGTCCCAGGGAGCCGTCCTGGCGGCGGCCCTGGTCCAGATCCCTGCGGTGTGGCTCGTGGCGGCGCTCGCGCTGCTCGCGGTCGCGGTGCGCAGCGGCTGGGGGATCGCCGGTTGGGTGCTGGTCGTGGGCTTCTTCCTGCTCGGCCCGTTGGCGGAGATGCTCCGGCTGCCAGGCTGGGTGGCCGGTCTGTCGCCCTACTCCCACGTGCCGAAGGTGCCCGCCGAGGCGTTCCGCATCGCACCCGAGGTCGTGCTGACGCTGCTCGCGATGATCCTGGTGCTCGCGGCCTGGTGGCGCTACCGCGAGCGCGACATCGGCTGAGGGTCGCCCGACACCACTCGCCGAGGGAGTCTCCGAGCCGCTATGCCAGAGCCGCGACGAGCAGCGCCTTGATGGTGTGCATGCGGTTCTCGGCCTGCTCGAAGGCGATGTTGGCGTGAGACTCGAACACGTCCTCGGTGACCTCGATGCCGTTCTTCAGCAGCGGGTACTGCTCGGCCACACGGGCGCCCACGGTCGTCTCGGAGTTGTGGAACGCGGGCAGGCAGTGCATGAAGCGCGTGCGTGGGTTGCCGGTGGCGGCCAGCAGCTCGCGGTTGACCTGGAACGGGAGCAGCAGGTCCACGCGCTCGCCCCAGCTCTCCACGGGCTCGCCCATCGAGACCCAGACGTCGGTGTGCACGAAGTCGACGCCGGCCACGGCCTCCAGCGGGTCGTCGGTGACCGTGATCCGGGCCCCGGACTCCGCGGCGAACCCTCGGCAGAGGGCGACGTGGTCGTCGTTCGGCCACAGCTCGCGGGGTGCACCGATCCGGACGTCCATGCCGAGCTTGGCGCCGACCAGCAGCAGCGAGTTGGCCACGTTGTTGCGGCCGTCACCGACGAACGCATAGGAGATCTGGTGCAGGGGCTTGTCGGAGTGCTCGACCATCGTGAGGACGTCGGCCAGCATCTGGGTGGGGTGGAACTCGTCGGTGAGTCCGTTGAACACCGGCACTCCGGCGTACGCCGCCAGCGTCTCGACGTTCTGCTGGGAGGAGCCGCGGTACTCGATCGCGTCGTACATCCGTCCCAGGACGCGCGCGGTGTCCTTCATCGACTCCTTGTGCCCGATCTGGGACGACGTGGGGTCGATGTAGGTGACGTGCGCCCCCTCGTCGTACGCCGCCACCTCGAACGCGCAGCGTGTGCGAGTCGACGTCTTCTCGAAGATGAGGGCGATGTTCTTGCCCCGCAGGCGTTGCTGCTCGACGCCGGCGTACTTCGCCCGCTTGAGATCACGCGCCAGGTCGATCAGGTAGTACAGGTCGCGCTCGGAGTGGTGGACCAGGCTGAGCAGGTCGCGGTTCCGGTTGTTGAAGGGCATGGCCCTGTCCTCTCGGGTGGACGTCAGTAGAGGGGGTCGCGCAGGATCGGGCAGGTCATGCAGCGCCCGCCGCCGCGGCCCCGACCCAGCTCGCCGGCCGGGATGGTGATGACCTCGACGCCCGCCTTGCGCAGAAGGGTGTTGGTGAACGTGTTGCGGTCGTAGCCGATGACGACGCCCGGCTCCAGCGCGACGACGTTGTTGCCGTCGTCCCACTGCTCCCGCATGGCGCCGAACCGGTCGCCGCCGGTCGCGACCACGCGGAGCTCCACGCCGAGGGCCTGCGACAGCGTCGGGACCAGACCGTGCTCGTCGCGGCGTACGTCGATCCCGGAGGGCGCGCTGTCGTCGGGGCGCAGGCTCAGGGGGACGATCGCATCCACGACCGGCTCGAACAGGGTGACCACGTCGGCGTCACAGAACGTGAAGACCGTGTCCAGGTGCATCGCGGACCGGGCCCGCGGCAGCGTCGCCGCGATCACCCGCTCGGCGGCTCCGGCCTTGAACAGCGACTGCGCCACCTGCGTGACCGCCTGGTACGACGTGCGCTCGCCCATGCCGATCATGACGATGCCCTTCCCGACCGGCATCACGTCTCCGCCCTCGAGGGTGGCGAACCCGTGGTCCGCCGGGGCGCCGTCCAGGTCGCCGAGCCACACGTCGAACGACTCGCCGGCGAAGGCCGGATGGAAGCGGTAGATCGCCGTGGTCAGCAGGGTCTCCTGCCGGCGTGCCGGCCAGAACATCGGGTTGAGCGTGACGCCCTGGAAGATCCAGGAGGTGTTGTCCCGGGCGAACAAGGTGTTCGGGAGGGGCGGCAGCAAGAAGCCCGGCTGCTCCGGCAGGGATCGCATCGCGGTCAGGAACGGGCCCGCGAAGTCGTCGGGCACGTCGCGCCAGGTGACGCCGCCGAGCAGGAACTCGGACAGGCGAGCGGGCGGCAGTTCGTCGAGCCAGCCCCGCACCTCGTGCGCGAGACCTGGGCCGACCAGGTTGTCGGTGATCTTGCGGTCCAGGATCCAGGCGCGCGCCTGCGGTTGTGCGACGACCTCCGAGAGGAGGTCGTGCAGCTCGAGGACCTCGATGTCGCGGTCGCGCATCTTGGCGACGAACTCGAAGTGGTCGCGCTTGGCCCGGTCGACCCAGAGGACGTCGTCGAAGAGCAGCTCGTCGCAGGTGTCCGGCGTGAGCCGGAGGTGGGCCAGTCCGGGCGAGCAGACCATCACTCGCCGGAGCCGACCCGCCTCCGACCACACGCCCACACGAGGACGACCACTGGTGTCGTCGGTCGTGAGCTCGTTCATCGCCTCGTCCTCAGATGGTCACGAAGCCTTGGACGAACCCGATGACGGCTGCCACCGAGAGCGCCACCACCACGCCGACCAGGACCTTCTCGACGGCGGTGAACACCAGCTGCCGACTCTCCTTGCGGGCCCACACGTAGAACGCCGTACCCGCGAGGTAGAACAGCCCTGCGACCAGCACGTACTGCCAGCCACCCGCGTAGACCAGCCACACGGCGTACCCGAGCGCGACGAGTCCGATGAGGAGGTCACGGGTCCGTCCGGGCCCGTGCTCGTAGGTCTCACCCCGCACGGCCAGCAGCACCTGGTAGGCGGCCGACCACAGGTAGGGCAGCAGGATCAGCGACGTGGCGAGGTAGATCAGGTCGGTGTAGGTGCTGGAGTTGAACAGGGTCCAGACCAGCATCGCCTGCACGCACACGTTGGTCAGCCAGAGGGCGACGTCGGGTGCTCTGTGAGCGTTCTCGTGCGCCAGCACCTTCGGGAGCACGTGGTCCTGAGCCGGCAGGCGCAGGATCTCGACCGAGAGCAGCACCCAGGAGATCAGGGCACCCAGCAAGGAGACCAGGAGCCCGATCGAGATGAAGCCGGCGCCCCAGCTGCCGACCTGGTCCTTCATCAGGCCGGACATCGACGGGTCGTCGAGACCCGCGATCTTGGCCTGGGCCATCAGGCCGTAGGACAGCAGGTTCACGGCCAGCAGCAGGACCAGCACCCCGAGGAAGCCCATCACGGTGGCGCGTCCGACCTCGCTGCGCTTGGCTGCGCGCTGCGAGTAGACCGCGGCGCCCTCGACCCCGATGAACACCCAGACGGTCACGAGCATCATGTTCTTGACCTGGTCCAGGGTGCTGCCGAGCGAGGACCCGTCGATCTTGGTCGAGTGGCCCCAGACGTCCGCGGTGAACAGCCCGGACTTGAAGCCCACGGCCGCGATCGCGATGAACGTGACGATGGGGACGATCTTGGCGATCGTCACCAGGGTGTTCACCAGCGCGGCGCTGTGCACGCCGCGCAGCGTCAGGAACTGGACGATCCAGAGCACGACCGAGGCGACCAGGATCGCGCGGAAGGTGTTGCCACCCTCGAACGACGGCCACCAGTAGCCCAGGGTCGAGGCCAGCAGCACGAGGTAGCCGACGTTGCCGACCCAGGCGCTGACCCAGTAGCCCCACGCCGAGGTGAAGCCGACGTAGTTGCCGAAGCCGGCACGGGCGTAGCCGTACACACCGCCGTCGACGTCGGGCTTGCGGGTGACCAGTGTCTGGAAGACGAAGGCCAGCATCAGCATGCCGACTCCGGTGATTCCCCAGCCGATGAGCAGGGGACCGGGGGCGGCGCTGGAGGCCATCTGGGACGGCAGCGCGAAGATGCCGCTGCCGATCATGGAGCCGACGACGAGAGCGGTCAGGGCCGCCAGGCCCAAGCCGACGGTGCGCGTCGGTGTTCGGTTCTCCGGACGTGCCTCGTGGGCCCGCCGGGTGAGCATCTGGCTCATCTCAACTCCTCAGAACAGCCGGACAGAGGTCCGGTACCTCTGACGCTAGGAATCGCCGGCCCAGTCGGTCAGTGCCTGTCGTCCCGGTAGCGATCAACCGTTGTCATGCGGCCGCAGGTCCGCTGTCCGACCCAGGCGACCCACCTGCACGGGTGATGACGAAGCACGGTCGCAAGCGCACGCTGGCTCCAAGTCGGGTGAAGCGCGCACACCCCCGGCCAGTCCTCCCACCGAGGGCTCTTCCAACGGAAGGCAGGCACCGTGACCACCACGCCCCAAGAGCCCGACGCCGACCCCGACATCTTCCCCAGCGGTGATCCCGAGCCCATCCCGGTCGACCCCGTAGCGCCCGGAGACACCCCCGATCCGGATGAGAGCGACCTCGTCCCGATGTCGCTGGCCACGGCGGACGACCTCGAGGATCTCGGCGGGGTCACCCGGTCCGACCACACGGACGGCGAGGGTCGGCCGTGAGCTCTCGCGGCCCGGATGAGGACGAGGTGCTCGAGAACGCCGAGGAGCGCATCAGCGACATCGAAGAGGAGTTCGGACCGAACCCCCCTCGTCGCGGCTCCACTCCTGAGAACCCCAACGCCGAGGAAGCACCGAGCGCTTGAGGGCTCTGAGGTAGAGCCATGTCAGAAGCACCAGAACCCGACCCGAGCGGCCCGACCGACGATGCTTCGCCCACCTCGCCCGAGTCGCCCGACCAGAAGGACCCACTACGCGCCTCACGCGTGGGCCGGGTGTGGGTCGCGGTGGTCGTCTTCGCACTCGTGCTGGTCCTGCTCATCGTGTTCTTCGCGCAGAACACCGACCGCGTAGCGGTGCGGTTCCTGGGTTGGACGTGGCACGCCCCACTGGCTGTGGTGGTCCTCAGCGGCGTGGTGGCCGGCATGATCCTCACGGTCGTCGCCGGCACGCTGCGCATCCTCCAGCTCCGACGCCGCGTCCGTCACGCAGCCTGACTCACCGCTCGCCGAGCCTGCTTGAAGGCCTGGTGCGACGGGTACGGGCCTGCCATGAGTGAGATGGCAGACAACCAGCGCCCGGTCGAGCTTGCGGACGTACCGGAGGGCGAGGAGATCTCCGAGGCCGACGCCGCCGAGCGTGTGGACGAGGACCCCGACGAGCAGGAGAACCGCACCGACCCCGTGTGGGACGACGAGGACCGCGAGGACTGAGAACGCCGTCGGGAGCCTTCTGCGATGTCCACCTGGCAGGTCGACGAGCACACCGCGCTGGCCGAGGAGACCTACCCGGTCGCTCTGTGGATCAGGCGGCTCACCCTGGGGCTGCTGGCCCTGGTCGTGCTGGCCGACCTGCTCGGGCTGCTCGGTGTGCACACCAGCTCGGCCACCGCGAGCCGCTCCGGGTACACGCTGACGCTGCGCTACCCGGGTGTCGCTCGGGCCGGTCTGGACGTCCAGTGGCAGGCGACGGTGCGTCGTACGGGCGGCTTCGGCAAGGAGATCACCCTCGGCGTGACCGGCGACTACTTCGACATCTTCGAGACCCAAGGGTTTCACCCTGAGCCGTCGGCAGAGACGCGCGACGGTCACACCCTCTACCTCACCTTCGACGCGCCCCCAGGCGACACATTCGTCGTCTACTACGACGCCTACATCCAGCCCGCCAGCCAGGAGGGCAAGTCGGCGCGCATCGCCGTGATCGACCACGGGAAGCCCCAGGTCTGGCTCGACTACCGCACCCGCCTGGTGCCCTGACACCGGCTTCCGAGAGGAGCACGTCCCATGGAGATCGTCGTCCGCGCTGCGGTGATGTTCCTGTTCCTGTGGGCGGTGACGAGGGCCGTCGGTCGGTCCACGCTCGGGGAGCTCAGCACGTTCGAGCTGCTGCTGTACGTCACGCTGGGCGACCTGATCCAGCAGGCCGTCACGCAGCAGGACTACTCGGTCACCTCGGGCATCCTGGCGATCTCCGTGTTCGCCCTGTTGACGACCGCGTTGAACTGGACGCAGTGGCGCTTCCCCCGAACCCGGGCCCTGGTCAACGGCAAGCCGATCGTGATCGTGCGCGACGGCGAGGTGCTGACGACGCTGGTGCGGCAGCAGCGCCTGTCCACCACCGACCTGCATGCGATCGCGCGCGCCAGCAGGGCATCCGCAGCATCGCCGACGTCGAGCTGGCCGTCCTCGAGGCGGACGGTCGGGTGTCGTTCTTCACGAGCCGCGAAGAGGACTCCGGGTCCCCCGAGACCGGTCCGGAGACGTGATGAAGCCGTCCGGTCGGCACGAGACCGCGGAGGAACGCCTCGACCGCAACTGGAACGAGCTCCTCCAAGAGCTGAGGATCACGCAGACAGGCCTTCAGCTCCTGTCCGGGTTCCTCCTGACCCTGGCCTTCACCCAGCGCTTCGAGAGCCTCTCAGCGGCCCAGAAGCACGCCTACCTCGCGCTCGTATGCCTCGCGGCTGTGGCCGTCGCCCTCAATCTCACCCCCGTGATGCTGCACCGCAGGCTGTTCGGCGAGCACGTCAAGGAGCGGGTGGTCTGGGTAGGCCACCTCACGAGCCAAGCCGTGGTCATCCTGGTGGCGCTGATGGTGCTGGGCACCACCACGTTCATCCTCTGGGTCGTGGTGGGCGGCACGGCGGCGATCGTCGGGGGCGTGCTCCTGGCCGGCGTGATCGTGCTGCTGCTCGTCGTGACGCCCTTCGTGGTGAACCACCATGGCGAACGGATCCAACGCGTCCCCTGACAGTCACTCGGACCACGAGGCGCCCGGCACGGATTCGAGGTCGACACGAAGTCGCGCGAGCAGCTCGCTGAGGAGGCGCGAGACCTGCACCTGCGTCACCATTCCCCGGCATACCGGTGCGGGTGAGGATCAAGCGCGCAGTGCTGGGAGCAGCTCGTCGCGAGCCATGTCCAGGAAGTCCGACTGCGACTCGTCGCCGATCTGGACCAATGCGATGTCGGTGAAGCCCGCCACCTCGAACTCGCGAACGGCGGCCACGACCGAATCGAGGTCGGGACCACACGGAATGGACTCTGCGACGTCGTCCTGGGTCACGAACTGCGAGGCGCCGGCGAACCCTGCAGTGCCGGGCAGCTCGGCATTCACCTTCCATCCGCCGCCGAACCACCGGAACAGCTCGTGGGCGCGCTCGACGCAGGCGCCCCGATCTGGTCCCCAGCAGATCGGGAGCTGACCGATCTTGCGGGAGCCGTCCGGGTGGAGCTCGTCCCACAGTGCGACGACCTCACTCTTCGGCTCCACGGCGACCAAGTGGTCGGCCAGCCTGGCGAAGGCGTTGACCGACTGCTCGCCCGAGACCGCGACGGCGATCGGGACCGGGCTGATCGGGACGTCCCAGAGCTTGGCCGAGTCCACGCGGAAGTGCAGCCCCGCGAAGTCGACGTACCCACCGTCGAAGAGCGAGGAGATGATCGTCACCGCCTCCTCGAGCATCTCGTGGCGGACGTTGACCGGCGGCCAGCCCCGTCCGACCACGTGTTCGTTGAGGTTCTCCCCGGCACCGAGTCCGAGGATGAATCTGCCGTCGCTCAGCAGGTCGATCGTCGCGGCCTTCTGGGCCACCACGGCCGGGTGGTACCGCATCGTCGGGCAGGTCACATAGGTCATCAGCTCGACGCGCTCGGTGACCTGGGTGACGGCCCCCAGCACGCTCCAGGCGTAGGGGGCATGACCCATCTCGTCGAGCCAGGGGAAGTAGTGGTCGCTCATCACCTCGAAGTCGAAGCCGGCCGTCTCGGCATCAGCAGCGTGCTGCACGAGCTCGCGCGGTCCGGACTGCTCTGTCATCAAGGTGTAGCCGTAGGAGGTCACGGTCGGCCCGTACCCATCGACGTCAGGTCCAGCGCGAGGCGCTCTCGTGTGCATCTGGCGTGGGGTCGAGGAAGACGTGCGCCACTTCGGCGAACCTCGCGCGCACCAGGTCGTCGACGTCGTCCGCTGCGCGTTCGATCTGCTCGGGGGAGAGGTCGTCGGCGAAGTCGATCCGGGCCGCTACCAGCACCTGGTCCGGGGCGAGCTGCATGGTCAGCAGCTCGAGCACGACATCGACCCCGTCGGCCTCGCTGATCGTGCGGCTGAGCTCCTCACGCATCGCACGCGGGACCGCGCGACCGATCAGGTACTGCTGGTTCTGCCGGCCGAGTCCGTAGGCGACACCGACCAGCAGAGCTGCGATGGCCAAGGAGGCCACCCCGTCCCAGGTACGGCCTCCCGTGGCGTCGTCGAGGGCGATGCCACCCGCCGCGAGGACCAGCCCGACCAGGGCGATGCCGTCCTCCCAGAACACTGCTCGCAGCGCCGGGTCTGCCTCGGTGGCGAGGAAGCGGAGCGCACTGCCTCGACCGCGGGACTCGGCGCGGAGCTGGAAGACGGCCTTGAGGAACGAGCTTCCCTCGAAGACGAACGAGATCCCGAGCACGGCGAACGCCAGCGTCGCGGGCCCGGGGGAGCCCGAGCCGATCAGCGCCGTCACACCCTGGTACGCCGCGAAGCCCGCGCCGAGCACGAAGATCCCCACGGCTGCGAGGAGCGACCAGAAGTACCGCTCCATGCCGTACCCGAACGGATGCGCCTCGTCGGCCGGCTTTCTGCTGCGGTGGAGAGCCGTCATCAGGAGACATTGGTTGAGGGTGTCGCCCACCGAGTGGGCCGCCTCGGCCAGCATCGCCGCTGAGCCCGACACCAGGCCCGCCACCAGCTTGGCCACGGCGATGAGCAGGTTCACCGCGCCCGCGAGGAGGACGGTCGACGTCGAGCCGCGCAGGAGGGAGGTCTCGGATGAGGGCTTCGTCACCCGCCCCTGAGGGCGTCCGTCAGTCGACTCCTCGCGCGGCTCGTTCAGGCGTCCTCGTACGGCATGTCGTCGCTGCGAGGGTCCTTCGACGGATAGCCAGCCTTGGGTGGGATGCCCTCGGGGTTGTCCTCAGCACCCGGCTCGAACTCCGCGTCGGACCCGATCTGGTCTCCCGCCTCGTCGTGGTGCTCGGGGGCGCTCGTGTCCCGTTCACCGTCGGTACCGCCATGACCGTCGCCTTGCGGCGCGATGCGCTCGCTGCTGACGCCCATCTCGCCCGCCGTACGGTCGGGCCCGCCGGCGTTCGGGCTGGAGTCCTGAAGCCGCGTCGGCTGCTCGTTCCCGGTGCCTTCGGGATCCTGCTCACTCATGTCAGCTCCTGTCTGCTTCTCCGTACCCACCGACGGCAGTCGTACTAGGGCTCTGCGGAATGCCCCGGTGCGCCGCGCGTGCGCTGGTCCTCCTTGAGGCCCGCCTCGCGCAGGTGCCTTCGGCCGGCCGTGAGGTCGGCACGCACCGCGGCTTCCAGCTCGCGGAACAGCGACCAGTAGCCGTCGTCGTACTCCTCCACGATCTGGAAGGTCCAGCGTCCCTCCAGCACGTTGCGTCCGAACAGCTCACGCTCCAGGCGGTCGGCCCATTCGTCGTGGCCGGCCTCGCGCAACATCGGGATGGCCTCCTCGACCAGGCGATTGCCCTCGCCGGTCAGCTGGTGGAAGGCGTACAGGTGACCCCGCGCCCACTCCACCGTCTCCAGACCCTTGGTCAGCCGGCCCACCGCGTCGACGGTGGCCGCGTCGACACCGTCCGGCACCTGGTGCTGTTCTGAGATCTCGTCGCTCATCGATACCGGGTCAGTGGTTTCGCAGTGCGTCGATGAGCTCGCCCTTCGACATCGACGAGCGGCCCTCGATCTCGAGCTCGCGGGCCCGCTTGACGAGGTCGTCCTTGCTCCAGTCGTCGTACGACGGGGAGCTGCCGCCCTTCTTGCCGACCGACGACCGAGAGGTGTTGGCGGCCGCGTTGGCGATCCGGGCGGACTTCTCCTTGCTGTTGCCCTCGCGACGTAGGGCCTCGTAGGTGTCGTCGTCCTTGACCGACGGGCCGGGCTTCCTGCCTCCGGGCATCGCGTGCTCCCTTCTCCTGGATGGTCCGGCCTCAGCTGGCGAAGAGCTCGACCATCGCCTGGTTGAACGCCGGCAGGTCGTCTGGCTTGCGGCTGGTCACCAGGGCGCCGTCGACGACGACCTCCTCGTCGACCCACTCGGCCCCGGCATTGCGGAGGTCGGTCTGCAAGCTGGGCCAGGACGTCATCCGCTTGCCACGGACGACGTCGGCCTCGACGAGGGTCCACGGTGCGTGGCAGATGGCCGCGACCGGTCGGCCCGACTCGACGAAGGAGCGCACGAACCCGATCGCGCCCTCGTCGAGCCTGAGGGCGTCGGGGTTGGCGACCCCGCCCGGCAGGACCAGCCCGTCGTACTCGCTCGGGTCCGCATCGGCCACGGTCTGGTCGACGTCGAACGTGTCGGCCTTGTCCAGATGGTTGAAGGCCTGCACCGAGCCGTCCTCGGTGGAGAGCAGCTTCGGCGTGCCGCCGGCCGCCTCGACGGCGGACCACGGGTCGGTCAGCTCGACCTGCTCGATGCCCTCCGGGGCGACCAGGAAGGCGATCGTCTTGCCGGTCAGCTCGCTCATGTCTCTCCCTCGTGTCACTTGGTACGTCGTGTGCCTGGGCGTACCCGGCCGGCGCTCGGTGCATGCGTGTGCCGGCGCTCCCCGGGTACGACGAACGCGTGTCGAGGTTCCTGATCCTGGGTCTGCTGGTCGTGTTGGGCGCGCTGACCACCCTCGCGGCCGCCGTGGGTGGCTGGGGTTGGTGGGTGCTGCTCGCGGTTCTCGTGCTCCTGCTGGTCGTGGGGGTGTACGACGTGGTCCAGCGAAGGCATTCCGTCCTGCGCAACTACCCGATCGTCGGGCATCTCAGGTTCCTGCTCGAGAGCATCAGACCCGAGCTGCAGCAGTACTTCATCGAGCGCAACTGGGACGGGCGACCCTTCGACCGCGACACCCGTTCCTCGATCTACCAGCGGGCCAAGGACATCAAGGAGGAGCAGCCGTTCGGCACCGAGCGCGACGTCAACGCACCCGGCTACGAGTTCCTCGTCCACTCAACCAAGCCCGTGGACCCACCCGACGAGACACCGCGCGTCCGGATCGGTGAGCGCCAGTGCAGCCAGCCCTACGACATGGCCCTGCTCAACGTGTCCGCGATGAGCTTCGGCGCCCTGAGCGGCCACGCCATCGAGGCTCTGAATCGCGGCGCGGCGCGGGGAGGGTTCGCCCACGACACCGGTGAAGGCGGCATCAGTCGCTATCACCGCCATGGCGGCGACCTCGTGTGGGAGATCGGGTCCGGCTACTTCGGCGCACGCACGAAGGACGGCGACTTCGACCCGGCGCAGTTCCGGGACCAGGCCGCCGACCCCCAGGTGCGGATGACGTCGCTCAAGCTCAGCCAAGGCGCCAAGCCGGGCATCGGCGGCGTGCTTCCCGGCGCCAAGGTGACCGCTGAGATCGCCGAGGCCCGTGGCGTGCCGAAGGGCGAAAAGTGCGTCTCACCGAGCTATCACCGCGTGTTCAGCACCCCGCGCGAGCTGGTCCTGTTCATGGCCCGGATGCGAGAGCTGACCGAGGGGAAGCCGGCCGGCTTCAAGCTCTGCCTGGGCTCCCGGGTCGACTTCCTGGCGATCTGCAAGGCGATGGTGGCCGAGGGCGTGACGCCCGACTTCGTGATCGTCGACGGCGGCGAGGGCGGCACCGGCGCGGCGCCGTTGGAGTACGAGGACCACGTCGGCACACCGCTCACCGAAGGTCTGCTGACCGTCCACAACTCGCTGGTCGGGATCGGCCTGCGCGAGCAGGTGAAGGTCGGCGCCAGCGGCAAGGTGTCCAGCGGTATCGACGTCGTCAAGCGGATCATCCAGGGCGCCGACTACACCAACGCCGCCCGCGCCATGATGATGGCGGTCGGGTGCATCCAGGCCCAGACCTGTCACACGAACACCTGCCCCGTGGGAGTAGCCACCCAGGACCCACGCCGGCAGCGAGCACTCGTCGTACCCGACAAGGTCGAGCGGGTCTTCCACTATCAGGAGCAGTGCGTCCAGCAGGCGATGCAGGTGATGGCCTCGATGGGCGTCACCTCGCCCGACGACCTGCGACCCCACATGCTGCGGCGCCGGGTGGGGTACGACGAGGTCCGCTCCTATGCCGAGCTCTTCGACCACCTCGAGCCCGGCCAGCTCCTCGAGGAGCCGCCGCCCGGACCGTGGGCACGCGACTGGGAGCTCGCCGACCCGGACCGCTTCACCGTCTGATCCCGCGAACCGGAGGACCCATGACCACCGTCGCCGACCTTCTCGTCACTGCCCTGGCCGACCATGGCGTGAGCCAGGTGTGGGGCGTCGTGGGTGACGCGCTCAACCCGGTCACCGACGCGATCCGACGTGAGGACAGGATCGAGTGGGTCGGCGTGCGCCACGAGGAGGTCGCGGCGTTCGCAGCAGGTGCCCAGTCTCAGCTCACCGGCCGGCTGGGGGTCTGCATGGGCACCGTGGGGCCGGGCGCCGTCCACCTGCTGAACGGTCTCTACGACGCGAAGAAGAGCCACACCCCTCTGCTGGCCATCACCGGTCAGGTGCCCACCGAGGAGATCGGCAGCGACTTCTTCCAGGAGGTGGACAACGACGCCCTCTTCGCCGACGTCGCCGTCTTCTGCCAGACCGTCACCAGCGTCGACCAGCTCCCGCTCCTCATCGAGCAGGCGGGGAACGCGGCCATCCAGGAGCAAGGTGTCGCGGTGCTCACCCTGCCGGGCGACATCGGGGGGCTCGACGTACCGAAGCACACGCCGACGCCGTCCTTCGTGGAGGGTCGGCCGCGTCCGGCGCCGCCCGAGGAGTCGCTGCACGCCGCAGCCGAGGCGATCAACCGAGCGGGCGCCGTCACCCTGCTCGTCGGCCAAGGAGCCCGTGACGCCCGGCCGGAGGTGCTCGAACTCGCCGAGCGGCTCGGGGCGCCGATGGTGGTGACACTCAAGGCCAAGGACGGGTTCGACCACGACAACGCCTATGAGGTCGGGCAGTCGGGCCTGATCGGCAACCACGCCACGACGGTCGCGTTCGAGGGGTGCGACACGTTGGTGCTCCTCGGCACCGACTTCCCCTATCGCGACTTCCTGCCCTCGGGGAAGACCGTCGTACAGCTCGACGAGCGGGGCGCCCACATCGGACGCCGGACGACCGTCGACGTGGCGCTGGTCGGCGACGCGACGGCGGGACTTCGAGCGCTGCTGCCGATGATCGAGAGCAAGGACGGCACGGCACATCTGGAGAAGGCGCGATCCACGTACCTGAAGTGGCAGCAAAGACAGCTCGAGCTCGCCGATCCGGCGTACGAGTCCAAGCCCAAGGGCTTGCTCCGGCGCACCGTCGACAACCCCGACCACCTCATCCGGCCGGAGCTCGTGGCGGCGACGGTGGACCGGCTGGCCGACGGCGACGCCGTGTTCACCAGCGACACCGGTATGGCGACCGTCTGGCTGTCCCGCTTCGTGCGGATGAGCGAACGGCGCCGGCTGATCGGCTCCTACAACCTCGGCTCGATGGCCAACGCGATGCCTCAGGCGCTCGGTGCCGCAGCACTCGACCGGAGTCGCCAGGTGGTCGCCTTCTGCGGAGACGGTGGGCTCTCCATGCTCATGGGTGACCTGATCACCGCGGTGAGCCACGACCTCCCCGTGAAGCTCGTCGTCTTCGACAACGGCCGGCTCGGGATGGTGAAGCTGGAGATGGAGCAGGTCGGCCTGCCGGAGTTCGGCACCGTGCTGCACAACCCCGACTTCGCCCAGGTCGCCCACGCGTGCGGCATGCTCGGGCTGCGCGCCGAGCATCCGGACGACGTCGAGTCGGCGATCGAAACCGCACTGAGGCACGACGGCCCCGCGCTCGTCGACTGCGTCACCAACCCCGACGAGGTCGTCATCCCGCCCAAGCCCACCTTCGAGCAGATGCGCGGCTTCGCCATCGCCAAGACCCGCGAGTTCCTCGACAGCCCTGAATGACCGCAGCCCCGCATGTTCGATCCTGCAACTCCCGCCGGCGACCCCGCATCCCAACGACATGCGAAGGGCGATCGTCGGTGCCGTAATTCCTGCGCTGGCGCTCACGGCGTGCGCGTCAGACCCGAGCCATCGAGCGACGGTCACACCGTCGGAAGGCGTCACCTCGCGCGTCAGTGCCGGGCCGTCGACGCCTCGCGCTCACACCACGCGGAGAGCCCGGCACAATCGCGCACTGGAATTCAAGTCCTGCGGTTCATGGGCGCGACTCCCCAGCCCGACCGCTGCGGCCCTGACGACCGCGCACGGACGGATCGAGAGCTGTGTCGGTCTGGGCGGATCCTGGTTCGTCTTCCAGCACGGCGCCCCTGGGGCCAACGGCGGTGTCGAGAAGTTCCGCTGCGCGACGGCGGGCTGCACTCCGTCAGCTGTGGCCTTCCAAACCTCCCGGTGGACCTACCTCAAGCCGCCCTTCGCCGGCGGGGTGACCCTGCTCGACGCGGAGGTGCGAGCCACGTGGAGCGTCGAGAACGCCGGACACGAGGTGCTCTTCCATCCGGTGATCGGCACCTTCTCCCTCGAGTGACGCATGAGGGGTGTCGTCCCGACTCTCGGGCGCGCGAGTGCGGTACGCAGGTGCCACCTGCTGACACCTCGGTACCGCACTGTCCGGCATGGGTGGTTTCGAGACAGGCGCTAGCGCGCCTTCCTCAACCACCGAATGCGGCGGCGTCCTCAACCACCGAATGCGGCGGCGTCCTCAACCACCGGCAGGGGGCACCGGTGGTTGCGGTACGAGGCGACCTCGACGGTCGCCGTGGAGAAGGCTCAGCCGACGTGGCGGGTGAGGCTGGTACGCAGCGCCATGAGCTGGCGGTCGGCGTGACGGGCCTCGGTCCAGGAGCGGCGAACGGCTGCGGTGAGACGACCGACCTTCGAGGTCTCGGTGGTCTTCGCGGCGGAGCTGGCGTACGACATGGCGTTTCCTTCAGGAGTTCAGCGAGGCTTTCTCGCTGTCTCCATGGTGACAGACTCGTGTCTCCGATGTGGAATGTAGCGACTGCTTCGAAGCGTGATTTGAAGCACTTGCTACAGAGCTGTGCGATGGCCGTCGTGGGCCTCAGCGGGGGATCGACTCGCGCCAGGTCCGTTCGCTGATCGACTCGCTGTCCAGGGCCGCCTGAACCCAGAGGTAGACGTCGTACGACGTGGCCGTGACGTCGACCGTCATCACCGAGCGGACCGTCACGTCGACGCCGGGCCAGGTGAGCTCGTAGACGGCGTTCCCGTGCATGCGCTGGGCGAAGGTGCGGGTGTCGACAGAGACCTCGCCGAGGTACAGCTCGTGCGCGGTCCCGTCGTACGGCGTCTCGTAGCGCGAGTCGATCCGGGTCGTCGCCGACGTCGTCCCGGTGAGGACGTCGTGGTGCAGGGACCACCCGATGCCCTCGGTCGACTCCGACGAGTGCTCCGCACCCGGCGTGAACGTCGGCTCCGGGAACTCTCCGTCGAGGAAGGGCAGCGTCAGGGATGCGGTGCGCAGTGTCATCGAGACCGGCGCCGGGGGCGCGACCGTCGTCGGCCAGTCGGCGCCTGCCACCGACACCCGGAGGGTGTTGCCCGGCGTCCACTGGTAGGCGCAGGCGTCGAGCACGACCTCCACCGCGACCTCGTGTCCAGGGACGAGGGGAGAGGGCGACCCGTGAACGCCGTCGCGGTACGCGAGGTCGAGGGTGCCCCGGGCCACCAGGGCCGACGTCCCGTCCGGAAAGACGTCGCACAGCTTCACCGAGATCGAGGCGGCCGGCTCGGTCGCCCACAGTCGGGCCCGGAACACGGGGTGACCCACCACCGGGTTGGGCGGCGGCTCGACCTCCCACGTCAGCGAGCGTTCGTCGTCGAGCCGCTGGTCGCCGGACTGCCCCCAGGGGAGGTGGCCCGCACAGTCGATCCAGGCAGACGTGCCGACGTCCGGCGCGACCACGAGCGTGACCGGAGCCGAGAGGTCGAGCGTCGCCTCCTGAACCGGGGGCACGGAGGGCAGAGTCACCCAGTAGCCCTCGTGCAGGTCCAGGTCGACGGCCGGCTTGGTGGACGTGCGCACGAACACGTCCCCGTGGTCCTCGTGCTCGCCCGTGCCGCGCAGCCAGTGGTCGAACCACGCGATCAGCTCGGCGTCGAAGTCGATCCGCGGACCGGGCATCGCGGTGGCCGGGTCGGCGTGTGCCCAGGGCCCTGCGAGCAGCCGGTGCGGTACGCCGTGCCGCGCGAGCTCGGCGGTGGCCCGGAACGCGATGTTGCGGTAGCCGTCCGCCCATCCGGCCACGATCATGACCGGGCACTCGATCCGCTCGTAGCCCGACGTCGTCCCGCCCAGGCGCAGGGAGCCGTGGTCCCAATACGCCCCGTGCCGGTTCTCCCGCAGCCAGGTCAGGACCCAGGGTTCGGAGGTCTCGATGCGACGCTGCCACTCCTCGCGCCAGCCGTCGCCCCACACCGCAGGCACCGGCGGGAGGACCGCCATCGCGGTCATGTAGTGGTTGTAGTCGACCAGGTCGAGCAGCTTGAGCGCCCCTCCGCGCCAGTGGACGTCGTCGGTCCAGCGGTCGTCGCTGGCGAAGATCGAGCAGATCGCCTTCAGCGCCGGCGGTCTCTCGGCGGCCACCTGGAGCGAGTTGAAGCCGGAGTACGACGTGCCCCACATGCCGACCTGCCCGTCGCACCAGTCCTGGGCCGCCAGCCAGGCGATCGCCTCGACGAGATCCCGCTGCTCGATCGCGGGGTACTCGTCCTCCGCCTGGCCGGACGACGAGCCGGTCCCGCGGACGTCGATCCGGGCCACGGCGTACGTCCCGGTCTCGCAGAGGCTGCGGTAGCCGTCGGCGTACGACGACGTGAGGTCGTCCTTGCGGTAGGGGAGCGCCTCGATCAGGCAGGGCTGTGGGCCCTCGGGCTCGTCGGGCAGGTAGAGCGTCGTCGCCAGCCAGCTCCCGTCGCTCATCGGGATCCGGGTCTCGAGCTCCCTCATGGCAGGAGGTCCAGGACTCGCGGGTCGTATGCCGTCTCGCTCGTGTTGCCGTCGCGCCCGGTGACCGTCGGCGACGTGAACATCGAGTTCAGGACCGACTCCTCGGCCGCCTCGACGACGGCGGTGAAGAACGGGTCGAGGGCACGACCCGTCAGGACCGGCGTGCCGTCGGGCTTGCCGTCGCGGTCGAGGCGCAGGCCGGTGCCGAAGCCCATGAAGATCTCGCCGCTGCCGTGGTGGGCGACCGAGCCCGCCCGAGCCAGCCCGAGGCCCACGCGGCGGGCGAGCCGCGCGCAGGAGGCCCCGTCGACCGGGGCGTCGGTGACGACGATGCCGATGCACGAGCCGGCCGGCTTGGGCGGCTCGGCCTCGGGTGCCGGACCGAGCGTGCGGCCGACGGCGACGCCGTTGACGACGAGCTCCTCGCGAGCGCCGAAGTTGGTCATCAGCAGCACCGCGACGGTGTGCTCGCCGACCACGCGGGACGCGGTGCCGATGCCGCCCTTGAACCCGAGGCACGACATCCCGGTGCCGGAGCCGACGGCGCCCTCGTCCGGTGGCGTCGCGGAGCCACGCGACGCCAGGGCCGCGTCGTACGCCGCGACCACGTCGTCGTGCTCCACCTGCATCCGTCGCGCGTCGTTGAGGTAGGAGTCATCGCACTCCGCGACCACCGGGATGATGAAGTCGACCGCGCTCGAGGGGTTGACCTCGAGCTCGATCCGGCATGCAGAGTCGTAGACCCGTCCCAGTTGAAGGGTCGAGGTGAGGTACACCGGCGTCTCGGCAGAGCCCCACTCGGCGGCCGTGATGAAGCCCGTGCACTCGCCGGCTCCGTTCAGCACCGCGCCGCCGGCGGGCACCAGCCGGGTGAAGGCGTCCTCGGCGAGCAGCAGGCACGTGACGCCGGTGCGCGCGACCCCGCGACCCTCGGGCGGCGCCGGCTCGTCGCGGATCAACGTCGTGTGCCCGAGTCCGACACCGGGGACGTCGAGGACGGAGTTGGTGGGGCCGGTCGGGAGCGAGCCGATCACGATCCCCAGGTCACGCGCGCGAGGCATGGCGCCATCCAACCAGTCGGGGTCGGGTGGTTTCGAGACGCGCGCAGAGCGCGCTCCTCCAACCACCGGGCACTCGCGGAGCGCGCTCCTCAACCACCGGCTAGACCTGCTGCCATGCTCTGCGCATGCCGATCCCTGTCGTCTGGTCGCCGGAGACGCGTCGTCACGAGCCGATGCGCGAAGTGTGGGTCGGGGTGCCGACCGAGGGCACCGAGCTGCCCGACCGCGTCGACCGCATCCTGGCCGCCACGAGCGGACACGAGCTCGTCGAGGCCCTGCCGCACGACGACGACGTGCTGCTCCGGGTGCACGCCCCCGACTTCCTCGAGCACCTGCGGACGGTGCACGCCGAGTGGCTCGAGGGCCCGTACGTCGAGCTGGTCGGCCAGGACCGCGTCGTGCCGTACGTCTTCCCGACCGCGGCGATGACGCAGGGCATGCCGGTGACCCGGGCCGCGGCGACGCACGGCCGCGCGGGGCAGTTCGGCTACGACACGATGACGCTGGTGGGCCCCGGCACCTGGGAGGCGGCCCGCGCCGCCGTCGACTGCGCCCTCACGGCGGCCGACCTCGTCGCGGCCGGCGCGCCCACGGCGTACGCGCTGTGCAGGCCGCCGGGCCACCACGCGACCCGCGACGGGTACGGCGGCTCCTGCTACCTCAACAACGCCGCGGTGGCAGCGGAGGCGCTGCGAGCCGCAGGGCACGACTCGGTCGCCGTGGTCGACCTCGACGCCCACCACGGCAACGGCACGCAGGCGATCTTCTGGGACCGCGCGGACGTCCGCTACGGCTCGCTCCACGTCGACCCCGGCGCGGGCTGGTTCCCGCACTACTTCGGGCACGCGCACGAGACCGGTGCCGGCGACGGTGCGGGCGCGGCGCGCAACCTGCCCCTCGCCGAGGGGACCGGCGACGGGCCGTGGCTCGAGGCGGTCCGCGCGCTGACCGAGTACGCCGCAGGTGCGGATGCGCTCGTGGTCTCGCTCGGCGTCGACGCGGCCGCCGACGACCCCGAGAGCCCGCTGCAGGTCACGGCGGAGGGCTACGCCGCTGCCGGTCGGCTCCTGGGATCGCTCGGCGTGCCCGCCGTGCTCGTCCAGGAGGGCGGTTACCACCTCGACACGATCGGCGGCCTGGTCGCGGCGTACCTCGACGGCCACGAGAGCGCCGGCTGATGGTTGCCACGCACAACGGCCCTCGGACATATTGACCGCCATGCGCCTGCGCCTCCTCGTCCCGATCACGGTGGGGGCGCTGGCCCTCGGTCTCGGCCCGGCCGCCCTCGCCGACTCCGGCGGCACGACGCCGTACCAGCACCGGCTCGCGCCGAGCGCGCACACGTCGGCGGCCCAGGCCCGGCAGCCGATCACCGTCGGCGACGTGACGTTGCGCCCGTGCTCCGTCGTGGCCCACGCCTGGTGCGGCCACATCCGGCGTGACTGGGAGCCCGGCAAGCCCGGCGAGGGGACGCTCCGGGTCGGGTTCGCCTTCGCGCCCGCGCGCGACGCGAGCAAGCCGGCCCTGGGCACGTTCGTGCCGCACGAGGGCGGCCCTGGCTACTCCACGACCGACAGCGGCACGGCGTACGCCCAGATGTACGGGCCGCTGCTGAAGCGGCGCAACCTGCTCCTGGTCGACCAGCGCGGCACGGGTCGGTCCGCGGCGCTCGACTGCCCGGACCTGCAGAACCTCAAGATCGTCTACTCCGTCGCCGCCGGGCGATGTGGCCGGAGCCTCGGCGCGCGCAGCGACGACTACTCGAGCGCACTCTCTGCCGACGACCTCGCGGCCGTCATCCGGCGGCTCGACCTCGGCCAGGTCGACATGTACGGAGACTCCTACGGCACGTTCTTCTCCCAGGTGTTCGCGGGTCGCCACCCGCACCTCCTCCGGAGCCTGGTGCTCGACGGCGCGTACCCGACCCACGGTGAGACCGCGTGGTACCCGACCCAGGGGCCCGCGATGCGGTCGTCGTTCGACAAGGCCTGCCAGCGCTCGCCGCAGTGCCGAGGGCACGGGCCGAGTGCGTCCGCGGCCATGCGTCGGGTCCTCGCCCTCGTGCGCCGGCATGCGTGGCACGGGATCTCGCACGACGCCGACGGGCGGCGCGCCCACGTGACGGTGAACGCCGAGACGCTGGCCACCACGGCCTTCGGCGCGACGTACGGCCCCTACACGTATCGCGAGCTGACGGCCGCACTGCGCTCGGCGCTGCGCGGTGACCGGGCGCCCCTGCTGCGCGAGGTCGCGGAGGCCGAGGGTGGCGGGACGAACGCCGGGCCGATCCGCGCCTACAGCGAGGGGCTCGACGCGGCGGTCGCCTGCCACGACTACCCGCAGCTGTTCGACATGACGGCCAAGCCGGCAGTCCGCCGGCGCCAGTTCCAGCAGGCGGTGGCGAAGCGCACGGCGCGCTTCCCGCGCACGTACGGGCCCTTCACCATCCGTGAGTACGCGCGGTCCGACTGGCAGGAGCTCAACTGGTGCACCCGCTGGCCGACGGCCGCGGCCGACAACCCGGCGCGGCCCCCGAAGCCGGTCGGCGGTCACTACTCCCGCGTGCCGACGCTGGTGCTCAGCGGCGAGCTGGACTCCATCACCACCCCCGCCGAGGCGGCGATGGTGACCAAGCAGTTCCCGAACGCCGAGCACATCGTGGTCGCGAACAGCTTCCACGTTGACGCTGTCGGCGACACCGACGACTGCGCGGTCCGGATCGTGCGGCGGTTCCTGCTGACTCCGTCGCGGTCGCCGCGACACGGGTGCGCGGCCACGGTGGCGCCGATCCGCACGATGGGGATCTTCGCGCGCACCCTGGCGGGGGTGCCGGCCGGCTCCGGGCGGGGCACGCCGCTGGCGCGGAAGGTCGCGCCGGGTGCGGCGGCGACGGTCGCCGATCTCATCGACCGCTGGTGGAACAGCTACTCCGGCCACGACGTCGGGCTGCGCGGCGGGCACTGGACCTACACCGGTGACCGGACGACGGTCTTCCACCTGCACGGGGTACGACTGACCTCGGACCTCGCCGTCAGCGGCACCGCCCGCTGGCTCCGCTACGCCAACCGGATGCGCGTCGACCTGACGGTGTCGGCGCACGGGCAGCACGGGGTGCTGCGAGGCGTGTGGGACACGCGGACGAAGGGGGCCCAGGCAACCCTGCGCGGGACCTTCGGGGGACGCCGGGTCGACGGTGAGCTTCGCGGCTCCCTGAGGATGGGGGTGTGAGCCGTCGCATCGCCGCTGTCGTCCTGGTCGACTCCCGGGGGTGGCTGCTGCTGCAGGAACGCGACGAGCACGCGCCGGTGGACGCCGACATGTGGTCGCTGGTCGGAGGCGGCGTCGAGGCCGGCGAGACCGACGAGCAGGCGGCCGTGCGCGAGCTCGCCGAGGAGACCGAGGTCACCGGGATCGACCTCACCCCCGTCGAGACGTTCCGCTACCACTGCGGCGAGTGCTCCGAGTGGCACGACGTCGCACTGTTCCTCGCCCTGACCGACCTCACCGACGACGACGTCGTGTGCCACGAGGGCCGGCAGATCGTCTTCGTCGACCCGCGCACCGTGCACACCCTGCGCTGGAATCGCGCCCTCGCGTGCGTGCTCCCGAAGGTGGCCGGGCACCCGGCGTACGTCGAGCGGTTCGGGCGTCCCGAGCCGCGTGCGTTCGGCTGCGTGATGCTCGTGGACGCGCGAGGTCGCGTCCTGCTGCAGGAGCGCGACGAGCACGCGCCGATCGACCCCGACCGGTGGGGGCTGTCCGGCGGGCACCTCGAGCCTGGTGAGGAGCCGGAGTCCGGGGCCTACCGCGAGCTCGAGGAGGAGACCGGTGTGGTGCTGCCGCCGGGAACGCTGCAGCTCTTCGACGTGCTGGACGTGTTCCATCCGGCGTACGGGTCGGTCGACCAGGTGCACGTCTACGTCGCCCGCGTCGACCTCACCGACGACGACATCGAGTGCCACGAGGGACGGCAGATCGTGTTCGTCGAGCCGGACCGGGCACGCGGCCTCGACCTCACGATGACCGGCGTGCTCGTGGTTCCCCGGTTCCTCGAGTCCGAGACCTACGTGAGGCTGGTGGAAGGCAACCGCTGACGGTGTCGTCCCCGTCGTACGGGTGACACGGGAGGTGAGCGATGCGGCAGGAGAGCCGGGACGCCGAGTTCAGCGAGTACGTCGCGGCGCACCGCGCGCGGCTCGTGCGCACGGCTCGCCTTCTGACCGCCGGCGACCACGCCGCCGCCGAGGACGCCGTCCAGACGACGCTGAGCCACCTCTACGTGCACTGGCCCCGCGTCCGGCGCGCGGACGACCCGGTGGCCTACGGGTTCCGGGCCCTCACCAACGCGTTCCTCGACGAGCAGCGTCGGGCACATCGGCGGCGTGAGGTCCTGGTGGACCGCAGCCCAGACGACGAGCAGGCTCCTGCCGTCGTGCAGCGCGAGGTCGACGTCGAGACGCGCTCCGTGGTGCTGGCGGCGCTGCGCGAGCTCGCCCCACGGCAGCGCGCGGTCGTCGTACTCCGTCACTTCCTGCAGTACGACGTCGGCGCCACCGCCCGCGCGCTCGGGTGCAGCGAGGGGACCGTGAAGTCACAGAACGCCAAGGCGCTGGGCAGGCTCCGTGAGCTGCTCGGCGAGCGCACCACTCTGGAAGGACACCGCTCATGACCGAGCTCCACGCCCTGCTCGACGCCGCCGTCGCCCGGCCGGTCGAGATCGACGTCGCCGCCGACGTGCGCCGAGGGCACCAGGCCCTGAGCCGTCGTCGGCACCGCTCACTGGCACAGGGCGCGGTCGGGCTCGCTCTGGTGACTGCGGCAGCGGTCGCCGGCTCGCAGCTGCCGGACCACGCGACCGACCCGCAGCCCTCGGGGCAGCAGCACCGGTCGACGCCTCTACCGCGGTACGCGCTCACGCTTCCGGCGCTGTCCGGGCAGTACGCCACGGTGCGTGTGGGCAGCACGCTCACGGTGGTCGCGCGCGGCGTCCACGTGTGGAACAGGACACCGTTGCGGATCGACCTGCCGCACGGTCCGAAGCCGGCGCACGCGGACCGGGTGGTGATGCGGGAAGGTCGGCGCTTCTTCGTCTACGAGACGCCGTCGGGTCTCGTGGTGCGGGTTCGTGATCATCAGGGCCGCTGGGTCCGGCTGCAGGTGCCGCGGCACGTGCCGTGGTCGGTGGACCGGTCGGTCCGGTTCCTGGCGGGCGTGAAGGTGCACCCACGGACACCCTGAGTGCCCCGCCGACCGGTCCCACGAGGGGTGCGCCGATACACTCGACGGGACCGGTCGACGCGACGGAAGGGCACGGATGGGACTGCTGGAGCAGGTCACCTCACCTGCCGACGTCCGCGACCTCACCGACGATCAGCTCGAGACGCTGGCGGCCGAGATCCGCGACGAGCTGGTGCGCACGTGCGCACCCCGAGGCGGCCATCTCGGTCCGAACCTCGGCGTCGTCGAGCTGACGCTGGCGCTGCACCGCACCTTCGACTCGCCGCGCGACCGGATCGTGTGGGACACCGGCCACCAGGCCTACGTCCACAAGATGCTGACCGGCCGCGCCGGGGGCTTCGACACCCTGCGGACCGAGGGCGGACTGTCGGGCTACCCGAGCCAGGGCGAGTCCGACCACGACCTGGTCGAGAACTCCCACGCCTCGACCTCCCTGTCCTACGCCGACGGGCTGGCCAAGGCCTTCGCGCTGCGCGGCGAGGACCGCTACGTCGCGGCCGTGATCGGCGACGGGGCGCTCACCGGCGGTATGGCCTGGGAGGCGCTGAACAACATCGCCGTGGCCCAGGACCGCAAGCTCGTGATCGTGGTCAACGACAACGGCCGGTCCTACCAGCCGACGGTCGGCGGGCTCGCCACCCACCTGGCGTCCCTGCGCACCAACCCGCGCTACGAGGAGATGCTCGACCTCGTCAAGAAGCGGCTCAACCAGGTCAAGGGTGTCGGCCCGGCGGTCTACGACGCGCTGCACGCGATGAAGAAGGGCATGAAGGACGCCCTCGCCCCGCAGGGCATGTTCGAGGACCTCGGCCTGAAGTACGTCGGCCCGATCGACGGCCACGACCGGGTCGCCGTCGAGCACGCGCTGGCCCAGGCGAAGCGCTTCGGCGGTCCCGTCATCGTCCACGTCATCACGCACAAGGGCTTCGGCTACAACCCCGCCGAGCGCAACGAGACCGACCAGTTCCACCAGGTCGGCGCGTTCGACGTCGAGACCGGCGAGCCGCGCGCGGCCGGCCGGATCTGGACCGACTTCTTCACCGAGGAGATGGTGCGGCTGGGGGAGGAGCGGCCCGACATCGTCGGCATCACCGCCGCGATGCTCTACCCCGTGGGCCTCGCGCCGTTCGCCGCGGCGTACCCCGAACGGACCTTCGACGTCGGCATCGCCGAGCAGCACGCCGTCACCAGCGCGGCCGGGCTGGCCATGGGCGGGATGCATCCCGTCGTGGCGATCTACGCGACGTTCCTCAACCGGGCGTTCGACCAGGTGCTGATGGACGTCGCGCTCCACCGCTGCGGCGTGACGTTCGTCCTCGACCGGTCCGGGGTCACCGGCACCGACGGCGCCAGCCACAACGGCATGTGGGACCTGTCGATCCTCCAGGTTGTGCCAGGCCTGCGGATCGCGGTGCCACGTGACGGCGCCCGCGTGCGCGAGCTGCTGCGCGAAGCGGTCGAGGTCGCCGATGCGCCGACCGTCGTCCGCCTGCCCAAGGGCTCGCCGCCCGACGACATCCCGGCCGTCGACCGCGTGGGCGGTTGCGACGTCCTGGTGCGCCGCGGCAAGAAGGACGTCCTGGTCGTGGGCGTCGGCTCCATGGCGGCGGTCGCCGTGGACGTCGCCGCCCGGCTCGAGGCCCAGGGGATCGGCGTCACCGTCGTCGACCCGCGCTGGGTCAAGCCGGTCGACCCCGCGCTGGTCGGGCTGGCGCGAGACCACCGTCTCGTCGTGTCGATCGAGGACAACGGTCGCGTCGGCGGTGCCGGCTCCGCCCTGCTGCAGCTGCTCAGCGACGAGGGTGTCGCTACGCCGTTCTCGCTGCACGGCATCCCGCAGGAGTTCCTCCAGCACGCCGAGCGCCAGGCGATCCTCGACCGGATCGGTCTCAACGCGCAGACCATCGCGCGCGGGGTGGTCGAGCGGCTCGCCGCCGAGGGCCACGAGCCGCTGTCGATCACCGAGCGCGCCGCGCGCGACTAGTCCCGTCGCGTCGTCGGTCCGTTCGGGACGACGAGGTCCGCCGCGGGTGCGACGTCTGCGACCTTCAGCGTGCACGTGTTGGTCGAGACCCGGCAGGTCAGGAGCGAGACCGGCCCGCCCGGGTCCCCGGCCTTCTCCGCCGTGGCCGCGATGGTGTCGCCGCTGAGCCACTGGTACGGCGTGACGTCCACGAAGCCGTCGTGGTCGGGCACCTGCGAGGTGCGGCCGCCCGCGGCGTAGACGCGGAAGCCGCCCTGGGTGGTGAACCAGTGCCGGGTGTCGGGCGCGAGGTCACCCGTGCTGATACCGGGCACCTGGGGCGCATCCGGCAGGAGGCTCTTCTTGTTGTCGAAGCTGTTCTCGATGGGATTGAGCTCGTGCGGCAGGTTGGCGTCGACCACGGCCATGCCGTCGCCGACCCGGACGAGGAGGCTGCGCTCGGCGGCGTCCTGGATCATCGACGGGCCTGTGCTGCGGATGGGCCAGCCCTCGTAGGGACCGTCCGGTGGGTCGTGGTAGACGACCCGCGACCGGACCCCGTCGCTGACCCAGAAGAAGCCACCCCAGCTCGCCTGAACCCGGGGCGGGGAGCCTGGCGGCCACTCACCGTGCAGGGTGGCGTTCATCCCGTTCGGCCTCCCGTGCACGCCGGGATACCCCGGCCAGAGGTTGATGTCGTGGCCCCTCCACCAGCCGACCTGGCGACCGTCCTCCCCGGCGACGAGCCGAGCCGAGGTGTTGGCGAGGTCGCCGATTTGGTGTACGCCGCCGTCCTGCGCGGCGTACACGTGCAGGCCGTGGGTGAAGACGAACGCGGAGGTCAGACGCACGTACGAGTCGACGTGCATGCCGACGTCGACGGTCCTGCTGCCGTCGTGGATGACGCTGCCCACGGCGTAGGTCACCGGCTTGGCGTTCTGATCGGCCGGAGGGGCCGTGGTGCGGTTCAGGTGTCCGGCGAACGTCGCGAGGGCGCCGGCGACGACCAGAACCCCGGCCAGCCCTCCGGCCACGGTGACGCGGCGGCGACGGAGACGCCGCTCGCCCTGGCGGACGATCGTGTCGAGGTCGAGGTCCCAGCCCTCGAGCTGGTCGGCCCTGGCCTGGAAGGTGGTGCGGAGCTGTCCGGTCATCGGGTGATCGCCTCCTCGGCGGAGAGCAGCTCGACGTCCTCACCGAGCCTGGAACGGAGCTTGGCCAGGCCTGCTGCCACCTGGCTCTTCACGGTGCCGACGGCGCACCCCATCGCGTCGGCGGTCTGGGCCTCGGAGAGGTCCTCGTAGTAGCGCAGCACGAGAGCGGCACGTTGGCGCGGTGGCAGGGCCTCCAGGGCGCGCCAGAGTGAGTCGCGCTCGGCTACGGCTGCATCAGGGGCAGCCGACCGCGCCGAGCCCGGCTCGGGGAGGGACTCGGTCGGACGCTCGTTGTTCCAGCTCTTGCGGCGGAACCACGAGATGGCGGTGGTCGTGATCGCCTTGCGGCAGTAGGCCTCCGCGTTGCCGGGGTCCCGCAGCCGTGGCCACGCGACGTACGTCTTGGTGAGCGCCTCCTGGACGAGGTCCTGCGCGAGCTGCTGGTCCCCGACCATGAGGTAGGCCGCGCGGTGCAGCGCGCGACCCCGGCTGGTCGCGAACTCGGCGAACGCCGCGGCATCCCGTCTGCTCACTGGTCCTCCGTCCCGAGGTGGCCCTGGTGGCCCTGGTGGCCCTGGTGGCCCTGGTTGCTCTGGCACCTTCCCAGACGCGGCGCGAGCGGCAGAAGGTTCGCCGGTACCGACGATGGGGTGTCCTGAGACCTCCCTCCCGTGAGAGCCTCGGCGTCTCGACGGGTCTCGGAGATGGAGGCCGTGATGTCGGAACCGGCGGACACCGCACTGTGGATGGTGCGCGGAGCGTGGATCACCCTGGCCATGCGCGGCGCCTGCGTGCTCGGCGTCTTCGAGGCGCTCCAGCGACCACGCTCCCTGGCCGAGGTCGCGGAGCTCACGGTCAGCGACCCGCCGACCCTGGCCCGGCTGCTGCGCACCCTGGTGGACCTCCGCCTCGTCGAACGCGTCGGCGACGGCTACGCCAACACCGAGCTCGGTGCGACGCTCACCGAGCAGCACCCCAGCCGGATCAGGGACCTGCTGCTGATGCAGGCCACCCTGCCCAACCTCGGGGCATGGGGAGCCCTCGAGGACGCGGTCCGGAACGGGACGGGGGTGTTCGAGCAGGTGAACGGGGCGCCGAGCTGGCAGATGCTCGCGGCCGACCCGGAGGCGCAGCAGCGGTTCAATGCCGCGATGGCTCGGCGAGCCGTCGGCCAGATCGAGGCGCTGCTGGCCGCGGCCGACCTCACCGACGTGACCACCCTGGTCGATGTGGGCGGCGGACGGGGCGCGATGCTCACCGGGCTGCTCCATCGGCTACCGGGGCTGCAGGGCGTCATCGCCGACCAGCCCGGGGTGGCGGCCGAGGCCCAGGATCGCTTCACCGCCGAGGGACTGGCCGATCGGGCGCGCGGCGAGGCGTGCGACTTCTTCGACTCGGTGCCGTCGGGTGGCGACGTCTACGTCGTCTCCAACGTGCTGCACGACTGGGACGACGCCGACTGCATCGCCATCCTCAGCACCGTCCGGGCGGCCATGCCCGCGCACGCGCGGCTCCTGGTCGTCGAGCACGTCCTGGAGGCTCCCGGCCGGTCGGCGGAGGCGCAGCGCGACGTCCATCTGGTCGACCTGCACATGCTGGTGATGTTCGGTGGCCGGGAGCGCAGCCGGGCCGAGTACGACGCGCTGCTCACCAGGTCGGGCTTCACCGCCTCCGTCCTGGCCCCCACAGGCACCGACTGGAACGTGCTGGAGGCCCGTCCGGCGCCGAGCACCGCGGAATAGGCTGAGGGCCTGGGACGCTGAAGGTGGTCCCCGACCCGAGAGGTTCCCGTGCCCGATCCCGACCGTCTGGTCCACATCGTCGACGACGTGCCCGAGCTCGAGGGTGTCACCGAGCTCGCGATGGTGCTCGTCCTCGACGGGTTCCTCGACGCCGGGAACTCCGCGGCGATCGCTGCCCAGCACCTGTTCGGCGAGTCCGGCGGGGGCCGGGTCGTTGCGACCTTCGAGATCGACGAGTTCCATGACTACCGCGCACGCCGGCCGGCGATGTCCTTCGTCCGCGACCACTACGAGCAGTACGACGCGCCGCGGCTCGTCGTCCGCCTGCTCGGCGACGACGCCGGAACGCCGTACCTCCTCATGCACGGGCCGGAGCCCGACAGCCGCTGGGAGGCGTTCGCGGCCACCGTCCGCCACGTCGTCGAGCGCCTGGGGGTGACCCGCGTGATCGGGCTGGGCGCGGTGCCGATGGCCGTGCCGCACACGCGCCCGATCGCCATCACGCAGCACGCGAACAACCCCGCTCTGATCTCGGTCGACAGCCCGTGGCGCGGCGAGCTGCGCATCCCGTCGAGCGCCCAGGCGCTGCTGGAGGTGCGCCTCGGCGAGGTCGGGCACGACGCCATGGGCTTCGTGGCCCACATCCCGCACTACCTCGCACAGCTGGACTTCCCCGAGGCCTCGCTCGAGCTCCTGGAGCACGTCGAGCGCGCGGCCTCGATCGCGGTCGACCTGTCCGACCTCAGGGCCGCCGCCCGCGAGCGCGACGAGGAGATCGCGACGTACCTCGCCGGGAACGCCGAGGTCCTCGAGGTCGTGCAAGCCCTGGAGCAGCAGTACGACGCGTTCACCCGCGCCGAGCAGGGCGGAAGCAGCCTCCTCGCCGAGGACGAGCCGATCCCGACCGGTGAGGAGATCGGCCGGCAGTTCGAGCAGTTCCTGGCGGGGCTCGACGGCCCCGAGGGCGAGTAGGAGCGAGCCAGCCGATGCCGTCGTCCGCGGAGGAGCTCGTCGAGCTCCTCGACCTCGAGACCCTCGACACCGACCTCTTCCGGGGCAACAGTCCCGACACCGACCGCCAGCGGGTCTTCGGCGGCCAGGTGGCGGCGCAGGCCCTGATCGCGGGGATCCGCACCGTGGACGAGGGCCTGGACGTGCACTCGCTGCACGCCTACTTCCTGCGGCCCGGCGACCCGAGCATCCCGATCATCTACGACGCCGAGCGGATCCGGGACGGCCGGTCGTTCGAGACGCGGCGCGTGGTCGCCCGCCAGCACGGCCACCCGATCTTCTACCTGACCGCGAACTTCCAGCGCTCCGAGGAGGGCTTCGACCACCAGGACGTGATGCCGCAGGTACCGGGGCCGGACGAGGGGCTGACCTTCGCCCAGCTGATCGAGCTGCGGTCGGGTGACAAGCGGTCGGCGACGGAGTTCGCCCAGGAGTGGGCGGCGCTCGACACCCGCTACCTCGGCAACTCGGCGTACCCGGGTGGGACGGGGCTCGACGCGGACCACGACCGCCCGGCCCGGGCCCAGCTGTGGGTGCGGGTCAACGGCGAGCTCGGCGACGACCCCGTGCTCCACACGGCGGCGTTCACCTACGCCAGCGACCTGACGCTGCTGGGGGCGAGCCTGGTCCCGCACGACGTCCAGATCGGCTCGCGCCAGCTGATCGCGGCCTCGCTCGACCACACGATCTGGTTCCACCGACCCTTCCGGGCCGACCGGTGGTGGCTCTACGACCAGTGGTCCCCGTCGGCGAGCGGCTCGCGTGGGCTGTCGCTGGCCCGGGTGTTCACCGAGGACGGCGTGCTGGTCGCGACGGTCGCCCAGGAGGGCCTGATCCGCCGCCGCAGCCGCTGACGCTGGTCAGAGGTCCAGGCGGAAGAACACCAGCCAGTCGGCCATCTCGTCCGGGACGTCGTGGAAGGCCTCGACCTCGACGAAGCCCAGGTCGCGGTACAGCGCGATCGCCTCGGCCTGCCGGACGCTGGTGTCGAGGTACATCGACCGGTAGCCCGCCGCGCGGGCCTGGGCCACGACGGCCTCGGCCAGGGCTCGGCCTGCTCCTCGTCCTCGGGCCATCGGCACCACGAACATCCGCTTCATCTCGCACGACTCGGCGTCCAGGCGACGGAACGCGACGCAGCCGATCGCCAGCTCGGCCTCCCAGCACACGAGCAGGGCGCCGTCCGGCGGAGCGTAGGCACCGGGCAGCCCGTCCAGCTCGGCCTGCCAGGCGCCCTCGTCGAAGTAGGCGTCGATGAGGTCGAGGTCGCCCGTGTGGCGCTCGCGGTGCCAGGACACGAAGGCGCGGAACAGTCGCCGTACCTGCTCCAGCTCCCAGGCCGTGTCGGCCTCGCGCACCTCCATGTCCCATGGTCCCGTGTCGGGGGGACCTGTGCCCAGACCCACGTGGACTAGGCCGGTGCTCGGGTCCGCCCGACGACGTGGGCGGCCCCCGTCCTCGGGGTGCTGAGTGCGAAGTCGATGCCGTCGGCAGTGCTGTCCTGGCCGAAGGCGACGGTGCTCGGCAGGAACACCGGCTTCCGGAACGACGCCTCGACGGTGACGGCGTCCGGCAGGCGGTTTTCCACGGCGGCCACGCAGCGCGCGAGGCTCCACATGCCGTGCGCGATCTGGCGCCGAAAGCCGAACGCCCGGGCGGTGATCGCGTAGAGGTGGATCGGGTTGTGGTCGCCGGACACGGCCGCGTAGCGCCGGCCGACGTCCCCGCCGAGGGACCAGGTCACCCGTCCGGGGACGACATGGTCGGGCCGGCTCCCAGGTGGCGCGGCCTCCGCGTCCGGGTCGGGGCGGCCGCGGCGCAGGTAGGTCGACGAGCTCTCCCAGACGGTCTCCTCGCCCACCAGCGCCCGGCTCAGGAAGTCGATGGCGGTCCCCTTCGGATGCGGTCGAGCCGGAGTGGCGTGCACCTCGAGCTGGAGCGTCTCGCCGATCGTGACGGGGCGGTGCTGGGTGATGGCGTTGTCCAGGTGGATGGTCCCGATCGCGGGGAAGGGGAACGCCGGAGACGTCATCACCGCCATGTGGAGCGGGAACGCGAGCACGTGGGGATAGGTCAGCGGTGCGGTCTCCCGGACCGCGAACCCGCACACGGCGGCGTACGCCTGTACGTGCTCGGCGGTGACGGTGGCCGAGCGCAGCTCGTGCAGGGACGACGGGTCTCCGCCGTTCTTCCGGACGCCGGGCAGTTGATTGACGACCGGGACCGACGGCAGCGCCGCCTTGAGCATGATCGGGACCGGCACCTCAGGCCCCCAGCATCATCTGGCCGCACACGCGGACGACGTTGCCGGTGACCGCCGTCGACGCCGGGCTGGCGAACCACGCGACGGTCTCGGCGACGTCGACGGGGAGGCCCCCCTGGCTCATGGCGTTGAGGCGGCGCCCGACCTCGCGGGGCCCGAAGGGCATCGCGGCGGTCATCGCGGTCTCGATGAACCCGGGCGCGACCGCGTTCACCGTGATGTCGTGGTCGAGGGTGTCGCGCAGCGAGTCGACCAGGCCGATGACGCCGGCCTTCGAGGTCGCGTAGTTGGTCTGGCCCAGGTTGCCCGCGATGCCGGCGATGGAGGCCACGCCGACGATCCGGCCGTTGTCGTGGACGACGCCCTGCGCGAGCAGCTCGTCGGTGATCCGCTCGGGCGCGATCAGGTTGACGCCGAGCACGGAGCTCCAGCGGTCCTGGTCCATGTTGGCCAGCCTCCGGTCGCGGGTGATGCCGGCGTTGTGGACGACCACGTCGACCCCGCCGTGGTCGGAGGTGAGGTGCTGAGCGATCCGCTTGGGAGCGTCCTTGGCGGTGATGTCGAGGGTGAGGTAGTCGCCCTCGAGCTCCTGGGTGAGGCGGATCAGGTCGTCGGCCGCCTGTGGCATGTCCAGGCCGACCACGGTCGCCCCGTCGCGCGCGAGCACGCGTGAGATCTGCTCACCGATCCCGCGAGCGGCGCCGGTGACCAGAGCCACCTTGCCGGCCAGCGGCTGCCGCCAGTCCGGGGTCTGGGCCGGCTCGTGCACGCGGGTGCCGATGCGCACGACCTGCCCCGAGACGTACGCCGACTTCGGCGACAGCAGGAATCCCAGGGTGGACGCGGTCGCGCCCTCGGCACCGCTCGCGACGTAGACGAGCTGGGCGGTGCCACCCCGGCCCACCTCCTTGCCGAGGCTGCGAGTGAAGCCCTCGAGGGCCCGTTGAGCCACGCGCTCCTCGCCCGCGCACGACTCCGGGGGAGTGCCGAGCACGACCAGACGCGCGCAGCGCTCGAGGCTGCGCATGAGCGGGCCGAAGAAGTCGCGGAGGGCGACGAGCTGCTCGGGGTGGGTGAGGCCGGTGGCGTCGAAGACGAGCCCGCGGTACCGGGCGTCCGCCTCCGTCGCCGAGGTCGTGGCGACGTCCAGCGTCTCGAGCGTGGCGGGGAGCTGCTCGACGACGCGGCCGGAGCCGCCCACGACGACGGTCCCGGAGACCAACGGCGACCCCGCGACGTACCGCTCGAGACGAACCGGGTCGGGCAGGCCGAGGTTCTTCACCAGCATCCGGCCCAGCGAGGTGGACACGAAGTCCTGGTAGCGGTCGGTCATGGCGCCTCATGTAACTCGTTGTGTAACTCGGAGTCCAGATTTCGTGACGTGGCGCTCATTCCATTGGGCGGCGCCACGGGTGCGGCCAGGATAGGAGGATGACGAGCAAGCCCTCGCCCCGGCGGCCGGTGGCCGTCCTCGGCGGCAACCGGATCCCGTTCGCCCGCTCGAACACCGCCTACGCCGACGCCTCCAACCAGGAGATGCTGACCGCCGCCCTCGACGGGCTCGCCACGCGGTTCGGGCTGGAGGGGGAGCGGGTCGGCGAGGTCGTCGCCGGCGCGGTGCTTAAGCACTCGCGTGACTTCAACCTGGTCCGCGAGTCGGTGCTCGGCTCGCGCCTGGCCGCGGAGACGCCGGGAATCGACCTCCAGCAGGCGTGCGGGACCGGCCTCCAGGCGGCGATCCACGTGGCCGACAAGATCGCGCTGGGCGTCGTCGACTCCGGCATCGGCGGCGGCGCGGACACGACCTCGGATGCCCCGGTCGCCATCAGCGACCGACTGCGACGCAAGCTGATGAAGGTCAACGCCGCGCGCGACACCCGCTCTCGTCTGACGGCCCTGGCCCAGATCCGGCCCGGTGACATCGGGCTGTCGATCCCGCAGAACGGCGAGCCGCGCACGAAGCTGTCGATGGGGGAGCACGCCGCGCTGACCGCGCTGGAGTGGCGGATCGGGCGCGAGGAGCAGGACGAGCTCGCGGCGGCCTCCCACCGCAACCTCGCGGCGGCGTACGACGCGGGGTTCCTCGACGACCAGGTCACGCCGTTCCGCGGGCTGGAGCGCGACTCCAACCTGCGCCCCGACTCCAGCGTCGAGTCGCTCGCGAAGCTGAAGCCGGTCTTCGGCAGGGGCGAGGGCGCCACCATGACCGCCGGGAACTCGACCCCGTTGACCGACGGCGCGTCGGCCGTGCTGCTCGGGTCGGAGGCGTGGGCGGCCGAGCGCGGGCTGGAGCCGCTCGCGTTCCTCGTGGACCACGAAACGGCGGCCGTCGACTTCGTGCACGGCAACGAGGGGCTACTGATGGCCCCGGCGTACGCCGTCCCGCGGATGCTCGCGCGGCAGGGCCTGACACTGCAGGACTTCGACTTCTACGAGATCCACGAGGCCTTCGCCTCGCAGGTGCTGGCCACGCTCAAGGCGTGGAACGACCAGGTCTTCTGCCAGGAGCGGCTCGGGCTCGACTCGGTGCTGGGCGAGATCGACCGGACGAAGCTCAACGTCCACGGCTCGTCGCTGGCCGCGGGTCACCCGTTCGCCGCGACCGGGGGTCGGATCCTCAACGTCGCCGCCAAGCTGCTCGCCGAGAAGGGCTCCGGTCGTGCCCTCATCTCCATCTGCGCCGCCGGCGGCCAGGGCGTCACCGCCATCCTCGAGCGCTGACCCCGTTGGTGGGGCTTGCCGGATAGTACGGATCGAAGAGCCGCTCACACGCGGCCGATCAGCGGCTGTTCGATCCGTACTATCCGGAACCTGCCAGCGCCAAGGCGGAGGTGAGCAGGAGCGTCTTGACCTGGTCGGCACCGACGCGACTGACCTGGGGTACGCCGGGCGCGGCCTCGTCGATGACCAGGCCGACGCGGGCGAGCTGGAGGCCGCCGAGGGCGGTCGCGTACATCATGTTGGCGACGAGTACGGCGTCTCGCCCGTCGTCCTGGCTCTCGTCGGCACCCGCCTCGAGCGCGCGCCGCAGGACGGCCAGGCAGGAGGCGATGCCCCGTCCGAGCCTCAGCATGGCCGCCTCGGAGACCTCGTCGAAGAGCTCGGTGCCCGTGCGGCGCATCAGGCCGTGTGCGCAGTCGACGAAGGCCGGGTGGGCGACGCCGTAGTCGACGAACGCCGACACCATCGCGGCGAGCTGCGCGCGTGGCTCCTCCTCGGGGGCCGCGGCCGCGACGAGCGCCTGCTGCACCTCGTCGAGGTAGCCGACCAGGGTGAGCGCGACGAGCTCCTCCTTGCCGGTGAAGTGCCGGTAGACGATCGCCCGGTTGATCCCGACCGCGCGGGCGATGTCCTCGATCTGCGCCTCGGCGACCCCGCGCTCGTCGAAGAGCGATCGGGTTGCCGCGAGGATCGCCGTCTCCCGCGCGCGGCGCCGCTGGGCCGTCGTCGTCCGGGGAGTCCCGGAGCCGGTGCTGCTGGGCATGACGGCATGGTACGACGAGTGCAACTGCGAGTTGCACATGTGTCACCGTGAGCGACGACACCGCCCCGGGGATCCCCGGGTCCCCGCCCGAGGGAGGGGGAGCGGCAAGACTGGCGGCATGAGGATCCGGATCCTGGAGTACGTCGTGGGCGCGTTGCTCGTGGTCGCGCTCGCCGTGACGAGCATCGGCTGGTACCTCAGCGCGCACCCCGGCGGCGTCCGGTTCGAGTCGTGTCACTGGGAGGGCTCGACGCTGGTCCTGGGCTACACCTACGGCGCGGGCGACCGGGTGAGCACGATGGTCCACCCCCAGACCGACCACGTGGAGGCGCAGCTCCAGGTGCACGAGGCGGGCGGCAACCGCACCCAGCAGGTGCTGACCGGTGAGGCGTCCTACCCGATCTCCGGCGGCCCGATGACCGTGAAGTACCCCAACGGCGCCGAGCTCAACTGCCCCACCGGAAAGTGACCGACGCGGTCGAGACGGTCGATCTCCTCGCTGACCGGCTGCGCTCGCTCGGCTGGGTCAGCGACCTGTGGGTGGGTGGCTCGCTCGCGACGGGTGACCACGTGCGCGGGGTCAGCGACCTCGACCTGGTTGCCGTGGCCACCGATCGGCTCACGACGGCTCGACGCGACGAGCTCGCCGGCCTCCATCGTGACCTGGACGCCGGAGCGGCCGCTGGGATGGACCTGGGCTGCCAGTACGTCGAGGCCGGGCTCCTGGCCGACCGCGCGGCGCTGCACCCGACCTGGACCCACGGCGGGATGGTCGACCGGATCGTCTCCGGCATCACCCGGGCCGAGCTGGTGCGGCACGGGTACGCCGTGCTGGGACAGCCACCCGGCGACGTCCTGCCCGAGGTGTCGGACGAGGACGTCCGTGAGGCGGCCCGCGCGGAGATCCTGGGCTACTGGGCCTGGGCGGCTCGGCGGCCGGGCATGTGGCTCAACCCGGTGATCGCCGACCTCGGGCTGACGTCCATGGCGCGCGGGCGGCACGCCCTCACGACCGGGGAGCTGCTGACCAAGAGCGACGCGGTGGAGCGGGCGGCCGCCCCACGATGGCTGGTCGACCAGCTCCGGGCCCGTCGGCGCGGGGAGCGTGTGGAGTCCCCCCGGCTGCGCACGGGCTGGATCGCGTGGCGCGACGCACGGCGTACGGTCGCGCTGGCCCGGCGCGGCTGACCCTCGGTCAGACGAAGCGCTGGAGCACGTCGAGCGAATCGGTCGGCACGGTCACCGCGATGCCCTGGCCGATCGCCCGCAGCCGCCAGGCGTCGTCGTCGCGGGTCATCTTGGCCAGCATGAAGCCGGTGCGCGGCACGCCACCGGCGAGGGTGAAGCGCGCGAGCTCCTCGTGCTCCTCGTCGAGCAGGCGGCAGTAGGCGTGCCGGACGAACTCCAGGCTGTGGCCCTGGTAGCTGCTGACCAGGAACAGGATCGTGTCCACCTTCGGGTAGACGGTCGAGAGGTCGACGGTGATCTGCTCGTCGTCCCCCTCGCCGCGCCCGCTGATGTTGTCGCCGAGGTGGGTCACCGAGCCGTCGCGCGTCTGGAGATGGTTGAAGAACGCGAGGTCGAAGAGCTGGTCGCCGGCGTACTGGATCGCCGAGGCGTCGAGGTCGACATCGGGGGTGTTGGAGCCGGACAGCGCACCCGCTCCCGCCTTCTTGTCCCACCCGACACCCATCGTCAGTCGGTGGTACGGCGTGCCGTCCGCACGCTGCAGCGGCATCTCGTCCCCGCGCTGGAGCTCGATCACACTGCGAACCTACCCGCCGGTCGCGAGCGCTCGGACTGTGTCGATGGTGTCGGCCTCGTCGGTGGACTTGTCGTCGCGGTAGCGGATGACGCGGGCGAAGCGCAGGGCGAGGCCGCCCGGATAGCGGGTCGAGCGTTGCCCGGATCGCAACGGCGACACACCCGAATCTTGGGCTGAGCCATCCGTCGGGAGCGCGAGCCCAGGATGGCACTGTGACCGATCACGCGGAGGCCCCACGAACCCTGGAATTGATCTTGACGCTTCCAGGGTCAATACCGTTCGCGGCAGACGCCTTGGGGCGGCGGTACGAAACCCGCCTCGGGGGACGGGCCATGACGCTCGTGCTGCCGTCCTTCCGGTGGCGGGGCGCGGGGACAAACGAATATGTGGCAATTCCGCCAGGGATTCAATCCGTGCGCAGAGGCGTCGATTGGAACGCGTACCTAGGCACGGATTTCGAGCCTGCTTGGGGCAACGTCTTCCGATGGCGGGAACAGCCCCGCCGACGCATCTTGGACGCGGCGGTCAGTCACGTGCTGGGCGTCATGCCCATCCCAAAGCGTATGACTCGGGCGCAGGTGAGCGACCTTTGTGTGGCGTTGGCAGCGCAGAGTTATCCCTGGTGGCTGCAAGTGCGTGACTGGATCGAAGTCACGACGAACCACCAACTGGAAGGTTTCGAACGCCCACAAAACCAGACTCTCATTTCAAACACGCGCGCGTGGACGTGGGACGGCAGGCGAGGTTGGCGGGTACCGATCTCGACCCCAATTTACCTCTACGGTCCCGGTGACTCCGGCATTCGGCGAGCAGCCTTCGACACGATTGTCAGGCGAGTCGGGGAGGGCGTGCGCCCCCGACCATGCACGTATTTCTCCGCAATGCACGGTTGGCGCTTCAACAGTCGAATCACAGAACCTCTGTGCTTGAGGCGTCGACGGCTGCAGAGTTGGCGCTGCGGCAGTTGCTTGACATCCGACTGGCAGGCCTCGACGTGGACATTGCGGAAGCGCTGTCGAAGGGCACACGCGAGATGGGCCGCCTCGTGGACCTTCTGAACGAGGTTGGAGTGGGACTGCCCGGTCGTTTAAAGGAAGGGCTCCTGAATGTGCGCAACCGTGCCATCCACCGTGGGGAAGAACCAACCATCGACGAGGCTCGTGAAGTGCTCCGTTTGGCAGGCGTCTTGGTGGACCGCGCAGTCCCGCGCCGACACCTCCTCCACGATTGACACCCGCGAGAGCGGACCTCCGCCCTCGGCGGAGGTGGAGGACTCGCTTTCGACCCTGAAACCGTGGCGGTTTCTTTGCGGCTGTCCACCCCCAGTGGCCTGCCGGATGCGACAGGGGTCATATCCCCCACCCTCGCCGCCCGAGAACGGCGTTCCAAGTCTGTCTCTTCGTTAATCGAACGGCACGTCGAATTCGTTCTTGAACCACTGGCCAAACTCGGGCGACGCATCCTCCTCGAAGAATTTGTGGAGGTTCTGGATCGCCTCCCTAGCCCGCTCCATCTTCGGGAAATCGTAGTCGGGCACAAGCTACTACTCTCAGCAACTGAGCGGGTCGCGCGGCGATGCGCCGGTGAAGGGTCAGTCCGGGGTCGAGCCTAGGTCCCCGAGGCTCTTGACCAGGGCATCGTACCGAGCGCGATATGACGGCGCATTGATGGTCTTTGGATACTGGAGGAAGCCGTACCCACCAACTTTGTGGGTTCCGTCGGGCGCCACCTGGTGCCACATCGCCGCAGCCACGGGTTGCAGCACCTTTCTGGCTACTGTCTCATTGCCCTGTCCAGTAGCGAAGTTGACTGCGTATCGTACGCTTCCCAGGGCGATATCGGTTAGTGAACTCAAGTGGGAAGCCCCGTCGCTAGACATGGAGTAGTGGATCACTCGCCCCAACTTCACCCGTGATCCGTTGGGAAACGCCACCCCGTGGGCGAATGTCTCTCTCATGTACGAGTAGGCCTGCTTTGGATCGAGCCTGTCGATGCAGACGGCTCCAAAGTCGTTCTTCTGGCGGAGAAAGTTGACGTCAAAGTGGTAGAGAAGTGAGTTCAGAGCCCACTCGGTCATCGTCTCGATCGTCTTGCTTCGGGCAAGGTCGTGCAGCACGACGTAGATCATCACAATTGCGCCATGGTCAAGCAGGGCTCTATTTGCCTCAGCCTTGGCGGCAGAGAAGTCGTCAAGCGTTACGTGCCGCGGCCTGGACTTGGTCTGGAACTTGAACTGGTCTCCATCCCTGAACCCGTACTTGTGGCGGATTTGTTCCACTGCGTCATGAAGGTTCCCGGCCATTTCTGGCGTCACGATGACGCCACCGTAGATGAAGAAGTCACCATCCTTGTCGGTGGTGTTCGTCTCATCTGTGAAGAGCCAATACATCCTGTCCCCAACCCCTGATCCTCACGTGGGCCCACGCTCATCGCGAAGGAAGGATACGGCGTGGGTTCAGATGCTGCGCCTGAAGGATTGTGGCGCGCGAGCGGGCCTCCGGGGCCAGACCCACGGCTGCGTGGGTACACGGGACGAAGCGCTCGCCTACGGTAGAACCGTGGAAAGGCGCGATGGCGAGGAGCCGCATGCCATCTTTGGCCAGCCCGAACTGCCACTTGCTGATGTCGACGTCTTGGACGCGATCCAGCGAGTTCAACTCTGGCTCGCGACTCATCCGGACGCAGTCCAGGACCTGGACGGCTTGAGCGCGCGTCTGTATCTGAAGGACAACGACACGCGGGTGCGCCGCGCGAGACGATGGTTGGAGATTGTCGAGATCGATCAGCGATGTTCCAATCAATGGGGCGTCCTGCTGCACGGCGGCACCGAAACCCTGTGGCTGCTAGGTGAGGCTGCTCACGGGCTAGTTGAGGGTCTCTGGCTCGCTTCCCTGCTCTGCAGCCACGCGGCGTGTGAGCGGCATCTGGCAGGGATACTCGAATTCAGTGAGGACTCGCTACCCGAGTCGTGGCGCAGTTGGGGACTGGGACGCCTTCTGGAAGAAGCCCAGAAGCGGGAGATCGTGCCGTCCGACCTTTGGGAACCGTTGCGGGCGCTCAACGAGACACGGAAGGTATCGGCACACTTCAAGCCGCCGCTTCACGACGGGTCCCTGATGCGCCGTGCGCAAGCAATCGAGCGCCCAGACATTCTTCAATCCGCTCACGAATTGGCCGAGGCAGATGCCTTCTCTGCCTACGAGACAGCGAGGTCACTGGTTCACAGAGCACGATGGCCCTGACGAATGCGCCCTGTCACAGAAGGTCTCTGATCGCGTTGATGGTGTCCGCTTCCTCCGGTGGCTTGTCGTCGCGGTAGCGGATGACGCGGGCGAAGCGCAGGGCGAGGCCGCCGGGATAGCGGGTCGAGCGCTGGAGGCCGTCGAAGGCGATCTCGACGACCTGCTCGGGTCGGAGCTCGACGACGTAGTGGTCGCGGATCGTCTCGGGGGAGACCGCGAGCTCGGTGAAGCGCTCGGTCTGCCAGGCCAGCATCTGGTCGGTCATCCCCTTGAAGGTCTTGCCGAGCATCACGAGGCCCCCGGTCGCCGGGTCTCGGGCACCGAGGTGGATGTTGGACAGCCAGCCCTCGCGCCGGCCGCTGCCCCACTCGACGGCGAGGACCACGAGGTCGAGGGTGTGGACGGGCTTGACCTTGACCCACCCGGAGCCACGTCGGCCCGCGGCGTACCCGATCGAGAGGCTCTTGACCACGACTCCCTCGTGACCGCGGTCGAGGGCGTCGCGGGCGAAGGCGTCGGCGGCCGTTGGGTCGTCGGTGACGAGTCGTGGGACGCGGTGCGCCTCCGGGACGAGCCGGTCGAGCACCTCCAGCCGCTCGCCGCCGGGCACGTCGAGGAGGTCGCGACCGTCGAGGTGCAGCACGTCGAAGAAGTACGGCGTGACCGCGACGCCGGCACCCATGGCCGTGCGCGAGGCGGTCTCCTGGAACGGGCGCGGCCGTCCGGTCTCGTCGAGCGCGATCGCCTCGCCGTCGAGGACGAGGTCGTTGGCGTCGAGGGCGCGCACGACCTCGACGACCTCGGGCAGGCGCTCGGTGATGTCGTCGAGGCTCCGGGTCGCGACGACGACCTCGTCACCTCGCTTGTGCACCTGGATCCGGATGCCGTCGAGCTTGGTGTCGACCGCGACCGGGACGTCCGGGCCGCCTCCGGCCTTGGCCAGTGCCGCGGCGAGGTCGGGGGCGGTGGAGGCGAGCATCGGCAGGATCGGGCGGCCGACCTCCAACCCGATCTCGGCGAGCGCCTCCTCGCCACCGGTCATCGCGGCGACCACGATCGGCACGGTGCCGCCCGCAAGCATCGCCGCGCGGCGTACGGCCCGAAGGGGGACGCCGGAGGCGGCCGCGATCGCCTCCTGGACCAGCGCGTCGAGGGCTCCCTGGCGGACGTTGCCGGTCATCACCCCGCGCAGCCACCCCTGCTCGTCGGAGGTCAACCGTGCGAAGAGGTCGCGCACGCCGGAGGCGCGCTGCTCCTGCGAGCCCGCACCGGCCAGCTCGGAGATCCGGTCGAGTGCCTCGTCGACATCGACCACGCCGACGGACGGCTCGGCGGACGGGTCGGGGAGCGAGCTCAGCCCCCGCCAGCCCACGCCGGTGCGGCGCTGCAGGATCGTGCCGCCGAGGTACGCCGTGACGACCGGCAGCTCGGCGGGCTCCGCCAGGGCGAGGCGCTCGGCGATCGCGGCGACCTTGGCCTTGCGCGAGCGGGTCGCCGCGACGGCGCTCGACGTCTCGACGAGGTCGTTCAGCAGCATGCGCGCCATCCTGCCCGAGCGCGCCGACAGCTCACTCGCCGATGAGCGTGCGCACCTCGTAGAGCTCGGGGAAGAACGTCAGGTCGAGGGCGCGGCGCAGGAAGTCGACGCCGGAGGAGCCGCCGGTGCCGGTCTTGTGGCCGATCGTGCGCTGCACGACCTGCAGGTGGCGGAACCGCCACTGCTGGAAGTTGTCCTCGAGGTCGACCAGCTCCTCGCACGTCTCGTAGACGCCCCAGTGGTGCTCCGGAGCGGCGTAAACGGCGGCGAACATCCGCACCAGCTCGGGTTCGGAGCGGTAGGGCTGCGACCAGTCGCGGTCGAGGCGGCTCGCGGGTACGGCGTACCCCTGCCGGGACAGGTGGGCCAGGAACTCGTCGTACAGAGACCGCTCGTGCAGCAGCGTCGTCAGCTCGCGCTGCGCGGTCGGATCGTGGGCGAAGACCTTGACCATGTCGGCGTTCTTGTTGCCGAGCAGGAACTCCACCTCGCGGTACTGCGCCGACTGGAAGCCCGACGAGGTCGCGAGGAACGGCCGGATCTGGGCGTACTCCGACGGGGTCAGCGTCGCCAGGACCGACCACTGGTCGGTGATGGTGTGCTGGATGTGCTTGACCCTGGCCATGCGCTTGAGCGCCGGGGCGAGGTCGTCGGTCGCGAGCAGCGAGCGGGCCGAGCGGAGCTCGTGGACCATCAGCTTGAGCCACAGCTCGGTGGTCTGGTGCTGGACGATGAACAGCAGCTCGTCGTGCTGGGGCGGGTCGCTCAGCGGCACCTGGGCCGCCAGGAGCTGGTCGAGGCGCAGGTAGTCGCCGTACGACATCTGGCGGCTGAAGTCGCGCTCGATGCCCTCCTCGAGGGGGCGCTCGTTCGTGGCGTCGCTCACGAGGGCGACCCTAGTGCGAGAGCCGTGGCTAGGGTCCGGGACATGGACGCCGAAGTCGCCGATGTCGCCGATGTGATCGTCGTGGGCCACGGGCTCGCCGGACTCGTCGCGGCCGCCGAGGCGGCCGACGCCGGACGCCGCGTCGTCCTGGTCGACCAGGAGCCCGAGCAGTCGCTGGGCGGGCAGGCGTTCTGGAGCCTGGGCGGGCTGTTCCTCGTGGACACTCCCGAGCAGCGTCGGATGGGGGTGCACGACAGCCACGAGCTGGCCCTGTCCGACTGGCTCGGCAGCGCGCAGTTCGACCGCGCGGAGGACCACTGGCCGCGCCGGTGGGCCGAGGCGTACGTCGACTTCGCAGCCGGCGAGAAGCGCTCATGGCTGCGGTCGATGGGACACCGGGTGTTCCCGGTCGTCGGCTGGGCCGAGCGCGGCGACGGCCGCGCCGACGGGCACGGGAACTCGGTGCCGCGCTTCCACATCACGTGGGGCACCGGGCCGGGCCTGGTCGACCCGTTCGAACGCCGGGTGCGCGCGCACGCGGAGACCGGTCGGATCCGGCTGCTGTTCCGCCACCGGGTCGACGAGCTCGTGGTGTCCGGAGGTGCGGTGACCGGGGTGCGCGGCCGCGTGCTCGCACCCGACCCGATGGCGCGCGGGAAGGCGTCGAACCGCGACGAGGTCGCCGACTTCGAGCTCGGTGCCCAGGCCGTCGTGGTCTCCAGCGGCGGGATCGGCGGCGACCACGACCTCGTGCGCAAGGCCTGGCCGGCGCGGCTCGGCACGCCGCCGGCGTTCATGGTCAGCGGCGTCCCGGCCCACGTCGACGGCCGGATGATCGGCATCTCCCGGTCTGCAGGCGCGGAGGTCGTCAACGAGGACCGGATGTGGCACTACGTCGAGGGCCTGCGGAACTGGGACCCCATCTGGGACAACCACGGCATCCGGATCCTGCCCGGGCCGTCGTCGATGTGGTTCGACGCCGCGGGCCGGCGCCTGCCGGCGCCGTACCTCCCGGGCTTCGACACGCTCGGCACGCTGCGGCACCTGCGGGAGACCGGCTACGACTACTCGTGGTTCGTGCTGACGCAGAAGATCATCGAGAAGGAGTTCGCGCTCTCGGGCTCCGAGCAGAACCCCGACCTCACCGGCAAGGACGTGCGGCTCCTGCTGGGGCGGGTCGTGGGCGACGGCGCCCCGGGTCCGGTCGAGGCGTTCAAGGAGCACGGCGCCGACTTCGTCGTGGCCGACACTCTCGCCGAGCTGGTGCGCGGCATGAACGCGATCGGTGGTCCCGACCAGGGTGGCGCGGTGGTCGAGGAGGAGGTCCTGCGTCGCCAGATCGAGGCCCGGGACCTGCAGATCGACAACCGCTACACCAAGGACACCCAGGTCGCCTTCATCCGGCAGCACCGCGCGTACCGGGGGGACAAGCTGGTGCGGGTGGCCTCGCCGCACAAGATCCTGGACCCGAAGAACGGCCCCCTGATCGCCGTACGCCTCAACATCTTGACCCGCAAGACTCTCGGTGGGCTGCTCACCGAACTCTCGGGCCGCTGCCTGACGTCGTCCGGCGACGTGCTGCCCGGGTTGTACGCCGCGGGGGAGGCGGCCGGCTTCGGAGGCGGCGGGATGATGGGCTACAACGCGCTGGAGGGGACGTTCCTCGGTGGCTGCCTCTTCTCCGGGCGGGTGGCCGGCCGCGCCGCGGCTGCAGCGACTGCCGGTTGAGGAGGCGCGCTAGCGCCGTCTCGAAACCCGGCGCCGGCCCCTGATCCAGCCGGGGAGGAGTTGCCGACTGCTTGTGCGGTACGCCGGTGCCACCTGCTGGCACCTCGGTACCGCACTGTTCCGTGTCGGGTGGTTTCGAGACGGTCGCAGAGCGACCTCCTCAACCACCGACGTTGGCGACCTCCTCAACCACCGACGTTGGCGACCTCCTCAACCACCGACGTTGGCGACCTCCTCAACCACCGACGTTGGCGACCTCCTCAACCACCGACGTTGGCGACCTCCTCAACCACCGCTGGCCGCGGGTGTCGGTGTGGGGTCGTAGGTTGGCCGGGTGACCGAGGGGCAGCGGCGGGTGTGGCGACCCGACTGGCCGGTGTCGGTCCTCGGGGCGCTGGGAGGGTTGCGACGAGGAGCCGGCGACCCGACGTTCCGAGTCGTCGACGACCAGGTCTGGCGTGGCGCCCGGACGCCCGCGGGTCCGGTGACCCTCCGCCTCGGCACCCGCCCGAAGGACGGCGAGGTCAACGCCGAGGCCTGGGGGCCGGGCGCCGGCTGGGCGCTCGAGCAGGTTCCGGCGCTGCTGGGAGCCGACGACGACCCGAGCGGCTTCCGCGCCGACCTGCACCCGCTGGTCGCGGAGGCCCATCGACGGCGTCCACACCTGCGGTTCGGCGCGACCCACCTGGTCTGGGAGGCCCTGCTGCCGGCTGTGATCGAGCAGAAGGTCACCGGCCAGGAGGCGTTCGGGGGCTTCCGCCGCCTCGTCCACCGGTACGGAGAGCGTGCACCCGGACCGGGCCGTGACCTGAAGGTGTGGGTGCAGCCCGACCCCGCGACCGTGCGTCGGATCCCGTCCTGGGAGTGGCTCCGCATGCACGTCGATCCGGCTCGGTCTCGCACACTCGTTCGCGCAGCGACGGTCGCCGACACCCTCGAGCGGCTTACCGCATCCGAGGCCGACGCCAAGCTCAGGTCCGTCCCGGGGATCGGCGTGTGGACCTCGGCGGAGGTCCGCTCGCGTGCCTTCGGCGACCCCGACGCGGTCAGCTTCGGCGACTACCACGTCGCCAAGGACGTCGGCTGGGCCGTGACGGGGGAGGTCTACGACGACGAGCAGCTGCGGGAGTTCCTCGAGCCCTGGCGACCCCAGCGCAACCGCGCGGTCATCCTGATCCACGGCCTGGCAGGCGGACGCCCCAGACGCGGCCCCAGAATGGCGCCGCGCACGCACCTGCCCGTGCGCTAGCGTCGAGCGACTCTCACGCGGAGGTGCCCATGCCCGACACCCACGACGGCGAGCTCGGATCCCGCCTCGACGCGACCCTCGCGCGGGTCGCCGAAGCGGCGAACGCCCCCGGTGCGCAGGCGGCCCTGCTCCGCGACGGCGACGTCGCCTGGATCGGCACGTACGGCGTCGCGGACGCCGAGACCGGGACCCCGGTGACGGAGTCCACCGTGTTCTGCCTGGCGAGTCTCGGCAAGACGCTGGTCGCGACGATCGCGCTGCGGCTGGTCGAGGAGGGTCGCCTCGATCTCGACACCCCGATCGCCTCCGTGCTGGGCGACGAGGTGCCCGGCACTGGCACGGTGACGCCGCGGATGCTGCTCGCGCACACCTCGGGCTACCCCGACCTCTACGAGACCCCGGCGATCGCGGCGCTGATGGCGCACGACGAGGACGAGCCGGGCAGCGGCGAGGCGTTCGACCCGGACCGCCGTTCACCTGGGAGATGCTCGTGCCCGGGATCCTCGAGCCGGTCGAGCCGGGCGCCCGCTGGGAGTACTCCAACGCCGGCTACGTCGTGCTGACCGAGATGCTCGTGCGCATCCTCGGCGGGCCCGACGGACTGCTGGCCGCCTGGGCCGAGGTCGCGCAAGCCGCGGACGCCCGGATCGACGAGGCGGCGCTCACCCCAGACCGTGCGTCCGTCGGACCCCTGGCCCGGGGCTACGACCGCAAGCCGGACGGCTCCGTGGTCGACCACTACGCCGCGCACCCGCCGTCCGGCGTGCCGACGGACCTGTTCGGCCTGCCGTTCGGCGACGGGCTGTTCGCCGCCACAGCCGTGGGTGCCGGGATGTTCCTCGACGGGCTGCTCGTACGACGGTCGGTCCTGCGCGCGGACACACTCGAACAGATGACCGCTACGACCGCCCCGGCGGCGGCTGCGGACCTTCCCGACCACCCCGACCTCACGACGTACGGTCTGGGCACCTTCCGGGTCGGGCCGGGTGGCGCCTGGCAGGGGCACAGCGGGACCTACGGCGGGTTCACCGCGCTCGGCGCCGCACGACGCGAACGCGGGACGACCCTCGTCGTGGTGACCAACGTGGAGGGTCAGCAGCACACGGCCACCGAGATCTGGAACGCCCTCGCCGCGGAGCTGGACGGACTCACAGCAACGGCCGCAGAGGGTTGAGCACGTACTCCGTGAACCGACGGTAGATGTCGCGCGCCTCCCACTCGGCCTGGGTGAGCTCGAGGCTGTTGGACTCGTCGATCCGGAAGATCTCCTCCAGCGACTCGGCCAGGGCCGGGTCGATGATCTCGACGTTGATCTCGTAGTTGCCGGTCAGGCTGAGCCGGTCGATGTTCGCCGTCCCGACCGTGGACCAGGTGCCGTCGATCGTCGCGGTCTTGGCGTGCACCATCGCCTCGCGGTAGCGCAGCACCTTCACCCCTGCGTCCAGGAGCTGCGAGAAGTAGCCGCGCGAGATCCAGTCCGAGACGACGTGGTTGGACTTGGCGGGAATGAGCAGCCGGACGTCGACGCCGCGTCGGGCCGCGTCCGTGAGCGCCTGGGCGAAGTCCGGGTCGGGCAGGAAGTAGGCCGTCGTCAGCCAGATGTTCTTGCTGGCCCGCGCGATCGCCTCGATGTACATCGCCCGGATCGGGAACATCCACAGCCGCGGCACGTTGCGATGGAACCTGATCGTCGGCTCCCAGGTCGAGGCGGTCTCGAGCAGCAGCGGCCGCTCGCTGGCCCGGAAGCGACGGCGGCGGTTCAGATTCCAGAAGTCGGCGAAGGCTCGCTTCAGATCCCATACGCCGGGACCGGTGATCCGGACGTGGGTGTCACGCCACTCGGTCGCGTACGCGGCGCCGATGTTGTAGCCGCCGACAAAGCCGATCGACTCGTCGACCACGAGGATCTTGCGGTGGTCGCGGCCGTACCGCCGCAGGTCGAAGGGGCGCCACCCCGCGGCGTACACCGGGTAGCGGAGCACCTTGATCGGGGCCGGGAAGCGCTTGAACCGGGGCGAGACCACCAGGTTGGCGAAGGCGTCATAGATCAGGTACACCTCGACCCCGCGCTCCGCGGCCCGGGCCAGCGCGGACTTGAAGCGGAGCCCGACCTCGTCGGCCTTCCAGATGTAGGTCTCCAGCAGGATCTGGCGCTGTGCCCCGTCGATCGCCGCGATCATCGCGTCGAACAGGTCCGTCCCGAACGTGTACGTCGTCACCTCGCCGTCGCCGACCGGCACCGTGTCCGGGGGAGCCGTCGGGAAGGCCACCGCGCGCTTGCGCCCGCGGCGGCGGTAGGAGTCGACGAGGGTCATCGTGATCGCGACCAGGAACGGCGTCACCGCGATGCCGAGCGCGCTGCGGCGCACCACGGGAAGCCAGCGCTCGGCACTGCTGCTCCGTCGCGATCCAAAACGCACCCGGCCAAACTACCCATCGACACGGAGACGGATCACCTGGAACCGGGAGCAGCGACTGAGACGTGGCAGGATCGCGCGCGTGTCGGGGAGCGCGAGCCGGGTGGGGAGCCTGGCGTGGTGGCGCAGCGCGAGAGCGGCCAACCGCCGCTATCGCGAGGTCTTCGGCCGACGTCCGGACCTGGTGCGCGCGCGGCGGCACTCCGAGCGCATCCAGCGGGCGAAGCTCTTCCAGCGGGACCCGCGGCTGCCGATCCTCGGGGACAAGATCGACGCCAAGGCGGCCATCGCCGACCTGGTGGGGGAGCAGTACGTCGTCCCGACGCTCTGGTCGGGGGAGTCGCTGCCGCCGCGGGCCGAGCGCACCTGGCCGCGGCCGTTCTTCGTCAAGGCCAGCGCGGGCAGCAGCATGCAGGTGCGGGTGCCGGCCGACGGTCGACCGCGCTGGGGGCGGGTGGAGCGGAAGGTCGAGCGCTGGCTGGCCGAGCCGTACGGCGCCCCGGGTGCCGAGTGGCACTACGCCCTGATGCCCCGCCGGATCCTGGTCGAGCCGCACCTCGGCGACCCGGAGCGGATGCCCGACGACTGGAAGCTCTGGGTCTTCTACGGTCGGGTCCAGTTCGTCCACTGGCTCACCGACCGGGGGACTCCGGAGTTCGGCGGCCGCTTCCTCGACCGGGAGTGGCGCGAGGCGTTCCGCTCCCACCGCTTCCGCACCCACGAGCGGATGCCGGAGGTCCCGCGCTCCTGGGACAGGATGGTGTGGCTCGCGGAGACGCTGGCCCAGGACTTCACCTTCGTCCGGGTCGACCTCTACGAGGTCGACGGCGAACCCGTCGTGGGAGAGCTCACCTTCACCCCGACCGCCGGCTTCCACCTCCTCGAGCCGCCCGAGGCGGACCTGATGCTCGGCCGCTACTGGCGTCGACCCGGGTAGTCGGTCTCCGGCGGGAGGGGACTGTCGGCGCGTCTGTCTAGGCTGGACGCATGCGACCTGTGACCGACCTGGAGCGCCGCCTGGCGCCCTTCGAGGTCGTCTCCGACTACCAGCCCAACGGCGACCAGCCGGCCGCGATCGAGGAGATCGTGCGCCGGGTCAAGGGCGGGGTCCACGACGTCGTCCTGCTCGGCGCGACCGGCACCGGCAAGACGGCGACCGTCGCGTGGGTGGCCGAGCAGATCCAGCGGCCGATCCTCGTCCTCCAGCCCAACAAGACGCTCGCGGCGCAGTTCGCCAACGAGCTCCGGCAGCTCTTCCCCCACAACGCGGTCGAGTACTTCGTCTCCTACTACGACTACTACCAACCCGAGGCCTACGTGCCTCAGACCGACACCTACATCGAGAAGGACTCCTCGATCAACGAGGAGGTGGAGCGGCTGCGCCACTCGGCGACCAACTCGCTGCTGACCCGCCGCGACGTGATCGTGGTGTCCACGGTGTCCTGCATCTACGGCCTGGGCACCCCCCAGGAGTACGTCGACCGGATGCTCAAGCTCAAGGTCGGTGACGAGCGCGATCGCGACTCGATCCTGCGTCGTCTGGTCGAGATCCAGTACACCCGCAACGACATGACCTTCACCCGCGGCACGTTCCGGGTCCGCGGCGACACCCTCGAGATCTTCCCGGTCTACGAGGAGCACGCCGTGCGCGTGGAGTTCTTCGGCGACGAGGTCGAGCGGCTGATGACGCTGCACCCGGTCACCGGCGAGGTGATCAGCGAGGACAGCGAGCTCTACGTCTTCCCGGCGACGCACTACGTCGCCGGCCCCGAGCGCATGGAGCGGGCGATCCGGGGCATCGAGGCCGAGCTGGAGGAGCGGCTCACGACGTTCGAGCGCCAGGGCAAACTGCTCGAGGCGCAGCGCTTGCGCATGCGCACGACGTACGACGTGGAGATGATGCGCCAGGTCGGGTCCTGCGCCGGGATCGAGAACTATTCGATGCACATCGACGGCCGCGACTACGGCACGCCACCCAACTGCCTGCTCGACTACTTCCCCGAGGACTTCGTGCTCGTGATCGACGAGTCGCACGTCGCCGTGCCGCAGGTCGGCGGGATGTACGAGGGCGACATGTCGCGCAAGCGCAACCTCGTCGACCACGGCTTCCGGCTCCCGAGCGCCATGGACAACCGACCGCTGCGGTGGGAGGAGTTCCTCGAGCGGATCGGGCAGACGATCTACCTGTCGGCGACGCCGGGCAACTACGAGCTGGACAAGGTCGGCGGCGACGTCGTAGAGCAGATCATCCGCCCGACCGGGTTGGTCGATCCCGAGGTGGTCGTGAAGCCGACCAAGGGCCAGATCGACGACCTGATCCACGAGATCAACACCCGCACGCAGAAGAACGAGCGGGTCCTGGTCACCACGTTGACCAAGAAGATGTCGGAGGACCTCACCGACTACCTCCTCGACGCCGGCATCCGCACCCGGTACCTCCACTCCGAGGTCGACACCCTCAAGCGGATCGAGCTGCTGCGCGACCTGCGACTCGGCGACTACGACGTGCTGGTCGGGATCAACCTCCTGCGCGAGGGCCTCGACCTGCCCGAGGTGTCGCTGGTCTCGATCCTGGACGCCGACAAGGAGGGCTTCCTGCGCTCGGACAAGTCGCTGATCCAGACCATCGGCCGGGCCGCGCGCAACGTCTCGGGTCAGGTCCACATGTACGCCGACAAGATCACGCCGTCGATGGAGTCCGCCATTGACGAGACCAACCGGCGCCGGGCCAAGCAGGTCGCATACAACACCGAGCGGGGCCTCGACCCCCAGCCGCTGCGCAAGAAGATCGCCGACATCACCGAGATGCTCGCCCGCGAGGACGAGAACACCCAGGCGCTGCTCGCGACCTGGGCCGGGACCGAGGCCAAGGGCCGGGCCGGTGGGGTCAAGCCGCGGCAGGGTCAGCCGGTGCCGGCGCTGGGGCAGATGAGCGCCGGCCAGCTCGCGCCCGACATCTCCGGTCTGCCGAGTGCCGAGCTCGCCTCGCTGATCCAGGAGCTCACCGACCAGATGAAGGCTGCGGCGGCCGAGCTGCAGTTCGAGCTCGCCGCGCGGCTGCGCGACGAGATCGGCGACCTGAAGAAGGAGCTGCGGCAGATGATGGCCGCGACCCAGTAGGCCACGGCCCACCACCGCCAACCCTGCCCTCCGTGGCTCGCGTGCCGGTGTCAGGCGGGAAAACGCGGACGAAAGGGTGCCGTACGACGGGCGTGTCGCCGATTTCGTCCGCGTTTTCTCGGGGCTGGCGCCCGGACAGCTGGTGGCTGACCCCGACTGCTCAGCCGCAGCAGGCGGAGGCCTCGGCCTGCGCCGGTGAGGGCTCGACGAGGAGGTCGGTGCAGCACTGCTGGCCGGGTGCCTCGCCGTTCGGCGTCGTGCTGTCGGCCAGGACGGTGTAGACCTCCCAGGCCTCGCCGTTCGGGGTGCCGCTGACCCAGAACTTGTCCTGCTTGGCGTAGCAGCAGGTCGTGTCGCGCTCGTCCACGGACGCGAGCCCCGCCTGGTCCAGCCGAGTCTGCTCGGCGTCGACGGCGTCGGTGTCGGCGACCTCGACCCCGAGGTGGTTGATCGAGCCGCCCTTGCCGGGGTTCTCGATCAGGACCAGCTTCAAGGGCGGCTCGACGACGGCGAAGTTGGCGTAGCCGGGCCGGACCTTGGCCGGCTCGGTGGCGAAGAGAGTCGAGTAGAACGAGATCGACGTCTCCAGGTCGTCGACGTTGAGGGCGAGCTGGACGCGGGACATGAGGACCTCCATAGATATAGACAGGTTTCGATGTTCTGTGGCTGGCACTCTTGCACCAGATATCGACGTGTGTCAATATCGACGCATGTCGAAGTCTCTGATCGAGCTGACCCCTGTGCAGGCGGTGGCGTGCTGCTCCCCGGTGACCCGTTCGCCGCTGAGCGCCGAGGCCGCCGAACGCATCGCACCGCTGGTCAAGGCCCTGGCCGACCCGGTCCGGCTCCGACTCGTGTCCCTGGTCGCCTCCCACGCCGACGGTGAGGCCTGCGTGTGCGACCTGAACGACGCCTTCGACCTGTCCCAGCCGACGATCAGCCACCACCTCAAGCTCCTGCACGAGGCCGGCCTGCTCGACCGCGAGAAGCGCGGCGTGTGGGTCTACTACCGGGTCAACGCCACGGCGCTGAGCGACCTGGCCACCATGCTCGGCGGCGTCACCGTCTGATGGCCGCCGTCTCCCCACTGCTGCGACGTGCCGTCGCCGAGATGCTGGGAACGGCGTTCCTCGTCGCCGCTGTCATCGGCTCGGGGGTCGCCGCCCGGCAGCTCTCGCCCCACGACACCGGCCTCCAGCTCCTCGAGAACAGCCTGGTCACCGGCGCTGCGTTGACTGCGCTGATCCTCGCGCTCCAGCCCGTGTCGGCGTCGTTCAACCCCGTCGTGACCCTGGCCGAGCGTTTCCTGGGTCGAATCGCGAGCGGGGAGGCCGCTGCCCTGGTCGCGGCGCAGATCCTCGGCGGCGTGGTCGGCGCGGTCATCGCCAACCTGATGTTCGGCCTGGACGCGATCTCGATCTCGACCCACCACCGCGTCACCGGAGGCCACCTCCTCGGCGAGGTCGTCGCGACCCTCGGCCTCGTGGTGGTCGTGTTCGGGGCGCTGCGATCCCCGCGGACGGAGACCGTCGCCTTCGCCGTCGGTGGCTACATCACCGCGGCCTACTGGTTCACCAGCTCGACCAGCTTCGCCAACCCTGCGGTCACCCTGGCGCGCACCCTGTCCGACACGTTCGCCGGCATCGCGCCGGCCTCGGTGGCCGCGTTCGTGCTCATGCAGCTGCTCGGTGGTGCCCTCGGAGCGGGCCTCGTCCTGCTCATGCACCCGCAACGAATGACCGTTCCCGCTGAGGAGGCGTCGTGAACGAGCGGCCCACGGTGCTCTTCGTCTGCGTCCACAACGCCGGCCGCTCCCAGATGGCCGCCGCCTACCTCCAGCGCCTGGCCGGAGACAGGATCGAGGTCCTGTCCGCCGGCTCGCAGCCTGCCGACCAGGTCAACCCGGTCGCGGTCGAGGCGATGGCCGAGGAGGGCATCGACCTCACGGCGGAGGTGCCCAAGCTCCTCACCTCGAGCGCCGTGCAGGAGGCCGACGTCGTCGTCACCATGGGATGCGGCGACGAGTGCCCCTTCTACCCGGGGAAGCGCTACGAGGACTGGGTGCTCGACGACCCCGCCGGGCAGGGGATCGAGGTGGTCCGGCCGATCCGTGACGACATCAGGCGGCGGGTCGAGAGGCTGGCAGCAGAGCTCACCCGGTGAGGAGTGACGACGGGCCCGCACCCGAACCAGGCATGCAGGGAGAGCCGGGTCCCTCTTCCCCGCTCCGACCGGATTCGGACGAGGCTCGCTCGACCGCCCGTACGGCGACGTCCTCGTCGCGACAGAAGCCGGTCTGTCGTCTCTTGAGGCACAGGAGACCGAGCAGGTTCCCCAGGTCGTCGACGACCGCCAGCCGCCGTCCACCCCGCGCCACGAGCTGTCGGAGGGCCTCCTCGGCGCAGGCATCAGGACGAATGGTGCGTCCGTCCAGAACGGCATGAGCCACAGCGGCTGCGTCGTCATCGGACGGGGGGAGGTCGGCACGGGTCAGGGTGCCCAGGAGCCGGCCATGGTCGGTGAGCAGGACCAGGTGCACGTGGTCGTCGGCCAGCGCCCTCCGGGCGTCAGCCACGGTGGCGCCCGCCCCGAGCGTCTTCGGAGCGTGCAGGCATACGTCGGAGACGGTCATGCCGGCGAGCTCCGGACAGGGGATGGACGGGTCGGATGCGTCGGCCACCTCGGCTAGATACCCCATTCCTGCAAGCGAGGGCTCCGTCCTGATGCGGGGACGCCCACGGGCCACAGGTCACCCTCCGCGGCGGCGTTGAACGGCGTCAGCGCAGCCATCAGGGCCTCGCGGTCGGGCTCCGACATCCTGGCCACGATCGCGGTCAGCTCGTGCTCGCGGCGCTGCATCAACCTCCCCACGAACGCCCGACCCCGCGGCGTCAGGGTCAGGATCCGGTGCCGCCGGTCCTCGCTGAGCTCGTCGCGGTGAACCAGCCCGGCGGAGACCAGGCGGTCGCAGGTGCGGCTGGCGTTGGACGCGTTGACCCCGAGCCCATCCGCGACCGCGGAGAGGTTCAGCGGCTCGCCGGTCCAGAGCAGCACCATCAGCCTCATCTGGGTGATCGACACCGACGAGTCGACGCTCTCCAGGGACCGGACGACCGCGGCGGTCACCGCGCGGCTCGCCAACATCAGGGGGTCGATGTCGAGGTCGAGGTCACTCTCCTCGGTGTCGGGGGAGGTGGCAGTCACGGTGAGGACTCTAGGTGTGCGCTTCCCGCGAGGGTGCTTGCCTCGGTCCATCGGCACGATGACATAGGTCCCTGACCGCAACTGATGCGCCGGGGCAATGGTGGTCGCGACGCAAGCAAATCGAGATCCGCTCCGTACCCCGAGCACCACCACGCGCAAGGAGTTCCCGTGTCCGCCTCGAGTTCCCCCCTGCCCGTCAACGGCCGCGCCGCCCTCATGCTCGGGATGGCCACCGTGGGCTTCGCTCTCAACTTCTGGGCCTGGGCGCTGCTTTCGCCGCTCGCGGTCGGCTTCACGGCCTCGCTCGGCCTGACGTTCTTCCAGCAGTCGCTCCTGGTCGCGGTGCCGGTCGTGGTGGGCTCCCTCGGCCGTATCCCGGTGGGTGCCCTGACCGACCGTTTCGGGGGCCGGGTGATGTTCCCGGTGGTCTCGCTCGCCACGGTGATCCCCGTGCTCTACCTCGGCTTCCTCGGTCATGACAGCCTGGGTGCGATCCTCGTCGGCGGCTTCTTCCTCGGCATCGGTGGTACGGCGTTCGCGGTCGGCGTGCCGTTCGTCAACGCGTGGTTCCCGCCCCAGCGCCGGGGCCTCGCGGTCGGTGTGTTCGGTGCCGGCATGGGCGGCACGGCCATCAGCGCGTTGACCACGGTCAAGCTGGTCAACGCCCACAGCATGCACACGCCCTTCCTGATCACCGCGATCGTGCTGGCCGCCTACGGCGTCGTCGCCGCCCTCTTCCTGCGCGACGCACCTGGCAGGACCGTGCCGAGCGGTTCGCTCGGCAGCCGTCTCGGTGAGGCGCTCCGGCTCCCCATCACCTGGCAGGCGGCCGCGCTCTACGCGATCGGCTTCGGCGGCTACGTCGCCTTCAGCGTCTACCTCCCGACGTACCTCAAGAACGCCTACACGCTCACGCCCGCAGACGCGTCCAACAAGATGGCCGGCTTCGTCCTCGTGGCCGTCATCATGCGACCGATCGGTGGCTGGCTCTCGGACCGCATCGCGCCGGGAACCGTGCTGAGCGTCGCCTTCGCCCTGGTTGCCGTCGACGCTCTGGTCCAGTCCTCCACCCCGGGTCTGAAGCCCGTCGGCACTCTGGTCTTCCTCACGATGGCAGCCGGCCTCGGCACGGCCTCGGGGGCGACCTTCGCTCTCGTCGCCCAGCGTGCTCCGGCCGCCAAGGTCGGCTCCGTGACCGGAATCGTGGGCGCGGCCGGTGGGCTGGGCGGCTTCGTCCCCCCGCTGGTGATGGGCCAGATCTTCGGTCACGGCGGCGACTACCGCAACGGGCTCCTCGCCCTGTCGGCCATGGCGGTCCTGGTGCTGCTCCTGGCCTACTCCCTGCGACGTCCTCCGGCCGCCCGGACCAGCGTCGCCTGACCCCGGCGTGCGCCGCCGGCCGGATCGTCCACCCGGACGGCGGCGCCTCCGTCGCCGAGCCTTGACCCCAGCCCCCGCATCACTACCCTCGAGAAGGTCGGAGACGACACCATGGCCACCTGGGACTCGGACCGCGACCAGCGGGTGACACGCTGATGAGTCGAACCACGCCCCCGGGGGAGCGAGCCTCGCTCGACGACCCCCTTACCGAGGCGCTGTTGCGCGCAGGGGCGCACTTCCGGCCCGGCACCAAGAGCAGGGACCTCCGCGTCGTCCAGCTGTCCGGCGGTCGTGAGGCGGACGCGTTCTACCGCGACCGCTGGTCCTACGACAAGGTCGTCCGCTCCACCCACGGCGTGAACTGCACGGGCTCCTGCTCGTGGAAGGTCTACGTCAAGGACGACATCATCACCTGGGAGGCCCAGCAGACCGACTACCCCTCGGTCGGGCCGGACCGACCCGAGTACGAGCCCCGCGGATGCCCGCGTGGGGCGGCGTTCTCCTGGTACACCTACTCGCCGACGCGGGTGCGCTACCCGTATGTCCGCGGAGTCCTGCTCGACCTGTTCCGGGCCGCCAAGGCGCGCCACGGCGGCGACCCCGTGCTCGCCTGGGCGCAGATCCAGGCCGACCCTGACGCTCGCACGCGCTACGTCTCCGCGCGCGGCACCGGCGGCTTCGAGCGTGCGACCTGGGACGAGGCGGTGGAGATCGTCGCGGCCGCGCAGGTGCACACGATCAAGACCCAGGGGCCGGACCGGGTCTTCGGGTTCTCCCCGATCCCGGCGATGAGCATGGTCAGCCACGGCGTGGGCGCGCGCTACCACGCGCTGCTCGGTGCCCCGGTGCTGTCCTTCTACGACTGGTACGCCGACCTCCCGGTCGCCTCTCCGCAGGTCTTCGGCGACCAGACGGACGTCCCGGAGTCGGGCGACTGGTGGGACGCGTCGTACCTGATGATGTGGGGCTCCAACGTCCCGGTGACCCGCACTCCCGACGCCCACTGGATGACGGAGGCGCGGTACCGGGGCCAGAAGGTGATCGCCGTCGCGCCGGACTACGCCGACAACGTCAAGTTCGCCGACGAGTGGCTGGCGCCGCATCCCGGCACGGACGGCGCCCTGGCGATGGCGATGGGCCACGTCGTGCTGAAGGAGTTCTTCGTCGACCGCACCACGCCGTACTTCTCCGACTACGTGCGTCGCTTCACCGACCTGCCGTTCCTGGTGCGCCTCGACGAGCGTGCCGACGGCACGCGTCGTCCCCGGCAAGTTCCTGACCGCAGCGGACCTGGACGCACCGGAGGCGGCCAGCGAGAACGCGCGGTTCAAGACCGTCTTCCTCGACGCTGCCACCGACAGCCCCCGCGTGCCCGACGGCTCGCTCGGGTTCCGGTACGGCGAGCAGGGGGCGGGCCACTGGAACCTCGACCTCGGTGAGCTGGACCCACGCCTGACCCTGGCCGACGACCCGGCCGCCGCTCCGACCGAGGTGCTGATGCCGCGCTTCGACTCACCCTCCGGCGCGGGCGACGTGATGAGACGTGGTGTCCCGGCCCGACGGGTCGGCGACCACCTCGTCACCACGGTCTTCGACCTGCTGCTCGCGGCGTACGGCGTGGGTCGCGACGGCCTGCCGGGGGACTGGCCCACGGGATACGACGACCCGAGTCAGCCCGGCACCCCGGCCTGGCAGGAGGCGATCACCAACGTACCGGCCGACAAGGCGGCCCGGATCGGCCGCGAGTTCGCCCAGAACGCCGAGGACTCGCGGGGCCGGTCGATGATCCTGATGGGCGCCGGCACCAACCACTACTTCCACTCCGACACGATCTACCGCACGTTCCTGGCGCTGGTGACCCTGACCGGCTGCCAAGGTGTCAACGGGGGTGGCTGGGGCCACTACGTCGGTCAGGAGAAGTGCCGCCCGGTCACCGGCCAGACCCTGTACGCGACGGCTCAGGACTGGTCCCGTCCTGCTCGCACGATGATCGGCACGGCGTTCTTCTACCTCGCCACCGACCAGTGGCGCTACGACACGGCCGACAACGCCCACCTCGCGTCGCCGCTCGGGGATGGTCGCTTCGCGGGTCGGATGCCGGTCGACCTGATCGCGCAGTCGGCCCGGATGGGCTGGATGCCGTCGTACCCGACGTTCGACCGCTCCTCGCTCGACCTGGCAGACGAGGTGGAGGCCTCCGGTGAGGAGGCACCGGCCTACATCGCGGCTCGTGCGGCTGCGGGTGACCTCGGCTTCGCCTGCGAGGACCCCGATGCGGAGGAGAACTGGCCGCGCGTCCTGACCGTGTGGCGCTCCAACCTGCTCGGCTCCAGCGCGAAGGGGGACGAGTACTTCCTGCGCCACCTGATCGGTTCCGACGACTCGTTGCGAGCCACGGAGTCCGAGCCCGCGGCCCGGTCGACGCAGGTGCGCTGGCATGACGAGGCGCCGATCGGCAAGCTCGACCTGCTGCTCACCCTCGACTTCCGGATGACCTCGACGACGTTGTTCTCCGACGTCGTGCTCCCCGCCGCCACCTGGTACGAGAAGCACGACCTCTCCAGCACCGACATGCACCCGTTCGTGCACGCGTTCAACCCGGCGATCTCGCCGCCGTGGCAGACGCGGAGCGACTTCGACGCCTTCCACACGCTGGCGCGCCGCTTCAGCGAGCTGGCCGAGACGCATCTCGGCACCCGCCGCGACGTCGTCGCCGTACCTCTGCTGCACGACACCCCGGACGAGATGGCCAACCCGGGCGGCGTCGTGGCCGACTGGCGCGAGGACGGCATCGAGCCGGTGCCGGGCGTGAACTTCCCCAAGATCGTCACCGTCGAGCGCGACTACACCGCCGTCGCCGACAAGCTGGGTGCCCTGGGGCCGCTGGCGAGCACCCTCGGCGCGACCACCAAGGGCGTGACCTTCGACCTGACCGAGCCGGTCGCCTACCTCGGCGACAAGAACGGCCGGGTCCGCGGCGGCGTCGCGGACGGAAGGCCCAGCCTCCAGCGCGACGTCCACGTCGCGGAGGCGATCCTCTCCCTGTCCGGTACGACGAACGGGCACCTCGCGGTCGAGGGGTTCCGGACGCTCGAGAAGCGCACCGGCTCGCGCCTCGCCGACCTGGCCGAGGAGCACGAGGGCAAGCGGATCACCTTCGCCGACACCCAGGCCCGCCCGACGGCGGTGATCACCTCGCCCGAGTGGTCCGGCTCGGAGTCCGGGGGGCGCCGCTACTCCGCGTTCGTGATCAACGTCGAGCGCTCCAAGCCGTGGCACACCCTGACCGGCCGCATGCACTTCTTCCTCGACCACGACTGGATGTCCGAGCTCGGGGAGCAGCTACCGGTCTACCGGCCGCCACTGGACATGCACCGGCTGTTCGGGGAGCCGGAGCTGGGCTCGCACGGCCAGCTCGGTGTCGCCGTCCGCTTCCTCACTCCGCACTCGAAGTGGTCCATCCACTCGGAGTACCAGGACAACCTGTTCATGCTCAGCCTGAGCCGCGGCGGGCCGACGATCTGGATGAGCCCCGGCGATGCGTCGACCATCGGCGTCCACGACAACGACTGGGTCGAGGCGGTCAACCGCAACGGGGTGATCGTGGCCCGCGCGATCGTGTCCCACAAGATGCCCGACGGGACGGTGTACATGTACCACGCCTCCGAGCGCGTCGTGGACGTGCCGGTCGCCGAGGCCAGCGGCAAGCGAGGCGGGATCCACAACTCCGGCACCCGGCTGCTCATCAAGCCCAGCCACGTGATCGGCGGCTACGCCCAGCTGTCCTACGCGTTCAACTACCTCGGCCCCACCGGCAACCAGCGCGACGAGGTCACCGTCGTACGCCGCCGCTCGCAGGACGTGGAGTACTGACATGACGGTCATGGCCCAGATGGCGATGGTGATGAACCTCGACAAGTGCATCGGGTGCCACACCTGCTCGGTGACGTGCAAGCAGGCGTGGACCAACCGATCGGGCGTCGAGTACGTCTGGTTCAACAACGTCGAGACCCGGCCCGGCCAGGGCTACCCGCGCACCTACCAGGACCAGGAGCGCTGGAAGGGAGGCTGGAAGCTCAGCCGACGCGGGCGGCTGACCCTCAGGGCCGGCGGCCGCTGGCGCAAGCTAGCCACGATCTTCAGCAACCCGCTGCTGCCCCACATCAGCGACTACTACGAGCCGTGGACGTACGACTACGAGCACCTGGTCAACGCGCCCACCCAGAAGCACGTCCCCGTCGCGCGGCCCAAGTCCCTGCTCACCGGCCGCGACATGAAGGTGCGCTGGTCGGCCAACTGGGACGACTCCCTCGGCGGCGGACCGGAGCTCGCGGTCGACGACCCGGTCCTCAAGGAGATCGCCGACAAGGTCAAGCTCGAGTTCGAGAAGACCTTCCTGTTCTACCTCCCGCGCATCTGCGAGCACTGCCTCAACCCGGCCTGCGCTGCGTCCTGCCCGTCGGGGGCGATCTACAAGCGCGTGGAGGACGGGATCGTCCTGGTCGACCAGGACAAGTGCCGTGGGTGGCGGATGTGCGTGACCGGGTGCCCCTACAAGAAGGTCTTCTTCAACCACCGCACCGGCAAGGCCGAGAAGTGCACCTTCTGCTTCCCCCGGATCGAGGTCGGTCTGCCGACAGTGTGCTCGGAGACCTGCGTCGGAAGGCTGCGGTACGTCGGGCTCGTGCTCTACGACCCCGACCAGGTGCTGGAGGCGGCGTCGACCACCGACGAGCAGGACCTCTACGACGCGCAGCGCCGGGTGTTCCTCGACCCGTTCGACCCGCAGGTCCAGCGTGACGCGGAGGCGAGCGGGATCCCGCGCGACTGGGTCGAGGCTGCGCAGCGGTCGCCGGTCTGGGCGCTCATCAACAAGTTCCAGGTCGCGCTTCCGCTGCACCCGGAGTACCGCACGCTGCCGATGGTCTGGTACGTCCCCCCGTTGTCGCCGGTGGTCGACGCCCTGTCCGACACCGGCCATGACGCGGAGGAAGCCGACAACCTGTTCGGGGCGATCGACAGCCTCCGCATTCCGGTCGAGTACCTCGCCGAGCTCTTCACCGCCGGCGATCCCGGACCGGTGCGCGACGTGCTGGCGCGGCTGGCGGCGATGCGGTCGTACATGCGCGACGTCAACCTCGGTCGCGGCCTCCGCCCGGAGATCGCCGACGCGGTCGGGATGACCCCGGACGAGGTCGAGGACATGTACCGGCTGCTCGCGATCGCCAAGTACGACGAGCGCTACGTCATCCCGCCGGCGCACGGCGAGCAGCCCGACATGTACGACGAGGCGCACCGGCTCGAGGAGATGGCCTGCTCGCTGGACTACGACGGCGGCCCGGGGATGGGCGGCTCGGGTCCGTTCGGGGAGATGTCGGGGGGCCCGCTGCCGATCGCGGTGGAGAACTTCCAGGCCCTCAAGGAGCGCCAGACCTCCGACACCCTGGTGGACCCAGCCGACGCCCCACGTCGGGTCAACCTGCTCAACTGGGACGGCAAGGGCGCGGCGGGCGACCTGATGCCGCCGCGGTCCGGCGATGAGCCGGAGGCTCGTTCATGAGCGCCGGGATCGACCCGGTCGGACGCAGCCGGGCCCTCCAGGCTGCTGCCCTGTGCCTGGGCTATCCCGACGATGCCCTGCTCGACCGGCGGCCGCTGCTGCGCGAGGTCGCGGCGGCCCTGCCGCGCGTGACGGGTGGGCATCTGACGGCGTTCTTGGACCATCTCGACGCTGCCGCCCCGGCCGACCTGCGTCGCGTCTACGTCGAGACGTTCGACCTGCGGCGCCGGTGCGCGCCGTACCTCACGTACTACGCGCACGGCGACACCCGAAAGCGCGGCATGGCGATGCTCCGCTTCACCCACGCCTACCGGGCCTCGGGCCTGCAGCTGGAGCACGGCGAGCTGCCCGACCACCTGGCCGTCGTGTGCGAGGCTGCGGCGCGCGCCCCGGAGGCGGGGCTGGAGCTGCTGCGTGAGCACCGGGCCGGCGTCGAGCTGCTCCGGATGGCGTTGGCCGACGCCGGGTCGCCGTACGTCGAGGTGCTCGACCTGGTGCGCAGCGTGCTGCCCGACCCGGCACCGGCCGACCTCGACCGCGCCCTCGCCCTGGCCCGCAGTGGGCCTCCGGCCGAGGAGGTCGGGCTCGAGCCGTTCGCGCCGCCGGAGTACATGGGAGCCCGCCGATGACCACGCTGTTCTTCGTGATCCTGCCGTACGTCGCGCTGGCGACCTTCGTGGGCGGGCACGTCTGGCGCTACCGCTACGACAAGTTCGGCTGGACCACCCGCTCGAGCCAGCTCTACGAGTCGCGTCTGCTCCGGCTGGGGTCGCCCTTGTTCCACTTCGGCGTCCTGCTGGTCGCACTCGGCCACATCGGCGGCCTGCTCGTCCCCGAGTCGTGGACCGACGCGGTCGGGATCTCCGAGGGCCAGTACCACGCCGTCGCGTTCAGCATCGGCACCGTGGCCGGGGTGATGACGGTCGCCGGCCTGGCGATCCTGATCTACCGGCGGCGCACCACCGGACCGGTGTTCTCTGCGACGACCCGCAACGACAAGGCGATGTACGTCCTGCTCTCGGCCGTTCTCCTGGCCGGGTTGTCCGCGACCGTCTCCAACACGTTGACCGGGCACTCGCACGACTACCGGCTGACCGTCTCGCCGTACTTCCGCTCCGTCTTCTATCTCGACCCGCACGCGAGCCTGGTCGCCTCGGCGCCGATCGGGTTCAGGGTGCATGTCGTGCTGGCGTGGCTGCTCATCGGCTCGTGGCCCTTCACGCGCCTGGTCCACGTGTTCTCGGCACCCCTGGGCTACCTGACGCGGCCCTACGTCGTGTACCGGTCCCGCGAGGCCGCCGGTGTCAGGCCGCCACGTCGGGGCTGGGAGCCGGTCGGACGACGCCCAGGCCGCTGACGCGCCTGCGGCGTACCGTCGGAGCATGGACGCCATGCAGATGCGCGGCTACTGCGCGAGCAAGCCGGGGGCGTGGCCGGACAACCCGTGGGACCACCCGCATCCGGTGTTCAAGGTCGGTCCGGGGGAGCGGGGCAAGATCTTCGCGTTCCTGGGCGGGAGCGGCGTGGGGATCAAGGCGGGTCGCAGCCGGGAGGTGGCCGACGAGTGGCTCCACCGCTACCCGGACAGTGCGTCGGTGATGGCCTACATCGGGCGGTCGGGCTGGAACGACCTCGCCTTCGCGGGCATCCCCGACGACGAACTGCTGGAGGCGGTCGACAAGTCCTACCGACTGGTGGTCGAAGGGCTGCCGAAGAAGCTGAGGCCGGAGGGCTGGGACGCCTGAGCGTGCGGCTCAGCCGGCCGGCGTCTCGGGCTCGGCCTGCTGGTCGGCGTCGGCAGGTTTCGAGGACTTCGAGGACTTGGACTTCGACGGCTTTGGCGGCTCGAGCGCCTTGGCCTGCTTGCGCTCGAGCTTGTCGATCCTGGCGTCGATGATCCGGCGTTTGCTCGAACCGACCTGGAGCAGGTGGATCAGGGTGGGAATGGTGACGAAGATCGGCCAGATGAAGTAGTCGTGCCCGGTGAGGAACCAGATCCCCCAGCAGATCAGATTGGGGATCAGAAACTCGAAGAACGTCTCCCGCAGCTTGTCGCGGTAGTGGTCCTGAGCCTGGCGTTCGAGCTCGGGCCTCGCGGCAAGGCTGATCCCGGGAACATCGGCGTCGACGGTGAGGTCGTGCAACGGAGGCACGAGGTCGCCGTACGTCTTGGCGGCATCGACCTGGCCGGTGCGCTCGTCGAGCTCGTCGCTGTCGATCCGACCCTCGGCGTACGCCGAGGCGAGGACGTCGTGCACCACGGTCCGGTCGCGGTCGGACGCCCGCAGCCCGGCGTACGCCGGGTCGCGCGGGTCGTGCTCGAACCGGCGCCAGATGCTGCCGTCGCCCCCGGAGGTCGTCACCGGGTCATGGTAGGGCGACGTGGGGCCACGCGGCGGCGGCGATCCGCGCGATCCCGGCCTCGCGCTCCTCCTCGGTACCCGGAGCGGAGACGAGCACGGCCAGGGCCACCGGCGGGAGACCGGGCGCGCGCACGAGGGCGACGTCGTGGTTCACCGCGGTGACCCAGCCGGTCTTGTTGCCGATGACGAGCCCACCGGGGAGCCCGGCCGGGATGCCCTTGCGGTGCTCCTGCGCCTGCAGGACGCGCTCGCACTCGGCCGAGGCGTCCGGCCCGGCCAGTCGGCCCTCGGCGAGGGCGAGGAGCAGCAGGGCCATGTCGTCGGCGGTGATCAGGTTGTCGGTGCCGGCGTCGCGGGCGTGGTAGTCCTCGATGCCGCGCACGATGGTCGTGCGCGGCGAGCAGCCTGCCGCGGCGAGCACCGCCGCCACCTCCGCCGTCCCGACCTCGTCGAGGACGACGTTGGTGGCGAGGTTCCCCGAGGCCGTCACCATCCGGCCGACCAGCTCGACGAGCGGAACCTCGGTGCCGAGGGCCGCCCAGGTCGCGGGGTCGGAGTCCTCGCTCTCGTCCATCGTGAACCGCTTGCCCGGCACCTGGGAGTCGAACTCGTCGTGGACGAGCACTCGCCGGTCGAGGTCGAGCTGGCCGCGCTCCGCGAGCCGATAGGCGGCGACCAGGATCGGCAGCTTCATGATGCTCGCCGAGTAGTGACGTGCGTCCGGCTCCACCGAGATGCGCGGCGCGCTCTCGCCGGAGACGCGGAGGACGACCGACACGGTGCCCTCGTCGCCGCGCAGCTCGTTGACTGCGGCGGTGAGTACGGGGTCGGTGGGCGGAGGCTCAGGAGGCGCGGAGGTCACCCGAGCATCGTAGGAAGTGCCGTGTTCTGGCCGTGGGCCAGGTCCGGTGCGGCTTACGATGCGGACGACGTGACACCGGCCGAGCCTGGGAGGGGGCCGAGATCGTGTCCGTGAGCGCGCCCAACCGCTGGCTGACGATGCTCGTCGTCGTCCTGGCGCTGGCAGCCGTGCTCGGAGCGGCCCTGACCTGGCGCACCCGTGGCGACCGGGCGCAGGCGGCGACGAGGCAGGAGCGGTACGGCGCCGTGCTCGCGGCCGCCGACGCGGAGGTGACCGCCTTCGTCAACCTGCGCTACGACCGCGCCTCGGCCTCGGTGGACGCCGTCGCCTCGGGGGCGACCGGAGACTTCCGGGCGCACTACGTGCGTTCGGCGGCACACGTGATCCGAGTGCTGCAGCGCAACCGGTCGGTGATGAGCGGGCACGTCGTGTGGTCCGGCGTGAGCGACATCAGCGCCACCCGCGCGACGGTGATCGCCGCGACCAGCGGAACCGTGTCCAACCGCCGGACCCAGGGCTCCGACCAGCCCCGGGCCTTCCGGTTCCGGGTGCAGCTGGTGCGGGTGGACGGGCGCTGGCTGACCTCCGACATCGGGTTCGTGGGGGCAGGCCGGTGACCCGGCGTACGACCGCGGCCCTGGGGGCCTGCGCGCTGGTGCTCGCTGCGGGAGTCGGAGCGGAGGCGTGGTACGTCTGGGGCTCCTCGTCGCCGACCCCCAGCACCGAGCGTCCGGTCGTCGTCGGTGACATCGACGCCCAGACCGCCGTCGACACTGCGGCGACCGACGCGGCCGCGATCTTCACGACGTCCTGGCGGGACTACGACGCGCATCTGGCCCGGGTGACGCCGCTGATGACCTCGGCCATGGCTGCCCGCTACCGCACCACCGCCGGCCCGGTCCGCGAGCGCGTCGTGTCGAGTCGCACCAGCACCCTCACCCGCGTCGCGGCGTCGGGCGTGGTCCGGGCGACCCCGACGCACGTCCTCGCCCTGCTCTTCCTCGACCAGCGGACCACCAGCCGGGGCGGCTCCCCGTCGTACTCCGCCCGCCGCGCCCTGGTCACGATGGTCCACACCCGACAGGGCTGGCTCGTCGACAACGTCCAGACCCATTGAGCCCCCGCCCACCCCCACCGATTGGTGGCAAACCGCATGCCGAGGGCCGGTTTTCCTGCGGTTTGGTGCCAAACCGCAGCCCTCGCCCTGGACGGGCTGTCTGAACGGCCGTTGAGTACGGCAGGGTAGTCGCGTGCCACACCACGACACCGACCTCGCCATCATCGGAGCCGGGCCCGCGGGGCTCTATGCCGCCTACTACGCCGGGTTCCGAGGTCTCCGCGTCGCCGTCATCGACTCGCTGCCCGAGCTCGGCGGCCAGGTGACCGCGATGTATCCCGAGAAGCAGATCCTCGACGTGGCCGGGTTCCCGTCGATCAAGGGCCGCGATCTGGTCGAGGGACTCGTGGCACAGGCCAACACGGCAGGGCCGGAGTACCTCCTGGACCGCACCGCCACCGGACTGACGGCGACCGATGACGACGTGACCATCGTCTTGGACGACGAGACCACGGTGCGGGCCAAGGCGATGATCATCACCGCGGGCATCGGCAAGTTCAGCCCGCGACCGCTTCCGGCGGGCGACGGCTGGCTCGGGCGCGGCATGGAGTTCTTCGTGCCCAGCTTCGCGCCGTACGCCGGCAAGGACGTCGTGATCGTGGGCGGCGGCGACTCGGCGTTCGACTGGGCGGTCAACCTCGAGCCGATCGCCAACTCGATCACGCTGGTCCACCGCCGGGACGCCTTCCGGGCGCACGAGCGCACCGTGCAGACCGTGCGCGACTCCGACGTCGAGATCATCACCAAGGCCCAGGTCACCGGGCTGTTCGGCGAGCCCACCGTGGCCGAGGTGGAGATCACCGTGGACGGCCAGGAGCCGGTACGACGTCCGGCCCAGGCCGTGGTCGCGGCCCTGGGCTTCGTGGCCGACCTGGGTCCGCTGCAGCAGTGGGGGATCGAGGTCTCCAAGCGGCACGTCGTGGTCGACGCCGCGATGCGCACCAACGTGCACCGCGTGTTCGCGGCCGGAGACATCACGGAGTACCCGGGCAAGGTCCGCCTGATCGCGGTGGGCTTCGGCGAGGCGGCGACGGCGGTCAACAACGCCGCCGTGGTCATCGACCCCAGCGCTCACGTGTTCCCGGGCCACTCCAGCGAAGGCTGATCGACCACGCCCGCTAGGGTCTTTCCTACTGGCCGGTAGCAACCAGGTCGACCTCGGGGTCGCTCGGCGCGGCCACGTCCGTGAAAGGTGGTCCGCGCGTGCGCGTCGCACTGCTGTCCTACCGCAGCAAGCAGCACTGCGGAGGCCAGGGCGTCTACGTCCGCCACCTCAGCCGCGAGCTGGTCCGCCTGGGACACGAGGTCGAGGTGTTCTCCGGCCAGCCCTACCCGGTGCTCGACGAGGGCGTGCGCCTCACCCGCGTGCCCAGCCTCGACCTCTACCGCGAGACCGACCCTTTCCGCACCCCGTCCCGGCACGAGCTGCGCGACCTGGTCGACGTCCAGGAGGTGGCGACGATGTGGGCCGCGGGGTTCCCCGAGCCCCGCACGTTCAGCCGGCGCGTCCTCCGTGTGCTGCGCGAGCGGGCGGCGGAGTTCGACGTCGTCCACGACAACCAGTCGCTCGGCTCGGCCCTCCTCGGCGTCGAGGCAGCCACCGGCCTCCCGCTGGTCGCGACGGTGCATCACCCGATCTCGATCGACCGACGGGTCGACCTGGCCGACGCCACGACCTGGCAGAAGCGGCTGTCGGTGCGCCGCTGGTACGCCTTCGTGCGGATGCAGGCGCGCGTGGCCCGCGGGTTGCGGATGGTGCTGACGCCGTCGGAGTCCTCGCGGCACGACGTCGTGCGCGAGTTCGGCGTCGACCCGGCTCGGGTCCGAGTCGTGCTGCTCGGGGTCGACGACGGGTTCGTCCCGCCCACGCAGCCGCGGGTGCCCGGCCGGATCCTGGCGATGGCGAGCGCGGACGCGCCGCTCAAGGGCATCGCCACGCTGCTGGAGGCGTTCGCCAAGCTGCGCACCGAGCGGTCCGGGCTCGAGCTGGTCCTGGTCACCCGGCCCGCGCCCGGCGGTCGCACCGACCAGCTGGTCGACGCGCTCGGGATCCGCGACCACGTGCGGTTCGTCCACGGAGTCGGCGACGCCGAGCTCGTGGAGCTGATGGGCTCGGCCGAGGTGGCCTGCGTGCCCAGCCTGTACGAGGGATTCTCGCTGCCGACCGCCGAGCTCATGGCGACGGCCACGCCACTGGTCGTCTCGCGGGCCGGCGCGATCCCCGAGGTCGTGGGCCCGGACGGCCTGTGCGCCGACCTGGTGACGCCGGGTGACGTGGGCGAGCTGACCGCCGCCCTGGCCGGACTCCTCGACGACCCGGACCGCCGGGCGAGCTACGGCGCTGCAGGCCGGCGCCGGGTGGAGGACCTGTTCAGCTGGCGAGCCGTGGCGGCCGCGACCGCCGCGGCGTACGACGAGGCGATCGCGGACCACGCGGCGGGCCTCGCCAGCAGCCGGAGAGGAAGGTCCCGTGCTCACCGTTGACTTCGACCGCCTCGGGCTCCGGCCCGGAGAGCGGGTGCTCGACCTCGGCTGCGGCGCGGGGCGGCACGCCTTCGAGATGTACCGCCGCGGCGCCGACGTCGTCGCCTTCGACCAGGACGCCGACGAGCTCGCGGGCGTCCGGGACATGTTCGCGGCCATGCGCGAGGCCGGCGAGGTCCCCGACGGCGCCGAGGCCGACGTCAAGGAGGGCGACGCCCTCGCGCTGCCCTTCGCCGACGGCGAGTTCGACCGGATCGTCGCCGCCGAGATCCTCGAGCACGTCCCCGACGACCTGGGGCTGCTGGCGGAGCTGGTGCGGGTGCTCCGCCCCGGTGGAACCGTCGCGCTGACCGTGCCGCGCTGGTTCCCCGAGATCGTGTGCTGGAGGCTCTCGCGCGAGTACCACGACGTCCCGGGCGGGCACGTGCGGATCTACACCGACGCCGAGCTGGTCACCAAGGCGGAGGGGGCGGGGCTGGTGTACGACGACCGCCACCACGCCCATGCCCTGCACGCGCCGTACTGGTGGCTCAAGTGCGCCGTCGGCGTCGGCCGCGAGGACCACCCGCTCGTGTCGGCGTACCACCGTGTGCTGGTCTGGGACATCATGCGCAAGCCGCGGCTGACCCGCTGGACCGAGCAGGCGCTGGACCCGCTGATCGGCAAGAGCCTCGTGGTCTACCTGCACAAGCCGGAGCCCGACGATGAGTCCTGAGCTCCTCACCCCGGCGGGCGTCGTCGCCTCGGGACGCGCGATCGAGGCCGTCCAGGAGCCCGACGGCAGCATCCCCTGGACCGCCGGCGGGCAGTCGGACGTGTGGAACCACGTCGAGGCGGCCATGGCCCTGCTCGTGGCCGACCGCCGCGAGGCCGTCGACCGGGCCTGGGCCTGGGTCCGCTCGACCCAGCGGGCCGACGGCTCGTGGCCGATGAAGGTGACCGGGGGGTCCGTCGAGGACGCCAGCGGCGAGACCAACATGGCGGCCTACGTCGCGGTCGGGGTCTGGCACCACTGGCTGGTCCGGCGCGACCTCGGGTTCGTGGTCGCCCATTGGCCGGTCGTACGCCGTGCCCTCGACTTCGCGTCCGGGCTGCAGCTCCCGTTCGGCGGGATCGCCTGGTCGCAGGAGTGGCACGACGGCCGGCCGTCATCGGTGAACGGCCAGGCCCTGCTCGCGGGCTCGGCGAGCATCCACCAGGCGCTCCGTGCGGGGCTGACCCTGGCCGAGCTCCTCGACGACCCGCAGCCGGAGTGGGAGCTCGCGACGGGACGGCTCGGCCATGCGCTGCGCCACCACCGCGAGCTCTTCCTCGACAAGTCCAGCTTCGCGATGGACTGGTACTACCCGGTCCTCGGCGGCGCGGTCCGCGGCCAGGTGGGCCGAGAGCTCCTCGCGGCCGGCTGGGACACCTTCGTGGTTCCCGGGCTGGGCGTGCGCTGTGTCGACACGAACCCCTGGGTCACCGGCGCGGAGACCTGCGAGCTCGCCCTCGCCCTCGACGCCCTCGGTGACGGGGACGGTGCGAGGCGCGTGTACGCCGATGCCCAGCACCTGCGCCAGGCCGACGGCTCCTACTGGACCGGGTACGTCTACTCCGACCGGGTGCCCTGGCCGGCCGAGCACACGACGTTCACCACAGCCGCGGCGCTCCTGGCGCACGACGCCCTGGCCGGGGCGACAGGCGGATCCGGCCTGTTCCGCGGAACGGGCCTCGTCCCGGAGCCCGAGCCCTTGGCCCTGGAGTGCGGCTGCGCCTCAGCCGACCTCCTCGCCGGCCGCGCCTGAGACCCTCCGCAGCACGCGCAGCGAGCCGATCGCGTCGTGGTCCGCGAAGGCACCCGAGCCCAGCGCACGCAGGTAGACCTCGTACGGCGGCCGCCCGCCGTCCGCGGGGTCCGGGAAGACGTCGTGGATGGCGAGCAGCCCGCCGGGGCGCACCCAGGGCGCCCAGCCGGCGTAGTCGGCGTGGGCGGGCGCGTCTCCGTGCCCTCCGTCGATGAACAGCAGGGACAGGGGAGTGCGCCAGTGCGCCGCGACCGTCGACGACTCGCCGACCACCGCGACCACGACGTCCTCCAGCCCCGCGTCCTCCAGGGTGCGCCGGAACTCCGGCAGGGTGTCCATGCGCCCGGAGCGCGGGTCGACCAACGATGAGTCGTGATGCTCCCAGCCGGCCTGGTTCTCCTCCGACCCGCGATGGTGGTCGACGGTGAAAACGACACCTCCGACCTCGCACGCAGCCGCTCCCAGGTAGACCGCGGACTTGCCGCAGTAGCTGCCGACCTCGAGCACGGGCCCGTGCGGCAGGCACTCGCGGGCGAGCCGGTATAGCGCCAGCCCCTCGGCCTCGGGCATGAAGCCGCGGACCGTGCGGGCCAGCGCGAGCAGGTCGTCGGGTCCGGTCATCGCCCGCGACGCTACCGCGGCGACGGGGCCCGACCCTCGGCAGATCGGGCCGCGCGACCCGGTGGGTCGGGACTCCCGCCTCTGGCGCGCGGGACCTCCGGTCCGCAGGTTGGGGGGATACGGCGCGGGGCCGGGAGGGGGACCCGCCTGCCGGATGAGATCGGGACCGGGGGGACACACATGGAGCAGTTGACCGAGCGTGAGCACGAGGTGCTCACCCTGATCGCCCGCGGGCTGTGCAACCGCGAGATCGCGGGTGAGCTCTACGTCAGCCAGGCGACGGTGAAGACGCACGTGGCGCGGGTGCTGCGCAAAATGGAGCTGCGCGACCGCACGCAGGCGGTGGTGGCGGCGTACGACCTCGGGATCGTGCACCCGCGGCCCCGCGCGGATGCCTACCAGCTCCTGCCGGCGTACGCCTGAGCGTCGCTGGGTAGCGGAACTATCCAGCGGAACTATCCTGCCCCCATGGCCTCACGCGCATCCAACTTCTGCATCGACGCCGCGGACCCCTACGCCCAGACCATGTGGTGGGCGCAGGTGCTCGAGGACTTCATGGTCGACGAGTCCTGGGAGATGAAGCCCGATGACGAGGAGTGCGGGCTGTGCGGCCCGGACGACCGGTTTCTGCTGTTCCTCAAGGTGCCCGAGCCGAAGACGGTGAAGAACCGGATGCACCTGTGCCTGCGGCCGCTGGACCGCAGCCGGGACGAGGAGATCGACCGGATCATCGGGCTGGGCGCCACGCTGGTCGACGACCGGCGCAAGGGTGACCGCGGGTGGGTCGTGCTGGCCGACCCCGAGGGCAACGAGTTCTGCGTGCTGACGCCGTACCGGCCCGCCGCGGAATGAGTCGGCAGCACTCCTCCCTACGCCGGCGCCAGGGGCCAAGGTCCTAGCACGATCGGGTGTCCTTCGCGTGACAAATTGATGAAGGTCACTAGCCAGCCGGCCGTTCCGGCCTATATGTTCGCGCACGAAACATAAACCGGTACGGCGGCGCACCCGTCGTACCGCCGGACTGGAAGGGCGCAGCCGAATGCGCAGGACCACAGCTTCGATCGGAATCCTCGGAGTCGCGGCGGCACTCAGCCTCACCGCGTGCGGCTCCAGCAACAGCAGCACACCCACCTCTGGCGGCTCCAGCGGCACCGGCGGTGGCGTCACGGCTGCCTGCAAGCTGGACAACCCACCCACGAGCGGGGCGTCCCTGCCCAAGGCCGTCGACCTCGGCAAGACCAGTGGCAAGGTCGGCGTGATCCTTCCGGACACGACGTCCTCGACCCGCTACACCGAGTACGACGCGCCGCTGCTCACCAAGGCGCTCAAGGCCGCGGGCATCACCCCCGACGTCCAGAACGCCCAGGGCGACAAGAACAAGTTCGCCTCCATCGCCCAGAGCATGATCGGCGAGGGCGTCAAGGTCCTGATCATCGACTCGATCGACGCGGCGTCGGGCGCCGGTGTCGAGAAGGCCGCTGACCGGGCCGGGGTCAAGGTCATCGACTACGACCGCGTCAACCTCGGTGGCACTGCGCCCTACTACGTGTCCTTCGACAACGAGGACGTCGGCAAGCTGCAGGCCCAGACCCTGCTCGACTGCCTCAAGCAGCAGGGTGTCGACAGCCCCAAGATCATCGAGATGGACGGCGGCACCGACGTCGACAACAACGCGGTGCTGTTCAAGAAGGGTGCCCAGGAGGTGTTCTCGCAGAACGGGGTGACCCCCGTGGCCGACGCCACCGTCAAGGGCTGGCTGGTCCAGAACGCCGCGCCGGCGTTCACCGGCGCGCTGACCTCGGCCGGTGGCCAGGTCGACGGCGTTCTCGCGGCGAACGACGACATCGCCAACGCGGTCATCGGCGTGCTGAAGCAGAACAACCTCAACGGCAAGGTCGCCGTCACCGGGCAGGACTCCGGTGTCGAGGGTCTGGACAACATCATCAGCGGACAGCAGAGCATGACGGTCTTCAAGAACGTCAAGCTCGAGGCCAACGCCGCGGCTCAGCTGGCGATCGCCCTGATCGAGGGCAAGGACCCGGCCAAGGCAGGCATGACCCTGACCAAGTTCGACGACCCGCAGTCGCCGAGCCACAACATCCAGGCACTGCTCCTGCCGGCGCAGGTCATCACGCAGGCGAACATCCAGGACGTCATCGACGCCGGCGCCTTGACCGCCAGTGACATCTGCGCGAAGGTCCAGTCCGACTGCACCAGCCTCGGCATCCAGTAGCAGTCCGCCGCAGGTTCTCCTCTGCTGTGGGCGGCCGGACGCGAGTCCGGCCGCCCACGGCACCGACTCGACCCAGCGAGGTGTGACCTTGGCCGAACCCATCCTCTCGGCCCGCAAGCTCAACAAGAGCTTCGGACCCGTGCACGTGCTTCACGACGTCGACTTCGACGTCCATCCCGGTGAGGTCACCGCCCTGGTGGGCGACAACGGCGCCGGCAAGACCACGCTGGTGAAGTGCTTCGCCGGGATCAACTCCGTCGACAGCGGCGAGATCCTCTTCGAGGGCAAGCCGGTCACCCTGCACGACCCGCGCGACGCCACCGGCCTCGGGATCGAGTTCGTCTACCAGGACCTCGCCCTGGCCGACAACCTCGACATCACCCAGAACATGTTCCTCGGCCGCGAGATCACCAACCTGCGTGCCCTGCTCTCGGACGGCGAGATGGAGAAGCGCGCCCGCGAGACGCTGTCGGGGCTGTCGGTGCGCACCGTCTCCTCGGTGCGTCAGGTGGTCTCCCGGCTCTCCGGAGGCCAACGCCAGACGGTCGCGATCGCGAAGGCCGTCCTGTGGAACAGCAAGGTCGTGTTCCTCGACGAGCCGACCGCCGCGCTCGGCGTGGCCCAGACCAGGCAGGTGCTGGACCTCGTGCGCCGGCTCGCCGACCAGGGCCGAGGTGTCGTCCTGATCTCGCACAACATGAACGACGTGATGGAGGTCGCGGACCGCGTCGTGGCCCTCTACCTCGGGCGGGTCGCCGCCGAGGTGAAGAAGGCCGACACCTCGACGACCCAGATCGTCGAGCTGATCACCGCGGGGCGCAGCGGCGGCATCGGCCTCGCGGCGTCCACCGCCGACCAGAGCATCTGAGAGGCACGTCATGACCGAACAGCCTTCCGGCACCGAGCGCGGCCCCGAGAGCGACACCGACGTCGAGGACGTCTCGGGCACCAGAGCCGGCGACCGCTCCAGCGCGTTCGCACTCGACATCGAGGAGCGCTCGATCGCGGACGCGTTCCGAGACTGGGTGAGCCGGCTGCGGACCGGCGACCCCGGGGCCCTTCCGTCGGTGCTCGGCCTGGTGATCCTGGCGATCATCTTCGACCAGGTGAGCAGCCGCTTCACGTCGCAGTACAACATCGGCAACATCCCGGGACAGGGTGTCTACATCGCCGTCATCGGGCTCGGGCTGGTGTTCGTCCTGCTGCTCGGCGAGATCGACCTCTCGGCCGGAACCGCCGGCGGCACCTGTGCGGCCCTCGCGGCCGTCGCCGTCTACCACGGCAAGCTCCACGGCGCCGTTCCCGGCCTGCTGTGGTGGTGCCTCGTGATCGGGATGGTGATCGCGATCGGCCTCGCTGTCTGGCTGAGGGCCTGGTCCGCGGCCGTCGTCGTGGCGATCGGCTGGGTCCTGGTCGTCACCAACCTGACACAGCACCTGTTCCTGGCCCTGGTCGCGGCCGTGTGCATCGGTGCCGCGATCGGCGTCCTCAACGGCTACCTCGTCGCCAAGGTCGGGATCCCCAGCTTCGTGGTGACCCTGGCGCTGTTCCTGGCCTGGCAAGGCGTCCTCCAGTTCGCCCTCCAGGGTCAGCCGATCCAGACCGCCAACTACAACCTGTGGTTCAACCTGACCTCGGGCAACCTCTCCGTCCTGTGGAGCTGGGTGTTCACGATCGTCGTGGTGGGCGGGTTCATCGCGTACACGCTCTACACGTCCCTGTCTGCACGGCGCCGTCAGCTGGCGCGCGACGGGGTCCAGCTCGTGCTCCTCCGCAGCGCGGCTCTCGCGGTGGTGGCCGTCCTGGTCACGATCTTCTTCACGCAGAACCGCGGCATCCTGATCAGTGCGCCCAGACGGGGCATCCCGACGCCTGCCGTCATCGCGATCGTCTTGATGATCCTGTGCACGTTCATGCTGACCAAGACCACGTGGGGCCGGCACCTCTACGCGACCGGCGGCAACGCCGAGGCGGCGCGCCGGGCCGGCATCGACGTGGTCCACATGAAGGTCACCGCCTTCGCGCTGTGCTCGGCCTTCGGGGCTCTCGGCGGCATCATGCTGGCGTCGTCGCAATCGTCGGCCTCGCTCGACCTCGGGTCGGGCAACGTGCTGCTGTTCTCGGTCGCCGCCGCCGTCATCGGCGGGACGTCGCTGTTCGGCGGACGCGGCAAGCCGCGCGACGCGATCATCGGGGCCCTCGTCATCGCGATCATCCCCAACGGCCTGAGCCTCAAGCCCAGCATCAACCCGCAGTGGCAGTCCGTGATCACCGGTGTCGTTCTGCTGCTCGCGGCTGCGGTTGACGCGATCTCGAGGCGACGAGCAGCAAGGTCTTGAACCCATCGTGCGTGGACGACGTACCGCGGGCGCCGTGCGTCCCGACGACATCAGGCAGCACAACCTCTCGCTGCTGCTCAGCCACGTCCACCGTGACGGTGCGCTGACGCGGGCCGAGCTCACCCAGCGGCTGAGTCTGAGCCGCTCGACCGTCGGTGCGTTGGTCGGCGACCTCGCGCAGCTGGGCCTGGTCGAGGAGGTCGTGCCGAGCGGGGGAGCCCGTGTCGGCAGGCCGTCGCACGTGGTGGCCCCCCATGCCCGAGGGCCGTACGCCGTGGGCGTCGACGTGGACGTCGCGCACGTGACCGTCGCCGCCATCACCCTGGGCGGCACCATCGAGGCCCGCGAGGTGATCGCCACCGACGGCGTCGTGCAGCCGGACGGTCTGGTCCGGCTCGTGGTCGACTCCCTGGCGCGTCTCGGCTCGGCGGTCGCCTCACCCGGTCGGGTGTGCGGGGTCGGGGTCAGCGTCCCCGGCACGGTCGACGTGTCCTCCGGGCGCATCGGCGTCGCCCCGAACCTCGGCTGGGAGGACGTGCCGCTGGGGGAGATGCTGCAGGAGAAGCTGCCGACGCGCGCGCCGGTGGTCGTGGGGAACGACGCGGACCTCGCGGTGCTCGCGGAGCACGAGCGGGGGAGTGCTCGCGACTGCGACGACGTGGTGTTCCTGATCGGCCGGATCGGTGTCGGTGCCGGCATCATCATCAACGGCGTCCCGGTGCGCGGCCGCGACGGGCATGCCGGCGAGATCGGGCACAACGTGCTGGACCCCTCGGGGCCGCTGTGCCACTGCGGCAAGCACGGCTGCATCGAGACGTTCCTGGGCGAGGGCGCCCTCCTGGAGCTGGCCGGTCGTCGGTTGCCGCGCACGGACGAGAAGGTCGCGGCCCTCTTCGCCGACGCGCACGCCGGCGATGCGGCGGCGCTCGGCGCGATCCGCGCCGCCGCCGAGACGCTGGGCCGCACCATCGCCAACCTGCTCAACACCCTCAACCCCGAGCGGGTGATCCTCGGTGGATCGCTCGGCGACGTGCTGGAGCTGGCCCGCACCGACGTCGAAGAGGCCGTCGTCCGCTACACGTTCGGTGACGCCGGGCCGGGCGTCGTGCTGGAGACGCCGGCGTTCGGACCGGACTCCGCGCTGGTCGGGGCCGGCGAGGTCGCGTTCACCGCGCTCCTCGCCGACCCGCGCTGAGGCGCCGCCCCAGCTCACGTCGGCCTACGTGGACGGCTTGCCGTAGACCGCCAGCTCGCTGAGGTCGGTGTAGTGGCAGCCGCTCACGCCACCGCCGTTCGCGCAGAACGCCTTGTAGTCGGCCGGGTTCAGGGTCGTCTGGTTGCTCTCGATGGTGAACTTGACGTAATTCACGCCGGTCACGGTTCCACCCATCATGTGCGTCTCCGTCAGGACGCCGTTGTCGGCCTTCTTGAACGTGCCGGTCGTGGCCGTCGTCCAGGTGGTCCCGTCGGGTGAGGTCTCGATCTTGTAGTTGGCGACGGACGCTGTCTCGTCGTCGCCGCAGGCGGACGACGGATCAGCCGCGAAGTCGGTGACGTCGAGCGTGGTGCCGAGCTTGATCGTGACCGACTTCGGCCCGAACCCCCGACTGCCGTCGGTCGACGTGCCGGGACCGGCGTTCGAGCTCCAGCCCGAGGCCTGGCTGCCGTCGATCGCGGCATCCGGGCCGCACCCGGGGTAGGGCTGACCCGTGACGCCCGCGACCTTCGTGTTCGTGCCCGGCCCGGCCCAGTCCTTGCGCAGGGAGAAGTCACCGGTGTTCGGTCCGGCGGTCGTCACGGTCACCGGGATGGTGCCCTGGTACCCGTGTCCCTTGGCCGCCAGCTTCGCGTAGTGCCCGGCGGGCACCCGCAGGCTGTACGTGCCGTCGCTGTCGGTGACGGTGGTCGGGTTGACCGGGCCGGCACCCTGGAACTTCAGGGAGATCTTGACCCCCTTGACCGGATCGCCGGAGTCCTGATCCAGGACCGTGCCGGTGATCGTGCCGTCCTGCAGGCTCTTCGGCGGCATCGAGAAGCCGGCCGAGGGCTCGGTGTCCTTGGCGTAGAGCGTGCCGGCGTCGAAGCCCATGCCGCGGTGGGCGAAGACCCGCCAGATCGCCGTGAGGTGCTTGCCGTGGTACACGGCGTTGTCGGCCATCAGGATCGCGTTGCGCATGTCGAGGAACGACGGGTTGTACGGCGCGAGCTCCATCGCCCGGGTCACCAGCATCTCGGTCCGGTGCGAGCCGAGCCGGTCGCGCAGGTCCCACAGGGTCTGCGCCCAGATCTCGCCGTCCGCGTGCACCTCGGCGCCGCCCGCGACGTTCGCGTAGTCGGCGTACGTGTAGCCGCCTCGGTGGCCGGACGTGCCGCCCCCGCAGAGCCTGGCCTTCTGGCCGACCTTGCAGTCGATGGGCTCGGTGCGGTCGTCGTTCACGCCCACGCCGTCGTAGACGAACAGGCGGACGTCGACCTTGTGCTTGCGGTCGCGCTGCAGGTGGTGGTCGACGAGGTAGTCCATCGCGTACCAGTCGCTCCAGGCCTCGCCCATCGCGCCGGCCTGGATGCCCCCGAGGGTGCTGACGCCGTGGACGTCGACGTTGAGACGGTTGGACAGGCCGTGGGTGTACTCGTGGTAGACCGTGTCGGCCTCGTCGCCGACGTTGGTCGGCGAGAACTCGTCTCCGTTCGGGTACGGCGTGTGCGGCTGGTGCTGCAGGTACATCTGCATCCGCGGCCGGTGGCCGTCCGGCGGCGTGGCCATGTTCGCGTTGTCGATGTGGCCGATGTCGGGCAGCCCGCGGAGCTGGCCGGTGCCGGTGTTGGCTCCGTCGTCGGTCTCGACGCGGACCGGGTCGCCGGCCTTGCCCTCCTTCTTGCCGAGCTTGGTGCGGTCGACCAGCTGGAAGTTGCCCGCCGCCTCGGTGAACCCGATCGGCGCCTTCTTCAGGTGGTCGTGCCAGTTGTTGACGTAGAAGAAGACCTGCGTGGCGTTCTGCGCGCGGTTGGTCTTCCAGGAGTAGGCCTTGTTCGGGTTCCACGAGCACGGCCACGGGTTGCTGCAGAAGCTCTTGGCGAAGCCGAGGTGGAACGGCTTGAGCCGGTAGCCCCAGGACTGGCCCTTGAGCGCGTGGACCTCCTCGGACGGGCTCGGCTTGTTGTTGTCGTTGACGTCAGAGTAGGCGTGGGCATTGTTGCCGGACAGGACGCGTGCGCGACCGGACAGCCAGCCCTTCCGGGTGAAGTTGACGGTGGTCTGGTGTCCGCCGCGACGGGACCCGGGGAAGAAGCGGTAGGCGCGCCCGGTGCTGTTCTCGTACTGCGTGAGCGGCGTGCGGAGCAGGATCCGCCCGGTGACGGCGTCGATCACGGTCGTGGCCGGAGTCGCCGACGAGGTCACGATCGTCTTCCAGGCCGGTCGGAGGCCGCTGTCGGTCGGGTAGACGACGCGCTCGGCGGTGTCGTCGGAGGTGTCGGCCCCCGCCACCTCGGGGCCCCGGGTCCGCGCGAGCGCCTGCGCACCCGAGGTGATCGTCCACGACGAGGCGGCCGGGAGCTGGGCCTGGGCGCCCTTGGTGATCGGCATCCCCCCGAGCACCAGCAGGTGGCCGCTCTTGGTGACCGACGCCGTCAGGCCGTTGGTCGCGGAGCTGTGACCCTTGATCCGCTGGGTGAAGAAGAGGTGCCGGGTGCCGGTGATGTCGGTGTAGGTGCGGCCGAGGTGCAGCGTCTTCAGGTCGGCCCGGACCAGGCCGAGCGTCGACAGGTGGGACCGGACGTAGCCCAGCGCGACGCTCTTCGCCGACTTCGAGCTGCGCGGCGTGAGGTAGCCCGACAGGTTGCCCAGGAACCGGACGGTTCCGGTCGTGCTGCTGATGTCGAGCACGGCACCCTTCGGCAGGGACGCCGCGCGCTTGCTCTCCGACCCACGCGCCAGGGCGTTCCTGCCACCCGCGGGCGAGGTGACCTCGGGGGCCGCCTTCGCGTTGACGTCGACGTAGGTGTCGCGCACGATCCGGCCGTGTGAGGCCCGGGCTGAGTGCTGGACGGCGGCCCGCTCGTTCCCGCCCCCCGTGGCGTACGACGTACCTGCGCCGGCGCCGGCGATCGTGAGCGCGGCCGTGGCTGCGAGAGCGAAGCCGGCCCGGCGCCGCCGAGAGTGGGTGTGCATCGTGCCCCCTTGTCGAGCCGCTCGCTGCGGCCCGGCACACTCTTCCCTGGGCGTGTGAGCAGAGCAAGGACCTCACGGTCTCGAACCGGTCACGGCTCGCGGCCGACCGCACCCGTAGTCTCGGAGGCATGACGGACTCCCCCCAGATCCCCGCCGACTCGCTCACTCTCAGCCAAGGCGGCGCGATGCCGCTGCTCGGGTTCGGAACCTGGCAGATCAAGGGCGCCGACGCGGTCACCGCGACGGGAGCCGCGCTGGAGGCCGGCTACCGCCACCTGGACACCGCCCTCGTCTACGGCAACGAGGGCGAGGTCGGGCGGGCGCTCGCCCAGAGCGGCGTTCCGCGTGACGAGGTGTTCGTGACGACGAAGTGCCCGCCCGACCGGGCCGGCACCGGCGTCGCGACGCTGCGCGAAAGCCTGGGGCGACTGGGCCTCGACCACGTCGACCTCTGGCTGATCCACTGGCCCGGTGACCGCTCGACGAACCTCGAGCTGTGGGGCGAGTTCGCGGCCGCACGGGAGGAGGGTCTGGCGCGCGAGATCGGGGTCAGCAACTTCGACGCCAAGGCCATCGACATCATCGCCGAGGAGACCGGCGTCACCCCGGCCGTGAACCAGATCGAGTGGAGTCCGCTGCTCTTCGACGCGGCGGTGGTCAACGCCCACCGCCAGCGTGCGATCGTGCTCGAGGGCTACAGCGCGCTCCGCGGAGGAACGCTCACCAACGCGACGATCGGCGAGATCGCCGAGCGGCACGACCGCACCCCGGCGCAGGTCATCATCCGCTGGCACCTCCAGCACGGCATCGTCGTCATCCCGAAGTCCGTGAACCCCGAGCGGATCCGGTCGAACGCCGACGTGGCCGGCTTCGAGCTGAGCACCGACGAGATGCGGGCACTCGACGCTCTCGGCGGCAGCTGAGCGCCGAACCGCCATGCGCGACGGGCCTGCGCTGGACAGTCACGTCCACAGTGAGTGGTCGTGGGACGCCCACGAGGGCTCGATGGAGCGGTCGTGCGCCGAGGCCGTCCGGATCGGCCTGCCCGCGATCGCGTTCACCGAGCACCTCGACCACACGGTGTGGTCCGTGAGCCCCGAAAGCCAAGCACAGGCCGGCGACCCTCCGCCCGGCATCACGGTCGACGCCGAGGGGCGGGTGCTCATCCCGGCGTTCGACTTCGAGGGCTACCTCGCCTCCGTCGAGCGCTGTCGAGACCTGTTCCCCGAGCTCCGGGTGCTCAGTGGCCTCGAGGTGGGGGAGCCGCACTGGCACGTGGACGCCGTCGACGCCGTACTCCGCTCGGGGACCTTCGACCGGGTGCTCGGGTCGCTTCACGCGCTCCCGGACGGCGATGCGCTCTACGAGCCCTTCGACCTGCACCTACGGCGTCCGCCGTCGGTGGTGTTCGGCGCCTACCTCGCCGAGATCACCGAGCTGGTCACGGGGAGCGACGCGTTCAGCGTCCTGGCCCACATCGACTACCCGCTGCGCTACTGGGGGGACGCGCACAGGTTCGACCCTCACGACTTCGAGGACGAGCTCCGCGCCGCCCTCCGCGCCACCGCTCAGACGGGAAGGGCGTTGGAGATCAACACGGTGCTGCCGCTCGATGCGACGATCCTGCGCTGGTGGCACGACGAGGGCGGCACGGCCGTGACCTTCGGGAGCGACGCCCACGAGCCGGCGAACGTGGCCCGCGGCTTCGCCGCCGCCGCCGCGATGGCGGAGGCGTGCGGCTTCCGTCCGACTTCCGACCTCGTCGACCCCTGGTCCCGCGCCTTCGTCGGCTGAGGTCCTCGGCGGCGCGGCTACCGGTGGTTGAGGAGGGCGACGTCGCCGGTGGTTGAGGAGGGCCCGGCTACCGGTGGTTGAGGAGGGCGCGGCAGTCGGTGGTTGAGGAGGGCGCGGCAGTCGGTGGTTGAGGAGGGCGCGGCAGTCGGTGGTTGAGGAGGGCGACGTCGCCGGTGGTTGAGGAGGGCCCGGCTACCGGTGGTTGAGGAGGGCGCGGCAGTCGGTGGTTGAGGAGGGCCCTCTGGGGCCCGTCTCGAAACCACCTTCCGGTTTCCTGTGGTCGCTCTCGAGATAGACGATTCACGCGGTTGCCGTGGCTTCTTGGCTGGAGGGGCGTCCCGACCGCCGAACCTGTGTCGCGGTGGCTCGGGGTGCTCGCTGGGCTACTAGCCCCACGTTGAGCCCCTTCTTCGTCCTCTGGTTCGCAGATTGTCTGGTGCTCACCCGTCTCGGATGCCGGGCATGGCGGCCTGTTTCGGGGGTCGGAATGTCGGTGGTGGCTGGTGTCATCTTGGTATGGGTATCCCGGACAGCACAGCGAGTGGAGCGACACCGTCGCACCCGCTGATGACCGCGGTCGCGGGGATCCACGCAGCTCTCGACGAGGTCGCTGCTTCGGGCGTGGACCCCATGTACGCGTCGACGCGAGACAAGAAGTCGCTGCTGGTCGACCTGACCCGCCTGCAGGCCCGGGTCGATGCTCTGCGGGCCGAGGTGCTGGCGGTGGCCGAGGACGTTGCCGTCCAGACCGCGGACCGGACCGCAGCCACGTGGCTGGCCACCGAGGCCCGCGTCGAGGTCCGGGACCTCCTGGCCGCGGAGCGGCTGGGTGGCCGGTTGCGGCACCACTGGCCCGCGGTCGCAGCAGCCGCCAAGGACGGTGCGATCTCGTGGGAGCAGGCCCAGATCATCACCGGTGCCCTCGACCAGCTCCCCACTGACCTGGATCCCGAGCTGGTGGGCAAGGCCGAGGCCCACCTGGTCACCGAGGCCGGCCAGTTCGGACCCCGCCCGCTACGCCGGCTGGCCCGGAAGATCCTCGACGTCGTGGCGCCGGACCTGGCCGACGCCCACGAACACGCCCTGCTCCTGGCCGAGGAAGACAGGGCACGGGCTGCGACCCGCCTGTCGTTCCGGCGTCGTGGGGACGGCACCACCGACCTCCACGGACGACTCCCCGACCCCATCGCCAACCGGCTCCGGGTCTACCTCGAGGCCTACACCTCACCCCGACGCCACGTCACCCAGCCCGAGCCCGGCACCGACAACGGATCGGTGGACGCGCTGCCCGTGGCGCGTCGGCGGGGTGAGGCGTTCTGCGCCCTCCTCGAGCACCTGCCCGCCCACGGACTCCCCCGCTCGGGCGGGTCGGCGACCCAGATCCTGGTCGCCCTGGACCACGCCACCCTCCTCGGCCAGCTCGATGAGGCCGGGGTGGTGACCGGGGTGGCCCGGACCTCGACCGGGGACGACCTCACCCCCGGCCACGCCAGACGGCTGGCCTGCCACGCCGGGATCATCCCCCACGTCCTCGGCGGCAAGTCCCAGATCCTCGACCAAGGCCGATCCAGACGCCTGTTCACCGGGCCGATCCGGATCGCCATGGACGTCCGCGACGGAGGCTGCCGCGTCCGGGGCTGCGACATCCCACCCGCCTGGTGCGAAGCCCACCACCTCGACCCCTGGCAGCACGGCGGACACACCAGCCTCGACAAGGGCGCACTGCTGTGCGCCCACCACCACCACACCATCCACGACCCCCGCTACACCGTCACCCACCACCCCAACGGCGACATCACCTTCCACAGGCACACCTGATGGCCAACATGCCTACGGTGACCTCATGCTCACGGGCTTCCATCACCTCACGCTGCGGGTCTCCGACCTCGATCGAGCGCGCGCGTTCTACTCCGCGCTTCCGGGCTTCGTCCTCGACCAGGACTTCCCTGATCTCGGCAAGCTCCGCTACCGCATCGGCAGCGACGAGGGCCGTCTCGTCCTGTGCGCGCCCGTGCCGGGGACGCCGGAGGGGGACCGGTTCGACGAGCACCGGATCGGGCTGGACCACATCGCGGTGGGAGTGGCAGGTGGTCGTGACGCTCTGGTGGGGCTCGAGACCACGCTGCGGGCCCTGGGTGTCGTCACGGACGGGATCGAGCTGGACCGCGCGGGTGTCCTCTCGAAGATCACGTTTCGCGACCCCGACAACTACCAGTGGGAGCTCTTCGAGGAGTAGTCGCGAACTACCAACCGCGCTCGCGCCACTCATCGAGGTGGGGCCGCTCGACGCCGAGGGTCGAGTCGTTGCCGTGGCCGGGGTAGAACCACGTCTCGTCGGGGAGGGCGTCGAAGATCCGGGTCGACACGTCGGCGATGAGCCGCTGGAAGCGCTCGGAATCGCCCTGGGTGTTGCCCACGCCTCCCGGGAAGAGGGAGTCGCCGGTGAACAGGTTCGGTGCGCCGCTGCCGTCGTCGTGAACGAGGCAGATCGAGCCGGGAGTGTGACCGACGACGGGGATGACGAGCAGGGAGCAGGTGCCGACCTGGATGCGGTCGCCCTCGCCGACCCGGTGGTCGACCGTCACGCCGGTCTGCTCGGTGATCGCGTCTGCGTCCGGGTCGCCGGCGATCACCGTGGCGCCGGTGGCCTGGACGACCTCGGCGAGGGCTCGGTGGTGGTCCCAGTGCTGGTGCGTCGTGACCACAGCGGTCAGTCCGCCGTCCCCGATCAGCTCGAGCAGGCGGGGTGCCTCGTCGGCGGCGTCGATCAGGACCTGGTCGCCGGTGTCGGTGCAGCGCACGAGGTAGCAGTTGTTGGACATCTGGGGGTCGACGGCCACCTTGGTGATCTCCAGTGCCCCGGAGGTGCGGGTCTGGGCGGGGCCGCCGGGGGAGACCTCCCCGGTGTACGGCGCGCTTCCGCTGGCGTTGCTGTCGGAGCCTGTGGTCATCGGGTCACCATCCTTCGATCGGGGGGAGCTCGCCGTGCGAGCAGGTCACGCTGTCGGGAGCGCCGCGTCCGGTGAGCCACCAGCCGAGGTCGGCGGCCGGACCGGCGACGACGGGCACGGCGTACTCCCCGTCGCTGTCGTTCGACGCGTCGCCGGGACCGACCACCCAGGTGCGCGGCGAGTCGGAGGGGCGGATCTCGAACGCCTCGGCCGGGTGGAGGCGCTTGGTCATGGCGTCGAGGAGGTGCTCGGCGAACGCCGGCTCCCAGTCGGACGGCGCGTAGCCGGCGTCCAGGTCGACGTGGTGGATCTCCAGCTCGCGCCACCGCATGCCAGGCACGGACGCCGCCCGCATCGGGAGCCCGCCCGGGGTGCGCTCGACCCGGGTCTCCCACGCGTCGTCGGGCATCGCGGCGACCGCGTCGGCGAGGATGGTGGTGGCACCGAGAAGCCGGTCACGCACCTCGCTCGGATTCGCGGAAGCGAGCTCGGCGATGTCCGCGGCCCGTTGGTCGTCGGAGTCGTACATCGTGCGCGGGACGTCCTCGGCGGGGTCGGCGACCACGCCGTGCAGCAGTCGAGCGAGAGCCTCGGCGTTCAGAGCCAGGTGCGCCACCAGGTGGGCGCGCGTCCAGTCCGGGAGCGCCGACGGGCCGTCCCACGCGGAGTCGGGGAGGGCGTCGACCGCACGCACGACCCGGCCGGAGGCCTCGGCCACGTGACCCGTGACCTGGTCCCGTTCGGTGCTCATGAGATCCATCCAACACCACTGTTCACTACCGGCGGAGCACAGCGAAACGGGTGAGGTCCCTACTGGTGCGCGCCCGTAGGATCGGGACTGTCGGTGGGCCGTGTCAGGCTTGCGCCGGCAGTACACACTGGGCGAACATGTGTTCGAATACGGCGTTTTCGGACACAGATTGACCGACAGCGCTCCGTGTGACCCAGACGACTCAGCCCGAGGGACAGTAGTGGCCGACCAGCTCATCATCCGTGGTGCCCGTGAGCACAACCTCAAGGACATCTCGCTCGATCTGCCGCGCGACTCCCTGATCGTGTTCACCGGGCTGTCCGGGTCGGGCAAGTCGAGCCTCGCGTTCGACACGATCTTCGCCGAGGGCCAGCGACGCTACGTCGAGTCGCTGTCGGCGTACGCGCGGCAGTTCCTCGGTCAGATGGACAAGCCGGACGTCGACTTCATCGAGGGTCTGTCGCCCGCGGTGAGCATCGACCAGAAGTCCACGTCGAAGAACCCGCGCTCGACGGTGGGCACCATCACCGAGGTCTACGACTACCTCCGCCTGCTCTATGCACGGGCCGGGCGGCCGCACTGCCCCGTCTGCGGATCCCCGATCGAGCGGCAGACGCCGCAGCAGATCGTCGACCGCGTCCTGGCTCTGGAGGAGGGGCGCCGGTTCCAGGTGCTCGCGCCGGCGATCCGCGGCCGCAAGGGGGAGTACGTCGAGCTGTTCCGCCAGCTCCAGACCGACGGCTTCTCCCGCGTCCGGGTGGACGGCGAGATCCACACGCTCGACGACCCGCCCAAGCTCGACAAGCAGAAGAAGCACACCATCGAGGTCGTCGTCGACCGGCTGGCGGTCAAGGCGTCGTCGAAGCGTCGCCTGACCGACTCGGTCGAGACCGCGCTGCGACTCGCGGGCGGCCTGGTCGTGCTCGACTTCGTCGACCTGCCCGCGAAGGACCCGGGCCGGGAGATGAAGTTCTCCGAGCGGATGGCGTGCCCCAACGACCACGACCTCGACACCGACGAGCTCGAGCCGCGCTCGTTCTCGTTCAACAGCCCGTTCGGTGCCTGCCCCGAGTGCCACGGTCTCGGCACCCGCATGGAGGTGGACCCCGAGCTGGTGGTCCCCGACACCCAGGCGACCCTGGGCGAGGGTGCCATCCAGCCGTGGAGCCAGGCGCACGTCGCCGACTACTTCCTGCGGCTCATGGGCGCGCTCGGCGAGGAGCTCGGGTTCGACCTGAACACCCCGTGGGAGAAGCTGCCGGCGAAGGCCCGCAAGAGCCTGCTGGACGGTCACCCGACCAAGGTCCACGTCGTCACGACCAACCGGTACGGCCGCCAGCGTGCCTACTACGCCGAGTTCGAGGGCGTGCGCACCTACGTCGAGCGACGCCACGACGAGGCCGAGTCCGACACGAGCCGGGAGCGCTTCGAGGGCTTCATGCGCGAGGTGCCGTGCCCCGCGTGCCACGGCAGCCGGCTCAAGCCGGTCAGCCTGGCGGTCACGATGGGCGGGCGGTCGATCGCCGAGGTCTGCGCGATGCCGATCAACGAGACCGCCGACTTCCTGCGCGACCTCGACCTGTCGGCGCGCGAGCGGCAGATCGGCGAGCGGGTCCTCAAGGAGATCCAGGAGCGGCTGAACTTCCTGCTCGACGTCGGCCTGGACTACCTCTCCCTCGACCGGCCCAGCGGCTCACTGTCCGGCGGCGAGGCGCAGCGGATCCGGCTGGCGACGCAGATCGGCGCCGGGCTGGTCGGCGTCCTCTACGTCTTGGACGAGCCGTCCATCGGGCTGCACCAGCGCGACAACCAGCGGCTGATCGAGACCCTGGTCCGGCTCAAGGACCTCGGCAACACCCTGATCGTGGTCGAGCACGACGAGGACACGATCCGCACCGCCGACTGGGTCGTCGACATCGGGCCGGGCGCGGGCGAGCACGGTGGGCAGGTGGTCCACTCGGGCCCGGTCAAGGGCCTGCTCAAGCACCGCGACTCCCTGACCGGGCTCTACCTGTCCGGACGTCGCGAGATCCCGGTGCCCGAGGTGCGGCGTCCGCGGACCAAGGGGCGCGAGCTCAAGGTCGTCGGCGCGCGCGAGCACAACCTGCAGGACATCGACGTGTCCTTCCCGCTGGGGCTGTTCGTCTCGGTGACCGGGGTGTCCGGCTCCGGGAAGTCGACCCTGGTCAACGACATCCTCTACACGAGCCTGGCCAAGCAGATCTACAACGCCCGCGCCGTCCCCGGGCGGCACAAGCGCATCAACGGGCTCGACCACGTCGACAAGGTCATCCACGTCGACCAGTCGCCGATCGGACGGACCCCGCGCAGCAACCCGGCGACGTACACCGGCGTCTTCGACCACATCCGCAAGCTGTTCGCCTCCACGCCCGAGGCCAAGGTGCGCGGCTACCTCCAGGGCCGGTTCTCCTTCAACGTCAAGGGCGGTCGCTGCGAGGCGTGCGCCGGCGACGGCACGATCAAGATCGAGATGAACTTCCTGCCGGACGTCTACGTCCCGTGCGAGGTCTGTCACGGCGCGCGGTACAACCGCGAGACCCTCGAGGTGCACTACAAGGGCAAGACGATCGCCGAGGTCCTCGACATGCCGATCGAGGAGGCCCGCGAGTTCTTCGCGGCCGTGCCGGCGATCTCCCGCCACATGGAGACGCTGGTCGAGGTGGGGCTGGGCTACGTCCGGCTCGGCCAGCCGGCCACGACCCTGTCCGGCGGCGAGGCCCAGCGGGTGAAGCTGTCGAGCGAGCTGCAGAAGCGCTCGACCGGCCGCACCGTCTACGTCCTGGACGAGCCCACGACGGGGCTCCACTTCGAGGACATCCGCAAGCTGCTCGGGGTGCTGTCCAGCCTCGTCGACAAGGGCAACACCGTCCTGGTCATCGAGCACAACCTCGACGTCATCAAGACCTCCGACTGGATCATCGACATGGGTCCCGAGGGCGGCTCGCGCGGCGGCACGGTCATCTCCGAGGGAACGCCGGAGCAGGTCGCGGCGGACAAGGACAGCTACACGGGCCAGTTCCTGGCTCCGTTGCTCGCGGGAGGCCGCTCGTCGGGTCGGTGAACCGGTCGCGCCGGACCGACGTACGTCCGGAGTGAGGGCTCGTCCTCACCCACCGCACAGGGAACGCTCAGGCCCGGCGGCTAGCGTCGAGCCGTCCCACCCGACCACGAGGAGCCTGCGCGTGACCGAGCCAGCCCTGACCGAGCCAGCACTGTCCCGCCGGCGCGCACTCTCCCTGGCCGCCGTCGGGGGCCTGAGCCTCCCGGTCCTGGCCGCCTGCGGTGGTGGCGGCTCGACGGGTGGCTCCGCCGGAGACGGCTCCGGCTCGTCCAGTGGTGGTGGCGTGCTCGTGGCCGCGACGAAGGTCCCGGTCGGCGGCGGCGTGATCCTCGGCGACCAGAACGTCGTGGTGACCCAGCCGACGAAGGGGACGTTCGAGGGCTTCTCGGCGACCTGCACCCACCAGGGGTGCCTGCTGGCGACCGTGGCCTCCGGCACCATCAACTGCGGCTGTCACGGAAGCCAGTTCTCGATCACCGATGGCAGCAACGTCGCCGGCCCCAGCGGTGAGCCCGCCGGGTCCGTCGCGGCCCTGCCCAAGGTCGGGATCAAGGTCAAGGGCGGCAACGTCGTCAGGACCTGAGCCGGGCAAGGCTTTGCCGATTCCGCGGACGCCGGGACGGCTGCGTTCCTAGCCTGGGTGCACCCCCGACGTGAAGGTGTGCCATGGTTCGCGCTCCCCGAATGCCCCTGCTGGTCTCTGCCCTGGTCACGGCGCTGGCCGCTGGCCAGCTCCTCGGCCTGGCGGGCTCGCCTGCGACCGCCACCGGCGCCTCCGGCACCGGGGCGCGGTCGGTCGCCGTGCACGGAACGCTGCTGGTCGTCCAGCCTGACACCCCCGGTGCCCGCAGGGAGTACGGCGTCGCGCTCGCGAACGGCGACATCGTCCGGGTCCGCGGCGCCTTCGGGGACGCGCGTACGGGCGAGAGGTTCGACGGACGGCTGGTGCTCCCGGGCGCAGTCGGATCCCAGGTCACCGCGGGCGATGCACTCCGCGAGGTCGACCGCCGCGGGCTCACGCTGTCCCTCTCGGGCACGCCCACCCTCACCGCCGCCCCGGCCGCCACCCCGACGACCCACGAGCAGTTCGTCGCGGCGCTGGACAACAAGGGATCGCTCGGCCAGGACGACGCACAGCTCCTGGCGCACGTGTCCACGGTCGGGGGCTACTGGGAGGGCGAGTCCGGCGGCGCCATCTCCGGGATCACGGTCCCGGCCACGGTCACGCACTACGACACGGCCCTGTCGACCACCGACTGCGGCCTCGGCAACGACTTCTTCGACGTCGTGCAGGAGGCGGCCGACGAGCTCCCGGGCTTCTCCTTCAGCGGGTCCGACCAGCTCGTGCTGTTCGTCCCGCCCGGCTGCTCGAGCGGCTCGATCGTCGGCGAGGGGACCGTTGGCTCGAGCTTCGCCAGCGGCGGTGCGCTCGTCGTGAAGGCGGGCACCGCGATCGAGGGCACCTATGCCCACGAGACCGGTCACAACTACGGCTTCGACCACGCCAACGCCCGGGTCGGCGGCACGTCGATGGAGTACTACGGCGTCTACGACGTCATGGGCTTCGCCCTCAGCGGCGTCAACCAGCTGACCGCGCTCAGCACGCCGTTCCGGGTCTTCCAGGGGATCACCGACTCGGGGGAGATCCAGCACGTCGACCTCGGCAACGGGAAGGACCCCGTCGAAGCGACGGCGACGATCCGGCCGCGCAGCGACGACAGCGGCCTGCGCAGCGTCGAGGTGACGAACCCCGACACCGGGGAGAGCCTGTACCTCGACTACCGCTCCGGCACCGGTCAGGACGCCGGCTCGTTCTACGCCGGCTCCGGCGCGCTCGGGTCGGACCACGGGACGATCCACTACGCGCCCGGCGTCCTCGTGACCGCCGCTCGCAGTGGCGCGGGCACGGACATCCTCGTGCTCGACGGACAGGGTGACACCTCGCTGCAGACCGGCGACAGCTGGAGCAACGCGTCCGGCAGTCTCACGGTCAGCGTCACCGGCATCGACGGCAGCGGCGCGACGGTGGACGTCGCCTACACGCCTTCGGCGAAGGCGAAGAAGCTGGCCTCCTCCCGGCCCACGATCCACGGGTCCGCGAGGGTCGGGAAGACGCTCGTCGCCAAGCACGGCCACTGGACCCGCGGCACGACGTTCTCCTACGCCTGGTACGCCGGCGGGAAGCGGCTGGCTCACCAGACCGGCCACCGGCTGACCCTGGCCAAGGCCCAGAAGGGCAAGCGGATCTCGGTCAGGGTGACCGGCCGGAAGGCCGGCTACGCGCAGGCGTCGCGACGCTCGGCCCGCACGGCGAAGGTGACCGCGGCCTAGCCTCGGCGTCATTCACATCGGCTGCTCCGTGGGAGCATCCGGTGCGTGGATCCTGACCTGACCCGGGCCGCCCCGCTCCTCCGCGCGTGGCTGGAGGCGGTGCAACGGCTCGGGGCCGGCGATCTGCGTCCCTTCACGATCCCCGGTCACAAGCACCGGACCGACCTCGTCGGCGACCTGGTGGCAGGCGACGTCCCGTTGTACGGCGGGCTGGCGCCGGTGCGCGAGGCCGACGCGCTCCTCCGGTCCGCCGAGGCGCGGACCGCGGAGCGGCTCGGGGCCGACTGGTGCCGCTACAGCGTCGGCGGCTCGACCCACGGCAACCAGGCGCTCGCGCTGGCGGTCGGTGCACCGGGGGACACGGTCATCGTGGACCGGACGTCGCACCGGTCGGTGCTGCTGGGTCTGGTCCTCGCGGGGTTGCGACCGGTGTGGGTGCATCCGCCCGTCGATGAGGCAACCGGGCTGCCGCTGGGGCTGACCTCGGACACGCTCGCCGAGTCGCTCGCGGCGCATCCGGAGGCCCGGGCCGTGTTCGTCACCAGCCCGTCGTACGTCGGGACCTGCGCGGACGTCGGAGCCCTCGCGAAGGCGGCCCAGACGGCGGGGGTGCCGCTGGTGGTCGACGCGGCCTGGGGTGCGCACCTCGGCAGCCATCCCGCGCTGCCTCCGCATCCGTTCGCCGCCGGTGCCGACGCGGTCGTCACCAGCGCCCACAAGACCCTGCCCGCGCCCAACCAGGGTGCGGTGGTGCTCGCCCGGACCACGCTGCTCGAGGCCGACCGGCTGGACCGCGCGATGGACGCGACGGCCACCACCTCGCCGTCCGGGACGATCCTGGCCGGGGTCGACGGGGCCCTGGCCCTGACAGCGGCGCGGGGCGAGGAGCTGGCCGGCGCTCTGCTGGATCGGGTGCGTCGTGCGCGCGCCGTGCTGCGCGACGTGCCGGGGCTGGTCGCACCGGACACGGTCACCTTCGGGTCCGGATGCTTCGACGACGCCAAGCTGGTGCTGCTCCTGGCCGGCACGGGCGCGGACGGGCTCGCCGTCGACCGGGACCTGGCGGCAGCCGGGTTCGCCCTGGAGATGGCCGATCGCGACCTGCTCGTGCCGATGGTGACGCTCGCGGACGACGACGGCGCCGTGGAGGCCCTCGCCGCTGCGATCGCGGTCGCTGTCGAACGGCGCCGCGGGGAGCCGCGACCCGTGTCGGCGCACGCCGCGTGGACCGTCGCCGCCGAGCAGGTGCTGACGCCCCGCGACGCCTTCTTCGCGGCTCGCGAGGCGGTGTCCTGGGACGAGGCCGCCGGCAGGGTGTGCGCCGAGGTCGTCGCGCCGTACCCGCCCGGCGTCCCGGTGCTCGCGCCGGGGGAGCGGATCACCGAGACCGCCCTGGACGCGCTGCAGAGGGCGCGGGACGACGGCGCCCGGATCGCCTACGCCGCCGACCCCACGCTCGCGACCGTGCTCGCCGTCCGCAGACTGACTGTCCCCGCCCCGACTGTCCCGGTGACTGTCGGGGGCCGCCCGTAGGGTTGAGGGCGTGGTCAACCCGGCGTCGTACCGTCCGAAGGCGGGCGAGATCCCGACGCAGCCGGGCGTCTACAAGTTCCGCGACGCCCGCGGGCGCGTGATCTACGTCGGCAAGGCGAAGAACCTCCGCGCCCGCCTCTCGTCGTACTTCCAGGACATCGGCAACCTGCACTCGCGCACGGCCGCGATGGTCACGTCCGCCGCCGGCGTGGAGTGGACCGTCGTCAACACCGAGGTCGAGGCGCTGCAGCTCGAGTACAGCTGGATCAAGGAGTTCGACCCGCGGTACAACGTGAAGTACCGCGACGACAAGTCCTACCCCTGGCTGGCGGTGACGGTCGGCGAGGAGTTCCCGCGGGTCATGGTCGGCCGCGGCGCGAAGAAGAAGGGCACTCGCTACTTCGGCCCCTACAGCCACGCCTGGGCGATCCGCGAGACCGTCGACCAGCTGCTGCGGGTCTTTCCCATGCGATCGTGCTCGAACGGTGTGTTCAAGCGGTCCGGGCAGATCGGCCGCCCGTGCCTGCTGGGCTACATCGACAAGTGCTCGGCCCCGTGCGTCGGGAACATCTCGCCCGAGGACCACCGGGCGATCGTCGACGACTTCTGCGACTTCATGGGCGGTCACACGAACGCCTTCGTGCGACGGATCCGCGACGACATGTACGCCGCCTCCGACGAGCTCGACTTCGAGCGCGCGGCGCGGCTCCGCGACGATCTCGGCGCCATCGAGAAGGCGCTGGAGAAGCAGGCGGTCGTGCTCGGCGACGGCACCGACGCCGACGTGATCGCCCTGGCCGAGGACCCGCTCGAGGTCGCGGTCCAGATCTTCTACGTCCGCGGCGGGCGGATCCGCGGCCAGCGCGGCTGGGTGGCCGACCGGGTCGAGGAGGGGGAGACCCCCGAACTGGTCGAGCAGTTCCTGCTCCAGCTGTACGCCGGGGCCGACGACGGCGACGAGTCCGCCGTACCCCGCGAGATCCTGGTGCCGGCGCTGCCGCCCGAGCACGAGGTGTTCGAGGAGCTGCTCTCCGAGCGCCGGGGGAGCCGGGTGCGGATCCGGGTGCCGCAGCGCGGCGACAAGCGCACGCTGCAGGAGACCGTGGCCCGCAACGCCGGGCAGGCGCTGATGATGCACAAGACCAAGCGCGGCACCGACCTCACCGCCCGCAACCAAGCGCTGGAGGAGATCCAGCAGGCCCTGGGGCTGGACGAGGCGCCGCTGCGGATCGAGTGCTACGACATCTCCAACCTCCAGGGCACCGAGGTCGTGGCCAGCATGGTCGTGTTCGAGGACGGGCTGGCCCGCAAGAGCGAGTACCGCCGGTTCGTGATCAAGGGGGTCGAGGGGCAGAACGACGTCGCGTCGATGCACGAGGTGATCACCCGCAGGTTCCGCCGGCTCCTCGACGAGCAGGCCCGGTCCACCGAGGTGCAGACCGAGTCCGGTCCGATGCTCGTGGACCCCGAGACCGGGCGGCCGCGCAAGTTCGCCTACGCGCCGGGTCTGGTCGTGGTCGACGGCGGACCGCCCCAGGTGGCGGCGGCGCAGGCGGCGATGCGGGAGCTGGGTGTGGTCGACATCCCGGTCTGCGGCCTCGCCAAGCGACTGGAGGAGGTCTGGCTGCCCGATCAGGAGGACCCGGTGATCTTCGCCCGCACCTCGGAGGGGCTGTACCTGCTGCAGCGCGTCCGCGACGAGGCCCACCGGTTCGCGATCACCCACCACCGCTCGCGCAGGTCCAAGTCCATGGTGGAGAGCCTCCTCGACGACGTGCCCGGACTGGGCGAGGTGCGGCGCCGGACCCTGGTCAAGCACTTCGGCTCGCTGCGCAAGCTGCGCGCGGCCGAGGTGGAGGAGATCGCGCTGGTGCCGGGGATCGGTCCGCGCACCGCCGTGGCGATCAAGGATGCAGTCACCCGCGCGGCAGGCCAGACTGGCGGCCAGGCGGTCAACACGGCCACCGGTGAGATCCAGGAGGACTGATGAGCGAGCCGTCGGGGTTGCCCCCGGAGCACAGCGGCGAGGTCGTCGTGGTCACGGGGATGACCGGCGCGGGTCGCAGCACCGCGGCCAAGGAGCTGGAGGACCTCGGCTACTACGTCGTCGACAACCTCCCGCCGACCCTCCTGCGTGACGTCGTACGCCTGGTCGACGAGAGCCGCGGCGCGAGCCAGCCGATTGCCGTCGTCGTCGACGTACGCTCCGGCGCGTTCTTCGACTCCCTGCAGGCCAACCTCGCCCAGCACGCCGTCGGCCGCGACTCCACGCTGCTGTTCCTCGACGCGACCGACGAGGTGCTGGTCCGACGTCAGGAGGCCGCTCGGCGTCCGCACCCGCTGCAGGCCAGCGGACGGCTCATCGACGGCCTGCGGCGTGAGCGGACGGCTCTCGCGGCGCTGCGGGCCAACGCGGACCTCGTCATCGACACCTCCGACCTCAACGTCCACCAGCTCACCGACCGAATCGCCCGCTCCTTCGGGACCCCGGACACGACCCGGCTACGGGTGACGGTGATCAGCTTCGGCTTCAAGTACGGCATCCCGGTCGATGCCGACTTCGTCGCCGACATGCGCTGGCTGCCCAATCCCTATTGGGTGCCCGAGCTGCGCGGCCAGACCGGACGCTCGGCGTCGGTGGCCGACTACGTGATGGAGCAGGAAGGGGCCCGCGAGTTCGTCGACCGCTACGTCCGGCTCCTGGCCGGGGTGGCCGACGGCTACCTCCGCGAGGGCAAGCGGTTCATGCAGGTCGCCATCGGCTGCACCGGCGGCAAGCACCGCAGCGTCGCGATGACCGAGGAGATCGCGCGTCAGCTGCGCGAGGCGGGCTACGACGTCGGCACGGTCCATCGCGATCTCGGACGGGAGTGAGGTGCTCGACGACAGCCCGCCGTACCGGCAGCGGGTCACCGCGCTGGGAGGCGGGCACGGCTTGTATGCCTCGCTGTCGGCGCTGCGGCGGCTGCCGCTCGACCTGACGGCGGTCGTCACCGTGGCCGACGACGGCGGGTCGTCGGGTCGGCTGCGCTCGGAGTTCGGCGTCCTGCCTCCCGGAGACCTCCGGATGGCCCTGGCCGCGCTGTGCGGTGACGACGAGTGGGGCGAGACCTGGGCCCAGGTCCTGCAGCACCGCTTCGCCGGCACGGGGGAGATGAACGGCCACGTCACCGGGAACCTCCTGATCGTGAGCCTCTGGGAGCTGCTCGGCGACCACGTCGCCGCGCTCGACTGGGTGGGCCGGCTGCTGGGCGCGCGCGGCCGCGTGCTGCCGATGGCGCTGACGCCGCTGGACATCTCGGCCCAGGTCAGCGGGCTGTACGCCGAGGACCCGGAGCGGTTGAGCACCGTGCGCGGGCAGGTCGCGGTGGCGACGTCGACCGGCACGATCGAGGCCATCTCGCTGCTGCCCGAGGACCTCCAGGCCTGTCCCGAGGCCGTCGCGTCGGTGCGGGAGGCCGACCTCGTCGTGCTGGGACCCGGCTCGTGGTTCACCTCCGTGCTGCCGCACCTGATGGTGCCCCGTCTCGCCGAGGCCCTGGTCGGGACCGACGCGCACCTCGTCGTCGTGCTCAACCTCGGCCAGGAGGACGAGACCGGGGGCTTCGCCGCGGCCGACCACCTGCGGGTGCTGCTCGACCACGCACCCGGTCTGCCGGTCGGGACCGTTCTGGTCGACGCCGGCGAGGCGGCCGAGGGCAGGGTGCTGGCCGACCTGGAGGACGTCGCGGCGTCCTGTGGGGCGCGGGTCCTCGTCGCCGACGTGGCCCGGGGTGACGGCTCGCCCCGTCACGACCCCGAGAAGCTGGCCGCGGCGTTCGCGGGGATCACGGCCGGACTCGCGAACGAGGGTCGTTGACGTACGTGGCAGGATCGCTGCCATGGCGATGACGGCGCAGGTGAAGGCGGAGATCGCCAACACCACCATCACCAAGACCTGCTGTCGCAAGGCCGAGGTGTCGACCATGCTCCGCTTCGCCGGAGGGCTCCACATCGTCAGCGGCAAGATCGTCGTCGAGGCCGAGCTCGACACCGGCGCCGCCGCCCGCCGGCTGCGCAAGGACATCGTCGAGGTCTTCGGCCACCAGAGCGACGTGGCGATGGTCCAGGGCAACGGCATCCGCAAGGGCAGCCGGTACCTCGTCCGCGTGGTCAAGGACGGCGAGGCGCTGGCGCGCCAGACCGGCCTGCTCGACAACCGCGGCCGCCCGGTGCGGGGTCTGCCCCCGGCGGTCGTCTCCGGCGGAGCGTGTGACGCGGTCGCGGCCTGGCGGGGCGCGTTCCTCGCGCACGGCTCGCTCACCGAGCCCGGCCGCTCGTCCTCCCTGGAGGTCACCTGTCCCGGGCCCGAGGCCGCACTGGCCCTGGTCGGCGTCGCCCGCCGCCTCGGCATCCCGGCGAAGGCTCGTGAGGTGCGCGGCGTCGACCGCGTCGTCATCCGCGACGGTGACGCGATCTCCCAGCTGCTGACCCGGCTCGGCGCCCACGAGGCGCTGATGGCGTGGGAGGAGCGGCGGATGCGCCGCGAGGTGCGCGCGACGGCCAACCGGCTCGCCAACTTCGACGACGCCAACCTCCGTCGCTCCGCCCGAGCAGCGGTCGCGGCCGGGGCACGGGTCCAGCGGGCGCTGGAGATCCTGGGCGACGAGGTGCCCGACCACCTCAAGCTGGCCGGGGACCTCCGACTCGAGCACAAGCAGGCCAGCCTCGAGGAGCTCGGCCAGCTGCACGACCCCGCGCTCACCAAGGACGCCATCGCCGGTCGCATCCGGCGCCTCCTCGCCATGGCCGACAAGCGGGCCGAGGAGCTCGGCATCCCCGACACCGAGGCTTCGCTCACGCCGGAGATGCTCGCCGAGGAAGACTGAGATCTCCCGCGGGAGGCGCGGACGATAAGGTCGAGGGCGTGGGTGACTGAACGCCCACGTCCCTTTTGTCCGACGGGTGACTGAACGCCCGTGCTCACGACCGAGGAGCAGCACATGACCGTTCGAGTAGGCATCAACGGCTTCGGCCGGATCGGCCGGAACTTCTTCCGGGCCGTCCGCGCGTCCGGCGCCGACATCGAGATCGTCGCCGTCAACGACCTCGCCCCCAACAGCGCGCTCGCCCCGCTGCTGAAGTTCGACTCCATCCTGGGTCGGCTCGACGCCGACGTCAGCGCCACCGAGGACGAGATCCGGGTCGGCGACCAGGTCGTGAAGGTCTTCGAGGAGCGCGACCCCGCCAACCTCCGCTGGGGCGACGTGGGCGTCGACGTGGTCGTCGAGTCGACCGGCTTCTTCACCGACGGGACCAAGGCCCGCGCCCACGTGGACGCGGCCGGCGCCAAGAAGGTCATCATCTCGGCGCCCGCCTCCAACGAGGACGTCACCGTCGTCATGGGCGTCAACGAGTCGACGTACGACCCGTCTGCGCACACCGTGATCTCCAACGCGTCGTGCACGACCAACTGCCTGGCGCCGATGGCCAAGGCGCTGAACGACGAGTTCGGCATCGTCCGGGGCCTGATGACCACCGTGCACGCCTACACCGCCGACCAGAACCTCCAGGACAACATCCACAAGGACCTGCGTCGTGCGCGTGCGGCCGCGATCAACGTCGTGCCCACGTCGACGGGTGCCGCCAAGGCGATCGGCCTGGTGCTGCCCGAGCTCAAGGGCAAGCTCGACGGCTACGCCCTGCGGGTGCCCGTGCCGACGGGCTCGGCGACCGACCTGACCTTCGAGGCCGGGCGCGAGACGTCGGTCGAGGAGGTCAATGCCGCCGTGGAGAAGGCTGCCGACGGTCGGATCCTCAAGTACTCCACCGACCCGCTGGTCTCCTCCGACATCGTCACCGACCCCGCGTCGTGCATCTTCGACGCGCCGCTGACCAAGGTGATCGGGAACCAGGTCAAGGTCGTCGGCTGGTACGACAACGAGTGGGGCTACTCCAACCGCCTCGCCGACCTGATCACGTTCGTCGGGAAGTCGCTCTGACGGTGTCGGAGCAGGGCTCAGCGATCGAGCGGCTCGGTGACCTGCGCGGACGGCGCGTCCTGGTCAGGTCCGACCTGAACGTCCCGCTCGACGGGACCACGATCACCGACGACGGTCGGGTGCGCGCGAGCGTGCCGACCATCCGGGCGCTGGCGGACGCCGGCGCCCGGGTCGTCGTGGTCGCCCACCTGGGCCGCCCGAAGGGCGAGCCGGAGGAGCGCTACTCCCTCGCCCCGGTCGCGGCTCGCCTCGGCGAGCTGCTCGGCCAGCCGGTCGCCTTCGCCTCCGACACCGTGGGCCCCTCGGCCCAGGAGACCGTCGAGGGCCTCGGCGATGGCGATGTCGCCGTCCTGGAGAACGTGCGATTCAACCCGGGGGAGACCAGCAAGGACGACGCGCAGCGCGGGGCCTTCGCGGACGAGCTGGCGGCGCTGGTCGGCCCTTCGGGGGCGTTCGTCTCCGACGGCTTCGGCGTGGTGCACCGCAAGCAGGCCAGCGTGTACGACGTCGCGTTGCGCCTGCCGCATGCGATGGGCCAGCTGGTCGCGACCGAGATCGACGTGCTGCGCAGGCTCACCGTCGACCCGGCCCGTCCCTACGTCGTGGTGCTCGGCGGCTCGAAGGTCTCCGACAAGCTCGGCGTCATCGACAACCTCCTCGGCAAGGCCGACGAGCTGCTGATCGGCGGTGGGATGGTGTTCACGTTCCTGGCCGCGCAGGGGCACGAGGTCGGCACCAGCCTGCTGGAGGCGGACCAGCTGGACACGGTGCGCGGCTACCTCCAGCGAGCCGCCGACACGGGGGTGCGGATCGTCCTGCCGACCGACATCGTGGTCGACTCCGAGTTCCCGTCGGGCGACCGGGAGCCCCAGCCACGCGTCGTACCTGCCGACCAGATCCCGGCCGACACGCTCGGGCTGGACATCGGGCCCGACTCGGGGCGGGCGTTCGCCGACGCGGTCCGTGGAGCCCGGACGGTGTTCTGGAACGGCCCGATGGGGGTCTTCGAGACCGCGGCGTTCGCCGAGGGCACCCGAGCGGTCGCGCAGGCCCTGACCGAGGTCGACGGGCTGTCCGTCGTCGGGGGCGGCGACTCCGCGGCTGCGGTGCGCAGGCTCGGCTTCGACGAGTCGGCGTTCGGGCACATCTCCACGGGCGGTGGCGCCAGCCTCGAGTTCCTCGAGGGTCGCGAGCTGCCCGGCATCGCCGTTCTCGAGCGCTGACGACCAGGGACTGACGGCTGACCGGAAGAGAGACGCATGACCACGCGCATCCCGCTGATGGCGGGCAACTGGAAGATGAACCTCACCCACCCCGAAGCCGTGGCGCTGGTCCAGAAGCTCGCCTGGATCCTGGCGGACAAGAAGCACGACTTCGCCCGGACCGAGGTGGTCGTCATCCCGCCGTTCACCGATCTCCGCTCGGTGCAGACGCTCGTCGACGGTGACCGCCTGTCGATCCGGTATGGCGCGCAGGATGTCTCGGCGCACGAGGCGGGCGCCTACACCGGCGAGATCTCGTCGACGATGCTGGCCAAGCTGGGGTGCTCCTACGTCGTGGTCGGCCACTCCGAGCGGCGCGAGTACCACCACGAGGCCGACGACCTGGTCAACGCCAAGGCCCACCGCGCGGTGGCCGCGGGGATGACCCCGATCGTGTGCGTGGGCGAGGGGCTCGAGGTGCGTCAGGCCGGCGACCAGGTCGCCCACACCCTGGCCCAGGTCGACGGCTCGCTGGCCGGCTTCACCCCCGCGCAGATCGCCGGGCTGGTGGTGGCCTACGAGCCGGTGTGGGCGATCGGCACCGGCGAGGTCGCCACTCCGGACGACGCACAGGAGGTCTGCGCGGCCATCCGGGGGCGCCTGCGCGAGACCGCCGGGGACGGGGCGGCCGACGGCTGCCGCATCCTCTACGGCGGCTCGGTCAAGGCGGCCAACATCGCCGGGATCATGGCGCAGGCCGACGTCGACGGTGCGCTGGTGGGTGGCGCCAGCCTCCAGGCGGACGAGTTCGGGGGCGTCTGCCGCTTCTACGACATGCCGACCCTGTGAGCCCGAGCAGCCACGGTGGAGACCGCAGTTCGGGCCTGTTCGGGAACGTCGCGACGGTGACGTAGGCTATCCCCTCGTGACCATCGTCTTCACCGTCCTCCTCGTCATCACCAGCTGCCTGCTGGTGCTGCTCGTGCTCCTCCACAAGGGGCGCGGCGGGGGACTGTCCGACATGTTCGGCGGCGGTGTGTCCAGCTCGCTCGGGGGATCGTCAGTTGCGGAGCGCAACCTCGACCGCTTCACCATCGGTGTCGGGTCGATCTGGTTCGCCTGCGTCATCGCCCTGGGCCTCTTGCGGGCCTACTCCTGACAGAAAGGTCCGTCGCACGTGGCTGGTGGAGGGAACGCGATCCGCGGTAGTCGGGTCGGTGCTGGTCCGATGGGTGAGGCCGAGCGAGGGGAGGCTGCTCCTCGCCAGGCGGTCACCTACTTCTGCTCCCACGAGCACCGCTCGGTGGTGACCTTCGCGGTCGAGGCCGTGGTGCCCGAGTCGTGGGACTGCCCCAAGTGCGGGCTCCCGGCGAGCCTGGACTCCGACAACCCCCCTCCGGCGCCGAAGATCGAGCCCTACAAGACCCACCTGGCCTACGTGAAGGAGCGCCGCTCCGATGCCGAGGCCGAGTCGATCCTCGACGAGGCGATCCAGCTCCTCCGCAGCCGCCGCAAGTCCGGCGACATCATCTTCTGACGGTTGAGTTGGCCCTCCGGGCGCGTTGAGTTGGCCCTCCGGGCTCGTTGAGTTGGCCCTCCGGGCGTGTCGAGTTGGCTGGATTGCCATCAGGTGCGCCCGGACACGCGACTCAACAAGCCCGGAGGGCCAACTCAACGAGCCCGGAGGGCCAACTCAACGAGGTTGGTCACGTGACTTGGGAGGCAGCGTCTCGGTCGAGGAACCAGATAGTCTCCTGCTGACCGAGTACGCCGGTTGCCGGGATCTCGTGGACTCCTGGCGGCTGGGCGGCGAGGGCGCGGCCGACCGCCTCGGCCTTGTCGGGACCGCTGACGACGAACCACACCGCCTCTGAGCGGTTCAGGGCCGGGAACGTGAGCGTGACCCGCTCCGGCGGCGGCTTGGGCGAGCCGGTGACCCCGACGGCGATCGCGTCGCCCACGTCGAGCTGCGGGAATCCCGGGAAGAGCGAGGCGACGTGGCCGTCGGGGCCGACCCCGAGCATCAGCACGTCGAAGCTCCCCGAGCCGACCGAGCGCACGGTGTCGGCGTACGCCGTGGCGGCCGCGTCGACGTCCGCGGCATCCGCCGTGGAGGGGATCTCGTGCACTCGCGCCGGGTCGACCGGCAGCGCGTCCAGGAACGCCTCACGGGCTTGCTTGGCGTTCCGGTCGTCGGAGTCCGGGGCCACGAAGCGCTCGTCACCCCAGAAGAAGTCGACCTGGGCCCAGTCGACGTCGCTGTCGCGACCGAGGCGGGCGATCTCACGGTGGATCTTGTCCGCGATCGTGCCGCCGGTCAGCGCCACCTGCGGGACGTCGCCGGCAGCCTGCCGGACGGTCAGCTGGCGCAGGAGGGCACCGGCGACGGCGGTCGCGAGCTCGTCGGCGGACTCGTGGACCTCGACACGGGGAACGGGTGGGCCGCTCATGACACGTGCATCCGCATCAGCTTGCGCGCGGTGGCGGCGTACACGTCGTCCTCGTCCAGCCGACGCAGCTCCTCGGCCAGCAGCTCGGGCAGCTGACGGCGCTTGAGCGCCACCGGGCGGTCGGGCCGGTCCGGCGAGGAGAACGTCGCGAGCCGACCGTCGCGGCGGGAGATCACGATCGGTCCCTCCTTGGTGTCGAGGCGCACCTCGGTGATCCCGGGCCCACGCGAGCTCGCCCGCTCGACGCGCACCTTCAGCCGGTCTGCGAGCCATGCCACCAGGAGGTCCGCGCTGGGGCTGATCCGCTCGGCGGTGACCGAGCCGCCGGTGACCTTCAGCGGTTGCTGGTCGAGCGCCGCGGCCAGGAGCGCGCGCCAGGGCGTGATCCGGGTCCAGGCGAGGTCGGAGTTGCCCGCGGCGTACGCCGAGCACTGGGCGTGGATGGCCTTGCTCTTGCCGCGCGTGACGGCCGCCGCGTCGGTGATCCGGCGCTGGGCCAGCTGACCGAGCGGGTCCGCGGCCGGGTCGGCCGGGGGATCCGAGGGCCACCAGATGGCGACCGGGGAGTCGGGCAGGAGCAGTGGCAGCACCACCGACTCGGCGTGGTGGACCACCTCGCCGCGCAGCCGGATCAGCGCCGTCTCGCCGGTCCAGCCGGCACCGGTGCCGACCTGGGCGTTGACGTGCGAGGTCCCGCGGGCATCGCCCAGGATCACGCCGAGCACCCGGGCGGGATGCTCGTGGGATGCCTGACGTGCGGCACGCATGGCGTCGTCCGAGCCGTCCTCGTCGACCACGATGACCAGGGTCAGCACCATGCTCATCGCCGGGCTGCCGGCCCGCAGCCGCGAGGCGACGAACTCCGCCGCGATGCCGGCGGCGTCGGTGTCCAGCAGCTCGATCATCGGCCGACCCCTCTCCTGGGACTCATGGACGTCTCCACACGCGGCCGTCGCGGGCCAGCATCGCCTCGGCGGACTTCGGTCCCCAGCCGCCGGACTCGTAGGCCTCCGGACGGCCCTTGCGCGCCCAGTAGTCGAGCACCGGGTCGAGGATCTTCCAGGCCTGCTCCACCTCGGCGTTGCGCGGGAACAGCGGCGGGTCGCCGAGCAGGACGTCGAGGATCAGCCGCTCGTAGGCCTCGGCGCTCGACTCGGTGAACGATCCGCCGTAGGCGAAGTCCATGTTCACGTCCCGGATCTCCATCGCGGTGCCCGGGACCTTGGAGCCGAAGCGCACCGTCATGCCCTCGTCGGGCTGGATCCGCAGCACGATCGCGTTGTGGGTCAGCTCCTCGGTGGCGGCCCGGGTGAAGGGCTGGTGGGGTGCGGGCTTGAAGACGATGGCGACCTCGGTCACCCGTCGGCCCAGGCGCTTGCCCGTGCGCAGGTAGAACGGGACGCCCGCCCAGCGGCGGTTGTCGACGTGGAGCGTGATCGCGGCGTACGTCTCGGTCGCCGACGTCTTGCGGACGCCCTCCTCCTCGAGGAAGCCGATCACCTTCTCGCCGCCCTGCCACCCGGCGGCGTACTGCCCGCGCGCGGTGGTCAGGTCGAGACGACGGGGGAGGGTGACCGACTTCAGCAGCTTCAGCTTCTCGACCCGCAGGCTCTCCGCGTCGAACGACGTGGGCTCCTCCATCGCCACCAGCGACATCAGCTGCAGCAGGTGGTTCTGGATGACGTCGCGAGCCGCCCCGATGCCGTCGTAGTACCCGGCGCGCCCACCGATCCCGATGTCCTCGGCCATCGTGATCTGCACGTGGTCGACGTAGTTGGAGTTCCAGATCGGCTCGAACATCGCGTTGGCGAACCGGGTCGCCAGGATGTTCTGCACCGTCTCCTTGCCGAGGTAGTGGTCGATGCGGAAGATCGACTCGCTCGGGAAGACCGAGGCCAACGTCGAGTTCAGCTCCTGCGCGGACTCGAGGTCGTGGCCGAAGGGCTTCTCGACCACGACGCGGCGCCATGACCCCGCGGACGGCTCGGCGAGCTCGTGCTCCTTGAGCTGACCGACGACGTCGCCGAAGAACCCCGGGGGGATCGCGAGGTAGAACGCGTGGTTGCCATCCGTGCCCCGGACTTCGTCGAGCTCCTCGATGGTGCGGCGGAGCGTGTTGAACGCCGCGTCGTCGTCGAAGTTGCCCGGGACGAAGCGGAAGCCCTCCGCCAGCTGCTTCCACACCTCCTCGCGGAACTCCGTGCGGGAGTGCTCCTTGACCGCCTCGTGCACGACCTGGGCGAAGTCCTCGTCGGCCCAGTCGCGTCGCGCGAACCCGACCAGGCTGAAGCCGGGCGGCAGCAGGCCACGGTTGGCCAGGTCGTAGATCGCCGGCATGACCTTCTTGCGGGACAGGTCTCCGGTGACGCCGAACAGCACCATCCCGCACGGGCCCGCGATGCGCGGGAGCCGCCGGTCCTGCGGATCGCGCAGCGGGTTCACCCAGTGCTCGGACGGGTGGCTGGCCGGGCTCATGAGGTGCGGTGCGTGCGGTAGTAGCCGATCAGGGCCTGCGTCGAGGCGTCCTGCTGGTCCAGGGTCGCGGTGTCGCCGGCGATGGCCGGGCCGAGCGCCTGGGCGAGCTGCTTGCCCAGCTCGACGCCCCACTGGTCGAAGCTGTCGATGCCCCAGACGGCTCCCTCGGTGAACGTGATGTGCTCGTAGAGCGCGACCAGCTGCCCCAGGACCGACGGCGTGAGCGCCGGCGCCATCACCGAGGTGGTCGGTCGGTTCCCGGTGAAGACCCGCGCGGGCACGATCGCCTCGGCGGTGCCCTCGCTGCGCACCTCGTCGGCGGTCTTGCCGAACGCGAGCGCCTGGGTCTGGGCGAAGAAATTGGCCATGAAGAGCTCGTGCACGTCGACGGTCTGTCCGTCGTGGTGGTCCTTCAAGGGGTACGCCGGCTCGGCGAACGCGATGAAGTCGGCCGGGATGAGCCGGGTGCCCTGGTGGATGAGCTGGTAGAACGCGTGCTGGCCGTTGGTGCCCGGCTCGCCCCAGAACACCTCGCCGGTGGTCGTGGTGACCGGGCTGCCGTCCCAGCGCACGCCCTTGCCGTTGGACTCCATGGTCAGCTGCTGGAGGTACGCCGGGAACCGGTGCAGCAGCTGCGAGTACGGCAGTACGGCGTGGCTCTGGGCGCCCAGGAAGTTGGCGTACCAGACGTTGAGCAGACCCATGAGCAGCGGCACGTTGTGCGCCGGCTCCGTGGTCCGGAAGTGCTCGTCCATGGCGTGGAAGCCGGCGAGCATGTCGGCGAACCGCGCCGGGCCGATGGCCACGACCAGCGACGTGCCGATCGCGGAGTCCATCGAGTAGCGGCCGCCGACCCAGTCCCAGAAGCCGAACGCGTTGGCGGGGTCGATGCCGAACGCCTCGACCTTGTCCAGCGCGGTCGACACCGCGACGAAGTGCTTGCGGACGGCCTCACCCTCGTCTCGGCTGCCCGTGTCACCCGCGTGCAGTCCGTCGAGGAGCCAGGCCCTGCACAGGCGCGCGTTGGTGAGCGTCTCCAGGGTCCCGAAGGTCTTGCTCGACACGATGAACAGCGTCGTCTCGGGATCGAGCCCGGCGAGCTTGGTGGCCGCGTCGGTAGGGTCGATGTTGGAGACGAACCTGCACTCCAGCCCCTCCTGCCGGTAGGGCGCCAGTGCCTCGTAGGCCATCACCGGCCCCAGGTCGGAGCCGCCGATGCCGATGTTGACGACCGTCTCGATCCGGCGGCCGGTGACGCCGGTCCACGCACCGCTGCGGACGTCGTCGGCGAAGGCGTAGACGCGCTGCAGCACCTCGTGGACCTCGGCCACGACGTCGTGTCCGTCGACCTCCAGCTTCAGGTCGGCGGGGTCGCGGAGCGCCGTGTGGAGGACGGCGCGGTCCTCCGTGACGTTGATGTGCTTCCCCGCGAACATCGCGTCCCGTCGCTGGGTGACCCCGACCTCGTCCGCGAGCGCCAGCAGCGCGGCGAGGACGTCGTCGACGAGGAGGGACTTCGACAGGTCGACGTGGAGGTCGGCCGCCGTCAGGCTCAGACGCTCGACGCGGCCGGGGTCGTCGGCGAACCACGCCCGCAGATCGGGGGCGAACCCGTCCGCGAGAGTGGTGAGGCGAGACCAGGCCTCCGTCGCGGTCGGGTCGACGGGGCCGTCGCTCACGTGGCGGCCGCCAGCGCCTCGTCGACGGAGTCGAGCAGCTCGTCCCAAGCCGTGATGAACTTGTCGACGCCCTCCTTGATCAGGACCTCGATCACGTCGTCGTAGTCGATGCCGGCGTCGGCGAGCTCCTGCATCGTCTTCGCGGCGTCGTCGTAGAAGGGCCGGACCTGGTCGGGCTTCGGGTCGCCGTGGTCGGCCTCGGCCTGCATGGTCTTCTCGGGCATCGTGTTCACGGTGTCCTCGACGATCAGGTCGTCGACGTACATCGTGTCCTTGTAGTCGGGGTTCTTGACCCCGGTCGAGGCCCAGAGCGGACGCTGGCGTCGTGCGCCGTCGGCCTCGAGCGACGCCCAGCGCTCACTGGCCAGGGTCTCCTCGTAGGCCTGGTACGCCAGACGCGCGTTGGCGATGCCGGCCCGCCCCTTGAGCGACGCGTCGGCGCCGGACTCGTCGAGGCGACGGTCGATCTCGGTGTCGACCCGCGAGACGAAGAACGACGCCACCGAGTGGATGGTGGACAGGTCGTGCCCGTTCTCGCGCGCCTTCTCGAGGCCCGCCATGTGGGCGTCCATCACGTTGCGGTACTGGTCGAGCCCGAAGATCAAGGTGACGTTGACGCTGATGCCGGCCGCGAGGGTCTCGGTGATCGCGGGGCCGCCCTCGACCGTGCCGGGGATCTTGATCATCAGGTTGGGCTGGTCGACGGTCTTCCAGAGATCGGCGGCCTCGGCGACCGTGGCGTCGGTGTCATGCGCGAGACCGGGGGAGACCTCGATCGAGACCCGACCGTCGACGGCGTTGGTGGCGTCGTAGACGGGCCGCAGCACCTTGCACGCCTCGCGGACGTCGTCGGTGGTGATCACCCGGACGGCCTGGTCGCGGTCGGTGCCGAGGCCCGCGAGCTCCCGGATCTGCGCGTCGTACCGCTCGCCGTGGCTCAGCGCCGACTGGAAGATCGACGGGTTCGAGGTCACGCCCACGACATGGGAGTTCGCGACCAGGTCGGCGAGGTTGCCCGTCTCGAGTCGTTCGCGCGAGAGATCGTCGAGCCAGATGGAGACGCCGGCGTCTGAGAGCGCCTTGAGGCGGTCGGTCATGTTCCCCTCCTGCTGAGTTGGTGGAGGGACGTCAGTGGGTGGCGTCCCGGATGCTGTCCTGGGCGGCCGCCGCGACGGCCTCGGCGGTGATGCCGAACTCCTGGTAGATCCGTGCGTAGTCGGCCGAGGCGCCGAAGTGCTCCAGGGAGACCGACTTGCCGGCGTCGCCGACGACCTCGCGCCAGCCCTGCGCCACACCCGCCTCCACGGAGACCCGGGCGCGCACGGTCGGCGGGACCACCGTCTCCTGGTACGACGTCTCCTGCGCGTCGAACCACTCCCGGCAGGGCATGGACACGACCCGGGCCCTGACGCCGTCGGCCGCGAGCAGCTCGCGCGCCTTCACCGCCAGCTGGACCTCCGAGCCGGTGCCGATCAGCACGACGTCGGGCAGACCGCCGTCGACGTCGAGCAGGACGTAGCCGCCACGGTGGACGTTGCTGGTGTCGGAGTACCCGTCGGTGCCACGCGGGAACGTCGGGAGGTTCTGCCGGGACAGGATGAAGCCCGCCGGCCGGTCGGTGTGCTCGAGGATCGTCTGCCAGCAGGCCACCGTCTCGTTGGCGTCCGCGGGTCGCACGACGTCCAGCCCCGGGATGGCCCGCAGCGCGGCGAGGTGCTCGACAGGCTGGTGCGTGGGGCCGTCCTCGCCGAGCCCGATCGAGTCGTGGGTCCAGATGTAGGTGACCGGCAGGCCCATGAGGGCCGCGAGCCGGACCGAGCCGCGCATGTAGTCGGAGAACGTCAGGAACGTGCCGCCGAACACGCGGGTGCCGCCGTGGACGGCGATGCCGTTCATGATCGCGCCCATGCCGTGCTCGCGGATGCCGAAGTGCAGGACGCGCCCGGCCAGCGGGTCTGCCCTCCACATCTTGGTGGCGCGGTTGCCGGGCAGGAACGACGGGACGCCCTCGATGGTGGTGTTGTTGGAGCCGGCGAGGTCGGCGGACCCGCCCCACAGCTCGGGGACGTGCTCGGCGATCGCGTTGATCACCTCGCCGGACGCGACCCGGGTCGCCAGCCCCTTCTCGTCGGCGTCGAACGACGGGAGGTGGTCGGTCCAGCCCTCCGGGAGGGTGCGGGTCTGCAGACGCTCGTAGAGGCCCGGGTCGGCGGACGGCTTGCGCGCCCACGCGGCGTACTCCTCGTCCCACGCCGCCTGGGCGGCCTTTCCGCGCTCGACCGCCTTGCGGGTGTGCTCGAGGACGCCGGGCGGCACCTCGAAGGTCTTGTCCGGGTCGAACCCGAGCACCTTCTTGGTGGCGGCCACCTCGTCGGCGCCCAGCGCGGAGCCGTGGGCCTTGCCGGTGTTCTGCGCGTTGGGGGCGGGCCAGGCGATGATCGTGTGCAGGACGATGAAGCTCGGCTTGTCGGTGACCGCCTCGGCCTTGCGGATGGCGTCGTACAGCGCCGGGACGTCCTCCTCGTAGCGGGTGCCGTCGTGAGTCCAGTCGACGTGCTGGACGTGCCAGCCGTAGGCCTCGTAGCGGGCGCCGACGTCCTCGCCGAGGGCGATGTCGGTGTTGTCCTCGATCGAGATGCGGTTGTGGTCGTAGATGACGGTCAGGTTGCCGAGCTCTTGGACGCCGGCGATCGCGGACGCCTCGGCCGAGACGCCCTCCTCGATGTCGCCGTCGGAGCAGAGGGCATAGACGTGGTGGTCGAACGGCGAGCTGCCGATCGCGGCGTTCGGGTCGAGCAGACCGTGCTCGCGGCGCGCTGCCATCGCCATCCCGACGGCGTTGCCGATGCCCTGGCCGAGCGGCCCGGTGGTGACCTCGACTCCGGCGGTGTGGCCGTACTCCGGGTGGCCGGGGGTCTTGCTGCCCCAGGTGCGCAGCGCCTCGAGGTCGGCGAGCTCCAGTCCCCAGCCGCCCAGGAAGAGCTCGATGTACAGCGTCAGGCTCGAGTGGCCGCAGCTGAGGACGAAGCGGTCGCGGCCGGGCCAGTGCGGATCGGCGGGGTTGTGCCGCATCACCTTCTGGAACAGCAGATAGGCGGCCGGAGCCAGGCTCATGGCGGTGCCCGGATGGCCGTTGCCGACCTTCTGGACGGCGTCCATCGCGAGCACCCGAACGGTGTCCACGGCCTTGTCGTCCAGCTCGTTCCAGTCCAGCTTGGCGGGTGTCGCGCTCACGTGTCTTTCCCGCTCCGTTCGTCTCGGACGAGTGCCGCGTCGGGCACCTGCTCAGGCGCCTCCGAGACTACTCACCCCCGGCGATAGACTGCGAGGCGCCCACCTGACCATGCTCCTGCGTTCACCTACTCGTACCCGAGGACCCCGTGTGACATACGTCGGCCACCGAGCCCGCGCGATTCCCGAGCGGGACCTTCCTCGGCCGACGGGGTCCGCGACGGCGCGCGACGTCGTGGCGGCGTACGTCGGGCTGACCAAGCCGCGGGTCATCGAGCTGCTGCTGCTGACCACCGTCCCGGTGATGTTCTTCGCGGCCGGTGGTGTGCCGAGCGTGGGTCTGGTGCTGGCCACCGTCGTCGGGGGGACGCTGTCGGCCGGGTCGGCGTCCGCGCTCAACTGCGTCTACGACCGCGACATCGACGAGCAGATGCGTCGCACCCGGCGCCGGGCGATCCCGCGCCACATCGTGACGCCCGGAGCGGCCACGGCGTTCGGACTGGTGCTGGGCCTGCTCGCGACGGCCATCCTCTACGTCTGGGTCAACCCGCTGTCGGCGGTGCTCTCGGTGGTGGCGGAGTGCTTCTACCTGTTCGTCTACACGATGCTGCTCAAGCGACGTACGACGCAGAACATCGTCTGGGGCGGACTCGCAGGCTGCTTTCCCGCGATGATCGGCTGGACCGCGGTGACCGGCCACGTCGCGTGGCCACCGGTCGTGCTCTTCCTCGTCGTCTTCTTCTGGACCCCGCCGCACACCTGGGCGCTCGCGTTGCGCTATCGCGAGGACTACGCCGGCGTCGACGTCCCGATGCTGCCCGTGGTGGCGCGGGCCGAGGTCGTCGGGCGGCAGATCGTGCTCTACAGCTGGGTGATGGTGGCGACCTCACTCGCCCTGTGGCCCGTGGCCCACACCGGACCGCTCTACCCGGTGGTGGCGGCCGTGCTCGGAGCGGTCTTCCTTGTGCAGGCCCACCGGATGTGGTCCCGGGCTCGCGGCACCGAGGACCTCACCGTCATCCGGCCGATGGTGCTGTTCCACGCCTCCAACCTCTACCTCTCCCTGCTCTTCGTCGCCGTCGCCCTCGAGCCGCTGCTCCGCTGATTCGTCCGCTCCGGGCTGGCGGACGCCTGTGTCGGAAACCCCGCGTACGCGGGGTTTCCGACAGCCGGGGTCCGAGCCCGCCGGGCTCAGCTGGAGGGCTGGAGGACGGTGACGAGGAGCCACGTGGCGGCGGCGACGACGAGGCCGGCGCCGAGCATGTGCAGCATCACGACGCCGACCGGAAGCCCGGCGAAGTACTGCACGAAGCCGACGGCCGCCTGGAGCACCTCGACGACGGCGAGGGCGGTCACCGGGCGAGGATCGCCGCCGGTTGCGCGCTGGGCGAACCACAGGCCGACGGTGAGCCCGATCAGCAGCATCACGAGGTCCGCGTGGAACTGGCTGACGTCGAGCGGGTCCAGGCCGTTGCGCGGCGAGCTGGCATCGCCTGCGTGCGGGCCCGAGCCGGTCACGGTCGTGCCGGCGTAGAGCACCAGCCAGGTCACGGCGTACGTCGTCCAGGCCAGACCGGGGACGACGCCCCTGGCCACGGGTCGCGGCGCGTGGTCGAGCCGGTACAGGAAGAGAACGGCGAGCGACACGATCGCCAGCGACAGCACGAGGTGCAGGGAGACGACCCACGGGTTGAGGTCGGTGAGCACGGTGATCCCGCCCAGCACGGCCTGGGCGGGGATGGCCAGTGCGAGCACCACCGAGAGCCACAGCAGGTCGCGCCGCCCGAGATCGGCAGCCGCCCTCCGGGCCACCGCGAAGGTGGCCACGGCGATCGCGACCAGGACGAACGTTAGGGTCCGGTTGCCGAACTCGATGAACTGGTGGATGCCCATCGCGCCGTGCGGGGTGAACGAGCCGTGGTTGCAGCGCGGCCAGGTCGGGCAGCCGAGACCCGAGTCCGTGAGCCGGACCGCACCACCGGTCACGATCAGCAGGAGGTTCGCGCCGAGCGTGGCCCACGCGAGCCGGCGCAGCCACGGCGACATGCCCCCAGTGTCTCCTGACCGGGCGGCGGCGCCGAGACTCGGGTCCCGGTCGCGGCTGCGGGCTAGAGCCACTTCGGGATGACGACGACGCCGCCGATCGGCTCGCTGTACGGGCTCTCGGTGGTGATCACGGCCGTCCCCGGCTCGCGCGCGACCTTGGCGTTCCACTGAAGCTCGCCGGAGAACCCGCCGTTGGCGCTCTGGTAGGGGTGGCGGTGTCCGAGGATCCACCACTCGGGCTGGTCGTGGCCGTCGTTCAGCACGCCGTTGTTGACGTAGACCGGGCCGTACGACGCGCCGCGCGGAACGTGGGGCAGCAGGAGCCGTCCCCCGGTGCACAGCACCGTGGAGTGTCCGTCCGAGAAGTGCTTGTCCGGCCGGACGCGCATGCGTCCCTGTCGCTTCACCTGCTCGTCGCCGAGCGGCTGGACGAAGCACTCCCGCCTCGTCCAGGCGCTCGTGCTCCTTCCGCTCGTCACCCCGTCGCGGTGGGTCCGGGCGCGGAAGCACAGCACCCGACCGGGGGCGACGTGGACGCGTTGGAGCCCGAGGGCGGAGCGCTCCGCGAACGTGTGCCAGGCGGCGCGCCGGGTGGCGCGCATCGGGGTGCGGCTGACCTGCAGCTCGTAGGTGTCCCCTGACGGGGGGAACGCGTATCCGTGGTCGTTGAGAGCGATGCGCACCACCGGCCGTCGGAGCACGTCGAACTCGATCACGCTCTGGGGGGCGATGCTGACATAGGGGCGACGTACGTGAGCGGGGGCGGCGTACGACGGGCTCCCAGCCGTCGCCACCACCGGTACGAGCGCGAGCCCGAGCACCCACACCATCCACCGAGATCGCGCCACGTCAGGTCTCCTTCCAGCCACGGCCAACAGACAACGAGGCACAGACGACGGGGCGCAGTGTGGCACAGACCGACTACTCCCACCGGAAGGTGCGGGCGGTGACCGCCGTGCCCACGACGCCCCACGCGACCAGGACGCCGAGGTCGCGCCACGCGACGCCCCCGGAGATCAGCGCCTCCCGCATGGCCCCGCCGAGCGCGCCGCTGGGCAGGCACGCGGTGACGTGGCCGAAGGCGCCGTACGACGAGCCGGGCAGTACGACGGCACCACCGGCGAGGAGCAGGAGGTAGACGAGGTTGGCCGCGGCCAGGGTCGCCTCGGCGCGCAGCGTGCCTGCGACCAGGAGTCCCAGGGCAGCGAAGGCGAGGGTGCCGACCGCCACGGCGACGACCGCCGCCGGGATGCCACCCGCGTCGGGATGCCAGCCGAGCAGCAGCCCGACCACGGACACAACCGCGATCTGCAGCACCTCCACCACGAGTAGGCCGCCGACCTTGCCCGCGAGCAGCCCGGAGCGGGGGAGCGGCGAGGACCCGAGCCGCTTGATGACGCCGTAGCGCCGCTCGAAGCCGGTCGCGATCGCCAGCGACGTGAACGCCGTGGACATCACCGCAAGAGCGAGTACGCCGGGGGTCAGGACGTCGACCGGACGGTGCGAGAGGCCGAGGTCGACGTGGTCGGCGGCCTTGACGCCGCCGACGAGCACCAGGACCGGGATCACGACCGCCAGCAGCAGCTGCTCGCCGTTGCGGAGCATCAGCCGCGCCTCCATGGCCGCCTGGGCGACCACCATCCGAGGGAACGGCGCGGCGCCCGACCGCGGCGAGAGGTCGAGGGAGCTCATGACGCGATCGGCCGTCCGGTCAGCTCGAGGAACACGTCCTCCAGGGTCCGCTGGCCGAGCGTCAGCGACTCCGGCAGCACGTCGTTCTCCTCGCACCAGCGCGACACGACCGCGAGGCTCGAGGCATCGGCCGGCCCGGTGACCAGGATGCTGAGCTCGTCGAGCAGGGTGACCTCCACCAGGTCGCCCAGGGCCCGGCGCAGCGACTCGGGAGCGTCGGCGGGGAACGGCTTGGTCACCACCAGCCGGATCGTCGCAGCGCCCCCGCCGCGGGTGAGCTCCAGCGGAGAGCCGCTGGCGATCAGCCGCCCGTGGTCGATGATGTGGATCCGGTCGGCGAGGCGCTCGGCCTCCTCCATGTAGTGCGTCGTGAGCACGACGGTCACGCCCGCGGTGCGCAGCTCCTCCAGCAGCTCCCACGTCGTACGGCGGGCCGCGGGGTCCATCCCGGCCGTAGGCTCGTCCACGAAGGCGATCTCCGGACGACCGACGAGGGCCATCGCGAGCCCGAGCCGCTGCTGCTGGCCACCGGAGAGCCGGCGGTACGGCGTGCGGCCGCACTCACCGAGGCCCAGCCGCTCCGACAGCGGTCCGAGTGGCAGCGGATGGGCGTGCAGGCGGGCGACGTGGCGCAGCATCTCGTCGGCTCGGACGCCGCTCCAGGCGCCGCCGCCCTGCAGCATCACGCCGATCCGTGGCAGGAGAGCTCGTCGGTCGGCCACCGGGTCCAGCCCCAGGACCCGCACCGAGCCCGCCTGCGGCCGCCGGTAGCCCTCCGCGGTCTCCAGCGTCGTCGTCTTGCCGGCGCCGTTGGGTCCGAGCACGGCCGTGATCGACCCGCGGTCGACGGTCAGCGAGAGCCGGTCGACCGCGACCTTGTCGCCGTAGCGCATCACCAGTCCGTCGATCTCGACGGCAGGCGCTGCCGAGACGTCGACGCGTGCTGACACGCGCCAAGTCTAGGAAGGGCCTCAGGCCTCGACGATCTCGGGCTCGTCGCCGTCGTTGCGCAGCCCCTCGAAGGCCGTGGGCGGCTCGCGCCACACGTCGGAGCGCGGGTCCTGGATCTCGCGCCAGACCCGCTCGGGCGTGCACGGCAGGTCGATGTGCTTGACGCCGAGGTGCTTCAGAGCGTCGACGACGGCGTTCTGCACGGCGGGGGTGGAGCCGATGGTCGCGGACTCGCCGATGCCCTTGGCGCCGATCGGGTTGACCGGCGTCGGGGTCTCGGTGTTCGACGCCTCCAGCATGATGCCGTCCGCCGCGGTGGGGAGGGAGTAGTCGGCGAACGAGCTCGTGATGGGCGTGCCGTTCTCGTCGTACAGCATCTCCTCCCACAGCGCCTGGCTGATCCCCTGGATGCCGCCTCCGTGCTGCTGCCCGGCCACGATCAACGGGTTCACGATGCGGCCGCAGTCGTCGACCAGCACGTGCCGCAGCGGGGTGACCTGCCCGGTCTCGGTGTCGACCTCCACGATCGAGACGTGGGCGCCGAACGGGAACGTCGCGCCCTCCTGGGTGAAGTCGGTGTCGACGCCCAGCCCGCCGTCGTGCTCGTGGGCGTACGCCGCGAGCTCGGGCCAGGCGATCCGGTTGCCGGGGACGCCGGCGACTCCGAACCCGTCGTCGTCCAGGACGACGTCCTCCGGGTTGGCCTCCAGCATCCGGGCCGCGACCGCGAGCGCCTGGTCGCGCGTCTCGTCGGCGGCCTTGCTGACCGCGTTGCCGCCGAGCTGGAGCGAGCGCGACCCGCCGGTGCCGCCGCCGGAGCGGACGACCGCGGTGTCGGACTGTCGGTACCTGATCTTCGACAGCGGGATGCCGAGGCTGTCGGAGACGATCATCGAGAACGACGTCGCGTGGCCCTGGCCGTGGGCCGACGTGCCCGCCATCACCGTGGCCGAGCCGTCGGAATGGATCTGCACCGAGCCGAACTCCGAGCCTCCGAAGCCGGTGATCTCGACGTAGGTCGCCAGCCCGATTCCGAGCAGCTTGGTCTCGCCCGCCTCGATCCTCCGTCGCTGCTCGGCGCGAGCGGCGTCGACATCGGCGATGCGCAGGGCCTCCTGGAGCGACAGCTCGTAGTCGCCCACGTCGTAGGTCTGGCCGGTCTGGGTCTTGAACGGGAAGGCGTCCTTCGGGATCAGGTTCTGTCGGCGGATCTCCTCCGGCAGGATGCCCAGCTCCTGGGCGGCGAGGTCGATGACCCGATCCAGGGCGGCTGCGGCCTCGGGGCGGCCGGCACCTCGGAACGCCCCCACGGGCGCGGTGTTGGTCATCACCGCGATCGCCTCGAAGCGCAGACGGGGGACGACGTAGGGGCCCTGCGCCATGAGGTACGTCGGGCCCACCGCGAGGGCGCCGCCGAAGCCGGCGTAAGCCCCGCACTCGCCCAGCACCCGCATCCGCAGGCCGGTGATGGTGCCGTCGTTCTTCACGCCCAGCTCGACGAACTGCACCTGCCCGCGGCCCTGCATCGACAGCATCGCCTCGCTGCGGGTCTCGACCCACTTCACCGGCGTGCCGAGCCGGCGCGCGGCGATGGCGATCGCGGCATGGTCGCTGCTGGTGCCGGCCTTGCCGCCGAAGGCACCGCCGACATGCGGCGCGACCACGCGCACGTGCTCGGGGTCGACACCGATCGATCGCGCGAGGAGGTCCTTGGCCATGTGCGGGTGCTGGGTGGAGACCCAGGCCTCGATGCCTTCCTCCGTGGGCCGGACCAGGATCGCGTTGCCCTCGATCGGCGCCACCACGATCCGCTGGTTGACCATCCGGACGCGAGCCACGTGGTCGGCGTCGTCGAGGACGTCGACGTCCTCCTTGGCCGCGCGGAACGCCGCGATGTTGGAGCCGATCTCCTCGAACTGCAGCGGGGCGCCCTCGGCGAGAGCCTCCTCGACGTCGATGACCACCGAGAGGTCCTCGTAGTCGACGTCCACCAGCTCGGCGGCGTCGACGGCCTGGGCTCGCGTCTCGGCGACGACCAGGGCGACCGGGTCGCCGGCGTACCGCACCTTGTCGACCGCGAGCGCCGCCCGCGGAGCCTGCTTGTTCACGGTGGCGAAGCTCGGCAGACCGTCGCGGCCCAGGTCGTCGCTGGTGTAGACCGCCAGCACGCCGTCGGCCGCCAGCGCCTCGCTGGTGTCGATGCCCGTGATCCGGGCATGGGCGAACGGGCTGCGTACGAACACCGCGTGCGCGACGCCGTCACTGTCGAGGTTGTCGACGAAGGTGCCCCGGCCCAGCAGCAGCTCCTGGTCCTCGACGCGGCGGACCTCGGTTCCAAGGATCGATCCCGGCATGGCTCCCACCCTATGCCGCAAGCGGCGACGCTCTCCGGAAGGGCCGCGATCGGCCCGCCGATCAGGGTCCGAGGACCGCCACGAGCACCTCGGGAACGTCGGTGATGACACCGGTGACCCCGTGCCCCAGAACGCAGTCCAGGCTGCGCAGGTCGTTGACCGGCCAGGTCATCACGAGATCGACGCGGTCCCGCATCCTCGACACGACGTCGCGGGAGAGCAGCGACCGGTGGAGCGAGACCCCGTCGACTCGAGGACCCCCGGCGAGCCTGCGATCCAGCCGGGCCAGCTCGGCGCGGTTGCGCGCGGACAGGACCGGCCGGACGTAGGGCAGCTCGGCCACCGCGTCGACGGCCGGCCACCGACGACCGCACACGAGGATCGGCCGCGACTCGTCACTCTCGTGGAGCAGGCGGGCGACGGACGAGCCGGCAGAGACGCTGCGGCCCTTCAGGTCGAGCATGAACGTCGTACCGCGGTCACCGGCCGCGAGCAGCTCGGCCAGACCGAGCCGCGGTGCCGACGCGGAGGCGAGCTCCCAACGGTCCCAGAGGAAGGGCAGGGGGCCCGCGGTCTTGAGGTGCCGGACCTCCAACCGCCCCCGGTGATGGTGGACGTCGCACTCGATGACGTCGGCGCCGAGCTGGTTGGCACGATGGAGACCCGCCAGCGAGTTGCCGGCCCGGTGGGCGATCGCGAGCGCGTTCACCCCGGCCTCCGACCCGGTCCGGGCGAGGCGTGCGCAGGGACGCGTGGCGCCTCCTCCGGCCGCCGTTCTGCAGCTGGACGTCGGGCGTTCCGTCGCTCGTACGCCAGGGCGACGGCATGGCCGAAGACCACCAGGGTGACTCCGGCGACGACGTCCACCACGAAGTGGTTCCCCGTGGCCAGGACGGCCCAGGTCATCAGCACGGGCAGCGAGCAGGCGAGGGCGCGCAGCCACCACCAGGTGGTCGCGGAGCAGATGGCCACGCAGGCCAGCAGATCCCAGCCCACGTGCAGGCTCGGGACGGCCGCGTACTGGTTCACGAACGCCGGAGGCTGCAGGTAGCGATAGGAGCTCGACCGCAGGGTGACGGTGTCGACGTAGCCCAGGCCGGCCAGGCGCGGGGGAGCGGTGGGGAAGACGACGAACACGACCAGGCCCAGGGATCCGGAGACGAGCATGGCGTTGCGCAGCCGGAGGAACTGCTGTCGATGACGCCACACCAGCCAGGCCATCGTCGCGATCAGGACCGGCCAGTGACCCCAGATGTAGATCCAGTTCGCGAGGGTCTCTAAGGTCCCGGACGAGCGCAGGGGCCGCTGGAGCGCGGACTCGACATCGATGTGCAGCCACCGCTCCAGGTCGAACACGTCACGCGCATGCCGACGAGCGGGCCCGAGCGCGGACTCGGTGCGTCCGCGCACTCCGAAGTACGTCGCGACCGCCACGGCCACGACGAGCACCTGCAGCGCGACCCACGTCCACGGGTCGTGCCGCCTCGCAGTCAGCTCGGACCACTTCACCCTGGTCTCCCGTCCCCACCTCCATCGTGGGAGAGCGAGCGGACCCTCACTCGGGGCGAAGGTCCTCTGCCGCGATGTCTCCGGGCAGTCCGACGCCGGGGCGGTGGTCAGACGGCGACCGGCAGTCCGGTCTCCCCGGCTCGGCGGAGGGCGCGACGCGTGAGCAGGAGGCTCGCCCCGCCCAGGGTCAGGGCGGGCAGCCACGCGATGGCGGCCTTGATCGTCACCGCGGCCAGGGCGGCGCTCCAGGGGACCCCGAGCCCGACGAGCGCGACCACGAGAGCCCCGTCACGGGGGCTCGCGCCGTTCGGCCCGGGGACGGCTCCGGCCACCTGGCTGGCGCCGAACGCACCCATCAGGGCGAGAGGCCCGAGATGGTGGCCGGTCGCGGCGACCGCACCCATGAGGAGAGCCGCGATCGAGAGCTGGTAGCCCGCCGAGAGCACGAGCCCGTGGGCGAGCCTGGACGGCCGCGGCAGGCGACCTGCCAGCAGGTCGGGCCGGACGACGTGCACCACGAGGGCGGCGAGCAGGGCCAGGACGGTCGCGGCCAGGGTGAGGAGGGCCATCCGCACGGGCAGGGCCGCCCCGGCGAAGGCGACGAACGCCACCAGCCCGATGGCGCCGACGAGGCGGTCGGCGCCGACGCTCGCGACGGCGTCCCCGCGTGCCAGTCCGGACCGCGTGAGCCGGTGCACCCGCCACAGGTCCGCGCCGACGTGGCCCGGAGTGAACAGTCCGAGGAGCTCGCTCTCGGCGTAGGCACGCAGATGCCACCGCCGGCTCAGGGACGCCGGCGTCAGCGCCCGCCAGCGAAGCGGACACAGGAGGTACTTGCCGAGGGTCCAGGGCAGGAGCCCCAGAAGCAGCGGCCACGGGCTGACGTGCGGCAGTCGAGGCACGGTGAGCATCGGAACCACGAGGCTCGCCACCACACCCGCGGCGAGGACGACCCGGCTCCGCACCGCGCGTCCCAGAAGGGCGCGCGGCGACGTGCGCGGAGGCACGGGCAACGACATGCGGCGGTCCTGTCGGCGGGTAGGCCCGAGGCGGTCGAGGTGGGGCTGCTCGGCCAGTGAACCAGAAGCACCCCGAGGTCCGGGGCCGAACGGCGACGGTGGTCAGGTCGCGGACAGGGTGTGGGTTAGGCAACCCTTACTTGAATCGGTCAAAACATTAACGGCACACTGGCGTTGTGGAATTCGAGTCGAGCGACGGACCGACGCGTGAGCGCGTCGTCCGGTCGATCCTGGTCGACGGGCCCTCGACGGCCGCCGACCTGGCGGCCCGGCTCGACCTGACCCCGGCGGCGGTGCGCCGCCACCTAGACCACCTGCTCGCCGACGGCGCCCTCGAGGCGCGCGAGCCGAGGCCGACCGCCGGGCGTGGTCGCGGCCGCCCGGCGAAGTTGTTCGCCATCACCGAGGCCGGTCGGGCGCACTTCGACCAGCAGTACGACGACCTGGCCGTGCAGGCGCTGCGCTACCTCGCCGAGACCGGTGGCGACGACGCCGTCCAGGAGTTCGCACGACGCCGGGTCGCCTTCATCGAGCGCGACTACGGCGCCGTCACCGCAGCCGACCCGAGCCTGAGCCCGGCCGAGGCGCTGGCCAAGGTCTTCTCCAGCGAGGGGTACGCCGCCACCGTGCGCTCGCTGCCCCTGCTCCACCCGGCCGACGGGGCCGGCCACCAGGCGCCCGCCGTCGCCGCCGAGCAGCTGTGCCAGCAGCACTGCCCGGTCTCCCACGTCGCCCACGAGTTCCCGCAGCTGTGCGAGGCCGAGACCGAGGCGATCGGCCGGGTCCTCGGCCGGCACGTCCAGCGCCTGGCGACCATCGCCCACGGCGACGGCGTCTGCACCACCTGCATCCCGCACGTACCCCAGAGCACGACGCAGTCCTCGAAGAAGTCCCGGTCCTCGAAGAAAGTAGGCACTCGATGACGTCGACCCCCACCAGCATCGAAGAGCTCAACCCGGAGCTGAAGGGCATCGGCCGCTACCAGTTCGGCTGGGCCGACCGCGACGACGCCGGGTCGGCGGCCAAGCGCGGGCTCAACGAGGACGTGGTGCGCGACATCTCGTCGAAGAAGGACGAGCCGCAGTGGATGCTCGACCTCAGGCTGAAGGGCCTGAAGCTGTTCGGCCGCAAGCCGATGCCCACGTGGGGCTCGGACCTGTCGGGCATCGACTTCGACAACATCAAGTACTTCGTGCGCTCCACCGAGAAGCAGGCCGCGTCGTGGGAGGACCTGCCCGAGGACATCAAGAACACCTACGACAAGCTCGGCATCCCCGAGGCGGAGAAGCAGCGCCTGGTCGCGGGCGTCGCGGCGCAGTACGAGTCGGAGGTCGTCTACCACCAGATCCGCGAGGACCTGGAGGAGCAGGGCGTGATCTTCCTCGACACCGACACCGCCCTGAAGGAGCAGCCGGAGCTGTTCCAGGAGTACTTCAACACCGTGATCCCGGTGGGCGACAACAAGTTCGCAGCACTCAACACCGCGGTGTGGTCGGGCGGGTCGTTCATCTACGTCCCGAAGGGCGTGCACGTCGACATCCCGCTGCAGGCCTACTTCCGGATCAACACCGAGAACATGGGCCAGTTCGAGCGGACCCTGATCATCGTCGACGAGGACGCCTACGTGCACTACGTCGAGGGCTGCACGGCGCCGATCTACTCCAGCGACTCGCTGCACTCCGCGGTCGTGGAGATCATCGTCAAGAAGGGCGGCCGCTGCCGCTACACGACCATCCAGAACTGGTCGAACAACGTCTACAACCTCGTCACCAAGCGGGCCACGTGCGAGGCCGGCGCCACCATGGAGTGGGTCGACGGCAACATCGGCTCGAAGGTGACCATGAAGTACCCCGCGGTCTACCTCCTCGGCGAGCACGCCAAGGGCGAGACCCTCTCGATCGCGTTCGCCGGCGAGGGTCAGCACCAGGACGCCGGCGCCAAGATGGTGCACGCGGCGCCGCACACCTCGAGCTCGATCCTGAGCAAGAGCGTCGCGCGCGGCGGCGGGCGCACGTCGTACCGCGGGCTGATCCAGGTCAACGAGGGCGCCCACGGCTCGAAGTCCAACGTGCTGTGCGACGCGCTGCTGGTCGACCAGGTCAGCCGCAGCGACACCTACCCCTACGTCGACATCCGCGAGGACGACGTGTCCATGGGCCACGAGGCCAGCGTCTCCAAGGTCTCCGACGACCAGCTCTTCTACCTGATGTCACGCGGCATGGCCGAGGACGAGGCGATGGCGATGATCGTGCGCGGCTTCGTCGAGCCGATCGCCAAGGAGCTGCCGATGGAGTACGCCCTCGAGCTCAACCGGCTCATCGAGCTCCAGATGGAAGGAGCAGTCGGCTAGTGACTGCGGCAGTTCAGGACGCGCTCGAGCTCGAGCGCGTCGAGTCCCACCTGCACCCGGAGCCGTCGTACGACCTGGCGGACCACCCGGAGCCCACCGGACGCGAGGAGATCTGGCGGTTCACGCCGCTCAAGCGCCTGCGCGGCCTGCTCACGGCGACGAGCTCGGCCGACGAGTTCTCCACCGAGGGCACCGACGTGCCCGAGGGAGTGACGTGGACCGTGCTCTCCCACGAGGAGACCCGCGCGCTGGGCGGCGTCGCTCCGATGGACCGGCTGGGCGCGCTGGCCGCCGGGGGCTTCCCCCGCGGCGGCGAGGTCGTGCGCGTGCCGGCGGACACCCAGCTCGACCGTCCGATCCACGTCGTGATGACCGGTGACGACGTCGAGAAGACCTGTCTGGGTCACCTGGTCTACGACATCGGTGCGCACTCCAAGGCGACGATCGTGGTCGAGCACCGCGGCAGCATGACCCTGAACCTGTTCACCCAGGTGCTGGTCGGCGACGGCGCCCAGGTCGACCTGATCAACGTCTACGACTGGGACGACGACGCCGTCCACACCGAGCAGCTCAACCTCACCGTGGGCCGGGACGCGACGCTGCGGGCCTTCGAGGTCGCGATCGGCGGCGACCTGGTGCGCACGTCGACCAACGTCGACTACGCCGGCCCCGGAGGCTCGTTCGAGGGGCTGGGCCTGTACTTCGCCGACGAGGGCCAGCACATCGAGCACCGCCTCTTCGTCGACCACACCGCGCCGAAGACGCGCAGCCGGGTGACCTACAAGGGCGCCCTCCAGGGCCAGGGCGCGCACACCGTGTGGATCGGCAACGTGCTGATCCGCAAGATCGCCGAGGGCATCGACACCTACGAGGAGAACCGCAACCTGGTCCTCACCGACGGGTGCCAGGCCGACTCGGTGCCCAACCTGGAGATCGAGACCGGCGAGATCGAGGGGGCGGGACACGCCTCCGCGACCGGGCGCTTCGACGACGAGCAGCTGTTCTACCTCCGCTCGCGCGGCGTGTCCGAGGACGAGGCGCGACGCCTCGTCGTGCACGGCTTCTTCAACGACCTGATCCGCAAGATCGACGTCCCCGAGCTGCGCGAGCGGCTCGAGGCCGTGGTCGAGGCGGAGCTGGCTCGCAACCTCCTGGTGGAGGCGGGCTGATGGCGTTCGAGAGGGCCTGCTCGCTCGACGAGTTCCGCGACGGCGAGGCGGTCGGCGCGACGATCGGCGACCAGGACGTCGCCGTGGCTCGCGACGGTGACGAGTTCTTCGCCGTCGAGGACATCTGCTCCCACGCCGCCGTCGCCCTCAGTGAGGGCGAGGTCGAGGGCTGCACCGTCGAGTGCTGGCTGCACGGCTCGCGCTTCGACCTGCGCACCGGCAAGCCGACCGGGCTTCCGGCCACCGAGCCGGTGGCCACCTTCCCCGTCGAGGTACGAGGCACCGAGATCTACGTCGACGTCACCACCACCCTGAACGGAGTCACCCCGCAGTGAGCACCCTGGAGATCAAGGACCTGCACGTGTCGGTCACCGCCGACGAGGAGGAGAAGGAGATCCTGCGCGGGGTCACGCTGCGCATCGGCGACGGCGAGACCCACGCGATCATGGGTCCCAACGGCTCCGGCAAGTCGACCCTGGCCTACTCGATCGCCGGCCACCCGAAGTACACCATCACCTCCGGCTCGGTCACCCTCGACGGGCAGGACGTGCTGGCGATGACGGTCGACGAGCGCGCGCGCGCCGGGCTTTTCCTGGCGATGCAGTACCCCGTCGAGGTCCCCGGTGTCTCCGTGGCGAACTTCCTGCGCACCGCCAAGACCGCGATCGACGGCGAGGCGCCGAAGCTGCGCACCTGGGTCAAGGACGTCAATGCGGCGCTGGACCAGCTCAACCTCGACCCGTCGTTCGCCCAGCGCTCGGTCAACGAGGGCTTCTCCGGCGGCGAGAAGAAGCGGCACGAGATCGCGCAGCTGGAGCTGCTCGACCCGAAGGTCGCGGTGCTCGACGAGACCGACTCCGGCCTCGACATCGACGCGCTCAAGATCGTGGCCGACGGCGTCAACAGGTTCCGGGCCCAGGAGGGCAAGGGCGTCCTGCTGATCACCCACTACACGCGGATCCTGCGCTACATCGAGCCGGACTTCGTGCACGTGTTCGTCGCAGGGCGGATCGCCGAGCAGGGCGGCCCCGAGCTGGCCGAGGCTCTCGAGGCCGAGGGCTACGACAAGTACGTCAAGGCGGCGGCTTCCTGATGGACGGACTGCTGCCGGACCTCGAGGTCGTCCGCAAGGACTTCCCGATCCTGTCGCGCACCCTGGCCGACGGCCGCGCGCTGGTCTACCTCGACTCGGCGAACACCTCCCAGAAGCCCCAGGTCGTCATCGACACGATGGTCGACCACCTTGAGCGGCACAACGCCAACATCGCCCGCGCCATGCACCAGCTCGGTGCGGAGGCGACCGAGGCCTACGAGAGCGCCCGCGACAAGGTGGCGGCGTTCCTCGGGGCGCCCGACCGCGACGAGGTGATCTTCCTCAAGAACGCCACCGAGGCGCTCAACCTCGCCGCCAACACGTTGGCGTGGCCGGGGGCGCGGCAGGTCGGCCCCGGCGACGAGGTCGTCATCACCGAGATGGAGCACCACTCCAACATCGTGCCGTGGCAGCTGCTCACCGAGCGCACCGGAGCGACGCTGCGGTGGTTTGGCGTCACCGAGGACGGCGCTCTGGACCTGTCGAACGTCGACGAGCTGATCACCGAGCGCACCAAGGTCGTCTCGCTGGTGTGGGTCTCCAACATGCTCGGCACGATCAACCCGATCGGGGAGATCGCACGCCGCGCCCACGAGGTCGGCGCCCTGGTCGTCGTGGACGCGTCACAGGCGGCACCGCAGCTGCCGATCGACCTCGCCGGGATGCCCGACGAGGAGCGACCGGATCTCGTGGCCTTCACCGGGCACAAGGTCGTCGGCCCGACCGGCATCGGTGTGCTGTGGGGACGACGGGCCGTGCTCGACCAGCTGCCGCCGTTCCTCGGCGGCGGCGAGATGATCGAGACGGTGACGATGGAGGGGTCGACCTACGCTCCCGTCCCGCACAAGTTCGAGGCCGGCACGCCGCCGATCGTGGAGGCCGTGGGCCTCGGCGCGGCGGTCGACTACCTCTCGGTGCTCGGGATGGACCAGGTGCACCGGCACGAGCAGACCATCACCGCGTACGCGCTCGAGGGCCTCGCGACGGTCTCCGGCCTGCGGGTCCTCGGTCCTCTCGACGCGACGCTGCGCGGTGGGGCGGTCTCCTTCGAGCTCGCGGGGGTCCACCCGCACGACGTGGCGACCGTGCTCGACAGCCGCGGGATCGCCGTGCGCGCCGGGCACCACTGCGCCAAGCCGGCCCACCAGCGGTTCGGGGTGCAGAGCTCGACCCGGATGTCGTCGTACCTCTACACCTCGCCCGCGGAGATCGACGCGCTCGTCGAAGGACTGGAATACACCCGCAGCTACTTCAAGTTGGGTTGAGGAGATGAGCACCGACCTCGACGCGCTGTACCAGGAGATCATCCTGGACCACTACAAGAACCCCCACCACAAGGGCCTGCGCGAGCCCTTCGAGGCGGAGGTCCACCACGTCAACCCCACGTGCGGTGACGAGGTGACGCTGCGCGTGCACCTGGCCGACGGTCCCGAGGGCACGCGTGTCGAGGATGTCTCCTACGACGCCTTGGGCTGCTCGATCTCGCAGGCCTCGGCGTCGGTGCTCAGCGACCTCGTGATCGGCAAGCCGGTCGAGGACGCGATGACCATCCACCAGGAGTTCCTGACCCTGATGCAGGGCAAGGGCCAGGTGGAGCCCGACGAGGAGGTCCTCGAGGACGGCATCGCCTTCGCCGGCGTCGCGAAGTTCCCCGCCCGCATCAAGTGCGCCCTGCTGTCCTGGATGGCCTGGAAGGACGCGACCACCACCGCCCAGCTGGAGAAGTCCCCGACGGAGGAGACATCGTGAGCACGAACGACCAGACCACGACCGACCACGGCGACCTGCCCGACGTCCCGCAGGCACAGGCTTCAGCGCCCGCGGGCGGCGCGACCACGACGGTCGAGGACGTCACCGAGGCCCTGAAGGACGTGGTCGACCCCGAGCTCGGGATCAACGTCGTCGACCTGGGGCTCGTCTACGGCGTCCACCTCGACGAGGACACCAAGGCCGTCATCGACATGACGCTCACCTCTGCCGCTTGCCCCCTGACCGACGTGATCGAGGACCAGACGAACACCGCCCTGGAGGGCATGGTCAACGACGTCGCGATCAACTGGGTCTGGATGCCGCCGTGGGGCCCGGACAAGATCACCGACGACGGCCGCGACCAGCTGCGGGCCCTCGGCTTCAACGTGTGAGCCTCGCGCCATACTGACGTCGTGGCCTCCCTGTACGACTCGATCTCCGATCGGCATCGCGCGTTCATCGAGCGCCAGCCGATGTTCTTCGTGGCCACGGCCGCGCGCGGCGGGCGGGTCAACGTCTCGCCGAAGGGGCTGGACTCGCTGCGCGTGCTCGGTCCGCGTCGCGTCGTCTGGCTGAACGGCACAGGCTCCGGCAACGAGACGGCCGCCCACCTGCTCGACGCCAACCGGATGACGATCATGTTCTGCTCGTTCGTCCGCGAGCCGCTGATCCTGCGGCTCTACGGCACGGCCCGCGAGGTGCAGCCGACCGACACGGACTGGCCGGAGCTGTTTGGGCTGTTCCCGCCGATGCGCGGCGCCCGCCAGCTCTACGACGTGGACGTCGACCTCGTCCAGACCTCGTGCGGGTACGGCGTGCCGCTCATGGAGGAGACGGGACAGCGAGACCTCATGGACCGCTGGGCCGAGAAGAAGGGCGAGGACGGGCTCGCGGCGTACCACGCGGAGAAGAACCTCGAGAGCATCGACGGCCTCCCGACCGGGTTGCGCGTGCCTACCCCTGACCGCGGATAGTCGACGCGAGGAGCTCGGCGAGGCGCGTGTGCGAGGGTTGGTCGAAGTGGACGCCGTCGTTGCCAGGCCGGGCCACCGAAGCCGCATCGACGTACGACGCGCCGCACTCGGCCGCGACAGCCCGGATCTGGCGATCGAGCTCGCGGAAACGCTCGGCGTTCCCCGGGTCGTAGGAGTCGCCCACCATCTCGCGGTGCCTCGGAGCGGTGTCGTCGATCCGGATGTGACCGACCAGCACCGTCTTCGGTGTGCGACCCGCACCGTTCGCGCCGTACGTGGCGACGTCGTCGACGTATCTGCCCAGCGCCTCCGCGACCTGCCGAGGTGACCGAACGTAGGCCGGCTTGAGGTCGTTGCCGCCGAGCTGCACCACCACGACCTCAAGCGGGTTGTGGCTGAGCAGGCAGGGCACGAAGTAGCCGCGACCGTTGAGGCCGGGGCGATGCGCGTCGTCGAGGTCGGTCGTCCGCCCGTTGAGTCCCTCCTCGAGCACGTCGTACCCCCCGCCGAGCAGCCGCTGGAGCACTCCGGGCCACCGGTGGTCGACGTCCAGGCGGACGTAGTCGGGATCGGGCGTGGGCAGGCCCTCGCTGTCGGAGTGGGTGGTGGAGTCGCGGAGGCACGTGCCGTAGGTGCCCGAGTCGCCGAAGCACAGGACCCGCAGCGCCCGCGGGTCGGTGTTCACGCCACCGACCTTAGGTCAGTGGCGCCGGGCCTGCTGGGCCAGCAGCCGGGTGAGGAGCTTGTCCACGAGGTAGCCGCCGTTCAGCGCGGGCTGGCGGGAGCCGTCCGCCGTGACGCTGATGAAGTCGCAGCCGGACGCGGGGACCTGGAAGACCGGTGACCGGGAGCCGCCGGTGAACCGCAGGAGATCGTGTCGCCCGTCGTCGTTCGGGCAGTTGATCAGGCCGAAGTTGTTGATGGGCCACTGGTGATTGAGCAGGTGCGCGAGCTCTCTCATCGGGTGGCCGGTGAGATGGAAGTGCCGGCGAGGGTCCCCGATGCCGGTGACCTGGAATCCCACGACGGCGGTCGAGTCAGCTGGGACCCGCTCCGCCGTGGTCGGCTGCGGCAGCCAGGTCGCCATCCCGTCGATCCGGACGACCGAGTGCGAGTCGTCGACGGGAAAGACGCCGACCTGCTCTTCGAGGCTGTTGTAGAGATGGGTGGAGGGACCGTCGAACTCGAGTCCTTCCGCCGTGACCCCATCGGGTCCGCTGGCTGTCGAGGTGCCCCCGTTGCTCTGCAGGGCCCTGGGCGGGTGCACGGTGAACCACTGCAACGCTGCCGAGAGCCCGAGCGGCACGAGGTAGGTGCGATGCCTCTCGACCAGGTTGTTGTCCCTCGGCCAGCTCTGCGGGCCCTTGCCGCGCGCCTCGGCCGACGTGGCGATGCGTGCCCCGTTCGGCAGGGGGGCGGTGGCGAGGACGTGCTCGACCACGCGGATCGTGACGCCTCGTGGGCCGTCGGGGTACGTCGGAGCAGGCGGGCCGGCGACGGGGGAGTGCGAACCGCAGCCGGCGAGCACGACGGCGGCGCCCAGCACGCACACGATCCATCTCATCGCGCCTCCTGCTTCGCATTGTGGGGTCACGGAGGCGATGGGACGAGGCGTTTCGTGGTCACGGTTCCGCATCGGTGGGGACGGAGCCGGACCGATACTCGGGCGCGCCGATGGGCTGCGGGTGCCACACTGCGCGCATGGACCTCGAGCAGCACCTCGCCGGTCTCGGTGAGGCGGTCGACGCCTTCGCCGAGTCCGCGGCGACGGCCGGGCTCGACGCCCCCGTCCCGACCACGCCCGACTGGGACGTACGCCGGCTGGTCGCGCACCAGGGCCTGGTGCACCGTTGGGCGACCGGGCAGATCGTCGGGACGCCGGTCGATCCGGACGCCGTGGAGCGCGAGGGCCTGGCAGCTCCCGACCCTGTCGCGTGGCTCAGGGAGGGAGCAGCTCTCGTCACCGAGGCGATCGCCGATGCACCCGAGGACCTGAAGGCGCTGGTGTTCTTGGCCGACGCGCCGCCTCCGCGGCAGTTCTGGGCGCGGCGGCAGTGCCACGAGACCACGATGCACGCGGTGGACGCGCTCTCCGCCGTCGTCGGCCGCTACCCGAAGGCGGCCGACACCTGGATCGGTCGGGACCTCGCGCTCGACGGCATCGACGAGCTGTTGACCGGCTTCCTGCCGCGCCCGCGGTCCCGGCTTCGCTCCGAGGAGCCGATGACGATCGCCGTGCTGCCGGAGGACGCCGACCAGCGCTGGCTGGTCGCGCTCAGCTCGCAGCCGCCCGTGACCGCCCGCGGCCTGGGCGACGAGGACGCCGACGTCGTGCTCCGCGGCTCGGCGGTCGCGCTCTACCTGACCCTGTGGAACCGCAGCGACGAGGTCTCCGACGAGCGCCTCGAGCTGTGGGCCGAGGGCGCTCGCGTCACCTGGGGCTGACGGAGGGCCGGTGACCCGTACATGACCCAGGTCCTGGTCCCGTCCGAGCGACTCGTGCGCTGGGTCGAGAACTTCGGCACCCGACACGGCACCACGACGTACGACGTGGAGGACGGCGCGCTGCTCGGCAGCGCTGCCGACGGCTCGACGTTCGCCGCGCGTCTGCCGTTCGAGGGGACCTACGACGGTCCGGCCGATCTCGGCGCGTTCGCGGACGCCGTCCTGCCGGCGCCTGCGTGGGGCGTCCTGCTGGTCCGCAAGGGCGGGTTCGCCGTGGCCCGCCTGGCCGGGGCCCAGCTGGCCGAGCACAAGATCGGGCAGCGCCACGTGCAGGGCCGGACCAAGGCCGGCGGTCAGAGCCAGCAGCGGTTCGCGCGTCGGCGCGACAACCAGGCCCGGCAGGCGTTCGAGGCCGCGGCCGAGCACGCCGTTCGCATCCTCGGCGGCGTCGCGATGCCCGTCGTCACCGGGGGCGACCATGCCGCGGTCGACGAGGTGCTCGCCGATCCGCGGCTGCGGCGGCTCTCCGTGGTCAGCCCGTGGCTGGCGGTGCCCGACCCCCGACGCAGCGTCCTGGACGCCGCGATCGCCGACGCGCTCTCGGTGTGCGTCGACGTCGTCAACGCCTAGGACCGCGGGTGCTACCTCAGCGGGGGTTCTCCCCGAAGGCGATCGGCTCGCGGGTGAACAGGTACGTCGCCCAGTTGAGCTTGGCGACCGAGCCGTCGGCGTTCCGGGTGATCCGCAGGATCTCGCCGCGCTCGCGGCCGGCGACGTCGCGGTAGACGTCGTCCTCGACCTTGACGAAGCGGGACGGCGTGAGCTTCGCGGCCGCGGGCTTGTCGATGCGCGCCTTGAGCTCGCCCTGCTCGACCCAGAAAACGAACGGCTGACCCTCCGAGAACCACCGGCCGAGCAGACCCCGGAACTCGTCGGGCACCGACGTCCCCGGCGCCCACGGCTCCGGGTCGACGGGATCGTGCTCGACGACGTGGTCGGCCAGCTGGATGGCGAGGGCGTCGGGCGGCACGGGCGCGCTGTTGTTCATCAGGGCGATGCCGCCGGTGCCGGACTCGCGGTGGGTGAAGACGCCGGTGATGTGGCCGGGCATGCCGCCCGTGTGGCCGACGTAGGTCCGGTCGCCGGTGCGGATCAGGAAGAAGCCGAGGCCCATCGCGGCGTTCCAGCTGTCGGTCGTGAGCAGGATCTGCGGCTGGCACATCTCCTCGAGGGTGTCGCCCGAGAGCAGATCGCCGGGATCGGCCACGAACGCCGACCAGCGCGCCAGGTCGTTCGCCGTGCTGGCGAGGCCGCCGCACGGTGCCAACCCGCGCAGGTCCATCACCGGCTCCTCGCGGGGAACGTCGTCGTACGCCGGCACGTAGTAGCCCTGGACGTGCGGCCCGTCGTCGAAGCCGTTGCTGGTGCGGGTCATGCCGAGCGGTTCGAGCAGCCGGGTCGTCAGCGACTCGGTCCAGGGCCGCTGGTCGAGCTCCTCGATCAGCTGGCCGAGCATCGCGTAGACGACGTTGGAGTAGTGCCAGTGGTGGTGGGGGCGCAGCACGCGCTCGACGTCGTCGAAGTCGCGCCGCAGCTCTTTCGGCGTGGGGTTCTCCAGCGTCTCCCAGACGTCGCCGAGCGGCTCACGCGCCATCCCCGAGACGTGCGAGAGGCACTGCCGGATGGTGATCGGGTGGGAGACCTCGGCCACGTGGTCGCCGAGCAGGTCGTCGAGCGAGAGCCGCCCCTCGTCGCGCAGCTGCATCACCATCACCGCGATGAAGGTCTTGGTGTTGGAGGCGATGAGGAACTGGTCGTCGGCATCGGGAGCCCGCTCGGCGCTCAGGTTCGCGCGGCCCACCCCCTCGCCCCAGATCAGGGACCCGCCGCGGGCGACACCGGCGTACAGGCCGGGCACGCGGCCCTCGCGCTGCTTGTCGAGCGCGATGCGGTGGAGGGCTCGGGCGGTGGACTCCTGGAGGTCGGTCACGAGCCGAACCTACGACACACGCCGCGTCGGGGGTCTGTTGGCGCTGTCGCGGGCTCCAGATCGGCTAGCGTCCGGTCCATGTGGGAGCCCGATCCCGCCTGGCACGCCGTGACCGGCGGCACGGGGACCTCGACCATCGGCGTGTGGCGCACCGAGCGCGACGGCCAGCCGCTCGTCGTCAAGCGCCTCGCCGCGCCGGGACCCGACGACCCCACGGAGTTCTCCGACCCGCACCACTTCGCCTACTGGCGGCGCGAGGCCGACGTGGCGATCAGCGCGGTCACCACCGAGTCCCCGGGGCTGCGAGCCACGCCGACCGACGTGGCCGAGGACGACCAGGGCATCACCTTGACCAGCGAGTGGGTGGAGGACGCCGCGCTCAACGGCCTGTACGTCGCGCACGCGATGGGCAGGTTCGCGGGCGCGGACCTCGGACGGCATCGCTGGCTCGCCGTCGGGCAGCTGCGCGACCGCATGCAGCGGGTCGAACGCCGCGGCGGCTGGCCGACGCTCGCTCGCACCACGGTGGCCGACGTCGCCGACCGGATGTGGGCGCTGCGCGAGTCCCTGCTGCGTGAGCTGGACGCGCTGCCCCAGGTGCCGCAGCACGGCGACCCCGCGGCGCAGAACCTCCCCGGCCGGCATGGTGACGACGTGGTCGCCATCGACTGGAGCACGCTCGGCCACGGACCCGTCGGCGCCGACCTCGGGCTGTTCCTGCAGAACGCCCGTGAGGATGCCGAGCCGCTCCTCGACGCCTACCTGCTCGGGCTCCCCGACGGCGTCGCGACCGGCGACGAGGCCGCCCGCGGGATGCGGATCAGTGCGGCCTACACCGCGCTGTCGCGCGCGGAGTGGGCGCTGGCCCGGGTCGCCCACGGCGAGGGAGCGCTGGCCGGGAAGTACCGCCACCCCGCCGTCGCGCCGTACCTGCGCCGCCTCCAGCGCCAGTTCCCGTTGATCGAGGCCCTGCTCTAACTCGTTGAGTTGGCCCTCCGGGCCCGTCGAGTTGGCCCTCCGGGCCCGTCGAGTTGGCCCTCCGGGTCCGTTGAGTTGGCCCTCCGGGTCCGTTGAGTTGGCCCTCCGGGTCCGTTGAGTTGGCCCTCCGGGTCCGTTGAGTTGGCCCTCCGGGCTACTCGACGTTCTGGCCGTTGAAGGTGTTGCAGGCGTCGAGGGTGCCGTTCTGGTAGCCGACGGTGAACCAGTGGACGCGGGCTGCGGACGAGCCGTGGGTCCACTGCTCGGGGTTGACCTGGCCGGAGGTCTCCTTCTGGATGGTGTCGTCGCCCACGGACTTGGCGGCGGCGATGGCCTCCTGGACGTCTTGCTGGGTGAGGTCCTGGATCAGGACGTTGCCCTGGCTGTCCTCGGTGGTGGTGGCGCTCTTGGTCCACATGCCGGCGTAGCAGTCGGCCTGGAGCTCGAGCCGGACCGAGTCGCTGTTGGGACCCTGCTGGGTCTTCACCTTGCGCATGGTGCCGAGCAGGTTCTGGATGTGGTGACCGAACTCGTGGGCGATTACGTAGGGCTCCACGAAGGCACCAGAGGGCCCGTTCAGCTGCTGCTGCAGGATGTCGTGGAAGAACGAGGGGTCGAAGTAGATGGTCTGGTCGGTCGGGCAGTAGAACGGGCCCATGGCCGACTGCGCCTGGCCGCAGCCGCTGCTCGTCGAGCCGGAGAACGTCACGATCGCCGCCTCGGGCTGGAACTTCGTGCTCGGCGACTGCTGGGCGAGCGCGTCCTTCCAGTAGTCGACCAGGGAGTTCTCGACGGCGACCACGCCGCACGTGGTCGGGTGGTCGTTGGCGTCGGCCCCCGTCGTACAGCCTTGGTACGCCGTGGAGTCGCCCTGGAAGCGGCTCGTCGTGTACCCACTGGCCCCGGTGCCGCCGCCCAGGGCACCGGTCAGGTCGACGCCGCTGCACTGGCTGAGGATCAGCACGACGATCACCAGCACCAGGCCGATGCCGCCGCCGGCCTTGGTGCCGCCGGGGAGCGGGATCCGCATCCCCGAGCCGCCGAGCCCGCCGCCGAGGCCGCCGCCCCCGCCGCCACCGTCGCGCACACGACTGTTGTCGAGCCGGGCCTTGGGGTTGAACCGCATCGCGACTCCTAGAACACGGGGACCGGGCCCGAGTGCGGGCCTGTGAGGGGCCGTCTGAGCGGCTGTCCGGGCCGCCCTAGACTAGCCAGCCTCATGATCAGTGCCCAACAGCTCGAAGTCCGGGCCGGGGCGCGGTTGCTGATGCACGACGTCTCCTTCCGGGTCGGGCCGGGGGACAAGGTGGGACTGGTCGGCCGCAACGGAGCCGGCAAGACCACCTTGACCCGGATCCTGGCCGGCGAGGGCCTGCCCGCGTCGGGCCAGGTGACCTCGACCGGCTCGATCGGCTACCTGCCCCAGGATCCGCGCACCGGCGACCCCGAACTGCCGGTGCGCGAGCGGATCCTGTCCGCACGCGGTCTCGACGCCGTCGTACGCCGGCTGCGGGCCGCCGAGGAGGAGATGGCCAGCGACGACCCCGGGGTCCGGGAGCGGGGGATGAGGCGCTACGAGCACGCCGACGCCGACCTCCACGCCGGGGGCGGGTACGCCGCGGAGGCCGAGGCCGCCCAGATCGCGGCGTCGCTGGGGATCGAGGACCGGCTGATGACCCAGCCGCTGCGCACCCTGTCCGGCGGCCAGCGCCGCCGGGTGGAGCTCGCCCGGATCCTGTTCTCCGGTGCCGAGACGCTGCTGCTGGACGAGCCGACCAACCACCTGGACGCCGACTCGGTGGTCTGGCTCCGCGAGTTCCTCAAGGCGCACAAGGGTGGCCTCGTGGTGATCAGCCACGACACCGCGCTGCTCGCGCAGACCGTGACCAAGGTCTTCCACCTCGACGCCAACCGCCAGGAGATCGACGTCTACAACCTGGGCTGGGCGGCGTACCTCGCCCAGCGCGAGACCGACGAGCGCCGCCGCAAGCGGGAACGGGCCAACGCCGAGCGCAAGGCCGACGCGCTCCTGGAGCAGGCCAGCAAGATGCGGGCCAAGGCGACCAAGGCGCAGGCCGCGCACAACATGATGCGTCGCGCGGAGAAGATGCTCAGCGGAGTGGAGGGCGACCGGCGGGCCGACCGGGTGGCCAAGATCAAGTTCCCCGACCCCGCTCCCAGCGGGAAGACGCCGCTGACGGCGTCCGAGCTGTCGAAGTCCTACGGGTCGCTGGAGGTGTTCACCGACGTCGACCTGGCGATCGACAAGGGCTCGCGGGTCGTCGTCCTCGGGCTGAACGGCGCGGGCAAGACCACGCTGCTGCGGATCCTCGGCGGCGTCGACCGCCCGGACACCGGTGAGGTGACGCCCGGGCACGGGCTCAAGCTGGGCTACTACGCCCAGGAGCACGAGACGCTGGACACCTCGCGCACCGTCCTGGAGAACATGCGGACGGCGGCCCCCTCGCTCACCGACACCGAGACCCGTTCGGTGCTCGGATCGTTCCTGTTCTCCGGCGAGGACGTCGACAAGCCGGCGTCCGTGCTGTCCGGCGGCGAGAAGACCCGGCTGGCGCTGGCCATCCTGGTCGTCTCGAGTGCCAACGTGCTGCTGCTCGACGAGCCGACCAACAACCTCGACCCTGCCTCCCGCGAGGAGGTGCTCGGCGCGATCCGCGGCTACCGCGGCGCGATCGTGCTGGTGACCCACGACGAGGGCGCCGTCCGCGCACTGCAGCCCGACCGGGTGCTGATCCTCCCCGACGGGGTCGAGGACCTGTGGAACGACTCCTACGCCGACCTGGTGTCCCTGGCCTGACCGGACGTCTCCCCAGGGTGCAGGCGCGAGGGGCGGAGCGGCGTTCGGTGGCGCAAGATCGCACGCCGATTGGTGGCAAACCGCATCCTCGAGACCGAAAGTCATGCGGTTTGGTGCCAAACCGCATGCCTGCCACCGACGGAGTTGCGGTTTGGTGCCAAACCGCACCATGTCGGCACGCCCTCCTACAGTGGCGGCCATGACTCCCGAGGAGCTCGCCGCCGCTGGCCTGACGTACTCCGTGAGCGGACCGGTCGCGACCGTCACCCTGAGCCGGCCGGAGGTCCGCAACGCCCAGACACCGGCGATGTGGCGGGCGCTGGCGGCCATCGGCGAGAGCGTGGCGGACGACGTCCGCGTGGTGGTCGTGCGGGGCGAGGGTCCGAGCTTCTCGGCCGGACTCGACCGCGCGATGCTCGACCCGACCGGTGCCGGCGACGATCCCGAGTCCATCCCGGCGCTGCTGACCCGCCCCGACGAGGAGGTCTCGGCGGCGGTCGACGGCTTCCAGCGAGGCTTCACGTGGCTTCGCGACCCGCGCTTCGTCTCGATCGCCGTGGTGCAGGGGCACGCCATCGGCGCCGGCTTCCAGCTGGCGCTGTCGTGCGACCTCAGGGTCCTCGGCGCCGATGCCCAGCTGTGCATGAAGGAGCCGGCGCTCGGCCTGGTGCCCGACCTGACGGGAACAAAGCCGCTGGTCGAGAGCGTTGGCTACGCCAGGGCACTGGAGATCTGCGCCACCGCGCGCGTGGTGAGAGCGCCGGAGGCCCTGGAGATCGGGCTGGCCACCGTGGTCTGCCCGGTGTCGGAGCTGGACGGCGCGCTGACCGACCTCGTGGAGGCGCTCACGGCCCCGATGGCCGGGGCGGTGCGCGAGACGAAGGCGCTGCTGCAGTCGGCGGCGAGCTCGTCGTTGGAGGACCAGCGACGTCTCGAGCGTGAGGCCCAGACGCGCCGGTTCCGCGAGCTGGCCGCGCTGCTGAAGACCTGAGCGAGGAGAGGAGACGAGATGTCGGGCATCGGACCGATGGCATGGCGCACGCTGCGCTCAGACCGGGCGGTCCTCGAGAACCGCATCGAGCGGCGTACCCTCCGGCGCGTCGTCGCCTTCTCCCGGCCGCACCGCAAGCTGATCGGGCTGTTCCTGATCGGGACCGTCCTGGACGCGGGGCTGGTCGTCGTGCCGCCGCTGCTGATGCAGCACCTGGTCGACCGCGGCATCCTGGGCCACGACGTCTCGGTGGTCGTCTGGCTGGCCGTCGGCATCGCCGCCGCGGCGTTCGCCGACGCCGCCCTCGGCCTCTTCACCGGCTACCTCTCGAGCCGGATCGGGGAGGGACTGATCTACGACCTCCGCACCCGGGTGTTCGCCCACGTGCAGCGGCAGTCCCTGGCGTTCTTCACCCGCACCCAGACCGGCGCCCTGGTGAGCCGCCTGAACAACGACGTGATCGGCGCCCAGAGCGCGTTCACCTCGACCCTGTCCGGCACGGTGTCCAACTCCGTGTCCGTGGTCGTCGTCGGGATCACGATGCTGGCCCTGAGCTGGCAGGTGACGGTCCTCTGCCTGGCGCTGTTCCCCCTGCTGCTGCTCACGTCGCGCTGGATCAGCGGCCGGATGGCGGTGCTCACCCGCGACCGCATGGACGGCAACGCCGCGATGGGCAACGCGATGACCGAGCGCTTCAACGTCGGCGGCGCGATGCTGCTGAAGCTGTTCGGCCACCGCGAGACCGAGGACGCCCTCTTCGCGCAGAAGGCCGCGACGGTCCGCGACCTCGGCATCCGGATCTCGGTGCTCACCCGCATCTTCTTCACGGCGATGACGCTGGTCCCGTCCCTGGCGACCGCGCTGGTGTACGGCGTCGGCGGGTACCTCGCCGTCCACGGTCATCTCTCGGTCGGCACCCTGATCGCCCTGGGCACCCTCCTGCTGCGGCTGCTCGGCCCGCTGCAGGCCCTGTCCAACGTCCGGGTCGACGTGATGACCGCGCTGGTCAGTTTCGACCGGGTCTTCGAGGTGCTCGACCTGCCCTCGCTGATCCAGGAGAAGCACGACGCCGTCGCCCTCCCGCCCACGGCGTCCTCGCTGCAGTTCGACGACGTCACGTTCGGCTATCCCCGAGCGGAGGACATCTCGCTGGCCTCCCTGGAGAACGTCGCCCGCGCCGAGTCGCGCGACAGCGGCGAGGTGCTCCACGACGTGTCGTTCGAGGCACAGCCGGGTCAGATGGTCGCCCTCGTCGGCCCGTCCGGAGCCGGCAAGACCACGGTCACCCACCTCGTGGCGCGGCTGTACGACGCGACCTCGGGCAGTGTGCTGGTGGGCGGGCACGACGTACGCGACGTCACCCTGGAGTCCCTCGAGGACGTCGTCGGCTACGTCACCCAGGACGCCCACATGTTCCACGACACCATCCGCGAGAACCTCCTCTACGCCCGACCCCGCGCCACCGACGACGAGATCTGGGAAGCGCTGCGCGCCGCCCAGATCGCGCCCCTGGTCGAGGCCCTCCCCGACGGTCTGGACACCGTGGTCGGAGACCGGGGCTACCGCCTCTCCGGCGGCGAGCGGCAGCGGCTCGCGATCGCCCGGCTCCTGCTCAAGGCACCGGCGATCGTCGTCCTCGACGAGGCGACGGCACACCTCGACAGCGAGTCGGAGGTCGCCGTCCAGCGGGCGCTGGACGCCGCACTGGCCGGTCGGACCTCTCTCGTCATCGCCCACCGGCTCTCCACGGTTCGCGACGCCGACCTGATCCTGGTGCTCGAGGCCGGCCGGATCGTCCAGCAGGGCACGCACGCCCAGCTGCTCGCCCAGGGCGGCCTCTACGCCGACCTCTACCGCACCCAGTTCCGCGGCGGGGAGTCCGTCCCCGCCTGACCGCCTCCGATTACGCCGGAGGGGCGGCGGCTAGGTTCGGGGCATGGACCTGGGACTCTCCGATCGGGTGTACGTCGTCACCGGGGGAGCGCGCGGCCTGGGCCGGGCCACCGCCGAGGTGCTGGTGGCCGAGGGGGCTCACGTGGTCCTCTCGGGGCGCACCGAAGAGTCGCTGGCGTCCGCGGTCGACGCGCTGGGCGACCACGCGGCGTACGTCGTGGGCGACAACGCCGACGCCACCGTGCCGGGCCGCCTGATCGCGAGCGCCCGCGAGCGCTGGGGCCGCCTGGACGGCGCGCTGATCAGCGTCGGCGGTCCACCCGTCGGCACGGTGGCGAGCACGACCGACGAGCAGTGGACGGTGGCGTTCGGCTCGGTGTTCCTCGGCGGCGTGCGGATGGCGCGCGAGGTCGCCGCCGAGCTGGGGGAGGGTGGCGCGATCGCCTTCGTGCTCTCCACCAGTGTGCGGAACCCGCTCACGCAGCTGGCGATCAGCAACGGCTTCCGGCCCGGGCTGGCGATGATCGCCAAGCAGCTGGCCGACGAGCTCGGCCCGCGAGGCATCCGGGTCAACGGGCTGCTGCCCGGCCGGGTGGCGACCGAACGGGTCGCCGAGCTGGACGCGCTTGCGCCGGATCCCGCCGCGGCCAAGGCGAGTGCCGCTCAGAACGTCCCCCTCCGGCGCGACGGGGAGCCGTCAGAGTTCGGCCGTGCTGCTGCGTTCCTGCTCAGCCCCGCCGCGTCGTTCGTCACCGGAAGCATGCTGCCGATCGATGGCGGGGCGACCCGCGCCCTCTGACTGTCCGACCGAGGAGGGAGAGCGCTTGCGCGTGGGCTGCTGGGTTCGGCGCAGCTCGGCGCGCCCGGTGCGCTCCTCCCAGGCGAGGTAGAGGTAGCCGAACAGCCCCAGGATCCCGAAGAACCACCACTGCAGCGCGTAGAAGAAGTGTGGACCGTCGCCGAGCCCCGGGGCATCGGCCTTGGTCAGGGGCGTCGCCGCGGCCGGCGACTCGGTGAGCAGCTGGACGAAGCCGCCGTAGACCGGCACCCCGATCGCGGGGCCGATCTTGGCGCTGGAGATGGACCGGGCGGACGCGTCCACGACGTCCGTCGAGCTCCCGCCGGCGTCCTGCCGGACCCAGCCGGTGACGCGCACGGTGCCGGAGGGGGGCGCGGGCACCTGCGACGCGTCGGTCCCGCCCTCGTTCGAGGTCTGGAACCACCCGCGGTCGACGAGCAGCGCCGTGCCCGTGGACGTCATCAGCGGCACGACGACGTCCACGCCGGGGTTGCCGTCACGCGTCTGGTAGCGGATCACCACCGTCTGCGAGGGCTCGTAGGTGCCGGTGGCCGACACCACGGCGTACTGGTCGGTGCCCGGAGGGTCCACGCCCCGCTTGAGCACCTCGTCGACCGGACGCGGCGAGGCGCTCTCGTTGGTCTGGATGATCGTGTTGCCGGCCCGCCGGCTCTCCAGGCGGTGCCACTGCCAGCGGCCGAGCAGCAGGCAGGCGTACCCCCAGACCAGCACGAACACCAGCAGGAAGATCCAGCGTCGGCTCAGCAGGAACCGCAGGCTCCGGGCTTCCGACGACACCGTGCGAGGCTATCCGGCCCTCGGTGACCGGGGTTCTCGGCGTCCCCTGACCTAGACTCGACGGGTGAGTACGGGGAGCACGACACCGGCGCCGCTGGCGTTGGCCGACGCCTACGGCCGGGTCGCGACCGACCTCCGGGTGTCGCTGACCGACAAGTGCAACCTGCGCTGCTCGTACTGCATGCCCGCCGAAGGCCTGGACTGGCTGCCGCACGCGGAGGTGCTCACCGACGACGAGGTCGTCCGGCTGATCACGATCGGCGTACGCCGGCTCGGCATCCGCGACGTCCGGTTCACCGGTGGTGAGCCCCTGATCCGGCGCGGGCTGGTCGACATCGTCACCCGGACCCGCGCGCTCGACCCGGAGCTCGAGCTCTCGGTCACCACCAACGGGCTCGGTCTGGAGCGGCTCGCCGGGGCCCTCGCCGACGCCGGCCTGAACCGGGTGAACCTGAGCCTGGACACGCTGGACCCCGCCCGCTTCCGCACGATCACCCGGCGCGACCGTCTCGACGACGTGCTGCGCGGCGCCAAGGCGGCTCACGAGGCCGGGCTCACGCCGGTGAAGGTGAACGCCGTGCTGCTGCGTGGGGTCAACGACGACGAGGCGGGCGACCTGCTGGCGTGGGCGGTCGCCCATGAGTACCAGCTCCGGTTCATCGAGCAGATGCCGCTGGACGCCCAGCACGACTGGCAGCGCGAGCAGATGGTGACGGCCGAGGAGATCCTCGAGCGCTTGGGCCGCGAGTTCACTCTCACGCCCGCGCGTGAGCCGCGCGGGAGCGCGCCCGCGGAGCTGTTCCTGGTCAACGGCGGGCCGGCGGTCGTCGGCGTGATCGCGTCGGTGACGCGGCCGTTCTGCGGCGACTGCGACCGGGTCCGCCTGACGGCCGACGGTCAGGTGCGCAACTGCCTGTTCGCGCGGGAGGAGTCCGACCTGCGTGCGGCGCTGCGCGCCGGAGCCGACGACGACGAGCTCGCCCGCCGCTGGGTGGCCGCGATGGCGGGCAAGCTGCCCGGCCACGGGATCAACGACCCGACGTTCCTGCAGCCGGACCGCCCGATGTCGGCCATCGGCGGCTGAGCCTGGCCCCGGACAAAAAAACGACGAGTGCCAGACAGCCACGGGGGAAGCTTTCCGGCACTCGTCGGTGCGTTGATCCGAGGATCAGCGGCACGTCGGCGATTCTTGCACGGCGGCTCGCCCGTCTCCAACACCAGAACTGGCGAGATTCATTCGGAATCCGAACCTGTGGGCAGCTGCTTGTCTCCCGATGACCCGTCCTGGAGCGCGAAACCGTCCGATTTCGTGGTGGCCGCGTTGGCCATGACGACCGCGACGTAGGGCAGGACGACCGCTCCGGCCACGAAGATCCAGGGCAGCCAGCCCGGCCCGAAGTGGGTGATCGCCAGCGCCGCGACCACGAGGAAGCAGAGCGTCCGCACGCCCATCGCGATCAGATAGCGCCGCTGACGTGCGGAGATGTCTTCGTCGGGGCTCGCGGACGCCGTGGTGATGCGGATCGGAGTCGGTGCTCCGCGCCGGGTGCGCGCCATACCTCACCTTAAGTCGGGGTCTTCTCCTGGTGATCCGGCACCCACCCCGCCCCGGATGGGTGCATCGCGCCCGTAGAGTCCGCGCATGAGCAACCGCACCTATCGGGTCACCGAGATCGTCGGCACCTCCCCGGACGGGATCGACGAGGCCGTCCGCAACGCGGTCCGCCGGGCCAGCACCACCCTGCGACACGTGGACTGGTTCGAGATCACCCAGGTCCGCGGCCAGATCAAGGACGGCGACGTGGAGCACTTCCAGGTCGGGATGAAGATCGGGTTCCGCCTCGAGGACGACTAGGGACCGCCGACTTCCGGGTAGTGCGTGGTAGTCGCTAGCGTCGGCGCCATGAGCGACCCCCGATCGGTCCTGGTCACCGGAGGCAGCAGGGGCATCGGACGCGCCATCGCCGAGGCGTTCTTGGCCCTCGGCGACCGGGTGGCGGTCACCTCGCGCTCCGGCGGCGGGCCCGATGGCGCCCTCGACCTGACCTGCGACGTCGGCGACCCCGCCGCCGTCGAGCAGGCCTTCGCCGACGCGGAGGCCGCCCACGGCCCGGTCGAGGTGCTGGTCGCCAACGCCGGCATCACCGCCGACACGCTGCTGCTGCGGATGTCGGAGGAGGACTGGTCCCGCGTGATCGAGACCAACCTGACCGGCACCTTCCGGCTCACCAAGCGCGCGGCGAAGGGGATGCTGCGCCTGCGGCGTGGCCGGATCATCCTGATCTCGTCGGTGGTCGGCCTCACCGGTCAGGCTGGGCAGGTCAACTACGCGGCGTCCAAGTCGGGCCTGGTGGGCATGGCGCGGTCGCTGACCCGCGAGCTCGGGTCGCGCTCGATCACCGCGAACGTCGTCGCGCCCGGCTTCATCGAGACCGACATGACCGCCGTGCTGTCCGACGACCAGAAGACCGCGATCATGGGGCAGGTGCCGCTGCACCGTTACGGCACCGTCGAGGAGGTCGCCTCGGCGGTCACCTGGCTCGCCTCGGAGGGCGGGTCCTACGTCTCCGGCGCGGTGATCCCGGTCGACGGCGGACTCGGCATGGGCCACTGACCTCGCTTCCCCGTTCCCAACCAAGGAGAGACATGAGCGGCATCCTCGACGGCAAGCGGATCCTGGTCGCGGGCGTGACCCTGGACTCCTCGATCGGCTTCGCGACGGCGAAGGTCGCCCAGGAGCAGGGCGCGACCGTCCTGATCTCCAACTTCGGCCGCGCGCTCAACATCACCAAGCGGATCGCCAAGCGGCTGCCGACCGAGCCTCCGGTGCTGGAGCTCGACGTCACCGACGAGGAGCACCTCGCCGGGCTCGCCGACGCGGTCCGCGAGCACGTCGACGGGCTGGACGGCGTCGTGCACTCCATCGCCTACGGCAACCCCGAGACGCTGCTCGGCGGCAAGTTCATGACCGGGCCGTGGAACGACGTCGCGCAGGCGGTGCACGTCTCGGCGTACTCCCTCAAGGCCCTCACCACCGCCTGCCTGCCCCTGATGGGACCGGGCGGCAGCATCGTCGGGATGACGTTCGACGCGTCGGTCGCGTGGCCCGGCTACGACTGGATGGGCTTCGCCAAGGGGGCCCTGGAGTCGTGCAACCGCTACCTCGCCCGTGACCTGGGGCCGCAGGGCATCCGGTGCAACCTGGTCAGCGCCGGAGCGCTGAAGACCCTGGCGGCCAAGGCGATCCCGGGCTTCGAGCTCTTCGAGGACGAGTGGCTCAAGCGCGCGCCGCTGGGGTGGGACCTCAACGACCTCGAGCCGACCGCCCGCACGGTCGTGGCCCTGCTCAGCGACTTCTTCCCCAAGACCACCGGCGAGATCGTGCACGTCGACGGCGGCTACCACGCCATGGGCGCCTAGGCCGCTGCGGGATAGCGTGCGCGCGTGACGTCGCTGACCGAGCTTCGCGTCCTCGAGGGCCCGAACCTGTACTTCCCGCGCGCCGCCATCAAGCTCACCCTCGACATCGGCGGGCTGGCGTCGGCGCCGACGGCGACCGCCGAGCGCCTGGCGCGTCGGATCGGGCTGACCTCGGCGCGGCCGGGTGAGCCGGACACGGGGTTCCGGCAGCGCTTCGCGTTGCGGGCGGTCGCCCGGCTCGTGCGCGAGATCGCCCGCGAGTCGGGCACCGTGCGGCTCGCCGTCCGCGTGCGCCCGACGAACGACGCCCACCTGGTCGTCGTGGCCTACCCGTGGCGCCACCGCGACCGGGCCCAGGAGATGGGACGTGCCGTCGCCGACGTGCTGGACGCGATCCCGGGGGAGGACGTCGAGGAGGCGGTGGGTCACGCCGCCGAGCGCGTCGTCGCCTCCCCGCAGGGGGAGGAGCCGCACACGATCCGGCCGACCATTCCCGTCGTCGCCGTGACCGGCACCAACGGCAAGACGACAACCAGCCGGATGATCGCCCACATCGCCCGCACGAGCGGCAAGGTCGTCGGCTGGTCCAACACCGACGGCATCTACCTCGACGGCGAGCTGGTCGAGGCGGGTGACTACTCCGGGCCGAGCGGGGCGGGTCGGGTGCTGGGTCTGCCCGGCGTGCAGTTCGCCGTCACCGAGACCGCGCGCGGCGGCATCCTGCTCAAGGGCATCGGCCTCACCCGCAACGACGTCTCCGTGGTGACCAACGTCAGCGCCGACCACCTCGGGCTCCAGGGCATCGACACGCTCGACCAGCTGGCGGAGGTCAAGTCCGTCGTCCCGCGGATCACGCGACGCCGCGGCTGGGCGGTCCTCAACGGCGACGACCCGCGCGTGTACGCGATGCGCAGCGTGATCCACTGCCACCCCTGGGTGTTCTCCCGCGACCCCAACTCGCCGGCGGTCCGCGAGACGCTGGACGCCCGGGGACGGGCGACGACGGTGATCGACGGGTGGCTCTCAGTGCTCCGTCCGTCGGCGGACCCGGACCCGCTGGTCGAGCTGGCCGACATCCCGATGACGCTCGCCGGCTTGTCCCGCTTCAACGTCGAGAACGCCCTGGCAGCGGCGTCGGCAGCCCTCGCCGCGGGCATCCCACGGGCACAGGTAATCGCGGGGCTGCGGTCGTTCCGCCCCGACGCCGAGCACAACCCGGGCCGGATGAACTTCTTCACCGTCCCGGTCCAAGGGGGCGCGGCGTCCGTGGTCATCGACCTGGCCCACAACGAGGCGGGGCTCGAGGCGCTCCTGGAGATCATGGGGGGAGTACGCCGTCCCGGCGCCCGCCTCATGCTGGGTCTGGGCGCGGTGGGCGACCGGACCGACGAGCTGATCGGCCGGCTGGGTGAGATCGGTGGCATGGGCGCGGACGTCCTGGCGATCGGGCACAAGCAGCACTACCTGCGCGGCCGCACGGTCGTGGAGCTCGAGACGTTGATGCGTGACGGCGCCGAGCGGGTCGGCGTCCACGACGTCCCGGCGTACCCCACCGAGGTCGAGTGCCTCGCCGCGCTGGTCGGCCAGGCCCGGGACGGGGACGTCGTGGGCCTGATGTGCCACGCCGAGCGGCAGCAGGTCTACGACTGGATCGCCGACCATGGCGGCTCCGCCGACAGTCCCGAGCAGCTGGGCGCGAAGGTGCGGGCCGTCAGCGCGTCGTGAAGGGCTCCAGGAGGCGGTGCGGCTCGCGCATCGCCACCGAGACCGGGTCCTGGCGCAGCGTCAGGTCCGCCCCCGGCCCCGGACGCACCACGATGTCACCGGGCGCGGGGGAGACCCCGCAGGCATGGCAGCGCCCGTCGGGGCCGAGGTCACCGCAGCCGACGTGCTGGTACAGGCGGCGTGGCCGCCCGGGAGTCGTACGCCGGTCTCCCCACTGCACCAGGGCGTAGAGCGCCGGCCACAGCTCCAGGCCCTCCTCGGTGAGCTCGTACGTCGGGTGCCCCTCGCCGCTCCGGGCGAGGAGGCCGTCGGCCACGAGCGCCTCGAGCCGCGCGCTCAGGACGGCCTTGGAGATGTCGAGGTGGGTCTGGAAGTCGGAGAACCGGCGCACCCCCAGGAAGGCGTCGCGCAGGATCAGCAGGGTCCAGCGCTCTCCGACGAGCTCCAGGGAGCGGGCCAGGGAGCAGTCCTGGCGGGCGTAGTCGGTGCCCAGCGGCATCGGGGACCTCCGGTGTGGGGCAGATCATCTGCACGATCTGGTCTGGTGGACAGACTATATGCTACGGTCCCTTTAGTTCAACCATCAGACCAAGTCTCAGGAGCACTCGTGACCTCCGCCGCCCGCCGTACTCTCCTCAGTGCCACGCTGGGCACGCTGGCCGTGCTCGTGGCGTTCACCGCTCCGCTGGCCAACCTCAACCAGACCGCGGCCGGTCTCGACGCCGGCCCGTCGGGTCGCACGTGGATCCTCAGCTCGATGTCGATCGGGCTCGGGGCCTTCCTGCTGACGGCCGGGCGGGTCGCTGACGACTTCGGTCGGCGGCGCACGTTCGTCGCCGGCGCGGTCGTCCTCGCCCTCGGGTCGCTGGTCACGGCGGTGACCCAGGACGTCGCGGTGTTCGTCCTCGCCCGGATCCTGATGGGCGCGGGAGGTGCGGCGGTGATCGCGGCCGGGCTCGGGATGATCGCGGTCGGCTTCACCGACCCGCTCGAGCGGGCGCGCGCCACCGGCCTGTGGGGGGCGAGCGTCGGTGCGGGCATCGCGATCGGCCCGGTCCTCTCGACCTGGCTGGGGCGCTGGGACTCCTGGCGCGACGTGTACGTCGTGCTGGCGCTCGCCGGAGTCCTGCTGGCGGTCACGGCGCAGGGCTGCGACGAGTCGCGGTCCGCGCACCGCGCCCGGCTCGACGTACCCGGCGTCGTGCTGCTCGCGGCCGGCACCGGAGCTCTGCTCGCGGGGCTGACCGAGGGGCGCCAGGGCTGGACTCGCCCGCTCGTGCTGGCCCTCCTGGCCGCGGGGGTCGTGCTGCTCACGGCGTTCGTCGTCGTGGAGCGCAGGTCCGACCACGCCATGATCGACCTGGGACTGTTCCGACGCCCCGCGTTCGCGGCGGTGACCGCGGCCGGACTCGCGGTCGGCGGCGGGATCATCGCGCTGCTGTCCTTCGTCTCCGGCTTCGCCCAGGTCGCGCTCGGCCTGCCGCCGACCACCACGGCCTGGCTGATGCTGAGCTGGTCGGGCCCGAGCGTGCTGACGGCGATCGCCTCACGCGGGCTCCCGCACCACTGGACCGGCCGCGCCCGGATGGGCTTCTCGCTGGCGATCATCGCCGTCGGCCAGCTGATGCTGTGGGGCGTCGGCACCGGCAGCGGAGCCTGGCGGTTCGTGCCGGGGCTGCTGGTCGCCGGCTTCGCCACCGGCGTGCTGAACGCGGCTCTCGGGCGCGAGAGCGTCGCCAGCGTGCCGCCGGCCCAGGCCGGCCTCGGCAGCGGGGCCAACAACACCGCGCGCTACCTCGGCTCGGCCCTGGGCGTCACGGTGGTGTCGGTGGTGGCGGCCCCCTCGGGCGTGGCCACGACCGCCTCGCTGGTGGCGGGCTGGAACCGCGCGGCCCTCGTGACCGCGGCGGTGTCCCTCACCGGCGCGCTCGTCGTGCTCCTGGTGGGTGAGCGTCGCGCGGTCCCGGCCGCCGCCGAAATCCGGTCGCCGCAGGAGGTCGACGCCGCCTAGGCCCGCGTGCTGCAGATCCCCTGAGCGGACCAGTCGAACAGGGCATAACCGGCCCATCCGTCTGGTCCGGATCGGACCTATGGTGGAGCCATGTCCACCACCGCAGACACCCTCCACCACATCCCGACCCGGCTCGAGGTCGACGCCGTCATCCCGTCGTACAACAAGGCCATGGCGCACCTCGACACGACGGCCACCCGCGAGGCAGACCGCGCCGGCATCCCGGCGGGCCTCCGCGACCTGATGCGCCTGCGCGCCTCCCAGATCAACGGCTGCTCCTACTGCGTCGACATGCACAGCACGGACGCGGCCGGAGCCGGCGAGCCGGCCCAGCGGATCCACGCCGTGGCCGTCTGGAACGAGTCCCCGTTCTTCACCGAGCGCGAGCGAGCCGCCCTCCGCTTCACCGAGGTCGTCACCCGGCTCGCCGACACGCACGTGCCCGCCGAGGAGTACGACGCGGTCGCCGCGCACTGGTCCCCGGACGAGGTCGGCGCGCTGCTCGCCCTGATCGTCACCATCAACGCCTGGAACATGCTCGCCGTCTCCTCCCGCGCCTGGGAGCCCGAGCTGCGCGGCTGAGCAGGCCTCGTGGACGTGCACGTCACGCTGGAGGGTCCGGGGGACCGGGTGACCCGGATCTACCGCGCCCTGCGCGAGGCCGTGCTCGACGGGCGGCTGGCGCCGGGCGAGCGGGTGCCGGGCACGCGCGACCTGGCTCGCCAGCTCGACGTCGCCCGCGGCACCGTGACGGCCGCCTACGACCGGCTGGGCGCCGAGGGCTTCCTCGAGACCCGCAGCGGCTCCGGCACCTACGTCGCCTCGGTCGCGCCGGAGACCGTTCGTCGAGCTCGCCCGGGCGCCGTGCGCCCGCTCCCGGTCTGGGAAGGCGACACCCGCGGCCCGGTCCGCCGCGACCGGGCGCTCCACGACCTCTCGCTCGGACAGCCCGACCCGGCGCTGTTCCCGCTGGAGGTGTGGCGCCGGCTGGTCTCGGCACAGCTGCGCCGTTCGCGGTTGGAGGAGTCGGCGTACTCCGGGCGCGGCTCGGCCCGGCTCCAGCGCGAGATCGCCCGCTTCCTCGGGCTGGCCCGCGCGGTGGTCGCGTCCGAGGACGACGTGATCGTCACCGCCGGCGCCCAGCAGGCCGTGGACCTCCTCGCGCGGGTCCTGCTCGCGCCACGCGCGGTGGTCGCCGTGGAGGACCCGGGGTACTTCGCGGTGCACCGACTCCTCCAGACCCACCGGGCGACACTGCGCGGTGTCCCCGTCGACGCGGAGGGACTCGTGATCGAGGCCATCCCGTCCGACGCACGGCTGGTCTACGTCACGCCGTCGCACCAGTTCCCGACCGGTGTCGCGATGTCGCTGAGCCGACGGCTGGCGCTGCTGCGGTGGGCCGTCGAGCACGACGCGGTGGTGCTGGAGGACGACTACGACAGCGAGTACCGCTTCGGCGAGCAGCCCGTCGAGCCGCTGCAGAGCCTGGACCGCGAGGGTCGCGTGGCCTACGTCGGCACGTTCTCGAAGTCCCTGCTGCCCGCGCTGCGGGTGGGGTACGTCGTGCCGCCACGCTCGCTGAACGCCGCGCTGCGCGAGGCGAAGCGGGTGACCACGTGGGACGGCGACCTGACGACCCAAGGCGCCCTCGCGGAGTTCCTGGCCGAGGGCCACCACGCCGCACACGTACGCCGCGCCACCCGCGTCTACCGCGAGCGCCGGGAGCGCGTGCTCGACTGCCTGGCCGCTCTGGACGACGTGCTCGAGGTGGTGCCGTCGGTGGCCGGTCTCCACGTGTGTGCGCACTTCCGGGACGGCTCCGTCGACGACCGGCTCGCCGTGGAGCGCGCAGGTGCTCGTGGCGCCCGGGTCGAGGCCCTCTCGAGGCTGTACGTCGAGCAGCCCGCCCGCGCGGGTCTGGCGATCGGCTTCGGAGGGATCGACGCCGACGCCGTACCGGACGCCATGCAGCGCCTGGAGCAGGCGGTGCGGTTGCTTCCCCGCGGTCGGGTCGACGCCTAGGGGGAGCCGTCGACCGGCACGACCACGACCGGGCACGGGGCGGCGTTGAGACACGCGAAGGTGACCGAGCCGAGTCCGGGCCGGTACGCGTGGTCGTGGCCGCGGCTGCCCAGGACGAGGAGGTCGGCGCCGGCGGCCTCGTGGAGCAGCAGCTGAGCGGGGTTCGCCTCGTGGACGACGGTCTCGCAGGCGAGACCGGCCATGGTCCGGGAGACCAGGCCGGCGACGAGCGTCTCGAGCCGGGCCGACATGTCCGCCTCGACGCGGACGGGACGGTGCCCGGCGACCTCGGGGAAGTGCCAGGCGGCGACGACCCGGACCCGAGCCCCCTGGGCCCGTGCGTACCTGGCGGTCCACTGCAGGACCGGCACGGAGCGGTCCGAGCAGTCGACGCCGACGACGACGACCGGCGTACGCCCCTGTTGCGGCTCGGTCATGGTGCCTCCTCGATGCCCACCCGAGCCTCGATCGCGGGCGACGCCGCGGACAGGGGCGAAGGTCATCGCGACAGCGGTACGTCCAGATGACGTTGGCCCCTAGGCCGGTGTGGGACCGCGGCGCAGAGTCGAGACGCACCGCGCCAGGAGAGGGAGCGACGAGGATGACCGAGCGACGCTACGTCCGAGACTTCGCCGAGATCGGGAGGGCCGACGTGCCCCTGGTCGGTGGCAAGAACGCCTCCCTGGGAGAGATGTACCAGCATCTGCGGTCGGCACAGCTGCGTGTGCCGCACGGCTTCGCGGTCACGGCCGAGGCCTACCGGCTGACGCTCGATGCGGCCGGCGTGCTGCCGGCGCTGCACGACGCGCTGGACGGCCTGGACCCCGACGACGTCGCCGACCTGGCGCAGCGCGGCCACCGCGCGCGCGAGCTCGTGTACGGCGCGGAGCTCCCTGCGGAGGTGACCACCGAGCTGCTGGCGGCGTACGCGGACCTGCGACGCGAGTACGGGGACGACGTGACGGTCGCCGTGCGCAGCTCGGCGACTGCCGAGGACCTGCCGGACGCCAGCTTCGCCGGCCAGCACGAGACGTTCCTCAACATCCGGGGGGAGCGCAGTCTCGTCGACGCCGTGCGTCGCTGCTTCGCGAGCCTGTTCACCGACCGGGCCATCCACTATCGGATCGACCAGGGGTTCGACCACTTCAAGGTCGCCTTGTCGGTGGGCGTGATGAAGATGGTGCGCAGCGACCTGGCCGCCTCCGGTGTGATCTTCACGCTCGACACCGAGTCGGGGTTCCGCGACATCGTGTTCGTCACCTCGGCCTACGGGCTGGGGGAGAACGTCGTGCAGGGCGCCGTCGACCCCGACGAGTTCTACGTCCACAAGCCGACCTTCCGCAGCGGACACCGCGTCGTCCTGCGGCGCCGCCGCGGCGACAAGGCGGTGAAGATGATCTTCGCCGAGGGGGGGACGAGGCACACCACCCGCAACGTCCCCACTCCCAAGGCCGACCGCGAGGTGTTCTCGCTCAGCGACGCCGACGTGCTGGAGCTGACGAGCAGCGCCCTGCTGATCGAGGAGCACTACGGCGTGCCCATGGACGTGGAATGGGCCCAGGACGGCACGGACGGGCTGCTCTACATCGTGCAGGCGCGCCCCGAGACGGCTGCGTCACAGCGCTCCGCGACGCACATCGAGAGCTACGTCGTCGACAGTCACGGCCGGGTGCTGGCCGACGGCCGGTCGGTGGGGGACAAGGTTGCGACCGGCGCCGCCCACGTGGTCACCAACCTGGCGCAGCTCGCGTCCTTCCGGCCGGGTGAGGTCCTGGTCGCCGACACCACGACCCCCGACTGGGAGCCGGTCATGAAGACCGCCGCCGCTGTGGTGACCAACCGCGGTGGCCGGACCTGCCACGCGGCGATCATCGCCCGTGAGCTGGGCATCCCGGCCGTCGTCGGTGCCGGAGACGCCACCGTGCGCCTGGCCGCCGCGGGCGAGGTGACGGTCTCGTGCGCCGAGGGCGACACCGGCCGCGTCTACGCCGGGGCCGCGGCGTACCACGTCGTGACCACCGACATGACCGAGGTGCCGCGCCCACGCACCGAGATCATGGTCAACCTCGGCAATCCCGACCTGGCGTTCCGAACGGCACTCCTCCCGTGCGACGGCGTCGGGCTCGCGCGCATGGAGTTCATCGTGAGCGAGTCGATCAAGGCGCATCCCCTCGCCCTCGTGCACCCCGAGCGCGTCGTCGACCCCGAGGTCCGGGCCGCTCTCGCCGACCTGACCCGGGGGTACGCCGACGGGGAGAGCTTCTTCGTCGAGCGGCTCGCCGAAGGGGTCGGCACCATCGCCGCGGCGTTCTTCCCCCGTCCGGTGGTCGTGCGGATGTCGGACTTCAAGTCCAACGAGTACGCCAGCCTCCTGGGCGGTGCCGACTTCGAGCCGCACGAGGAGAACCCGATGCTGGGCTTCCGCGGTGCCTCGCGGTACGCCCACCCGGCGTATGAGGAGGGCTTCGCCCTGGAGTGCCGGGCCATGCGGCGGGTGCGTGAGGACATGGGTCTGGACAACGTCATCGTGATGCTGCCGTTCGTCCGGCGGGTCGAGGAGGCCGATCTCGTCCTGGCGCGGATGGCCGAGCTGGGACTGCGCCGTGGTGAGCACGGCCTCCAGATCTATGCCATGTGCGAGATCCCGAACAACGTCGTCCTGATCGACGAGTTCTCCACTCGCTTCGACGGGTTCTCGATCGGGTCCAACGACCTCACCCAGCTCACCCTGGGGGTCGACCGGGACAGCGCGCTGGTGGCGTTCGACTACGACGAGCGCGACCCCGGGGTCCTGCAGATGATCCGCTGGGCGGTGGAGGGATGCCGGCGCAACGGGGTCCACTCCGGGCTGTGCGGGCAGGCTCCGTCGGACTTCCCGGACGTCGCGGAGTTCCTGGTCGAGATCGGCATCGACTCGATCAGCCTCAACCCCGACAGCGTCCTGACCACCATCCGCTCGGTGCTCGAGGTGGAGAGCCGCCAGACTCAGGCCTCGGTCGGGGTGTAGTCCGGGTCCGCGGCGGGTGCGTCGGGGTTCTCGCCGGAGCCGGCCTGGGCCTGCTTGGACCAGGTCTCGAGCTCGCTCATCACCCGTCCGTGCTGGTCGACGCAGATGACCACGAGATCGCCGGGGTTGGCCCGCGACATGGCATGGCGCACCGCGTCGATCTCCTCCAGGACGACCTCGACCTGCTTGCAGCGCGCGCCCTCGGCCATCGCCTTCCGCACGCCCTCGGCGACCAGCCCCGAGGTCTCGCCCCGCTCGCGTCGGCGCAGGTTGTCGTCCTCGCGGACGATGACCACGTCGAAGTGCTCGGCCGCGACCGCTCCGAGCTCGCGCATGTCCTCGTCGCGGCGGTCGCCGGCCGTGGCCACGACGCCGATCCGCGAGAGCCGTCCCAGCTCCGAGCTGGCCGACAGCGACTCGCCGACGCGGTCGACGAAGTCGCCCAGCATCCGCATGCCGGGAGCGTTGTGGCAGTAGTCGACGATCACGTGCACGCCGTTGACGTCCACCTCGTTGAGGCGGCCGGGGGAGAGGTAGTAGTTGGTCGAGAAGCTGCGCAGCCCCTGCCGGATGTCGTGCAGCGGCGCCCCCGCCGCGAACGCCGCCGCCGCGGCGGCCAGGGAGTTCTGGACGTTCATCCGGGCCCGCCCGTTGAACGTGGCGGGCAGGAGGTGGGTCCAGGCCAGCTGCATCTCGCGGCGGCCGTGCTTGACCACGATCATCTCGCCGCGGTCGGAAGGGTTCAGGACCAGCGCCTTGCCTCCGCGACGGCAGTGTGCGTCGATCATCTCGCGCACCTCGGAGCCGGGCTCCTCCATCGAGAACCAGACGACCTCGCCCGAACACCGGCGGCGCATCTCGCGCACCAGCGGGTCGTCGGCGTTGAGGACGGCGTGCCCGTCGCGCGGGACCGCCTCGACGACGACCGCCTTCACGTCGGCGAGCTGCTCGACGGTGTCGATGCCGCGCATGCCGAGGTGGTCGGGCTGCACGTTGAGCACGACCGCGACGTCGTTGCGCTCGTAGCCGAGACCCTCGCGCAGGATGCCGCCGCGGGCGACCTCGAAGACGGCGAAGTCGACGCGCGGGTTCTGCAGGACCATCCGTGCGCTGCGCGGCCCGGACGCGTCGGCCCGGATGACCAGCCGCTCGTCGATCACGACGCCGTCGGTCGAGGTCATCCCGACCTTGCGGCCCATGCCCTTGAAGATGTGGCTGATCATCCGCGAGGTGGTCGTCTTGCCGTTGGTGCCGGTGACCGCGACGACCGGGATCCGCGACGGCGCGCCCGGCGGGAAGAGCATGTCGACGACCGGCTTGGCGATGAACTGCGGCTCGCCGATGGTCGGGTGGGTGTGCATCCGGAAGCCCGGCGCGGCGTTGACCTCGCAGATCGCGCCGCCGGTCTCGCGCACGGGCTCGGTGATGTCGGGGCAGATGAAGTCGATGCCGGCGATGTCGAGCCCGATCATCCGGGCCGCCTCCTCGGCGATCTCGATGTTCTCCGGGTGCGCCTCGAAGGTGCGGTCGATCGAGATGCCGCCGGTCGACATGTTGCCGGTCAGCGCGAGCTTGACCATCTCGCCCTCGCCGGGCACCGAGTCGAGGGTGTGCCCCTGGCCGGCGAGCACCTCCTCGGCCGCGGCGTCGATCTTGATCCGGGTCAGCACCTTCTCGTGGCCGACACCACGGCGCGGGTCGGCGTTGGTGAGGTCGACCAGCTCCCGCACCGTGCTGCGCCCGTCACCGGTGACCGAGGCGGGCACGCGCTCGGCGATCGCCGCCATCCGGCCGTCGATGATCAGGCACCGGTAGTCGCGTCCGGTCACGAACGACTCGACGATGCAGACGCCGCGCCGGGACTGCTCCTGGGCCACCGGGAACGCCTCGCGCACGTCGTCCTCGGACTGCAGGTTGAGGCAGACGCCGCGACCGTGGTTTCCGTCGAGGGGCTTGACGACGACCGGGAAGCCGATCCGCCGGGCGGCGGCGGCCGCCCCGTCGGCGTCGCGCACCGACTCCTGCTTGGGCACGGGCAGCCCGGCTGCGCCGAGGAGCTTGGTGGTGAGGTCCTTGTCGGAGGCGACGTCGACCGCGATCGAGCTGGTCTCCGAGGTCATGGTCGCCCGGATCCGCTTCGCGTGGACGCCCTGACCGAGCTGGACCAGGGAGTACTGGTTGAGCCGGATCCACGGGATGTCGCGGCTGACCGCCTCGTCGACCAGGGCCTGCGTCGAGGGACCGAACGCCGTGCGCTCGGCGCGGATGATGAACCGCTCGAGCTCGCCGGCCCAGTCGAACTCGGGGTCGGCCTGGACGAGGTGGTTGACCAGGCGCGCGGCCAGCCGACCGGCCGCGAGCCCGACGTTCTCGTCGATGTAGCCGTAGATGACGTTGTAGTGACCGGGCTCGCCCTTGACCCCGCGGGTCTTGCCGCGGCGGATGTCGTGCCCGACGACCTGCTGCAGGGCCAGCGCGCAGTGCTCCGTGACGTGCCCGAGCCAGGTGCCCTCGTGCAGGCGCTCGACGAAGCCGCCCTTGCGCCCGCGGGAGCAGGAGTGCTGCGCCAGCCCGGGCAGGGCCTCGAGGAGGTGGTCGGCGAAGCCCGGGATCCGGTCGGTGGGGAACTGCTCCAGCCCGCCGAGGTCGACCACGAGATGGATCGCCTTGTCGTAGGACCAGACGTTGGGTCCGCGGTAGACGCGGGTCTCGACGATCGTGAGGTCGGGGGTCGGGCGTTCGCTCACGTGGTGTCTCCGTCCTCGGCTTCTGCAGTGGGCCCAGTCTTGCGGGAGGTGCGCTTGCGAGCCAGACGTCGGCGCAGGTGCGTCGGGCTCACGTCGCCCGCCGCGATGTCGCGAGCCATGAGCCGGAGGTCGGCCTGGGCCTCGGCGATCTCGGCCGCCTCGCGGGCCGAGACCCGGGTCTGCTGCTCGATCAGGACTCGGTCGGTGAGGTCGTACGCCGCGCCCGCCGGCAGCACGTGCAGCACGACGCCGCTGGCCAGCAGCGCAGACGAGCGGGTGGCCTCGTAGGCGTTGGTGACCAGGTGCGCCGGGTCGAGGACCGTGACGGCGCCACGCCCCGAGACCCGGAGGATCTCGTGGCCGTCCTCGAGCGTGACCGTGGCGCAGGTGTCCTCGTCGACGCCGATCCCGAGCAGCTGGGGGGACTGGGCCACGATCATCAGCAGGCGGCCGTAGCGGTTGCGCTGGTCGAAGTGCTGGTCGACGACCGTGGTGGCGAGCAGTCCGAGCCCCGCCGCCACCTGCGTCATCCGCTGCTTCGGCGTCGCTCCGCCGCGGCCGAAGGCGACCATGTGCGAGGACTGGATGCTGGCGCCGGCCGACGTACCGGCCACGACCGCGCCGCGGCGATGAGCCCGGACGATCGCGTCACCCAGCGGCGTACCGCAGACGACGGCGGAGAGCTTGAGCTGGTTGCCGCCGGTCATGAACACGCCCGTGGCCTCGTCGACGAGCTTGACCAGGTCGGGGTCGTGCGCCTCCTCGCGGCTCTCCGGGCCGCAGGCCACGACCTCGCCCGCCCCCAGGCGCCGGAACAGCGCGTCGTACACCTCGACGACCTCGGCTCCCAGGCTCGAGGCGGTGGGGACGACGACGATCCTGGCGGCGGTGCCGCCACTGGCGGCGACGAAGTCGGTCAGGATCGCGCGCCTGCCGAGCTTGTCCTCCGCCCCGCCGATCACCATCAAGGGCCCGGGCGCGGGGTCCTGCGGGTCGGTGCGAGGCATGACAGGGAAGGCTAGCCGGTGCCAGAGTTCGCGTGTGAGCGTGCAGGGCGAGGAGGGGCCCCGACGGCTGGTGGTGATGCGCCACGCCAAGGCGGAGCCCGGAGGTGAGACCGACGCGCAGCGGGCGCTGGCCCAGCGCGGCTGGGACGACGCGCGCGACGCGGGCCGCTGGCTGGCCGGCAGCGGCATCTCCCCGGACGCGGCCCTGGTCTCGTCGGCTGCGCGGACGACGTCGACCTGGCTCGCCCTGGTCGAGGGTGGCTCGTTCGACGCCGAGGTGAGCTATTCGGACGCCTTGTACAGCGCGGGCCCGGAGTCCGCGCTCGACCTGGTGCGCGAGACGTCGGACGACGTCTCGGTGCTCGTGGTGGTCGGGCACAACCCGACCATGGCCTACCTGGCGCAGCTGCTCGACGACGGCAGCGGAGACGCCCAGGGCGCGCGGGAGATGGCGATCGGCTTCCCGACCGGCGCCCTCGCGGTCTTCGACGTGACCGTGCCATGGGCCGCCCTCGACCTCGCCGCCGCCCGCCTCACCGCCTTCTACGTCGGCCGCGGCTAGGGATAGTACGGATCAAAATGCCGTTCAGAAGCCTCCGGCGAGCGGCATATTGATCCGTACTATCGGCCAGCGCTAGCCGACGGGTGGGGCGGGGGTGACGAGGCCGTGCTCGAGGTCGAGGGCCTCGATCTCCTCGCGGCTGATGCCGAGGAGGTAGAGGATCGCGTCGAGGTAGGGGACGTTCACGGTGGTGTCGGCCGCCTCCTGGACCAGCGCCTTGGCGTTGAACGCGATGCCGAGGCCGGCGACCTCGAGCATGTCCAGGTCGTTGGCGCCGTCGCCGATGGCGACGACCGACTCGACGGTCACGCCGACCTCGTCGGCGAAGTGTCGGAGCGCGGTGGCCTTGCCGGCCCGGTCGACGACGTCGCCGACGATCCGGCCGGTGAGCCGGCCGTCGGCGATCTCCAGCTCGTTGGCCCGGGCATAGTGGATGCCCAGGTCGGCGGCGAGGCGGTCGGTGATCTGGCTGAAGCCGCCGGAGACCAGGGCGAAGCGGTAGCCGAGGCGGCGCAGGATCCGCACCAGCGTCCGGGCGCCCGGGGCCAGGACCAGCGCGTCGTACACCTCGTCGAGGGCGGACGCCGGGATCCCGGCCAGCAGGGCCACCCGTGCGCGCAGCGACTCCTCGAAGTCCAGCTCTCCGCGCATGGCCCGGTCGGTGACCGCGGCGACCTCGGCGGCGTACCCGCTGTGGGCGGCGAGCAGCTCGATCACCTCGCCCTGGATGAGCGTGGAGTCGACGTCCATCACGATCAGCCGCATCGCGCGACGCAGCAGGCTCGACGGCTGGACGGCGATGTCGACGCCCTGGGCTGACGCCTCCGCGCTGAGCATGGCGCGGAGCCGGTCGGGATCGACACCCGAGACGTGGAGGTCGATCGCGGTCACGGGGTAGCGGGCCATGCGCTCGATGCGGTCGATGTTGGCCCCGCTGTCGGCGATCCGGCCGGCGATCGCCGACATCGCCGAGGCCTTGAGCGGGGTGCCGATCACGGTGACGTGCGAGCGGCCCTCGCGGCGCCCCCGGTTGTCACCGGTGCCCCGGGTGACCTCGATGCCCATGCCCAGCGCCGTCGCGGTGGCCTCGACCTCGGCGCTCAGACGCTTCCAGTCCCGGGGAGCGGTGACCAGGATGCCGAGGACGAGCCGTCGTCGGAGCACGATCTGCTCGATGTCCAACACCTCGACGCCGGCCCGGCTCAGGGTCCGGAACATCGCCGAGGTGACTCCCGGGCGGTCCTTGCCCGAGACGGTCAGCAGCAGGGTCTCCGGCGGCTGGTCGGTCATGACCCCCCGAGGTTAGGCGCTCGCGGCACGGTTGTCGGTGGTCGTCCGTACCGTGGCGCGGCATGAGTGAGAACACCACCGACCGGCAGCGTCACCACACCTTCGACTACGTCGAGCTCGCCGCCCCCGACATCGCGGCGGCCAAATCGTTCTACGCCGACGCCTTCGGCTGGGACTTCACCGACTACGGGCCCGCCTACTCCGGGATCCATCGCCCCGGAGGCGAGGGCGAGATGGGCGGGCTCAACCCCGAGCGCCCGGCGGGAGCAGGGCTGCCGCTGGTGATCCTCTACAGCGACGACCTCGACGCGACGTACGCCGCGGTGCGCGCGGCGGGAGGCACCATCGACGAGGAGCCCTTCGAGTTCCCGGGCGGGAGGCGGTTCCACTTCAGCGATCCGGCCGGAAACGCGCTGGCGGTCTGGCAGCAGACCTAGGTCACGCCGACTCTCCAGTGATAGAAACCCCCTGAGAGCAGCCGACGGGGCTGCCCACGAGGACCAGGGGGTCCGATGTCGTTCCAGGATGCGGTGCGTACGTGTCTGTCGAAGTACGCCGACTTCAACGGCAGAGCACGCCGCTCGGAGTACTGGTGGTTCGCGCTCTTCAACCTGATCGTGTCGATCGTCATGGACATCATCGACGCCGTGATCGGGAACAGCATCCTGGGGCTGCTGGTCTCCCTGGCCCTGCTGCTGCCGGGCATCGCCGTGGGCGTCCGTCGTCTGCACGACACGTCTCGCAGCGGTTGGTGGATCCTGATCGGCCTGATCCCGATCGTCGGCTGGATCGTCCTCATCGTCTTCTTCGTCCAAGACAGCCACCCCGACAACCAGTACGGTCCCTCGCCCAAGGGCTACACCGCCGCTCCGGGTGGTCCGGGCTTCGGCCAGCCGCCGGCCCCGCCGACCGGCCCCGACTACGGCCAGGCTCCGCCGAGCGGACCCGACTACGGTCAGCCCCCGGCCCCCGGTGGTCAGAACCCCTACGGCACCTGACCGGGATCCTCGTCGGGGGGCCAGCCCTCCGGTGAGCACGCCGCGACCAGCCCGCGCCGGGCGGCCGCGGCCAACGGCAGCAGCGACTCACGCCTCTGGGCGACGTCGGCGGCGCTGACCGCGCCGCCGTCGTCCTCCAGGGCGAGGTCGACGATGGCCGACGCCTGCAGCGACCGGCCCGCCAGCTCGGCACACCTGATCGGGGTGCCGGGCGGTGGCCGCAGCCGGGGTGGGCGGTGCAGGTTCATCAGCGCGTCGGCGGCCTCGGGTCGCCAGCGGGCGACTTCCAGCTCGGCCAGCGCCGTGGCGGCGTGGTTCAGGGCGAGCCGTAGCCCGCGATCCGCCTCTCCCGCGTCGGCGAGCTGCCGCGGCGACGCGGCGTACGCCGTCCACTCGACGGCCGCGCCCACCCGGAGCGGCACGAGCGCGGTCGCACCCGCCACGAGGGCCTCGCCGCCCTCGAGCACCGCCGTCGTCAGCTCCGGCGGGCCACCGAGCCCGACCGGGTCCCCGGGCACCGCCAGCGCCAGCCCGAAGGAGGCGGCCCCGGCCAGCCGGAGCTCGCCCAGGGCGCGGCCCAGCGGCACCGAGCCCTCGAGCCCCGGCAGCCCGGCCACCACGTGGGTGGCGTCCTGGCCGAGGACGGCGTCGAGGACGAGGTCGAGCACGACGTGGCCGCGCAGCCAGGCGGTGGCCCACCACGCAGCCACGGCGGAGACCGGCAGGGCCGGGGCATCGGCGGGCACGGCGCGCCACCCTACGCCTGGAGACGCCTGGATAGGGTGGCGACCATGGTCGCGGTGATCGAGTTCGCCGACGTGACCGTGCGACGGGGCCAGGCGACGCTGCTCGACCGGATCTCGTGGCGCGTCGCCGAGGGCGAGCGGTGGGTGATCCTCGGGCCCAACGGCGCCGGGAAGACCACCCTGCTCCAGGTCGCCTCCGCCCAGATCCACCCCACCGACGGCGTCGCCGGGATCCTCGACGAGGTGCTCGGCACGGTCGACGTCTTCGAGCTGCGGCCGCGGATCGGGCTGACCAGCGCGGCCCTGGCCGAGCGGATCCCGCGTCACGAGCTGGTCCGCGACGTCGTCGTCAGTGCGTCGTACGCCGTGGTCGGGCGCTGGCGCGAGGCCTACGACGACCTCGACCACGACCGGGCCCGTGACCTGCTCGCGTCGGTGCGGGCCGACCACCTGCTCGACCGGACGTTCGGCACCCTCAGCGAGGGGGAGCGCAAGCGGGTGCAGATCGCGCGCGCCCTGATGGCCGATCCCGAGCTGCTGCTGCTCGACGAGCCCGCGGCGGGGCTGGACCTCGGTGGGCGCGAGGACCTCGTGATGACGTTGAGCGCGCTCGCCCTCGATCCCGCCTCGCCGGCGACGGTGCTGGTCTCCCATCACGTCGAGGAGATCCCGCCCGGCTTCAGTCACGCGATGCTGCTGCGGGGCGGTCGCGTCGTCGCCGCCGGACCGGTCCGCGAGGTCGTCACCGAGGAGCACCTGTCGGAGACCTTCGACATGCCGCTGGTGCTGAGCTTCGAAGGCGGGCGCTGGACCGCACGCCGCCGCCTGCGGCGCCGTGGGGACGGATGAGCCCGATCGCGGGTGATCGCGGGTGGGCGCGGGATAGGCTCGAGCAATGGAGTGGCTGGGGGATCACCTCTGGGCCGCCTGGCTGGTCCTGGCGGTGGCGCTGGGCGTCGCCGAGATGGTCAGCCTGGACCTGATCTTGGCCATGGTCGCCGTGGGCGCGATCGTCGGCGCGCTGGCCGCGCTGGTGTCGCTGCCGCTCGTGCTGCAGGTGCTGCTCGCCGCTGGCAGCTCCGCCGCGATGCTGGCGCTGGTGCGACCCAACCTGGTCGCCAAGCTGCACCAGGGCCCCGACCTGGTGACCGGCATGAAGAAGCTCGTGGGCCAGCAGGGGATCGTGACCGAGGAGCTCACGACCCATCACCCGGGACGGATCAAGCTCGGCGGCGAGGTCTGGTCGGCCTGCCCCTACGACGAGTCGACGACCATCGCTGCGGGGACGACAGTCGAGGTGTTCGCGATCCGCGGCGCCACGGCGTACGTCCATCCCGTGGGCGAGCTGATGCCCTGATCATCCGAGAAGCAACAAGAGAAGGAGACGCCGATGCCGGTCGTGTATGCGCTGCTGGCCGTGGTCGTGCTGTTCGTGCTCGTCATGCTGGCGCGCACCGTGCGGATCATCCCGCAGGCGCGAGCCGGCATCGTCGAGCGCTTCGGCAAGTACAAGGAGACCCTGCCCGCGGGCCTCAACATCGTGGTGCCGTTCGTGGACAAGGTGCGCTACCTCATCGACCTGCGTGAGCAGGTCGTCAGCTTCCCGCCGCAGCCGGTGATCACCGAGGACAACCTCGTGGTCTCGATCGACACCGTCATCTACTTCCAGGTGACCGACCCGATCGCGGCGACGTACGAGATCGCCAACTACATCCAGGCGATCGAGCAGCTCACCATGACCACCCTCCGCAACATCGTGGGCGGCATGGACCTCGAGGAGACGCTGACCAGCCGCGAGCAGATCAACTCCGGCCTGCGCGGCGTGCTCGACGAGGCCACCGGCAAGTGGGGCGTGCGCGTCAACCGGGTCGAGATCAAGGGCATCGACCCGCCGCCGTCGATCAAGGACTCGATGGAGAAGCAGATGCGCGCGGACCGCGACAAGCGGGCCGCGATCCTCACCGCCGAGGGCCAGCGCCAGTCGGCCATCCTGACCGCCGAGGGCGAGAAGCAGTCGGCGATCCTCTCGGCCGAGGGTGCGCGCGAGTCGCAGATCCTGCGGGCGCAGGCCGACCGTGAGGCGGCGATCCTGCGGGCCCAGGGTGAGGGGCAGGCGATCCAGACGGTGTTCCAGGCGATCCACGACGGCCAGCCCGACCAGTCGCTCCTGGCGTACCAGTACCTCCAGATGATGCCGAAGATCGCCCAGGGCGACGCCAACAAGGTCTGGGTGGTGCCCTCGGAGTTCACCAAGGCGCTGGAGGGACTCGGCTCCTCCATCCACGAGATCGCCGGCATCCCGCAACAGTCCGGGGGCCCGCGGACGCGGGTCGACATGGGATCCACCGAGCCGGCGACGCTCACCGCGACCACCGACGCGGCCCTGTCCAGCGCCGACAAGGCGGTGCAGGACGCGATCGCCGAGGCCGAGCACGCCGCCAACCCGGGCCACGGCAGTCATGCCGCCGAGGCGATCGAGCCTGAAGAGCCCGCGGACAGCGGCGACGCCCCGGAGGCCCCGCCGGCCCAGTGACGCTCCTCCAGATGGCTGCCGTGCTCCTCGCGGGCATGGCCGCCGGGACCATCAACGCCGTCGTGGGGTCCGGGACGCTGATCACGTTCCCGACCCTGCTGGCGTTCGGCATCTCGCCGGTGACCGCGAACGTGTCCAACACGATCGGGCTGGTCCCCGGCGTCGCCAGCGGGATCGTCGGCTATCGACGCGAGCTGGTGGGACAGCGTGGCCGGATGATCCGGCTCGGGAGCGCCTCGGTGCTCGGTGGCGTCCTCGGCGCGGTCCTGTTGACCGTGCTCCCGGCGGGCGCCTTCCGGGCGATCGTGCCGGCGCTGATCCTGGTCGGACTCGTGCTCGTCGTCCTGCAGCCGCGCATCTCGCGCTGGGTGGGCGTGCGGCACGACCAGGCCCGCGGCGAGACCGGACCGTGGTGGGTGTGGCCGGCGGTGTTCGGCACCGGCGTCTACGGCGGCTACTTCGGCGCCGCGCAGGGTGTGATCCTGATCGGGATCCTCGGCATCGGGATCGCCGACTCCCTGCAGCGCCTCAACGGCCTCAAGAACGTCCTGGCCGGACTCGTGAACGGCGTCGCCGGCGTGATCTTCGTGTTCGTCGCGCACGTCGACTGGACGGTGGTCGCGCTGATCGCCGCCGGCTCGGTCGTCGGGGGTCAGCTGGGCGCCACCGTCGGCCGCCGCCTGTCCCCGCTCGTCCTGCGCGTGGTGATCGTGGTCGTCGGCCTCGCCGCGCTCACGTCGTTCCTGGTGCGCTGACGGTGGCGGACGGAGGGGTGTGGGCTTGCGGGCGGACATCAGAAAACGCGGATGAACTGAGCTGAACACCGGGCGTGTCGGCGATCTCGTCCGCGTTTTCCCGGAGTCCGGGCGAGCGGAGGGGGCGTGGCCTGCGGGGTCAGAGGACCTTGGTGCCGTACATCTCGCCGAGCGGGTCGGCGAGGAGCTCGAGGCGGGCGCCGTCGGGGTCGCGGAAGTAGATCGAGCGCTCGCTCTCGACGAAGTAGTCGACGCCGGCGGCGTCGAGCTTGCCGCGCAGGTGGTCCCAGCGCTCCTGGGTGACCGAGATGGCCAGGTGGTGCAGGCCGCCGAGCACCTCGGCGTACGGCCCGAGGTCGAGTCCGGGCAGGTCGAAGAACGCCAGGAGGTTGCCGTGGCCGATGTCGAAGAAGAAGTGGTTGGAGCCGGCGTAGTCGCGGTTCTCGAAGATCTCGGTGAGCGGGAACTCCAGCACGTCCTGGTAGAACTCGATGGTCCGGCGTACGTCGGAGCAGATGAGCGCGAAGTGGTGCAGCCCCTGGGCGCTGCTCTCCGGCCGGTCGTCGGCGTCGCGCAGGTGGTCGGCCTTGATCCGCTCGCGCTCGGCGTTGATGGCGTCCAGGTCGATCGTCACGGTGTCGGAGTCTATGCCGTAGAAAAGACCCTGTGCGTGACGAGCGGCGGGGCCTGACGCGGGCCGACCTGCCCGACGAGCTGACACCTGACTCGATCCGCAGACTGCCGTTGCGCACCCTCAAGCGGCTCGCCGCGCCGGGGAACGGCGTGCTGGACACCGACGAGCAGGCGAGGTTCGACGCCGCGCTCCACGAGGTGATGAGCGAGACCGCGGGTCGGGTGTCCCGGCAGATCACCAGGCCGGACTGGAACGCGATCATGCGCGAGGCCAAGAACCGGGAGGGCCGCCGCGGCGGGCCCGGCCGCCCCAGCCGCGTCGACGACCAGCTGCGCCGCCTGGCGCAGCGCTTCGACCAGCAGGTGGACGCCGCCGAGGCGCTGGCCCCGGGCGTCGACTGGTCCTTCGCCCAGGACCCGGACCAACCCGCGAAGTCGCCTGAGGTGACCGACGCGAGCACAGTGGAGGAGACCGACAGCTCGGAGACCGTGTCGGACCTCGAGCAGCGCCTCACCGAGCAGGTCGAGCTGGTCGAGGTGATGACGGAGATCGCCGAGGTCAGCAAGCGCACCTACGCGCTGGAGCAGCAGCGGGACCTGCAGACCACCCGTGGCGTGTTCTTCGGCTTCGTCGTGTCGGTCGCGGTCCTGGTCGCCGGCTGGGCGCCGGTCGTCGCGGCCGACGACTGGACCGAGCGCCGGTGGATCCTTGCCCTGACGCTGGCCACCTGCGTGGTCGCGGGGCTGGTCTACGGCCTGGTCCGGCAGTGGCAGAACCGCAAGGAGCCCGAGGAGTCTGCGGCGGACTAGCTCACCGCAGCAGCTCGTCGCCGCCCTCGACGTACGCCGTCAGCCAGCGGGAGAGCTCGGCGAACGCCGCGGTCCGGGGTCCCTCCCGCGACAGGAACACGTCGTGGCGGGCGCCCTCGATGCCGACGTAGGTCACGTGGTGGCCGAGGGCGGGGGACCAGCGCCGGATCTGCTCGACGTCGAGCACGATGTCGGTGGAGTGCACGTCCTCGCCCATCGCGGTCGGCGTCGAGGACGCCGTGCTCGACAGGACCAGGGCCGGGAACGGCAGGGACAGCCCGCCGTGGAGGATGGCGTGCCCGCGGCGGATCGCCGCGAGCCACCCGGCGTAGGCCGGCCACGACTCGATCGGCTTCCACGCGAGGTCGAAGTCCCACTCGCCCTCGTGGTCGCGGTGCAGCGAGCGCGCGTAGAGGCCGCTGACCTTGCGGGGGATGATCCGCATCGGCGACCGCCGCGCGACCTGCTCGACCACCGGCGTCAGCCCCACGCGCAGCCAGGCGCTGCCGTGCAGGTCGAACCACGGCGCGTTCAGCACCATCCCGCGCGCCGCGAGCCCGCCGGACCCGGAGGCTCGCGCCTGTGCCCAGAGCGGCAGGACGAGCCCGCCCGTCGAGTGTCCGCTGAGCACGACGTGTCGGTGCCCGGCGGTCACCCGGGCCCAGGCGAGGTCCAGCTCGGGGGCGTAGTGCGCGAGGTCGGCCACGTAGTTCGGCGTCTGGTGGGGAAGGATCGAGCGGCCGTACTTGCGCAGGTCCAGGGCGTAGAAGTCGTAGCCGCGCGCCGTCCACCACTCGGCGTACGCCGTCTGGAAGAAGTAGTCGGCGAACCCGTGGACGTGCAGCACCGCCTTGGTGGTACGCCGACCGGCCGGGCGCCGGACCAGGGTCGCGACGACCTTCCCCTCGTCGTCGTCGGGCAGCTCGAAGGTCTCGGCCGTGTACGGCGCTCCCAGTACGTCGCGGCGCGAGCTCGGCGTCATGGCCGCCATCCAACCAGTACCGCTCAACCGGTTCCGAGCACGACCCACCGGTCGCCGCGGGCCCGCCAGACCATGCCCACGAGCCGCACCACGACGAACGCCGTGAGACCCGCCCACACGCCGCCGATGCCCCAGTGCCAGTGGTACGCCGCGAGCGTCACGGGCACGAAGCAGCCGAGGGCGGCGACGATCGTCAGGGTCCGCATGAAGGCGACGTCACCCGCCCCGATCAGCACGCCGTCGAGCCCGAACACGATCCCCGCGGCCGGGAGCATCACCACGAACCACGGCCACAGCACGTGCGCCTGGTGCCAGACGGCGGGCGAGGACGTGAAGAGCCGCGGGATCGCCCACCAGCCCGCGGCGTACACGCCGGCGAAGACGGTGCCCGCGCCGAGGCTCCATCGCGCGACCTGGCCGGCCAGGTGTCGCGCCGCGCGGGCGTTGCTCGCCCCCAGCGCCGCGCCCACGAGCGACTGTGCGGCGATCGCGAACGAGTCGAGCAGGAGTGCCGTGAACTCCCACAGCTGCATCCCGATCTGGTGCGCGGCGATCTGCGCGGTGCCCATCCGGGCGGCGACCCCGGCGGCGACCATGAACGCGGCCTGGAACGCCGCCGCCCGCACGATCAGGTCCCGACCGAGCACGAGCTGCGCGCGCATGACGGCGAGGTCTGGTCGCAGGGAGGTCGCCTCGCGCCGCAGTGCGCGCACGAAGAGGGTTGCGCCGACGACCTGGGCGCCCAGGTTGGCCCAGGCCGAGCCGACGAGCCCGAGGTGGCAGGGGTAGACCAGGATCGGCGACGCCGCCGCGGAGAGGCCGTTGGCGACCAGGACGATCACCACAGGCGCCCGGGTCAGCTGCACGCCGCGCATCCAGCCGTTCCCCGCGAGCACGAGCAGCACCATCGGCAGCCCGCAGACGGCGATCCGGAACCAGTGCTCGGCAGGTCCGCGCAGCTCGGTCGACGAGCCGGCCAGCAGCTGCACGGCGGGCCCTGCGAGCAGCTGCCCCGCGAGGACGACGGCCAGACCGATGCCGACCGCGAGGTACGACGCCTGCACCCCCTCGTCGACGGCCCGCGCGCGCTGGTCGTTGCCGAACCATCGCGCAGCCCGGGCGGTCGTGCCGTACTCGACGAAGGTGCCGACGATCGCCAGCACCGCCATCAGCGTCGTGCCGATCGCGAGCGCACCCAGGGCGCGCGCCCCGAGGTGCCCCACGACGGCGGTGTCGACCAGCAGGTAGAGCGGCTCCGCCGCCAGCACCAGGAACGCCGACACGCTCAGCGCCAGCATCCGCCGGACGGTGACCCGATCGGTGACCAGATCTGACGGAGGTTCGGTCACCGGTCCGTGGCCGCCGCGACCAGGGCCGCGAAGAGGGTGTGGTCGGTGCCGACCTCGGGGTGCCACTGCACGCCCACGCAGAAGCGCGGACCCGGGCGCTCCATCGCCTCGAGCGACCCGTCGACGGCCCAGGCGACCGGTTCGAAGCCCGGATGCGTCTCGACCGACTGGTGGTGGTGACAGCCGACGTCCACGTGCTCACCGAGCACTCCCCGCAGGCGTGACCCTTCTGCGGTGCGCACGTCGGTACGCCCGAACGCCGCGCCGCCGGGGCTGTGCTCCTCGTGCCCCACGAGGTCCGGGGTGTGCTGGTGCAGCGAACCGCCCGCGGTCACCGCCATCAGCTGCATGCCGCGACAGACCCCGAGCGTGGGCAGCCCGATCTCGTCCGCCGCGCGGAGGAGCGCCGACTCCCAGGCGTCACGGTCCTCGCGCCAGCCCGCCGTACGCCGGTGCGGCTCGGCGCGGTAGCGCGCGGGGTCGACGTCCGCTCCGCCGCTGATGACGAGCGCGTCGATCCGCGAGACCACCGTGCGGGCGACCTCGTCGGTGGCGCCTGCAGGTGGCAGCAGCACCGGCACGCCGCCGGCGGCGAGGACCGCGTCGGCGTACTGCGCGTGCAGGACGTCGGCGAGCGTCTGCCAGACGCCCCACGCCGCCTGCTCGCGGTAGGTCGAGATCCCGATCAGCGGGCGGTCAGAGCGGGGTGACATAGGCCCCGGAGATCCCGCCGTCGACGAGGAAGGTGTTCGCGGTGATGAACGACGCGTCGTCCGACGCCAGGAACAGCACCGCGCTGGCCAGCTCCTCCGGCTCCCCGAAGCGACCCATCGGCACGTGCACCAGGCGGCGGGCCGCCCGCTCCGGGTCCTTGGCGAACAGCTCCTTGAGCAGCGGCGTGTTCACCGGCCCGGGGCACAGGGCGTTGACCCGGATGCCCTCACGCGCGAACTGAACGCCGAGCTCGCGGGTCATCGAGAGCACGCCGCCCTTGGAGGCGGAGTAGGAGATCTGCGAGGTGGCCGCACCCATCACCGCCACGAACGACGCGGTGTTGATGATCGAGCCACGCTTCTGCTCGAGCATGTAGGGCAGGGCCGCCTTGCAGCACAGGTAGACCGAGGTGAGGTTGACCTCCTGCACGCGTCTCCAGGCGTCCAGCTCGGTGTCCAGGATCGAGTCGTCGTCGGGCGGGCTGATGCCGGCGTTGTTGAAGGCGATGTCGACCGACCCGTAGGTCTCCTTCGCCGTCCGGAACAGCGCGTCGACCTCGTCCTTGCTGGTGACGTCCACGTGGACGTACGTCGCGTGGTCGAGCCCACCGAGCTCGTCGACCAGCTCCGCGCCACGGTCGTCGTCGATGTCGCCGATCACGACCTGCGCGCCCTCGGCGACGAACCGGCGTACCGTCGCCAGCCCGATTCCCGAGCACCCTCCGGTGACGACCGCGACCCGGCCCTCGATGCGTCCTGCCACGTGCGTTGTTCCTTTCCGCGATGAGTCAGTGGGCGATGAAGACGTTCTTCTCCTCGGTGAACGCATACGGCGCGTCCGGTCCGAGCTCCCGGCCGAGGCCGGACATCTTGTAGCCCCCGAACGGCGTCCAGTAGCGGACGCTCGAGTGGCTGTTCACGCTCAGGTTGCCCGTCTGGACCGCCCGCGAGACGCGCAAGGCCCGCCCGACGTCGGCGGTGAAGATCGAGCCCGAGAGCCCGTACGCCGAGTCGTTGGCCAGCGCGACGGCGTGCTCCTCGTCGTCGAAGGCCATCACCGCCACGAGGGGCCCGAACACCTCCTCGCGCCACACGGTCTCGCTGGTGTCGGAGGTCTCGGTGACCATCGCCGGCAGCCAGAAGCCATCTCCGGCAGGCGTGTCCCCCTGGAACGCGATCGTCGTCGAGTCGACATATCGCCGCACCGACTCGCGCTGCCCGGCCGACACCATCGGGCCCATCTGGCTGGACTCGTCGCTCGGGTCGAGCACGCGCCACTCGCGCACGGCCGTCTCGAGCCGGCCCAGGAACTCGTCGTAGACCGAGCGCTGGACGAGGATCCGGGAGCGCGAGCAGCAGTCCTGACCGGCGTTGTCGTAGACGCCACCGGGCGCCGCGGCCGCAGCCGCCGCGACGTCGGCGTCGGCGAAGACGATGTTCGCGCTCTTCCCGCCCAGCTCGAGGGTCACGTGCTTCACCTGCTCGGCGCAGCCGGCCATGATCTGCTTGCCGACCTCGGTGGACCCGGTGAAGACGACCTTGTGCACGTCCGGGTGGGTGACGAACCGGTTGCCCACCACCGAGCCCTTCCCGGGCACGACGGTGAACACGCCCGGCGGGAGCCCGGCCTCCAGGGCCAGCTCGCCGATCCGGATCGCCGTCAGCGGAGTGATCTCGGCCGGCTTCAGGACGACGGTGTTGCCGGCCGCCAGCGCCGGCGCGAAACCCCAGCCCGCGATCGGCATCGGGAAGTTCCACGGGACGATCACCCCGACGACGCCGAGCGGCTCGTGGAAGGTCACGTCGATGCCACCGGCTACGGGGATCTGCTTGCCGACCATCCGCTCGGGAGCGGCCGAGTAGTAGTTCAGGACGTCGCGGACGTTGCCCGCCTCCCAGCGGGCGTTGCCGATGGTGTGCCCGGAGTTCTCGACCTCGAGCTGCGCGAGCTCCTCGTTGTGCGCGTCGACGACGGCTGCGAACGCCCTCAGGAGTCGCGCGCGCTCACCGGGCGCGACGTCGCGCCAGGCCGGGAAGGCGTCGTGGGCTCGGGCGATCGCCTCGTCGGTCTCGGCCTCGGTGGCCGAGGGGACCTCGCGGAACTCCCGGCCGGTGGCCGGGTTGACGAGCGTGGTGCTCAATTCACATCCTCTCGAAGGAGCGGGCCAGCTCCCAGTCGGTCACGGCGGCGTCGAACGCCTTCAGCTCGACGTCGGCCATGTTCGTGTAGTGGTCGACGACCTCGTCGCCGAACGACGCGCGCGCGATCTCCGAGGAGGCCCAGGCGTCGCGGGCCTCTCGGAGCGTGTGCGGCACGTGCGGCTTGTCGGAGTGGTACGCGTTGCCGGTCAGCTCCGCCTCCAGCTCCAGACCCTGGTCGATCCCGTGTCGCCCGCCGGCGAGCATCGCGGCGAGGGCGAGGTAGGGGTTCACGTCCCCACCGGGGACCCGGTTCTCCAGGCGCGCACTCGGTCCGTGCCCGACCAGGCGGACGGCGCAGGTGCGGTTGTCGTTGCCCCAGGCGACCGCGGTCGGGGCGAACGAGCCGTCGGCGAAGCGCTTGTAGGAGTTGATGTTCGGCGCGTAGAGCAGCGTGAAGTCGCGCATCGTCGCGAGCAGGCCGGCCACGAAGCTGTCGTACATCGCCGAGCGCTTGCCTCCCCCTGAATCGGCACCGTCCCAGAACACCACGTCGCCGTTCTTGCCGCGCAGCGACAAGTGGATGTGGCAGGAGCTGCCCTCGCGCTCGTTGTACTTCGCCATGAAGGTGATCGACTGGCCGCGCTGGGCCGCGATCTCCTTGGCCACGGTCTTGTAGACGCTGTGGTTGTCGGCTGAGACCAGGGCGTCGGCGTACAGGAACCCGATCTCGTGCTGGCCGAAGTTGCACTCGCCCTTGGCCGCCTCGACGTCCAGTCCGGCGGCGTACATCGTGTTCCGGATGTCGCGCAGGAGGGGCTCCGCGCGGCTGGTGCCGAGGATCGAGTAGTCCACGTTGTACTGGTTGACGGGGTCGAGCCCGCGGTAGTGCAGGCGGCTCGCCTCCTCGTACGGCGTGTTGAACGCGATGAACTCCAGCTCGGTGCCGGCCAGGGCCACCTGGCCGCGCTCGGCGAACGCGTCGAGCTGGGCCTTGAGGATCGTCCGGGGCGACTGCACGACGGGCGAGTGGTCGAGCCAGACGAGGTCGCACTGGACCAGCGCGGTCGCCGGGAGATGGGGGAGCAGCCGGATGGTGTCCCAGTCGGGCACGAACTCCATGTCGCCGTACCCGCGCTCCCACGAGGAGATGGCGTAGCCGTCGACGGTGTTCATGTCGATGTCGACCGCGAGCAGGTAGTTGCAGCCCTCGGTGCCGTGCTCCACCACGACGTCGAGGAAGTACTGCCCGTGCAGGCGCTTGCCCTGCAGCCGGCCCTGCATGTCGGTGAAGGCGAGCACGACGGTGTCGATCTCGCCGGCCTCGATCCGCTGCCGCAGCGAGTCGAGGGTCAGGTAGCGGTCGTTGGGTGGCATGGGTCTCCTGTCCGTTCCTCTCAGCCGAGAAGACCGCGCAGCAGGGCGGCCGTGTCGTCACAGTGCTCTTCCATGGTCTGGCGCGCCCGCTCGACGCGGCCGTCGAGGACGGCGTGCAGGATGCGCTCGTGCTGGCTGCTGGAGTGGCCGATGTTCACGTCGTACACGGGGATCTGCATGAGCATGTCGTGCAGCGCCGCCTGGACCCGGGTCACCGCGTCGATGATCGAGGGCGACCCGGTCACCGACGCGAAGGCCAGGTGGAAGCGGCTGTCGGCCTGGCGGTGGGCGGCGGATCCGGCGGCCTGGGTGACGGCGTCGTACGCCGTGGTCAGCATCGCGCGCTGCTCCTCGGTGAGGTCGAGCGCGGCGGCGGTGGCGACCGCGCCGGGCTCCACGACCCGCCGGAACGTGAGACTGTCCAGCCACCCGGCGAGCCGCTCGGGCGACGGTGCCTTGGCGGCCCGGGTGCGCGCCCGCGGGCGCTTCGGTGAGTAGGTGACGACACTGCCACCGCCGCGGCCGCGACGGGTCTCCACCATCCCGGCGGTCCGCAGGGCGATGATCGCCTCCCGGACCGTGGCCCTCGAGACGTGCAGCCGCTCGGCCAGCTCGCGCTCGGGGGGCAGCGTCGTGCCGTTCGGGTGGACCCCGAGCCGGATGGACGTCGCCAGCTGCTCCACGCAGGCCTCGAACGCGTGGTGACCGCGCACCGGGCGCAGGACGAGCCGCGCGAGGTCGGGCACCGGCGCACCGTGCGGGAGGGCGGTCACGCGGGTCAGTGTGGCACCCCGCGCACACGTGTCAATGGTCTGGGTTCATACCGAATTTTCCGGCTGGCTCTTTACGACGGAATCCGAGCGGGTCTAGCCTCCCGGCCAACCGCTTCCGCTCCTGAAAGGGTTCCCAGATGCCCGAAGCGCACGAGGCCATCGAGCCTCACGAGCTCAGTGAGGACGAACAGCATCTGGCCAAGCTCGGGTACCGCCAGGACCTTCACCGCTCGTGGTCCGGTTTCTCCAACTTCGCGATCTCCTTCTCGATCATCTCGATCCTCGCCGGCTGCTTCACGAACTACGGCGCCGGCTTCAACAACGGCGGTCCGATCTCGATCTCCTGGTCGTGGCCGATCCTGTCCGTCTTCATCCTGATCATCGGGTTCACCATGTCCGAGCTGGTCTCGGCCTACCCGACCTCGGGCGGCATCTACTGGTGGGCCGCCAAGCTCGGCGGCCCCAAGGCCGGGTTCTTCACCGGCTGGCTGAACCTGATCGGCCTGATCGCGGTGACCGCGGGTGTGGCCTACGGCTGCGCCACGTTCATCGACCTCACGCTCAGCACGTGGTCGACGTCGTACGCCGGCGGCTACTCGCTGACGCGCGTGTTCATCATCTTCGTGATCGTCCTGGCGCTGGCCGCGTTGCTCAACATCTACGGCAGCCACCTCATGGCGCTGATGAACAACGTCTCCGTGTGGTGGCACGTCGTCGGGGCGACGGCGATCGTGCTGATCCTGATCTTCGTGCCGGACCACCACCAGTCGTTCAGCTACGTGTTCACGCAGCGCTTCAACAACTCCGGGTTCAGCGGCGGCAGCACGGGCGGCTTCTGGTTCTTCTTCGCGATCGTGCCGTTCGGCTTCCTCCTGACGCAGTACACGATCACCGGGTTCGACGCCTCGGCCCACCTCTCCGAGGAGACCTCCGCGGCGTCGAAGGCGGCGGCGAAGGGCATCTGGCGGTCGATCTTCTACTCGGCCGTGGGCGGCTACATCCTGCTGCTGTGCGTGACGTTCGCGATCCCGAGCCTGAACGGGGCTCCGGACAACGCGGGGGTCGGTGCAGGAGGCGTCGCGTACATCTTCAACACGGCGATGGGCACGCACTGGGGCGGCTTCGTGCTGTTCATCTCGGCGTCCGCGCAGTTCTTCTGCGCCACGTCGTGCATGACGTCCGCGTCGCGCATGACGTTCGCCTTCAGCCGTGACGGCGCGATCCCGGGCTCGAAGCGCTGGTCGGCCCTGAACTCCAACCGCACGCCGGTCAACGCCGTGGTGCTGGTCGGTGTGGTGGCCGCGATCGTGACGCTTCCGGCTCTCATCAAGGTCAACCTCGGCACGGCCGACGCGCCGTTGATCATCCCGGTGGCGTTCTACGCCGTCACCTCGATCGCGGTGATCGGTCTCTACCTGGCCTTCGCCATCCCGATCTGGCTCCGCTTCCGCCACGGCGACAAGTTCGAGGTCGGGTCCTGGAACAACGGCGCGAAGTACAAGTGGATGAACCCGATCGCGGTCGCCGAGATCATCATCGTGTCGATCTACCTGATGCTGCCGTTCGTGCCGGGCGCGGTGCCGTTCCGCAAGGAGTTCGCCTGGAAGTTCGTCAACTACGCGCCGATCGTCACGATCGGGGCGCTGGTGATCCTCGCGGTCTGGTGGCAGGTGTCGGCCAAGAACTGGTTCACCGGCCCGAAGCACACCATCGACGAGGCCGTCCTGGAGGCCTTCGGCGACGACAAGCTGACCGCCGACTGAGGGGTGCCCGAGGACGACGCACCACCCCTGGACCGCCTGGCCGTGCTGGCCGGGCGGTCCTGGCGCGTGGCCGACCTCCCAGGGGGACTGACCAACACCAACCTGCGGGTGCGCGACGACGACGGCCTGGACGTCGTCGTCCGCTGGACGCGTGGTGACGCGGAGCTGCTGGGCATCGATCGCGAGGCCGAGCACCACAACACCGTCGCGGCGCACGAGGCGGGCGTGGGTGCCGAGGTGCTGGAGTACGACCGGAGCTGTCGCTGACGGTCATCGGCTTCCTGCAGGGCAAGGCGCTGGAGAACGCCGACTTCGACGACGCCGGCGTCCTCGCGCGCTCGGCCGACGCCGTCCGCCGGCTGCACGCGGGGCCCCGCTTCCGCGGCGACTTCGACATGTTCGCGCGGCAGGCGGGCTACCTGGACGTCGTGCGCGACCGCGGCATCACGCTGCCCCCGTCCTACGCCGGCCACGCGGCCGGGTGGGACGACGTACGACACGCGCTGCAGGCGACGCCGCGGCCGACCGTGCCGTGCAACAACGACCTGCTGGCCGCCAACTACATCGACGACGGCGACCGCGTCTGGCTGATCGACTACGAGTACTCCGGGAACAACGACGCCTGCTTCGAGCTCGGCAACACGACCACCGAGTGCGACTTCACCGAGGACCAGATCGACGCGTGGTGCGAGGCGTACTTCGGCGACCCGACGCCCGCCGACCGCGCGCGGGTGCGTGTCCAAGCGCTGTGCAGCCAGTACGGCTGGGCGCTGTGGGGCTTCATCCAGGAGGCGGCGAGCCCGATCGACTACGACTTCCACTCCTGGGCGATGGAGCACTACGACAAGGCCGACGCGACGTTCCGCGGAGGCGGTCTGCCGCGGCTGCTGGAGCAGGTGGCGAGTGGCTGACCTGCCGTCGCAGTCCCGGGTCGTCGTGGTGGGTGGGGGAGTGATCGGCTGCTCGGTGGCCTACCACCTCACCAGGCTGGGCTGGACCGACGTCCTCCTGCTGGAGCAGGGCCGGCTGTCCGGCGGCACGACCTGGCACGCGGCGGGGCTGGTCGGACCCCTGCGCGCGACCGAGGCCGGCACCCGGCTGGTGCAGTACTCCGCGGAGCTCTACGCCTCCCTCGAGTCCGAGACCGGCCTGTCCACGGGGTACCGCAACGTCGGGGGTGTGATCGTCGCCCGCACCGAGGACCGGATGACCCAGCTCCGGCGGACCGCGGCCAACGCGGTGGCCTACGACCTCGACTGCGAGCTGGTCGACCCGGACCGGGCCCGGGAGCTGTGGCCGCCGATGCAGGTCGACGACCTGCTGGGCGCGATCTGGCTGCCCGGCGACGGCAAGGTCAACCCCGCCGATCTCACCCAGTCCCTGGCTCGCGGGGCGCGCCTCGGTGGCGCGCGGGTCGTCGAGGGTGTCCGGGTCACCGGCTTCGACGTCGCCGACGGGCCGGCGGGACCGCGCGTGACGGGCGTCCGGACCGACCAGGGCGACGTGGCGTGCGAGGTGGTGGTGAACTGCGCCGGGCAGTGGGCCAAGGCGCTCGGCGACCTGGCCGGGGTGACAGTTCCGCTCCACTCGGCGGAGCACTTCTACGTCGTGACCGAGGCGGTCGAGGGCACGCATCCGGACCTCCCGATCATGCGCGACCCGGACGGCTGGACCTACTTCAAGGAGGAGGTGGGCGGCCTGGTCGTCGGGGGGTTCGAGCCGGACGCGAAGCCGTGGCGGGCGCCGTCCGACCTGCCGTACCCGTTCGAGTTCCAGCTGCTCGAGGAGGACTGGGAGCACTTCGGGCCGCTGATGGAGCAGGCGATCGTCCGGATCCCGGCGCTGGCCGAGACCGGCATCCGCAAGTTCTACAACGGGCCGGAGTCGTTCACGCCGGACAACCAGTTCCTGCTGGGCCAGGCGCCCGGTCTGCTCGGCTACTACGTGGGAGCGGGGTTCAACTCGGTCGGGATCGCCTCGGCCGGTGGCGCCGGACGAGCGCTCGCGGAGTGGGTCGTCGCCGGCGAGCCGAGCACCGACCTGGTCGCCGTCGACGTGCGCCGGTTCGCGCCGTTCCACGGCGACGAGGTCTGGCTGCGGTCGCGCGTGGCGGAGATCCTCGCCCTGCACTACGAGGTGCCGTGGCCTCTGCGCGAGCCCGAGACCGGGCGGGACCAGCGGCTCTCCCCGCTGCACTCCCGACTGGCAGGTCGCGGCGCCGTGTTCGGCGCCCGGATGGGCTGGGAGCGGCCCCTGGTGTTCGCGCCCCCGGGCGCGGCGCCCGCGCCGTACACGTGGGGACGGCCGGCCTGGCTGCCGTGGTGCCTGGACGAGCAGCGGGCCACTCGCGAGCGCGTCGCCGTGTTCGACCAGACGTCGTTCTCGCTCTACGAGGTCTCGGGACCGGACGCCCTGGCGTTGCTGCAGTGGATCTGTGCGGCCGACGTCGAGGTCGCGGTCGGCGGCTGCGTCTACACCCCGTTCCTGAGCTCGCGCGGCACCTACGAGGCCGACCTGACTGTGACCAGGACCGGCCCGGACGCGTTTCTGCTCGTGTCCAGCTCGGCGACCACCGTGCGTGACCTGGACTGGATCACCCGTCACGTGCAGCCGGGCGCAGCCGTGACGGTCCACGACCGCACCGACGAGCTCTCGGTGATCGGCGTGATGGGGCCACGCGCCCGCGATCTGATGGAGCGCGTCTCGACAGGACCGCGCGAGGCGTGGTCCGGGGAGGCCTTCCCCTTCGCCACGAGTCGCGAGGTCGAGGTCGCCGGCAGAGAGATCAGGGCGACGAGGATGACGTACGTCGGCGAGCTCGGCTGGGAGCTCGTGATCCCGATCGACGACGCACTCGACGTCTACGACGCCCTCCGCGAGGCAGGCGACGGTCTCGGCCTCGCCGACGCCGGCTACCACGCGATCGAGTCACTCCGGCTGGAGAAGGGCTACCGCGCCTTCGGGCGGGACCTGACGCCGGAGCTGACCCCGGTCGAGGCGGGGCTGGTCTTCGCCACCGCGCTCGACCACGCGCCGAAGGACTTCCTGGGGCGCGAGGCGCTCGCGGCGCACCGCGACAGCCTGCGCGCCGACGGGGAGCGACGACGGCTCGTGTCCTTCGTCGTGGACGACCCCGAGCCGATGGTGTGGGGCGGCGAGCTCGTGCTCCGCGACGGACGGCCGGCCGGCCAGGTCACCAGCGCGGCGTACGGCGCCACCGTCGGCGCGAGCGTCGGGCTCGCCCTGCTGCGCTCGGACGTGCCGGTCCGGCAGGCCGACCTGGACGCGGCGTCGTTCGAGATCGACCTCGCGGGGACGAGGTACCCGCTGCGGGTGACCCTCAAGGCGCCGCTGTAGCCCCGTAGATCTCGCGGATCACGTCCTCGATGTCCGGCTCCTGGATCGACAGGTCCGCGACAGCGTACGACGCGGCGACCGCGGCGACGATCGGAGCGGCGCTCTGCCCGGCCGGGAAGCTGAGCCACTGCCGGGGCCCGTCAACCTTCCTGGTCTCGGCGCCCTCGACGTCGATGGCGGGCGCCTCGTCGACCAGGTCGACGACCAGGGTCCGTCGTGACTCGCCGCGGTCGTGGAGCGCCTCGAGCGGCCCGTCGAAGACCGCGGTCCCGTGGTCGATCACGATGACCCGGTCGCAGAGCGCCTCGATGTCCTGGAGGTCGTGGGTCGTCAGCATCAGCGTGGTCCCGCGCTCGGCGTTGAGCGTGCGCAGGAACTCCCGCAACCGGCCCTTGCTCACCACGTCCAGCCCGATCGTCGGCTCGTCGAGGTAGAGGATCTCCGGGTCGTGCAGGAGCGCCGCGGTGATGTCTCCGCGCATCCGCTGTCCGAGGCTCAGCTGGCGCACCGGGGTGTCCAGGAGGTCGCCGAGGTCGAGCAGCTCGACGTACTCGTCGAGGTTGCGTCGGTGCCGGACCGGCTCGACCCGGTAGATCCTCTGCAGCAGCTCGAAGCTGTCGCGCAGCGGCAGGTCCCACCACAGGGTCGTGCGCTGCCCGAACACCACCCCGATCCGTCGGGCCAGCTCGGTGCGGTCGCGGCTGGGCTCCAGACCGGCCACCCGGAGATGCCCCGAGGTGGGGACCAGGATCCCCGTGAGCATCTTGATGGTGGTGGACTTCCCGGCCCCGTTGGGACCGATGTAGCCCACCATCTCGCCGGACTCGACGCTGAAGGAGAGGTCGCGCACCGCGCGCACCTCGGTGCGGGCGCGCGAGCGCCACCTTCCCCCGTCCTCGCGCTTGCGAACCAGGAAGGTCCGGGCGAGGTCCCGGACGTCGATCAGGCTCATGTCAGCTCCCTGTCGAGGTGTAGTGGCGGACGCCGAGGCGCCAGGCGGCGGTGGTGACCAGGACCATGACCAGGGCCGCGACCGGGGACGCGAGCTCCAGCCAGTGCGGCAGCCCGGTCGTGTCGTGGCGCCCCAGGATGTAGAGCGACGGGTACCAGTTCGCGAAGGCGATGGGCAGCACGAACGTCAGGCTCAGGGCGACCTGCCGGGGGAACACCGTGAGCGGGTACTCCAGCAGCGAGGCGCCGCCGTAGGTGAACGCGTTGCCGAACTCGCTGGCGTCGGAGGTCCAGAACTGCACGCAGCTGAACGCGACGAAGAGCCCGAAGAAGATCACGCCGCCGCAGACCAGCATCATCGCGAGGACGGCCACCCGCGCAGGCGTCCAGTCGACGTCCCAGCCCGCCCACACGAGCACGCCGCCGCCCTGGACGATCCGGGCGATCCGCCGAAGCGCGAACTGGTCGGCGCAGATCTGCACGAGCAGCGGCACCGGCTTGGTCATCATCGTGTCCAGGCGGCCCAGGCGGATCTGCATCCCGATCCGCTCGACGTTGCCCACGGCCAGGTCGGCGAACCCGATGGCGATCTGGGAGGAGCCGTACAGGAAGCCCATCTCGCGCAGGTCGAAGCCGCCGTAGGTCGTCAGGTGCGCGAACATCACCCAGATGCCCACGAAGTCGATGCCGGTGGACACCAGGCTTCCGACGGTCATCGTCCAGAAGGACACGGGGTACTCCAGCGAGGACCGGATCCACAGTCGGGAGATGGCGGCGTAGGCCGCGAGAGCCTCACCCACCCTGCAGCACCACCTTGCGCGTGGCGCGCTCGAGCACCAGCGCGCAGCAGGCGAGGAGAGCCACGGCCCACATCGCCTGGAACGCCAGGGCGGCGAGCAGGTCGGTGCCGGCGTGCTGGCCGAGGTAGACGTCGATCGGCACCTGGACGTACGACGCCCACGGCAGCGCGCGCACCACCGTCCCGGCGACCCCGGGCACGAGGTTGAGGGGCAGGACCATCCCCGACAGCGACATCGCCAGCACCGAGCTCATCAGCCGGACGCCGGAGGAGTCCAGGACCCAGAACGCGGTGGTGGCGACCAGGAACCGGATGGCGAAGCTGACCGTCACCCCGAGGAACAGCGCGACCACGAAGCCGCACGCCGCGGCCGGCGAGGCCGGACCCCGGATGTGGAAGAGCACGAGCCCGATCACCGAGGGCGCCAGGCCGCGGGTCAGGAAGTGGTAAGTCGCGCGGCCGAGGTCGCCGGCGTAGTACCACCACAGCAGCGGGACCGGACGGTAGAGGTCGATCGAGACGTCGCCGGTTCGGATCCGCTCGTTCAGGTCGTCGGTGGTCCCGCCGCTCCACATGGCGACGGTCATGATCATCGACTGGCCGAGCCAGACGTAGGTGACGGCGTCCTTCACGTCGTACCCGCCGGCGTGCGGCGCCGAGGTCCACAGCTGGATGTAGGCGTAGGAGTAGATCAGCCCGAACACCGAGTTGGTGAAGATGCCGGCCAGGGTGGCCGCGCGGTAGGTGCTGTAGCGGCGGAACGACCGGGTGGCGACGGCCGGATAGAGCACCGGGGGCTCCTTCCCAGGGTGGTGCGCGCACGCCAAGTGACCCCGTCTTCAGAGAAGACGGGGGTGTCGGGTCGTACGCGCTGTGGAGTTGGTGAGCCGCCCAGTCTCGCTCACCGGGCGCAGCGTGGCAAGCGTGCAGGCTAGTGCTGGTAGGTCCCCGTGACGATCGCGCGCCCGGCGGTGTTGAACACGAGGTTGAAGCTCAGCACGGCGTTGGAGACCGAGTCGTCGACGCCGAGGCTCTCCTGGGTGACGGCGTGCACGACGAAGAAGTAGCGGTGCACCTGGTCGCCCTCGGGAGGCGCGGCGCCCATGTAGCCGCGGACCCCGCCGTCGTTGACGAGCATGAAGGCGTTGCCCGGGAGGCTCGCGCCCTCGGCGCCCGCCCCGGCGTCCAGCGACGTGACGTCGGCGGGCAGGTCGACGACCGACCAGTGCCAGAAGCCGTTCGGCGTGGGGGCGTCCGGGTCGTAGCAGGTGACCGTGTAGCTCTTCGTGCCTTCGGGAGCCCCGCTCCACGACAGCTGGGGCGAGGTGTTGCCGAACTCGGCGACCTGGTCGTCCTTCAGCGGCTGACCGTCGGTGACGTCGGCGCTGGTGACGGTGAACGACGGGACCGTCGGCAGCAGCTCGTAGGGGTTCGGCTTGACGGGGCGCTCGAGACTCATGCCGGCCAACGTACTCCGCGAGTCCGCTGGTCGGTCCACCCGACCGCGGCCGAGGTGGGCCGACCAGGATGGAGCCATGGACGACGACCTCCCGCCGTACCCCTCGGGACTGCGGCTGTCGGGGCGCCGGGTGGTGGTGGTCGGTGGCGGCAACGTCTCGCAGCGCCGGGTTCCGGCCCTGCTGGCGGCGGGAGCCCGGGTCGTGGTGGTGTCCCCTCGCGTCACACCCGCGATCGAGGGCCTCGTGCGGTCCGGTGAGATCGCCTGGGTCGAGCGCGGCTTCGCCGACGACGACCTCGACGACACGTGGTACGTCATCGCGGCCACCGACGACCAGGAGGTCAACGAGCGGGTCAGTGCGGCAGCGGAGGTGCGCCGCGTGTTCTGCGTCCGCGCCGACGACGGCCTCAGCGCGACGGCGTGGACCCCCGCCAGTGGACGCTACGACGGCCTCACCGTCGCCGTCCTCGGCCGCCGGGAGCCGCGTCGCACCGCGGCGGTGCGGGACGCGATCGTGACCGCTCTGCACGACGGCACCGTGGCCGCCGACGAGCGGCGGCCGTCGGTTCCCGGGGTCACGCTCGTCGGCGGCGGGCCCGGCCACGCCGACCTGATCTCGGTGGCCGGCCGCCGGGCGCTGATGGAGGCCGACGTCGTGGTCGCGGACCGGCTCGCCCCGCGCGACCTCCTGGGCGACCTGCCGACGACCATCGAGGTCGTCGACGTCGCGAAGCTGCCGCGGGGACGGTCGGCGCGCCAGGAGGAGATCAACCGGCTGCTCGTCGAACGCGCCCTCGCGGGCCAGCGCGTCGTGCGCTTCAAGGGCGGCGACAGCTTCGTGTTCGGGCGCGGCTTCGAGGAGATCGAGGCCTGCCGGGAGGCCGGCGTCGCGGTCCGGATCGTGCCGGGGCTCTCGAGCCCGCTGGCCGTGCCCGCGGTCGCGGGTATCCCGGTCACCCACCGCCACGTCGCCCACGAGTTCACCGTCGTCTCAGGTCACGTGCCCCCGGGACACCCGGAGTCGCTGGTCGACTGGGGGGCCCTGGGCCGGATGCGCGGGACGCTCGTGCTGATGATGGCCGTCGAGAACGCGTCCCTCATCGCTGCGGCGCTCCTCGCCGCCGGTCGAGACCGGACCACCCCCGTCGCCGTGGTCTGCGACGGCTCGATGCCGGGGGAGCGCACCGTGCTCTCGACCCTCGGAGGGCTCGCCGACGACCTCGCCGCGCACGACGTACGCCCGCCCGCGATCATCGTGGTCGGGCAGGTCGTCGCCGTCGCCCACCCGGAGGCGTTCGGCACCGATGGCTGAGCTGACGGAGGTCACCGACCCCGAGGACCCGCGCCTCGCCGACTACCGCGACCTGCGCGACGTCCAGCTGCGAACCCACCTCGAGGCCGAGCACGGGCTGTTCCTGGCCGAGGGGGAGAAGGTCGTGCGCCGGGCCGTCGAGGCGGGGTTCACGCCCCGCTCGTTCCTGATGGCTCCGCGCTGGCTCGACGGCCTTTCCGACGTCCTCGGCACCAGCGACGCACCCTGCTACGTGCTCAGCGAGGCGCTGGCCGAGCAGGTCACCGGCTTCCATGTCCACCGCGGTGCCCTCGCCTCGCTGCGAGCGCAAGCCGCTGCCGACCGTCGAGGCCGTGCTCGACCGTGCGCGGCAGGTTCTCGTGCTGGAGGACGTCGTCGACCACACCAACGTCGGCGCGATCTTCCGGTGTGCGGCGGCCTTCGACTTCGACGCCGTCCTCCTCGCGCCCCGCTGCGCGGACCCGCTCTACCGCAGGTCGGTGAAGGTCGCGATGGGTGCGGTGTTCACAGTGCCCTGGACCCGCCTGCCCGACTGGTTCACCGCGATGGAGCAGCTCGCCGAGCGCGGCTTCACGACGGTCGCCCTGACCCTGGCCGAGGACGCCGAGCCCGTCGAGCAGGCGGTGAGCGGGCTGGACCGGGTGGCGCTGGTACTCGGCTCGGAGGGGCACGGGCTCTCGCTGCGCTGGGAGCGGGCAGCCCAGCGGCGGGCGGTGATCCCGATGCGGGAGGACATCGACTCGCTGAACGTCGCCGCGGCGGCCGCCGTGGCGTGCTACGTCACAGCTCGTCGCTGAGCTCGCCGGCCGGACGAGCAGCCACCGAGGGCCAGCCGTCCGGGTATCGCCCGGCCACCTTCTCGTGGCTCTTCTGCAGCTTCTTGCGCCAGCGCGTCGACAGCCGGTCACCGAAGACGGTGCCCAGCGTGTGGTCGGTCTCGTGCTGGAGGCAGCGGGCCAGCATCCCGTCGCCGCCGAAGGTCACCGGCGAGCCGTCCAGGCCGGTGCCGTGGACGGTCGCGAAGTCGGGACGCGCCAGCGGGACGTAGCCGCCCGGCAGCGACAGGCAGCCCTCGTCCTCCTCGTCGAGGCCTGCGGTCGCGTCCCTCGGGCAGCTCGCACCTCGGGGTTGCACACGACGCCCACGGTCCGCTCGCCCGAGGAGTCGTGACAGTCGAAGACGAACACGCGGAGGTCGACGCCGATCTGGCACGCCGCGAGCCCGACGCCGTCGGCGGCGTACATGGTCGCGACCATGTCGGCCGCCAGCGTCCGCAGCTCCTCGTCGTACGCCGTGACGTCGGCCTGGCGGCGGTGCATGACCGGCGTCCCCCAGCGGACGATCGGCCGGACGGTGCCGCCGCCGGGCAGGGCGCCGTACGGCGCGTGGTCGGGCTGGGCGCGGCTCGGCATGCGCAGGATCCTAGGGAGGTCGGTCACCGGGGCGGGTGCTGGCCCTGTGACGGGGAGCACCCGGACGAGGGGTCACCCAAAGTGTAACTCGGAGTTACAGTTTGCGCCATGCTCCCACTCCGGAACCTCCGCCCGGGCGGCCGGCACGGCATCGCCACCACCGAGACGCGCGACCCGATCGGGTACGCCGTGGCCGGCCTCAACCGACTCGCCCGCAGTCGACGTGCTCGACCGGCTGCGGATCCGCCGGCAGACCGAGCACGCGGTGTTCACGCTGACCCGCGGCGGCTTCAAGCACCGCGACCCGGCCGGGCGGGCGTTCGCCCGGGCCGGCAGCCACGGTCAGCCGGCGTCCAGCGCGCCGACCGAGCGGGTGCCCGCGGCGTCTTCGACCTCACGCCCACCGAGGACGAGCAGATGCTCGTCGACGTCGTCGAGCGAGCTGCGCCGGCGAGGTGCTCCGCCCGGCGGCCGCAGAGGCCGACCAGGCCTGTGCCGCACCGGTGGAGGTGCTGGCGGCGGCGAACGAGAGTCGGCCTGCCGATGCTCGGGGTCCCCGAGTCCCTGGGCGGGATCACGTCGGAGCGGGCGGTCGTCGCGGGCGCGCTCGTCGCCGAGGCGCTGGCCCGCGGCGACCTCGGGCTCGCGGTCGCGGCGCTCGCGCCCGGAGCGGTCGCCACCGCGCTGGCGACCTGTGGGGCAGTGACGAGCAGCAGCAGACCTACCTGCCCGCCTTCACCGACGCCGGAGGCGGGCATCCCGGCAGCGGCGCTGGCGCTGACCGAGCCGCGCCCGCTGTTCGACGCCCTCGACCTGCAGACGATCGCCGTCCGCGACGGCGACGGCTAGTGCTCGACCGGCGTGAAGTCGATGGTGCCGCGCGGCGCGGACGCCGAGCTGTTCGTCGTCGGCGCCCGGCTCGACGGGGCGAACGTCGCTGTTCATCGTGGAGTCGGGCACCGCCGGGCTCGTCGGTCGAGGCCGACCCGGCCGATGGGCGTGCGCGCGCGCCTCGCTCACGACGCTGACCCTGGACCGAGGTCCGCGTGCCGGCGGGCAACCTGCTCGGGGCGCCCGACGGCTCGACGTACACCGAGTGCGTGCGGCTGTCGCGGACTCGCCTGGTGCGCGCTCGCGGTCGGCGTCGGGCAGGCGGTGCTCGACTACGTGACGCCGTACGTCAAGGAGCGCGAGGCCTTCGGCGAGCCGATCGCGCACCGCCAGTCGGTCGCCTTCATGGTCGCCGACATCGCGATCGAGCTGCAGGCGATGCGCCTGCTGACCTGGAAGGCCGCCATCCGCGGGCCGGCGCCGGCAGGAGTGCGCTCGCGAGGTAGGCCTGGCCCGCAAGCTCTGCGCCGACAAGGGCATGCGGATCGGCCTCGACGGCGTCCAGCTGCTCGGTGGCCACGGCTTCGTCAAGGAGCATCCGGTGGAGCGGTGGTACCGCGACCTGCGGGCCGATCTCGATCATGGAAGGCGGGGTGCTGGTCTGATGGCGATCTATCTCGACGACCCGAAGCAAGCTGCGTGGCCCTGCGCGACCAGGCGCACCAGGTCGCGATGAACATGCTGCGGCCGATCTGCCGCAAGTACGACCGGGCCGAGCACGAGTACCCGACGCGAGCTCGACATGCTCGCCGCGATGATCGACGGGCTGTCGGAGTCCGGTGCGTCCGAGCGGTGCGGGGGCGGCCGGCGTCCAGCGCGCGCCGAGGACGTCGACGCCGGCGACGGTGCGCAACGGCACCAACCTCGCCTCGGTCCTGGGCGATCGCCGAGATGTGCTGGGGCGACGTCGGCACTGCTGCTGTCGCATGCCGCGTCAGGGACTCGGCAACTCCGCGATCGCGTGGGTGGCCGACGACGAGCAGCTCGAGCGGTTCAAGGCGACGTCTGGGCCTCGATGGCGATCACCGAGCCGGGCGACGGGCTCGGACTCGGCCAACATCACGCACCACCGCCGTCCTGGACGGCGACGACTACGTCCTCAACGGCGAGAAGATCTTCGTCACCTCCGGCGAGCGCTCCGACGCCGTCGTGGTCTGGGCGACGCTGGACAACGATCGCTGGGCCGCGCGGCGATCAAGTCGCTTCGTGGTCCCCAAGGGCACACCGGGTATGACGGTCGAGCGCCTGGAGCACAAGCTCGGGATCCGGGCCTCGGACACCGCGGTGATCACCGTTCGACCGACTGCCGGGTCCCGGCGGAGAACCTGCTCGGCTCGCCCGGAGATCGACGTCAGCCAGGGGCTTCGCGGGCGCGATGGCGACCTTCGACAACACCCGCCCGCTGGTCGCGGCGATGGCGGTCGGCTGCGCCAAGGCCGCGCTCGACCTGACCCGCGACCTGCTGGCCCAGGCGGGCGTGGAGGTCGACTACGACCGCCCGGCCGTGACCCAGCGCGCGGCGGCGGCCAAGCTGCTGCAGCTCGAGGCCGACTGGGAGCGCGCGCGACCTCCTGATGCTCCAGGCCGCGTGGATGGCCGACAACCGCACAGCCGAACTCACTGGAGGCGTCGATGGCCAAGGCGAAGGCGGGCCGGGTCGGCCTCCGACGTCACGCTGTCGCTGCGTGGAGCTGTGCGGCTCGGTCGGCTACAGCGAGGGCGAGCTGCTCGAGAAGTGGGCGCGCGACTCGAAGATCCTCGACATCTTCGAGGGCACCCAGCAGATCCAGCAGCTGATCGTCGCCCGCCGGGTGCTCGGGCTGTCCAGCGCGGAGCTGAAGTAGCTCAGCGGGCCAGGCCGGCCAACGCGAGCACCTCGTCGGGCGACTGCAGGCCGCGCACACCGACGAACACGGTGCTCACGCCCAGCTCCGCCAGGGAGTCGTAGCGGGTCCGGTGGTCCTCGACGGTGCCTGCGTGGGTACGCCGGGCGAAGGCCGCAGCCGGGGCGCGCCCGCGCAGCCGCTCGACCCTCGCCCATGCGTCGTCCCGGTCCCGCCCGACGACGGGCAGGTCGAGCACGGTCACGGCGACGTCGTCGCGAGTCCGGTCCGCGGCAGCGAGGTGCGGCGTCGAGCACCGCGAGCTTGGCGACGAGGGTCTCGGGGTCGGAGGAGAGGTTGCAGGCGTCACCGAGCCGCGCCGCGATCTGCAGGGTGCGCCGCTCCCCGCCGCCGCCGACGATGACCGGGATGTCGTGGGCCGGCCGCGGGTACGACGTCGTCTCGGGCAGCCGCACGTGATCGCCGTCGTACGCCTTGGTCCCGGGCGACCAGAGAGCGCGGCAGGTCTCGATCGTCGTCTCGAGCAGGTCGAGCCGCTCCCGCGCCGGCGGGAACGGCACGCCGTACGCCGCGTGCTCGCGCTCCCACCACCCCGCCCCGACCCCGAGGAAGGCGCGGCCTCCCGAGAGGGCGTCGAGCGTGGCCGCCGCCTTGGCGGTGATGCCGGCCGGACGGAAGGTGACCGGGGTGCACAGGGTGCCCAGCTCGAGCCGCGTGTCCAGCCCGGCCACGAGGCCGAGGGTCACCCACGGCTCGGGGATCGGCTGCCAGGCGGAGTCCACCTGCGGGATCTGGATCAGGTGGTCCATCAACGCGAGCCCCGCGAACCCGGCCTCGTCCGCCGCCAGCGCCATCGCCCGGATCCAGGCGGACGGGTCCTCGCCCCACGGGAACCGCGAGAGCTGGAGCACGACCTTCAGCCCATCCCCCTCCACAGGCCCCGATTGGTGGAAACCGCATGCTGCGGGCCCGAAATGTTGCGGTTTGGTGCCAAACCGCGAGGGTCGACGTCGCCGGAGACCACCTCGAGCAGGTCCCAACCCTCGGCCTCCAGCGCCACGCGGACCCCAGCGGCTCGCCGTACCTGGTCGGCCAGGACCGGCGCTGGGATGGGCCGGTCGCGCGTGGCGTTGCGCCGGCGACACTCAGCGGCCGGGGTGTCGAGCAGAACTGCGACGGCGGGCAGCTGAGCGGCGCGTGCGGCGTCCCGCCAGGCCACCCGGCGCTCGGCGTCCAGGCCGAGGGTGTCGACGACCGTGGTGAGCCCGCGGGACAGCCGGGCGGCCACGATCCGCTCCAAGAGGTCGAAGGCGTCGGCGGAGGCGTCGAGGTCCGCGGGTCCGGAGCCGACCACGGCGCGCAGGTCGTCGGAGGAGACGATCTCCGCACGCCGGTACCGCTCGGCCGCCCAGGTCGACTTGCCCGAGCCCGAGGCGCCCACGAGCACGACGAGGGCCGGGTCGGGCAGCGTCACGAGGTGCTCTCGACGCGCGCCGCGTCGCCGGCCGTGACGACGTGGCACACGGGCTCGGTCAGCTCGGAGTCGGCGAAGGCGCGGACGACGGCCTGCTCGACGGCCGCGACGGCGCGACGCGGAACCAGCGCCACCGCAGATCCCCCGAACCCACCGCCGGTCATCCGGGCACCGAGCGCCCCGGCCTCGCGCGCGGTCTCGACGGCGAGGTCGAGCTCGCGACACGAGATCTCGAAGTCGTCCCGCATCGAGACGTGCGAGGCGTCGAGCACCTCGGCCAGCGCGTCCCAGCTGCGGTCCCCGATGGCGCCCACCGCGGACAGCACGCGCAGGTTCTCGGTCACGACGTGCCGTGCCCGCCGGCGAAGGACCGAGTCGTCGAGCTCCTCCACGGCCGCCGGCCCGACCTCACGCAGGCTGTCGGCCCCCAGGGCGCGCGCCGCCTCGGCGCACTCCTGGCGCCGGTTGCCGTAGCTGCCGTCGGTCAGCGCGTGGCTCACGCGGGTGTCGATCACGAGCAGCACGAGGTCCGCGCCCTCCAGCGGCAGCTCGACCGGGGTGGCGCTGCCGTCGGCGAAGTCCAGCAGCAGGGCATGACCGGGCTCGGCGAGCATCGCCACCGTCTGGTCCATGCCTCCGGTCGGCGCTCCGACGTAGTCGTTCTCGGCCCGGATGCACGCCGTTGCCAGCCGGCGCCGGACCCTGCGGTCGCCGAGGTCGAGGCCGACCAGGGCCGCGGCCGCGGTCGCCACCGAGCACTCCAGGGCGGCCGAGCTCGACAGGCCCGCTCCGACCGGGACGTCGGAGTCGACCGTCGCCGCGAACCCGGGTACGTCGTGACCGTCGTCGCGCAGGGCCCCGACCACGCCCGCGACGTATGCCGGCCAGCCCGACGGGCGGTCCTCGACGAGCCCCTCCCAGACGTCGTTCTCCTGGGCGCTGGTCAGCCGCAGCGACGCGTCGTCGTGCGGCGTCAGCGTCACCGTCGTGCGCTGGGGCAGGGCCACGGGGAGGCACAGCCCGCGGTTGTAGTCGGTGTGCTCGCCGATCAGGTTCACCCGGCCCGGGGCCGAGGCGACGACCTCTGACATGAACGCACCCTAGGGCACGGCTAGCCTCGCGAGCTGTTGCCGGTTCGTCCCCTGACCACGCCGACGAACGCCTGGGTGGTCTCGTCGTCGCGCTCACGGAGCCAGACCAGGGCGATCGTCGTCGGGGCGAGGTCGGCGACCTCGCGCTGGACGACGTCCTTGCGCTGGAAGAGGCGAGCCACCGACATGGGGACGAGGACGATCCCGGTGCCTGCGGCGACGGTCTCGATCGCCTCGCCCTCGCTCATCGTCGGCCAGGTGAGCTGCTCGGCGTCAGGCCGCCAGCCCGAGGCGTGCGGCCGGACCAGCTGCTCACCGGACAGGTCGTCCAGCGTCACGGCGTCGGCAGCCGCGACGAAGTGCTCCCGCCCGGCCACGACGACGGGCAGCTCGTCGTACAGCCGGACGCGATGCAGGTCCGTCTCGTCGATCGGCAGACGCACCAGCGCCATGTCGACCTCGCCGTCGCGGACGGCGGCCTCCTGCTGCTCCTCGGTCAGCGGCACGAGGTCCAGGGGACCGCGTCGCTGGTCGCGCCAGGCACGGACCCACTTGTCGGGCGTCGTCCCGGTCACGAACCCGACCCGCAGCGCGGACATCGAGGACCTCCGGAGGGTGGCGGGGCATGGGGCTCCCGCCACCCTACGCGGAGGCCTTCTCCGGTCCGACCCCCCAGACGGACCGGAAAGGCCACCTCAGCTCGTCGGGAGCGTGAGGGTGACCCGTCGGTTGGCCTTGCGGCCGGCTCTGGTGTTGTTGTCGGCGACAGGGTGGGCCTCGCCGTGGCCGGTCGACACGATGCTGACGGGAACGCCGACGAGCTTCGAGCCGAGGTAGTGGGAGACCGCGTCGGCGCGCTGCTGCGAGAGCAGCAGTCCGTGCGTGGCCGAGCCGAGGTCGTCGGTGTAGCCGTCGACGTAGATCTTCCCGGTGAGACCGGCGTCCCGGACGTGCTGGGCGACCTGGTCGAGGACCGACTTGGCCTGCGGCGAGAGCACCGCGCTGTCGAACGAGAAGGCCAGGTCCGAGGTCAAGGTGACGTTCGGCTTGCGCGTCGGCGTCTGGGACGGCTTGGCGTGGGTCACGACCGGCTGGGTCGACGGTGCGACGGACGCCGCGGGCGCGGTGGGCACGACCGACGAGGTCGGCGTGGTCGGTGCGGTCGAGGCGTCGGCGTCCTGACCCTGCAGGACCCACCAGCCTCCGGCCGCGGCCGTGCCGAGCAGCGCCAGGGCGATCGGCACGAGCACCCGACGACGACGGTGGCGCGGGCGAGGTGTCACGACCTCGTCGTCGTCCTCCACGGGCGGCACCGGCGTGCTGAGCGTCAGCCCCGGCGAGGCCAGGGTGCGCGTCGTGTACTCGGCCTCGACCGGCGCGATGATCGCGGACTGGACCTCGCTCAGCGACATCTCCAGCGGGTCGACGCGCATCCCGAGGGCCCGCTTGAGCAGGGCCGCAGGGAACTCCAGCTCGACCTCGTGCACCTGCAGGTCGTCGTGGCGGACGGTGACCCGGACGGGCAGGTTGAGCCGCATCGGCGTGAGGAGGTCCTCCTGCCAGAGGGCCACGGTGCGCTGCTCGCTGACCGGTGACTCGGCCGACTCGGTCGACTCGGTCGCCTCGCCGTCCTCCGCCGTCGTCCCGAAGAGCGCGTCCTGGATCCGCACCTCGTCGATCACGAGCCCGAACCCGACGTTGCGGGTGCGCGGCTCGATCGTGAGCCCCGGGAAGCAACGGCGCGCTTCTCCGAGGATCCCGAGGATCTCCTCCGGACCCTGGCACGACCAGCTCATGTTGTGAGCCGACATCGTGGTGGTCTCACCACAGGTGTCGAGAACCCCGAGCTCGTCCCCGGACCGGATCGCGTCCAGGAACCTGATCCCCGGACCGTCGCCGCGTGTGTCGGTCGCCTCGGTCGCATCAGCCTCCGACTGCTGCAGCGCGTGCGTGAGCGTGCTAGCCCCCATGATTTCGCCCCCCCGGCAAAAAAAGAAGTACCCCGCCAACGAGGCTGCCGGGCTCCGCCACCGAAGACAACGGAGCGGCGGGCAAAATCGCCCGAGGGTCATCCGTATTGGGGACCAGGCTGGGTAAAGCCCCCTTCGGGCCGGTCCGCACCAGTCATTCGCGGGGCGGATGCGGCTCGTCGCGCCCGGCGGCAGACTGCTGAATGGACCATCGGAGCCTCGGGCATGACGACCAGGAGCTGGTATCCATGGCACGGCGCAAAGACGAGCTCGAGCTGGACCCCGACGCCTATGACGACCCCGACGCACGCGGTCCCGAGCCGGTGGAGGGCAAGTATCCACGGGGCCGTCAGCAGGACGAGGTGACGCAGTGAGCGCCCGGACCCCGGGACAGGCGATCGCCTACGCCCGGGCGCACCAGACCAACGAGGAGGGCTTCTGCCTGCGCTACGTGCGCACGGCGTTCGACGTCGGCCCGAAGTTCCTCACGGCCGCCGACGCCTGGCGCGGCGCACAGTTCAAGCACCCGGTCACCAAGGGCGTGCTGGTGCCACGCGGCGCGCCGGTCCTGTGGACCGGCGGCAGCCGGGGTGCCGGCCACATCGCGATCGCCACCGGGAACGGCGACTGCTGGAGCTCGGACGCGGGTGGCAGCGGGATCGTCGCCAAGGTCAACATCGACGAGCTGACGGCGCGGTGGCGGATCACCTTCGAGGGGTGGGTCGAGGACCTCAACGGCGTCCACGTCTTCGACGCCTCGTCGTCGCCGATGAAGGCCGGCGCCGCGAGGATCAGCCTCAAGAAGGTGCAGCCGAGCCCCAGCGACGACGTCCGCGCGCTCCAGCAGATGCTGAAGAAGCGACTCCCGGATGCCAGCCGAGGCGTCGTGGTCGACGGGCTGTTCGGTCCGGAGACCCAGGAGGCGTACGCCGCGTGGCAGCGGCGCTGCGGCTTCCGGGGGAAGGACGCCGACGGCAAGCCCGGCAAGGTGAGCCTGCAGCGGCTGGGGTTCGACGTCCGCAGCTGAGACGGTGTTCGGTGTCCGAGGGGGGACTTGAACCCCCACGCCCTAATACGGGCACTAGCACCTCAAGCTAGCGCGTCTGCCAATTCCGCCACCCGGACGAGTGCGGAGGGAACTCTAGCAACCGCGACGGCCGATTCTCACATCGCCGGGCGGCGTCGGAGGGCCCCTCGAGTGTCAGGATGGAGGCATGCCCGACGACACCGCTGGAACGACGCACGACGCGACGGCCGAGGTCGTCGACCTGTGTCGTGACCTGATCCGGATCGACACCAGCAACTACGGCGACGACTCCGGACCGGGCGAGCGGAAGGCGGCCGAGCACGTCGCGGCGCTGCTGGACGAGGTGGGGATCGACGCGGAGCTCTTCGAGCAGGAGTCGGGCCGGACCTCCCTGGTGGCGCACTGGGGCGGCGACGGCGGTGGTTCGGACGGAGCGCTGTTGCTGCACGGCCACCTGGACGTCGTCCCGGCGGCGGCGGAGGACTGGCAGGCGGACCCGTTCTCGGGCGAGGTGCGTGACGGGTACCTGTGGGGCCGCGGGGCCGTCGACATGAAGGACTTCGACGCGATGCTGCTCTCCGTCGTCCGCGCCCGCACCCGGGCCGGCGCCGTACCCGAGCGGCCGGTCGTGCTCTGCTTCACCGCCGACGAGGAGGCCGGCGGCCATCTCGGTGCCCAGGTGCTGGTGGAGCAGCACCGCGAGCACCTCGAGGGCTGCACCGAGGCGGTCGGCGAGGTCGGCGGCTTCAGCACGACGATCCGCGGCCAGCGTCTCTACCTCATCGAGGCCGCCGAGAAGGGCATGGCCTGGATGCGGCTCACCGCACGAGGGCGCGCGGGCCACGGCTCGATGATCAACGACGACAACGCGGTCACCCGGCTGACCGAGGCGGTCGCCCGGATCGGCGCGCACGAGTGGCCGGTCCGACTCACCCCGGCGATGCGCACCCTGCTGGCCGCCGTCGGCGACATCGCCGGCGTCGAGGCCACGCCCGAGAACGCCGAGTCGCTGGTCGAGGAGTTCGGGAGCGCCGCTCGGATGATGGGTGCCGTCATCCGCAACACCGCGAACCCGACCATGCTCAGCGCGGGCTACAAGGTCAACGTCATCCCCACCGAGGCGACGGCGCACGTCGACGGCAGGTTCCTGCCCGGCTTCGAGGACGAGTTCTTCGACACCATCGCCGAGCTGTGCGGTGAGGGGATCGAGCGCTCGTTCGTCTCCCACCAACAGCCGTGGGAGACGCCGTACGACGGCGACCTGGTCGACGCGATGACCCGCTGTCTGCTCGCCGAGGACCCGGACGCGCAGGTCGCCCCCTTCCTGATGAGCGGAGGGACCGACGCCAAGCACTTCAACACCCTGGGCCTGCGCAGCTACGGCTTCGCCCCGCTCCGTCTCCCGGCCGACCTCGACTTCACCGCGCTCTTCCACGGGGTCGACGAGCGAGTCCCGGTCGACGCGCTGGAGTTCGGGGCGCGCGTGCTCGATCGCTTCCTCGACCAGATCTGAGGACCGGTCAACCCTGGCGCGACCGCTCGTGTCACGGCGCCCACCAGCCCGATGCCCACGACCATGAGGGCCACGGCGATGAGGCGGCCCTCCGCCGTGACCGGGTAGAGGTCTCCGTACCCGACGGTGGTCACCGTTGAGCATGCCCACCACAAGGCGTCGCCGAACGTCGTGATGGTGGCGTGAGGGGCATTCTGCTCGGAGTCGAGGACCGCCACGGAGCCAAGGCCCACCGCCATCACAGCGACGCCGACGACGTACACCGCCGCTCGCTCGATCAAGCCACCCGTCGCCGACCTGTTCACCATCCGGGCGAAGGCCAGCACCCGAAGCACTCGGAGCGGGCGCAACATCGGCAGAGCGATGAGCGGAACGTCGTACCAGTGCTGGAGCACGTAGCGCCGCCGTGCTTCTCCTGCCAGGAGTACGCGGACGACGTAGTCGGCGACGAACACGGCCGACTCAGCCCAGGAGCAGGGGAATCTCGGCTCGCTTCTCCCACCGTTGGACACGGCTGATCGGTTCCGTCCTCCCGGCAGGCTAGAGGTCTTCGGTCCGCTTTCTCGGTGGGTGGACAGTGGGGCCTGGATCCGGGGGTGACTGTCGGTGGTCCTTGCTTGAGTGGTCACATGGAGATGGACGCGGAGATCGAGGAGCTGTCGCGCGCAGACCTGCTCGACCGCGTCGCCGACCTCGCGTCTCTCCAGCAGCGCTGCGAGGTGCAGATCCTCGAAGCCGCCGTCCAGCATGCCTACCTCCATGACGCCGAGACGCTGGACCCCGCCGACGCCGACCGACCGGGACGAGAGCGGGCCCGCCGGCTAGGCGGGCAGGGAACACCGGAGGTCACGGAGTTCGCAGCGGCGGAGCTGGCCGGCCGGTTGGGTTGCTCCACCATCTCGGCGGGCCTTCTCATGGCCGACGGCCTGGACATCCGGCACCGGCTCCCGCGGCTGTGGCGCCGAGTGCGCCGAGGCGAGGTCCGGGTCTACCTCGCGCGACTGGTCGCCCGGAAGACCCGCGACCTCTCCGTTGAGCAGGCCGACCATGTCGACGAGCGGGTGGCGGAGTACGCCGACGGCCGGCTGACCTACACCAGGTTCCAGCGGCTGGTCGAGGGGGCGGTGACCGCAGCCGACATCGAAGGCGCGCGGCAGCGCGAGCAAGACGCCGCGGCCGCCCAGTTCGCGAAGAGGACCCGACCCGATCCGACGAGCGGAGGTGGGGAGAGCGAGCACGGAATCCGTGGCTTCTACATCCGCGCGCCGTTCGGGACCATCGCCGTCTTCGACGCCGCCGTGCAGCGGATCGCCGACATCCTGGGCGACCTCGGCGACGCCGACCCCGTCGACCAGCGCCGGGTGAAGGCACTCCTCGTGCTCGCGCGGCCCGACGTCGCCGCCGACCTCATCTCCCGCCACGCGGCTGCGGAGAAGAGGCCCGAGGTCCCGTGGTCCGAGCTGCTGCCGCAGGTGGTCGTCCACGTCCACACCTACGTCGGCGCCCTGGACACCCCACACCTGACCGACCCCGACCGGGTGGCCCGGGTCGAGGGCTGCGGCGCGATGAGTGCCGCCTGGGTGCGCGAGCACCTCACGGCGGCGGCCAAGGTCACCGTCCGCCCGGTGCTCGACATCGAGGGCCAGGCGCCGGTCGACTCCTACGAGATCCCCGAGCGACATCGTCGGGCCGTGCATCTGATGACGCCGGCCGACACCTTCCCGTTCGCGACGAGCCTTACGCCTCGCGAGATCGACCACACCGAGCCCTTCCGCGACGACGGGATCGGTCAGTCACGCATCGGGAACTACGGCCCGCTCACCACCCGCCACCACCGAATCAAGACCCACGGCCGGTGGCGGGTAGAGCAACCCTTCGCGGGCATCTACGTGTGGCGCGACCCCTACGGCCAGCTGTACCTCGTCGACCACACCGGCACGCGCACCCTCACCCGGCGCGAGGTCGTGACGGCTGCGTGACGTCAGTACAGCGTGGGTCGCATCCGGATGATCTTGCGGCGCAGGATCACCCGGCGGGTGCCGTCGGGCCCGATCCGGACGCGATCGAGCTCCCAGCCACCGTGCTCGGCGCGCTCGACCAGCATCTTGGTCACGACGTTGCGCGAGAAGTCGCGCGCGATGGTGAGCTTCTCGAACTCCCACTCCACCCCGCGAGACGGGGGACGACGGAGGACGGCGGGCACGGGTCAGTCCTCCGACACGTCGTCCAGGGCGGCGACGATCTCCGGTGGCAAGGTGAGCTCCTCGACGCCCAGGGCGCCGAGCAGCTGTTTGGCCGTGCGCGCCCCGACGATGGGAGCGACGACGCCCGGACGGTCGCGCACCCAGGCCAGCGCGACCTCGGTCATCGACCAGCCGAGGCCGTCGGCGGCCTTGGCGACCGCCTCGATGATGCTCTGGCAGCGTGCGTCGAGGTAGCGCTCGATGATCCGACCGAACGAGTCGGAGGCCCCGCGCGAGTCCGACGGGATGCCGTTGCGGTACTTCCCGGTCAGCACGCCATGCCCCAGTGGCGACCACGGCAGGATGCCCAGGCCCAGCGCCGCGGCAGCCGGCACGACGTCGTGCTCGATGCGCCGGTTGACCAGGGAGTACTCCATCTGGGTCGACGCCAGCGTGGCGCGGCCGGGGACGGCGCGCTGCCAGGTGGCGGCCTGGGCGGTCTGCCAGCCGGTGTAGTTCGAGATGCCGACGTACGCCGCGCGGCCGGTCGCCAGGGCGTGGTCGAGCACGGTGAGGGTCTCCTCGAGGGGGACGCCGTCGACCCAGGTGTGGACCTGCCACAGGTCGACGTGGTCGACCCCGAGCCGGCGCAGAGATGCGTCGAGGTCGGCCAGCAGCCGACCTCGTGAGGCGTAGGTCTCGCGCTCGCCGCGGCGGCGCGAGATCCCTCCCTTCGTCGCGATCACGATCTCGTCCCGCGCCACGACGTCGCCGATGAGACGTCCGACCAGCTCCTCCGAGTCGCCGTCGGCGTAGGCGGCGGCCGTGTCGAGCAGGGTCCCGCCCGCCTCGGCGAAGGCGATCAGCTGGTCACGGGCCTCGTGCTCGTCGGTCTCCCGACCCCACGACATGGTTCCGAGGCCGAGCCGCGAGACCCTCAGGCCCGTGGCGCCGACCACCCGCTGTTGCATGCGGACAAACGTATCCCCTCCGGGGTCCCCTAGCCTTGGTCCGGCCGACATCCCCGATGCCGAAAGCTGGCGATGAACTACTTCGATGCGATCGTCTTGGGCATCGTGGAGGGACTCACCGAGTTCCTCCCCGTCTCGAGCACGGGCCACCTCACCATCGTCGAGAAGATCCTGGGTCTGCGCACCGACGATCCTGCGGTGACCGGCTTCACCGCGGTGATCCAGATGGGGGCGATCCTGGCGGTGATCGTCTACTTCGCCCGCGACATCTGGAACATCATTCGCACCTGGACGATGGGCCTGTTCAAGCCGGAGTACCGCGGCCATCGCGACTTCCGGATGGGCTGGTACGTCATCGTCGGCACGATCCCGATCGGCATCGTCGGCCTGCTGCTGCGCCACGTCATCAAGGACGACCTGCGCAGCCTGTGGATCGTGGCCATCGCGCTGATCGGCTGGAGCGCCGTCATGTGGGCGGCCGAGCGGGCGGCCCAGCAGGATCGCTCCGAGAAGAGGCTCAACCTCACCGACGCCGTGGCTGTCGGCCTCGTCCAGTGCGTCGCGTTGATCCCGGGCGTGTCGCGATCCGGTGCGACGATCTCGACCGGTCTGTTCCGCGGCCTCGACCGCGTCGCGGCGACGAGACTGTCCTTCTTCCTGTCGATCCCGGCCCTGATCGCGGCCGGGATCTTCGAGCTCGGCGACGCGCTCGGGGGAGACGTGAGCGGCGGCCAGCTGATCGTCGGCACCGCGGTGTCCTTCGTGGTGGCCTACGCCACCGTCGCGTGGCTGCTGCGGTTCGTCGCCCACCACCCGATCACGTGGTTCGTGCCCTACCGGCTCGCGCTCGGGCTCGTGCTCATGGTCGTCCTGGCCACCGGCGTGATGTCGGCGACCTGAGCCAAGGCGGCGAGCTCAGAGCCAGCCGGAGCGCTTGAAGAAGACCCAGAGGGCGCCGACGACGAGCACCATCAGCAGGATCGAGTAAAGGTAGCCGTACCGCCACAGCAGCTCGGGCATGTGGTGGAAGTTCATGCCGTAGACGCCGGCGATCAAGGTCGGTGCGGCGACCAGGCCGACGCCCGCCGAGATCTTGCGCATGTCCTCGTTCTGCTGGACCGAGATCTGGGCGAGGTGGGCGTCGAACGCCGTCGACAGCAGCTGGTCGAGACCGTCCACGGTCTCCGCGGCCTGGTTGAGGTGGTCCAGGACGTCGCGGAAGAACGGCGCCGAGCCCTCCTCGATCCCGGGCACGGCGCCCGTCGCGAAGCGACGCATCGGCTCGCGCAACGGGAGCACGGCCCGGCGTACCTCCGCGATCTCGCGCTTGAGCGTGTAGATGCGGGCCGAGTCGTTGGTGCGCTGTGGTGAAAAAACCGACGTCTCGACCTCGTCGACGTCCTCCTCGAGCGAGTTCATCACCGACAGGTAGCCGTCGACCACGTGGTCGCACACGGCGTAGACGACGGCCGAGGGGCCGTGGGTGAGGACCGCCGCCTTGGCCTCGAGATCGCGTCGGGCGCCGTGCAGCTCGGAGCCCGCACCGTGCCGGACCGTGATCACGAAGTCGGTGCCGACGAACATGTTGATCTCGCCGGTCTCCACCGCGTCGTGGGCGTCGACGTACCAGAGCGACTTCAGCGTGAGGAACAGCGTGTGCTCGTAGCGCTCGAGCTTCGGGCGCTGGTGGGCGGTGAAGGCGTCCTCGACCGCGAGGGGGTGGAGGCCGAACTCCTCCTCGACGGTGGCCAGCTCCTCCTCCGTCGGCTGGTGCAGCCCGACCCAGACGAAGTCGCCGGGCTCGGTGGCGAGCTTGCGGACGCGGCCCAGCTCGCTCGGGGGAAGGTCGTCGACGATTCGCTTGCCCTGGCGGTACACCGCGCTGTCGACGATCACGCGGCCCACGGTAGTGCCGGTCGCCCCTCTAGTCTCGGAGCCATGGCCACCCTGATCCTGCTGCGGCACGGGCGCACCTCGGCGAACGCCTCCGGCACGCTCGCGGGCCGGTCGCCCGGGGTGCACCTCGACGACCTCGGCCGGACCCAGGCGGAGCGGGCCGGCGACCGGCTCGCCGTCGTCCCGCTGGCCGAGCTGGTCAGCAGTCCCCTCGAGCGCTGCCGGGAGACCGCGCGGGAGGTGGCGGTGCGTCAGGCCGGCAAGCCCCGGGTCCACGCCGACAGGTCGCTGACCGAGTGCGACTACGGCGAGTGGCAGGGTCGCAAGCTGCGCGACCTGGCCCGACTCGCGCTGTGGCGCACCGTCCAGACCAACCCGTCCGCGGCGACGTTCCCCGGGGGCGAGTCCCTGCCGCAGATGCAGGCCCGGGCCGTCGACGCCGTACGCCGGCGCGACGCCGCGGTCTCGGCCGCGCACGGGGCGGACGCGGTGTGGCTGGCAGTCAGCCACGGCGACGTCATCAAGTCCGTGCTCGCCGACGCGCTCGGCATGCACCTCGACCTGTTCCAGCGGATCCAGGTCGACCCGGCCTCCATCTCGGTGGTGCGCTACACCGAGGCCCGCCCGTACGTCCTCGCCTCCAACACCCACGAGGGCGACCTGTCGTGGCTGGCTCCTGCCCCTGCGAAGAAGGGACGGCGCTCGCGTGCCGACCACGGCGCGGCGGTCGGCGGCGGAGCCGGCCCAACCAGGCCTGCATAAGGTGGAGCCATGCCGGTGATCCACGAGTTCGACCCGCCTGAGCGCTTCGTGGCCGGGACCGTCGGCGAGCCGGGCGGGCGCACGTTCTTCCTGCAGGCCCGCTCGGGACCGCGCCTGGTGAGCGTCGCGCTGGAGAAGCAGCAGGTGGCCGTGCTCGCCGAGCGCATCGACGAGCTGCTGGACGAGGTGATGGCGGCCACGTCGGGCTCGCCCGGCGACGCCGTCATCCCGGCGCTGGCCCCGGTCGGGCTGGACGACGCCGACCCGCTGGAGCAGCCTATCGACGAGCAGTTCCGCGCCGGCACGATGACCCTGTCGTGGGACCCGTCGATCGCACGGGTGGTGATCGAGGTGTTCCCCCTCGTCGACGCCGGCGAGGAGGACGAGAGCACCGAGGCGGAGCCCGACGAGGTGTTCCTGGTCCGGCTCGAGGCGGGCCCGGCCCGGGCCTTCGTCAAGCGCGCGACGCTGGTCATCGACGCGGGCCGCCCAGACTGCCCGTTCTGCGGCAACCCGATCGACCCCGACGGTCACCTCTGCGTCCGGGCCAACGGGTTCCGCCGGCGCGATCCCGTCTGATGGAGCTGCCGACCGGTGAGCTCACGCTGCACGGCCGGGTGATGCCGGCGTCCAACGCGACGTTCGTGGGCGAGATCGACGGCCGCCGGGTGGTGTACAAGCCGGTCGCGGGGGAGCGGCCGCTGTGGGACTTCCCCGACGGCACGCTGGCCGCGCGCGAGGAGGCGGCGTACCTGGTGTCCGAGGCGCTGGGCTGGGGGATCGTGCCGCGTACGTGGCGCCGCGACGGGCCGCACGGCTACGGCATGGTCCAGCTCTGGGAGGAGCCGGACCCGGTCGCGGAGGCGGTCACGCTGGTGCACGGCGACGACGTCCCCGACGGCTACCGCTACGTGTTCGAGGGTCTCGACGATCGCGACCAGGTCGTCTCCCTGGTCCACGAGGACACCCCGGCCCTGCGCCGGATGGCGGTCTTCGACGCCGTGGTCAACAACGCCGACCGCAAGGGCGGACACGTGCTCGCGATGACCGACGGCCACCGGTACGGCGTCGACCACGGGCTGACCTTCCACGTCGAGCACAAGCTGCGCACCGTCCTGTGGGGCTGGGCCGGCGAGCAGCTGACCGACGAGGACGACGCCTGCCTGGAACGGCTCTCCCACTCGCTCGAGGGCGACCTGGGGGAGCAGCTGCTGGGCTTCCTCACACCGCACGAGGTCGAGGCGACCAGGCGCCGCGTCAAGCGGCTGCGACGCGTCGGCACCCTTCCCGAGCCGGGACAGGGCTGGCGGGCGATCCCGTGGCCGCCGTTCTAGACGAGGTGCGCCGACTCTTCGCGGAGGCCGGCTGCACCGGGACGCTCTGCGTGGAGCCGCTTGCCTCCGGGTCGGCGGTGGAGCTCGACGCCGACCAACCCGTCAGCCCGGCCTCCGTGATCAAGGTCCTGGTCGCGCAGGCCGCCCTGAACGCGTGCGCGGACGGCTCGCTCGATCCCTCTGCGCCGCGCCGACTTCCCGCCACCGCTCGCACGCCGGGGCCGGTCGGGCTCTCGCTGATGAGCGACGACGTCGTGTTGTCCCTGCGCGACCTGGTGGTGCTGATGCTCACCATCAGCGACAACGTGGCCACCGACGCGGTCGTGGAGGCGGTGGGGCTCGACGCCGTCAACGGGCTGGCCCGGCGTCTCGGTCTTTCCGGCACGCTGATGACCGCGGACCTGAGGACCATGCTCGACGACATGGCCGTCGATGCCGGTTTCGACGACTTCGCCGCGCTCGAGGCGTACGAGCCGCAGGGTCCGGGAGACCCCGACTCCGACGAGGTGCGGCGCCGCCTGGCCTCGAGCGCCGCGCTCGATCCGACGCGCGGCACCCGCACGACGGCGCGAGACTCGGTGCGCTTGCTCCAGTCGATCTGGCGCGACGAGGCGGGGCCGGGGCAGGCGTGCGCCGAGGTACGCCGGCGCATGGCACAGCAGCTGACCCGGCACCGGATCGCGTCCGGCTTCCCGCCCGGCGTCGCGGTCGCCGCCAAGAGCGGTGGGTTGATGGGCGTCGTCCGCAACGAGGTCGGCGTCGTGAGGCTCCCCGACGGAGCGGCCTACGCCGTCGCGGTCTTCACCCGCACCGACCCAGGCACCCGGGCCGACCCGCGGTCGATCGACGCGGCCATCGGCACGGTGTCGGCACGGGCGGTCGACCTTCTCCACCCGTGAACCGGGCGCGGGACCCCCTCGGTCGCTGTCGTAGTCTCCGCCTATGCGTGCCTGGCCTGCCCCGGACCTTCCTGCCCTCCCGGTGACGGCGCCTCTGGTCCGCGTGCACGACACGTCGACCGGCGGTCTGGTCGAGACTCGCCCCGACGGCCCGGCCCGCCTCTACGTCTGCGGCATCACGCCCTACGACGCCACGCACATCGGCCACGCGGCGACGTTCGTCGGCTTCGACCTGCTCAACCGGGCCTGGCGCAACGCCGGCCACGACGTGGTCTACGTGCAGAACGTCACCGACGTCGACGACCCCCTGTTCGAGCGCGCGGACAAGGTCGGCATCGACTGGCGCGAGCTGGCCGCGCGGGAGACCGAGCTGCTGCGGCAGGACATGGCCGCGCTGCGGCTGCTGCCGCCCGAGCACTTCCCGGGCGCCGAGGAGTCGCTGGACCTGATCGTCGCCCTGATCCAGCGTCTCCAGGACGCCGGCGCGATCTATGCCGTGGACGACGACCTCTACTTCTCGGTGGCGGCCGACCCGGCCTTCGGCGAGGAGTCGGGGTGGACCCGCGACCAGATGCTCGCGGTGTTCGCGGACCGCGGCGGCGACCCCGACCGGCCGGGCAAGAAGGACCCGCTCGACTGCCTGGTGTGGCGCGCCGAGCGCCCGGGGGAGCCCGCGCTGGACAGCCCCCTGGGCCGTGGACGCCCGGGTTGGCACGTCGAGTGCACCGCGATGGCGCTGGACCTGCTGGGCGAGGGCTTCGACGTGCAGGGCGGCGGGTCCGACCTGGTCTTCCCGCATCACGAGATGTGCGCGTCCGAGGCGCAGACGCTGACCGGTACGCCGTACGCCCGGGCCTACGTCCACGGGGGCATGGTCGCCTACGACGGCGAGAAGATGTCGAAGTCCAAGGGCAACCTGGTCTTCGTCTCGGCCCTGCGCAACAGCGACGTCGACCCGATGGCGATCCGGCTGACGCTGCTGCGGCACCACTACCGGTCCGACTGGGAGTGGACCGACGACCAGCTGTGGGCCTCGGTCGACCAGCTGGCGACCTGGCGCCGCGCCCTCGCGGTCGGGGCAGGTGCGCCGGCGGGTCCGGTCGTGGACGCGGTGCTGCGCGCACTCGCCGCCGACCTCGACGCGCCGTCGGCCGTGGCGGCCGTGGATGCCTGGGCCGCCGCGACCCTCGGCACCGACGGACTGGCCGACACCAGTGACCCCGATGCCGGCGCCGTCGTCCATGCGCTGGTCGATGCGGCGCTCGGACTCGGCCTGTAGCGGCCGCTAGGGCTCCTCGCCTCGCCGCTTGAGGTAGCGCTCGAACTCGCGCGCGATGGCCTCGCCGCTCGCCTCCGGGAGGTCGGTGGTGTCGCGGGTCTCCTCCAGCGCCCGGACGTACTCCGCGACGTCCTCGTCCTCCTCGGCCAGCTCGTCGACGCCTCGCTCCCAGGCTCGGGAGTCCTCGGGCAGGTCACCCAGCGGGATGCTGCACTCGAGGAGCTCCTCGAGCTGCCCGAGCAGGGCCAGCGTCGCCTTGGGGCAGGGCGGCTGCGAGACGTAGTGCGGGACGGCTGCCCAGTAGGACACCGCCGGGATGTCGAGACGGACGCAGGCGTCCTGGAAGACCCCGACGATCCCGGTCGGACCCTCGTACGTCGACTGCTCCAGGTTGAGCCGGTCGACCAGGTCGGGCTCGGTCGCGGTCCCGGACACCGGGATGGGCCGGGTGTGGGGAGTGTCTGCCAGGAGTGCGCCGAGCGTGACCACCAGCTGGCCGCCGAGGTCGTCGCAGGCGGCCAGGAGCTCCGCGCAGAACTGCCGCCAGCGCATGTTCGGCTCGATGCCGCGCAGAAGGATGACGTCGCGGTCGAGGTCGGGTGGTGAGGCGACCGCGATCTGGGTGCTCGGCCAGGTGATCCGACGATGCCCGAGCTCGTCGCTGCCGACGACGGGACGGTTGACCTGGAAGTCGTAGAACTCCTCGGGGTCGATCGCGCCGATGATCCGCGCGTCCCACGCCCGGATCAGGTGGTCCAGGGCGCCCGAGGCGGCCTCCGCCGCGTCGTTCCAACCCTCGAAGGCGGCAATCACCAGCGGGTCGACCAGGTCGTCGAGCTCCTCGATCTGAATCACCGGACAAACACTAGCCACCGGGTCCGCGACGTTTTGGCCGTGGCTGACGCCCGGTGGAACGATGCGAGGACCACGAGAGCGAGGGAGCCGTGTCGCAGCCAGAGGGGTCAGCGGGGCATCGCCCGGACGCGACCGCGGAGCTGACCGGCCTCCTGCACGACCGGATCCTCGTCCTCGACGGCGCGATGGGCACCATGATCCAGAGCCACCGCCTCGACGAGGCGGGCTACCGCGGCGAGCGCTTCGCCTCGCGCGAGCAGCACCCCGGAGACCTCGGCGGCGACAACGACCTGCTGGTGCTCAGCAACCCGGACGTGATCACCGCCATCCACGAGGCCTACCTCGAGGCGGGCGCCGACATCATCTGCACCAACACCTTCAACGGCACCCGGATCTCCCAGGCCGACTACGGGCTCCAGGAGCTCTGCTACGAGCTGAACGTCGCGGCCGCCGCGCTGGCGCGTGGCGCTGCCGACCAGGCGTCGACGCCGGAGCGCCCGAGGTACGTCGCGGGCTCCCTGGGCCCCACGTCCCGGACCGCCTCCATCTCACCCGACGTGAACGACCCCGGAGCGCGCAACGTCGTCTTCGACGAGCTGGTCGAGGCCTATCTCGAGGAGGCTCGAGGCCTGGTCGACGGCGGGGCCGACCTCCTCCTGGTCGAGACGATCTTCGACACCCTCAACGCCAAGGCGGCCATCTTCGCGCTCGAGACGCTCTTCGAGGAGCACGGTCGGCGCTGGCCGGTCATGATCTCGGGGACGATCACCGACGCGAGCGGGCGCACCCTGTCCGGGCAGGTCACCGAGGCGTTCTGGAACTCCGTGCGGCACGTGCGTCCGCTCACCGTCGGCCTCAACTGCGCCCTGGGCGCCGAGGACCTACGCCCCTACGTCGCCGAGCTCGCCCGGGTCGCGGACTGCTTCGTGTCGGCCCACCCGAACGCCGGGCTGCCGAACGCCTTCGGCGAGTACGACCAGACCCCGGAGCACATGGCGGGCGTGCTGGGGGAGTTCGCCACCAGTGGACTGCTCAACATCGTCGGCGGGTGCTGTGGCACGACGTCCGACCACATCGCGGCGATCGCCGACGTCGCCAAGGGCGTCGCGCCGCGGGCCGTGCCCGAGGTGGTGCCCGCCATGCGCCTGTCCGGGCTGGAGCCGGTGACCATCACCGAGGAGAGCCTGTTCGTCAACATCGGCGAGCGCACCAACATCACGGGGTCGGCGCGCTTCCGCAAGCTGATCAAGGAGGGCGACTACGACGCCGCGCTCTCGGTCGCCGCACAACAGGTCGAGAACGGCGCGCAGGTCATCGACGTCAACATGGACGAGGGGATGATCGACGGCGTCGCTGCCATGGACCGCTTCTGCAAGCTGATCGCCTCCGAGCCGGACATCTCCCGGGTCCCGGTGATGGTCGACTCCTCCAAGTGGGAGGTGATCGAGGCCGGACTGAAGTGCGTGCAGGGCAAGGCGATCGTCAACTCCATCTCCATGAAGGAGGGCGAGGAGGTCTTCGTCGAGCATGCCCGCCTGTGTCTGCGGTACGGCGCGGCCGCCGTCGTCATGGCCTTCGACGAGGACGGGCAGGCCGACAGCCTGGAGCGACGTACGGCGGTGTGCGCGCGGGCCTACCGGATCCTCACCGAGCAGGTGGGGTTCCCGCCCGAGGACATCATCTTCGACCCCAACGTCTTCGCCGTCGCGACCGGGATCGAGGAGCACGCGACGTACGGCCGGGACTTCATCGAGGCGACCCGCTGGATCAAGCAGAACCTTCCCGGAGCACTGGTCTCGGGTGGCATCTCCAACGTCAGCTTCTCGTTCCGCGGCAACAACCCGGTCCGTGAGGCCATCCACGCGGTGTTCCTGTACCACGCGATCGAGGCCGGGCTCGACATGGGCATCGTGAACGCCGGCGCTCTCGTCGTCTACGACCAGGTCGACCCCGAGCTCCGCGAGCGGATCGAGGACGTCGTCCTCAACCGGCGGCCCGACGCGGCCGAGCGGCTGCTCGAGATCGCCGAGCGGTACAACGTCGCCGCGGGGGAGCAGGACGAGACGACGGAGGAGTGGCGGGAGCTTCCGCTGCGCGAGCGGATCACCCACTCACTGGTGAAGGGGATCGACGCCCACATCGTGTCCGACACCGAGGCGCTGCGCCAGGAGATCGCCTCCGCCGACGGCCGGCCGATCGAGGTCATCGAGGGCCCGCTGATGGACGGTATGAACGTCGTCGGCGACCTGTTCGGCGCCGGCAAGATGTTCCTCCCGCAGGTCGTCAAGAGCGCGCGGGTAATGAAGAAGGCGGTCGCCCACCTGATCCCGTTCATCGAACGGCATGAAGGCGAAAGCGAACCGCAAACGGTTGAAGGCGGCGAGCAGTCCAGACCACGGCGCACGAACGGGACCATCGTCACTGCCACGGTGAAGGGCGACGTCCACGACATCGGCAAGAACATCGTCGGCGTGGTACTCCAGTGCAACAACTACGAGGTGATCGACCTCGGCGTGATGGTGCCCGCCCAGAAGATCCTCGACACCGCCCGTGAGGTCGGCGCCGACGCGATCGGCCTGTCCGGGCTGATCACCCCGAGCCTGGACGAGATGGTGAACGTCGCCTCCGAGATGCAGCGGCAGGGCTTCACGCTGCCGCTCCTGATCGGTGGGGCGACGACCTCGCGCGCCCACACCGCGGTCAAGGTCGACCCGCGGTACGACGGCCCCGTCGTCTGGGTGAAGGACGCCTCGCGGTCGGTGCCCGTGACGGCCGCGCTCCTGCACGAGACCCGCCGCGACGAGCTGCTCGCGGACGTGAAGGCCGACTACGACTCGCTCCGGGCTCGCCATGCTGCCAAGAACGACCGGCCGCTCGCGACGCTGGCGCAGGCCCGGGAGGCCCGGACCCCGATCGACTGGAGCGGCTACCGGCCGCCCCGGCCACACCTGCTCCTGCAGCAGGACCACGACGTCTCACCGATCACGGGTCGTCGGGGTGCCACGCAGCACGTGCGGGTGTTCCGCAACGCCGACCTCGCCGACGTGCGCCGGTACATCGACTGGCAGCCGTTCTTCAACGCCTGGGAGATGAAGGGCTCCTTCCCGGAGATCCTGGACGACGTCGACTCCGGTGAGACGGCACGGAAGCTGTACGACGACGCCCAGCGGATGCTGGACCGGCTGGTCGACGAGCGCTGGCTGACCGCCCACGGGGTGGTCGGGCTGTTCCCGGCGAACGCGGTCGGGGACGACATCGAGATCTACCTCGACGAGCAGCGTGCCACGCCGCACGCCGTGCTGTACCAGCTGCGCCAGCAGGGCGCCCATCGACCGGGTGTCCCCAACCGCTGCCTGGCGGACTTCGTCGCGCCCAAGGAGAGCGGACTTCGCGACTACGTCGGCCTGTTCGCGGTCACGGCCGGCGTCGGCATCCAGGAACGCATCCAGCAGTTCAAGGCCGAGCTCGACGACTACTCCGGGATCCTCCTGGAGTCGCTGGCGGACCGGCTGGCCGAGGCCTTCGCCGAGCGCATGCACGAGCGCGTGCGCCGCGAGCTCTGGGGCTACGCGCGAGACGAGCATCTGGACAACAAGCAGCTGATCAAGGAGCAGTACGCCGGGATCCGCCCGGCGCCGGGCTACCCCGCGAGCCCCGACCACACCGAGAAGCAGACCCTGTGGGACCTGCTCGACGTCACCGAGCACACCGGCATGGAGCTCACCGAGTCGATGGCGATGTGGCCCGGGGCGTCGGTGTCCGGCATCTACTTCAGCCATCCCGAGTCGCAGTACTTCGTGGTCGGCCGGCTGGCCCCCGACCAGGTCGCCGACTACGCCGAGCGCAAGGGCTGGTCGCTCGCGGAGGCCGAGCGGTGGCTCTCGCCCAACCTCGGCTACGACCCGGAGGACTGAGTGGGCTCGATCGGCTCCTACGCCGCGGTGCTCTGGGACATGGACGGCACCCTGGTCGACACCGAGCCCTACTGGACGGTCGCCGAGCTCGAGCTCGCCGAGCGCCACGGCGGCACCTGGACGGCCGAGCAGTCCCTGGAGGTGGTCGGCTTCGACCTGCTGGACGCCGCACGCCACATGCGCGCCCAGATGGGCATCCACCGCACGCCCCAGCAGATCGTGGAGGAGATGCTGGACTCCGTGGTCGCGCAGGTGCAGGTCGCCGTGCCGTGGCGACCGGGGGCGCGCGAGCTGCTCGCCTCGCTCGGCGACGCGGGCGTGCCCTGTGCGCTGGTCACGATGTCGTGGTCCCGGCTCGTGACCCCCATCGTCGAGCACCTGCCGGAGGGGACCTTCGCCGCGGTCGTCACCGGCGACACCGTGGCGCGCGGCAAGCCGCACCCCGAGCCGTACCTCACCGCGGCCCGGCAGCTCGACGTGCTCGCGGGGGAGTGCCTGGCCATCGAGGACTCCGACACCGGTGCCACCTCGGCCGCCGCAGCCGGCTGCACGGTGCTGTGCGCCCCGCTGCACGTCGCCGTACCGCCAGGACCGGGTCGGATCTTCGTGGAGAGCCTCTCCGGGCTCGGCGCCGACTCAATCGTTGCCTGATCGGGACCTCCGTTGAGGCGAGGTTGATGGACCCCGGTCCGGGGAGGGGCTATGTTCACCGGACCGAAACGCGCCCCGGTCAGGCTAGGGCCGGCGGCGCACTATCGACATCGAGGAGATGCTCGTGACCCGAAACAAGCTCCTGGCGGCAGCCGGGGTCGGCGCGCTTGTCGTTGCACTCTCTGCCTGCGGCAGCAGCAACAGCAGCGGAGGCAGCACCAGCACGAGTGGGACCGGGTCGCCCTGGATCCTGGGAACGACCGACACCGTGACCGCGCTGGACCCGGCGGGCTCCTACGACCTCGGGTCGTCCACGCTGGAGTACAACATCTACCAGACGCTGGTGACCGTCCCGCCGAACTCCACCAAGATCATCGGGGACGCCGCGAAGTCGTGCACCTACAACGACCCGAAGACCCTGACCTGCACGCTCAACCCGGGTGAGAAGTTCTCCAACGGTGACCCGTTGACCTCGGAGGACGTGAAGTACAGCTTCGAGCGCGCGATCCAGATCCAGGACCCCAACGGTGCCGCGATCTACCTCCTCGGGAGCATCACGTCGACCGACAAGAAGGGCGTGGTGACCCTCAACAAGGGCGCCATCGAGACGCCCGACCCGACGACGGTGGTCTTCCACCTCGACCACCCGGACACGACGTTCCAGTACGTCCTGACCTACCCGGGTGCCGCGGCGATCGTGGACCACAAGGTGTTCCCGGCCGACAAGAAGCTCGCGGACGCCGACGTGATCGGCTCGGGCCCCTACAAGCTGGACCAGTACAAGTCCGGTGACCAGGCCGTGCTGTCGCTCAACTCGAACTACAGCGGCCCCAACAAGGGCCAGACGGGGCAGGTCTTCGTCAAGTACTACTCCGACACGACCGCCCTCGCCCTGGCCGCCAAGAACGGCGAGGTCGACGTGGCCTGGCGGAGCCTGGCTCCGACCGACCTGGCCAACCTGCAGAAGGACTCCAACGTCACGGTGGCCACCGGCAAGGGCTCCGAGATCCGCTACTGGGTCTGGAAGGTCGACGGTCCGGTCGGCAAGCAGCTGGCGATCCGCCAGGCGGCCGCCCAGCTCATCGACCGCGACGCGATCGCGAAGGACGCCTACGACGGCACCGTCGACCCGCTGTACTCCATCGTGCCCCCGGGGTACGGCGGCCAGAAGGACTCCTTCAAGTCGCAGTACGGCTCGCCCAGCGTGGCCAAGGCCAAGGCGATCCTGCAGCAGGCCGGCATCAGCACGCCGGTCAACCTCACGGTCGGCTGGACGCCCACGCACTACGGTCCGAGCACCGAGGACGAGGCCAACGAGCTGCAGCGCCAGCTGCAGGACAGCGGGCTGTTCAAGGTGACGCTCAAGAGCACCGAGTGGGAGCAGTACCAGACCATCTACAAGCAGGGCGCCTACGACCTGTTCATCCTGGGCTGGTTCCCCGACTACCCGGACGCCGACGACTACCTGTCGCCGTTCATGGTCGACGGTGGCTTCTTCCAGAACGGCTACAAGAACGCCAAGGTCGACAAGCTGGTCGCCAAGGAGCAGGGCACCAGCGACCAGGCCACCCGCCAGAAGATCTTCGGCCAGCTGCAGGACATCGCGGCGAAGGACGTTCCGTTCATCCCCTCGTGGGTCGGACAGAACACGGCGGTCTACGGCAAGGGGATGTCCGGCGTCGAGAGCACGCTCGACCCGTCGTTCATCTTCCGGTTCTGGCTGGTCACCAAGAGCTGACCCGCTCACACCACGCGGGCGTGGGGAGAGACCCTGGCGGTCTCTCCCCGTGACCCGCGCCAGGAGGACATCTTCATGACACGTGCTGGTTCGGGCTCACTGCCGCGCTACATCCTGCAGCGGGTCCTGCTGGTCATCCCGATGATCTGGGTGATCCTCACCCTGGTCTTCGTGATCCTCCGGGTGGCGCCCGGCGACCCGGTCTCGGCGGCCCTCGGCGGCAAGCTGAACCCGGCGGACCTCGCGAGGGCCCGCGCGCAGCTCGGCTTCGACCGACCGCTGATCGCGCAGTACTGGGACTACCTGTCCTCGGTCGCCCACCTCGACTTCGGCACGACGTTCAGCGACAACCAGCCGGTGCTCAGCGTCGTCCGTGAGAACGGCGGGGCCACGCTCAGCCTCACGCTGGCGGCGTTCGTGATCGCCCTGCTGGTCGGCATCCCGCTCGGGCTCCTCGCCGGCCGCTTCCGCGACTCGGTCCCCGACATCGTGATCCGGCTGTTCGGCATCATCAGCTACGCCGCCCCGATCTTCTTCATCGGCTTCCTCCTCCAGGTCTACGTCGCCCCGCCGCTCGGCCTGCCGACGTCGGGCGACGCCAGCCCGATCACGGTCTTCGAGGTCAAGCCGAAGACGCACATCCTGCTCATCGACGCGCTGCTCAGCGGGAACGGCAGCGCGATCGAGGACGTGCTCAAGCACCTCGTGCTCCCGGCCACGACCCTCGGGCTCCTGATCTGCGGGGTCTTCATCCGCCTGGTGCGCGTCAACATGCTCCAGACGCTCCAGACCGACTACGTGGAGGCGGCCGAGGCGCGCGGCATCCAGCGCGGGAAGGTCACCTGGCGGCACGCGTTCCGCAACGCCCTGGTCCCGGTCGTCACCGTCATCGGGCTGCAGTTCGCCCTGCTGCTGAGTGGCGCGGTCCTGACCGAGACGACGTTCAACTGGCCGGGGCTCGGTCAGAAGCTGGTCTTCTACATCAACAACCGCGACTACGGCGCGGTGCAGGGGATCATCACGATCTTCGCCATCGTCGTCGTCGTGATCAGCGTGCTGGTCGACATCATCAACGCACTCATCGACCCGAGGGTGAGGTACTGATGCCCCGTCCCTCGAGCGTGATCCGCAACCTCGCCCGTCCGTTCACCGAGACGACCGGCGTGGCCCGCTGGATGCTGGTGGTCGGCGTGGCCATCACCGGCGTGTTCGTGATCTGTGCGATCTTCGCGCCGTGGCTGGCCCCCTACGGCTTCGCCCAGTCCGCCTCGCACGGCGTGCAGTTCCCCAAGCTCGGGCACCCCGACGGCCAGCACTGGTTCGGCACCGACCGGCTGTTCTTCGACGTGCTGTCCCGCGTGATCTGGGGAGCGCGCACCGCCCTCGAGGTCGTGATCCTCTCGATCATCTTCTGCGTGGTGCTGGGGGTTCCGCTGGGGATCGTCTCGGGCTACTACGGCGGCTGGCTGGACCGGATCCTGGTGCTGATCATGGACTCGCTCTACGCGTTCCCGCAGTTCCTGCTGGCCATCGTCTTCTCGTTCCTGCTGACCAACCTGCTCGGCGGCACGGTGCTGGCCGTCTCGTTGTCGCTGTCGGTGATCTACGCGCCGCAGTACTTCCGGGTGGTCCGCAACACCACGCTCAGCGCCAAGGAGGCGACGTACGTCGAGGCGGCGCGCGCGATCGGCGCCAGCGACTTCGCGATCATGCGCCGCTACCTGTTCGGCAACGTGATCCAGAGCGTGCCCGTGCTCGGCACCCTGAACGCCGCCGACGCCATCCTCACGCTGGCAGGTCTGGGCTTCCTCGGCCTCGGCATCCAGTCCACCGACGCCGCCGAGTGGGGGCACGACCTGAACCGCGCGCTGGGCGACGCCGGGGGTGGTGTGTGGTGGACGGGCCTGTACCCGGGCCTGGCCATCGTGCTGCTCGTGACCGGACTGACCCTGGTCGGCGAGGGTCTCAACGAGACCCTGAACCCGACCCTGCGCCGGCGGCGCCTGCTGCCGGTCGTGATGCCGGCCCGCGAGCCTGCCGCCCCACCAGCACCGTCGGCCCAGGAAGAGCAGGCCTGAGATGACGATGAACCTGACCGACGAGGCCGTCACGGCCCACTCCGGGGAGCCGGTGATCTCCGCTCGCGACGTGCGCGTCTGGTACGGCACGACGCGTGGTGCGATCCGCGCTGTCGACGGGGTGAGCTTCGACGTCGCTCCCGGCGAGACGCTGGGTCTGGTGGGGGAGTCCGGCTGCGGCAAGTCGACCCTGGGTCGGGGCCTGATGGGGCTCCTCCCCGAGGGCGCCAAGCGTGACGGCGAGGTGCGGTTCCGGGGCCAGGACATCTTCTCCCTCGCCCCGAAGGAGTCCTACCGCCTGCGGGGCAGCGAGCTGGGCATGATCTTCCAGGAGCCGCTGACCCGGTTGAACCCCCTGATGCGGATCTCCCAGCACTTCGAGGAGACCATCAAGCAGCACGAGTCGGGGCTGTCGAAGGCCGAGATCCGGGCCCGGGCGCTCGAGGTCCTCCGGCTGATGGGCATCCCGCCGACCCGCTACAGCTCCTACCCGCACGAGTTCTCCGGCGGGATGCGGCAGCGGCTGATGATCGCGCTCGCGCTGGTGCTCCGCCCGGCGTTCGTCGTCGCCGACGAGCCCACCACGGCGCTCGACGTGCTCGTCGAGGCGCAGATCGTGCAGATCCTCAACGACCTGCGCAAGAACTTCCAGACCTCGCTGCTGCTGATCACCCACAACGTCGGCATCGTGGCCGAGGCCTGTGACCGGGTCGCGGTGATGTACGCCGGCCGGATCGTCGAGCAGGGCAAGGTCGCCGACGTCTTCAAGAACCCTCAGCACCCCTACACCCGGGAGCTGATGCGGTCGACGATCTCGCTGACGACCACCGGGCTGCACTTCATCGAGGGGGCGCCGCCGGACCTGGTCGACCCGCCGGACGGCTGCCGGTTCCACCCGCGCTGCCCGCAGGCCATGAACGTGTGCGCGACCAAGAACCCGGTCAACATCGAGCGCGAGGGTGGCGGGCGCGTCGAGTGCTGGCTGTCCGGGCCGAGCGACCAGATCCCGGCCGGTGGCACCGAGCCGCTCAAGCAGGAGGAGCTGACCGTTGCCGACGAAGCCTGACACCGAGTCGCCCGGGTCGCCGGGGCAGACAGGGCAGACAGGGCCGCTTGTCGAGGTCCGCGACCTCTCGGTCCACTTCGAGCTGCGCGGCGGCAGCCTGTCCCGGCTCCTGGGACGCGACACCGGCACCATCAAGGCCGTCGACGGGATCGACCTGACCCTCCAGCCGGGCGAGGTCGTCGGCCTGGTCGGCGAGAGCGGCAGCGGCAAGTCGACGCTGGGCCGCGCGCTGCTCGGCCTGGTACCGGCGACGTCGGGCTCGATCCGCCTGCGCGACCGCGACCTCGCCGAGCTGAACCGCCGACAGCTGCGCGACATCCGCAGCGTCGTGCAGATGGTCTTCCAGGACCCCAACGCCGCGCTGAACCCGTCGATGACCGTGGAGCAGGCCGTCGGCGACGCCCTCCGCGTGCACGGCGTGCGGTCGGCGTCCGAGCGTCGTGCGGGCGTGATCAGGGCGCTCGAGCGGGTCGGGCTGTCGCCCGTCGAGCTGTTCTTGAGCAAGTACCCACGAGACCTGTCCGGTGGCCAGAAGCAGCGCGTGGTGCTGGCCCGGGCGATCGTCTTGGACCCCACCCTCCTCGTGGCCGACGAGCCGGTGTCGATGCTCGACATGAGCGTGCGGGCCAAGATCCTGCAGCTGATGCTCGACCTCAAGCAGGAGCTCGGGCTCACCTACGTCTACATCACCCACGACCTCGCCACGGCGAAGTTCTTCTGCGACCGGGTCGCGATCATGTACCTCGGCCGCGTGGTGGAGATCGGGCCCACCGAGGAGATCTTCGCCCAGCCCCGTCACCCCTACACCAAGGCGCTGATGGCGGCCATCCCGGAGGTCGACCCCGACGCACGCGCTGCCGCGCGACCTGCCCCGTGGCGAGATCCCGGACGCTGCCGACCCTCCCTTGGGGTGCGCCTTCCACCCCCGCTGCCCCGAGGCGGTCGCCGGAGTGCGGCTGGGAGTCACGGGACCTCCGGGCCCTCGTCGAGGAGCACTGGACGCGCCCGGACGTGCCGTTCGAGGAGGAGCAGCGCATCCTCGGCGACCTCGACCACCTCGACCAGGCGTCCACCTCGGCGACGATCGGCAAGGGCGACAGCGCCGCGGTCCGGGCCGTGCTCGACCGGATCCGCGCCGAGGACCCCGCGGAGCCGATGTGGTCCGGAGTGAGCTCGGTGGAGGACTCCGGCGGCGGGGTCACCGTCCACTTCGAGCCGGCGCCGTCACCGGCCCTGCGTCAGGCCGGCGGCGTGCAGGTCGCCTGCGTGCTCTACCCCGACCAGGACTCCGGGGTCGTAGAACCACCGGCCCATGGATTCCCCGACCTTCCGTGGGTGATCGTGGTGTCATCACCCCGGATCGAGGAGGTCGCATGATCGCCCAGCACGTCGTACGCCGGCTCCTGACGGTCGTCGCGCTCCTGGGGCTGGCCGTCCCCTCGGCGCTGGCGGGGTCCGCGCAGGCCTCGCACGGCGGTGACGACGTGCGCACGAGCGGCAGCTGCGGCAGCGGCACCCATTGGAAGCTCAAGGCCAAGCACGACGACGGTCGGATCGAGGTCGAGGCGGAGATCGACAGCAACACGTCCGGCCAGAAGTGGCACTGGACGCTCAAGCACAACGGCAGCGTCTCCTCCCACGGGAGCAAGCGGACGTCGGGTCGCAGCGGCTCCTTCGAGGTGGGGCGGCGGATGTCCGACCTGTCCGGCCTCGACCACTTCGTCCTCCGGGCGACGCACGGCGGCACGGTGTGCCGCGGGAAGGTCTCGGCCTGACGCGCCCGGGTGCCCGGCGGCTCGGCCGTCCGTGGGCGAGTCCGCTGGTGCAGTTCGTCGTCGCCAGCCTGCTCCTGTTCGGCCTCACGTGGTGGGCGACCGGGATCTTCTCCCAGCGTGGCGGCTCGGTCCGAGGCGCTCTCGGAGGCACGCGTGACCACCCAACTGCTCGCCCACTCGGTGGCCGAGCCCGCGATGCCGAAGGGGCTCGTCTTCGGCGACGCGGGGGCCATCGACCGGTTCGACCGCGAGGTGCTGGGTCGGCTGATGGTGGGCGACGTTCGCCGGATCAAGATCTGGCGTCCGGACGGAACCATCGTGTACAGCGACGAGACCCGCCTGATCGGGCAGAGGTTCACGCTGGATCGTGAGCAGAGAGCCGTGCTCTCCGGCGGCGTGACCGAGAGCGACCTGTCGAGCCTCGGCCGCCGTGAGAACGAGTTCGAGCACGAGGAGGACGGCCTGCTCGAGGTCTACACCCGGATCGAGTCGCCCGAGGGCCAGCCGTTGCTGTTCGAGGCCTACTACTCGGTCGCGTCGGTGCGGGCGCGCACGGCCGAGGTGCTCACGCCGTTCCGGCGGGTCACCGTGGGTGCGCTGCTCGCCCTCCTGGTGCTCGGCGTCCCGTTGCTGGGGGTGCTCACGCTGAGGCTGACCCGGGCCTCGCGAGCACGCGAGCGGCTCATGCAGCGCGCGGTGGAGTCCTCGGAGGCCGAGCGCCGTCGGATCGCGCGCGACCTCCACGACGGCGTCGTCCAGGAGCTGGCCGGGACGGCGTTCGCCCTGTCCGGGCGGGCCCGGGATCCGTCGCTCCCTCCGGAGCTACGCCGCGAGCTCGCGGGCTCCGACCAGGCGCTGCGCGGCTCCTTGCGCCAGCTGCGCTCGCTGCTGGTGGAGATCCACCCGCCAGGACTGGACGCCGCGGGGCTGGGCGCAGCCCTGGAGGACCTGACGGCCCAGGCCACCTCGGCCGGCCTCACCGCCGAGGTGCGGGTCGAGGGCGTCGAGGGCGTCGAGGAGCACGTCGTCACGCTGGTGTGGCGGGTCGCCCAGGAGGCGATCCGCAACGCCCTGCGACACGCCCACGCCTCACAGCTGGCGGTCGAGGTGCGTGGGGACGAGCGTGAGGTCCGGGCTGACCGTGCGCGACGACGGCGTCGGCTTCGATCCCGGTCGGCCGGTGGGCAGCGGCTCCTGACGGTCTGCGCGGGCTGCAGAGCCTGGTCGAGGACGGCGGTGGACGGTGCGGATCCAGTCGGCTCCGGGCTCGGGGACCACGGTGGAGATGACGGTGCCGACGGCGCGGAGGGAGCGGACGTGAGCGACACGATCCGGGTGGTGATCGTCGACGACCACGCGATGCTGCGGGCCGGGCTCGAGCAGCTGCTGGCCGCCGAACCCGATCTCGAGGTGGTGGGCAAGGCCTCCGACGGTCGCGAGGCGGTCGAGGTCGTCCACGAGCAGCGCCCCGACGTCGTGCTCATGGACCTGCAGATGCCGGGCATGGACGGCGTCGCCGCTACCCGCGAGATCGTCGGGGAGCAGCTGGCGGACGTGCTGGTGCTCACGTCGTACTCCGACGCGGAGCGGATCGTGGGCGCGCTCGACGCCGGCGCGCTCGGGTACCTGCTCAAGGACGCCGACGCCGAGGAGGTGCTCCAGGGCATCCGGGCCGTGGCCCGCGGCGAGTCGCCGATCAACGCCCGCGCGGCCCGTGAGCTGCTCGGGGCCCGGCGTACGGCGACACCCGCTGCCGAGCTGACCCCGCGCGAGCTGGAGGTGCTGGGACTGGTGCGTGAGGGGCTGGCGAACAAGCAGATCGCCCGTCGCCTGGGCATCTCCGAGCGGACGGTGAAGGCCCACCTGACCTCGGTCTTCCAGCGGATCGGGGTCGTCGACCGCACCCAGGCCGCGCTGTGGGCCGAGCGGCACGTGCCGCGCTGAGGCTCAGACGTCGACGGCGTCAGAACTCGAGGGGAGGGGCGGCGGGGTGCCTCCGAACTCGGGGCAGAGGGACTGGAACGAGCACCAGTCGCACAGGCGCGAGCGGTGGGGCCGCCAGTCGCCGGACTCCTGGGCGCGCCGGATCGCGGTCCAGATGGCCACGACCTTGCGCTCCGTGGCCAGCAGGTCGGCCTCGTCGGGGACGTAGCGGACCATCTCGGCGTTGCCGAGGTAGACCAGCTGCAGCATCGCCGGGATCACCCCGCGGGTGCGCCAGATGACCAAGGCGTAGAACTTCATCTGGAAGAGGGCCTTGGCCTCGAACATCTCACTTGGAGACCGGCCGCTCTTGTAGTCGACCACTCTGATGGCGCCGTCGGGGGCGACGTCCAAGCGGTCGACGAACCCGCGCAGCAGCAGCCGTGACGTCGAGGAGGGTCTCGACGTACAGCTCGCGCTCGGCGGGCTCGAGGCGGCGCGGGTCCTCGAGGGTGAAGTAGCGGTCGAGCACCGAGCGGCACGACGCGAGCCACTCGGCGACGTCGGGTCCCTCCTCGGTGAACAGCTCGGCCAGCGCCGGCTCGGCGTCGAGCAACGCCTCCCAGGTCGGCAGCAGCAGGTTGCGCGCCTCGTCGGGCGTGCGCGTGGGGGCGGGGAGGTCGAAGAGGTCCTCCAGGACCTTGTGCACCAGCGTGCCGCGCAGGGCGTCGGCCGACGGCTCCTCGGGAAGCCGGTCGATGGTGCGGAAGCGGTAGAGCAGGGGACAGGTCATGAAGTCGGAGGCCCGGCTGGGCGACAGCGCCCCGAGCACGTCGACCCCGTCCACGGGCGTCGATCGCCGCTCCGCAGGCGACTGCGTGGCGGGCGTCGTGGTCATGGAATCGAATCTAGGCGACCCCACCGACAGGGCGGGTCGCACGCGCCGGTTCGGATAGCCTCGTGGCATGAGTGACGACCGCGCCCGACGCGGCCCCGCCCCCCGTCCGCCGGGGACGTTCAAGGTGGGGTCGATCGCCGGCAGCGACGTGCTCGTGAGCAGCTCGTGGTTCCTCATCGCCGGCCTGATCGCCGTCATCACGGCTCCCGCGATCGAACGCGCCGAGCCGGGGCTCGGGAACCTGAAGTACGTCGCGGGCGCGGCGTTGGCGGTCCTCCTCTACCTCTCCGTGCTGGCCCACGAGGCCTCCCACGCGCTCGTGGCCCGACGCTTCGGGCTGCCGGTCAACCACATCACCCTGCAGTTCTTCGGCGGGATGACGTCGATCGAGGGCGAGCCGGACAGCCCGCGCCAGGAGTTCTGGGTCAGCGTCGTCGGCCCGCTGGCGTCGCTCGCGGTCGCACTGGTGTCCTTCCTGGCCTACCTCGTGGCGTCGGACGGTCTGATCGGCCTGGCGTTCTCGGGGTTCGCCTGGACCAACCTGTTCGTCGGAGTGGTCAACCTGGTCCCGGGGCTGCCGCTCGACGGCGGCCGGATCCTCAAGGCGGTCGTCTGGGGCGCCAGCGGGGACACCCACCGCGGGACCATCGTCGCGGCCTGGGGCGGCCGGGTGGTGGCCCTGCTGGCGATCGGGTGGCCGTTCCTGAGCGCCAAGATCCTCGGCGGCAAGCCCTCAGTGGTCGACTTCCTCTTCGCCGGCGTGATCTCGATGTTCCTGTGGAGCGGAGCCACGGCGGCGCTGGAGTCGGCGCGGGTGCGCTCGCGCCTGCCGCATCTCGTGGCGCGCGACCTCGCGCGACGTACCCTCACCGTCCCCGGCGAGCTGCCCCTGGCCGAGGCCGTACGCCGGGCGCAGGAGGCCCAGGCCGGGAGCATCGTGACCGTGACCTCCAGCGGCGTCCCGGTCGGGGTGGTCAACGAGGCGGCGCTGATGTCGGTCCCGGTGGAGCGCCGGGCGTGGGTGCCCACCTCGTCGGTCGCGCGCACCCTCGACGAGGGGCTCCGCCTGCCCTCGGGCATCGGTGGTGAGGACCTGATCCGCGCGATCAGTGCGCAGCCCTCCGGCGAGTACCTCCTGCTCGACCCCGACGGCAGCATCTTCGGCGTGCTGGCGACCTCCGACGTCGACCGCGCCTTCCGCGCCAGCGCGTGACCGCTAGCCTCCCCGGCATGAGCGACGTCCCCCCGCAGGCCTGGTCCGGCGTGCACCGCGGACCGCTCCGGGCCGGGGAGTGGGTGCGCCTGACCGACCAGAAGGGGCGGCGGCACAACTTCGAGCTCGTGCCCGGCAAGAAGTTCTTCTCCAACAAGGGCCACCTCGAGCACGACGAGCTGATCGGGCGCGAGGAGGGGTTCTCGGTCACCTCGTCTGCCGGCGGCCAGTACCTCGTGTTCCGCCCCCTGCTCAGCGAGTTCGTGGTGTCGATGCCGCGCGGCGCCGCGGTGGTCTACCCGAAGGATGCCGCGCAGATCGTGGCCATGGTCGACGTGTTCCCGGGTGCCGACGTGGTCGAGGCCGGCGTCGGCTCGGGGGCGCTCACCTGCTCGCTGCTCCGGGCCGTCGGCCCGCACGGCTCGGTCACGTCCTTCGAGCGCCGCGAGGAGTTCGCGGAGGTGGCGCGCCGCAACGTCACCCAGTTCTTCGGCACCCAGGACGGCGAGGGGCATCCGGCCTGGCGGCTCGTGCTGGGCGACCTCGCCGAGCAGCTGCCGGCCTCGGGAGCCCGCGCCGACCGGGTGATCCTCGACATGCTCGCACCCTGGGAGTGCCTCGACGCCGCCGCCGGCGCCCTTCGGCCCGGCGGCATCGTCTGCGCATACGTCGCCACGACGACGCAGCTCTCCCGGTTCGTGGAGACCGTGCGCGTCCACGGCGGGTTCACCGAGCCGCAGTCGTGGGAGTCCCTGGTGCGCGACTGGCACGTGGAGGGCCTGGCGGTGCGCCCGGGCCACGCGATGGTGGGCCACACGGCGTTCCTGGTCACGGCGCGGCGGATGGCGCCGGGGGAGCGGGCTCCGCTGAAGAAGCGTCGTCCTGCCCCGGGGGCCTACGGCCCCGACTACCTCGGGCCGCGACCCGACGGCGTCTGAAGCGGCCGCGACGCCGAGATCAAATCGTGAGAAACGCGACCCGATTCAGGCGTGCGCGCCTGTTGCGTACGAGTAGGGTCGAAACAGGAGGTGGGACAGATGACCAGTGGCCAGGACGCTTCTGGCGCCGCGTCGGGACGCAGCGCACGCGAGCTCGCCGACCAGGTGGGCTTCCTCGAGTCCGAGGTCGCCGACCTCCGACGCCGTCTGTCCGACTCCCCGGGACACAGCCGCGGCCTCGAGCTGCGACTGGCCGACACCCAGCGCTCGCTGTCCGCCGTCACCGCCCAGAACGAGCGGCTCGCGCAGACGCTGCGCGAGGCGCGCGAGCAGATCATGAAGCTCAAGGAGGAGGTCGACCGCCTGGCCCAGCCGCCGCCGGCTTCGGCACCTTCCTGCAGCGCAACGAGGACGACTCGGTCGACGTGTTCACCGGTGGCCGCAAGCTCCGGGTCAACGTCAGCCCCGCGGTCGACCTCGAGAGCCTGGTCAAGGGCCAGGAGGTCATGCTCAACGAGGCCCTCAACGTCGTCGCCGCGCTCGACTTCGAGCAGGTCGGCGAGGTCGTGATGTTCAAGGAGCTGCTCGCCGACGGCGCGCGGGCCCTGGTCATCGCCAACGCCGACGAGGAGCGCGTCGTCCGGCTGGCCGACCCGCTGAAGGCCGACACGCTGCGCGCCGGCGACTCCCTGCTGCTCGACTCGCGAGCGGCGTACGCCTACGAGCGGGTCCCGAAGTCGGAGGTCGAGGAGCTGATCCTCGAGGAGGTCCCCGACATCGAGTACGAGTCGATCGGCGGGCTGGTGACCCAGATCGACGCGATCCGCGACGCGGTCGAGCTGCCGTACCTGCACCCGGAGCTGTTCAAGGACCACCAGCTCAAGCCACCCAAGGGCGTGCTCCTGTACGGCCCTCCGGGCTGCGGGAAGACGCTGATCGCCAAGGCGGTCGCGAACTCCCTGGCGAAGAAGGTCGCCGCCCGGCACCCCAAGGACGGGGCCGGGCAGGACGGCAAGGCCTACTTCCTCAACATCAAGGGCCCCGAGCTGCTCAACAAGTACGTCGGCGAGACCGAGCGCCACATCCGGCTCGTCTTCCAGCGGGCTCGGGAGAAGGCGAGCCACGGCACGCCGGTGATCGTGTTCTTCGACGAGATGGACTCGCTGTTCCGCACCCGCGGCTCGGGCGTCTCCTCCGACGTCGAGAACACCATCGTCCCGCAGCTGCTCAGCGAGATCGACGGCGTCGAGCTCCTCGAGAACGTCCTGGTCATCGGCGCCTCCAACCGCGAGGACATGATCGACCCCGCGATCCTGCGGCCCGGCCGCCTCGACGTGAAGATCAAGATCGAGCGCCCCGACGCCGAGTCGGCCCGCGACATCTTCAGCAAGTACCTCGTGCCGGACCTGCCGCTGCACGCCGACGACGTCTCGGAGTTCGGCGGCGACCGCGAGGCCTGCGTCGAGGGCATGATCCGGGCCACGGTCGAGCGGATGTACACCGAGACCGAGGAGAACCGCTTCCTGGAGGTCACCTACGCCAACGGTGACAAGGAGGTCCTCTACTTCAAGGACTTCAACTCCGGGGCGATGATCCAGAACATCGTCGACCGCGCCAAGAAGATGGCGATCAAGGACTTCCTCGACCACGACCAGCGTGGCCTGCGCGTCCAGCACATGCTCCAGGCGTGCGTGGACGAGTTCAAGGAGAACGAGGACCTCCCGAACACCACCAACCCCGACGACTGGGCCCGCATCTCCGGCAAGAAGGGCGAGCGGATCGTGTTCATCCGCACGCTGATCACCGGCAAGCAGGGCACCGAGCCGGGCCGCTCGATCGACACCGTCCCGAACACCGGGCAGTACCTCTAGCGCTCGCGCGTAGGCTCGGCCCGTGACGGTCCGCCGGGTGATGGGCACCGAGGTCGAGTACGGCATCTCGGTGCAGGGACAGCCGCACGCCAACCCAATGGTGGCGTGCTCGCAGGTCGTGAACGCCTACGCGAGCGCGACCATCAAGGCGCGCCGGGCGCGCTGGGACTTCGAGGAGGAGTCGCCGCTGCGCGACGCCCGGGGGTTCGACCTCAGCCGGCAGCTGGCCGATCCCAGCCAGCTCACCGACGAGGACCTGGGCCTGGCCAACGTCATCCTCACCAACGGCGCCCGGCTGTACGTCGACCACGCCCACCCGGAGTATTCCACGCCCGAGGTGACGACGCCGCTCGACATCGTCCGCTGGGACAAGGCGGGGGAGCAGGTGATGCTGGACGCCGCCCGGATGGCCGCGCAGACCCCCGGCGCCACCCCCATCAACCTCTACAAGAACAACACCGACGGCAAGGGCGCGTCGTACGGCGCGCACGAGAACTACCTGATGTCGCGCACGACGCCGTTCAGCGACATCGTGCGTCACCTCACGCCGTTCTTCGTCAGCCGTCAGGTCGTGTGTGGCTCCGGGCGCGTCGGGATCGGTCAGGACGGACACGAGCACGGGTTCCAGCTCAGCCAGCGCGCCGACTTCTTCGAGGTCGAGGTAGGGCTCGAGACGACCCTCAAGCGGCCGATCATCAACACCCGGGACGAGCCCCACGCGGACCCAGAGAAGTACCGGCGGCTCCACGTCATCATCGGCGACGCCAACCTCGCCGAGATCTCGACGTACCTCAAGGTCGGGACGACCTCTCTGGTGCTGGCCATGATCGAGGACCGCTTCATCACTACCGACCTGACGGTCGAGGGTCCCGTGGCCGCACTGCGGGCCGTGTCGCACGACCCCACGCTGCGCGAGGAGGTCACGCTCGCCGACGGCCGCCGGCTGACCGCGCTGCAGCTGCAGGGGGAGTACCTCGAGCTGGCCCGCAAGTACGTCGACGACCGGCTCGGCTCCGACGCCGATCCGCAGACCGTCGACGTGCTCGACCGCTGGGAGTCCGTGCTCACCCGGCTGGCCCAGGACCCGATGCTGTGCGCGCGGGAGCTCGACTGGGTGGCCAAGCTGAGGCTGCTCGACTCCTACCGCGAGCGCGACGGGATCGACTGGGACGACGCGAAGCTGCAGCTCATCGACTACCAGTACAGCGACGTGCGGCCCGACAAGGGGCTCTACCACCGGCTCGTGAAGCTGGGCCGGATCGAGCGGCTGCTCACCGACGACACCGTCGAGCGGGCCATGCACCAGCCGCCCGACGACACCCGCGCCTACTTCCGTGGCCGCTGCCTGGAGAAGTACGCCGACGCGGTGGCCGCGGCGTCCTGGGACTCGGTGATCTTCGACCTGCCCGGGCGCGAGTCGCTGCAGCGGGTGCCGACGATCGACCCGCTGCGCGGCTCCAAGGCGCACGTCGCGGCCCTGATCGACCGTTGCGACACCGCCGAGGAGCTGTTCCGGGCGCTCACGCGCTGAGCCTGTGGCGAGCGGCTAGGGTTGCGGCATGGCTCAGGAGCAGAAGCAGCCCCGCAAGTCGGGCGAGGCGTCCGACGTCGAGGAGGTCGCGTCGGAGACCGATGTTGCCGAGCGCAAGGAGGCACTCGACGACGACGTCGACGCGATCCTCGACGAGATCGATGACGTCCTCGAGACCAACGCGGAGGACTTCGTGAAGTCGTTCATCCAGAAGGGCGGCCAGTAGGGGTGGCCGACTCCCGACTGCCGGCGACGTTCATGGCGCCCGGCACCTCCAGCTTCGCCGACTTCCTGGCCTCCGAGTCGCCGGACCTGCTGCCCACGCGGCGCAGCGTCCCGCAGGGGCACGCCGGTGACCTGGCTCCGCACGGCACCACGATCGTCGCCGCGACGTTCCCCGGCGGCGTGGTGATGGCCGGTGACCGCCGTGCCACCATGGGCAACGTCATCGCCCAGCGTGACATCGAGAAGGTCTTCCCCGCCGACGAGTACTCCTGCGTCGGGATCGCCGGCAGCGCCGGGATCGCCGTCGAGCTGGTCCGGCTGTTCCAGACCGAGCTGGAGCACTACGAGAAGATCGAGGGGACGACCCTGTCGATGGACGGCAAGGCCAACCGCCTCGCCGCGCTCATCCGGGGCAACCTCGGGATGGCGATGCAGGGCCTGGCCGTCGTGCCGCTGTTCGCCGGCTTCGACCAGACCACCGGCCAGGGCCGGATCTTCAGCTACGACGTGACCGGCGGCCGCTACGAGGAGACGTCGTTCCACTCGGTCGGCTCGGGCTCGCTGTTCGCCCGGGGGTCGCTGAAGAAGCTCTACCGCGACGACCTCGACGAGCGCGGGTGTGTGACGGCGACCGTGCAGGCGCTGTACGACGCCGCCGACGACGACTCGGCCACCGGCGGCCCCGACCTGACCCGCCGGATCTTCCCGGTCGTCCAGGTGATCGCGGGCGACGGCGGGCGCCGGCTGCCCGACGCCGAGGTCGCCGAGATCGCCGACGCCGTGATCGCCGGACGCATGGAGCGCCCCGACGGCCCTGCCGCGGCCCTGACCTGATCGGACCTGACTGATGAGCATGCCGTTCTACGTCTCACCCGAGCAGCTGATGAAGGACCGTGCGGACTTCGCCCGCAAGGGCATCGCGCGGGGCCGGTCCGTGGTCGCCGTGCAGTACGCCGACGGCGTCCTGTTCGCCTCGGAGAACCCCTCCCAGGCGCTGCACAAGGTGAGCGAGATCTACGACCGGATCGCCTTCGCCGCAGTCGGCCGCTACAACGAGTTCGAGAACCTCCGGATCGCCGGCGTCAGGCTCGCCGACATGCGCGGCTACGCCTACGACCGGCGCGACGTCACCGGCCGCGGGCTCGCCAACGCCTACGCGCAGACGCTGGGCACGATCTTCAGCAGCGGCGGCGAGAAGCCCTACGAGGTCGAGCTCTTCGTCGCCGAGATCGGCGACCAGGCCGCCGACGACCAGATCTTCCGGCTCACCTACCAGGGGCAGGTCACCGACGAGCACCAGTACGCCGTGATGGGCGGCGCCGACGAGGTCGTCTCGGCGTACCTCGCCGAGCGCTACGTCGAGAACGCGCCCCTGTCCGACGCCCTCCACCTCGCGGTCGCCGCCCTCGGTCAGGGCCCTGAGGACGGCAACGGCGGCACCGGCGAGGGTCGGGTGATCCCGGTCAGCGACCTCGAGGTCGCCGTGCTCGACCGCACCCGCGTCCAGCCGCGCAAGTTCCTCCGCCTGATGCCCGCACGACTCGAGGCGCTCCTCGGCGACCGTGGTCCGGAGAGCCCCAGCGCCGGCGCCGAGACCACCGACGCACCCACCGCGCCGGCCGGCACCCCCGAAGACCCGGGCACCCCCGAGTAACCCGTCTCAATCCCTGGGCGTCGTCTTCTTGCGGTTTGGCACCAAACCGCAAGAAAGCACCGCCCCGACGTGCGGTTTGCCACCAATCGAGGGGGTGGATTCTGCACATGGCGTGCATGACCGGAGCTTGTCCACAGGGAGCCGGCGCCGCGGCGGCCGGCGTACGCCGGATCGGCCACGATGCCGACCATGCGCGGCCACGAGGAGTCAGCCCAGGGCGAGATGCCCGAGCAGCCTACCGACGCCATTCGCGGCGAAGTGAGGTTGGCAGGACATCTGAGGGTCAGTCACGGCCTCTTCTTGCCAGAGATTGAGGGGCTGACCGCCGAGGCCGCCTTTCGGCGCGAACTGGCTGCCTGGCGGCTCGTACTGCCTGCAGGGGCGCTCTTCACCCACCTCACGGCCGCGCGCCTGTACTCATGGCAGCTGCCCAGGCTCCCGCAGAGCGTCCCGGTCTTCTCGGCGTCCGAGAGCGACCGCTCGCGCCCTCAACGGCCCGGTCTCCTCCACTCGCGGCTGGTGCGGCCGACGTCGCCGACGTTGATCCACGGACTGCCCGTCGATCTCCCCGAGGAGATCCTGCTTCGTGCGGCCCGCGACCTCGGGCTCCTCGATCTGCTCATCCTCGTCGACTCGGCCAGACGGCACGGTCACCTGGACCGCCGCCGACTTGCCGACGTTGTGGCCTCCCGACGACCTGGAGTTCGCATGCTGCGGAAGGCCTTGTCGCTGTCGGACGAGCGCGCCGACTCGGGACCCGAGACGCTGCTTCGGATCTTTCACGTCGTCATGGACGTGCCTGTGACACCCCAGGCCCGTCTGTACGACGAGCACGGCTCCTTGGTCGGGCAGGCGGACCTTCTGGTGGTCGGGACGAATCGACTGCATGAGTACGACGGCGAGGTGCATCGCGGAAGGCAGCAGCACAGAGTCGACCTGCGGCGGGACCGGGCGCTGTCCGGCGCTGGGTACGTGCGTCATGGATACACGCTTGACGATCTCCTCAACCAACCGATCACGGTCATGCATGAGCTGGATCGGATTCTGGGGCGACCCCACCTGATGTCCCGCGTACGTCGATGGCAGCGACTTGTCGACAACTCGCTGTTCTCAGCACGTGGCCGCGAGCGAGTGCTCAACCGGTGGCGTCGCCTTGGCGGCATCGCCGATTGGTCAGAAACCGCATAGTTCCGGGGGCAAATGTTGCGGTTTGGTGCCAAACCGCAGCCATCAGCCCGGCCCGATGCGTGGGGCGAGGCGGTGGGGGTGGGGGACGCCGTAGGCTGAGCCCGTGGACCGCCGCATCTTCGGGATCGAGAACGAGTACGGCGTCACGTGCACGTTCAAGGGCCAGCGGCGGCTGAGCCCCGACGAGGTCGCGCGCTACCTGTTCCGCAAGGTGGTCAGCTGGGGCCGCAGCTCCAACGTGTTCCTGCGCAACGGCGCGCGGCTCTACCTCGACGTCGGCAGCCACCCGGAGTACGCCACGCCCGAGTGCGACGACGTCGCCGAGCTCGTGACCCACGACAAGGCGGGGGAGCGGGTCCTGGAGGGCCTGCTGAAGGACGCCGAGCAGCGGCTGCACGACGAGGGCATCGCCGGCGAGATCTACCTGTTCAAGAACAACACCGACTCCGCGGGGAACTCCTACGGCTGCCACGAGAACTACCTCGTCAGCCGCGCGGGTGAGTTCAACCGGCTCGCCGACGTGCTCATCCCGTTCCTCGTCACCCGGCAGATCGTGGTCGGGGCCGGCAAGGTGACCCAGACCGCCCGCGGAGCGTCGTACGCCGTGAGCCAGCGCGCCGAGCACATCTGGGAGGGCGTCAGCAGCGCCACGACCCGCTCGCGGCCGATCATCAACACCCGCGACGAGCCTCACGCCGACGCCGAGCGGTTCCGCCGTCTGCACGTGATCGTGGGCGACTCGAACATGAGCGAGACCACGACGATGCTCAAGGTCGCCAGCTGCGACCTGGTCCTCCGAATGATCGAGGAGGGGGTGGTGATGCGCGACCTCACCATGGAGAACCCCATCCGGGCGATCCGCGAGATCAGCCACGACGTCACCGGCCAGCGCAAGGTGCGCCTGGCCAACGGTCGCGAGGCCAGCGCCCTCGACATCCAGCAGGAGTACCTCTCCAAGGCCCGCAACTTCGTCGACCGCCGCGAGCTGTCGACGCCGATCATCGAGCAGGCTCTGGACCTGTGGGAGCGCGGGCTCAAGGCCGTGGAGTCCGACGATCTCGGGCTGGTCGACCGTGAGCTCGACTGGGTGATCAAGTGGAAGCTGATCGACCGCTACCGCGCGGCCCACGGGCTGCCGCTGGGGCACCCGCGAATCGCCCAGCTCGACCTGGCCTACCACGACATCCGCCGCGACCGGGGGCTGTACTACCTCCTCGAGCGCCGCGGGGCGGTCACGCGAGTGACCTCCGACCTGAAGATCTTCGAAGCCAAGTCGGTGCCTCCGCAGACGACCCGCGCCCGCCTGCGCGGGGAGTTCATCCGCAAGGCGCAGGAGCGGCGCCGCGACTTCACCGTCGACTGGGTCCATCTCAAGCTCAACGACCAGGCCCAGCGCACGGTGCTGTGCAAGGACCCGTTCCGGGCCTACGACGAGCGGGTGCAGCGCCTGATCGACGGGATGTGACCTCGCCCGGATTCCGGGTGCCAACCAGGTGGCCGCTAGGGTGAAACGTCCCGAGCCGTCAGACTCCGAAGGGCCTTCCGTGCAATCGCGTTCCCAGCTCCGACTCCTCTCCGCTGCCCTCGTGGCGGCCGCCGTGACGCTTGCCGGCTGTGGGAGCAGCAGCAGCAGCACCGCCAGCAGCAGCGACCCGTCCGCCAGCAGCAGCGGCAGCCCGACCGCCGCCCCGACCGGTGACGGGAACAAGGTGTTCGACGACGCCACGGTGAGCGGGGACGTCGGCACCGACGCGACGGTGAAGTTCAGCCAGAAGGTCTCGGGCGTCGCCGACGCCACGAAGGTCCTGACGGTGGGCAAGGGCGACAAGATCTCGACCGGCGACTCGCTGATCGTGCAGACCGTGATCGCCGACGCGACCACCGGGGCGACCGCGGCCAGCTCCTACGCCGACAAGCAGCCGCAGCTCGTCAGCCTCACCTCGCAGGTGCAGGCACTGTTCCTGAACGCGCTGAAGGACAAGAACGTCGGCTCCCGGGTCGCGATCGTGGCGCCCGCGGCCGAGATCTTCGGGGCCAGCGGCAACCCCAACCTCAAGATCGGGGCCTCCGACACCGTCTTCATCGTGTTCGACCTCATCGGCAAGCCGCTCGACAAGCCCGACGGCAAGAAGCACGCAGCCCCGTCGTGGTTCCCCAAGATCCAGCGGACCAAGGGCGTCATCTCCGGCTTCGACTTCGGGGGCACCCCCAAGCCCGACGGGAAGCTCCACTCCGCGGTCGTCTACGACGGCACCGGTCCCGTGGTGAAGAAGGGGCAGATGCTGTTCGCCAAGTACCTCGGCCAGGTCTACAAGGGCTCGAAGCCGTTCGACCAGAACTTCAACACCGGCACGCCCGCGCAGTTCCAGATCGGCGTCGGCAAGGTGATCAAGGGCTGGGACAAGACGCTGGTCGGCCAGCACGTGGGCGCCGAGGTGCTGCTCGCGATCCCGCCCGCCGACGGCTACGGCAAGAAGGGCCAGTCCCAGGCCGGCATCAAGGGCACCGACACGCTGTACTTCGTGGTCGACATCGTCGGGGCCGCCTGAGCAGGATGGGCGGCATGTCGTTGCGCAGTTCCAGGGCGGGTCGGTGAGCGCGTCCGAGACCGAGCGTCTGCTCAACCTGCTCATCATGCTGCTCGTCCAGCGTCACTTCGTGTCCAAGGGCCGCATCCGCGAGATCCTGTACGCCGACGCGCCCTCGACCGAGGCGTTCGAGAAGACCTTCGAGCGGGACAAGGAGGAGCTGCGCAGCCTCGGCGTCCCGATCGAGGTGGGCCAGATGGACGCCTACTTCGACGACGAGCCGGGGTACCGCGTCCGGGCCGACGCATTCGCGCTCCCCGAGGTCAACCTCGAGCCGGACGAGGCCTCCGTGGTCGCCCTGGCCACCCGGGTGTGGGAGCACGCGCGGCTCGCCGAGGCCACTACCGACGCGGTGGGCAAGCTCGCGGCCGCGGGTCTGGAGCTGGACCTCGAGGCCCTGGAGATCGCCCAGCCACGGCTGACGGCCGACGAGCCGTCGTTCGACGTCTTCTGGGAGGCGACGCTCACCCGGCGGCCGGTCACCTTCGACTACCGCAGACCGGGCTACCCTGCGCCGCTCACCCGACACCTCGAGCCCTGGGGTGTCGTCCGCTTCTCCGGACGGTGGTACGTCGTCGGCCAGGACGTCGACCGCGGTGAGGAGCGCGTGTTCCGGCTGTCCCGGGTCGTCGGCCCGGCGCGGATGACCGGCCAGCCCGGCTCGTTCGTGGTCCCGCCCGGGACCGACGTCCGCGAGGCCACTCGCCGCCTCGGGCCCGGCGTCCCTGCCGAGGAGGCCGTCGTCTTGGTACGTCCGGGCACCGCGGCCGTGCTCCCGACGTACCGCTCGGGCCGTCGAGCCTGACGTCCCCGGACCCGACGAGGAGACCCCCTGGGACCGCCTGCGGCTGTCCGGCGCCCAGGCCGACGAGCTGCTCGCCTTCGGTGCCGACCTCTACGTCGAGGGGCCGGTGGGGCTGCGCGACGAGGTGGTCTCCCGCCTGCGCAGCGCCGTGGGGGCGTCGTCGTGAGCACCGCGACCGCCGGCGCCGCCAAGGACCAGGTCGGTCGTCTCCTGCGCCTCGTGCCCTACCTCCATGCCCACGACCAGGTGTCGTTGGAGGAGGCCGCGCGTGTCATCGGGGTCTCGCCGGACCAGCTCGACCGCGACCTGCGGGTCCTGTTCCTGTGCGGGCTCCCCGGCGGCTACCCCGACGACCTGATCGACGTCGACCTGGACGCGCTGGAGGGCGAGGGCGTGATCCGGGTCTCCAACGCCGACTACCTCGCCCGCCCGCTGCGGCTCACGCCCACCGAGGCCGGCGCGATCATCGTGGCCCTGCGTGCCCTGCGCGCGGGGGCGCGTCGTGAGACCCGCGAGGTGGTCGACCGGGCCCTGGCCAAGCTGGAGGACGCGGCGGCCGGCAGCACGCCCCTGGTCGACCCCGGTGACGAGGACCCCGTGCCCCTGGCCCTGCGGACCCAGCTCGAGGACGCCGTGAGCCGGCGTCGCCAGGTCCGGCTGGCCTACTACGTCCCGGCCCGTGACGAGGAGTCCGAGCGGGTCGTGGACCCGCACGCGATCGTGTCCCATCACGGCGTCGCGTACCTCGACGCCTACTGCCACAGCGCCGGCGCGCCGCGGCTGTTCCGCCTCGACCGGATCCACGAGGCGACCGTGCTCGACTCCGAGACCGTCACCGAGCCGTCGGAGCCCCGCGACCTCAGCGACGGGGTGTTCGGGGGCGAGGAGGCCACCCGGGTCACGCTCCGGCTCCAGCCGCAGGCGCGGTGGGTCGAGGAGTACTACTCGGTCGAGAACGTCCGCCCTGATCCCGACGGCGGCTCCGAGGTCGACCTCCTCGTGGGCGACGAGCGGTGGCTCCAGCGGCTCCTGCTCCGCCTGACGCCGTACGCCGAGGTGGTCTCACCGGTCCATTTCGGCGACGGCGCGGCCGACGCGACCCGTCGGGCTTTGGCCCTCTATGACCAACCCGCGGGCTAGACTCGCTCCGTATTCCACCCGTAATCGAAGCCTCACGTCAGGACTCACTCCATGTCCCCCCTGCTGATCGGTGACCTCGGTACACCAGAGCTGCTCATCATCTTGGTGATCGTCGTCCTGGTGTTCGGTGCCTCCAAGCTGCCGGAGCTCGCCCGCGGCAGCGGCCGCGCGCTGCGGATCTTCAAGGCCGAGACCAAGGGGACTGACCGACGACGACGCCGAGAGCGACGTGAAGTCCGTCTCCGCCCGTGAGCTCGAGGACCGTCAGGCCGCGGAGCGGGCCGCGTTCGAGGCCAAGCAGGCTGCCGAGCGCGAGGCGACTCGTCGCGACGACTCCGGCTGACGCCGACGCCTGAGCGGCCGGTCCCGTGTCCATCGTCGGTGTCGTCGACGTCCTGCGCGGCAAGCCGCGCAATCCGGTCGGCGACGACGGCCGGATGGCGCTGTCGGACCACTTCCGAGAGCTGCGGGCACGCCTGATCCGCTCAGGGCTCCTGCTGGTCGTCCTCTTCTGTATCGCGATCTTCTTCTACGACCAGCTGCTGCACTTCGTGAACAAGCCCTACCTCGAAGCGCAGCGGACCCTGAAGGAGCACGGCCACAACAGCGAGCAGGTCGTGCAGGACGCCACCGGCGGTATCCTCCTGCAGTTCAAGCTGTGCGGCGTGGTGGCCCTGATCGCTGCCAGCCCCTACTGGCTGTACCAGATCTGGGCGTTCATCCTGCCGGGACTCCACCCCAAGGAGAAGCGCTACACGCGCGCGTTCGTCGCCGTCGCTGGTCCGCTCTTCCTGGGTGGGGTCGCCCTCGGCTACTACGTGCTGCCGAAGGGCCTCGAGGTCCTGATCTCGTTCGTGCCCGACAACGTCACGAGCCTGATCGACTTCGGACGGTTCTTCTCCTTCGAGATGCGCATGCTCCTGATCTTCGGGATCTCGATGGAGATCCCGTTGTTCGTGGTGCTGCTGAACTTCGCCGGCGTCATCAGCGGCCGCGCCTTGGCCAAGAACCGGCCGTGGATCATCATCGGCACGATGGTCTTCGCCGCCGTGGCCACGCCCTCGACCGACCCCTTCTCCATGCTGATGCTGGCGGTCCCGATGTGCATCCTGTTCCTGATCTCGGAGATCATCGCGCGCACCTCCGACCGGGTCCGCGGGCGCGGCGCCCACAGCACGGACCAGTGGGACGACGACGAGATCTCGCCCATCTGACGTGACCCCTCCCGCGCCCCCGTCGTACGCCGAGCAGGACGCCTTCGACCTGCCCGAGTGGCTGGGGGAGTCCGAGGTCGTCTGGCGCTCGGAGAACGACCTGCGCCGCTCCCACCGGGTCGTCGGGGCGCTGCTCGCGCCGGGGCACGACCCGGTGTTCTGCGACCTCCTGGCCGTCGACGACGCCTATCCCTCGCCGGCGGCCGCCGACCCGCTGCGGGTCCGCGCCCACCAGGTCTGGCAGAACGGCGAGGTCCTGGTGGCTCGAGACGGCGACCGGGTCCTGCTGGTCGTACCCGGGTCGCGGGTCCCCACCGACGCCGCGATCCAGGCGATCGGACGGCTGGCCCGCGCTGTGGGGGCCCGTGCAGGCTCCTGGTCGGTCCAGCTGCGCATCGGCTCCTGAGCGGCCGAACCGGCTAGTCTGCGCGCGTGGAGAGCCGGGAGATCGCGCTCCTGACCAACCCGACTGCGGGCAAGGGCAGGGGCGCGAAGGTGCGTCGTGGCGCCTTGGAGCGCCTGCGCGCTGCCGGCCTGACCGTGCGCGACCTGCAGGGCCGCGACGCGAACGAGGCCCTCGACCTGGCCCGCCAGTGCGTCGCCGACGGCGTCGACGCCCTGGTCGTGTGCGGCGGCGACGGGATGGTGCACCTGGCGGTCCAGGCGGTGGCGGAGACCGGGACGCCGCTGGGGATCGTGCCGGCCGGGACCGGCAACGACGTCGCCCGCTACTTCGAGCTGCCCCGCAAGGATCCCGACGCGGCGGTCGACCGCGTGGTCGCCGGGCACACCCGCACGGTCGACCTGGCCCGGAGCGGGTCGCAGTACTTCGTCACCGTCCTCGCCGCGGGCTTCGACGCGGTCGTCAACGAGCGGGCCAACCGGATGACGTGGCCCAAGGGCCAGATGCGCTACAACATCGCCACGCTGGCCGAGCTGCGGGTCTTCGAGCCGCTGCCCTACACGCTCCAGCTCGACGATCGGCGGGTGTCCCTGGAGGCGATGCTGGTCGCGGTGGGCAACGGGCCGTCGTTCGGTGGTGGCCTGCGGATCACGGAGGGCGCGGTCCTCGACGACGGGCTGCTGGACGTCGTCATCATCAAGCCGATCACCAAGCCGGACCTGATCCGGACCTACCCCAAGCTGTTCAAGGGGACCCACGTCCACCACCCGCAGTACGAGCACCACCTGGTGCGGTCGGTCACGGTCGCGGCACCGGGGATCGTGTCCTACGCGGACGGCGAGCGCTTCGGCCCCCTGCCCCTGACCGTCGAGTGCGCACCGGGGGCCCTTACGGTGCTCGTATGACCGGGCCGGGCCAGACCTCCGTCCTGGCGGCGTTCACCGGGCTCTACGAGTTCGGTCTGGACGACTTCCAGGTGCGCGCGTGCCGCGTCGTCGAGGAGGGCAAGGGCGTGCTCGTGGCCGCCCCCACGGGGTCCGGGAAGACCGTCGTCGGCGAGTTCGCCGTCCACCTGGCCCTGGAGACCGGGCGCAAGGCGTTCTACACCACGCCGATCAAGGCTCTGTCGAACCAGAAGTACCACGACCTGGTCGCCCGCTACGGCCCTGATCGCGTCGGGCTGCTCACCGGTGACGTGACGGTCAACGGCGAGGCGCCGGTGGTCGTGATGACCACCGAGGTGCTGCGCAACATGCTCTACGCCGGCTCCTCGACGCTGACCGGCCTGGGGTACGTCGTGATGGACGAGGTGCACTACCTCGCCGACCGCTCCCGCGGCGCGGTGTGGGAGGAGGTCATCATCCATCTCCCCGAGTCGGTGGCCTTGGTGTCGCTCTCGGCGACCGTCTCGAACGCCGAGGAGTTCGGCGAGTGGCTGGAGACCGTGCGCGGCGACACCGTCACCATCGTCGAGGAGCGGCGCCCCGTGCCGCTGTACCAGCACGTCCTGGTGGGTCGGCGGATGCTCGACCTGTTCGCCACCTCGGACGTCGACGCGGCGGCGGGCTTCGTCAAGGAGGGGGCGCCGGTCAACGGCGAGCTCCTGCGGATCGCGCGCGACGACTACGCGAGCACCCGCCTGCGTGACCGGCGCACACCCAAGGGACGGCCCCAGCGCGGTGGTCGCCGACAGGTGGGCAACGGTCGCCGGGTGTGGATCCCCAGCCGCGTGGACGTCCTGGAGCGGCTGGACTCGTCGGGGCTGCTGCCGGCGATCGTCTTCGTCTTCAGCCGCGTCGGCTGCGACGCGGCGGTCGAGCAGTGCCTGCGGTCGGGGCTGCGGCTGACCACCCCCGAGGAGCGCGACGAGATCCTCGAGTTCGTCGAGGAGTCCTGCGCCGACCTGCCCGACGAGGACCGGGCCGTGCTCGGCTACCCCGACTTCCTGGACGGTCTGACGCGGGGCATCGCGGCCCACCACGCCGGCATGCTCCCGGCGTTCAAGCAGTGCGTGGAGCAGCTCTTCCAGCGGGGTCTGTGCAAGGCGGTCTTCGCCACGGAGACGCTCGCGCTGGGCATCAACATGCCGGCTCGCACGGTCGTGCTGGAGAAGCTCTCGAAGTGGAACGGCGAGACGCACGCCGACATCACACCGGGGGAGTACACGCAGCTCACCGGCCGGGCCGGACGTCGCGGGCTGGACGTGGAAGGGCACGCGGTCGTCCTCTGGCAGCCGGGCACCAACCCGGTCGAGGTCGCCGGGCTCGCCTCGACCCGGACCTACCCGCTCCGCTCGAGCTTCCGGCCGTCGTACAACATGGCGGTGAACCTGGTCCACCAGGTCGGCCGCGAGCGCGCTCGCGAGCTCCTGGAGATGTCCTTCGCGCAGTTCCAGGCGGACAAGGCGGTCGTGGGGCTGGCGCGACAGCTCACCAAGAGCCAGGACGCGCTCGCCGGCTACGCCGAGGCGGCCGCCTGCGACCGGGGCGACTTCATGGAGTACGCCGCACTGCGGCGCCGCGTCTCCGAGCTCGAGAAGAACGCCGCCCGGAGTCGGCGGGCGGACCGACGGCAGGAGGTGCTGGACTCTCTCGACCAGCTCCACCGCGGTGACGTCATCGAGATCCCGGGCGGGCGGTTCGCGGGGTACGCCGTCGTCCTCGACCGTGGTGCCTCCGCGGACGGGCCCCGCCCCCAGGTGCTGACCGCCGAGCGGCAGGCCCGCCGGCTCAGCGTCGTCGACTTCCCGAGCCCGGTGGCCGCGGTGACCCGCCTTCGCATCCCGCGACAGTTCAACGCCCGCAACCCCCAGAGCCGACGGGACCTCGCGTCGTCGTTGCGGAGCGCCACGCACGGCCTGGCGCCGCCGCCTCCTGGGCGTCGGGACCGGGGGGAGGGACCGTCGCGAGCCGACCGCGAGATCGAGGAGCTGCGGGCCCAGCTGCGCGCACACCCGTGCCACGACTGCCCCGACCGCGAGGACCACGCGCGATGGGCGGAGCGGTGGGCCAAGCTCGACCGCGACGCCGCCACCCTGCAGCGACGCGTCGAGCAGCGCACCAACACGGTGGCCCGGCAGTTCGACCGCGTCTGCGACGTGCTGGAGACGCTCGGCTACCTCGCCGGCGGCGACGTCACCGAGCTCGGGCGTCCGCTGCGGCGGATCTACTCCGAGCTCGACCTGGTCGTGGCCGAGGCGCTCCGGCTCGGCGTGCTGGACGGGCTCGCGCCCTCGGCGCTCTCGTCCGTCCTCTCGATCCTCGTCTACGAGGCGCGGCGCCCCGAGGACGCCTACTCGGCCCGGATCCCGGGCGGCGACACCCAGCGCGTCGTCGACGACCTGGAGCGCCTGTGGCGCGAGCTCTCCGAGGTCGAGCGCGAGCACCGGCTCGACTTCCTGCGGCGGCCGGACGCCGGCCTCGCGTGGGCGGCGTACCGCTGGGCCGAGGGCGACGAGCTGGCCGAGGTGCTCGACGAGAGCGACCTCACGGCGGGGGACTTCGTGCGCTGGGTCAAGCAGCTGATCGACCTGTGCGGTCAGGTCGCCGACGCCGCCGGTCCGGGACCTCTGCGCGAGAACGCGCGCGAGGTCGTGCGCCGCATCCGCCGCGGCGTCGTCGCCGTCGCCCCGCTGGAGGACTGAGCTAACCCCCCAGGGCGGCGCGCAGGCGGGTGACGGGGGACTCGAGGTTGTAGCGGGTGGCGAGCTCGTCGAGGCGGTCGGAGTCGACGGGCTCGGAGGGCAGCCGGTCGTCGTACGCCGGGAGGTCGAGGTGACGGGCGACGGCGACCACCTCGGGCGCGACCAGGAGGTAGTCGGCGGCGTCGAGGATCCGCCGGCGAGGCCCGGGGGACATCTCCGAGTCCGGATCGGCAGCGGCGGCCACGATGCCCTGCAGGTCGCCGAACTTGAGCAGCAGCGACGAGGCCGTCTTCTCGCCGATCCCGGCCACCCCGGGAAGCCCGTCGGACGCGTCCCCGCGCAACGTGGCGAAGTCGGCGTACTGCGAGGGCAGGACACGGTACTTCTCGACCACGACGTGGTCGGTGACGCGCTCGTGGTTGCCGACGCCGCGCGCGATGTACAGCACCCGCACGTCGTGCGCGTCGTCGACGACCTGGAACAGGTCACGGTCGCCCGTCACGACGTCGACCGGCATCGAGGCGCCGGTCGCGAGGGTGCCGATCACGTCGTCCGCCTCGTAGCCGTCGGCGCCGACCACGCACAGCCCGGCAGCCGCCAGCACCTCCAGGATCACCGGGATCTGCACCTCGAGCGGGTCCGGCACCTCCTCGATGTCGGGCCGCGGACCCGGGTTGGCCTTGACGACGCGGTGCCCCTTGTACGACGGGATCAGGTCGACGCGCCATTGCGGCCGCCAGTCGTTGTCCCAGGCGCACACCAGATGGGTGGGGCGGTAGTCGCCCACGAGCCGGCTGATGAAGTCCAGGAAGCCGCGCACGGCGTTCACCGGCGTCCCGTCGGGTGCGGTCACCTCCGGGACGCCGAAGAAGGCGCGGAAGTACATCGACGCGGAGTCCAGGACCATGAGCCGCTCGTCACTCGCCACGGGCGTGAGCCTACGCAGTGTCGTCCACTAGGGTCGTCCGCGTGGAGGACACCGACCGGGCCATCGTTCAGCTGCTGGCCGCCGACGGCCGCATGTCGTTCACCGACCTGGGGAAGGCGACCGGCCTGTCGACGTCCGCGGTCCACCAGCGCGTCAAGCGCCTGGAGCAGCGCGGTGTGATCAGCGGGTACGGCGCGACGGTCAACCACGAGGAGCTCGGGCTCACCCTGACCGCGTTCGTCTCGATCACGCCCATCGACCCCAGCCAGCCCGACGACTACCCCGAGCGGATCCAGGGGATCGAGGCGATCGAGGCCTGCTGGTCGGTGGCCGGTGAGGAGTCCTACATCCTCAAGGTGCGCGTCGAGACCCCCCACGCCCTCGAGGACCTCCTCGCCCGCATCCGCTCGGATGCGAACGTCTCCACCCGGACGACCATCGTCCTCAGCACGCCGTTCGAGAACCGCACCGTCAGCTGAGATCGCGCTGAAACCCCGCGTACGCGGGGTTTCGAAGGGTTCCTGGGGTGTACAGCCCCAGATAAGGCGACGAAAGGGCCAGGAACGTCGGGTCACCCCGCCACCGGACGACGGCTCTCGAGGAGTGCCCGAATGCGCCTCGCGGTGGCAACGGGTCGGGCGAGATCGTCCCAGGTGATCCGGAGGCACACCCAGCCCAGGGCAGTACAGATCTGCTCCTCGCGTCGTTTCTCCCGCCTGATCACGTCCTCGAGCGACTCACCCGGCCGCCGCAGCTCGTCGTACTTGATCCGGCCGTCGAACTCCAGGAACACCCCGAGGTCGGGCCACGCGAAGTCCACGATCCCCAGGAGCAGCCCCGCCGCGTGCACTGCGTACTGCGGCACCGGCTTGGGTAGGTGCTGCCGCCACAGCAAGTACGACGTACGCGCCTCGCCGGGCCACATGTTGCGTCCGTCGAAGAGGAGGGTCAGCAGATGCTTGCGCAAGGTGCCCGGCCAGAATCGCAGGCGCTCGCACGTGGCCACGAGCTCGTCCAGCGACGTCTGCCCCTGTCCCAGGAACCAGTTGCCGGTCACGAGGCAGGACTCGAGGTCCGTGAGCGTGGAGAGCTCCACCACGCTGCGGGACACGCTGGTGACTCGAAGTCCGTTGACGAGGGAGACCTCGGATTCGCTGAGCTCGCCACAATGATGGGCGACGCCGGCCTCCCGTCGACCAGCCTTTCCGTCGGTACGCGTGATGTGTACGTCGTCGAGGTCGACGCCCCACATCGCCCCTTCGCGCTCGGCTACGGCGGAGGAATGCGACAGGGCCGCCGAGGGGTGAGCAGCCCGCAGGACCGCTCGAGCCCGAAGGCGGTGGCGCCCGACGGCATCCAGGGAGTCCCAGAGACGCTTATCGGCGTAAGCGCCTCGCCGGATCCGCTCCCAGACGCCTTGTCGGACCAGATCGCGGATGGCGCGGTCGTCGTACCCCTGGGCGAGCACTTCTCGACGGAGGACCACGGTGCTCGGGTCTTGGAACGCATCGCTCACGAGGAGCAGACTCGTGCTCCTTCGATGCCGGATTCAACCGAGGCCCGGCGTACCTGTGGACAACGGGGTGCGCCGACGAAGAAATTCGACGCGGTGGTGCGACCTTCCTGTGGTGTTCGTCGGGTTACTGGCCTCTGTACACCCCAGGAACGCTGCGAAACCCCGCGTACGCGGGGTTTCCGACCAAGACCGCCCTCAGTGGGCCTGGAGGGCGGCGGTACGCCGGGAGGCCTCGGCGACCTCGGCCGCCTTGAGCGCCGACTCGTCGAGCTGGCCGTGCTCGGCCCACCACTCCTGGCCCTCGGCGGGGAGGGTGTGGATCGGGTCGTAGTACTCGTAGTACCGCGTCAGCGCCTCGGGGTCGGCCGACTCGATCGAGGTGCGGTAGTTCTTCGTCCAGTACGAGATGCCACGCACCTCGTCGTAGTCGGAGAGCTGGTGCACCCAGCGCTTCCCGACGAACGGCACGTCGCAGACGATGCGCGGAGTCGCGAAGCCGGGCAGGTAGCCCATGATCGCGTGCTGGAGGCGCTGGGCGTCGGCCACGGAGACTCGCCAGTGCTCCGAGTACGGGATCATGTCGCACATGTAGAAGTAGTAGGGCATGATCTGCGCGCCGTCGAGGAGCGAGAAGCACAGGTCGAGCAGCGAGTGCGGGTCGGCGTTGACGCCGTTCAGGATCACGCCCTGGTTGCGCACGTCGCGGATGCCGGTGTCGAGCATGGTGCGCGCGGCCTCGGCGACCAGCGGGGTCACGGAGTTCGCGTGGTTCACGTGGGTGTGGATCGCGACGGAGACCCCGCGCGAGCGCGAGATCGAGCCGATCCGGCCCATGCCCTCCACGACGTCGGACTGCAGCCAGTGCTGCGGCATGCCCATCAGCGCCTTGGTCGCCAGCCGGATGTCGCGGATGTTCTCGATCTCGAGCAGCTCGGTGAGGAACGCCTCGAGCCGCGGCCACGGCATGTTCGCGACGTCGCCGCCGGAGACCACGACATCGCGCACACCCGGCGTGCGACGCAGGTAGTCGAGCATGTCGCCGAGCCGGTCGTTCGGCTTCCCGACCAGCTTCAGCTTCTCGACCTGCGGGGTCGAGTTGCCGACGAGGTCCATCCGGGTGCAGTGGCCGCAGTACTGCGGGCACGTCGGGAGGAGCTCGGCCAGCACCTTGGTCGGGTAGCGGTGGGTCAGCCCCTCGGCGACCCACATGTCGTGCTCGTGCAGCGAGTCGCGGGTGGCGTGCGGGTGCGAGGCCCAGTCGGTGCGCCGGTCGCTCAGCACGGGCAGCATGTAGCGCCGCACCGGGTCGGCGTAGAACGCCTCGGTCAGCGAGCCCGCACCCGTCGGCTCCACGTGGGGGGCCATCGTGTTCATCATCTGCGGCGGCACCAGCATCGACATGGTCGCCCGCTCGGCCTGGTCCTTCTCGAGGTCGTTGTAGAAGGTGTCGTCGAGGAGGTCGCCCATCAGCTCGCGGAGCTGCTTGAGGTTCTTCACGCAGTGCGCACGCTGCCACTGCACAGAGCGCCACTCCTCGGCGGTGACGTCCTTCCACCCCGGGAAGCGGGTCCAGTCGGGCTCGACCAGCTCGACCCGGCGGTAGGGGTACGGCTGCCCGGTGTCCTCCCATGTGGTGGGGGAGTCGAGCGGGGTGTCGAGGCTCATGCGGGGTGCTCCTGGATCGAAGGCGTACGGCGCGGCGGCGCGCCGGTTGTGAGGCGAACCGCTCCCATGTCAGAGTAGGCGGAGAACATGCGGCCAGTCCAATGCCACGCCGCAGATTCTTTCGTATCTAAGCCGATTCAACGGAGGAAACCCAGAAACATGTCGGTGTCCAGCGATCCCACCGGCCTGCATCGCGTCCTCGACGACGCGGTGGTGCTGCCCCAGGCGGCCCAGCGCCTCGACACCCGACGGGAGATCTGGCCCGACGAGGTCCGGGTGCGGGTCGAGACGCTGAACCTCGACGCCGCGTCGTTCCGGCAGCTGGAGGAGAAGCACCAGCACGACGGCGACGCCGTACGCCGCGAGGTGCTCGACATCGTGGCCACGCGCGGCAAGATGCAGAACCCCGTGACCGGCTCCGGCGGCATGCTGATCGGCACCGTGGAGGAGGTCGGCCCCGAGTCGACCCTCGGCCTGGCGGCGGGAGACCACGTCGCCACGCTCGTCTCGCTCAGCCTGACCCCGCTGGTGATCGAGGACGGCCTCGAGCGCTGGGACGGCCGGCACGAGCGGATCCCCGCCGACGGCTACGCCATCCTCTTCGGCCGCTCCATCGCGGCGCAGATCCCCGACGACCTCGATCCCTCGCTGAGTCTCTCGGTGATGGACGTGTGCGGAGCCCCCGCGCTGACCGCCCGCGTCGTCCGGCAGTACGACGCGCCCGTGGTCGCCGTGGTCGGCGGCGCCGGGAAGTCGGGCTCGCTCAGCCTCGCCGCCGCCCGTCGTGAGGGTGCGTCCCGCACGATCGGTGTGGTGCCCCACGAGGAGGAGGCCAAGCTGCTGCGCGACGCCGCGATCGCCGACGAGGTGGTCATCGCCGACGCACGCGACCCGATCGCCCTGCGCGACGCGGTGACGGCAGCCGGTGGACCCGCCGACCTCACGGTCGTCTGCGTCGACGTCCCCGGGTGCGAGGGTGGAGCGATCCTGGCCACCGCCGAGGGCGGCACCGTCATCTTCTTCTCGATGGCCACGTCGTTCTCCGCCGCAGCCCTCGGTGCCGAAGGCGTCGCGGCCGATGTCACCATGCTGGTGGGCAACGGCTACACGCCCGGGCACGCGTCGTACGCCATGGAGATCCTGCGCGCGTCCGATGGCGTGCGCGGACTGTTCGAGCGGAGGCTGTGATGCCACGGGGAAAGCTCGACCTCGACCCGGTCACCGTCCGCAAGGCGCGCTCGCTGGCCCGCAAGGTCGGCCGTCCGATCGTGCGGATCGCCCAGCAGCACACCACGGTCTCGGTCGAGCGGGCGACGCTCCGGCTCGCCGGCCTCGAGGGCGCCGACAACGAGGGCACGCCCTGGGTCAACCGCCTCGTCGACGTCGTCCGCGCGGACGTCGGGCTCGAGCACGGCGTCGCCCTGCCGGTCTGGGACGCCCTGCGCCGCGCCGAGGGCGCCGACCTCCGGGAGCTGGCCGAGAAGGCATCGGCGGGCTCGGTGACCTTCCGGCTGCCCGAGGGGACCGACGCGAAACGCGCGCGGACGGCGGCCGCACGCGCCGTGGGGGCCGGCATCAAGCGCATCGACGCCCGGCGCGTCGAGCGTGAGCGCCTGGTCAAGCGGATCGGCGATGCCCCGGCCAAGCCGTGGGTCTACCTGATCGTGGCGACCGGCGACATCTACGAGGACATCCCGCAAGCCCAGGCCGCGGCCCGTGAAGGCGCCGACATCATCGCCGTCATCAGGTCGACCGGACAGAGCCTGCTCGACTTCGTGCCCGAGGGAGCCACTCGCGAGGGCTTCGCCGGCACCTACGCGACGCAGGAGAACTTCCGGCTGATGCGCGCCGCCCTCGACGACACGTCGGGGGAGCTCGGCCGCTACGTCCGGCTCACCAACTACGCCAGCGGCCTGTGCATGCCCGAGATCGCGACCCTGGCCGGGCTCGAGCGACTCGACATGATGCTCAACGACTCGATGTACGGGATCCTCTTCCGCGACATCAACCCGATCCGCACCTTCGTCGACCAGCGCTTCAGCCGCCAGGTCCACGCCCGCGCGGGCATCATCATCAACACCGGCGAGGACAACTACCTCACCACCGCGGACGCCGTCGAGGCCGCGCACACGGTCACGACCAGCCAGCTGCTCAACGAGTACTTCGCCAAGGAGGCGGGGCTCGAGAACTGGCAGCTCGGGCTCGGCCACGCCTTCGAGATCGACCCCGACGTCCCGGACTCGTTCCGGCTCGAGCTCGCGCACGCCATGCTCGCGCGCGACCTGTTCCCCGACGCGCCCCTGAAGTGGATGCCGCCGACGCGGCACATGACCGGCGACGTCTTCCGCGGCTACCTGCTCGACGGGTTCTTCAACCTGGTCGGCGCCCTGACCGGCCAGGGCATCCTGCTGGTCGGGATGATGACCGAGGCGGTCGTGACGCCTTGGCTCTCCGACCGCGACCTGGCCCTGCAGAACGTCCGCTACGTCATGAACGCCGCGGGGAACCTCCGCGAGGACTTCCGGCCCGAGCCCGACGGCTTCATCGCCCAGCGCGCGCGGCAGGTGCTCGCCGAGACGATCGAGCTGCTCGAGCAGATCGCCGACGAGCCCGGGAAGGCGCCGCTGCTCGAGGCGATCGCCGACGGCACGTTCGGCCTGATGAAGCGCCCGGCCGACAAGGGCCGCGGCCTGGACGGCGTGGCCGCGAAGGCGCGCGACTACTGGAACCCGGCCGGCGAGATCCTGGAGGCGGGCCGATGAGGCAGAGCGGGCAGAGCGGGCCGATCCGGCCCTACGGCGACACCACCGGCGACGGGATGGTGCAGCTGAGCTTCACGCTGCCGATGCCGCACTCCAAGGTCGCCGAGGGCGCCGCGGTGCAGCTGGCGAACAAGATGGGGATGGACCCCGCACTGGTGGTCCACGCCAAGCAGATGGGGGAGGACTACACGTTCTTCGTCGTCTACGGCCGCGTGAACCACCTCGTCGACCCCAGCGTGGTCGAGGTGGTCGAGCGCGACTACCCGCTGCTCACGCCCAAGGAGGCGAACGCCGCCATCAAGCGCGGTCTGCGCAGGCGTCTGGTCGTCGTCGGCGGGTGCATCGGGACCGACGCCCACACCGTCGGCATCGACGCGATCTTGAACATCAAGGGCTTCGCCGGCGAGAAGGGCCTGGAGTACTACCGCGAGCTGAAGGTGGTCAACCTCGGCGCCCAGGTCAGCGTCCCGCAGCTCGTCGAGCGGGCGCGCGAGGAGCGGGCCGACGCCGTCCTGGTCTCGCAGGTCGTCACCCAGCGCGACGCGCACCTGCTCAACACCCGTGAGATGTCCGCCGCCTTCCGCGAGTCCTACCCGCCCGAGCGGCGTCCCCTGCTGATCGTGGGCGGACCCCGCTTCGACGAGACCATGGCCGGGGACCTCGGCGTCGACCGTGTCTTCACCCGAGGCACGACGCCGGGCGAGGTGGCGTCGTTCCTCGTGCACCGGCTCGCACCGCCGCCCCCCCACTCCGAGCAGAAGGCCAGCTGAATGCCGACCAGGAACGGCCAGGACGTCGGCACGACCGTCGTGCACCGGCGCTACGTGCCCTACTCCGACGCCCACTACGCCGGGAACCTCGTCGACGGCGCGTACAGCCTCAAGCTGTTCGGCGACGTCGCGACCGAGATGTGCATCGTCACCGACAGCGACGAGGGCCTGTTCGCGTCGTACTCCGACGTGCAGTTCAAGGAGCCCGTGCGGGCCGGCGACGTGGTCGAGATCGCCTGCGAGCTGGTCCGCGTCGGCACCCGGAGCCGGGTGCTGGAGCTCTCGGTCACCGTCGTCGCGCGGGGCAACCCGACGTCCGAGCAGCCAGGTGCCGCCGCGTTGCTGGACCCGCCGCTGGTCGCCACGACCGCCACCGGCACGGTCGTCGTCCCCGGTTGAGAGGTCGGCGTGTCGACGCCGGACACGCCGGTTCCCCGGGCAAATTCGCGATGAACTTGAGTCGACAGCGCCGTGCCCTGACCTGCGGATACGCGCGTCCTCGCAGGTCAGCGGACGGTTGACGAACGAGCCCACGGATGACCAAAAGTGCTGCAATTCGCTCAGGCATCGTGAGAGCAGGAGCGGCGTCCGAGTGGCCGGCTGACCTCGATGGGAGTCCGCCCACCGAGAGGCTGGTTCGACGGCGTCGGTCCTTCTCGCGAGAGCGAGACCGGAGAGGAATGCGGTTCCCCCTAGACAACTTCCGTGGCCGCGGCACCCAGTCGCGGTCCGGTCGGCCCGAAGGGCCGCATTCCTCTCCGGTCGTTGCGAGCATCGATCGCGGCGCTTCTGCTCGCCGGTAGTTTCTGCTCATGCGCACCCGCTGCCTGGTCGCCCTGGTGGCCGGACTCGCGCTCGCGGTCTCGTTCCCGCCCTTCGACGCGTTCTGGCTGCTTCCCTTCGCGGTCGCCGCGTTCTACGTCGTGACCGACGGCCTGCCGCTGCGGCAGGCGTGGGTGCCCGGGCTGGTGTTCGGCGCGGCCTTCCAGGTCAGCCTCCTGTGGTGGCTGCACGTCGTCGGCACGGTGCCGTGGCTGGGCCTCTCCCTGACCCAGACCGTCTGGTACGGCGTGCTGGGCGCGGCGCTGGTGCCCCTGCGCCGGCTGCCCGGGGCGCCGGCCTGGTGCGCGGTGGCCTGGGTGGCCATGGAGGCCGTCCGGACGACGTGGCCGGCCGGCGGAATGCCCTGGGGGAGGCTGTCGTACGCCGTCGTCGGCACGCCGGTCCAAGACGCGCTGCCGTTCGTGGGCGCGACCGGCGTCAGCCTGGTCCTGGCCCTGGCGGGGTCGCTCCTCGCTGCGGCCTACCCGGCTGCGCTGGCTCGTCACGGCCGTGACGTGCGGCGCGGCCTGGCGCCGCTGGCCGGTGCCGTCGCGGTCCTCGCGCTGGCCTCGCTGCCGCTGCTGGCGCCGTACTCGGCCCCGGAGACGGGACACGTGCAGGTGGCCGCGGTGCAGGGCAACGTGCCGGGCGACGGCACCGAGGTGCTCGCGCACTTCCGGCAGATCACCGCCCAGCACGAGGAGGAGACGACGCGGTTGGCCGCCGACGATCGCCGCGGGGCGCGTGCCGCGCCCGGACTTCGTCGTCTGGCCCGAGAACTCCACGGCCCTCGACCCGTTCGAGGACCCGCAGATGCGCACCGACATCCAGGGCGCGCTGGCCGCGATCGACGTGCCGATCCTGGCCGGCGTCGTCGTCGACGGCGGGGTGCACCACGTGCTGAACCAGGGGATCGTCTTCGACCCGGTCACCGGCGCGGGGGACCGGTACACGAAGTGGCACCCGGTCCCGTTCGGCGAGTACATCCCGTGGCGCTGGCTGTTCGGCTCCCACCTGACCCAGCTGAACGAGGTACCGCGCGACATGGTGCGAGGGACGCGGGTCGAGCCGCTCGATGTCGCGGGCACCCCGGTCGCCGACGCGATCTGCTTCGACGTGGCCTACGACGACGGCCTCTACGCCCAGTTGTCGCGCGGCGGGCAGCTCGTCGTGGTCCAGACGAGCAACGCGATGTTCATCCACACCTCGCAGATCGACCAGCAGTTCGCGATCAGCCGGCTGCGGGCGATCGAGAGCCATCGCTACGTCGTGGTGGCCGCGATCAACGGAGTCACCGGCGTGATCGCGCCGGACGGCTCGGTGGTCAGGACGGTCCCGAGCCGCACGATGTCCTACGTGGACTCCGAGGTCGGGCTCTACGAAACGGTGACGCCGGCGGTGCGGATCGGCCCGTGGCTCGGCCGCGGGTGCGTGGTTGCGGCGGTGGTCGGCTGGCTGCTCGCCGCCGCGCTGGGTCGGGGTCGGTATCGTCAGCGTGACCACGCCGCGGGCGCGGACCCCGCCGGGCTTGCCACCGCGCCCACCACGACGTCAGGCGACAGGATCACTGCATGAGCACCTCCGAGCCCGCCACTCCGGGTGGTACGGAGCGCGTGGTGATGGTCGTGCCCACCTACAACGAGGCCGACAACCTCGCGTGGGTGGTGGGCCGGCTGCGGGCAGCCCAGCCCGGAGTCGACGTGCTCGTCGTCGACGACAACTCTCCCGACGGCACGGGCAAGCTGGCCGAGGAGCTCGCCGCCGCCGATCCGGCCGTGCACGTCCTGCACCGGACGGCGAAGGCCGGCCTCGGCGCGGCGTACAAGCACGGCTTCCAGGTCGCCCTGGAGGCCGGCTACGACGTGATCGGGGAGATGGACGCCGACGGCTCCCACCAGCCCGAGCAGCTGCACCTGTTGCTGGACGCGCTGCCGCGATGCCGACCTGGTCATCGGTTCGCGCTGGGTGCGCGGTGGCAGCGTCGTGAACTGGCCCCGCCGCCGCGAGCTGCTGTCGCGAGGCGGCAACCTCTACGTCAGGCTCCTGCTCGGCGTCTCGGTGCGGGACGCGACGGCAGGCTTCCGGCTGTTCCGGCGGTCCGCTCTCGAGGCCGTCGACCTCGAGACGGTGGAGAGCACGGGCTACGTGTTCCAGACCGACCTGGTGACCCGCTGCCTCCGGCTGGGGCTGCGGGTGAGGGAGGTGCCGATCGAGTTCGTCGAGCGGGTGCGCGGCGACTCCAAGATGAGCGGGCAGGTCGCCGTCGAGTCGCTGCGTCGTGTCACCGCGTGGGGCCTGCGCGAGCGCCGCGAGCAGGTCGCGGCGCTGTGGAGGCGACGGTGAGCTCGAGCCCGTTCCGCCCACGCCGGCTGCGCCGACGCAGCGGGTGGGGCTGGCTGCTGCTCGCCCTGTTCGTCCTCGTGCCGATCGTCGAGATCTACGTGATCATCCAGGTCGGGCAGGTGATCGGACCGTGGTGGACGATCGCACTGCTGATCGCCGACAGCATCTTCGGCACCTGGCTGGTCAAGCGGGAGGGACGCCGCGCCTGGCGCGCCCTGACGACCACGCTCCAGTCGGGCCGCATGCCGTCGCGGGAGCTCGCCGACGGCGCGCTGATCCTGGTCGGCGGCACGCTGATGGTCAGCCCGGGCTTCGTGACGGACGTGTTCGGGATCTTGATGATCCTGCCGTTCACGCGGCCGCTGGCGCGCACCCTGCTCGCGCGCTACGTCGGTCGACGCCTGCTCGTCGTCCGCGCCTCCGGCGGGCCGGGTGACGGCCCGGTCGTCCGGGGCGAGGTCGTCGACGACCAGTGACCGTGCGAGTCGCGCGGGTCAGGCCTTGACGCGACGCTTGGAGTTGGCGCGGTGCAGGTGGGCGGGACCGATCTCGCCCTCGCGCAGCAGCTCGAGTCGCTCCTTGAGGATGTCCTCGAGCTCCTTCTCGGAACGACGCTCCAGGAGCATGTCCCAGTGGGTGCGGGCCGGCTTCTCGGCCTTCTCCTCAGGACGGATGCCCTGCGTGCTCAGCGCCTCGGCTCCGCAGCGCGGGCACTCCCACACCGCGGGCACCTCGGCCTCGACTGACATCGTGACCTCGAACTCGTGGCCGTTGACGCAGCGATAGCCGCACTGCTGACGAGCCGCGAACTCGATGCCGCGCTCGTCCTCGAAGCTCTGTCCTCCCAGCCTCGCGCCGCGAAGAGTGCGCTCTGCCATGAAGGTTCACCTCCAGCGTTCTGTTGCCCCCGGGTACGCCAGGCGTACATCGACAAGACGTTCGTACCCCGTGTTCGTGATGGACACACGTTACGGATTTCCTGTCCTGAACAACGTACGCCGATGGCCTGGTGTTCCTCCACCTAGACGCGGGGCGCGTCACATCGGTTCGGTGCTCGATGGAATTCACATGGTCACACGACCGCGGGGACGGTGTTCCCGGCCTCCTCCACGCCGCGGCGCGGGTCCAGGCGCAGCAGGAAGACCGCCCCGAGCACGAAGAAGACGATCAAGGCGACGATCGCGGGCCGGTAGGAGCCGGTGACCTGGAACACCACCCCGAACAGGAAGGTCCCGAACCACGACGTCCCGCGCTCGGAGGCGTTGTAGAGCCCGAAGTACTCACCCTCGTGGCCGCGGGGGATCAGAAGGCTGAAGAACGACCGGGAGAGGGCCTGGGTGCCCCCGAGCACGATCGCGATGGCGACGCCCGCCAGGAGGAAGGCCGCGACGTTCTTGCGCGGGAGGAACATCGCCAGCACGACGATCGCCATCCAGGCGTAGGAGCCCCGCAGGATGCAGCGGTAGGCGCCGTGCACCGCGGCCAAGCGTCCGAAGAGCAGCGCACCGCCGAAGGCCACGAACTGGATCATCAGGATCGTCGCGATCAGCACCGCCGTCGGAGAAGCCGAGCTTCTTGGAGCCGTAGATCGAGGCCACGCCGATCACGGTCTGGATGCCGTCGTTGTAGAACAGGAACGCGATCAGGAACGTCAGGGTCATCGGGAAGCCGCGCACTCCCGCAGCGTGGTGAACAGCTGGCCGAACGAGCGCCGCACCAGGCCGCCTGACTCCTCCACGACGTCGCGGGCCGGGTGGTCATGCAGGCGGAGGACGGGGATCAGGGTGAACCCCGCCCACCAGACAGCCGGCCGACAGCAGCGAGAGCCGGACCGCGAGCTCCTTGTCCAGCCCAAGCGCACCGTGCGCGAGGACCATCACGAGGTTGAGAGCGAGCAGCAGTCCTCCGCCGAGGTAGCCCAAGGCCCAGCCGCGCGAGGACACGCGGTCGCGCTCGTCCTCGGTCGAGATGTCGACCAGGATCGCGTAGTAGCTGACCAGGCTAGCAGCCACCGAGGATGCTGCTGACGACGACCGCGAACGGCGCCCAGCTCCCAGTGGTCTCCGCGCATCAGGAACAGCAGCGCGGCCACGAGCGAGCCCCGTCCACGCGAATGCCGCCATGTGCAGCCGCTTGCGCGGCGAGCGGTCGACCAGGGCCCCCACGACCGGGAGCACGAACGCGCTGGCGATGGTGGCGAAGCTGGTCAGGTAGAACGGGAGGGACCCGGCCGCCAGGTGCAGGCCCAGGAGGTCGACGGTGCTTGTCGCACGTGTCGTCGGCCGATCGTCGCCGCAGCCGGCGGCCTTGCCCGCCACCGTGATCATGTACGGCGCGAAGAGCACGCTCGAGCACGGTCGTGTAGTAGGCGGAGTTGGCCCAGTCGTACCAGTTCCAGGCGCGCTGCTCCTTCGACCTCCACAGGGGCTCGAGGTCCGCGATGCCCTCGGCCATCAGGAGACCTCCGTCGCGTCGGCGATCGCCGCGACCAGCTCGGCCAGAGGGGTCGGGACGTTCTCGGGGGTGAGTTCCTCGGCGAGCCGCCGGGCGAGCACCAGCTTGCGACCGGACGCAGTCCCGGCGAACCGGTGCAGTTGGTCGGCGGTCTCCCGTCCCCGCCACTGGGGCTGACGCTGGAAGGCGTGGAACCGGTCCAGCTCGCCGAGCTCGTCCAGCACGCCGAGCACCCGGCGTACGCCGAGGGCTCGGATCAGCTCGGACTCCAGGTCGGGGTCGCAGAACCAGAAGCCCACGTGCGAGAGCAGACTCCCGTCACCCGTGTGCCGGCCGGTGCTCTGCAGGGCGCGCCTGACGAACCTCTCCTCGGGCGCGTCGTACAGGCCGAGGACGCGGACGTCGCCTGCGAGCCGCCGCAGCTCCCGGCCGACGTTGGTCACGCCCCCGAGGTCGCGCAGGTCGAGGCCGGCGTCTGGCACACCTCGGGACCGGCACAGCACGCGGACGACCGCCGCGTCGCTCTCGCCCTCCACCAGCACGACCACGTGGGGCGGCATGGTCAGAAGTCGCGGAACGTCTCGATCTGGGCCCCGAGGTGGTTCAGGCGCTCCGCGAGGTCCTCGTAGCCGCGGTGGATGACGTAGGTCGAGCGCAGGACCGAGGTGCCCTTGGAGGCGAGCATGGCGAGCAGGACGACGACCGCCGGCCGCAGGGCGGGAGGGCAGACGATCTCGGTGCCGGTCCAGCGCGTGGGCCCCTCGACCATCAGCCGGTGTGGGTCGAGCAGCTTGATCTGGGCCCCGAGCTTGTTGAGCTCGACGAGGTAGATGGCGCGGTTCTCGTAGACCCAGTCGTGTATCAGCGTCTGACCGTCCGCCACGGCCGCGATCAGCGCGAAGAACGGCAGGTTGTCGATGTTGAGGCCGGGGAACGGCATCGGGTGGATCTTGTCCAGGGGCGCGGTCAGCATCGACGGCTGGGTGGTCAGGTCGACCAGCCGCGTCCGGCCGTTGCTGGCGAGGTACTCCTCGGAGCGGTCGTACTTGAAGCCCATGTCCTCGAGCACGGCGAGCTCGATCTCCAGGAACTCGATCGGGACGCGGCAGATGGTGATCGACGACTCGGTCACGATGGCTGCGGCCAGCAGTGACATCGCCTCGATCGGGTCCTCGGCCGGCGCGTAGTCGACGTCCACGTCGATCTCGTCGCGGCCGGTCACGGTGAGCGTCGTCGTACCGATGCCCTCGACCTCCACGCCGAGCTTCTGCAGGAAGAAGCAGAGGTCCTGCACCATGTAGTTGGAGGAGGCGTTGCGGATCACGGTCGTGCCGGTGTGCAGGGCCGCGGCCATCAGCGCGTTCTCGGTGGTGGTATCACTGCGCTCGGTGAGCACGATCGGGCGGACCGGCTCGACCACCCGGTTGACGGTCGCGTGGTAGTAGCCCTCGGTGGCCTTGACCTCGAGGCCGAACGGCCGCAACGCGGCCATGTGCGGCTCGATGGTCCGGGTGCCGAGCTGGCAGCCCCCGGCGTAGGGGAGCTCGAAGGTGTCGGCGCGGTGGAGCAGGGGACCGAAGAACATCAGCACCGAGCGGGTACGCCGCGCGGCGTCCTCGTCGATGGAGCTCAGGTCGAGGTCCTTCGGCGGGATGATCTCGAGGTCGCCGTCGTCGATCCAGCGGGTCTGCACGCCCAGGCTGCCCAGCACCTCGAGCAGGCGGTTGACCTCCTCGATCCGGGCGACCTTGCGCAGCGTCGTCTTGCCGCGGTTGAGCAGCGAGGCGCACAGCAGGGCGACCCCGGCGTTCTTCGAGGTCTTGACGTCGATGCGACCCGAGAGCTTCGTCGGGCCGGTGATCCGCAGGTGGGTCGGGCCGGCGCCGAGCGCCACGATCTCCGAATCGAGCGCGGAGCCGATCCGGGCGACCATCTCCAGCGAGAGGTTCTGGTGGCCCTTCTCGATCCGGTTCACGGCGCTCTGGCTGGTCGCGAGCCGGTCGGCCAGCTGCTGCTGAGTCAGCCCGCGGTGGATGCGGGCGTCACGGATCAGGTTCCCGATGCGACCCTTGAAGTCCTCCGTCATGAGGCCACGGTATCTCATGTGTGAGATAAGTCCACCCTCCCTGGGCGCGTGTCTGATGGGTCCGGACGCCACGTGTCGGGCCCGAGGCTACCCATCTGGGCCAGGGGTCGAGCAAGTCGCCCGCGGGGCGGGCGGTGGGTCGAGGACACGCCGATTGGTGCCAAACCGCATGCTTCCCGGGCGAAATCATGCGGATTGGTGCCAAACCGCATACAAGATCGAGAAGGCCCCCGCGACGTCGTCGCGGGGGCCTGCTGTCCCGAGGTGACCGGGGAGGTCGGATATCCGGGTGACCGCTAGCGACCACGCGCACTCAGCAGAGGACTACCGCCCGGCATTTCGCAGGGAGCGCAGTCGCAGTGCTCGTCGCACACCAAGAAGGTGTGCATCGCGTGGCCGCACCGAGGACAGGGGAGATCGTGAGAGAGATGCTGGTGGCTTTCGCTGACCGTGTCCCACATGACGAGTCCCCCCTTTCCCTTTCCGGTTGCGGTTTCACCCGGAGTGGGCTCATCGTGGCGCGCCGCCGAGGGCGGGTCTGTCAGAAACGCGACAAATGGTCACAACGTGCTACACGGTCGGGACCATCGTCCGTCCCCCTGGTGCCTTTGGTGCTGGCCTGCGCGGGTGGTCTCAGGCGGCGAGGTCCCGGATCGGCCGCCGCGTCGCGAACCACGCGCACAGCAGGGACATCGAGAGGCCGAACGCCGCCGTGGCCGTGAGCACGCTCGTGACCCGCACGACCGCGCCGAGCACCGGCACCGAGAGCGGCATCAGGGTCATGTCACCGAGGCTGGTCACCGACGAGACCCGGCCGAGGTGGGAGGCGTCGATCGCCCGCATGAACGCCGCGCTCAGCCACACCGAGGCGGCTCCGGCCGTGAACCCGAGCACCGCCATGGCGGCGACCAGCGCAGGGCGCCACCCGATGCCGACGCAGCCGATGGCGAGGCCCTGGACGACCAGGATCCGGAAGCCCGCGGCCGCGCCGTACGTCGGCTGCCAGCGGATCGCGACGATGCTGCCGACGATCGCTCCGGCGGCGAGGGAGGCGTCCGCGATGCCGAGCCAGTGGGCACCCCACCCGGACCCGCTGACGCGCAGGGCGACGCCGAGTCCGGACACCGGGGTCACGAACACGTTGAGTGCCGTGAGGCCGACCACGAAGAGCTTGGCCGTGTCGTGGTCGCGCAAGTAGCGCATGCCGTCGCCGAAGGAGTCGCGCCAGCGCTCGTGGTCGGCGCGCGGCAGCCGGTAGCGGGCCCGGACGACGACGGTGAGCACGACGGCGATCACCAGGAACGTCACGGCGTCGACGAGCATCACCGCGACCGGACCGCGCCAGGCGACGAGGACGCCGCCGAGGGGCGCGCCGAGCAGGCGCATCGCGCGGTTGCTGATCTGGTTCCACCCCTGGACGGTGCCGAGGTCGTCGCCCGAGATCAGCTGCCGGAGCAGGGTCGAGCCGGACGGGAGTGTCAGGCCGCTGGAGACGCCGAACGCGACGGCGATCGCGAGCAACACGGGAGCGCCGTGGAGGCCGGAGGACCAGGCCGCGGCCCCGGCGAGGAGCACCGCCGCCTGACCGACCTGGCCGGCCACGAGCATGCGTCGCGGGTCGTAGCGGTCGGCCAGGACGCCGCCGACGAGCACGAGCACCGCCTGGGGGAGCATCTCGGCCCCGAGCACGACGCCGGCCAGCACGGGCGACAGGGTGTGCGCCGCCGTCCACGCGAGGGCCACGACCCACGCGGAGTCGCCGAACCACGAGACGGCCACCCCGATCAGCCAGGTGAGGACCATCGGGTCGCGCCGCACCGGGGGAGGGACAGCGCCGATCAGCTCCGGGGACGTCGCGGTGCTCACGGCCGCACCGGCTCGCTCGGGAAGACCCGCGCGATCGCGCGGACGGGACGCCGGTCGCCACCGGGCTGCTCCTCGGCAGCCGCCATGCACTCGTCGGACCAGTCCTTGACCAGCGTCGTCAGGCGGATGGCGAGGTCGCGGACCTCCTCCTCGGTGGCGGCGATGTAGGTGTCGACGGAGTTCGCCGCCGTGCGCCAGCCCGGGGTCTCCGACGGTGCCTGCCGCAGCCACTCGTGCATGGCCCGGACCTGGAACCGCAGGTTCTCCACCTCGGCGGTCTGCGCCACGCGACGTCCGAGGGTGCCCTCGTCGAAGTCCTCCACGCTCCACGTCATGCTGCGCGGCTTGAGCCGCCACCAGCTCTCGCGGGTGTCGCGCGCCAGCTCGGGCGCGGGCTCGATCAGGTCCTGCTGGTGCAGGACCTTGAGGTGGTGGCTGACCGAGCCGACCGCCAGGCCGGTCGCCGCCGCCAGCTGCCCGACGTTCGCCGGGCCCTCGACGCCGAGCAGCTCGGTGAGCCAGCGCCGGATCGGGTGGTGGAAGGCGACGAGGAGCTCGGCCAGCTCGTCCGACGGGGTGCGCTCCGCGGACGGATCGGGTGCCGACCTCAGATGCCTCTCGGCAGCCGTACGACGGGTCATGGATCCACCCTCGCCCCCGCAGGGCACGTCGTACAAGACGTCTTGTATAAGTCGGTCGAGAAGTCAGAGCCACCCAGGCCCGGCGCCGCCGATGGCCTCGACGAGGTGCCGGGCCACGGCCTCGGCGTTCGCGCGGTGGACATCGGGTGGGACCGGAGGGAGGTTCTCCTCCCAGTCGAGCAGGGGCGAGCCGCGCAGCTGGAGCATCCGCCGCGGACGCCCGAAGAAGAACAGGTGCAGGTGAGCCCCGCCGTCGCCGTACTTGGCGAGCTGGACGCGGCCGACGCTCGGAAGCGCCTCGACCGCCGCCGAGACGGCCACGATGAGGCGGCCCATCTCCCCGGCCAGGTGGTCGGGCACGGTGGGCAGGTCGCAGTGCTCGCGGGGTCCGAGGTTGAGCCCGACGGGCAGCCGGGACCTGGTGTCCAGGACCAGGTCCCAGCGCTCGTTGCTCCACACCAGGCGCTCGTCCAGTGCGGGATCGCGCGGCTGTGCGCAGAAGCACTCCGCCGGGTCCTCGCCGCCACGGGGCGGCTCGTCGTCCGCCAGGGGCTGGAGGGGCTTCATCCGCAGCGAGTCGACCTCGAACGGGAAGATGTCCCAGCCCGGCATCTCCTCGACGGCGACCGCCAGGCGGCCGTCCGGTCCGGTGGCCGCGCGCACGCGGGCGTAGAACTCCTCGGCGGACTCGGGCTCGCTCGACGACATGTGCGTCATCCAAGCACCCGTCGAACTCGCTCAGAGGAGCGAGCCGAGCCACCAGCCGAGCGCGGCTGCCGCGAGCCCGGCGGCCACGCTGCCGACGACGTTCGTCACGGCGTGGGCCAGCTCGCCCTCCTCGCTGAGCCGCACGGTCTCGTACCCGAACGTGGAGAACGTCGTGAGCGCCCCGCAGAAGCCGGTCCCGACCAGGGTCACGACCCAGGTCGGTCCGGCCGCGACCACGACGCCCAGGACGAACGACCCCACGACGTTGACCGTCCAGGTGCCCCACGGCAGCCGGGAGGAGTGGCGACGCTGGACGGCCTGGTCGGTCAGGTAGCGCGCGGGTGCGCCGACGGCGCCGCCGATGAGGACGAGGAGCAGCGTCATCGGAGCACCTGCTCGGTCAGGCGCAGCCCCGCCACGACCGCGAGGAGGCCGGCGACCAGGCTCCCGGCGAGGTACGCCGCGGCGAGCCCGGTGTGGTGGGCGGCGACCAGGCCGCGGGTGTCCAGCACGTAGGTCGAGAACGTCGTGAACCCGCCGAGGATCCCGGTGCCGAGGAACGGCCGGACGAGCCGCTGCCGGGGCAGGCGCTCTAGGACCACGACCATCAGCACGCCGATCAGGAAGCAGCCGAGCACGTTGGTCAGCAAGGTGGCCCAGGGGAGCTGCCCGCTGGTGTGGGGCAGCGCCTCGGCCACGGCCCAGCGGGCCGCGGCGCCGAGAGCGCCGCCCACAGCCACAGCGGCGACCACGCTGCCGTGGACCCCGGGGGTCACGTCGGGATCGACCGGGAGGTCCGGGAACGGGTCGTGGCGGGCGTGGGGGTCGTGAGGTGTGGGCATGCAGGCTCCTACCGGGTCAGGTAGGGACTGTTGGCGGGTACGGCCGCGGTTCACACCCGGACGGTGTCCGGTGTCGGCGAGCCCCACCGCCGATGCCGCCACCGTACACTCGGCGGTTCGCAGACGGGACTCGGAAGGAGCTGGCGATGGCGTTGCCCGAGGTGGTCGGCCCGCAGGAGTGGGAGCGAGCCCGAGCCGAGCTGCTCGCCGAGGAGAAGGAGCTGACGCGCGCCCTGGACCGCCTGGCGGCTCGCCGACGGCGACTGCCCGCGGTGCGCGTCGACGCGACGTACACGTTCACCGGTCCGGACGGACCCCGGAGCCTGCTCGACCTCTTCGGCGACCACCCCCAGCTCGCGGTCTACCAGTTCATGGACGTCGGCCCGGACGGGTTCTGCCCCGGCTGCACGCACCTGACCCGGAACGTCACGGACCTGGCGACGCTGGCCGCCAACGGGGTGGCCTGGGCCACGGTGTCGGAGATGCCGATCGAGCAGATGCGCGCCTACTGGGCCGAGCAGGGCTGGCAGGTGCCGTTCTACTCCTCGCGCGGGACGACGTTCGCCGCGGACTGCGGGGTCGACGGCGGCTTCATGCTGAGCCTGTTCGTGCGGGACGGCGTCGACATCTACCGCACCTACAACACGACCCAGCGCGGCGTCGACCGCCTGCTGTTCGTGAACAACGTGCTGGACCTCGCCGTCTACGGGCGTCAGGAGGACTGGGAGGACTCCCCCGAGGGGTGGCCGCAGCAGCCGACCTACGGCTGAGCACGGCCCGTCACGACGACGGTCGCCAGCCCGGGGGAGGGTCCTCGCCGACGCGGCCGTCGACCGCCTCGCGGAGCAGGTCGGCGTGGCCGGTGTGCCGTCCGTACTCCTCGACCATGTCGCACAGGAGGCGGCGCAGGTTCGCGTGCTCGCCGGCGTCGTTGTGGGCGGCGACCTGCAGGTCGAGCCCGTGCTCGGCCACCGCAGCCTCGATCCGGGCCCGCGACCTCGCGACCGACCCGTCGTACATCGCGTAGAGCTGCTCGGGTGTGTCGTGCCCGGCCGAGGAGAACTCCCAGTCGTCGTCGCCGTCCCAGCCGTTCTCGGCCCAGTGCTCGTCCATCGGCGCGCCCTGGAGCTTGACGGTCGTGAGGTAGTCCTCGGCCGTCGCCAGGTGCTTGAGCAGCCCACCCAGGGTCAGCGTCGACGCGCCGATCCGGGTGTCCAGACCGGCTGCGTCGAGGCCGTCGGCCTTCCAGCGGAACGTCCAGCGCATCCGGTCCAGGGAACCCAGGACCTGGGTGCTGTCGCTGCCGGCGAGGGGCGGCTCCCAGGGGGTCGGGTCGTCACTCATATGTCGTCTCCTTCGCAGGCGTCGATGGCAGGCCCTCGCCGCCCAGCCCGTCGATCGACTCCCGGATCAGGTCGGCGTGACCGGTGTGCCGGGCGTACTCCTCGACGAGGTCGACCACGAGCCGCCGCACGCTGGGCGGGGTGCCGTCGCCCCAGGTCAGCGCCGAGAGCGCGTCCGGCCCTCCGGCGTACGCCGCGGCGAGGTGACGGCGCGAGCGCGCGACGCAGTCCTCCCAGAGCCCGAGAAGCTCCTCGGGTGAGTCGTCTGCGGCGGTGCGCCACTCCCAGTCCGGTTCGGCGTCGAAGTCGACCTGGTCGAAGGGCGCCGTCAGTCCGTCCGCGCCGGTGAGCTGGTGGGTGAGGTACTCGTCCTCGACCAGCGCGAGGTGCTTGAGCAGGCCGCCGAGCGTGATCGTGCTGGCGCCGACGGTCCGCCGCATCGAGTCCGCGTCCAGACCGCTGCACTTCCAGGCGAAGGTCCGGCGGTTGCGCTCGAGGGCACCGACGAGGGTGTCGATCTCCGAGCCGTCCTGAGGCGGGCCGTCCAGCGGATCGGGAGTGGGGTCCGAGGTCATGCCGACGACGGTAGGGTCCTTTCCGGACGCTTCTCTTCCGGATGCTGAGGAATTCTGTGGTCGTGCACGACACGAGCCCCGCCGCTCGGGCCCTGCTGGTCCTGGAGCTCGTCCAGAACGCGCCCGGGATCAGCGGCGAGCGCCTGGCCGACCGGCTCGGCCTGTCCGAGCGGGCCGTGCGCCGGCACGTGGCGATCCTGCGCGAGGCCGGGATCCCGGTCGAGTCCACCCGGGGTCGGTACGGCGGGTACCGGATCGGTCGCGGAGTACGCCTGCCACCCCTGATGTTCACGACGTCCGAGGCGCTCGGGCTGGTGATGGCCGTGCTCGAGGGACACCCGGCAGGGGAGGACGACCCGGTCGGGCAGGCCCTGGGCAAGATCATCCGGTCGCTGCCCGAGCCGCTCGCGCGCCCTGCGGACGCCGTACGCCGGGTGCCGGCGCGGGGCTGGCACGTCGTCGTTCCCGACGTGGAGGTGACGCTGCAGCTGGTCCAGGCCTCGGACTCCGGGAGCCGGGTGCGCCTGCGCTACGGCCACGACGTGGGCCACGGCTCGGGACGGGAGTGGGACGTCGAGCTCGACCCGTGGGCCGTCGTGGTCCGGCACCGCCGCTGGTACCTCCTCGGGTGGTCGCACGACAAGGGGGCCCGCCGCGTGCTGCGCGTGGACCGGGTGCGAGCGGTGACGGTGCTGCCCGAGCGGTTCGAGGTGCCGGCCGGCCTCGACGCCCTTGCCGCCGTCGAGGAGCAGCTGTCCATGGGGTGGCGCTACGCCGTCGAGGTGGTCATCGACGCGCCGGTCGACGAGTGCCGGCACTGGCTGGCCCGCAGCCTGGGCCGGCTCGAGGACGTCGATGCCCGCACCACCCGGCTGGTCGCGACCACCGACGAGCCCGAGTGGTACGCCGCCCAGCTGGCCAACCTCCCGATGCCCTTCCGGGTAGTCGGCTCACCCGAGCTCTCCGCCGCGATGTCCGACCTCGGCCGCCGCCTCCTCACCGCCACGGGGGAGTAGGCCGGTCGATAGTACGGATCACATAGCCGCTCAGAACGGCCCGAACGCCGGTCAGGTGATCCGTACTATCGCTCGAGCGGGACCCACAGGATCTCCTCGATGCTGCGGCGCTGGCGGGAGGCCGAGTCGGTGGTGGACGGCGGCTCGGCGCCGGCCGGGACGCGGCCGATCGCCGCCATCGTGGTGACCTCCCAATGTGGCGGGACGTCGAAGTCCGCGGCGACGCCGTCGCGGTCGAAGGCCCGGAACTGCCGCACCCGCAGGTCCATCGCCTCGGCCTGCAGGGTCAGGTGGGCGACGGCTTGCCCGAGGTCGTAGAGGGAGAACTCCGAGAACTCCCAGTCGGTGCTCTCCACCAGACGGTGCGACAGGTTCGCGACCAGCAGCGACGCGGAGGGCGCCCAGCGCCGCGAGCTGGGAGCGAGGCGCCCCACCAGGCGCTGGTGGACGGCGTCGCCCCGCCGCCCCACCAGGAACGACCACGGCTGGCTGTTCCCGGCCGACGGTGCCCACCTCGCCGCTTCCAACAGGAGCATCACGTCGTCGAGGGACAGCTCGTGCGCGGGGTCGAAGCCGAGCGGGCTCCAGCGACGCGCCAGGAGAGGGTGCAGCACACTCCCAGCCTGGCACCCGGACGGTCGGACCGGCGCGGCTCCTTGCCGGGTGGGACGCCCCATCCCTAGCGTGTCGTCGTGGGGAGCAGGGGGAGCCGCAGACGAAGCCCCCAGCGGAGGCACACTGGCGCCTCGCTGGTCGCGGCCCTCGGTCTCCTCGTCGCCTCGGTGCTGGCGGTGCTCGCGACCGCGACCCCGTCGTACGCCGACTCCAGCTCCGCCGCCCGCCAGCTCGCGCAGAAGTACAGCCCGATCGTGATGCTGCGTGAGTTCACCAAGCCGTGCGGGCCGGGGGAGCCCTACGTCCCGATGCGGGTCGACGCGGTGCTGGGCAACCCGGAGGTCGCGCTGCGCCAGGTCGGCAACCACGACGCCGTCATCAAGTGGGGGCCGACCGCGACGGACCTGTACGGCATGGGCACCGGCACCTACCTCGACCTGCCCGGCGACGCGCTCTCGCCCGGCTGCATCTACGCCCGCGACAGTGCGCGCTACACCCCGCTGTCGAAGGCCGCCGTCTACGCGCACGTGACGACCCAGGCCGACAAGCCGGGGTACGTCGCGGTGCAGTACTGGCTGTACTGGTACTACAACGACTGGAACGACCTGCACGAGAGCGACTGGGAGTTCGTCCAGGTCCTGATCAAGGCGCCGAGCGTCGAGACCGCGCTGGACACCGCGCCGTTCCAGGTCGGGTACGCCCAGCACACCGGCGGCGAGACGGCCGCCTGGGACTCCGACAAGCTCCAGCGGGAGGGCGACCACCCGGTCGTCTACTCGTCCCAGGGCTCGCACGCCAGCTACTTCGAGCCGGCGCTCTACCTCGGACGGAGCGCGGACGAGGGGTTCGGCTGCGACAACACGCAGGCGCCGAACACCAAGGTGGTCCCGAAGGCCGTGCTCCTGCCCGACCGCCCGTCGGGCCCCGACAGCAAGTTCGCCTGGCTCGCCTTCAGCGGCCGCTGGGGCGAGCGGCACGCCGGCCCCAACAACGGCCCCGACGGACCGATGGGCAAGCCCCGGTGGCGCAACCCGGTGACGTGGGAGGAGAACCTCCGCCCCTCGTCGTTCGTGATCCCGGGCGGCAGCGACACTCCACCGGCCCTGGTCGGCACGTTCTGCAACGTCGTCGGCAAGGGCTCGGTGCTCTACGTGCGGTACGCCGCGCAGCCGGGCGCCGTGCTCGGGATCCTGGGCGTCCTGGTGCTGGCCGTGGCGTTCCTCCTGCGGCGTACCCGCTGGGACAAGGTGCCGCCGTACCCCGTGGTCCGGCGTCGCCGCTCGGGCGAGATCGTCCGGGCCGCGGTCGACCTCTACCGCCATCACGTGCCGGCGTTCGTCCTGGCGGGGCTGATGGCGGTGCCGGTGGGAGTGCTCGCGATCCTCGACATCCTGCTGCTGCAGCACCTGCCCTACATCGGCACTGTGGTCCGCGTGACCACGCAGCAGGCGCCTCCCGGCAACAACCTCCTGTTCTCGGGGTGGGTGGCCACGAGCTTCTGGCCCCTGACCGTGCTCCTGGTCTCGTCGGCGGTCGCGCACGAGATGGACGACGGGGCGACCCACACGACGCTGCGCCGGGGCTGGCTCGCGGCCCGCGCCGTCGCGGGCAGGTGGCGCGAGCTGGCCTCGTCCTACCTCCCGGCGGCCATCGCGATCGCGCTGCTGTCCTGGACGGGGATCGGCGTCCCGGTGGCCGCGTGGCTGACCGTGCGCTACCAGTACCTCGGGCAGATCGTGATGCGTGAGGACCTGTCCGGTTCCCCGGCTCGCAAGCGGGCCGGCGACCTGGTGCGCCATCGCTGGTGGCACACGGCGGTGATCGTGGTGCTGGTGTGGGCGGGGATCCACATCCTGGGCGTGCTGCTCGGGCTGATCATGCTGATCTCGTTCACCTCGCTCCCGCTGTGGTCGCTGACCCTCTTCGTACTCGTCGTCGAGGTCGCGCTGACGCCGCTGGGGGCGATCGCCCTCACGCTGCTGTACGGCGACGCGGCGGCCGAGCTGGACGAGCGGGAGCAGGACCCGGAGCCGGCGCTGGCCGACGCCTGACCGGTCGCGGTCACCTCAGCCTGCGAGCAGCGCCCCGCCGTTGACGTGGAGGACCTGGCCGGTCACGTGCCGGCCGGCGGGTGAGAGCAGGTGCGCGACGAGGGCGGCGACGTCGCCCGGCCGCCCCGGACGATCGGTGAAGGTCTCCGCGAGGAGCCGGGCCCGCCGCTCCGGGGTCATCGACGAGCCGAAGAACTCCGTGTCCTCCGTGTAGCCGGGCGCGACGACGTTCGCGGTGATGCCACGCGGCCCCAGAGCCCGGGCGAGGTCGCGGACCCACGGTGTCAGCGCAGCCTTCGCGGCGCCGTAGGCGCCGCCGCCGCGGGACGCCGCGATCGACCCGAGGGCCACGATCGAGGCTCCGTCGGCGAGCTGGTCGCGCAGGGCCTCGACGGTCAGGACCGCGGTGAGCACGTTGAGTCGCCAGGAGCCGTCCCACGCCTCCGCCACCCCCGCCAGGCCGGTGTCCCCGGCAGCGGGGCCGACGCCACCGGCGACCAGGGCGAGCCCGCTCACCGGACGCCCCTGCGTCGCGGTGGCCAGGATCTGCGCACCCGCCGGAGTTGAGAGGTCGGCCCGGACCACCAGGGGAGGGGAGTGGGTCGCCAGCTCGGACGCGGTCGCCTCGAGGGGCTCCCGGCGGCGGCCCACCAGTACCAGGGTCTCGGGACGTGCCGACAGAGCGCGGACCAGCTCGCGACCGATGCCGGATCCGGCACCCGACACGACGAGGAGGGACGATGCGTCTGGATCGCTCATCCATCTACTTTAGCGCTAAAGTATAGGCATGGCGAACGCCCGCGGTGACGAAGTGGGGGAGATCCTCGCCGCCTGGCAGCGCGAGCGTCCGGATGACGACGTCTCGTCGATCCGGGTTGTGACGCCGATCTGGCGACTGGCGGCGGCCCTGGAACGGCGACGTGCCGAGGCCCTGGCGAGGTTCGGACTGGAGCACAGCGGGCTGGACGTGCTGGGCACGCTGCGGCGCTCGGGTCCGCCGTACCGGCTGACGGCCGGTGAGCTGACGCGGCGCTGCCGGGTCACGCCGGGGGCGACCAGCCAGCGCGTGCAGCGGCTCGAGCAGCAGGGCCTGGTCTCCCGCGTCCGGGACGAGCACGACCGCCGGACGGTGTACGTGACCCTCACCGAGGGCGGCTCGGCCAAACTCGACGAGGTGTTCGCAGCCGTCATGGCGGCCGACGAGGGGGTCCTGGCGCCGCTGTCGGGTCGCGATCGGTCCACCCTGGCTCGGATCCTGGGCGGCTGGCTGACGGCGGCGGGGCTCGACGAGGCGACCCCGGCCGTCGAGCCGTGAGGCGCCCTGGGTCGCCCTGGGTCGATGGCAGGATGGCGCCATGGCGACGCCCGAGGAGCAGCGGCTGCGCGACCTTGCGCGGTTGCGGCAGGTGCGCGACCGGATCGACCGCGAGTACGCCCGCCCGCTGGACGTCGAGGCCCTCGCGCGCGGGGTGCACATGTCGGCGGGGCACCTGAGCCGCGAGTTCAAGCGCGCCTACGGCGAGCCGCCGTACTCCTACCTGATGACCCGGCGCATCGAGCGGGCGATGGCGCTGCTGCGGCGTGGGGACCTGAGCGTGACCGAGGTCTGCTTCGAGGTCGGCTGCTCGTCGCTGGGCACCTTCAGCACCCGCTTCACCGAGCTCGTGGGGATCTCGCCGAGCATGTATCGCGAGCAGATGGCGGCGGCGATGGTGGAGAGCCCCGGCGAGATGCCGTCGTGCATCACCAAGCAGGTCTCGCGGCCGGTGCGGAACCCATCGGTCAGGAATGAAGAAGCCCGCGCGCTGGGTCGGCCCTAGCGTGGCGGACATGGACATCAGCATTCACTCCAGCTTCCTGCCCGCCACCGACCCTGAGGCCTCCCTGGCCTTCTACCGCGACGCCCTGGGCTTCGAGGTGCGCCTCGACGTCGGGCAGGGCACCATGCGGTGGCTCACGATCGGCCCGCCGAACCAGCCCGACACCAACGTCGTGCTCACCCCGCCGGCCGTCGACCCCGGTATCACCGACGACGAGCGCCGCGTCATCGCCGAGATGATGGCCAAGGGCACCTACGCCGTGCTGCTGCTCTCGTCTCCGAACGTCGACCGGGCCTTCGAGGACGTCACGGCCCACGACGTCGAGGTCGTCCAGGAGCCGACGGACCAACCCTACGGCGTGCGGGACTGTGCCTTCCGCGACCCGGCGGGGAACCTGGTCCGTATCCAGCAGCGACCCTGACCGGAGATGTGCATGCCAGGACTCGACCGGACCGCTCCCGTCACGGCCAGAGTGCCCCACGCAGCCGACAGTCACGACCTGATCCGGGTCACCGGCGCGCGGGTGAACAACCTCCAGGACGTCAGCGTCGAGCTGCCCAAGCGTCGGCTCACGGCGTTCACGGGCGTGAGCGGATCGGGCAAGAGCTCGCTGGTGTTCGGGACGATCGCGGCGGAGTCGCAGCGTCTGATCAACGAGACCTACAGCGCCTTCGTGCAGGGGTTCATGCCGTCCATGGCCCGGCCCGACGTCGACGTCCTGGACGGGCTGACGACCGCGATCATCGTCGACCAGGAGCGGCTGGGCAGCGATGCGAGGTCGACGGTCGGGACGGCGACCGACACCCACGCCATGCTGCGGATCCTGTTCAGCCGCTTGGGCCAGCCGTCTGCCGGACCGCCGACGGCGTTCTCGTTCAACGTCCCGACCAGGGTCGCGAGCGGCTCGATGGAGGTGGAGAAGGGACGCGGCGAGCGGCTCACGGTCCGCAAGCAGGTCTACCTCGGCGGCATGTGCCCGCGGTGTGAAGGGCGCGGCTCGGTCAACGACCTCGACCTCAGCGTGATCTACGACGAGTCACGGTCGCTGCGCGACGGAGCGCTGACGGTGCCCGGCTACAGCATGGACGGGTGGTACGGCCGGATCTTCGCCGGAAGCGGCTACTTCGACATGGACAAGCCGGTCGGGAGGTTCACCAAGCGCGAGCTCGAGGACCTGCTCTACAAGAAGGCGACCAAGATCAAGGTCGAGGGCATCAACCTCACCTACGAAGGCGTGGTCACCAAGATCCAGAAGTCGATGCTGTCGCGCGACCTGGACTCGCTCCAGCCGCACGTGCGGGCCTTCGTCGAGCGGGCAGCGACCTTCGCCACCTGCCCCGACTGCGACGGCACCCGGCTGACCGAGGCAGCACGAGCCGCCAAGATCGACGGGCGGAGCATCGCGGACGTGTGCCGGATGGAGATCCGCGACCTGGTCACCTGGCTGCGCGACCTGGAGGCACCGTCGATGGCGCCGCTGCTGGCGGCGCTGGGGGAGACCCTCGACTCGTTCGTCCGGATCGGGCTGGGGTATCTCTCGCTCGAACGACCGTCAGGCACGCTGTCCGGCGGCGAGGCGCAGCGCGTGAAGATGGTGCGCCAGCTGGGGTCCTCGCTCACGGACGTGACCTACGTGTTCGACGAGCCGACGATCGGGCTCCACCCGCACGACATCGACCAGATGAACCAGCTACTGCTCCAGCTGCGGGACAAGGGCAACACCGTGCTCATGGTCGAGCACAAGCCGGAGGCGATCCAGATCGCCGACCACGTCGTCGACCTCGGACCGCTCGCCGGCAGTGGAGGTGGGCAGATCGTGTTCGAGGGCACCGTGGCGGGGCTGCGGGACAGCGACACGCTCACCGGGCGGCACCTGGACGACCGGGCGTCCCTGAAGCAGTCGGTGCGTGAGCGCACCGGAGTCCTGGAGGTGCGCGGTGCCGCCACTCACAACCTCCGCGACGTCGACGTGGATCTGCCGCTGGGGGTGCTCACCGTCGTCACCGGCGTGGCCGGGTCCGGCAAGAGCTCGCTGATCCACGGCTCGGTCGCCGGGCGAGAGGGTGTCGTCGTCGTCGACCAGGCGGCCATCCGGGGCTCCCGCCGCAGCAACCCCGCGACGTACACCGGACTGCTGGAGCCGATCCGCAAGGCCTTCGCCAAAGCCACGGGGACCAAGCCTGCGCTGTTCAGCGCCAACTCCGAGGGCGCCTGCCCCGGTTGCAACGGGGCGGGGGTCGTCTACAGCGACCTCGCGATGATGGCGGGCGTCGCGACACCGTGCGAGGTCTGCGAGGGCAAACGCTTCCAGGCGGAGGTGCTCGAGCACCGGTTCGGCGGCCGCAACATCGCCGAGGTGCTGGCGATGCCGGTCTCGGAGGCGCTGGCGTTCTTCGGCGAAGGCGACGCCAAGACGCCGGCGGCGCACGCGATCCTGCAGCGGCTCGCGGACGTCGGGCTCGGCTACGTCAGCCTCGGCCAGCCGCTCACGACCCTCTCGGGAGGGGAGCGGCAACGGCTCAAGCTCGCCACCCACCTCGGCGAGAAGGGCGAGGTGTTCGTGCTCGACGAGCCGACGACCGGGCTGCACCTGGCCGACGTCGAGCAGCTGCTCGGCCTGCTGGACCGGATCGTCGAGTCGGGCCGGACGGTGATCGTCATCGAGCACCACCAGGCCGTGATGGCCCACGCCGACTGGATCGTCGACCTCGGGCCCGGCGCCGGCCACGACGGCGGTCAGGTGGTCTTCTCCGGGACGCCCTCCGACCTCGTCGCCGACCGCTCCACCCTCACCGGCCAGCACCTAGCGGCGTACGTCGCCCCCTGACCCCTCCCACCCCGGGCGCGGCTGGTCATGACTGCGGTTTGGCACCAATCCGCAGCATTTCGGGCCGCTGACATGCGGTTTGCCACCAATCGACGCTCGTCGGTCTCGTCATCGGCAAGGGTCGGCCAGCGCGTTCCGAATGACTGCCGTTTGGCACCAATCCGCAGCATTTCAGGTCCCTGGCATGCGGTTTGCCACCAATCGAGGGGTCAGCAGTAGCGGACCAGGGCGTCGGCGAGGTCGTTGATGGAGGTCTGGGGGTTGCGGGTGTCGCCGACCCAGTTGTTTCGGATGCGGATCAGCGTCACGTGGGCGCCGGCCACCGTCACGGTGTTGCCGCCCCAGCCGTCCATCTGGGGTACGAAGCGGGTGCATCCGTCGGCCGAGACGACGCGACGGATGTGCCAGTCGTCCAGGTAGAAGTGGGCGCCGGACCGCGTCGCCTGCAACGCGGCGGGTGCCGGGTGGGGGCGAGCCAGGAGGCGGTCCACCAGGCGGCGGTCGAGGATCTGGTGGCCGTGCCAGCGACCGTGGTGGGCGTAGAGAGCGCCGATCCGAGCGAGGTCGTCGATGGTCGGGTAGTAGCCGTAGGCGAGCAGGGCGTGGCCGGGTGCCTGGGCATGGTGCGGCTCGATCGTGCTGTTGGAGGGCGCGTAGTAGATGCCGATCGGCCGGTAGACCTCGCGCCGGAGCATCGACCAGATGTCGGCGCTGCGCCCGGCTCGGGCCTTGAGGAGCCGGTCCTCGACCACGCCGAGCAGGTAGGCGTCCTGGTCCCGGTAGACGTAGGTGGTGCCCGGCTTCGCGAACCGCGTGTAGTCCAGCGCCTCCGCCGTCTTGCGCCTCTCGGACCGCGCGACGTACCACCGGGAGTAGTCGCACAGGTAGCAGCGCGGGTGTCGCGCCGGCCCGTGGCCGGATGCCATGTTGGCGAGGTCCTGGACGGTGACGTCGTGCCAGCTGCGAGGTTGCCGGCCGGGGAGGATCCGGGTGATGCGCTGACGCAGGATGTGAGCGCCGTACTTCTGCGCGAGCCGCATCAGCGCGACGTTCAGCATCGCCGACTTCGTCACCGACCACACGCCGTAGCGCGCGTCGTCGCAGTAGGGGAACGGGCCGGCCGCCGTCGGGCACGACGTGCGATAGACGGTGCCGTGGATGTCCGCGGCGCTCTGGACCACGTCGGCGACGTGGCTGAACGCCGAGGAGGTGACACCGCCGACCCGCTCGCGCAGGGCCGACCACGGGCGGTGTGGCAGCCGTGCCCGACGGGAGCGCTCGAAGGTACGCCGGGCCGCGCGGGCGCCGGACACGTGCGGCGTGAGCGAGGCCCGCGTGACGCCCCAGGCGCTGAAGTATTGCCACACGAGGTACGGCGAGGTCTCCTGGACGATCTGGAAGCGCACCGGGGAGACCTGCCGGCCTCGGTAGAGGAACGTCGCGACGCCCAGGTGCGTCTCGCCTTCGATCGAGTTCACGAGCTCGAACGGGAACGACGCGCGGTGCCAGCCGTGGTCTCCGGGCTGCGTCCAGCGTCGCCCGGGCTGGACCAGGAGGTCCCAGTAGCTGCGCGTGCCGGGCAGCGATCCGACCCGGATCACGTCCTGCGTGGTCGGCACCAGATGCGCGCCGACGCTCAGGAACCCGATCCGGGCGGCCGGCAGGAGTCGGGTGTTCTTGCCGAGCACCGGGTCGGCGATGTGGTGGTGGCGCTTCGCATCGGACAGCACGTGCATGCGCGCGCCCGCGAGGCGGAGCGTGCCCCGGAGCGCGGGGGCGGCTCCGGCGCCCTCGGGCACTGCGAAGCGGCGGTTGGCGGTCAGCGAGGTCGGCGCGAGCCCGCGATGCAGCTGGTGGAACGTGAGCGGGCGGGAGGCGACGTGACCGGAGGGAGGAGTCGCGGCGGTCGCGGAGGCGGTGACGAGATCCGGGACGCCCGCGACGACCGTGAGCGCCGTGGCCAGGGCCAGGACCGCGGTCGCGGGACGTCGTACGCCGGGGAGTCGCATAGGCCCGATGGTGGCAATGGACTGAACGGACAGTCAACACCTCGTCGTCCATCCGTCGGCGCACGCGGCGGCCACGACCTGCGCGGATGACTACTATCCGCGGATGGACGACGCCCACGACGTCTCGTGGCTGGGCCTCCTGCTGCGGGACGCGCCCTTGGACGAGCTGCACGCGTTCCAGGTCGAGCTGCTGGCCGGCGACCACGACCCGGCCGAGGTGGAGCGCAACGCCCAGGCGGCGACCACGATCCACCAGCGGCTCGCCGAGCAGCGCCAGGCCGCGCAGGAGCTGGCCGTTCTCAACGAGCTGGCGCGACGGCTGGCCGGACTGCACGACACGACCGAGGTCCTGCAGGAGGTCGTCTCGCAGGCGCGTCGCCTGCTGGGCGTGGACATCACCTACATCATGCTGCGGACGCCCGAGGACAAGCTGCGGATCGAGGTGCTCGAGGGGAGCATGGGCTCCGCGCTGCGCGGCATCGAGCTCGACAAGGGGGAGGGGCTGGGCGGGGTCGTGCTCGAGACGGAGTCCCCGCTGTGGACCGAGTCCTATCTCGACGACCCACGACTGAACCTCGTGCCCCGGGTCTCGGCGGCTGCCACGGCCGAGCAGCTCGGCGGGATCCTGGGCGTGCCACTCCAGGTCCGCGACGAGACGATCGGGGTGCTCCTGGCGGCCGACCGACGTCCTCGGACGTTCGCCGACCACGCCGTCGGGCTCCTGGCGGCCCTGGCGGCTCACGCCGCGATCGCGCTGCGCAACGCCGAGATCTTCGGCCAGTACCAGGCTGCCGTCGTGGAGCAGCAGTCGGTCAACGACTCGCTCCATCGGATCAACAACCTGCGCGAGCGCCTCACCGGGCAGATCATCCGCGGGGCGGGACTCCAGGAGATCGCCGAGGCGCTCCACGACGCCGTGGCTGCGCCGGTCGCGATCCTGGGCGGCGACGGGCGGCCGGCGTTCCACGGCGGCGCGCCGGCCCCGGTCGAGGAGCTCCTGCGGGCCCGACCCGACGTCGGGGTCCTCGGGGATCGGATGCCCACGGGAGCGCACGTCGCCACCGAGCACTCGCGGCGCGTGGAGGCGGGCGGCCGGCATGCCGTCCTGGTGCCCGTCGTACTCCGGGACGGCTATGCGGGCGTCGTCATGGGGGTCGACGAGGCCGAGCTCACCTCGGAGCAGGTGACCCTGCTGGAGGTGGGCGCGGCAGCGGTGGCGCTGGTGGCGTCCGCGGAACGGATGGCCGCCGACGCCGATCGGCGCGCCCGCGGAGAGCTGCTGAGCGCTCTGCTGTCACGCGAGGTCGACGAGCCGACGGTACGGCGTCGCGCGCTCGCTGCCGGCGTGGACCTCGAGGGCGTGCGCACGGTCGTGGTCCTGGACAGCGGCGGTCGGGACGACGACGCCGCGGTGCGGGTCGCGGCTCGACTGGCCCGCGAGCTCGGGGGGCTGTCGGCCGCGCACGCCGGGCGGGTCGTGGTGCTGCTGCCCGAGGTGGCACCGGAGGAGGCCCGCACCCGGCTGACCGCGATCTGCGGCGGGGCGTTGCCCGCGGCCGTCGGGCTCGCGCCGTCCGAGGGCGGCATGGCCGGCGTGCGTGAGGCCCACGCCGCCGCACACCGGGTGGCGTCGCTCCTGCTCGCCCTGGGTCGCGACTCCTCGGCTGCCGTGCCGGCGGAGCTCGGCGTCTACGCCGGCCTGTTCAGCGTCGCCGGACGCAACGAGATCGCGGCTTTCGTCGAGGCGTCGGTGGGGACGGTGCTGCAGGCCGACGCCGAGCGGGGCCGCGAGCTCGCCGCGACCTTGGACACCTATCTCCGGCTCGCCCAGCACCATGCGCGGACGTGCGCCGAGCTGCACATCCACGCGAACACGCTGTACCACCGGCTGGATCGGCTGACCGATCTCCTGGGCCCGGACTGGCGGCAGCCGGACCGGGCCCTGGAGATCGCGCTGGCCCTCAGGTTGCGGAGGCTGATGCTCGAGATGCAACCGGGCTGAGGCTCTCGTCGCCCTCCGGGGGGAGCGCAGACGGCCTCGTGAGGGCCAGGAGAGCAAGCCCCGACGCCACCATGCACAGCCCCACGAGCCACAGACCCGGCTTGAGGGAGCCGGTGGCGTCGGAGAGCCATCCGGTGAAGTAGGGCGCCGCGAACCCGGACGCGTTGCCCATGGAGTTGATCAGCGCGATGCCGGTGGCCGCGCCGGCGCCGGTGAGCAGCCGCGGCGGGACGTACCAGAACACCGGCAGTGCGCAGAGGACGCCGGCGCAGGTGATGCTGATGCAGGCCATGATCGCGAACGGCGACTGGAGGTAGAGCGCCACCGGGATGCTGACGCCAGCGACCAGCGTCGGGAGCGCGACGTGCCAGCGACGCTCACGGGTCGCGTCGGAGTGGAGGCTCCACACGACCATCGACACCGCGCCGATCGCGAACGGGATGGCGACGATGAGGCCGGACTCGAGCAGGCTCCACGTGCGGTGGAAGCGCTCGGCCAGACCGACCACGACCGTGGGCAGGAAGAAGCTGAGGGGGTACAGGCCGTAGACCACCCCGAAGTAGACGAGTCCGAGAACCAGGATCCGCGGGCTGCGCAAGGCGGCCCAGGGCGAGGCCACCGCGGTGTGGGTGAGCTCGGCGTCCTCGTCGGCCACGGTCTGGGCCACCCACGCCCGCTCCTCGGGAGTGAGCCACTCGGCGTCCTCGGGACGGTCGGTGAGGTAGAACCACGCGATGACGCCGAGCAGGATGGCGGGGAGGCCCTCGACCAGGAACATCAGCCGCCAGCCGTCCAGCCCGAGCGCCCCGTCGCCGTACTGCATGATCGCGGTCGACATCGGGGCGCCGATCACCGAGGAGAGCGGGATCCCCACCAGGAACATGCTGATGACCTTGACCCGCTCGTTCCTCGGCAGCCACCACGTGAGGAACAGCACGACGCCGGGGAAGAAGCCCGCCTCGGCGACCCCGAGCAGGATCCTGAGGACGTAGAGGTCGCCGGGGCCGCGCACGAACGCCATCAGCGAGGCGACGATGCCCCAGGTCACCATGATCCGGGAGATCCAGCGTCGGGCGCCGAACCTGTGCATCCCGAGGTTGCTCGGGACCTCGAACAGCAGGTAGCCGATGAAGAACAGGCCCGAGACCAGGCCGAACATCGTCTCGGTCAGGCCGAGGGAGCTGCTCATGGTGAGCTTGGCGAACCCGATGTTGGTGCGGTCGAGGTAGTTGACGAAGTAGAGGAGCAGGAGGAACGGGACGAACCGCCGCAGGATCTTGCGGGTCGCGGAGCGCCCGATCATGCGGGGGCCGGCTTGGGTCGATGACATGGTCTGGACCTTCCGAGCTGGTGTGAGGATGCTCACGGACGCTAGGCGGCCAGGCGGGGTCAGTTGCACGGAGAGAACCTCCGAACTTTGCCAGGAACTGTGGAGATTGCCTCCCTCGATCCGCTGAGGGTGACCGTTGTCCTATGTGCGGGTGACCACCGCGACCGTCTCCACCTCTCTCATCGACGAGCTCGTCCGCGCGCTGCCGGAAGGCTCGGTGATCGACCGTGCGGAGTCCATGGAGCGGCTCAGCCGCGACCACGCGGAGGGAGCGCCTGTCGGGCGTCCGGCAGCCGTCGTCCTGCCCACGACCACCGAGCACGTACGCCGCGTGGTGACGACCTGCTACGAGCGCCGGGTGCCGGTGGTGACCCGTGGCGCCGGGACCGGTCTGTCCGGGGGAGCGAACGCCGTCGACGGCTGTGTCGTCGTCTCCCTGGAGCGGATGGACCGGATCCTGGAGATCAACACTCTGGAGCGCCTCGCGGTGGTCGAGCCGGGCGTCGTCAACGACGACCTCCGGGCTGCGGTCGGGGCCAAGGGGCTGTGGTACCCGCCCGACCCGGCCAGCTCGCCGTGGTCGACCATCGGCGGGAACGTCGCCACCAACGCCGGCGGCGTGTGCTGCGTGAAGTACGGCGTCACCGGCGACTACGTCCTCGCCCTGGAGGTAGTCACGGCGACCGGCGCGGTCCTGCGGGTGGGCCGGCGTACCGCCAAGGGCGTCGCAGGGTATGACCTGACGTCGCTGATGGTGGGCTCCGAGGGGACTCTGGGCATCATCACGGAGATCACCGTCCGGCTGCGCCCGCTGCCGTCGGCCGCGATCACGGTCGCGGGCTTCTTCCCCTCGATCGCAGCAGCGGGGGAGGCCGTGCGGACCGTGCTCGAGGCGGGGGTGACCCCGTCGGCCCTCGAGCTCGTCGACCGCCACTGTCTCGAGGCGGTCGACCGGTGGAAGAGCATGGGCCTCAGCGTCGATGCCGAGGTGGTGCTGCTCGGGCAGGTCGACGAGCCGGGGGAGGGCGGCGAGCGGCTGGCCGACCTGATGAAGAGCTGCTTCACCCGCGCCGGCGCGACCTGGGCCGACCGCTCGACCGACCCCCAGGAGGCGGACGCGCTGTTCGCCGCCCGCCGGCTCGCCTACCCGGCTCTGGAGCGCCTCGGTCCGGTGCTGACGATGGACGTCTGCGTCCCGACGGGAGCCGTCCCGGACGCCTTGACCCGCATCGAGACGGTCGCGGAGCGGCACGACGTCCTGATCGCCAACGTCGCCCACGCCGGCGACGGCAACCTCCACCCGATGATCGTCACGAGCCCGGGCGACGAGGCGGCCGGCGTACGTGCCGAGGCCGCCCACGCCGAGATCCTCGACCTCGCGGTCGAGCTCGGCGGCACGGTCACCGGCGAGCACGGCGTCGGTCTGATCAAGAGACAAGGTCTCGCCCACGAGCTGACCCCCGACCAGCTGGCGCTGCACCGTGCCGTCAAGCAGGCCCTCGACCCCGCCGGCATCCTCAATCCGGGGAAGGTCTTCCTATGAGGCTGTCACCACACATCTACGAGGTCTCGAGGAGATCGGGCAGGTGCCGGGCCTGATCGTCGGTGCTGCCGGGAGGTAGGGGTGCCGCGCTCGGTCGAGGTGGCCGAGAGCACATCCGCGACCGGTACGCCCGACCGTTCGCCCTAGGGTGCGCTCATGCGTGCAGTGCTGGTCACGGCGTACGGCGAGACGCCCGAGCTGACCGTGGTGCCTGATCCGACGTGCGCTCCGGACGGCGTCGTGGTGACCGTGCAGGCGACCGGGCTCTGCCGCAGTGACTGGCACGGCTGGATGGGCCACGACGACGACATCGAGCTGCCCCATGTGCCCGGTCACGAGCTCGCCGGAAGGATCGTCGAGGTCGGAACGGACGTGACCAGGTGGCGGATCGGAGACCGGGTCACCACGCCGTTCGTCCTGGCCTGTGGCGCGTGCGCCAGCTGCTTGCGGGGGAACGGCCAGGTGTGCGAGGACCAGCTCCAACCGGGCTTCACCCACTGGGGCTCGTACGCCGAGCTCGTGTCCTTGCCGCGAGCCGACCTCAACCTGGTCGCCCTGCCGGACGAGATGTCGGGCGAGGTCGCCGCGAGTCTGGGGTGCCGCTTCGGGACGGCGTACCGAGCGGTGGTCGACGTAGCCCGACTTGAGCCGGGGGAGTCGATCGCCGTGTTCGGGTGCGGGGGAGTCGGGCTGTCGGCGGTGATGATCGCCGTCGCCCTGGGTGGACGGGTCGTGGCGGTGGACCCTGACCCCGCGTCACTCTCGGTCGCTGCCGATCTCGGTGCCACCACCGTCCTGCTGGATTCCACGGACGGCGACGGCTCGGCGACCGTCCGTGAGCTCACCGGAGGCGGCAGCGACGTGACGATCGACGCCTTCGGCAGTGCCTCTGCGCTGGCTACCGCCATCGACTCGCTTCGGCCCCGCGGCAGGCATGTGCAGGTCGGGCTCCTCGCCGGGGACGACGCCCGGCCGCGGGTCGACATGACCCGGGTCATCGGCCACGAGCTGCAGGTGCTGGGCAGTCACGGCATCGCGGCTGCGGACTACCCCGCCATGCTGGCTCGTGTGGTCGACGGCTCGCTGGACCCTGCCCGTCTTATCCGCGATCACATCGGGCTGGCGGAGGCTGGGACGCGGCTCGCTGCCCTCGGCGAGGCCACAGGTGGTGTCGGTGGGATGACCATCATCCGTCCCTGAGGGATCACTGGTCCTGCGGATCCGCGTCCCCGCGGGCGATCCTGTCCACACGGAAGCCGAAGAAGTAGGCATCACCCATGTCGATGGCCGCCTTCTTGTCGGCGCCCGTCTCGCGCGCGAGTGCCGCCCCGATCAGGGCGTGGTCGGACTCGCGCCAGCTCGTCAGGGCCCAGGCGCCGGCTTCCGCTCTGGTCACGACCGCACGATCAGCTAGATGGCGCAGCACGCGACACCCGTTGAGGACCATCCGGTGAACCGGACCACGCTCCTGAGTGCGAGCGCCTTCTTCCAGCAGCTTCCGCAGCACGTCGTCCTGGTCGGCAGAGGGATCTGTGTCGTCCACGAGCACGACGCTACGAGACCTAGGACGGACCAGGAGTCTCCCCGCTTGCCGTCGTATCTGGTTCGCCGATAACTGACATTATGTCAACTTTTGTCCTCTGTGTCGCACCAGATGAGTCAATCGCGTGCGACTGATCCACTGCCCCGCTGACTGGACACGACGCCAGTTCGGAGAATGGACACTGTGACCTCGCTGAGGGCACCGTCATCGGCTACACACGGCGCGGACGGTGCCGACCACGCATCGAGATAGCGAGACAAGCAGTGACCGAGATGACACTCCGTGTGACGTCCGCCGACGGTACGACGATCGCCTACGACCGGACAGGCACTGGGCCGGCGGTGATCCTCGTCGGCGGCACCCTAGACGACGGCGCTGAGAATGCGCCGCTGGCCCGGCTCCTTGCCAACCATTTCACGGTCTACAACTACGCACGACGCGGCCGGGGCGACAGCGGCCATACACCGCCGTACGCCGTGGCGCGGGAGGTGGAAGACCTCGACGCGCTGATTGAGACAGCCGGCGGCTCAGCTCACGTGTACGGCGCCTCATCTGGCGGCGCCCTCGCGCTGGAGGCAGCAGCGGCAGGTTCGGCGATCGACAAGATCGCGGTGTGGGATGTGCCGTACGTGATCGGGGACGACCTGTGGCCGAGGTTCAACCAGTACCTCGCGGACACCCACGAGGCCTACAAAGCCGGGCGCGACGAAGAGATGCTGGAACTGTTCATGAGGCTTACCGGCGGACCCGACGCGGACATCGCGGCTAGCAAACAGCATCCGTACTGGGCCTTGTCCGTCGCGCTCGCCCACACGCTCGTCAAGGACGCCATGGTCCTCAATGACTACAAGATCCCCACGGACCGACTTGCCCGCATCACTCAGTCGGTCCTGGTGACCATCGGGGGTCCGATCACCGAGCCCCAGATGGCGGGCCTCCCGAGCGACTTCTTCGACCGCGCCGCGAAAGCGATAGCCGCTGCCACCCCCCAGAGCGAACGACACACGCTCGACGGGCAGGGGCACGTCGTCGCCCCCGAACTCATGGCCCGCGTCCTGAAGACGTTCTTCGACCAGTAACCCGTACGCCCCCGTCCTTCTGAAGATTGCCCCGTTTCGTTCGTTCTTGTGACGGGTCAGAGCTCTTCGGAGACACGCAAGTGCCGGGTCAGCGCGTTTTGGTTTGCATCGTGGGCATGCGCGAGGAATGGTGGAGCGGGTCATGCCAGCAATCGACGAAGGAGAGCACGTGCTCACCCTCACGGAGAACGCCAGCACGATCGTGAAGGACATCGCGGCCCAGCAAGGAGAAGCGGCCGCCACCGGCCTGCGCATCAGCAGTGAGGACCCGCAACAGGGTCTGATGGTGACCGCAGCCCAGGAGCCGCACCCGGGCGACCAGACCGTCGAGTCGAACGGCGCCGTGGTCTACCTCGATCCCCCGGCCTCGGCACAGCTCGACGACCAGGTCCTCGACGCCTCGGTCGACGAGGCGGGCCGCGTCCAGTTCGCCCTCGCGCCGCAGGCCTGAGCCTCGCCGGGACGCCGGCTCGTCAGCCGAGTCCGACGAGCTGGCGTCCGCGGTCGAGGAGGTCGTAGCGCAGCGCCACCCAGATCACCACGACGGCACCGAGCAGTCCCACCACGGTGACGACGCTGGTGTAGACCGGCCTGCGCTTGGCCTGGTCCCACGCGACGGCTCCCTTGGCCTGCAACGGCCGGAGCCAGCGGCGGGCGAACTCGAACTCCCGGGACCACAACCGACGCCCAGCAGGATCGGCGGGATGGTCAGCGGTCCCGGCAGGACGATCAGCACGAGGCCGAGCACGATCAGCAGCAGCCCCGCGACGAAGACCACGATGCGGCGCAGGGTGCGGGACATGGCTGCTGTCTAGCAGGTGGCGGGTGAGCGGCGACCGCCCCTCTCCTATCCTCGACGCCGTGGCCCGATCAACGCTGACCCGTCCTCTCCCCCGCCCGCCGTACCGTCGTCCGCTGCTGGCCGTGGCCGTCGCCGCGCTGCTGCCGGTGCTGGTCGCGTGTGGCGGCGGCTCCTCGAGCACGACCGGTGGCTCCCCCGCGTCCCCGGATCAGGGCTCCTCGGGGAGCGGCGTCAGCTGCAACTATCCCGACGCACCGCAGGGCAAGACCGGCGACGCGACCAAGCCGCCTTCCACGCCGGACGTGTCGGGGAAGGTCGCCGTCACGATGCAGACGAACGTCGGCGCCATCGCCGCGACCCTGGACGCCGACAAGGCACCCTGCACGGTGAACTCGTTCGTCTCCCTGGCCAAGCAGGGGTACTTCGACAACTCACCGTGCCATCGCCTCACCACGATCCAGATCTACGTGCTGCAGTGCGGGGACCCGACCGGGACCGGCACCGGCGGACCGGGCTACACGATCCCCGACGAGCTGTCGCCGCAGGACACCTACGGTCCGGGCACCGTCGCGATGGCGAAGACGCAGGCACCCAACAGCGGCGGCTCGCAGTTCTTCCTGGTCTACCGCAGCTCGCCACTGCCCCCCGACTACACCGTCTTCGGGCAGCTGGACCGCGCGGGGCTCAAGATCCTCAAGCAGGTGGCGAAGCAGGGCTCGGACAACGCCACGGCCCAGGGCGACGGACACCCGCGGCAAGCGGTGACGATCCAGAGCGTCTCGGTCGGCTGAGTCCTAGGCTGGAGCCGTGACCGACCTCGTACGACGCATCGGGCCGACGTCGCGCGTCCGCGTCACGGAGTCGCGGGGTGACCTCGAGCAGGAGCGCGAGGACCACGTCGTCGCCGAGGAGCCGCTGGAGATCAGGTTCACCTGGCCCGGGGCGGCAGCACGCCGGGGTTGGGTGACCATGCGGACCCCGGGCCACGACTTCGAGCTGGCGGCCGGCTGGGCCTTCCACGAGGGGCTGCTCGCGGCCCACGAGATCGCGGAGGTCGCCTACTGCACCGACGAGGACCTGACCCCGGAGCAGGAGTTCAACGTCGTGACTCTGCGGGCGACACGTCCGGTCGACCTCGGTCACCGACACGACACCATGAGCAGCGGCTCGTCGGCCTGTGGGGTGTGCGGCAAGGACAGCATCGAGGCGGCCCTCGAGACCGTCCGCGGCACGCGCTGGGCGGGTCCTCCCCCGCACGCCGACGTCGTACGCCGACTACCTGCGCTGCTGCGGGAGGAGCAGTCGGTGTTCGCCCGCACCGGCGGCGTGCACGCGGCGGGGCTGTTCACCGCCGAGGGCGAGCGGCTCGTCGTCCGAGAGGACGTCGGGCGGCACAACGCCGTGGACAAGGTCACCGGGGCGCGGCTGCTCACCGGCGACCGCGTCCGTGACGCCTACCTCGTGGTCAGCGGCCGCGCCGGGTTCGAGCTGGTCCAGAAGGCCGTCGCCTCCGGCATCGGCACCCTGGTGTCGGTCGGCGCGCCGACGTCCCTCTCGGTGCATCTGGCTCGCCAGGCGGGGCTGGGTCTCTACGGCTTCACCCGGCCGGAGCGCACGGTCCGCTACGCCTGACGGCGTGGGAGCACGGGACCGTCGGCGCTCGAACATAGGTTCGTGACGTGCGGATCCTCCACACCTCCGACTGGCACCTGGGACGCTCGTTCCATCGCGTCGGCATGCTCGGGCACCAGGCGGAGTTCGTCGACCACCTGCTGGAGGTGGTCGCCTCGGAGCGGGTGGACCTCGTCGTGGTGGCCGGTGACGTCTACGACCGCGCCCTCCCCCACGTCGACGCCGTCCGCCTCGCCGACGAGACCCTGGCCCGACTCGCCGATTCTCGGGCGCGGGTCGTCATCTCCTCGGGCAACCACGACTCCGCGCAGCGCCTGGGGTTCGGTGCCCGGCTCATCGACGCCGCCGGCGTCCACCTGCGCACCGACGTCGCCGCGGTCGGCGTCCCGGTGCTGCTGGAGGACGCGCACGGTCCGGTCGCTGTGCACGCACTCCCCTACCTCGACCCGCTGGCGCTCCACGAGCCCTGGCAGCTGCCCGCACGCACCCACGAGGCCGCCGTCGCCGAGGCGATGCGTCGGGTCCGCGGCGACCTCGCGGCCCACCCGGTGCGGTCGGTGGTGCTGGCGCACGCCTTCGTGGCCGGGGGCCGGCCCAGCGACTCCGAGCGCGACATCAGCGTCGGCGGGGTGTCGGCGGTGCCGGACACGCTCTTCGAGGGCATCTCCTACACCGCTCTGGGGCACCTGCACGGCCGCGCGACGCTCGACGCGACGCTCCGTTACAGCGGCTCTCCTCTCGCCTACTCCTTCTCGGAGTCCGGCCACACCAAGGGCACCTGGCTGGTCGACCTGGGCCGCGACGGCGTCACCGACGCGACGTTCCTCGAGGCACCGGTCCCCCGGCCCTTGAGCGTGCTGACCGGTGAGCTCGAGAGCCTGCTCGGCGATCGCGGACTCACCGGCGTGGAGCAGCACTGGCTGCAGGTGACCCTCACCGATGCCGTCCGGCCAGAGCGGCCGATGGAGCGCCTCCGGGCCCGCTTCCCCCACGTGCTCGTGCTCGGCTTCGCTCCCGCGGGCGAGGAGCTGCCCTCGGTGGTGGCCGCGACGCCGCAGGGCCGCAGCGACCACGAGATCGCCCTCGACTTCGTCGAGGCGATGCGCGGTGGCCCGGCCTCGTCCGAGGAGTCCATCCTTCTCGAGGAGGCGTGCGACGCCTGTGCCGCCGACCCCGACGCCGACGTCCTGATCGGGTCCGGGAGCGGCTGATGCGTCTCCATCAACTCTCCGTGACCGCGTTCGGCCCGTTCGTCGACACCGCCGAGGTCGACTTCGACGCGCTGTCCGACGCCGGGCTCTTCCTCTTGTCCGGCGCGACCGGTGCCGGCAAGTCCAGCGTGCTCGACGCCGTCTGCTTCGCGCTGTACGGCGCGGTGCCCGGCGACCGTCAGCACGCCGGGCGGCTCCGGTCCGACCAGGCCCCGCCCGGGCTCGCGCCGTCGGTGACGTTGGAGGCCACCGTCTCGGGGAGGCGGCTGCGAGTGGTCCGCTCCCCCGCGTGGGACCGTCCGAAGAAGCGCGGCACGGGCACGACCCGCGAGCAGGCCCGGGTCACGGTCAGCGAACGGATCGACGGCGCCTGGACGCCGGTGACCAGCCGGCTCGACGAGGCCGGCGACCTGCTGGGCGCCCTGCTCGGCATGACCCTCGACCAGTTCTGCCAGGTGGTCCTCCTCCCCCAGGGTCAGTTCCAGGCCTTCCTCCGCGCGGACTCGCCGTCTCGCCACCAGCTGCTGTCCCGGCTGTTCCGCACGGGCCGCTTCGAGCGCGTCGAGGGCTGGCTCCGCGACCACCGGCTCGCACTCCGCCGTACCTCCGAGCAACATGCCGAGGTGGTCGCCGAGCTCGCGAGCAGGTTGTCCGAGGCGTCGACCACCGGCCTGCCCGACGACTCCGATGTCGCGGGCTCGGCGGCCGACGGGACGCTCGCCGGGTGGGCGAGCGCCGTGCGCGAGGCGGCACGGGCGCGACGTACGACCACCGCGGCGGCGGTGGCCGAGGCGGGCACGTCGACCGAGAAGGCCTACGAGGCGTGGCAGACGGCGGTGGGCCTGGCTGCAAGACGCGCTCGCGTGGTGCAGGCGGCCGCGAACGTCGAGCGCCTCGAGCGGGACGCCGCGGTCCACGCGCGTGACCGCGACAGGTTGGACAGCGGACGCCGCGCCTTCGGGCTGCGACCCCTCGCCCGACTCGTCGACGAGCGGCGGGACTCCCTCGGCCGGCACCTGGCCGAGAGCGATCTGGCACGGGATGAGCTGGAGCGGGCGGGGCTGGACCCCGAGGACCTCCCAGGCGAGCTCGAGCGAGCAGGCGAGGCCCTGGCGGCACTCACCGCGCTCCTACCCAGCGAGGAGCAGCTGCTCCGGCTGCGGCAGGAGGAGTCCGAGACCGAGTCCTCGCTGGCGGCGATGTCCGATGCCCAGGCGCTGGTCGAGGCCGAGGCCGAGTCGCTCCGAGCGCTGCGGGCCGGGACAACCCATGACCTGGCGCAGACCGGGGTCACGGCCACGGAGCTCCGGGAGGCCGAAGTGGCCGTGGCGACGGCGCAGGCCGTGGCCGACGCGCACGTCCGCCTCACCGAGCTCGAGCCGGAGCGCCTCGCGGTGGTGGCCGAGCACGATGCCGCCGTACGCCGTCTCCTCGACCTGCGGGAGCGGCTCCTGGACCTGCGCGAGCGGCGCATCGCGGGGATGGCCGCCGAGCTCGCCGGCGAGCTGGTCGTCGGAGGTGACTGTCCCGTGTGCGGGTCGGAGGACCATCCGCGTCCCGCGGCGGTGGTGGCCGGGCATCCGGACGCCTCGGCCGAGCGCGCCGCCCAGCGCGCGGTCGACGACGCGCAGGTCGCCGAGCACGCCCTCGACCTGCGCAGCCGCGAGCTGGACGCGGACCGGGCGGCCGCCCGTCGTGCCGCCGGCACCGGTGACGCCACTGCCGCGGTTCAGCGTCTGGAGGCGGCCGGCGCACAGCTGCTCGAGCTCCGTCAGCGCGCCGAGCGTCAGGACGCCTTGATGGCGCAGGCCGACGCGGCGCGCACTCGCGCTGCCGAGCTGGAGCAGGCGACGGCCGACCACCGTGTCCGTCGTGCCGAGCTCGGGGCGACCCTGGAGCGTGCCCGGGCGGAGGCGCAGCGGCTTGCGGAGGCGGTCGCGGCAGTGCGCGGCGAGCACCCGGTGCTCGGAGATGCCGTGACCGAGCTGGAGGGACGTCGAGAGCTGCTGCGGGCCGCTCACCTGGAGTCCACGCGCCGCGAGGCGGCGGAGGTGGCGCTCGCGGAGGCGGAGCGGGCGCTGGCGCATGCCGCCGCCGAGGCCGGGTTCCCCGACGCCGCCGCTGCTCGTGCGGCCGAGCTGACCGAGGCCCAGCTGGGCGTGGTCGAGTCGCGGGTGCGCGAGCACGACGTCGCGCTCGACCAGGCGCACAAGGTCCTGGCCGAGCCTGACGCCGGGGCACTCCTGGCGAGCCCGGAGCCCGACGTACCCGCGTGCGAGGCGCGGCACCGGGCCGCTGCCGACGACCTGGAGCGGCTGCGGGCGGCCAGCGAGCTGGCAACCCGACGTGACGACCGGGTGGCCGACCTGACCGCCCGCCTCCTGGCCGCGCTCGACGAGTGGACTCCGGTGCGCGACGAGCTGGCGCTGGCGACCGCGGTGTCGTCGTTCGCCGACGGCAAGGCCCCGGACAACCGCCTTCAGATGCGGCTCTCCGCCTACGTCCTGGCGCATCGGCTCTCCCAGGTGGTGGCGGCCGCCAACGCGCGCCTCCTCCACATGAGCGACCGGCGCTACATCCTGGAGCACGTCGGACGGCGCGGCGCCGGTGAGCGTCGCGGCGGTCTGAGCCTGGTCGTGGTGGACGACTGGTCCGGCGAGTCCCGTGACCCCGCGACCCTGTCGGGCGGCGAGTCGTTCGTCGTCTCGCTGGCGCTGGCTCTGGGCCTCGCCGACGTCGTGTCCCAGGAGGCCGGGGGCGTCGACCTGCAGACCCTCTTCGTCGACGAGGGATTCGGTGCCCTCGACGCGGAGACCCTCGACGACGTCCTCGACATCCTCGACAGCCTCCGCGAGAACGGCCGCGCGGTCGGAGTGGTCAGCCACGTGGCCGAGATGCGCGACCGGATCCCGACCCAGCTCGTCGTCGGGAAGGCGCGGACGGGCTCGACCCTCCGCGTTGTGGGCTGACCCCTCTACGGTGACGTTCCCCACGCTCTAGGGTCGGAGCATGCCTGGTCTGGACGCCGGATTCACCGCCCTCCCCTACCGAGCGCTCGGAGACGCCGCGCTGCAGCGCGCCCGGGAGCTCGGCGCGACCCACGCCGACTTCCGGTTCGAGCGGGTGCGCTGGCAGGACGTCCGGGTGCGCGACGCCGCACTGCAGGGCACGGCCGACGACCAGGACCTCGGGTTCGCCGTCCGGGTGATCCACGGCGGCGCGTGGGGCTTCGCCTCAGGCGTGCACCTGACGGTCGACGAGGCCGTCCGCGTCGCCGAGTCCGCGGTCGAGGTAGCCCGGGTTTCCTCGTCGCTGACGACGAGCCCGGTCGAGATCGCCGACGAGCCGGTCCACGACGACGTCACCTGGGTCTCGTCCTACCTCCAGGACCCGCTCGAGGTGTCGCTGGCCGACAAGACCGCGGTCCTGCTCGACTGGACGGACCGGCTGCGGCGACACCCGGCCGTGCAGCACGCGACGGCCGAGGTGCTGCAGGTCCACGAGAACAAGTACTACGCCGACCTGGCCGGCACCCGCACCACCCAGCAGCGGGTGCGGCTCCTCCCGACGTTCACCGCGATGGGCTCCGACGACGACCGCGGGATCTTCGACGACATGTCGTCGATCGCACCGCCGGCCGGGCGCGGCTGGGAGTACGTCGTCGGCTCACCTGCGGACGGCGCCTGGGACTGGGACGCCGAGCTCGACGAGGTGCCGACCCTGCTCGCGGAGAAGCTGGCTGCGCCGAGTGTCGAGGCCGGGACCTACGACCTGGTCATCGATCCCTCCAACCTGTGGCTCACGATCCACGAGTCGATCGGCCACGCCACCGAGCTGGACCGCGCCCTGGGCTACGAGGCCAACTACGCCGGCACGTCGTTCGCCACGATCGACAAGCTCGGCGCGCTGCGCTATGGGTCCGACGTCATGCACGTCACCGGCGACCGCACGGTCGAGCACGGCCTGGCCACGATCGGGTACGACGACGAGGGCGTGGCCACCCAGAGCTGGGACATCGTGCGCGACGGCGTCCTCGTGGGCTATCAGCTCGACCGTCCGATGGCGCACCTGCACCCCGAGCTCAACGACGGGCGCTCCAACGGGTGTGCCTACGCCGACTCACCCGGACACATCCCCATCCAACGGATGGCCAACGTCTCGCTTCAGCCCGGGGCCGACGACGTGTCCACCGACGACCTCATCGGGCGCGTGGAGCGCGGGCTCTACATCGTGGGCGACAAGTCCTGGTCGATCGACATGCAGCGGTTCAACTTCCAGTTCACCGGCCAGCGCTTCTACGCCATCCGCGACGGCGAGCTCGCGGGCCAGGTCCGGGACGCGGCGTACCAAGCGACCACCACGGAGTTCTGGGGGTCGATGGAGGCTGTCGGTGGCCCGGACACCTGGGTGCTGGGCGGCGCGTTCAACTGCGGGAAGGCACAGCCGGGCCAGGTGGCCTCGGTCAGCCATGGCTGTCCGTCGGCCCTGTTCCGCGGCATCCGGATCCTCAACACCGACGACGAGGGAGCGCACTGATGTCCGGCACGACCGCCACCGTCCAGGAGCTGGTCGAGCGGGCGCTCGCGGCCTCCACGGCCGACGACTGCATCGTGATCGCACACCACCGCACGAGCGCGAACCTGCGCTGGGCCAACAACACCCTGACGACCAACGGCTCGATGCGGCGCATCGACGTCGCGGTCGTCTCGTTCGTACGCCGCGCGGACGGTGTGGCGACCGGCTCGAGGTCCGGCAGCGCCACCACCGTCGACCAGGTCGAGGCCCTGACCGCCGCGGCGGATGCGGCGGCGCGGGACGCCTCTCCGGCGAGTGACGCCCGCGAGCTGGTCGCCGACGAGGCGACCGGCGACTGGGACGAGCCTCCGGCGGAGACCGACGTGCACGTCTTCGACGCGGTCGCGCCGGGGCTCGGCGAGGCGTTCGGACGGGCCCGCTCCGGTGGCCGGGTGCTCTACGGGTTCGTCGACCACCACCTGACCACGACGTACGTCGCGTCGTCGACGGGGCTGCGCCTGCGGCACGTGCAGCCGACCGGGCACTACGCGTGCACCGGGAAGACCGCGGATCTCACCAACAGCGCGTGGGTGGGCGGCGCGACCCGCGACTTCGTCGGGGTCGATCCGCCCGCCTTCGAGGCCGAGCTCGAGCGGCGGCTCGGGTGGGGTGCGCGCGCCGTCGACCTCCCGGCCGGGCGCTATGACACGATCCTGCCCCCGACGGCCGTGGCCGACCTGATGATCGACGCCTACTGGTACGCCGGCGCCCGGGACGCCCACGACGGCCAGTCGGTCTACAGCCATCCCGGCGGTGGGACCCGCCTCGGCGAGCCGATCGCGAGGCCGGAGGTGACGCTGTTCTCCGACCCGGCGTACCCGGGGATGGAGTGCGCGCCGCACGTCGTGGAGACGTCGTCCGGGAGCGACGCGTCCGTCTTCGACAACGGCCTGCCGCTGGCTCGCACCGACTGGATCCGCCTCGGCACGCTGGCTGCGCTCCGGCAGACGCGCGAGACCGCCGAGCTCACCGGCCAGGAGGTGACCCCCGCCGTCGACAACCTGGTCCTCGAGGTCGCCGGTGCGCAGGGTTCCCTGGACGACCTGGTGGCCGGCATGCAGCGCGGGCTGCTGCTCACCTGCTTGTGGTACATCCGCGCCGTCGACCCGCAGACCCTCCTGCTGACCGGGCTCACCCGAGACGGCGTGTACCTCGTGGAGAACGGCGAGATCACCGGCGCGGTCAACAACTTCCGGTTCAACGAGAGCCCCGTCGACCTGCTGCGGCGCTTCACCCACGCCTCGGCCACGGTCCCCGGCTTCAGCCGCGAGTGGGGTGACGACTACTTCTCCCGCACCGCCATGCCCGCCCTCCGCGTCGCCGACTTCAACATGTCCAGCGTCTCCCAGGCCCGTTGACGATACTTCGCAGCATTCCGCACCTTTCTGGGCGCGATTCAGGTGCCAGATGCTGCGAAGTATCGACTCAGCGGCGGATGGTGAAGCGCGGGGACCTGCCAACCGTCTTGTAGCCGTCGTCGAGGAGCAGGCGGGCGATGTACTGGCCGGGTGGGAGCGGCCAGGAGTGCACGCCCTCGCCGAGGTAGACGCCCTTCCGGAAGTCGACCCTGCCCTCGATGTGGGTGTCGGTGTAGCGGTACATCAGGTACGTGCTCACGTCGCCGCAGCGTCGATGGCACGGGAAGAGACCGATCCAGTCCAGGTTGTTGCCCGGCGCCCGGGTCCAGTGCACCCGGATCCGCTGCCCGACCCGATAGGTACGCCGGTCGGTGCTGATCCGCGAGTGCGACCCCGGTGGGTAGACCCACACCGGGGCCTTCGCCTCGGTCCGGTCGGTCCCGCTGTCGCGCAGCACGACGTCGTAGCGCCCGGGCCGGAGCCCCCGCGTGTCCAGCCTGACCACCCCGTCGCGACGGGAGCGTGTGCCCTGGGGCCGCACCAGGTGCCGGGAGCCCGCCCGAACCAGGCCGACGGACTCACCGGGCTGGCCGTGGGCGTGGAACCGGACGTGCAGCCCGTGCCGACCCGTGATCACCCGGCGGTTCCCCGGCGAGACCATGATCGGCGCCTTGGCGGGAGTCACGTCGAACGTCGAGACGACGCCGCGGTGGTCGGTCGGGTACGGCGGGTGCACGGCGATGTCGACCTGCGGGTTGCCCCGCTCCCCCACCAGCTTGCTCGAGACCGCCGTGGACGGTCCCGCGTGCAGCACCCAGTCGATCCGGTCCGGGAAGTCGTGCTTCTTGGTCTCCGGGCCGCCCGGCGACCAGGTGAAGCCGGGGTCGGCCACCGGGTCGGGGTGCACCTCCCGGTAGGAGTCGTGGAAGCCCGCGTCGGCGAGCTTCTTGCTGGCCGGCCACCGCACGGCGTACGGCACCATGGCCCGGGCCCTGGCGACCCGCGGCGTCCAGTCGAGGTACGACGGGCTGTTGAAGTCCCCGGTCAGGAAGACCGGCACCCCGTGCGCGGCGAGCCGGGGCAGCCGGCGGAGCACCGCCTTCAGCGCAGGGACCCGCAGGCTGCGCTCCAGGTGCAGCACCTGCTTCCTCGACCACCCGTCACGGACCTTGTAGGGACCGTACGGCGTCGACGGGAGGTGGGTGTTGGCCACCGCGATCACGCGACCGGGCACCGGCTCGACGTAGGTGTAGACCCCGCGGCTGCGCGGCGGGTCGAGGATCGGGAACCGGGAGATGACATGGGCGCGCGGGCTCGCGTACCAGCCGAGCAGCTGAGCCAGATGGCGGGTGTTGCGCTCGGCCTCCTGCACCCCCACGACGTCCGCGCCGCTCTTGGCGATGACGTGGGCGAGCCGGTGCAGCGCCTTCGGGCAGCCGTTGGCCACCGGGCAGAAGTCGCCGGTGGCCAGGTCGTAGTCGTCTCCCCCGTAGAAGATGTTCTGCGTCATCACCGACAGCCGAACCTCGGCTGGAGCTCGCACGGCCGCCTTCGAGTCGGCGGCCGCCGTCGTCGCGGCCGAGACGGCCACGACGGACGAGAGGGTCAGGCCGAGGACGGACAGGGACGCGGTCAGGAGCCGGCGTGAGCGCACCCGCCGAGTATGGACCCAGATGTTGAATGACGGAACAGTCAGGATGGCCCGAGTCAGTTGCCGGTCGGCTCGTACCCGCCCTGGTTGGTGGAGCCTTTTCTGTCATCCAGATGACACGACGGCGGATCAGCCCGCAGGCACCCCACCCGGGATCGGCACCTCGGGGTCGTACGGCGTGCGGGTCAGCACGAACGTCGCGCACACCAGGTGGCTCACCGAGCCGTCGTCGCGGCGTACGACGTCGAGTGTCTCGCCCGCCAGGTAGCCGGTGGTCCCGACGATCCGACCGTCACGCACCTCGAACCGGCACCACACGTCGTCGCCTCGGCCCAGCTCAAGGACGTCGCCCCGCAGCGACAGCGCGAACATCGTGTTGCCCCAGTGCCACACACCCAGCGCGCCCGCGACCTCGCCCGGCACCCGGGTCGTCGGCGCCCACGGCTGCGGGAGCGTGGGCTCGCAGCGCTCCAGCTCCTCCACCAGCTCCTGGGCGAGACCGCCGGGTCCGAGGCCGCTGGTGGCGTTGCTGAGCAGCACCGCACCGGTCCCCCGCGCTCGGTCGACCAGGCAGGCCGCCAGGAAGCCGGGCATGGACCCGGTGTGCCCCACCAGGCTGCCGGAGCCTCCGCGATGGAGCTGGAAGCCCAGCCCGTAGGCGTACTCCAGACCGTCGTTCCGGTCCCCGGACTGCGGGTGCGCGGCGAGCTCCAGCCACGAGAGCTCGAGGACGTCGGGGTGTCCCGCGCCGAGGAAGGCGTTGTAGCTGGCGAGGTCGCCGACGGTCGACCACAGCTGGCCCGCGGGCGCCATCGCCCGGGTGTCGGTCGCGGGTTCAGGGGTCGTGGTGCCGGCGTACGGGTCGACGCTGAAGCCCTGCGCGCACGCGCCGTCGGGCAGGTACGTCGTGCGCCGCAGTCCCAGCGGATCCAGGACGTGCTCGCGAACGGCGTCGAACCACGTCGTGCCGTGCACGCGCGCGGCCACCTCGCCCAGCAGGGCGAAGCCGAGGTTGGAGTAGTGGTACTGCTGTCCGGCCGGGAAGACCTGACCCGAGCCGTCGTGGGCGGCGACCAGCTCGTCCCAGCCGACCCCGTCCGAGCGCTCCCACCACGACCCGTTCGGCTCGGCCTGCATCCCGGAGGAGTGTGAAAGGAGCGCTCGCAGCGACCGGTCGGCGTACCCGACGTCCCCCAGGACGTCCGACGCCGGCTGCGCGAGGTCGAGCCGCCAGTCGCGCACCAGCTGGAGCACGAGGACGGCGGTGAAGGTCTTGGTGATCGAGCCGATGCGGTACTGCACGTCCGTGAGCTCCGCGCCACCCGGGACCTCGCCGTAGCCGCCGGACCAGACGAGCTCGCCGTTCCTGACGACGCCGGCGACGACCGAGGGCAACCGTCCCTTCGACTGGTGCCCGCCCAGCAGCGCGAGGAGTCGTCGGCCGGTCGTGCCGGCGACCGGTCCCTCCTCTCGGGAGCTCACTGCTCCGCGTCGGCAGTCTCGGCGAACGCCTCGGGCGGCGGGCACGAGCAGACCAGGTGCCGGTCGCCGTGGGCCTGGTCGACCCGCGCCACCGGGGCCCAGTACTTGTCCGGGTCCGGCCCGGTCGGGAACGCCGCCACCTCCCGCGGGTAGGCGCGGTCCCAGTCGCCGACGATGGCGCGCGTGGTGTGCGGGGCTCCGCGCAGCGGGGACTTGTCGGCGCTCCACTCCCCTCGCTCGACCTGGTCGATCTCGGCTCGGATGGCGAGCATCGCCTCGCAGAACCGGTCGATCTCGCCGAGGTCCTCGGACTCGGTCGGCTCCACCATCAGCGTCCCGGCGACCGGGAACGACATCGTGGGCGCGTGGAAGCCGTAGTCGATGAGGCGCTTGGCGACGTCGTCGACGGTCACCCCCGAGCTCTTGGTGATGCCTCGCACGTCCAGGATGCACTCGTGGGCGACCAGCCCGCGGTCACCCCGGTAGAGCACCGGGAACGCGTCGTCGAGGCGGGCCGCGACGTAGTTGGCCGCCAGCACGGCGGTGGCCGTGGCCCGGCGGAGGCCGTCGGCGCCCATCATCCGGATGTAGGCCCACGAGATCGGCAGGATGCCGGCCGAGCCGTACGGCGCGGCGCTGACCGCCCCGATCCCCTCCCGGCGGTCCGGGTCCGGGTGTTGGTGGTGCGTCGGCAGGTACGGCGCGAGGTGGGCGCGCACGGCCACCGGACCCACCCCCGGCCCGCCGCCGCCGTGCGGGATGCAGAAGGTCTTGTGAAGGTTGAGGTGCGAGACGTCGCCGCCGAACTCGCCCGGACGCGCGAAGCCCAGGAGGGCGTTGAGGTTGGCCCCGTCGACGTAGACCTGTCCCCCGGCGTCGTGCACGATCGCGCACAGGTCGCGGATCGTGTCCTCGTAGACGCCGTGCGTCGACGGGTACGTGACCATGATCGCGGCCAGGTCGTCGGAGTGCTCGGCGCAGAGCCGGCGCAGGTCGTCGAGGTCGACCGAGCCGTCGTCCGCAGCACGAACGACCACCACGCGCATCCCGGCCATCACCGCGGACGCGGCGTTGGTTCCGTGCGCCGACGACGGGATCAGGCAGACGTCGCGGCCCTCGTCGTCCCGGGCGTGGTGGTAGCCGCGGATGGCCAGGAGCCCGGCCAGCTCGCCCTGCGAGCCGGCGTTCGGCTGCACCGACACGTGGTCGTAGCCGGTCGCCTCGGCGAGCATCTGCTCCAGCTGGACGACCAGCTCGCGATACCCCTCGGCGTCCTCCGCGGGCGCGAACGGGTGCAGGTCGGCGAAGCCGGGCATCGAGACCGGCTCCATCTCGGTGGTCGCGTTGAGCTTCATCGTGCACGAGCCGAGCGGGATCATGCCGCGGTCGAGGGCGTAGTCGCGCGCGGAGAGCGTGCGCAGGTAGCGCAGCATCTGCGTCTCGCTGCGGTGGGAGTGGAAGACCTCGTGGGTGAGGTACGGCGTCGTCCGGGCCAGGTCGGACGGGATGGTGTCCGGGACGGAGACCCCGCGGTCGCCGTCCTGGTCGGCGTCGAACGCGCGCAGGACCGCGCCCAGCCCCTCGCCGTCGAACGTCTCCCCCACGCTCATCCCCACGTGGTCGTCGTCGACCAGCCGCAGGTGGACGCCGAGGTCGCGTGCCTGGGCCACGACGTCCGCGGCCCGGCCCGGCACCCGGGCCAGGACGGTGTCGAAGAACTGCTCGTGGACGATCTCGACGCCACCCTCGCGCAGCAGCGCCGCCAGCCCCCGGGCCCGGTCGTTGACCTGCTCGGCGATGCCGCGCAGCCCCTCGGGCCCGTGGTACACGGCGTACATCGAGGCGACGACCGCGAGGAGCACCTGGGCGGTGCAGATGTTGGAGGTCGCCTTGTCGCGGCGGATGTGCTGCTCGCGCGTCTGCAGGGCGAGGCGGTACGCCGGACGGCCTTCGGCGTCGACCGACACCCCGACCAGGCGGCCGGGGAGGTGTCGCTCGAGCCCTGCGGCCACCGACATGAAGCCGGCGTGCGGGCCGCCGTAGAACATCGGGACGCCGAACCGCTGGGAGGACCCCACGACGACGTCGGCACCGAGCGCGCCGGGCGCCTCCAGCAGGGTCAGTGCGAGCAGGTCCGCGGCGACGACGGCCAGGGCGCCGCGCTCGTGCACCTCCTGGATCACCGGGCGCGGGTCGAGGATCCGCCCCGAGGCTCCGGGGTACTGGAGCAGGGCCCCGGAGAGGTCGCCCTCCGGAAGTCCGTCGGCCAGGTCGGCCACGACCACTTCGATGCCCATGGCCTGCGCCCGGGTGCGCACCACCTCGATGGTCTGGGGCAGCGCGTCGGCGTCGACCACGAACGGCCCGGTCGCGCCGCGCTGGGCCCGGCGTACCAGCGTCATCGCCTCGGCCGCCGCGGTCCCCTCGTCGAGCAGACTGGCGTTGGCCGTCGGGAGGCCGGTGAGGTCGCCGATGACGGTCTGGAAGTTCAGCAGTGCCTCCAGCCGTCCCTGGGAGATCTCCGGCTGGTACGGCGTGTAGGCGGTGTACCAGCTCGGGTCCTCGAGCACGTTGCGCCGGACCACCGGCGGAGTGATCGTCGCGTGGTACCCCAGCCCGATCATCGACTCGGCCGGGTGGTTGAGCCCCGCCAGCCTGCGGAGCTCTCCAGCGGCCTCGCGTTCCGAGAGCGGCGCCGGGAGGTCGAGGGTGTCGGAGGCGATCGCCGCCGGCACGGCGGCCGCCATCAACGCCTCGAGGTCGTCGAAGCCGACCGTCTCGAGCATGCGCGCGACGGCATCGGGATCCGGACCGATGTGGCGGTCGGCGAAGACGGGCGGCTCGTGGGGGGCGCTCTGGCTCACGGGGTGGCTCCTCGACTCAGACGGTCAGATTCGCCTCCCCCTCTGTCGAGCCGCCATGCGGGTGGTGCCGGTCCTCCAGAGTTGCCTGTCCGCACGGTCCTGGCGCCTGAGAGGTTCCGGGGAGGGGTTGCCCCTTCGGCGCTCCGTTCCGGTCGGCCCTCGCGGGCCACCCGGCGAAGACTCTCCCGTGCGGGATCGTCAGCCCCGCCACTCTAGCCCGCAGACGCCGGCGAGGCCCGACACGCACCCCCGATTGGTGGCAAACCGCACGTCCTCCCGGGCTTTTCCTGCGGTTTGGTGCCAAACCGCAGGTCCGTGCAGCAGCCCGCCCCGGGCGCACGACAGCCGCCGGCGCGTGGCCGACGGCTGCCGCGGAGTTCGTGGGTGAGGCTCAGCCGAGCTTGAGGGCGCGGCGGGCGGCGAGCTCGTCGCTGGCCGCGGGCGCGGACTCCTCGTCGGCGGTGCGCTCGCTGGGGAGCTCCGCGAGCGTGCCCTCGATCTCCCGCCAGACCCCGCCGATGGCGATGCCGAAGACGCCCTGGCCGCCCTGCAGGAGGTCGATCACCTCGTCGTTGCTCGTGCACTCGTAGACCGAGGCGCCGTCGCTCATCAGGGTCACCCGGGTCAGGTCGTCGGTGCCGCGGGCGCGCAGGTGCTGGACGGCGGTGCGGATCTGCTGCAGCGAGATGCCGGCGTCCAGGAGGCGCTTGATGACCTTGAGCAGGAGGATGTCGCGGAAGGAGTACAGCCGCTGGGAACCCGATCCGGTCGCGCTGCGGACCGAGGGCTCGACCAGACCGGTGCGGGCCCAGTAGTCGAGCTGGCGGTAGGTGATCCCGGCGGCGTTGCACGCCGTGGGTCCGCGGTAGCCGGTGTCACTGGGCAGTGGCGAGACGTCGTCGGTGAAGAGCAGCCCTTGCTCCTGCGCGGCCTCGGCGGCCAGTGCCGCCTCGGTCTCGTCGGCCGGGGCGTTCGTCCCGTGCTGCTCGTTGTCGACCACTGTGACCTCCGTCAGGTACCTCGCGTGCTGTCCCTCCGGGGAAACCGTACGGCGAGAGCCACATCGGTGGAGTTACAACGAGGACAGTTCAAGGTAAGCCCGACCGGCACGACCGTCAAAGAGGGGCTCGGCGTGTCGCAACCCTCAACCTCAGGTTGAGGCTCATAGCCCGACCGGGCCACGGGTCAAGCGGTGCTTAGCGAGTCTCGAAGTCCTCGGGCGAGACGTGGTCGAGGAACTCGCGGAACTTCTCCACCTCGTCCTCCTGCTCCGCCGGCGCATCCAGACCCGCCTCGTCGAGGACCTCCTCGGCGCACAGGATGCGACTCCCCGTCCGCAGGGCCAGGGCGATCGAGTCCGAGGGCCGCGCGCTGACCTCCACTCCGGAGGCCAGGACCAGGGTCGCGAAGAAGATGTTGTCCTTGACCTCGGTGATCCGGACCTCGGTCAGCTCGTTGCCGGTGGAGTCCAGGACCTCCTTGAGGAGGTCATGGGTCAGCGGGCGAGGCGGGATGACGCCCTGCTGGGCGAACGCGATGGCGGTGGCCTCCACCGCGCCGATCCAGATCGGCAGGTAGCGCTTCCCCTCCACATCGCGCAGGAGCACGATCGGGCGGTTGTCCGGCATCTCGACCCGGACTCCCAGGACGTCGACCTCGCGCATGCCATCCACACTACCCCCGGGTCGAGCGCCCCTCCGGGGCCGCGTCAGCGAGCGTGCAGACCCGCCTTCACCAGGGTCGCGTGCAGCCGTACCGAGAGCGCCGCGATCTCGCTGACCGTCTCCTCGGCCTGGCCCCGCGATGAGGCGTCCTTGCCGTTCTTCTGCGGAGCCACGACCTGCTCGACCAGGCCGACCTCGCGGTCGGCTGCGGTCTTGAACGCGCGGAGATGCCGGGGTTCGAGGCCGAACTGGGCGAGCTCCCGGGCAGTGGTGGCGATGACGAGGGCGTCGGTGTCGAAGTGGCCGGTGCCGGGTCGCGCCGTCACCAGGCCGAACTGCTCCAGCTCGGCCAGCTGGTCCTCGCCGATCTCGGCGAGCTTGAGCAGCTCCTTGCGGGAGATCCGCAGGTTGTCCCGCCGGGTGAACGACTCGGCCGAGGGCATCCCGTCGGCGCTGAGGGCCACCGTCGGCACGGTCGGGACCACCGGCTCGATCGGCGGCGGTGCCAGGCCGCGGTCGATCGCGTCGAGGTGCTCGCCGATCACCCGGAGCGGCAGGTAGTGGTCGCGCTGCATGCGCAGGACGTAGCGGAGCCGCTCCACGTCGTCGGAGGAGAACTTCCGGTAGCCCGCGGGCGTCCGTTCGGGCTTGACCAGGCCCTTGTCCTCCAGGAAGCGGATCTTGGGGATGGTCACGCCCGGGAAGTCGGGTCGGAGGACGTCGAGCACCTCCCCGATGTTGAGGCGGACGTGTCCCCCGGCTGCCGCGGTCCCCAGGGACTCCGTCACTCGTGGCCCTGGAAGAACACGAGCCGGTACTTCCCGATCTGCACCTCGTCGGTGTCCTTGAGCGCGACGTGGTCGATCCGGTCGCGGTTGACGTAGGTGCCGTTGAGGCTGCCGGCGTCGGCGACGGTGAACGAGTCGCCCTCACGGGTGAACGTCGCGTGGCGCCGCGACACGGTCACGTCGTCGAGGAAGATCTCGCTGTCGGCATGGCGGCCCGCGGTCACGACGTCCTTGTCGAGCAGGAACCTGCTGCCCGCACCGGGCCCACGCTGCACGACGAGCAGCGCCGAGCCGATCGGGAGCGCATCCACCGCGGCGGCGTCGACGGGGTTGAGCTGACGGTCGGAGGAGACGTCAGGGGCTGCCGTACCCGCCAGGGAGATCGTCGCCGTGGAGTCGACCGCGATCTCGGGCGTCGCAGGCGCCTCGTCGGACGCCAGGCGGGAGCCGCACTGCGAGCAGAACCGCGCGTCGTCCGGGTTCGCGTTGCCGCAGTTGCTGCAGTACGGCATCGGTGATCGTCTCCTGTCCGACCCTCAGTGAAGGGCTGAGGTTGATGGTTCCAGCGAACTTACCAGGCGCGCACGACCGTCACGGGCCCCTTCTGGGACTCGACGGAGCCGGCCCGGGTCACTCCCCGATGCTCGCCTGGTACGCCGTCGCGTCCAGCAGCCCGTCGACCGCTCCGGCGTCCGCGGGGACGACCTCGTAGAGCCAGCCGCCGCCGTAGGGGTCGCTGTTCACCAGCTCCGGCGTCGCGTCCAGGCTCTCGTTGACGGCGACGACCTCGCCGTCGACCGGGGCGTAGACGTCGCTGACGGACTTGGTCGACTCGAGCTCACCGCAGGCGGACCCGGCAGTCACGGAGTCGCCCACCGCCGGCAGTGACACGTACACGATGTCGCCGAGCTGGTCTTGGGCGTAGTGGGTGATGCCCACCCGCACCGAGCCCTCGCTGTCTCCCGGTGCCCGGACCCACTCGTGCTCCGGGGTGTACTTCAGGTCGTCGGGGTACACGGCTCTCCTTCGGTCGCGAAAGCGGTCGTCGGCAGGTTACTCGGAACCGGACTGCGGCGACGCCGGGCGTACCGCAGTGATGTCGAGCGAGCTGCGGGACACGATCTCCACGGTCGCGCCGGCGTCGCGGAACTGCGCGACCGGCCCGTCGACGAGCTGCAGCGCGCCGCTGAGGGTGTGCGGGTCGCCGATCACGTCGAAGACGTACGGCGAGGTGACCAGCTTGCCGTCGATCCGCAGTCCCCCGGGGGCGGGTGCGACCGAGCTCTGCGCGACCAGCCGCACCTGCTCGTTGACGGCCATCGCCTCGGCCCCGGCCGAGCGCAGCTCCTCGATCGTGTCGAGGACGGAGTCGACGTCGACCGGCCGCGGCCCCTCGGTGACCGTCATCCGGATCCCGGGCCCGGTGACCGGGACCAGCCCGGCCAGGATGTCGAGCTCCGCGGCCTGGCGCTGGGCGGCGGACAGGGCGGCGCTCTGGGCCTGCTGGCTCTGCTCGAGCTGACGGCGCTGCGCCTCCAGCTGGTTGATCGAGGACTGCGCCCGCTGCGAGGCGCCGGCGAGGCCCGAGAGCACGTCGACGAGGTCCTGCTCGCGATAGCCGGTGTAGGTGTTGTCGGTGTTGTTGGTCCGGACCTGCGTGATCGCGGCGAAGCCCAGGGCCGCCAGCAGGACGCCGACGACGACCTGGGCCCGCGACGGGCGGAAGAACGCCTCGCGCAGCCGGCGCAGACCGGCCTCGTCCGCCGACTCGGGCAGCGGCAGAGCCGGGAGGGGCTCCTCAGGCATGGAAGACGTACCGCCTGATCTGGGCGACGTTGGAGAAGATCCGGATGCCCAGCACCACGATCACGCCGGTGGAGAGCTGCCCGCCGACGCCGAGCTTGTCGCCGAGATAGACGATGGCGGCCGCGATCACGACGTTGGAGAAGAACGAGACGACGAAGACCTTGTCGTCGAAGATCCCCTCCAGGTAGGCGCGCAGCGCGCCGAAGACCGCGTCGAGGGCCGCGACCACGGCGATGGGGAGGTACGGGTCCAGCCCCGACGGGACGTCCGGCGTGAAGATGAGTCCCAGGACCACTCCGACGAGAAGCCCGAGTGCCGCGATCATGGTGCGCTCTCCCCTATCTGTGTGCGCTTCTTCCCGGCGTCCGGCGCGAGGACCTGCGCCGACCGGAGCCGCTGCTGGCCGGCGGCCGGGAGCGACATCGTGCCACCTGCAGAGACGTCGAAGCGGAACCCGAGGCTGTTCTTGAGGGCGTACCACTTCTCGCCGACCGGGCTCGAGAGCAGGTCGGCCGGCAGGGTGTCCGGGTCGCCGACGACGGAGAAGACGTAGGGCGGCGCGATGGGCTGGGAGTTCACCAGGATCCCGATCCCGACGTTGCGGAACGCGCTGAGGACGGTGAGCCGCTGTCCGTTGACGCTGATCGCCTCGGCTCCGGCCCCCCACAGGGCGTCGGTGAGCAGCGCGAGGTCGGAGTCGCGCACGAGCTGGCTGACGCCGCTCCCGGGTGCGCTGTCCACCGTGAACCGGACCCCGGGACCGCGCACCGGGGCGAAGCCGGTGTGCTGCTGCAGCCGATCCACGCGGGCTGCGGTGGCCTTCTGCTGTGCGCTCAGGGCGCCGAGCTTGCCCTGCAGGGCGACGACCTCCGCCTCCTGCCGGCTGATCTGCTGCTGCAGGTCACCGACGCTCTGCCGACGCAGGTTCACCTGCGCGATCAGGCTCTCGCGGCCCGCGTCGTTGGCGGAGGCGTTGCGGCTGGTCTGCACCGCGGCGACGGTGACCAGCAGGCCGAACGCCAGCAGCACGAGCCCCGCCGTACGCCGGGGCACGGGGTGCGCCGCGGTGGGCTCGCCCGACTGCCGCTTGCGGACGGCGACGTGCTCGTAGTCGGCATCGAGCGAGCGCTGCGTGATCAGGGCCAGCAGCGGCACGGTGACGTGCTCGGGAAGCGGCTCGCCGCGGTCGGGCCGACCCTCGCGGCGCAGCGTCGGCGTCTCAGCCATGGGCACCGACCCGGCGCTCGGTGACCTTGAGCAGCTTGTAGACCTGGTAGGCGTAGAGGATCCCGGCCCACCAATAGAGGCCGATCCCCCAGCCGGCGAACGCCCAGCCGAACACCTTGGCCAGCGTGGCCGCCGCGCCGGTGCCGTCGCCCAGGAGCAGGAGGGGGAACGCGTAGAGCAGGTTGAACGTCGCGGCCTTGCCGAGGAAGTGGACGGGCAGGGCGCTGTAGCCGCGGGTGCGCAGCAGCGGCACCAGACCCCAGAGCAGAAGGTCACGCAGGGGAAGCACGACCGCGAACCACCACGGCACCACGTCGCGGAGTGCCAGTCCGATCACGACGGCCAGGATGTAGAGACGGTCGGCCACCGGGTCGAGGATCTGCCCGAGCCGCGAGGTCTGGTGGAGCTTCCGGGCGAGGTAGCCGTCGAGGTAGTCCGTGACGCCGGAAAGCATCAGCACCACGAGCGCCCAGCCGTCGGCCTCAGGACCGAGGACCAGCCAGAGGAACAACGGCAGGCCGAGCAGGCGCAGGAAGCTCAGGGCGTTGGGGAGCGTCCACACGCGTGCGTCGTCGCGTGCCGCCTCGTCCGCCACTGCCGTCTGCACCTTCCCCCGCCGCCCAGGATCGGCTGAACTGCCGGCCACACCCTATCCGGGCGCCGGGCCGTCGCCCTGGACGGATCGGGCCGCCACCGATGTCTCCAGGTGTGCGGTGTCACGGATCTCCCCGACCAGCTCCTCGATCACGTCCTCGAGGGTCGCGACGCCGAGCGTGCCGCCCTCGTCGTCGACGACGCGTGCCATGTGGGCGCCGCGGCGCTGCAGCTTCTCGAGGGTGTCGTGGAGCAGGTCGTCGGCCCGCACCGGCGCGAACGGCCGGATCCACTTGTCCTCGATCGGGCGCTGGCGGCGGACCTCGTCGGTCTCGAGCACGTCCTTGATGTGGAGGTAGCCGACGAGCCGGGCGCCGGTCTCGCCCTCCGCGGTCTCACCGTCGTCGACCACCGGGAACCTGCTGTAGCCCGTGGCCGCGCACAGCGCCTCGACATCGGCGCCGCTGGAGCCGCGACGGACGGTCTGCAGGGTCTCGGGCGGCATCAGCACCGTCTGCACGGTCTTCTCGGTGAAGCCCAGCGCGCCGGAGAGCCGGTCGTACTCCGCGTCCTCGAGCAGCCCCTCGCCCCGAGACTCCTCGACGAGCGCCGCGACCTCCTCGCGGGTGTACGTCGAGCTCACCTCGTCCATGAGCCCGACGCCGACGAGTCGCAGGACCCCCGACGCCAGGGCGTTCACGCCGACGATCAGCGGACGCGCGACCGAGACCAGCGCCCAGATCGGCGTACCCAGCACCAGCGCCGCGCGGTCAGGGCCGGCCAGCGCGATGTTCTTCGGGATCATCTCGCCCAACACGACGTGCAGGTAGACGACCAGGGCCAGGCCGATGACCACGGCGATGGGGTGGCGCAGCGACTCGGGCGCGTGCACCGCGTGCAGGACCGGCTCGAGCAGCCGGGCGGCGGTCGGCTCGGCCACCGCACCGAGGACCAGCGAGCACACGGTGATGCCGAGCTGGTTGAGCCCGATCACCAGCGACATGTTCTCCATCGCCCGCAGGGTCGTCCGGGCCAGCCGGGAGCCGTCCTCGGCCCGCGGCTCGATCTGGGTACGTCGCGCGGACACCAGCGCGAACTCCGCGGCCACGAAGAACGCGTTGCCGAGCAGCAGGAGGACGGCCAGGAGCACCGAGGTCGTCGTGCTCACGACCCCTCACCCCCTTGTGCGAGGACGCGCAGGGTGAGCCGGTCGATGCGCAGTCCGTCCATGTGCTCGACGGTGAGCAGCGCGAGCTGCTGCCGCTCCGGCTGCTCCGGGTCGGAGCGGTCGGGCACGGGCACCTCCGCGACGTCACCGCGCGTGGGCACGCGTCCGAGCACCTGGAGCACGAGCCCGGCGATGGTGTCGTAGTCCTCGTGGTCGGGCAGCTCGATCCCGGTGAGGTCCTCGACCTCGTCGGGCCGCAGCAGCCCCGAGAGCACCCACGAGCCGTCGTGCCGGCGGCGTCCCCGGGAGCCCAGCCGGTCGTGCTCGTCGGAGATGTCGCCGACGATCTCCTCGATGACGTCCTCGATGGTGACGATGCCGGCCTGGTCGCCGTACTCGTCGAGGACGACGGCGAGCTGACCGTCCTGCCGCAGCAGCGCCAGGAGCGGGTCGAGGCGCAGCGAGTCCGGAACGACGATGGGGCGCGTCATCAGATGCTTGACCTTGGCGGTCTGCCGCTCGGAGATGGGCAGGGCCACCGCGTGCTTGACGTGCACGGTCCCGATCACGGCCTCGTCGGAGTCGAGCACCGGGAAGCGCGAGTGCCCGGTCTCGCGGGCCAGCTCGATCACCGCCCAGGCCCGGTCGTTCGCCTCGAGGCTGACGGTGCGGACCCGGGGGGTCATGATCTCGCCCGCGGTGCGGGTGCCGAACTCCACCGAGCGCTCCATCAGCTCGGCGGTGTCGGCGTCCAGCGTGCCCTCGTCGGCCGAGCGCGAGATCAGGGACGCGAGCTCGGTGGAGGACCGGGCCGAGCGCAGCTCCTCCTGGGGCTCCATGCCCAGCCGTCGCACGATGGCGTTGGCGGAGCCGTTGAGGATCCTGATCGGGCCCCGCATGACGGCTGTGAACACCCGCTGGAAGCCCTGGGTCGCCCGTGCGGTCTCCATCGGCTTGGCGATGGCGAGGTTCTTGGGGACCAGTTCAGCGAAGACCATCGTCACCACCGAGCTGAGGGTCAGTCCGATCGCGACCGCCACCGGGTCGACGGCTCCCTCCGGCAGCCCGGCGGAGTGCAGGGGCGAGGAGATCAGTCGCGAGATCGCCGGCTCGGCCAGGAAGCCGATCGCCAGGTTGGTGATGGTGATGCCCACCTGGGCGCCCGACAGCTGGGTCGACAGGGATCGGAGCGCGCGGAGCACTCCGGACGCGGAGGCGTCGCCCGCCTCGGCCGCCTGCGCCACCTTGGAGCGGTCGACGGTGACGAACGAGAACTCGGCCGCGACGAACGCGCCGGCCGCCACCACCAGCAGCACGGACGCCGCCAACAGGATCCAGGCGGTCAGCACCGGGTCACACCCGGGGCCGGGAGGGGCGATGGTGAGGGGCGACTGTCAGAGCCGTCCATGGGCGGGTGTCGGTCCTCCGGACTGGGGGCTGGGTGTCGGGAGACTCTACCGACTACAGCCTGAGCCGGTGCGCTAGCCGGCGGACGGGCCGTCTGACGGAGCGGTGCTCGGCTCGGTCGAGGGGTCCGTCGTCGGGTCCGTCGTCGGGTCCGTGGTCGGGTCCGTGGTCGGGTCCGTCGCGTCCTCGTAGCCCGCGACCCACGTCATGAACGTCGCCAGGTCGGGATCGTCCACCGGGACGCCGATCTCGTCGGCGAGGCACTGCGTCAGCGCCGTCACCTGGTCGGGGTCCTGGGACCAGCCGGCGACCAGGTCGTCGTCGCAGGCCGCCCACGCGTCGTCGTACGCCGTGACCTGCTCAGGTGTGAAGTCGACCAGCTCGTCCGGCAGCGGAGTCGGGATGATCGGCGGCTCGGCCGGCGTGGTCGGGTCGCCACCAGGATTGCCCGGCGGGTCCGAGGGCGGCGGGTCCGACGGCGGCGGGTTGCTCGGCGGGTCCGTCGGGGTGGGCGTCGGCGGGACCGGGTCGGTGGTCACCGGGCCGGGACCTCCCGGGTGGTGCCGGTGGTGTCCGGGGCGGTGGCCCTTGCGGTGTCCGGGCCGGGCGTCGTCGGCAGGAGCCGGGTCGGTGAAGGTGACGGGCCGGGCGGCGAGGTCGCCGGGCAGCCCGAGGCCGCCGGCGCGGTAGGCCCGCGCGATCGCCATCACGCGGTCGACGTAGGCCCGGCTGTGGTTGTAGCGCAGGAGCGCGGACCGCTGACCCGCCTGGGTGGACAGGTCGTCGTGGTCGGCGCACAGGTAGACCGCCGACCCGAGCGCCGCGTCGTTGATGTCCTGGACGTCGCGTCGCCCGTCGTTGTCGCCGTCGACGGCCACGGCAGCCCACGTCGACGGGAGGAACTGCATCGGGCCCACGGCGCGGTCGTAGCGCCGGTCTCCGTCCAGTCGCCCGGCGTCGGTGTCGCGGACCACCGAGGTGCCGTGCTTGCCGTCGAGCCGCGGGCCGACGATCCCCGGGTGGGCGATCCCGTCGGAGTCCAGCGTGCTGCCGGCGAACTGGCCGTGGTCGGACTCGACGTCGCCGATCGCGGCCAGGGTGGCCCAGTCGAGCCGGCACGACGGGTCCGCGGCGTCCATGACGGCGGCGGCGCGCTGGTAGGCGGCCAGGGCGACCGCCGGGATGCCCTGGACGTCGGGCAGCGGGGTCGCCCCCGGCTTCGAGGCCGATGCCGGCGACCGGACCGCCTGGTTGCTCGGGTCGGGCAGCTGCACCGGTGGCAGGTCGGCCGGCGGTTGAGCCGTGCTCACGACCTGGTCCGCCGGCGGGGCGGCCGCGGTCAGCCGGGCCGTGGGCGCGCGTCCGCTCGTCACCAGAGCGGCCGCCAGGACCGCCACCAGCCCACCGCCGAGCGCGGCTCGGACCGGTCCTCGACGCAGCCCGTGGAGCCGTGTCTGAACCCGAGATGTCAGATTTCCCCCGAACATGGTGACTCGAACGGTAATCGCCGACTGCCCCCGGCGCATCCCCAGCCTTGGTCACGAGACGGTGAAGCCTCGGTGACGCGGAACCGACCGGAAGGAGACCGATCCGGGGCGCTTCTGGCGCTTCGGTCACGGATTTTGCCAAGATCCACCCCCATCGAAGGCGATCGACCCCTACGTTGGATGGCGACCTGACCATGCCCGCGTCGGTCCGGGGGGTTCCATCGCGGTCACCGCACGACTGGAGCCCTCCATGGCACTGCCCCAGGCCGACGAGCACGCCCCGACCTCACGGCCCGCCGGGCGCCGCGGCATCCTCGCTGCGGCCGGCCTCGCCACCGGCGCTGCGCTGCTCCCCGAGACCGCTGCCGACGCAGCCACCGCGGTGAGCTCGCGCCGGCACTCCGCGCCTCTACTCTCCACCCAGGCGCGACACCTCGTGGGCCGCTTCTCCTACGGCGTGACGCCGGACCTCGCGGCCGAGGTGCGGCACCACGGCGGTGCCCGTCAGTGGTTCGAGTGGCAGCTCGACCCGCACGCGGTCCACGACCCCGGCGGCCACGCCGTCGACACGTGGTACCCGCACCTGCGCTGGTCGCCGTCGAAGGTCGCCCAGATGAACGACAGCGGCAAGGTCGGCGGGTGGGAGGTGATGACCGACTACCAGAACTGGCTGCTGATGCGCCGCATGCGCTCCCGCCAGCAGGTGCTGGAGGTGATGACGGAGTTCTGGGAGAACCACTTCAACGTCCCGGTGAGCGCGGACGGCGTCTACACCTGGCGGGTGCGGTACGGACACGCGATCCGGGCGCGCGCCCTGGACTCCTTCGAGTCCCTGCTCCAGGCGGTCACCGTCCACCCCGCCATGGGCATGTACCTCGGCAACGCCGTCTCCGACAAGGACCACCCGAACGAGAACCAGGGCCGTGAGCTCCTGGAGCTGCACACCGTCGGCCTCGGAGCGGGCTACAGCGAACACGACGTCGTGAACTCGGCCCGCATCCTGACCGGCTGGCGGGTCGACATGTGGGACACCTGGCAGCCGATCTACGACCCGGGCTCGCACTACCGGGGCCACGTGAAGGTGCTCGGCTTCCACAGCAAGAACGAAGGCCGCAGCAAGAAGGCCGACAAGCAGCTGACCCGGCACTACCTGCGCTACCTGGCGCACCATCCCTCGACTGCGACCCACATCGCCACCAAGCTGGCGACCGTCTTCGTCTCCGACCACCCGCCGCGCCGCCTGGTCAAGCACCTGGCCCACGTGTTCCTGGCGAACGGGACGCAGATCAAGCCGGTCCTGCGGGCGCTGGTGGACTCCCCCGAGTTCAAGCACTCCGTCGGTCAGGTGATCCGCGACCCCGAGAACGACCTGGTCGCGACGTACCGGCTGCTGGGGATCAAGGTCGCCAAGCCGCACGCCGCCGACCGGGCCGCGCACGAGATCGTCTGGCAGGCCAGCCAGATCGGCCAGGAGCCGATGGCGTGGCCGGCCCCCAACGGGCGCCCGATCGTCGGTGCTGCGTGGAGCAACCCGTCACGCGTCATGGGCTCGATGTCGACGCACTACGGCATGGCCAACGGATGGTGGCCCAGCAAGGGCATCCACTACCGCAAGCCCGTCTCGTGGCTGCCGGCGAAGTCGGTGCGCTTCGACCACCTGGTCGAGCATCTCTCGCAGCGCATCCTGCACCGGCACGCCGACCACCACCTGCAAGAGGCCTGCCGCAAGGCGCTCGGCATCGCGGCGCACGAGCAGATCACGAAGGACCACGCGCTGGTGCAGTGGGAGTTCGGGATCCTGCTGTCCACCCTCCTCGACTCCCCCGACTTCTTCCGGCGGTGAACCCCATGGATCCGATCACCCTCTCCCAGGCCGACGACGCCTGCTGTCCGGAGTTCGCCGAGATGAGCCGACGCAGCGTGCTGCGGGGTGCGCTCGCCCTCGGCGGCGCGACGTTCCTCGTCGGCAACGCGACGGTCTCGGCCTCCGCGGCCTCGCCGAAGCCCGCGTCCGCCGTCTTGGTGGTGCTGTCGCTGCGCGGTGGCGCGGACGGCATGTCGCTCGTCGTCCCGCACGGCGACGCGGCGTACTACCACGCGCGCCCGACCATCAGCATCCCCGCGGACCAACTGCTCGCGGCCGACTCGATGTTCGGCCTGCACCCCAACCTGGCGCCGATGCTGGACCTGTGGAACGCCGGTCAGATCGCGGCCGTCCACGCGACCGGGCTCACCGTGGCCAACCGCTCGCACTTCTCCGCGATGGAGGAGGTCGAGGAGGCCCATCCCGGGTCGACCAAGCGGATCGGCTGGCTCAACCGGCTCGTGGGCGCGGCCTCCTCTCACCACAATCCCCTGCAGGGCGTGGGAATCGGAGGTGGTACGCCGCCGACCGAGCTGTCCGGGCCCGTGCCGCTGATGACGCTCTCCGACCTGCAGAACGCCTCGATCGCCGGCGACAACGGCAAGAGGAACAGCCCGAGGCGCAAGTCGCTGCACGCGATGTGGGACCACGACCACAGCGCCATGGGCGTGGCGGTGCGGTCGACCATGAAGGCGATCGACAACCTCAAGCCGCGCGCAGGACGCCACCAACTCCCAGGACTACGGCAACTCGGGCCTGGGCAGTGCGCTGGCGACGGCGGCCCGGATCATCCGGGGCAACCTCGGCGTCGAGGTGATCACCGTCGACCAGGGCGACTGGGACATGCACGTCAACCTCGGCGGCCTCGGTGGCGGCGAGATGATGGGCAACGCCACCGACCTGGCCACCTCGCTGGCGGCGTTCCTCGCCGACCTCGGCGACCAGGCCGACAAGGTCACGCTGGTGACCATCAGCGAGTTCGGCCGGCGTACGCAGGAGAACGGCGACCGCGGCCTCGACCACGGCTGGGGCAACGTGATGTTCGTGGCCGGTGCCGGAGTCGAGGGCGGTGCCTACTACTGCAAGGAGTGGAAGGGCCTCGCCAACGACCTGGAGGGCGACCTCCACGTGACGACCGACTACCGCAACGTGCTGCGTGAGATCGTGCACACGCGGTTCGCCGGAGCGAACGCGTCGAAGGTGTTCCCCGGGCTGAAGCCGCACACGCTGGGCTTCATGAGCTGAGCTGCTCGTCGGGCCCGTCGGCCCGTCGGGCTCGTCGGGACGGAAGCGGTAGCCCATGCCCGGCTCGGTGATGAGGTACGCCGCCGGCGGGGTCGGGCTCGAGCTTGCGGCGCAGCTGCGCGAGGTAGACGCGCAGGTAGTTGGTCTCGCGCGTCGTAGGCCGGGCCCCCAGACCTCGTGCAGCAGCTGTCGCTGCGGTGACCAGCCGACCGGGCTGCGCACGAGCAGCTCGAGGACGATCCCCACTCGGTGGGCGTGAGGCGCACCGTCGTTACCGTCGCGCCGGCCGATCCGCGGGCGGCCAGGTCGACGTGAACGTCGTCGGTCACACCGGGCCGGTCTCCACGCCGATGTCGGCGCACCGCCGCCCGCATCCGCGCGAGGAGCTCGTCGATCCCGAAGGGCTTGGTCACGTAGTCGTCGGCGCCGGCGTCGAGGGCTCGACCTTGTCGTCTCGGTCGTGACCCGGACAGCACGATGATCGGGACCGTGCGTCCAGCCGCGGAGACCGCGGATCACCTCGACGCCGTCGAGGTCGGGCAGCCCGAGGTCGAGCACGACCAGGTCCGGTGGGTCCTGCGCCGGCGTCTGCAGCGCCTGCGCCCGTCGGCCGCGATCAGCACCTCGTAGCCCGCGGGCGCGCGAGGTTGATCGACGAGCGCGCGGCAGATCTGCGGGCTCGTCGTCGACCACGAGCACTTCCGGCTCTCCACGGCTATCGCCGACCACGGCAGCGTCACGCACCATCGTCAGCCCGCCGCCCGGGGTGTCCTCGGCCACGAGCGTCCCGCCCATCGCCTCGGTGAGCCCGCGGGCCACGCGCCAGACCGAGGCCGACGCCGGGCCTCGTCCCGGTCGCCGAGGCGCTGGAACGGCGCGAACATCTGCTCTCGCTGGTCCTCCGGTACGCCCGGGTCCGTGGTCGATGACCCGGATCTCGACGGCTCGGATGGCAGCTCCCCAGGAGCGGCGTCCGCCCGGTCGGGCTGTACCGCAGCGCGTTGTCGAGCAGGTTGACCAGGACCTGCTCGAGGAGGCCGGGTCGGCGTACGACGTCCGGCAGCGCTCGGGCGCGTCGACCGTTCACCTCGGCTCCGGACCCTGCGCGTCGAGCACGACCGGAGCACAGCTCGTCGAGCGCATCGTCCCGGCTCACCGGCCAGCGCCCCGGCCTGCAAGTCGGCTGCATGTCGAGGAGGTTCTCGATCAGGCGGCGTGAGCCGGTCCAGCGGACTCCTCGGCGGTCGCCAGCAGCTCGGCCTCGTCGCTTCGTCGGTCCACTCGACCCGGTCGCTGCGCAGCGACGTGACGCGGCCTTCGCCCCGGCGAGCGGGCGTGCGCAGGTCGTGGCTGACACGCGGTCAGCAACGCCGTGCGGATCCGGTCCGCCTCCTCGACGGCGGCCGCCCGCGCCGCCTGGTGGGTGAGCTCGGCCGCGCTCGCGCAGCGACCGCAGCCTGCGCCGCGAACGCCGCCAGCAGCCGCTGGTCGGGCGCCGGGAGCCGTCCCCGTGGCGCGCAGCATCCGGTTCTCGGCCGGGGACGAGCGTCGACGTCGTCGGTCCTCCGCGCTGGCCGTCGTCGTCCCCCACCCGGGCCAGCGGTCAGTCACGCGGTGTCGTCCGCCGACCGCTCCAGAAGCGGCACCGACGTCGAGCCCGAAGGTCTCACGGGCGCGGGCCAGCAACTGGTCCAGCGAGGTCTCGCCGCGCAGGATCGAGCCGGCCAGTCCGGCCAGGATGGCCGCCTCGGCCGCGCGCGCGCCGGCCTGCCGTCGTACGCCGCACCGCGCGCTCCACCAGGACCGCCGACCAGCGGCACCCGATCGCCACGAACACGATCAGCGCCACGACGTTGTTCTTGTCCGAGATCGTGAAGGTGTACAGCGGCGGGGTGAAGTAGTAGTTGAGCAGCAGGCTGCCGACCACGGCCGCGGCGAGCGCCGGCCAGAGCCCGCCCACGAGCGCCACGGCGATCACGGCCGCGAGGAAGAGCAGGATGTCGCTGGGCAGGTTGAGCTCGCCCCGCACCCGCGAGAGGACGAACGTCAGCAGCGGCAGGGCGACGGCCGCGAGCACGATCCCCTGCACGCGGCGACGCGAGCTCAGGGCCGTGGTGAGGCCGGCCACCGGGAGCGCGATCCCCTGACCCGGACCGGACGCTGCCTCGTGGGTGACCAGGTGCACGTCGATCTTCCCGGACAGTCGGGTGACCCGGGCACCGATGCCCTCGCCGCTGAGGAACGTCTCCCACCGACCCGCGGCTGCTCGTGCCCGAGCACGACCTGGGTCGCGTTCTCGATCCGGGCGAAGTCCAAGATCGCGGTGGCCGCGTCGTCGCCGACGACCTGGTGCCACGTCCCGCCCATCGACTCGACGAGCCGGCGCTGGCGCCCGACCTCGGCCGGGTCGGCGGCGGCGAGCCCGTCGCCGCTTCACCACGTGGAGGGCCAACAGGTCCGCGCCCGTCGTCCGCGCGGCGATCCGTGCCGCGCGCCGCAGGCAGGGTCTCTCCCTGCGGCCCGCCGGGCAGGGCCACCACGATCCGCTCGCGGGCCTCCCAGGGCTGCTCGATGCCGTGGGCCGCGCGGTAGCGCTGCAGCCCCTCGTCGACGCGGTCGGCGAGCCACAGCAGCGCGAGCTCGCGCAGGGCGGTGAGGTTGCCGATGCGGAAGTAGTTGGTGAGGGCGGCGTCGACCCGGTCCGAGGGGTAGATGTTGCCGTGGGCCAGGCGTCGCCGCAGCGCCTCCGGGGCGATGTCGACGATCTCGATCTGCTCGGCGCGACGGACGACCTCGTCGGGGATCGTCTCGCGCTGCTCGACGCCGGTGATCTGCTCGACGACGTCGTTGAGCGACTCCAGGTGCTGGATGTTGACGGTGGTGATGACGTCGATGCCGGCGTCGAGGAGCTCGTCGACGTCCTGCCAGCGCTTCTCGTTGGCGACCGCCGGGGACGTTGGTGTGGGCGAGCTCGTCGACCAGGACCACGTCGCGGGCGCCGCGCCAGCACGGCGTCGACGTCCATCTCCTCGAAGGTGGTGCCTCGGTAGCTCAGGCGTGCGCGCGGCACCACCTCGAGTCCCTCGAGGCGCTCGGCGGTGTGGACGCGGCCGTGCGTCTCGACGATGCCGACGACGACGTCGGTCCCCCGGCCGCGCCGTCGTCGGCCCTCGTCGAGCATGGCGAACGTCTTGCCGACGCCCGGCGCCACGCCGAGGTAGACCCGCAGCCTGCCCCGCTCTCACGCTCCACCTCCTGCGGCTCATCCTCCCGCGGTCGCCCGCGCGAGGGAGATGTTGAGCTCCAGGACGTCGACTCGGGGCTCCCCGAGGAAGCCCAGGATCCGTCCCTGCGTGTGCTCGTCCACGAGGCGCTGCGACCTCGGCCACGGTCAGTCCCCGCGCGTGCGCGACCCGCGCGACCTGGAGGTCGGCGTACGCCGGGCTGATGTCGGGGTCCAGGCCGGAGCCGCTGGACGTGACCGCGTCCGGCGGCACCGCCGACGGGGCGACGCCGTTCTCCTTCGCCACCTCCGCGCGAGCCTTCTCGACCGCGGCGCGCAGCTCCGGTGAGCTCGGTCCGAGGTTGGTCCCTCCGGAGGCCAGCGCGTCGTAGCCGGAGGCCGAGGGCCGGGAGTGGAACCACTGGGCGCCCCGGAAGTCCTGGCCGATCAGCGAGGAGCCGACGTCGTTCCCGTCGAGCTGCACCAGCGAGCCGTTCGCCCGGTGTGCGAAGAGCGCCTGCCCGACGCCGGTCAACGCCAGGGGGTAGAGCAACCCCAGGAGCACGGTGAGCGCCACGAGGACGCGGAGGCCGGCCATGGTCTGCCGGAAGACGTTGACGATCATTCCTGCGTCACCTGATTCCTGGGATGAACTGCACGAGCAGGTCGATGAGCTTGATGCCGACGAACGGGATGACCAGGCCACCGGCGCCGTAGACCAGCAGGTTCCGGCGCAGCATGTCGGCGGCCGACGACGGCGTGTAGCGCACGCCGCGCAGGGCCAGCGGGACGAGGGCGACGATCACCAGCGCGTTGAAGACGACGGCGGAGAGGATGGCCGACGACGGGCTGTGCAGGTGCATCACGTTCAGCCGGTCGAGGCCCGGGTACACCGGCGCGAACATCGCCGGCAGGATCGCGAAGTACTTCGCGACGTCGTTGGCGATCGAGAACGTCGTCAGCGACCCGCGGGTGATCAGGAGCTGCTTGCCGATCTCGACGATCTCGATGAGCTTGGTCGGGTTGGAGTCGAGGTCGACCATGTTGCCGGCCTCCTTGGCGGCCGACGTGCCGGTGTTCATCGCGACTCCGACGTCCGCCTGGGCGAGGGCGGGCGCGTCGTTGGTGCCGTCGCCGGTCATCGCGACCAGCCGCCCTCCCTCCTGCTCCTGACGGATCAGCGCCAGCTTGTCCTCCGGCTTGGCCTCGGCCAGGAAGTCGTCGACCCCCGCCTCGTCGGCGATCGCCTTCGCCGTCAGCGGGTTGTCGCCGGTGATCATCACGGTCCGGATGCCCATGCGGCGCAGCTCGTCGAAGCGCTCTCGCATGCCCTGCTTCACGATGTCCTTGAGGTGCACGACCCCCAGCACGCGCGCCCGGTCGTCCACGAGCTCGGCGACCACGAGCGGTGTGCCGCCACCTCCGGAGATCGCGTCCACCATCGGGCCGAGGTCGGCCGGCGGGACCGCTCCGTTCTCACGCACCCACTCGCGGACGGCGCTGGCCGCCCCCTTGCGGACGATGCGCGAGGAGCCGCCGTCGGACAGGTCGCAGCCGCTCATCCGCGTCTGCGCCGTGAACGGCACGAACGTCGCGTGGGTCAGCTCGCCGGGTGTCCGGTCGCGCAGTCCGTACTCACGCTTGGCGAGGACGACGATCGAGCGACCCTCCGGGGTCTCGTCGGCCAGGCTGGACAGCTGCGCGGCGTCCGCGAGCTCCTGCGGCGTCACCCCGTCCAGGGGCAGCAGCTCGACGGCCTCCCGGTTGCCGAGGGTGATCGTGCCCGTCTTGTCGAGGAGCAGGGTGTTCACGTCGCCTGCCGCCTCCACGGCGCGTCCGGACATCGCCAGCACGTTGCGCTGGACGAGGCGGTCCATCCCGGCGATGCCGATGGCACTCAACAGGGCACCGATGGTCGTCGGGATCAGGCAGACCAGGAGTGAGACCAGCACGATGCCGGACTGCGGCGCACCGCTGAAGATCGCCAGTGGCTGCAGCGTCACCACGGCCAGCATGAAGACGATCGTCAGGCTGGCGAGCAGGATGTTCAGCGCGATCTCGTTCGGCGTCTTCTGCCGTGCGGCCCCCTCGACCAGCGCGATCATCCGGTCCAGGAAGGTCTCGCCCGGCCGAGCCGTGATCCGCACGACGATCCGGTCCGAGAGCACCCGGGTGCCGCCGGTGACGGCCGACCGGTCGCCGCCCGCCTCGCGGATCACCGGTGCGGACTCCCCCGTGATCGCCGACTCGTCGACGCTGGCGATGCCGTCGACCACGTCACCGTCACTCGGGATCAGGTCGCCCGCCTCGCACACCACGCAGTCGTCGACGGCGAGCTCGGCCGCGGGGACGCTGCGCTCGCCGCCGTCCACGACCAGCCGGGCGCTGGTCTCCTGCCTGCTGCGTCGCAGTGTCGCCGCCTGGGCCTTGCCGCGTCCTTCCGCGACCGCCTCGGCGAGGTTGGCGAAGACCACGGTGGCCCACAGCCACGCGACGATCAGCCAGGCGAACGCCGAGGGGTGCACGATCGCAAGACCGGTGGCCAGGACGGCGCCCACCTCGACCACGAACATGACCGGGTTGCGCATCATGGTCCGCGGGTCGAGCTTCGCGCAGGCCGCCGGCAGCTGGGTCGCCAGCATCCGGACGTCGAGCAGTCCGCCCCCGATCATCGGGTCACTCCTTCTGCGAGAGGTCCCAGCGCGAGCGCCGGGAAGTAGGTGAGCGCCACGACCACCACCACGACGCCGACGAGCATCGAGACGAACAGCGGGCGGTGGGTCGGCAGCGTGCCGCTCGTGGCGGGAACGGGTCGTTGGGCCGCGAGCGACCCCGCCAGGCCGAGCACGAACAGCATCGGCAGGAAGCGGCCGACCAGCATCGCGAGACCGAGCGCGATGTTGTAGAAGTCGGTCGCGCCGGTGAGCCCGGCGAAGGCACTGCCGTTGTTGTTGCCCGCCGAGGTGAAGGCGTAGAGCACCTCGGAGAGGCCGTGCGGACCGGCGTTCAGCATCGAGGCCCGCGCCGAGGGGAACGACATGGCCAGACCGGTGCCGACGAGTACGACGGCCGGCGTGGTGAGGATGTACAGGGCGGCGAACTTCACCTCGCGCGACCTGATCTTCTTGCCGAGGTACTCCGGCGTTCGTCCGACCATCAGGCCCGCCACGAACACGGTGATCACGGCGATGACGAGCATGCCGTACAGGCCCGAGCCGGTGCCGCCCGGCGTGATCTCGCCGAACATCATGTTCACCATCGCGAGGCCGCCGCCGAGCGGCGTGAACGAGTCGTGCATCGAGTTCACCGCACCGGTCGAGGTGCTCGTGGTCGCCACGGCGAACAGGGCCGAGCTCGGGACGCCGAAGCGGACCTCCTTGCCCTCCATGGAGGCTCCGGCCGCCTGCAGCGCAGACCCGGAGTGGTGCGCCTCGAAGACCGTCATCAGCGTCAGCGACGCCGCGAAGATCACCACCATCGCCGAGAGGATCGCCCAGCCCTGACGCCGGTCGCCGAGGAGCTTGCCGAAGGTCCGCGGCATCGCGAACGGCACCAGCAGGAGCAGGGCGATCTCCAGGAGGTTGGTGAACCCGTTCGGGCTCTCGAACGGGTGGGCGGAGTTGGCGTTGAAGGGGCCGCCGCCGTTCGTGCCCAGCTCCTTGATCGCCTCCTGGCTCGCCACCGGCCCTCCGGGCAGGTGCTGGGAGACACCGGACAGCGTGTGCACCGTGACGGGGTCGGAGAGGTTCTGCACGACGCCGGCCGCGATCAGCGCGACGGTCGCGACCACCGCGAGGGGCAGGAGGATGCGCACCGATCCGCGGACCAGGTCCACCCAGAAGTTGCCGATCCGGTCGGTGCGCGACCGCGAGAAGCCTCGGACGAGCGCGACTGCGACGGCCATGCCGACTGCGGCGGACACGAAGTTCTGCACCGCGAGCCCGGCCATCTGGACCAGGGCGCCCATCGTGGCCTCGCCGGAGTAGTTCTGCCAGTTCGTGTTGGTGACGAACGACGCGGCGGTGTTCCAGGCGAGCCGAGGCTGCACGGGGTCGAACCCGAAGCCCAGGGGAAGCACCGACTGCAGCCTCTGCAAGGCATACAGGAGCACGACCGAGGCGAGGGAGAAGCCCAGCATCGACAACGCGTACCGAGCCCAGGTCTGGTCGGCGTCGGGGTCGATGCCGCCTGCTCGGTACAGGGCCTTCTCGGCGCGCCAGTGCGTGGTCGCGGAGTAGACCCGGGCCATGTAGTCGCCGAGCGGGACGTGCGTGACGCCCAGGACCACGGCGAGGGCGAGGACGGTGAGCAGCCCGGCTACGGTGTCGCTCATCAGAAGCGCTCGGGGAACAGCAGCGCCACGACGAGGTACGCCGTGAGGAGCACCGCGGCGACCAGGCCGATCAGGTCGTCGGCGCTCACAGCCGCTCCAACCCCTTCAGCACCAGGACCAGCACGGCGAAGACGACCAGCGTCAGCGCCACCATGCCGACATCGAGCACCACACACCTCCAAAGAGACGAGAACTTCCGTCTCCATCAGAGGTCGCGATCGACTCGCGCAGTCGGTTCCTAACGCGTTCCTGACGCGCCGGGGGCGGATCCTGACGCGTCCTTGACGCCGGTGTCGGGCCGGGGCCTGGTCCGGCCCGTGAGCCGGAGCCAGAGGTAGCAGCACGCCGACACCGGGACGGGGAGCCAGAACTGGAACACCCGCCAGGTCAGCACGCCGAGCACGGCGGCGTCGGTGGGTGACCCGAGCGCGATCAGGAGCGGGATCAGCGAGCCCTCCACCAGCCCGAGTCCACCCGGAGTCAGCGGCAGCAGGCCGAGCAGGTTGGCGAAGCCGTAGGCCGTGAGCACCACCTCCGGTGCCAGGCGGTGGTCGGAGTAGGCGGCGAGGCAGACGTAGAGGCAGGTGGCGTCCAGGAGCCAGTTGGCCATGCCGAACCCGGCGGCCCGGGCCGTGCGCCGGCGGTCGACCAGGAAGGCGACCAGCTGGGTGCCGGCCGTGGCCAGGCGCGGCTGGAGCCACTGGCCCAACCGGGTCCCGGCCTGCTCGATCGGATCGGACCAGTGCGGGTGGCTGCGCACGATCACGGCCGCCGCGATCCCGACCAGCAGGAAGAAGCCGACGCCGGCCGCGGCCGCGATCTGGAGCGAGCGGTGCTGGAGCACCTCGGGGAACGCGACGAGCGCACCGACGAGGTAGCAGGCCGCCAGGAACAGGTCGCTGAGGACCGTCTGGGTGGCGGTCGCCGTGACCACGGTCGGGCGCGGGACGCCGGCAGCGGCCATCAGCCGGTAGCGCAGGCCCATCGCGGTGGCGCCGCCGCCCGGGACGACGTGGCTCACGCCGTACCCGGTGAGGTCGATGGCGAGCTGGGTCCCCCACCCGAGGTGGGTGTCGACCGGGAGCACGGCCCGGGTGAGGCCGGTGTAGCAGACCAGCGAGGCCGCCTCGAGCAGCAGCGCGGCCCCCAGGAGGACCAGCGACGCGCTCCGGATCAGGTCGACGTCGTGGCGGGCGGCCACCAGGCTGGGGAGCACGCCGTACTCGACGGCCGCCAGGACGAGCACGACCATGACCGTCGTGCGCACCCAGCGCGGACGCCGACGCTGCAGCGGCTCGGCTGCTGTCTCGTCAGTCATGCGGCGCGGTCGTCCTCCGGGTCGATGTCCCGACGATTGTGACGGGACCCGTTCGGTGGCGGGCACTCAGCCCTCCGAACACCTAGCCCTTCACACCGCCGGCGAGCGAGTCCCGGGTGAGTCGGCGCTGGAAGACGAAGAAGAGGACCGCGACGGGGACCGTGGTGATCAGGGCGGCACCCATGAACAGCGGGTACTGGTTCCCCTTGCCCAGCGAGCCCGAGGTGAGCTGCGCGAGGCCGGTGGTGAGGGTGAAGTGGTCGGGCGAGGACGTCGAGACCAGGAAGTAGCTGAACTCGTTCCACGATCCCTGGAACGACAGGATGGTCAGGGTGATCAGGGCCGGGCGGACCATCGGCAGCACCACCGACCAGTAGGTCCGGAAGGCGCCTGCCCCGTCGATGCGAGCGGCCTCCTCGATCGAGACCGGGACCTTGAGGAAGGCTTGACGCATGAGGAAGATGCCGGTCGCGTCCACCGCGATGGGCACGATCATCCCGACGTAGGTGTCGTAGATGCCGAGCTCCTTGAGCACCAGGAAGCGTGGGATGAGCAGCACGACGCTGGGCACGGCCAGGGTCGCGAGGACCCCGGCGAAGATGACCCGGCGGCCCGGGAAGTGCAGCCGCGCCAGCGCGTAGCCGGCCATGCTGTCCAGCAGGACCCTCCCGATGGTGATGGTGACGGCCACCAGCACCGAGTTGCCGAGCCAGCGCAGCACCGGCACCGACGAGTTCGGCGTGAGCCCGAAGATGCGTCGCCAGGCACCGAGGTCGAACGGGTTCGGCACCAGCGACAGAGGGTGGGCCGTCGCGTCGGGGTCGGTCTTGAACGACGTGACGAGCTGCAGCAGGAACGGCCCGATGAAGACGAGCGCGAACAGCACCAGGACGACGTACCCGGCCAGCTCGCGGGCCGGCCTCCGCCCGCGCGTCACGACTCCACGTCCTCGGGGAGCAGCCGACGCTGCACCAGCGTGATCACGACGATCAGCACGAACAGCAGGAACGCGACCGCGGCTCCGACGCCGAAGCCGGAGTTGGCGAAGCTCTCGTTGTAGGAGAAGTACGCCGGAGTCACCACGCTCTGGTTGTTCGGACCCAGCAGGAACACCTGGTCGAAGACCTGCCACGTCCCGATCAGGCCCAGGGTCAGCACCAGCACGACGGTCGGGCGCAGCATCGGGAGGGTGACGTGGCGGAACAGCCGCCACCCGGTCGCGCCGTCCAGGGCGGCCGCCTCGTCGAGGTCCTCGGAGATCGTCTGGAGCCCCGCGAGGAACATCAGCATGAACGTGCCGGAGCTGGTCCACGTGAGCAGCACGATCAGCACGCACATGCCGACCGACGGCCCCGAGAGCCAGTCCCAGATCTGCATCCCGAAGACCGTGTGCTGGGACCAGCCCGGGGCCGAGTGCACACCGAGGTCGCCGAGCAGGGCGTGGAAGAGCCCGGTCTCGTCGATCAGCCAGTTGGGTCCGTGGATGCCGAGCTTGGACAGCAGGACGTTGACGGCCCCGGTCGGGTTGAACAGGAACATGAAGACCAACGTGATCGCGATGCTCGACGTCACCGACGGGAAGTAGAACGCCGTCCGGAAGAAGCCCTTGCCCTTGAGGAACCGGTTGTTCACCAGCACCGCCAGGCCGAGCGACAGGCACGTCTGGAGCGGCACGACGAACACCACGAACCACAGGTTGTTGCGCACGGCGTTGATGAAGCCGTCGCGGTCCAGTCCGGGCTGGGTCAGCAGGGAGCGGTAGTTGTCCAGCCCCACCCAGTGGGCGCCTCCCGACGAGAGCGGGTCGGTCAGGCCGGTCCAGTCGGTGAAGCTGACGTACAGCGCCAGCAGGATCGGGATCACCAGGAAGACCAGCAGCAGGAGCGTGGCCGGTGCGACGAACGCCCAGCCGGCCACGCCCTGCCCTCGCCGCGTCGACCTCACTTCTTCAGCAGGCCCGTGGCGTTGGTCTGCAGCTCGTCGAGCATCTGCTTCGGGTCCGCGCTCGACGAGAGGTCGGCGACCTTGGCGTCGAACGCCGCCTGCGCCTGGTTGAAGCCGACCGTCGTGACCTGCGGGACGGCGTACGACGCCTCGTCGATGAACGGCTTCGCGTCCGGGTTCTGGCTGATGTACGCCGACTTGGCCGACGGTCGAGACGGCATCACGCCGATCGTCTTGGCGAACGTGAGCTGCTGCTTCTGCGTGGTCAGGTAGTCGACCAGGCTGACGGCTGCTGCCTGGTTCTTGCTCTTCGCCGCGACGCCCCAGCAGTTCGTGAACGACAAGGTCCCTTGCCCGGACGGCCCGGTGGGCATCGGGACCACGCGGTAGTGGAGATCGGGGTAGCTGGCCTTCATGCCGCCGACGAACCAGTTCCCCTCGATCGTCATCGCGGCCTTGCCCGACCCCATGGCGTCGCCGCCCCAGGTCTCCCCGATCTGCTTGGGGAACTTCAGGACGCCCTCCTTGGCCAGCTTCTGCACGAACTGGAGTCCCTGGAGGTCCTGCGGCGAGTTGAAGTCGAACGCCGTCCCGTCGGCGTTCATGTACGACCCACCGGCCTCGACCATGAACGCGCCGACGCGGTCGAGCGTGTCGCTCATGACCAGCCCCGTGACGCCGTTGCCGGTCAGCGCCTTCGCGGCGGCCTCGAGCTTCGGCCACGTCGTCGGCAGGTCGGCGTCGGTCAGCCCGGCCTTCTTCCACAGGTCGGTGTTGATCTCGACCGCCAGGGTCGAGAAGTCCTTCGGCACGCAGTAGTAGCTGCCGTCGACCGTGAACGACTTGGCCAGGTTGGGATAGAAGTCGCTGGAGTCCTGGACGCTGTCACCCGTCGCCGCCAGCTGGTGCGCCTGGACCAGCGACTGGAACATGTTGGCCTCGCCGTAGAACACGTCCGGCGGAGAGCCCCCGGCCATGGCCTGGGTGAGCTGCTGCTGGATGTTCGAGGCCGGGATGAGCTTGACGGTGTTTCCCGTCTGCTGGCCCCAGGCCTTGGTGGCCGCCGTCACGGCGTTGGTCTCGGCGTCGCCGGACGACGCGATCATCATCGTCAGAGCCACGCCGCTCGTCGGACCCGATGTCGGGTTGCCCGAGCTCCCGCTGTTGAACCCATTGCCTCCGCACGCCGCCGTCAACGACAGCGCCGCCACCGCCGCCGCGGTCCCCAGAACCCGCATCCTCGCCACAACCGTTCCTCTCTCTCGGCGCACCGCGTGCGCACGTCCTGCTCGGCCCCCGTCAGCTCTTGTCTTCTCGGCCCTCCGGCCCGCCGGTGCTCGCGCGCTCGTGCAGGGTCGGGCGGAGAAGCAGCCCGACCCCGGTCTCGTGCTCTCCGTCGAAGTGGTGCTCCAGCCGGAGCACGAGCTCCTCGGCGATCCGGTCGAGTGGCTGTCGGACGCTGGTGAGCCCGTGGAGCCGCGCGGTCTCGGAGTCGTCGAAGCCGACCAGGCCGACGTCCGCACCGACGCGCAGCCCACGCAGAGCCAGGGCGTGGTGGACGCCGACGGCGACGAGGTCGCTCGTGCACACGACCGCACCGCCCGGCCCCCCGAGCTCGTCCAGGAGTCGCAGGGCGGCCGAGGTGACGCTCCCGAGGTCGTCGTCGCAGCGACCCTCGAGGCCGCCCGTCGGCAGGCCCGCCTCACCACACGCCGCGGCCCAGCCGTCGCGCCGGTCGTCCATGACCGGTGAGCGGCCCGGCTCCCAGCCCAGGAACGCGACCCGCTCGTAGCCCCGGTCGCGGCAGTGCCGCACGGCGAGGTCCGTGCCTGCTCCGCCGTCGACATCGACCCACTGCGAGAACGCCGGATCGCTCCAGACGCGACCGAACGAGACGAAGGGCGCGCCCTGCTCGGCGAGCCAGCGGGGGCGCGGGTCGCCGGGCTCGGTGTCGGTGAGGACGAACGCGTCGACCCGCCGGGTGAGCCACATGTGCTCGTAGGCCGCCAGGCTCGACTCCTCGGTCGCCTCGCCGAACGTCACCATGTGCGCGCCGCGCAGCCCCGCGGCGCGGCTGAGCTCGGCGAGCAGTGGCGCCATGAGCGCGTTGTGGTAGCCCGGTCCCAGCGTTCGCAGCTCGATGCCCAGCGCACCCGAGACCCGTGACCGCATCGACCGGGCGGCGGCCGAGGGCCGGTACCCCAGCCGCTGGATCTCGGCTTCCACCCGCTCCCTGGTGTCGGCACGCACCCGGTGCGGGTAGGACAGCGTGTTCGTCACCGTCTGCCGGGACACGCCCGCAGCGCGAGCGACGTCCTCGATGGTGACTTTGCTCCCCCGGGCGCCCCAGCGGGACGCCGAGGCGTTCGACCGCGGTGTCGCTGGCGGTGTCGTCATACGCGTCGCTCCCGAGCCCGAGTGATTTGAACCTTCAAATCTCTTGTTACCCTGATCCGGTCACTGCTGGATGTCAAGGCCCGAGCGCTCCTCGAGGCGCCGGGCGGAGCCTCTCGGGAGGAGCGCGACGTGATCCAGGAGCCGCGGCGACAGCCTTGGCTGCACGAGCTGGACGTGACGGTGCTGGGCACCGTGACCTGCGTGGCGGGGAATGACGGCGACCTCGGCGACTCGCCCGCCAGCGGCCTGTACGTCGACGATCGCCGCGTCGTGCGCGACCTGCGGCTGCGTTACGACGCGCCCGACGTACGGCGCTGCGAGCGGCTCGCGTCCCACGCGGTCGGCGAACGCGCGGTCGACTACCTGGTCGCGCGCTCCCTGGGGACGCCGGGCCCGGATCCGACGGTGACGCTGCGGCGTACCCGGACGCTGTGCGGGCTGGGCGCCCACGAGCAGCTCGTTGTCTCCTCGTGCGCGCTCGCTCCGGTGACCACGACCGTCACGGTCGAGCTGGGCGGCGACGGCCTCGACCTCGCGTCGGTGAAGGCCGGCGCCGACTCGCCCGGCCTGCTCCCGGTGGAGATCGGGGGGACGGGTGGTGGCTGGCGCGATGCGTCGCACGCCACGCGCGTCGTCGCGCCAGGTGCCGACGTGTCGGCGGGCGCGTCGGGCTGCCTGGTCCTGTCGTGGGATGTCACGGTCGAGCCCGGACGTCAGGTGGAGCTCTCCTGGGAGGTCTGCGCCGAGCGCCTCCACCCGACGCCGTTCGATCCCGGAAGCGGTGCCGCAGGCGTCGACTGGTCCGGGCTCGAGGTGACGTCGGGTGACCGGCGCCTCGACCTGACGGTGGACACGTCGGTGCGTGACCTGGCGGGCCTGCTGCAGACCGACCCCCTCGAGCACGACGACGTGTATCTCGCGGCCGGGTCGCCGTGGTACCTCACGCTCTTCGGCCGCGACTCCATCTGGGCGGCCCGCTTCGCGCTCCCCCTCGGCACCGAGTTGGCGGGCGGGACCCTGCGAGCCCTCGCCCGACGGCAAGGGCGCCGGCACGACCCGGCGACCGCCGAGGCGCCCGGCAAGATCGTCCACGAGGTACGCCGCGCCGACCCGGGCACGGGCGCCGGTGGGCACGCCCTCCCCCCGGTCTACTACGGCACGGTCGACGCCACGGCGCTGTGGGTGCTGCTGCTGCGTGACGCCTGGCGATGGGGGCTGCCTGCCACTCAGGTCACTGCTCTGCGTCCGGCCCTCGACGCAGCCGTCGGCTGGCTCACCGAGTCGGTCGCCGAGAGCAGGGACGGCTTCCTCCGCTACGACGACCCGACCGGGACGGGGTTGTCCAACCAGGGCTGGAAGGACTCCCACGACGCGATGCGGACGCGCTCCGGACGCGTCGCCGACTCCCCGATCGCGCTCCTCGAGGTGCAGGGGTACGCCGTGCAGGCGGCACGGGCTGCCGCCGAACTCCTCGAGCGCCACTGGTCGCAGCCCGCGCCCGAGCTCCTGACGTGGGCCGACGCCCTGGCCGCGCGCGTCCGGGAGCGATTCTGGGTGGACGACGAGAACGGCGCCTATCTGGCCATGGCCCTCGACCGGGACGGCGAGCCCGTGGACGGTGTGGGCAGCAACATGGGCCACGTGCTGGGCACCGGCCTGCTGACCCCGGAGGAGGACGGCCTCGTCGCCGCACGACTCACCTCGCCCGATCTGCTCGGGGCGTTCGGGATCGGGACCCTGGGCCGCAGCAACCCGGCGTACAACCCGATCGGCTACCACACCGGCTCGGTGTGGGTGCACGACACGACCATCGCGATCACCGGCCTGGCGGCTGCCGGACAGGACGCGGCGGCCGGGCGTGCCGTGCGATCACTGCTCGAGGGGGCGATGCACGTCGGCTACCGGCTGCCGGAGCTCTATGCCGACGATCCCGCGCTGGGCTCCCCGGCGCCGTACCCCGCGTCGTGCCGGCCGCAGGCCTGGGCGGCCGCGTCGGCGCTGGCGATGTGCACGACCGTGCTCGGGCTGCGACCCGATCTGCCTGCAGGCCGCCTGGAGATCCATCCGCTGCGCCCCAGCCCTGTCGGCGCCCTGACCGTGGCGGGCATCCGGCTCGGAGACGGGCGGTGCTCGGTGACGGTGGACGCCTCCGGTGACGTGGTCGACGTGACCGCCCCGACCGGTCTCGAGATCGTCTAGGAGGCGGCCTCGTCGCGAACGGCGACCCAGGGCGCGGTGATGCCGTGCTCGACCGCCCAGAGAACGGCCTGCGTGCGGCTCGTGACGCCCATGGCGCGGTACGCCGTGCGGATGTGCGACTTGACGGTGTTCATCGACAGCTCGAGGCGGCGCGCGATCTCCTTGTTCGGGGCGCCCTCGGCGATCAGCGCCACCACGTGCGACTCCCGCGGAGTGAGCCCGAGTGCGTGCGGCGTCCGAGCCACCGCTGTCGACACGAGGTCGAGGGCGACGATGCGCTCGCCCGCGTGCACCTTCTCGAGCGCGGCCACGAGCTCGGCGGCGGGGAGCTCCTTGGAGACGTACCCGTCGGCTCCTCCGAGCATCGCGCGCTCGACGTAGCCGTCCCGCACCTCCCAGGTGAACACCACGACGCGGGCCGTGGCGGGGGGCCGGGTGATCGTCGCCGGCTGGACCGGCTCGTCCTCACCTCGACGGGAGAACGGGTCGACGAGGGCGATGTCGGCCACCTCCTCGCGTCCGGCGGAGGGTGGAAGTACCCGGAGGCGGTCGCGGTATCCCGCGAGCATCTGCGTCAACCCGGCGTGCACCAGCTCGCACTCGTGCTCGAGGCGCACCCGCAACGGTCTGTCGAACTCCACGATCGGCTCGTACCCGCCCTCGATCCCCCCATGCGCCGCGGGAGTCCGGTGGTTGAAGAGGCGCGGTCTTCGGTGGTTGAGGAAGGCGCGCTAGCGCCTGTCTCGAAACCACCCCTGCACGGCCGGTGACCGTGGGTCTGTGGATGACGGTCACGGTTGTCGGTGGTCTCTGGTTGCATACTCGTATGGGCATCTCGGGAACAGCAGAACGGATGGCAGCGCCGGAGTTGCCGGACTCCGCGGCCGGGGTCCTGACCGCGGCCCGTGACCAGCGTCGTGCTGCGGATGCTGCGGAGGTCCGGCTGTTGGAGCTGGCGGTGCAGTGGGTCCTGATCCACCCCGTGGACACCATCCACGTCTACGGCGAGGCCGCGACCCACTACGTCGGCGGGACCGACACCGAGCTGACGATCGCGGGTTCCGGTGCCCCGCAGATGGCGGAGTTCGCGGTCGCGGAGTTCGCCGCCGCGGTCGGCCTGGCCACCGAGGCCGGCAAGCGGCTGTTGGGTGAGGCCGTGGAGCTGGCCTACCGCCTCCCGCGGCTGTGGGCGCTGGTCCGGTCCGGGCGGGTCCAGGCGTGGAAGGCCCGCCGCGTCGCCGCGGCCACGATCTGCCTGTCCGAGGAGGGTGCGGCGTTCGTGGACCGCCAGGTCGCCGGCCCCGACGGCCGCGCCGGGAAGGTCGGCCCCACGGTCTTGGAGCGCCTGGTGTCCGAGGCGGTCGCCCGGCACATGCCCGACGAGCTACAGCGCCGAGCCGATGCCTCCTGGGACAAGCGACACGTCACGGTGCATCACCAGCAGGTCTCCTACACCGGGACCATGCACCTAGACGCCGACCTCGACATCGCCGACGCCCTCGACCTCGACGCCGCCCTCGCCGCCGGCGCTGCCGCCCGGCTCGCGCTGGGGTCCACCGAATCGTTGGACGTCCGCCGCGCCCAGGCCATCGGCGACCTCGCCCGCGGCCAGATCACCCTCGACCAGCTCCCCACCACCGACAGCACCACCGTCAACTCAGAGATCCCCAGCACACCGGTGGTGCCGGTGGTGCCGGTGGTGCCGGTGCCGCCACGGCAGGTGATCCTCTACGCCCACCTCACCGACCACGCCCTGGCAGGTCTAGACCCCGTCGGGCGCCTCGAACACGGCAACACCCTGGTCACTGTCGACCAGATCCGATCCTGGTGCGCCAGCCCCGACACCACCCGGATCACCGTCAAACCCGTCATCGACCCCGACCAATGCCACGCCCTCGAACCGACCCCCGACCGCCCCGAGACCGGCACCGACTCCGGCCGCGTCCCCGACCGGATCGCCGAGGTCATCGCGATCCGCGACGGCACCTGCGTCTTCCCCTGGTGCACCCGCCCCGCCCGAACCTGCGACTGCGACCACATCAACCCCCACCACCCACAGGGAAGCGGCGGAGGAGCCGGAGGGGGCGGCGGGGGCGGACCGACCTGCACCTGCAACCTCGCCCCAGGCTGCCGCCGACACCACCGACTCAAAACCCACACACCCTGGACCTACGTGATGCTCGACCCCGGCACCTACCTGTGGACCAGCCCCCACGGCTACCAATACCTCCGCGACCCCACCGGCACCCAAGACATCACCCGCGCCACCACCCCCGAACCCTGAGCATCCCTGCGGGATGGTTTCGAGACCGGCCCCCAGAGGGCCCTCCTCAACCACCGATCACGGACACCGGTGGTTGAGGAAGGCGCCCTGGCGCCTGCCTCGAAACCACCCACGCCGCACGCCGACCTACGCTGGTGGCATGCGCAAGCCGCCGAAGGAAGTCGTGGTCGCCGTCGTCGCCGTCGAGGCGGTCTCCGCCGCGTTCGCGTTCCGCGACCTGGCTCGCCGTTCCGACGAGCAGGTGCGGGGGCCCAAGCTGCTGTGGCGGATCCTGATCGGGATCAACCCGGGCAACTCTCTCGCCTACTGGGTCCTCGGGAGGCTCTGACCGCTCAGGCGGGGTTGCCCACCGCGTCGCACGGCAGGTCGGCCGGGAAGCCCACCTCGTTCGACATGACGGCCAGCGACGCCTGCATGCGCGTGGGATGCAGTTCGGCCCCGCGGTTCTCGAACGGACGGTCCAACACCCAGATCAACGTCAGCGCCGAGAAGAGGGTGACCGTCATGGCGCTCATGGCCACCGCTTGGCCGAACGCCGTCGCCGTGGGATCGGCGAACAGGCACTGGAACGCCACCACGATGATCGTGATCAGCACGAGCACGAACCACACGAAGCCGGGGACGAACGGCCTGCCCTCGGCGAGGCGGGTACGCCGGGCGTCCTGGCGATCCTGACTCAGGCTGAGCCAGTGCTCGAGCGCGGCACCCTGGCCGTTGCCCACGATCTTGCTCTGCTGGATCGTGGCGTCCAGCTTGTCGACCCAGCTCTGCACGACCGGGCTCTCCTGGCCGTGGGACATCGCCGGCCACTCGTCGTGGATCACGGCGCGGGAGTAGCACACGACCTGGCCGCGGAGCTCGGCGGTCTTGTCGGGGAAGAAGCCGGCAGTGGAGTACATCTGCTGCGTCGCCACGGCCTCCTCCCCCGTCGCGGACCGCGCGTTGGAGTAGCTGTCGAACACGGCGAAGATCACGAAGGCCAGAAGCACGGCGAGACCGGCGCCCGCGGCACTGAAGACGCCGTCGGCCGACTCCATGCTGCCGAGGTAGCCCCCGTCGGGCGCGCGTCTGCGCACGACCAGCATCGCCACGACGGCGACCAGGGTCGGCACACCGATGAGCACAACCGAGACGACCACGTACTCCAGCACCCGGTCCTTCCTGCGGGCCGCGGTCGGCCCCGCACCGAGCATCATGGCGCACGTGGCGCCGTAAGATCTCCCCCATGTCCGACGTCGCTGAGACAGCGAGCCGCGACGCCGGACCCCGCTGGGCGCGGGCCGGCCTGGCCGGGAAGGTGCTGCGCTACGGCACCGGCTCGGTCGTCGCCACCGTGTGCAGCCAGGCGACGTTCCTGGTCCTGTACGGCCCGGTCGGCGCGTCGACCACCGTGGCCTCGATCCTGGCGTGGTGGGCCGGCGCCATTCCCAACTACTGGATCAACCGTCGCTGGACGTGGGGCCGTCGTGGTCGGCCGAGCCTGCGCCGCGAGCTGCTCCCCTACGCCTCGATCGTGCTCGGGACGCTGGTCCTGGCGATCCTGGCGACCTCGGCGGTCGCCCACCTCCTCGACGGCACGTCCGTGGCCCACGGCACGCGCACGTTCCTGGTCTCGGGCACCTACTTCATGGTGTACGTCGTGATGTTCGTCTTCCGGTTCGTGCTCTTCGACCGTCTCTTCGCCGCCAAGACGGCGACGCACGCGCCGCCGGAGGGGACTCACACGGCCCCGTGATGGGGCGTTCTGGCGCTCAGCAGGCTAGGTTTCTGCCGACCGATGCATGGAAGGGGTCCTACGGTGCGTGTTCTGGTGCTCGGAGGCGACGGCTATCTCGGGTGGCCCACGGCGATGAGTCTGTCGGCGCACGGCCACGACGTGGCCGTGGTGGACAACTATCTGCGCCGCCAGATGGTGACGGAGGCCGGCAGCGACAGCCTGACCCCGATCCTCAACCTGGACCAGCGCGCCAAGGCGTGGCACGAGGTCTCGGGCCGCACCATCGACGTGCACACCTTCGACCTGCGTGACTTCGAGCTGGTCAACCGACTCGTGCGCGACTTCAAGCCCGAGGCGGTCATCCACTACGGGCAGATCCCGTCGGCGCCGTACTCCATGACCGACCGTCGCCACGCCGTCTTCACCCAGCTCAACAACATCGAGAACAACCTCAACGTCGTGTTCGCGATCGTCGAGAACGACCTCGACTGCCACCTCATCAAGCTGGGCACCATGGGCGAGTACGGCTGCCCCAACATCGACATCGAAGAGGGCTTCATCGAGATCGAGCACCGTGGCCGCAAGGACACGCTGCCGTTCCCGAAGATGCCGCACAGCTGGTACCACGCGAGCAAGGTCGCCGACTCGACCAACATCCACTTCGCGACGCGCGTCTACGGCATCCGGGCGACCGACCTCAACCAGGGCGTCGTGTACGGCGTGCACACCGACCAGACCGTGCTCGACGACCGGCTGCTCACGCGCTTCGACTACGACGAGCAGTTCGGCACCGCCCTCAACCGCTTCTGCATGCAGGCCGTCGTCGGCCACCCGCTGACGGTCTACGGCACCGGCGGCCAGACGCGCGGCTTCCTCAACATCCGCGACACCCTCGCCTGCGTCGAGCTGGCCCTGCTCAACCCGGCCGAGCGCGGCGAGCTGCGGGTCTTCAACCAGTTCACCGAGTCCTTCTCCATCCGCGACCTCGCGGTCGAGGTGCAGCAGGCCGCCAAGGAGCTGGGTCTCGAGGTCGAGATCCGCGAGATCGAGAACCCCCGCACCGAGGCGCAGGAGCACTACTACAACCCGACGCACACCAAGCTGCTCGACCTCGGCCTCGAGCCGACCCTGCTCTCCGAGGACCTCGTGACCGCGACGCTGAGCACCCTCCTGCAGTACAAGGACCGCGCGATCGTCGACGCGGTCGCCCCGCGCACCACATGGCGGTGACGCACGACCGCGTCCTGGTGACGGGCGGCGCCGGCTTCATCGGCGTCAACCTCGCTCCGGTGCTCGCCCAGCTCGGGTACGTCACGCGCTGCTACGACGACTTCAGCACGGGACGGCGTGACGATGCGGAGCGCGCGGCCTACGACGAGGTGGTCGAGGGCGACATCCTCGACCTGGCAGCCCTCACCGAGGCAGCCCGCGGGTGCGATCACGTCGTGCACCTCGCGGCCCAGGCCGGGGTGCCGTCGTCGGTCGCCGACCCGGCCACGGACTGCGAGCTGAACGTGCGCGGCACCCTGCACGCCCTGATGGCGGCGCGCGACGCGGGTGTCGGCGGGTTCGTGTTCGCGTCGTCCAACGCGCCGCTCGGCGAGATCGTCCCGCCGGCGCACGAGGACATGGTGCCGCGGCCGACCTCGCCCTACGGCGCCTCGAAGCTCTCCGGCGAGGCCTACTGCTCGGCGTTCACCGGCTCCTACGGGATGCCGACCACGGTGCTGCGGTTCGCCAACGTCTACGGCCCGTACAGCTATCACAAGGGCTCGGTCGTGGCCGCGTTCTGCAAGCAGGCGATGGCCGGTCGACCCCTCGTCGTGTACGGCGACGGCAGCCAGACCCGCGACTTCGTCTTCGTCGAGGATCTCTGCCGTGGGATCGCCGCGGCCCTGGCCCACGACGGCGAGGCGACGGTCGCCCACCTCGGTTCGGGAGTCGAGACCACCGTCCTCGAGGTGGCCCGCCTCATCGCCGAGCGGCTGGGCGACGTCCCCGTCGAGCACGAGCCCGAGCGTGCCGGCGACGTCATGCGCAACTACGCCGACATCTCGCTGGCCAAGGAGCTGCTGGGGTTCGAGCCCCGGGTCGAGCTCGCGGAGGGACTCGACCGCACCGTGGCGTGGTTCCGGGAGTCGCACGCGTGAGCGGTGCGGCGACGGCGGCGCGCGCAGCCGCGACCGCCGTCCGCGAGGCGGCCGTCGAGGACGCGTTGAGCTACCCCAGCAGTGCCCCGCCGGACGGCGGCGAGCTCGTGATCGTGATGGCGGCCCTCAACGAGGCCGGCAGCGTCGGGCCGGTCGTGCGGTCCCTGCCGGATGCTGTGTGCGGGCTGCGCGTGCGCCCCGTGGTGATCGACGACGGCAGCACCGACGGGACCGCCGACGAGGCCCGGGACGCCGGCGCGGTGGTGGGGTCGCACTCCAGGAATCTCGGGCAGGGTGACGCCCTGCGCACCGGCTTCGCGCTCGCGCAACGACTCGGCGCCCGGGCCGTCGTGACCATGGACGCCGACGGCCAGCACGACCCGGCCGAGCTGCCCTCCCTCGTGGGGCCGGTCGTGTCCGGCGAGGCCGACTACGTCCAGGGCTCGCGCTTCCTGGGCCGGTACGACGACGCGGGCGGCGCGCGGGACCTCGGCATCCGCGGCTTCACGCTCCTCATCCGGCTGCTCACCTGGACCCGGATCACCGACTGCACCAACGGCTACCGCGCGATCGACGCCGCGGGCCTGGCCCGGATGCGGCTCGTCGAGGACCGGTTCTCGGCCGCGGAGATCCTGATCCAGGCCGCGGGTCAGGGTCTGCGCGTCAAGGAGGTGCCCGTCCACATCCGCAGTCGCGAGATCGGCACCAGCAAGAAGCCGCGTGGGCTGGGCTACGCCCTTGGCTACTGCGGGACCATCTTCCGCTCCTGGGCCCGCGTGCACGATCCCCGCGCACGTCGACAGCGGACGGCCACCTGAGGCCATGACCCCGCTCGTCGGACTCCTGCTCCCCCTGGCCCTGCCCGCGCTGGCGGGCGCGGTCGCGCTGCCGGGTCGCGCCGAGAAGACACCGTCGGACGTCGTCCTCGCGCGCGGGCTCGCCTGCGGACTCGCGACGTGGCTGCTCGGCTCCGGGCTGCTGACTCGGATCGACCACCTCACGTCGACCTGGGTGTGGGTCTGGGACGCGGTGGTGGCTGCGGTGTCCCTGGTCGTGGTGCTGCTCCCCCGCCACCGCACGCGGCTCCGCGCCGTGCTCGCACCGGTCGCGCGCCGACTCGGCGCGGTGGTCGGGCTCAGCGCCCTGGTGTTCCTGCCCCTGGGCTACACGATCCTGACCACGTGGTGGTCGCCGCTCGGCTCGACGCCCTGGTACTACTACGGGCTCGCCCGGCAGGTCGCCGAGGCGGGATCGATCCCGTCGTCCTCGATCGAGTTCGGCGCCGCGACGCCGTTCCTCAACGACTACCACCTGTTCACCACCGGCACGGCGATGCTGCTGGTGCAGGATCCCGGGCACCCGATGGCGACCGTGCTCACGGTGACGCTGCTGAGCCTGCTGCTGCTCGGCATCGGCATGGCGGCCCTGACCAGGGTCCTGGGCGCCGGCCGGCTCGGCTCGCTGCTCGCCGTCCCGATCGTCGTCGCTGCGGGGATCGGGCCGATCCGGGCGGCGGGCTACCGGCCGGAGACCTTCGGGCTGGGGCTCGGGCTCCTGATGGTGGCGCTCGCCGTCGACTGGCTGCGTCGTCGCGAGCGAGCCTCGCTCGTGGGTGCGGCGCTGCTCGCCGCCTGTCTCTCGCAGGTGCACGGAATCGCCGCTTTGTCGTCGGGCGTCATGGTCGCCGCCGCCGCGCTGGTGTACGCCGTGCGCGGACCGCGCCGAGAGCAGATCCTGCGCGGCGTGCTGGCGCTGGCCGCGCTGGCAGCGGGTGTCGTCGTCGTGGGACTCGTCTTCCACGAGGCGTCCGGCACGGTGCACGCGGGCGGTCTGGTCGACCGCGGTGGTCTGGCCGACCCGACCTGGGAGTTCTTCCGGGCCGCCCGGGGAGACACTCCGTCGAGTCCGGCCACCAACCTCCACATGATCGGCACGTCCTGGCGCGAGCTCTACAACTGGCAGGAGTGGTGGATGGCCCCGGCGCTGGTCTGGGGTGTGTACGGGCTCTGGCGCACCCGCCGCGAGGCGGTCACCCGGGACATCGTGGCGTTCACGCTGCTCTCGCTGCTCGGCCTGGCCGTCGTGGCCTCGGTCTTCATGTTCGGGTGGCAGGGCTACGTGCCGCGCCGCACCGGTGCCTCCCGGATCGTGCTCGAGGCCAGTCTTCTGGGCCCGCCCCTCCTCGCGATCGGGCTGACCGCCGCCGCTCAGGCCACGTGGTCCTTCCGCGGCCGCGTCCTCGTGCCGACGGCCCGGCAGCGAGCACTGGTCCTGCTCGGTGCGCTGTGTGCCGGAGGGCTGGTCTCGATGGTCCGCATCAGCCGCTACGACAACGGGCAGGCTCCGAGCCGGGCGCAGCTCACGACGTGGCGCACGCTCCCACTGACCAGCCACGACGTGGTGCTCGCGAACGGGTACACCGAGGGCTTCATCCCCGACAACACCCCGGCCATCGGGCTGCTCGACGGCCGTGCGCCGTACACCTTCGAGACCCAGTTGCACGACGCCAACGCCCTGCTGCGCGGTGCCCAGGCGTTCTACTCCGACCCGTCGGCCCACTGGGACTACCTCGCCCGCAACCACGTCACGTGGGTGGTGGTCGGCGACCCGCACGCCTACTCGCTGGCGACCCTGAACGTGTGGGACACGCCGCCGTCCCTGCACTCCCTCGACGCCTGTCCGGGTCTGCGGCCGTTCCGGCAGTCGTCGACGCTCACCGTCTACCGCGTCGTGGACTCCGGCCCCGGCGGCTGCTGACCCGCGGGCGGCCGTTCGGGTAGTGTTGACCGAACGATCAGTCAGGAGTCCTGCCATGGATCCCCGCCACGTCTCCACCGACGTCGCCGCGCCCACGAACACCCCAGAGACGCGCTCGACGCAGAAGGCGCCGACCGCCACCCGGAGCCTGCCGGGCGTCGCCTACACCGACCCCGTGCTCTACGAGCAGGAGGTCACCGAGGTCTTCCAGCGGTCCTGGGTGCTCGTCGGCCACGTCTCGGAGCTGTCCGAGCCCGGCCACTACGTCACCGCGAACGTCGGCCGCGAGCCCGTCGTCGTGATCCGCGGCCTCGACGGCGAGCTCCGCGCGATGTCGAACGTGTGCCGACACCGGGCCTCGACGATCCTCGAGGGCACCGGTCAGACGCGCTCGGTCATGCGCTGCCCCTACCACGCCTGGACCTACGAGCTCGACGGCCGGCTGGCGGCGGCGCCGTCCGGGCAGGGCTTCGCCTGCCTCGACCGCGACCAGGTGGCCCTGCCCCAGTTCCGGATCGGGGTCGTCGGTGGCCTCGTCTTCTGCTGCATCGATCCGGAGCAGATGTCGCTGGAGGACATGCTCGGCCCGGTCGGGCCCTATCTCGAGTGGCTCAACGTCTCGGGGCTGCATGTTCACCACGGTCCCGAGGGTGCGCGCTGGACCGAGGACTTCGAGGAGAACTGGAAGATCCTCGCCGACAACTACTACGAGGACTACCACGTCCCCGTCGCCCACCCGACGCTCGTGCGGCTCGTCGACGTCAAGGAGACCGTCGGCGACAACAACGACTGGTGCGAGTGGTCGCGGGTGCCCTACCGAAGCCGCCCCTCTCGTGATCCGCGCGAGCGCGAGTACCAGTCACTGATCCGCCGGATGCCGGGGATGCCCGAGGAGTTCGAGAACGCCATGGGCCACGTCTGCATCTGGCCCACGACGTTCTTCGAGATCTACCCGCACCACATCGACATGTGGCAGCTCGAGCCGACCGGCCTGATGAGCACCCGGGCGACGACGATGACGCTGGTCCACCCCCAGGAGGAGGAGCAGGACCGGCGCGCGCGCGAGCTCATGCGCGAGCTGAACGTCGACATCATGGGCCAGGACGTCGACATCACCACGAGGGTGCAGCGCGGCGTCCAGGCGCCGTCGTACCACTCGGGGATCCTCAACGACGAGCAGGAGTTCTCGGTCATCCGGTTCCAGCAGCGCCTCCGGGAGCTGCTGCCTCGGATCGCCGAGCTCGAGGAGCAGGCGACGGGGACCCGCAGTGTCGCCTCATCCTGACGCCTGGCTCTTCCTGCCGCCGGAGGTCGAGACCCTGGTCCCGTCGCTGCTCGCTCGCCTCGCGGCGACCGGCGGCGGCTCCCCGGACGACGTCGAGCAGGAGCTGCGCGAGCGGATCGAGACCTTGATCGTCGAGGGCGACGCCGAGAGGTGGCGACGCTTCCTGCGCGAGGCGACCGCCATGGTCACGGAGTACGCCGGCGACGACGCCGACGCACGTCGGGTGCTGGCCTCGATCCTGGACGACCAGTTCCTGCTCGCACGCGCCGTGGTCGACCTCGAGGCCGTCGACGTCGATGCCCGCCAGCATCTCGCCCGGGCCGGGGCCACGCCGCCGGAGGGCAGCCGGGTCTAGGCCTGCGGGCGCAGGAAGATCCCGGCGGCCGGCTTCGGCTCGAAGTAGGTCGTCTTCGGCGGCATCACCTCGCCCGCGTCCGCGACCTCGACCAGAGCCTCGGGCGGAGGCGGCGCCAGCAGGAACAGCGCGCCGCGATCGACGTCGCAACGTGCGACGTGCTGCCCCAGGGGCTCGGCGTCCGGCACCGCGTCGACCGTGCGGACCCGACCCGAGGTGGCGGGCTCCATGCGGTCGAGCACGCGGGTCGCCAACAAGGTGGCGTCCAGACCGGCGACACCGGTGGGTCGGTCACTGCGCAGGACGGCGCGGTGCCACCCGGACGCGACGTAGACGCCGAGGGTGCCGACGGACGGTGCGGGCGGGTCCGGCACCTCCTCGAGCTCGAAGTCGTCGGCGAGCAGGGCCAGCAGGCGATCGGCGTCGATCGGACCGGAGACCCGGCGGTGGAAGGCCGACAGGTTCAACCCGTCCATGGGGTGCACCAGGCAGAGCAGGCCCGCGTCGGCGGGCTTGCCGGCGACGCGCCACTCCTCGAGCGCCGCCGCCGCTCGGTGGTGGCCGTCGGCGATGTAGAGCGGCGCGGAGGCCAGCTCGTCGAGCAGTGCCGTCGTGGCCGCGCCGTCCTCCAGGCGCCACACGGTCTGTCGAAGCCCCTCGGGCCCGTCGAAGTCCAGGATCGGCTCCGAGGCCAGCGCCGCCTCCACCGCGTGGTCGTACGCCGACCCGGCCCGGTGCAGCAGCATGACCAGCGCCGGCGGCCCGTCGCTGCGCGCGTGGTGCCAGACCAGCGCGTCGACGCGCAGCTGCTCGACGGCCTCGTGGACCTTGACCCGCCCGTCGGCGACGGCCTGCACGGCCACGTCGCACACGACGCCGACGTGGGCGACACCGTCGCGGCTCTGCCGGTAGACGTAGAGCGCGGCCGGGGAGTCGGCGTACGCCGCGGGGTCGATCCGGACGCCGTAGAGGTCGACGCCCGAGTCGTCCTGCGATTCGGTCATGGCGGTCACGGTGCGGCGCGCCACCCCTTGTCGGACGACGCGTGCCGGGAACGCGTGGACATTGCTCATGACGGCGCACCCCCGCCGTCGTCGAGGTTCACCACGGAGACGCCGAGCACGTGCTGGATGGCACGCAACGAGTCGAGCAGCTCGTCGGAGACCTCGCCCTCGACGTCGATGAACGCGACGGCCGCCTCGCCCCCGCGAAAGATCCGGTTCTGCATGTGCTGCACGTTGAGGTGGGCGGCCCGGAGCTGGTCGAGGATCTGGGCGAGCACCCCGACCCGGTCGAGGTGACGCACGCTCAGCGCGAGGGTGCCGAGCCGGTCGGGCTCCAGGTTCACGCAGTGACGAGCCTCACCGGCGGTGAAGGCGTCGACGATCTCGGTCACGCCTTGCGCGATGGCGCGCTGGGCCTGGGTCGTCGAGGCGCCGATGTGGTGGGTCGCGACGACCCCGGGGTGCTGGGCGACCGCCGAGTGCCACTCCGCCTGTCCCCCGCCGGGCTCGTCGTCGAACACGTCGAGCCCCGCGCGCACGCGTCCCTCGTCGAGCGCCTTCAGCAGCGCCGCCTCGTCGACGACGTCGCCACGCGAGGTGTTCAGCAGGATCGCGCCGGGCTTCATCCGCGCCAGGAAGCCCTCGTCGACCAGCCGCTTGGTGTCGGGGCTCGCGGGGACGTGCAGCGAGACGATGTCGGAGGTCGCGGCCAGCTCCTCGATCGTGTCGCACCAGGTGATGCCGATCTCCTCGGCCCGCTCCACCGCCGCCGCGGACCGGCCCGGTCGTGCGACCGACTGCACGTGGATGCCGAACGCCGCTGCCCGCTCGGCCACCAGGAAGCCGATGGAGCCGAGGCCGACGACTCCCATGGTCGAGCCCATCAGCCCCTCGGCCTTGCCGTAGGTCTGCTTGTCCCACTTGCCCGCGCGGAGGTCGGCGACGGCGTCGGGGATCCGCCGGTCGATCGCGAGCAGCAGGCCCATCGTGAGCTCGGCGACCGCCGCCGCGTTGCGTCCGGGCACGTTGCTGACGAAGACCGCGCGCTCGGAAGCCGCGTCGGTGTCGATGGTGTTCGTGCCGGCACCCGCCCGGACGACGAGCACCAGCCGCTCCCCGGCCTCGAAGACGGCGCGCGGGACCTTGGTGCTGCGCACGACCAGCACGTCGTACGCCGCGATCCGGCCGGCGAGGTCGTCGGCACCGAGCCCCGGCTCGAGCGAGCACTCGTGCCCGTGTGCCTCCAGGTCGTGGAGGGTCTGCTCGGGCAGCTTGTCCGCAACGAGAATGCGCACGTCACGACCTCCGGACGGTTGGGCCGCCGGACCGGCGGGTGAGGGGCGTCACGCTAACGCCTCGCCGGGACCGACGCCATCGCCGGTCTGGGTGAGACCGCGAGCGCCCGTTCGGTCATGATGGGGCCGTCATCATCTCGCCTTCACACCGAGGAGCCCGGCATGTCAGACGTCGTCTCGTTCACCCGCATGGAGGACGGCACCGCCGAGGACTACGCGCTGCTGGATCGTGTCGAGGTCGAGGAGCTGCGGACCTTTCCCGATCGCGTGCTCGGGTGGCTGCAGACCATGGAGGATTCCGCGGGCTACCAGATCTCCCGGCTCGACCACTCGCTCCAGGCGGCCACCCGGGCCCACCGGGCCGGCGAGGACGAGGAGACGGTGGTGTGCACCCTGCTGCACGACATCGGCGACTACCTCGCTCCCGCCAACCACTCCGAGGTGGCGGCGGCGATGCTGCGGCCCTACGTGAGCGAGAAGAACTACTGGATCGTCAAGCACCACGGAGCGTTCCAGGGCTACTACTACTTCCACCACGTCGGGATGGACCGCAACGTCCGCGACCGGTGGCGCGACCACGAGCACTACCAGGCCACGGTCGACTTCTGCGCGAACTACGACCAGAACTCCTTCGACCCCGGCTACGACTCGGAGCCGCTGTCGTTCTTCGAGCCGATGGTCAGGCGGGTGCTCGACGAGAGCAACCGTCGCGAGTACTGACCCGTCAGCGAGTTCCGGGCCGTCAGCGCGCCTGCCAGTCCGCCTGCGAGGCGTTCTTGATCAGGACGTGTCGCGTGCTCCCGGCGAACGGACGGGACTTCACGATGGAGGTCGTCGAGCCCGCATCGCGCGTGAACAGCACCCGCTTGCCGTTCGGCGAGAACGTCGGGTCGGAGCCGCTGGACGCCGTGCTCACCTGATGCAGGTGGCTGCCGCCGAGGGTGACCGAGAAGACCCGCGGTGCGGTGCCGGAACCGGGCAGGTCGCCGGGGTCCCCGCCCGATGCGGAGAACACGACCTTGGCGCCCCCGGGGCCGAACTTCGCCGGACCGAGCGTCGGGATGGTGCACGTGTCGGTGTCGCAGTCGAGGGCGAACAGCACGCTGGTCTGCGCGGCGCTGACGTCGAGCTTCCAGACCTCGCACCCGATCCCCAGGCCCGCCACGAGGCACGTCGTGTAGGAGATGACGCCGCTGTGCGGCGACCAGCCACCCATCTGCACGCTGGGGGCGTGGGAGCAGAAGTCCCAGTCCTGCTGGAGGTCGTAGAGCAACGTCGGCGTGGCACCGCCGTTCGCGGGCGCTGCGAAGATCCCCTGCGACAGGCAGTCGGAGTCAGGGAGCGTCGCGACCCATGCCACACGGCTGCCGTCGCCGGACCACGAGGGTCCACGACTGCCCGGGTCCGCGGTCCCCAGGGTCACCGTGTCGCCGCTGGACATCGTGCGCACGAGGACGTCGCCCGACGCATCCAGATAGGCCAGGCGACGCCCGTCGGGTGACCACGTCGGGTCGGAGAACCCCCCACCGGTGGTCACCTGGTGGATCGACCTGCCCGCGCCGTTCGCGGTGAAGACGTTGCCGTCGCGGATGAACGCGACCGCTCCGTTCCGCCCCGGGAACGCCGCGTGCGCCGGCGCCGACATCACGGGTCCGGCCGCCAGCGCCAGGGCGCCGACCACGACGGCCGCACGCGCACGCCACCCCAGCGAGAAGTTCTTCTCCATCGAGCTCCCCCGAACTCCCGGGCCCCTCACAGAGGTCTCACAGGGGCCGACCTCGGGGAGTCTAGGCGTCATCCCCTGACCCGTCGAGGGTCCTGTCCCTTGCGAGGAGGGGTCTTGGGTAGTACACAAAAGGGTGGCCGCACGACCGGCTCGGGGGATCGGGCAGAGCCGGATCGAGGGGTGATCGTTCCATGGCCGACGACGACGACGTGCTGATCCGCGTGTCCACCAGTCCCGCCTCCGACGGATGGGGGTTCGTGGGCGTGGTGTCGGTGGGTGACTTCGAGGCCTTCCGGACGATCCGGGCACACGTCAGCCCTGGCGACGCCCTGTCAGCAGCCCAGCGGACCCTGGCTGCGGTGCTCGGCTCGCTGATGGCCGGGCAGGAGTGGCGGATGGCGCAGGAGGAGTTCGGCCACGCGCCGAAGCGCACCGAGCTGGAGTTCGGGCTGACCGTGCACCCGGCGCCTCAGGGCCCGGCGACGCTGGACGGGTGACCGGCGGGCTGCGTCGAGGCGGCGCCTGCGTTGCGCCCACCGCTCCCCCACACCGCGCGTGCTCCCGCGTCCCCCGTGAGCACGACGAGGACCAGGACTGCGACCGCCGCGATCGGCAGAGCCACGCTCAGCGGCCAGGCCAGCAGCCGCACGCCGTGCTGGTGCTCCTTGTCGGGCAGCGGGTTGTCGTGCGGGAGTGCCCACCACGCGACCACCATCAGTCCGGCGAGCACCCACATCGCCGCCTGCAGCAGCCCGGCGTAGTGCTCGTGGGTCTGCAGGAGCGAGGTGTCCTCGTGGAGATGCTCCTTGAGCTGGTCGCCTGTCATCGCAGCCAGCTGGACCGAGGCCGCGGCGGCGATCGCCACGATCACCCCCGGGTTGCGGGTCTGCCAGCGCCTGGTCGGCCACACGGCGTACGCGATCGCGAACAGCGCGGCGAGCGGGACCAGCACGACTGCGGCATGGACGACGAGCGGATGGGCGGGAACGCGGTTGATGGTGATCATCGTGTGCAACCTAGGAACTCCTTCCTGACTCCTACCTGACCGGCCGTTCCGGCCAGGGAGAGCCGAAGGCCGGCGCCCGGGCGCCGGCCTTCGGTGTGGACCTGCGGTGTCAGACGTGCGCGCCCAGCGGTTGTGGCACCGCGGCCACGATCTGCCCGGCACGACGCGAGTGCCAGAACCCGAGGCCGACCAGCATGATCAGGGCAGCCGCCGCGACGAACGCCGCGATGGCGGCGTAGCCGGCGATGGCGCCGATGGTGGCGAAGGCGTAGCCGTAGAGCAGCAGGCCGCGCAGGGTGTCACCCATGAAGAGCGTCTGCCGCAGACCGCCGAGCTTCTGGCAGGCGGGCGTGGCGGCCTTCGTCGGGTCGCTGCACTGCTGGATGTACTGACCGCTCACCTCGGAGTAGGTCTGACCGCCCGCGGCCTCGTTCATGTGCACGCGGATGAAGTGGTCCGCGTAGGCCTTGGCCTGGGGGCCCTTCGTCAGCGGCTGGCCGGCGAACTTCTCCAGCGCGGCGCGGTCGGCCGCAGGGAGGTCGGCGAGGCCGGTCTTGTCGGTCGGCATGGTGATGTGCTGCTGGGAGAGCTGGTCGTGCACCTCGTTCCCCACGAAGTTGTGGGCCCAGGTCAGGAGGACACCGGCGACGAGCAGCACCGCAACGAGCAGCGCTCCCGTCCACGAGATCAGCTTGTCGAATGTGGCGCGCATGGAGGTCTTCCGTTCTGTGTGGAGCCGGAGTCTCCGGCTGGTGTCTCCAGGTTGGGCGAGCGCGCGACGTCCGATCAGAGAACAGGGTCACAGTCCTGGGTCAACGACGGTCCTCGCTGAGATGACCAAGGGCCACGTCGACGTCCTGGTCGTGGTGGGCGCTGCGGACGAGGAGCACGAGGGCCGGGACGCACCAGAGCCAGAACCCCCAGCCGAACGCCATGAGCGCGACGTGGAACGCGATCACTCCGAGCCAGCCGGCACGCCGGCGCTCGGGTCGGGCACTGAGCAGGAGGAGCGCCAGTCCTGCCTCGCCTCCGGCGACGACCAGACCGCACACGGCCGGGGCGGACATGAACCACGAGCGCCAGGCGGCCGTGAGCCCCGGCACGATCGCGCCGTCGGCGAAGTGTCGGTACAGCTCGGGGTGCGCCGCGACGATGCCCACGTGGATGCCGCTGGTCCAGAGGAGGAACTGACCGACCCACCGTGCGCGGAGCGTCACCGGACCAGGTCGCCGGCCCGTTCGACCTCGACCGGCGGGACGTCGAGCTGCTGCGGCCGCAACGCCGCCACGACCTCGATCGGGCACTCCGCGAAGCGCAGGGCGCCGCGCGCCGTCCGACCGAGGTGATGCAGGCGCGCACCGTGGAGCGGCTTGACCAGGATCAGCCGCGCCGCGCCGTGCGAGGCGTCGAGAAGGGCGCGCACCGGATGCTCGTGGACGACCTGGACCCGGACCCCGACGTGCGGGTAGGCGTCCTGCCACGGTGACACCGCGGCCCAGATCGCGTCCTTCTGCTCCCGGTTCCAGCCGGGTTCGCTGACGCGGCCCGCGATGATGTCGTCGTACCCCCCGGCGAGCTTCCAGGCGTGGACGACCTCCAGCCGGGCACCCAGCCTGGCAGCGGCGCGGAAGCCCGCGTCGAACAGCTCGTCGGCGTGCTCGGACGACTTGTAGCCCACCACGACGCGCTGGACGGCGGCCTCGGCACGCGCGGTCCCCGGGACGACCACGACCGGGCAGTGGGCCCGGCTCACGACTCCGTCGAGCGTCCCTCCGGACCAGGCTCGGTCCAGGGCGCTCGCCGGACGCCGTCCCAGGACGACGAACGACGCCTTCTCAGCGGCACGCACGATCTCCGAGACCCGTCCGCCGGCCAGCACCTCCGTGGTGACCGGGACGTTCTCGTCGATGTCCGCGACCATCCGCGCCGCGCTGGCCAACGTCTCCGAAGCGTAGGCGCCGAGGTTCTCGTCGGCGGCCATCATCACGAGAGGTCCGACCGGGAGGTAGGCGGGCATGACGTGCACGACGTGCAGCGCGAGTCCTGAGCGGGACGCCTCCCTCGTGGCGAAGGCGACCGAGGCGTAGCCCTCCTCGGAGCCGTCGACGGCGACGACGACGCAGCCCTGCTCCCTCGTGTCCGTGGTCATGGCGATCTCCTCTCGTCGCTGTCGATGCTGCGTCGAGCGGGAGGGAGCGGGAGCAGGCTTCGGGAACCAGTCGCCATGACCTTGGTCATGCTCGGGACCGTTGTCACGCCGCACGCTTGCCAACGACCGTTCAGGCGGGCAGCGGACGCTCCGAGACTCAAGACATGACCACCAACACCCCCAGTGCCAGCGGAACGATCATCGTGGGAGTCGACGACTCCCCCGCCAGCGAGCACGCGGTCATGTGGGCAGCCGACGAGGCCCGCCTCCAGCACCGCACGCTCACCGTGGTGCACGCGCAGTCGACCATCGGGTCCAACGAGCTGGCCGTGCTGGCCGGGGCGGGGATCCCGCCACGTCAGGTCAACGACCACCTGCGCGACTCCGCCTCGCGCGTCGTGGAGCGCGCGCGGGCACTGGCTGCCGACCGCCTCCCGTCCGGGGACGTGGACACGATCCTGGCCGCGACCGACCCCCGCAGCCTCCTGCTCGACGCCTCGGCGACCGCGTCCATGGTGGTCGTCGGCTCGCGGGGCCACGGACCGGTCGCTGGTCTGCTCCTCGGATCCGTGAGCGGGGCCCTGGTCCGTCACTCGAGCATCCCGGTGGCCGTCGTCCGGCCGAACCAGGGCCGCAAGGGAGGTGTGCTGGCCGCCGCCGACGGGTCGGAGGCGTCCCTCGTGCCCCTGGAGGCGGCGTACCGGGAGGCCTCCCTGCACGGCGTCGGTCTCACGATCGTCCACTGCCTCTGGGACGCGCTGTACTCCCAGGTGCGCTGGACCGAGCCCGACGCGTCCAACCCCGAGGTGCGGGAGGCGCGGGTCATGGTCGCGGAGTCCATCGCCGGCATGGGCGAGAAGTTCCCCGATGTCGCGGTCGACGTCCGGGTGACCCGCGGAGCGGTGGACGCCTGCCTGGTGGACCTCTCGGAGAGCTTCGACCTCCTCGTCGTCGGCCGTCCTCCGATGACGTTCGGTCAGCGCCTTCTGCTCGGCGGCATCACGACCTCCGTCGCCGAGCACGCCCACTGCCCCGTCCTCGTCGTTCCCTGACCGGAGGTTTCCTCAGATGACCACGACCCCAGCTCACCGCGACACCGTCCTCGTCGGTGTCGACGGCTCCGCCGCCAGTGCCGCTGCTGTCGGCTGGGCCGCGGCCGAGGCCGCGCGGCGACGGGCCCGCCTGCACGCCGTCCACGTGGTCGAGGTCGCCGGCGGCCGCCGAGCTCAGTCGTTGCAGTCGGAGTCGGGGCCGGACCGTGTCGACCACGCCCGCCGCACGATGCCGGGGCGGGTCGCCGACTGGGTGGCGCAATCGGGGGCGCAGGTCGATCTCGCCGTGACCGTCGTCCGCGGCGACGTCGCCGCTCGGCTCGGCCACGAGGCCGCGGACGCCTGCCTGGTCGTCATCGGTGCGCCGGACGGCGCCCACCACGAGGACCTGCCGACCTCCCTGCAGAGCACCTGCCTTCCGCCGATCGCCGTGGTCACCCTCGACGGGGAGGCCGAGTTCCCCACCAGTCACGTTCCGGCCCCGAAGGAGCCCACGATGTTCGTCCGAGACGTCATGACGTCCCCTGCCGTCACCATCAAGCCCACGGACGACGTGGCGCAGGCCGCGCGCGTCCTCGACCGACTGAGTCTCACCACACTCCCGGTGGTCGACGAGGAGCACCGCCTCGTCGGGATCATCGGTGAGGCCGACGTCATCGCGCAGCTGACCGCCGCGTCCGGGTCGAGCGAGACCCGCTCCGCGTCGGAGACGCCGTTGGTGAGCGACGTGATGTCGCATCCGGCCACGACCGTCTCCGCGGACGACGACCTGCGCGACGTGGTGGCGCTCATGCGCGGCAGCACCTTGAAGTCCCTGCCCGTCCTGCTCCACGACCACGTGGTCGGCGTCGTCAGCAGGCGAGACGTCGTCCGGGCGATGGCCCGGGGAGACCTCCATGCACCTCAGCCGGCCCAGACCGTCCTCCGCTGACCTGTCCGGGGTCGGCGCCGCACCTGGCACCCACCCGACCCCTCGTCGACCGGCCCCGACAGCGGCCCTGACACCAGGAGAGACACCGGCAGCGGCGCCGTCCCTGCTCGACCCGGTCGACTCGCTGCTGACCCGGCTCGAGACCGACCCCGCCGGGCTGAGCTCGACGGCGGCCGCAGAGCGCCTGGCCGCGATCGGTCCCAACACCCTGCGGACGACCAGCGAGGAGGGGCTTCTCCGGCCTCTCCTGCGTCAGTTGACCCACCCGCTGGCCCTCCTGCTATGGCTGGCCGCAGGGCTCGCCCTGGCCACCCAGGGGCCGACCCTCGGTTCGGCCATCGTCGGCGTCATCGCGCTCAACGCGTTCTTCGCGCTGGTCCAGGAGCGGCATGCCCAGCACGCCGTCGAGGCCCTCAGCCACTATCTCCCGCAGCAGGCGGTCGTGCTCCGCGACGGGCGCAGCGTCGTGGTCGCGGCCGAGACGGTCGTGCCGGGTGACGTCCTGGTCGTGCGTGAGGGTGACGCCGTGTGCGCCGACGCCGCCCTCCTGTCCGGCGGGGTCGAGGTCGACATGTCGGCGATCAACGGCGAGTCGGTCCCCGTGTCCCGGGTCGCGCATCCGCCGGCGAACGGCGCGGCGAGGCGGGTCGTGGAGGCCGAGGACGTGGTGCTGTCCGGGACGACGTGCACGGCCGGTGAGGCCGAGGCTCTCGTCGTCCTCACGGGGATGAGCACCGAGCTGGGCCGGATCGCCTCCCTGTCCCGCACGACCCGGCAGGAGCCCAGTCCCCTCGAGCGTCAGGTACGTCGGGTGGCGTGGCTGATCGCCGCGGTGGCGATCGTCGTCGGTGTGGCGTTCCTGCCCCTCGGCATGCTCGCCGGTCTCAGCTTCGCCCAGGCGGCGGTCTTCGCCATCGGCCTGCTGGTCGCCAACGTGCCCGAGGGCCTCCTGCCCACGATCACCCTCGCGCTGGCGGTCGGCGTGGGAGAGATGGCGCGACGCGGTGGGCTCGTGAAGCGCCTCAGCGCCATCGAGACGCTCGGCTCCACCGACGTCATCTGCACCGACAAGACCGGGACCCTGACCCAGAACCGGATGACCGTCCACAGCGTGTGGAGCCCCACCGGACACGCGACCGCCAGGAGCGCCGGGGTCCACCACGAGCTCGCGCGGGCGATCCGGGCCAGCACCGACGCGGATCCCGCCAGCGGGACGGGCGATCCCACCGACCTGGCCCTCCTGGCCGCGGCTGCGCGCATCGACGTGGACGGACCGACCCCGGCGCGGATCGCGACGTTCCGCTTCGACCCGCGGATCCGCCTCATGACGGTCGCCGTCTCCGAGGTGGACGAGGTCGTGATCTACACCAAGGGCGCCCCGGAGGCGGTCACGGCGCGGTGCACCGCCATGCTCGACGGTGACGGTCAGGCCGTGCCGTTCACCGAGGAGCGACGGCTCGCGCTGGCCCACCGCCTGGAGGAGCTGGCGTCGCAGGGGCTTCGCCTCATCGCGTGCGCCGAGCGACGGGTGGCGGAGGTCCCGGACGACCGCCGGGACGCCGAGCGGGACCTGACTCTGCTCGGCCTGGTCGCCCTCCACGACCCGTTGCGCGACGCCGTGCCCGCCGCCGTGGAGCAGGCACACGCCGCCGGCATCACGGTCCACGTGATCACCGGCGACAGCGGACCCACGGCCGGGGCGATCGCCCGCTCCGCCGGCATCCGGACGAACCGGTCCGGCGTCGTGACCGGCGCCGAGCTGGACGAGCTGGGCGATCCCGAGCTGGACGCCCTGCTGACCCGGCCCGGGCACGAGATGGTGTTCGCCCGGAGCTCCCCCGAGGACAAGCTGCGGATCGCCCAGCGGCTGCGCACCCTGGGTCACGTCGTCGCGATGACCGGTGACGGCGTCAACGACGCACCGGCTCTGAAGACCGCCGACATCGGCGTCGCGATGGGCCGGTCGGGCACCGACGTGGCTCGGGAGGCGGCGACGATGGTGCTCACCGACGACGACTTCGCGACCATCATCAAGGCCGTGGAGTCGGGACGCCGGGTCTACGACAACGTCCGCAAGTTCATCCTCTACATCTTCGCGCATGCGGTTCCCGAGGTCGTGCCGTATTTGCTGTTCGCGCTCTCGGGGGGACGCATCCCCCTCGGGCTGACCGTCGCGCAGATCCTGATGATCGACCTCGGGACCGAGACGCTCCCGGCACTGGCCCTGGGGAGGGAGGCGTCCGAGCCCGGGATCATGCAGCGCCCGCCCCGCAGACAGGACGAGAACATCATCACCGGCCGGATGCTGGTGCGGGCCTGGGCCCTCCTCGGCCTGGTCAGCGCGGCCCTGGTCACGTCCGGCTTCCTCCTGGTCCTGATGACCGGCGGCTGGACCTTCGGAGCGGACGTCTCCGCGGGCACGTCGTTGCACGAGACCTACCTCCAGGCGACGACCATGGCCTTCGCCGGCATCGTGGCGTGCCAGGTGGGCACCGCCATGGCGGCGCGCACCGACCGCGTGTCCCTGCTGCGGATCGGGTTCCTCAGCAACCGGCTGCTCGTCGTCGGCATCGGCTTCGAGCTCGTGTTCGCGGCCCTCGTGATCTATCTCCCGGCCGCCCAGGACCTCCTCGGCACCCGCGCGCTGACCCTCCCCGAGCTCTGCTACCTGGCGGTCTTCCCGCCCGTCGTGTGGGGCGCGGACGAGCTGTACCGGTGGCGGCGGCGCCGGAGTGTCAAGTCGGGGGGACCAAGGTCCTCCGGCGTCGTTACCCAAGCGGGTCCCGCCACCGACACCCGCTGACCATCCTCGGGTACGTGGACGCACTCGACCTCGCACGGTGGCAGTTCGGCATCATCACCGTCTACCACTTCCTCTTCGTCCCCGTGACCATCGGCCTGTCCGCGATCGTCGCGGGCTACGAGACCGCCTGGGTGCGCACGCACAACCAGCACTGGCTCAGGCTCACGAAGTTCTTCGGGAAGCTGTTCCTGATCAACTTCGCCATCGGCGTCGTGACCGGGATCGTGCAGGAGTTCCAGTTCGGCATGAACTGGAGCGACTACTCCCGCTTCGTCGGCGACATCTTCGGGGCTCCGCTGGCGGTCGAGGGACTGCTGGCGTTCTTCCTGGAGTCGACCTTCCTCGGACTGTGGATCTTCGGCTGGGACAAGCTCCCACCCAAGCTGCACGCGACGTGCATCTGGCTGGTGCACCTCGGCACCCTGTTCTCGGCGTACTTCATCCTGGCCGCGAACTCCTGGATGCAGCACCCGGTCGGCTACTCCTACAACCCGAAGACCGGACGGGCCGAGCTGCACGACTTCTTCGCCGTGCTGCTCAACAAGGTCCAGCTCGTCACCTTCCCGCACGTGATCATGGCCGCGTACATGACCGGAGGGGCCTTCGTCTGCGGCGTCGCCCTGTGGAGCATGCTCCGGGGCGACGAGGGGTCGCGGGAGACCTTCCGGCACGGCGTGCGCACCGGGGCGGCCGTGCTCCTGGTGGCCGGCCTGGGCGTCGCAGCCAGCGGTGACGCCGCCGGGAAGGTCATGACCGACGTCCAGCCCATGAAGATGGCCGCCGCCGAGGGGCTCTACACCACCCAGAAGCAGGCGCCGTTCTCGGTGCTCACCTGGGGCAGCCTCAACGGCAAGAAGCACCACGCGATCATCGAGATCCCCGGACTGCTGTCGTTCCTGGGCACCGGCTCGTTCGACGGCCAGGTCAAGGGCATCGACGACCTGCGCGCGGAGTACAAGGCGAAGTACGGGACCGACCCGGGCGCGGAGTACTACTCCCTCGGCGACTACACGCCGATCATCCCGGTGACCTACTGGACCTTCCGGCTGATGATCGGAAGCGGCCTGCTCGCCGCCGGCATCGCGCTCCTGATCCTGATGGCCACCCGGCGCGGGCGTGCCCCGACCGGCCGCTGGTGGGTGCGTGGCGCGATCCTCCTGCCGTTCCTGCCGATCATCGCCAACAGCTTCGGCTGGATCTTCACCGAGATGGGCCGGCAGCCCTGGATCGTGTTCGGCGTCATGACCACCGCGAACGGCGTGTCCCCGACCGTCGGTGCGGGACTCGTCGCCACGTCACTGATCGCCTTCACCCTGCTGTACGCCGTCCTGGCGGTCATCGAGGCCAGGCTGATGGTCGCCACCGTCAAGGCGGGCCTGCCCGCCGACACGCCCGCGACCTCCGGCGAGGACGACCCCGACCGGCCACTGGCCTTCGCCTACTGAGGAGCCGAAACATGGAGCTCACCACCGTCTGGTTCGTGCTGATTGCCGTGCTGTGGATCGGCTACTTCACCCTCGAGGGGTTCGACTTCGGGGTCGGCATGCTGCTGCCCGTGCTCGCGCACGACGACCGTGAACGTCGCGTCATGATCAACACGATCGGGCCCGTGTGGGACGGCAACGAGGTGTGGCTGCTCGTCGCAGGCGGCGCGACGTTCGCGGCCTTCCCGCAGTGGTACGCCACGCTGTTCAGCGGGTTCTACCTCCCACTGCTCCTGATCCTGCTGGCGCTGATCGTGCGCGGTCTGGCCTTCGAGTACCGCGCGAAGGGCCGCGGCGAGCAGTGGAAGGAGCGCTGGGACGCCGCCATCGTCGTCGGGTCGTTCCTGCCCTCGCTGCTCTGGGGCGTGGCGTTCGCCAACATCCTGCGAGGGGTGCCCATCGACTCCGACCGGGAGTACGCCGGCGGCTTCTTCAACCTGCTCAACCCCTATGCACTGGTGGGTGGTCTCACCACGCTCCTGCTCTTCCTGACCCACGGGGCCATCTACGTGAGCCTGAAGACCGACGGGCCCATTCGCGAGCGCGCCCGGGCCCTCGCGGCCCGGGTCGGCGCGGCGGCCGCGGTGGTCGCGGTGGTCTTCCTCGTGTGGACCCAGGCGCAGACCGGCGACCTCGGCTCGGCGGTGCTGTTCGTGCTGGCCGCGCTGTCGCTGGTCGGCGGCCTCCTCGCCGTCCTGCGCGGGCGTGAGGGCTGGGCGTTCACGGGCACCTTCGTCGCCCTCGCCCTGGCGGTGGCCGGACTGTTCTGGGCGCTGTTCCCCGACGTGATGCCGACCTCCCTCGCGGACGGAGTCAGCCTGACCACGAGCAACGCGTCGGCCACCCACTACACGCTGACCATCATGACCATCGTCGCGGCCGTGTTCACGCCCGTCGTCCTGGCCTACCAGGCGTGGACCTACTGGGTCTTCCGGCAGCGGATCTCCGTGCACCACATCCCGACCGACACCTCGGTGCCTTCCGAGTCGCCCGTCGGATGAGGCCCACCGACCCGCGGCTCCTCCGACGTCTCGAGGCGGCCAGACGCCCCTTGCTGGCCGTGCTGGGCGGCGGAGTCGTCGGCAGCCTCCTGGTGCTCGTCCAGGCCTGGGTCGTCGCCGGGCTGGTCGTGGCCGTGGTCCACCGGGGCCCGGTCGAGGGGTGGGCCGCTCTGGTGCTCGCGGTCTTCGCCGCTCGCGCGATCGTGTCCGTGGCGACGGACGTCGCCTCCTCACGGGCCGCCGGAGCCGTCGGGACCGCGGTCCGCCGGGACCTCATGCGTGCGGTCGTCTCGCCCGAGGGCGTGCGCGACGCACCGACCGGTGAGGTGGCGGTGCTGCTGACGCGCGGCGTGACCGCGGCAGAGCCGCTGCTGACGCGCTACCTGCCGGCCCTCGTGCTGGCAGCCGTCCTCCCTCCACTCACGGTCGTCGCCATCGCGACGCAGGACGTGCTCAGCGCGGTCATCGTGCTCGCCACCCTCCCGCTGGTGCCCGTCTTCGGCGCCCTCGTGGGCATCGCGACGCGCGAGCGGGCCGATCGCCAGTGGCGGGCCATGGCGTCGCTGTCGGGGCACTTCCTGGACGTGGTGCGGGGTCTGCCCACGCTGGTCGCCTTCCGGCGCGCCGAGGCGCAGACCGGCCGGATCCGGGTGATCACCGACCGCTACCGCCGCGCGACGATGGGGACGCTCCGCATCGCGTTCGCCTCCTCGGCGGTGCTCGAGCTGGTCGCCACGCTGTCGGTGGCCCTGGTGGCCGTCACCGTCGGCGTCCGGCTGGCCGCGGGCGACCTCGGGCTGCGGACCGGACTGGTCGTGCTGCTGCTCGCTCCCGAGGCGTACTGGCCCCTCCGTCGGCTCGGCGCCGAGTTCCACGCAGCCGCCGAGGGTATGGCGACGTTCGAGCGCGTGGACGCCTTGCTGTCCCGGGCGGCCGCCGGCCAGGCACCTCACCCGGTCGCCATGGACGACGTCGTCGTCGAGGCCGTGACCCTGCGCTACCCCGGCCGAGACGTACCGGCCCTCGACGCCGTCTCTCTCCGCATCCCCCGTCACGGCCTGACCGCCGTCGTCGGTCCGTCGGGCTGCGGGAAGTCGACGCTGCTGTCGGTGCTCGCCGGGCTGCGAGCCCCCGACGAGGGTCGCGTCCTGGTCGGGGACGTGACGGCCGGCGGGCCGGCCTGGCAGTCACAGGTGGCCCTCCTTCCGCAGCGACCCGTGTTCGTGGCCGGAAGCGTCGGCGACAACGTCCGGCTCGGAGCGCCGGCCGCCGGGGACGAGGAGGTCTGGGAGGTCCTGCGACGCGTGGCGCTCGAGGAGCGCGTGCGCGGCCTGCCCCAGGGTCTCGCGACACCGGTCGGCGAGGACGGCGCCGGGCTCTCCGGCGGCGAGCGCGCTCGACTCGCCCTGGCCCGGGTCCTGCTCGCCGATCGGCCCCTGGTCCTCCTGGACGAGCCCACCGCCCACCTCGACGCGGTCACCGAGCACGTCGTGGCCGACACCGTCCTGGAGCTGGCACGCGACCGCGCCGTCGTCGTGGTCGCGCATCGCGAGCAGATCGTTCGTCTGGCGGACCACGTGGTCCGGCTGACCGCGCCGGTCGCCCCGGATGCCGGGGAGGCTAAGGCGGACGAGCGCGTCCCTCGTACCCGGGCCGTGGCCGAGGTGCCCCCGGACCCCGGAACGTCGGCCACGCGGCTGCGCTTCGCGCTTCCCACGCTCCTCGGGGGACTCGCCACAGCCTCGGGAGTTGCGCTCACCGCGACCTCGGGGTGGTTGATCGTCCAGGCGTCCACCCGGCCGGCGGTCCTGACGCTGCTGGTCGCCGTCGTCGGAGTGCGCGCCTTCGGCCTGGCCCGTCCGATGCTGCGCTACGCCGAGCGCCTCACCTCCCACGACGTCGCCCTGCGGCTGCTCGCCGATCGTCGGGCCGCGGTGTACGCGGCCCTCGTCCCGCTCACCCCCGGACGGCTGGGTCGCCGTCGCGGCGACGTCCTCGCCTCCGTCGTCGACGACGTCGACGCCGTGCTCGACCGCGAGCTGCGCGACCGGCTGCCGGTGCGTGGCTTCGTGCTCGTGGGCCTCCTGGCGACAGCGCTGGCGACCTACGCCGATCGTCGTACCGGTGTGGTCGTCGCCGCGCTCTGCCTGCTCGGCCTGGCGTCCTACGCCGCAGTCCGGGTGTCGACCGAGCGCACCGAACGATGCCTCGTCGCGGCGCGGGCCGAGCTGTCCGAGCGCGTGGTGGAGTCGATCCAGGTCTGCGACGAGCTGGTCATGTGGCAGGCCGGCGCCGCGGCCGTCTCGGGCGTCGTCGCCTCGGCCCGTGACACCGCACGGGCAGCGCTGCGCAGCGCCGTCCGGGTGGGACTGGGCAAGGGGGCCGCGCTGCTCGGCTCGGGGCTCGCCGTCGTGGCGTGCGCCCTCCTGGTGGCACCTGCGGTGTGGTCCGGCGCCGTAGGCGCCCCGGTCGCCGCGATGCTCGTCCTGCTCCCGCTGGCCCTGGCCGAGGCGGTCGTGCCCCTGGCCGACGCCGGCGCCGCGGCGACCCGGGCGGTGGCGGCCCAGGCCCGGGTTGACGCCCTTCTCGCCCGGTCCCCGGCCGTCACTCCCCCGATCCGACCCTCGGTACCGGACGACGACCCGGCCATCGTGCTGGACCGGGTCTCGGCGGGCTGGGGCGAGCGACCGCTCCCGCTCACCGACCTCACCCTCGCCCTGCCGCCTGGCGCGCGGGTGGCCGTGGTGGGCGAGTCCGGGTCCGGCAAGACCACCCTCGCCGCCCTGCTGCTCCGGTTCATCGATCCCGGCGCCGGCACGATCACGCTCGGAGGCGTCCCGCTGTCGAGGCTCGAGCTCGACCGCGTCAGGGGGACTGTCGGACTGGTCGACGACGACCCGCACGTCTTCGCGACCAGCGTGGCCGAGAACGTCCGGCTGGCCAGCCCCGGCGCCGACGACGCCGAGGTCGAGCGCGCCCTGCGCCAGGCCGGCCTCGGCCCCTGGCTCGACGAGCTCACCGAGGGACTCGACACCCGGCTCGGCGACGGGGCGGCCGCGGTCTCCGGCGGTGAGCGGGCCCGTCTGGCCGTGGCGCGGTCGCTCCTGGCGGATCAGCAGGTGCTCGTGCTGGACGAGCCCACGGCACATCTCGACCACGCGACGGCGGCGTTGTTGGCCGACGAGGTGTTGCGCCACAATGGCCGGCGCACGGTCGTGTGGATCACCCATGACCCCGTCGGGCTCGACCGTGTCGACGCCGTCCTCCAGCTGGATCTAGCCCGAAGGGAAGCCAGGACCGCATGAACGAGAACACGACCAAGATCCGGGTCTACCTGCTCGACGACCACGAGGTGGTCAGACAGGGTCTCAAGACGTTCCTGGAGTCCTCGGGCGACATCGAGGTCGTCGGGGAGTCCGCGCTGGCCTCCGAGGCGGCCGCGCGCATCCCGGCGCTCCGCACCGACGTGGCGATCCTCGACGCTCGACTGCCGGACGGCTCCGGCATCGAGGTCTGCCGTCAGGTCCGCGCGGTCGACAGCCACATCCGCGCCCTGATCCTCACGTCGTACGACGACGACGAGGCGCTGTTCGCGGCGATCATGGCCGGCGCCTCGGGCTACATCCTCAAGGAGGCCACCGGCCAGGACCTGATCGGCGCCGTCCACCACGTCGCCTCCGGACACTCGCTCATCGACCCGATCCTCACCGACCGGGTGCTGGAGCGCGTCCGCAACGGCCCCGAGGTCGCCCCCGAGCTGGCCGGGTTGACCGAGCAGGAGCTGAAGCTCCTCGAGCTCGTGGCCGAGGGACTGACCAACCGGCAGATCGGCGAGCGGATGTTCCTGGCGGAGAAGACCGTCAAGAACTACGTCTCGACGATGCTGCAGAAGCTGGGTCTCGAGCGCCGGACCCAGGCCGCGGTCCTCGCCTCGCGCCTGCTGGGAGACCACCCGCGGCCCTGAGCCGCCCCGTCGCCCCGTCACCCCGGCGCGACGTCACCTGCTCAGCGGCACGCTCCACACCAGGCGGAGGCCGCCGAGCTGGCTGCCGGTGACGTGCAGCTTTCCCCCGAGGGACACCGCTCGCGCCTGGGCGTTGTTCAGACCGCTGCGCGAGACGTTCTCGGCGATGCCGACGCCGTCGTCGTCGACCGACAACGTGACCTGGCCGTCGGCAGCCGACAGGACGACGTGGGCCTCCGTCGCATGGGCATGGCGGGCGACGTTGGACAGGGCTTCCCGGAGCACCTTGAGCAGTGGGTCGCGCATCGCCTCGGTCACCGCGGTGTCGATCGGGCCGGCGATCCGGAGCCGGGGTGCGAAGCCGAGCACCTTGCGGTACTCGCGCACCAGCGACCGCACCTCGCTGCGGACGGACCCCGCGACCGGCACCTGCAGCTCGAAGATCGTCGCCCGCACGTCCCGGATCGTCGCGTCGAGCTCGGCCACCGAGCGCCTGACCTGCTCCTGGGCCTCGCCCTCGGGCAGGCGCAGGGCCGCCGCCTGCAGCTGCATCCCCGTGGCGAAGAGCCGCTGGATGACCACGTCGTGCAGGTCCCGAGCGATCCGCTCGCGGTCCGAGACGACGGCCAGCTCCTCGCGCTCGGAGAACGCCTGCGCCCGGTCCAGGGTGAGAGCCGCGTAGTCGGCGAAGCTGCTCAGGAACTCGCGCTCGTCGACCTCGCGGCCGCGTGCGTCCGCCGCATCCAGCCACGAGACCAGCACGCCGCTGCGGTCCAGATGCGTCCGGAGGGGGACGATCGTCGCCACCATCTGGTCGAGCGTGACATCGACCGCGTCCAGCAGGCCCGTGCCGCGTACCTGTGCGAGCACCTCCGCCGTGAGAGCCCGGAGGTCGGTCGGCTCGTCGGGCTCCGCGTCGACCGCCAGGATCCGGTCCTGCTCCGAGTCCGCGACGACAACGGCACGGGCCCGGGCGGTCCGGCGCGCCAGGCGGACGATCTGGTGCAGGGCCGCGTCCCAGTCGATGGGCGGCTCCAGCGCGGAAGGGAGTTCGGCGAGGGCCTCGAGCCACACCCGCCGTCGTTCGACCAGGGCGTAGGCGCGGGCGTGCTCGATCACCAGGCCGGCGACGCCGGCGAGCGCCACGACGAGCTGCTCGTCGGAGTCGGTGAAGTCACCGCCCCCGGTCTTCTCGGTGAGGTAGAGGTTGCCGAACACCGTGCCCCGGATCCGGACGGGCACACCCAGGAAGGAGGCCATCGGGGGGTGGTGGGGCGGGAAGCCGAAGGACGCCGGATGCTCGGTGAGGTTCGGGATCCGGATCGGCCGCGGCTCCGAGATGAGCAGGCCGAGGATCCCCCTGCCGTGCGGGAGGTCGCCGATGCGCCGTCGCTCCTCGTCGTCGAGACCGGTCGTCACGAAGTCCACCAGCGTGCTGTCGGCTCCGACCACCCCCAGCGCGGCGTACCGCGCGCCGGTCAGGGTGGCGGCGGCCTCGACGATCCGGGCCAGCACGTTGTGGAGGTCGAGGTCGGAGGAGATCGCCAGCACGGCCTCGAACAGCGCCTGCGCCGTACCGGACAGGACGTTCGGGCGCTCGAGCGGGTCCTCGGGGCTGTCCACAGGAGGATTGTGGTTCATCCTCTCCAGGGGCAGCCAGTCTCCCGTCGAGTTCACGAGCGCAGATGACGAGGGATGCCGTCGTCGAGCGGGTCGGCCGGGGCGAGTCGGGCCTTCACGTCGACCACCTGACAGCCGGTCGGACCGACCAGGACAGGGTTGAGGTCGAGTTCCGCCAGCTCGGGAACCTCGCGGGCGAGCTGACCGACCGACACGACGAGCTCCACCAGGCTGTCGACGTCCGCCGGCTCCGAGCCACGGAAGCCCGCCAGCAGAGGCCAGATCCGCAACGAGGCCAGCGCGTTCGCTACGTCCCGAGAGCTCACCGGCGACAGCAGGAGGCGGTGGTCCTGCCACAGGTCCGTGGCCGTCCCCCCGGCACCGACCAGGACCAGCGGACCGAGCCCGGGGTCACGCACGACCCCGACCACGACCTCGGTGCCAGAGCCCATCGGCTGGACGAGCAGCTCGACCTGCGGGTTCGCCATCGTGGCGGTGATCTGCTCCGCTGCCGTGCGCACCTCGTCGACGGTGCGCAGGCCAGGTCGGACCAGGCCCAGCTCGGTCTTGTGAACCACCGCGGGATCGGCGACCTTGACCGCGACGGGCAGCCCGATCTCCTCGGCAGCGTGCACCGCTCCCTCGGCACCCGTCACGACGACGCCGGTCGGATGGAGGCCGTACGGCGCCAGCAGGGCGCGGCCGTCCACCGGCCCGAGCCACCCCGCCCCGGAGCCGGCCACGTGGTCGCGGGCCCAGCTCCGCACGGTCGACGTCCGGTCGGCGTCCTCGGGCGGCGCCGGCTCCGGGGGGCGGCTGAGCCAGGACGAGTACCCCACGACGTGCGCCAACGCCCGGACGGCGCCGGCCAGCGAGGGCAGGACGGTCAGACCCGGTACCGAGGCCGGGTCGCCGCCCCCGCCCAGCAGCACCGCGACGACCGGCTTGTCCGGACGCCGACGCCGCGCCTCCGCGAGGGCTGCGAGCGTGCGCTCCCAGTCCGTGGTGCGCGTCCGGACCAGCGTGAGGAGGACGCTGTCGGCCTCGTCGGACGTCAGCATCGTCTCCAGCGCGAGTCCGAGAGCGCTGGCCGTGCCACCCGCGCCCGCGTCCACCGGGTTGCTCGTGCCGCTGCTGGCGGAGACGTGGCGCCCGAGTCGCGCGCTCAGGTGCTCGGAGAACGCCGGGACGTCCAGTCCCGCGTCCACCAGGGCATCCGCCGCCAGCACGCCGAGCCCGCCGGCGTTGCCGAGGACGGCGACCCGTCGCCCTCTCGGCAGCGGCTGTCCGTCCAGCAGCAGTGCGGTGTGGGTCAGGTCCTCGGCGTCGGCACAGGCGATGACCCCCGCCTGGGCGAACAGCGCCTCGACTCGCACCGAGGGGGTCGCCGCGGCCGCGGTGTGCGAGGCACCGGCTCGCTGCCCACTGCCCGTCCGCCCACCCACGACCGCGATCAGCGGCTTGCGCTCGCTGAAGGCCCGCGCGATCCTCGCGAACTTGGCGGGGTTGCCGAAGGACTCCAGGTACAGCGCGGCGGTCGTCACACCCGGGTCCGGCAGCCACGCCGCGAGCAGGTCGTTGCTGGAGACGTCCGCCTTGTTCCCCAGCGACACGAAGTGGCGGACGCCGAGCCCGAGCTGCCGGGCCGCCTCCAGGACCACGATGCCGACGCCTCCGGACTGGGAGGCGACCGCCAGCCCTCCGGGCGGGGGGATGCCGCGGCCGAACGTCGCGTCCAGCCGGACGTCCGGCTGGTTGTCGAGCAGGCCCAGGCAGTTGGGTCCCACGACCCGGATCCCGTGCTCCCTCGCCGCCCGGGTGAGCCGCCGTTGCAGCTCGGCCCCCTCCGCCCCCATCTCCGCGAAGCCGGAGGTCACGACGACCGCGGCGCGGGCCCCGTGCCGGGCTGCGTCCACGACGGTGTCCACCACCTGGTGCGGCGGGACGGCGACGACCACCAGATCCGGTGGCTCCGCCAGGTCGCCGAAGCCGCGGACGGTGGTGACCGGGGCCGCGACCTGACCCGCAGGGTGCACCGCCGTGACGCTGCCGGTGAAGCCACCCTCGAGGACGGCCGACAGGATGGCCGCGCCGATGCCGGTGCCGTCCCGACGCACGCCCACCACGGCGACGTGCCGGGGGGCGAGGAGCGGCCTCAGCGACGCCGTCTCGGAGACGTACTCCCGGTGGTCGGACGCCGCCAGCGACCCGGGGGTCACCGCGGTGTCCATGGCGATCGAGACGACGCCGTCACTGCTGTGCCGGCTCACGGCGAAGCCGGCGTCGCGGACGACCTGCAGCATCGGGGCGTTGTCGACGAGGACCTCGGCGTCGAACCGGCGTACGCCGGCGTCCCGCGCCGTGGCGGCGAGGTACTCCAGCAGGAGCGTGGCCACACCTCGACCGTGCTCGGCATCGGACACCACGAACGCGATCTCGGCGGACGTGTCGTCCACGAGCTCGGCGGTGCCGAGCCCGGCCAGCCGCTGGTCGTGCCACAGACCCAGCGCCAGGACGTGGCCCTCTTCGCAGCTGGCCAGGACGTGCTCGACGTACGCGTGGGCAGCGCGATGGCTGGTGTTGAAGAACCTCATCCTCAGGCTGTCCGCCGCGAGCTCGTCGTGCAGCCGCTCGACGTCCTCCCCGTCGTCGGGTGTCACCCGGCGGATCGTGCCGATGGAGCCGTCCGCCAGCAGGACGTCGAAGGGCGAGCCCGCGCTCACCGGCCAGGTCGTCGTCGTCGGCATCCGAGCCCCTTCCGTGGTCCCACTGATCGTCGTCTGGACGGGGGTGGTCACCGCAGGGCCCTTGTGCCTCGGGCGGTGTGACGACGGCCCCTGACCGGAAGCAGGCCACCGAGGTGGGATGGGAGGAGAGGAAGGCGAGCGCCATGTTGGTTCGCGAAGTGATGACACACCAGGTCGTGAGCGTGCAGCCCGACACCTCGGTGAAGCGGGCCGTGCAGCTGCTGGACGAGCACCGGGTCACCGCGCTGCCGGTCGTGGACGACCAGGGCCACCTGGTCGGCGTGCTCAGCGAGGCAGACGTCCTCCGCGACGTCGTGCCCCCCGACCGGCGGGTACACACGCAGTCGGTGGACCTGTCGGCGCCTGCGGCGCACCTGCAGGTGACGGACGTGATGACACATCTCCCGATGAGCGTGGGTCCTGACGACGACGTCGCGTCCGCGGTCGAGCTGCTCGTCGACACCCAGGTCAAGAGCCTGCCGGTCGTCGCCTACGGTCGGCTGGTCGGGATCCTCAGCCGGTGCGACGTCATCGCGGTCCTGGCTCGGCAGGACGCCCTCATCGAGGCCGAGGTCGACGACGCGCTGCGCGAGGCCGGCGTCGAGTGCACCGTCACCGTCTCGGACGGGGTGGCGAGCCTCCGCGACGCCGACAACGCCGAGAGTCTCCAGATCGCCCGGGTCATCGCCGCCCGGGTCCCCGGCGTCGTCGGGGTGTCGACCGACTGACCGGCGATCACCGGCCGAGCCTGTCCGTGCTCCGCACAAATCAGGTCCTCGCTCCGGGCTCCCGCGGATGGGACTCTGGGCGAGTCAGATCACCTCACGACGGAGCAGGTGCATGGAGATCGTCGTCGGCTACATCCCGCGGGAAGAAGGCTTGGCCGCGGTCGAGTACGCGACCGAGCTGGCCGTGCGGGAGTCCGCCCGGCTGACCATCGTGAACTCCGGTGTCCACGGGAACGACAGCGACCCGTCGTTCGCCACGGCTGCGGACCTCGATGCGATCTCGGAGCGCCTGAGCCGGCGCGGGGTCGAGCACGAGGTGCGACAGCCGGTCCGCGCGGAGCTGCCGGCCGAGGAGATCCTGCAGGTCGCGGCCGACGTGGGCGCCGACCTGATCGTCATCGGGCTCCGGCGTCGGGCACTCGTCGGCAAGGTGTTCCTCGGGAGCACGGTCCAGCAGATCGTGATCGAAGCCGAGTGCCCCGTGGTGACGGTCAAGCAGCGACGCTCCGAGTAGGCGGGCCGACTGGCCGGCCCCGACTGGCCGAGCCGACTCAGACGACTCGCCGCACCGGCAGGTTCTCGAGCGGGTTCCACCCCGCACCGATCCGCCGGCCGGTGAGCTCGGTCCAGCGCATGCTCAAGAACAGGTTGCGCTGGCCCGCGGCCCAGGCGTTCGGCTCCCAGACCCTCCGGATGTGACCCAGCTCGTCGGCCGAGGTCACCGGGTCTGCCCGACCCCGGGCCACGATGCTCCAGCCCCGCTGACGCTCGTAGTCGAACTGGTCGACCTCGATCGCCAGCGTGGCACCGCGCGCATGGCTGCCGAGCAGGCTGTACGGCGTCGTCCGCAGGATCAGCGCCTCGTCCACCAAGGCGTAGTTCACGGGGACGATGTGCGGCCCGGTGGGTGTGCAGATCGCGGCACGCCCGACCAGCCCCGCGCCCAGCAGCTCCCGGCACTCGCCCTCGCTGAGGTCTACCAGCTCGCTCATCACCGTCTCCATCAGCTCGTGTCCATCCGCTCGCGTCCCCGAGATCCCGTCGGCCGTCAGTGGACGACGGCGACCGGGCAGTGTGCCTTGTGCAGCACGTGCTCGCTCACCGAGCCCATGAGGGCCTGGCCCACGGCTCCCAGCCCCCGGGTGCCGACGACGACGAGCGACGCGGCGTTGGAGGCGTCGACCAGCCCGACCTCCGCCGGGCCGTTGAAGATCTCGCTTTGGATGTCGACGTCGGGGAACTCGTCCCTCGTGGCGTCGACGATGCGAGTCAGCGCCGACTCCGCCTCGGACAGGGTGTCGTAGCTGACCGGCGGCGTGTACCCGTAGCGGTCCGGGGAGAGCGTGATGGGGTGCCAGGCGTGGAGGAGCATGACCTTCTCGCCGGTGAGCTGGGCAGTGCGGCAGGCGAAGGCGATCGCGTGGGTGCTGGCATCCGTGCTGTCGGCGCCGACCACGATCCGACCCGCGTCGGGGCTCAGGGCCGGGCGCACCACCACGACCGGGATCTCGGTGTGGCGGGCGGTGCTCTGGCTGACGGACCCGCGCAGGATCTCGCCGACCCTCGTGTGCCCGTGGCTCCCCAGGACCACCATCGCGCTCTCGCGAGCCGCGTCGACCAGGCGCGGCACCAGGTGCCCACCGTGCCGCTCGAAGGTGACCGGGACGTCCGGCCAGGAGGCGAGGGGCTCGCGCGCCTTGGCCTCCAGGTCCTTCCAGTAAGACTCGGGCCACGCGACCCCACGAGGCGTGTCGCGGGGGTCGACGATCGTGGTCACGACGAGGGACGCCCCCCGGAGAGAGGCCGTGCGAGCGGCCCAGGTGATGGCCGCGAGTGAGTCGGGTGAGCCGTCGTAGCCGACGACGACCGTGGTGGGTGTGTTCATGATGACAAGCGTCGCCGAGCCGCCTCTCGACCTGCAGTGGCCAAGGGCATCCCCCGCGTGGACCCTCGTCAGTCCAGCCGGACCCGCTCGCCGAGCCGGGGTACGACGGCAGTCCAGCCGAGCTCCCGACGGATCCTGGTGGCCAGCGCCGAGCTGGAGTGCGGCTCGCCGTGGACGACGTAGACCGTCTGCGGCGGTGTGGCCATCCGGGCGAGCCACGCGACGATCTCGGACGCGTCCGCGTGCACCGAGAAGTCGGGGATCGAGACGATGTCGGCATGCACCGGCACGTAGCGGCCGTGCAGCTTGACCTGGGGCGCCCCCTCGGCCAGCTGTCGTCCCCGAGTGCCGACGGCCTGGTACCCGGTCAGCACGACGGTGTTGCGGGGATCGGGGAGCTGGTGGCGCAGGTGGTGGACGACGCGACCGCCGGTGGCCATCCCCGAGGCCGAGACCAGGATGCACGGGAAGTCGGGGGCGTTGAGCCGGACCGAGCCCTCGGCGTCCCGCACCGCGTGCACCTCGGGCAGATCGAACAGCGAGGCCTCGCCATGGGTCAGGTGCTGGCCCGACTGGGCTCGCCGGTAGACCTCGAGGCTGGCCAGCGCCATGGGGCTGTCGACGTAGACCGGCAGCCGAGGGATGCGTCCGGCCACCATCAGGCGGTGCAGCTCGAGGAGCACGAGCTCGGTCCGGTCCACGGCGAACGCCGGGATCAGCACCGTGCCTCCGCGAGCTGCGGTATGCCGTACGGCTGCGGCGAGGATCTCGTCGTCGGGTGGCGGATGCTCACGGTCCCCGTAGGTCGACTCCACCACCACGGTGCGCACGGAGGGAGGGTCCGCCGGTGGCGGCAGGAGCGGATGACGTGGCCGGCCGAGGTCGCCGCTGAACAGGACGTGCGCGCCGTCGACGTCCAGCTCGGCCGTGCTGGACCCGAGGATGTGCCCCGCCGACCGGAGGGTGAGGCCGACGTCGCGCACGACGGCCACATGCCGACCGAGCTCGACCGGCTCGAAGAGGGGGATCGTCCGCTCGACGTCCTCGGCCGCGTAGAGCGGGAGGGCCGGGTCGTGCCGCGAGAAGCCGGCCACGTTGGCGTAGGCGGCGTCCTCCGCCTGCAGGTGGGCACTGTCCTTGAGCACGATCGTGGCCAGCTCGGCGGTGGTGCCGGTGCACAGGACGCGGCCCGTGAACCCCTCCCGGACCAGTCGCGGAAGGTATCCGCTGTGGTCGAGGTGCGCGTGCGTGAGCACGACCGCGTCGATGCTCGACGCCGCGACCGGAAGCGGCGTCCAGTTGCGGCGCCGCAGCTCGGCCAGCCCCTGGAACAGACCGGCGTCGACCAGGACTCGAGCCTGGTCCGAGTCGAGGAGGAAACGGCTCCCGGTGACGCTCCCCACCGCGCCGAGGAACGTGAGCACGGGGTCGCTCACGGGCGGGCCCCCGCCGTCGCGCCGTCCAGGACGTGCCCGACCTCGCGGGCCACCTGGATGTCCTCGGCGGCGGCCACGACCAGGGTGCGGACCGACGACCCGTCCGCGGAGATGTCGTGGTCGCCGAACCCGTCGGCGGCACGATTGCGCGCCTCGTCCACGCGGATCCCGAGGAATCCGAGCCGCTCGGCGGTCTCTGCGCGCAGCTCGGGAGAGTGCTCCCCCATGCCACCGGTCAGCACGAGGGCGTCCACTCCCCCGGTCGCCACCGCCATCGCGCCGACCTCCCGGGAGAGTCGGTGGACGAAGACGTCGAAGCCCAGGGCCGCGTCGGGGTCGCCGGCGCGACGGGCGTCGAGGACCTCCCGCAGGTCCCCGGACGTGCCAGTGAGGCCCCGGAGACCGGACTCGTGCTCGAGGATGCGCCCGAGGGTCTCCCGGTCCACGTCGCCGCGGTCCAGGAGCCAGAGGAGCAGGCCGGGGTCGATGCTCCCGGACCGGGTCTGCATGACCAGCCCGGCGAGAGGGGTGAAGCCCATCGTCGTGTCGACCGAGCGGCCCTCGCGGACCGCGCACAAGGAGGCCCCCGCCCCGAGGTGGCAGGTGACGACACGGAGGTCGTGGAGCGGCCGGCCCAGGAGCTCGGCGGCCCGGGTGGCGGCGTAGGAGTGGGACAGGCCGTGGAAGCCGTAGCGCCGGAGGGCGTACGCGGCGGTCCACGAGCGCGGCAGTGCGTACGTCGTGGCCTCGCGCGGCATACCGGCGTGGAAGGCCGTGTCGAACGCCGCCACCGCCGGGACGTCCGGCAGAAGCCGGGCCACGGCACGGGCCGCCGCGACCCCACGCGGGTTGTGCAGGGGCGCGAGGTCGGAGATCGACTCCAGGTACCTGAGCACGTCGTCGTCGAGGCGCACGCTGGAGTGGAGACGCGGCCCTCCGTGCACGATGCGATGACCCACGGCGTGGATGCGATCCGCGCCGGCCACGAGGTCGCTGAGAGCCTCGAGGTCCCGCCCGTCCCACCGGTCCACCGTGGACGCCGCCTCGAGTCGCTCGTCGTCGCCGACCAGGGACAGCTTCAGGGTCGAGGAGCCCGCATTGACCACCAGAACGGTCATCGCGATCAGCTCGGGGTGTCGAGGTCCGCAGGGGTCAGCGAGGGGTCCCACTGCCAGTCCCGGACCTCCGGGAGGTCCTCCCCGTGGACTCGCGTCCAGTCCCTGGCGCGACGACGGGTGTCGTCCATCAGCTGACGCAGCGAGGCAGCCCTCGGGCCGAGGCCCGGCACGCGGTCGATGACGTCCATGACCAGGTGGTACCGGTCGACGTCGTTCATCATCAGCATGTCGAACGGCGTGGTCGTGGTCCCCTCCTCCTTGTAGCCGCGCACGTGGATGTTCGAGTGGTTCGCACGCCGGTAGGTCAGCCGATGGATGAGCCACGGGTAGCCGTGGTAGGCGAAGACCACCGGCGCGTCCGTGGTGAACACCGAGTCGAACTCGGTGTCGGACATCCCGTGGGGGTGCTCGCGCTCGTCCTGCAGTCGCATCAGGTCCACGACGTTGACGAAGCGGACCCAGAGGTCGGGAAGGTGCCGGCGCAGCAGCTGGGCGGCCGCCAGCGCCTCCAGGGTCGGGACGTCGCCTGCACAGGCCAGGACGACGTCCGGCTCGTCGCCCCCCGTGGAGGCCCAGTCCCAGATCCCCACGCCACGCTCGCAGTGCCGCTCGGCCTCCTCGGGGTCCAGCCAGTCGAACGACGGCTGCTTGCCGCTGACGACCAGGTTGATCAGGTGCTCGGAGGCCAGGCAGTGCCGCATGGTGCTGAGCAGGGTGTTGGTGTCGGGTGGCAGGTAGACCCGGACCACCTCGGCCTTCTTGTTCACCAGGTGGTCGATGAACCCCGGGTCCTGGTGTGAGAAGCCGTTGTGGTCCTGCCGCCACACGTGCGAGGTCAGCAGGTAGTTCAGCGATGCGACGGGTGGGCGCCACTCCAGCGAGCGCGACGTCTTGAGCCACTTCGCGTGCTGGTTGACCATCGAGTCGACGATGTGGATGAAGGCCTCGTAGCAGCTGAACAGCCCGTGTCGCCCGGTGAGGAGATAGCCCTCGAGCCAGCCCTGACAGGTGTGCTCGGAGAGCATCTCGACCACACGCCCGCTGTGTGCCAGGTGCTCGTCGGTCGCCCGGATCTCGCCGGCGAAGACCTTGTCGGTCACGTCGTAGACGTCGTCGAGGCGATTGGAGGCGGTCTCGTCCGGACCGAAGACCCGGAAGTTGTGCGGGTTCTCCGCGACGACCCTGCCCAGGTAGCCGCCGAGCGCCCGCGTCGCCTCGTGCGTCGAGGCACCGCGCTCGCCCGGCTCGACGCGCACACTGTCGCCGGCCAGGTCCGGCAGCTCCAGCGGACGACGCAGCAGTCCGCCGTTCGCGTGCGGGTTGGCGCTCATCCGTCGCGTTCCCGACGGTGCGAACCACGACAGCTCCGGCACCAGCGTGCCGTCGAGCTCGAACAGGTCGTCGGGGTGGTAGGACCGCATCCAGGCCTCGAGCTGGGCCAGGTGGTCCGGTCGCTCCCGGACCGAGGCCAGCGGGACCTGGTGGGCCCGCCACGTGCCCTCCACCTGCACCCCGTCGACCACTCCCGGACCGGTCCAGCCCTTCGGAGTCACGAGAAGGATCATCGGCCAGGCCGGACGCGTGCGTACGCCGCGCTCCCGGGCGTCGAGCTGGATCTCACGGATCCTCGCGTGAGCCCGGTCGAGCGCATCGGCCATCTGCCGGTGGACGTCGTCGGGGTCGTGGCCCTCGACGGTGAGGACCTCGTGCCCGTAGCCGCGCAGCAGCGACTCCAGCTCGGGGCGAGGGATGCGCGCCGGCACGGTCGGGTTCGCGATCTTGTAGCCGTTCAGGTGCAGCACCGGGAGCACGGCGCCGTCGTGCACGGGGTCCACGAACTTGTTCGCGTGCCAGGACGTCGCCAGCGGACCGGTCTCGAACTCGCCGTCCCCGATGACCGCCACGGCCACGAGGTCAGGGTTGTCCATGGCGGCGCCGTAGGCGTGCGAGAGGACGTATCCCAGCTCGCCGCCCTCGTGGATGGAGCCGGGCGTCTCGGGTGCGACGTGGCTCGGGACGCCTCCGGGGAAGGAGAACTGCCGGAAGAGGCGGCCCATCCCCCTCTCGTCCCGCGTGATCCTGGGGTAGATCTCGCTGTAGGTGCCCTCGAGCCACGCGTTGGCGACCACGGCGGGCCCACCGTGCCCGGGCCCGGCCAGGAAGACGGCGTTCACGTCGTGGTGGGCGATCAGCCGGTTGAGGTGGGCCCACACCAGGTTGAGCCCGGGGCTGGTCCCCCAGTGCCCGAGCAGCCGGGGCTTGATGTCCTCGGGCACCAGGGGCCGACGCAGCAGGGGGTTGTCGAGCAGGTAGATCTGCCCGACCGAGAGATAGTTCGCCGCCCTCCACCACAGGTCGACGGTGTCGAGATGGATGTGCACGCGCGAGCTCGTCGCCGAGAGTGTCATGACAGACAGCGTCCGGTTCGCGCGCTCGGGGGCCGCAGAGCAGACCGACCATCCCGGCGAGGACCAAGGTCACCGTGCAGCGGGGAGCCTGCTCGCGACTGATCTTGGACCTCGACGTCGATGTCCCTTGCCTCCACCCTCGCGATCTCGCGCGGACGAGCCTGGGCAGTGGAGGAGCGTCATGAACGAGACCCTGAACGTCCTGGTCGTCTACGAGTCGTTCTTCGGCAACACCGAGAGCGTCGCCCGGGCGGTGACGCGCGGCCTCGAGCTCGAGGGGCGAGAGTCACCGTCGAGGAGGCCGCCACGGCCGACCACTCGCACCTCGAGCGGTTCGACCTCCTGGTCGTCGGCGCGCCGACCCATGCGTTCGCGCTCAGCCGGCCAGCGACCCGCGCGACCGCCGTGGAGCGCGGCGGAAGCGACGTGTCGGCCTCCCGAGGCCTGCGGGAGTGGCTGTCGTGCTACCCCTTCCCCGAGCGGCGACGCCTGGCCGCCGCCTTCGACACCCGGGTGAACGCCGTGCGGCACCTCCCGATGTCGGCCGCACACTCCGCGGCACATCTGCTGCGCCTGCGTGGATGCACCCTGGTGGACCGGCCGCGGGGCTTCCTCGTCCATGACTTCGACGGCCCGCTGGAGCCCCACGAGAACGAACGGGCCGTCAGCTGGGGCCGGTCGCTCGCCCGGACCGCGCAGAACGAGATCGCAGCCGACCTGGCGTCCACCCGGACACCCGAGCACTGACCCACGCCCACGCGCACCCGAGGAGCGGACATGATCGGAGTCGCACTCATCGTCGTGGTCGGAGTCCTCCTGCTGGGACTCGGCGTCCTGGTCACCGCACGGAGGGCCTCTGCGGACTACGACGCCCTGCGTCGTCGGCTGGGACGGCCCGGCCCCGGCCACCTCGTCTTCGACGTTCCCGAGGGTGTGGACCCCGTGTCCGTGGTCATCGCCCTGCGCCGTGCCGGGCTCCAGGCCGCGGAGGACGGTGCCCTCCATCGCGTCCTCGTGTTCTGTCCCGACGGGAGAGCCGCCGCACGGGACCGGATCCGGGCCGTGATCGCGGAAGCCGAGCCGCGCGACGTCGACCCCGGATGACTCGGCCGGATGACCCGTCCGCAGCACGCTGTCAGTGGACCACGGCCACCGGGGCGTGGGCGTGGTGCACGACGTAGCGGCTGACGGAGCCGAGCACGGCGCTCTCCGAGGCCGTCAGCCCTCGGGTTCCCACGACGACCAGCGCGGCTCGTGAGGACGCGTCGACCAGAGCTCGTCCCGGATCCGTGCAGACGAGGGCCCCGTCGATGCCGACAGCGGGGAACTCGGAGCGCCCGCGGCCCACGACGTCCTCCAGGACTCGCTGCCGACGGTCTCGGACCGCGGACCTGACAGTCCCGTCGAGCCCCCCGAGACAGGCCGCCAGGAGGACGCTCACGGTCTCCTGACCGGGTCCTGCCTGGCGACAGGCGAAGCGCACCGCTCGGCCACTTGCCGCCGAGCCGTCCACACCGACCACGATGCGGTGGGCGGTGGTGTCCCTGGTCGGCCTGACCACGACGAGAGGGCAGAGCGGATGACCCGGGTGGCGCGTGTCGGCCGAGTCCAGCAGGGACTGCGCGAGTCGACCGTGGCCGCCGCTCCCGACCACCAGCATCGACGCCTGGCGGGCGTACCGGACCGCGGCGTCGGGTCCGTCGCTCCACGCGTCGGCCACGGTCACCGCCGGGGCGCCGGCACGCATCAGCGTCTGCCTGACCCGCTCGGCACCGCTCTTCGAGCTCGCGACGACGGTGACGACTCCGTCCCGCCGGGAGGCCTCCCGTGCCGCCCAGGTCGCGGCGATGTCCGAGTCGGGGGACCCGTCGTGGACCAGGACGATCTCGCGCCCCTGTGGCTCCATGGCACGAGGGTCCCGCCCTGCCGCCGTCCTCGCGAGAGACCAAGGACCGTGACTGCGAGGAGCAGGGTCCCGGGCCGGCCGCACCGCGGACGAGGTGGAACGAGGCCCTTCTCGCGAAGTACCGTCCTGTGTCGTGGACGGCAAGGACGAGCTCCTGATCACCATCAAGACGTCCCCGGCGTCGGACAGCTGGGGGTTCGTGGGCGTGGTCGCCGTGGGTGAGGTCGAGGCCTATCGCACGATCCGCGCCTCGGCGACGCCCGCGGAGTCGCTGGCCACGACGCAACAGCTCCTGGCCGGCGTGCTCGGGAGTCTCATGGCCGGCCAGGAGTGGAGCTCGGCGCAGACGGAGTTCGGTCACGCGCCGCGCCGTACCGAGCTCGAGTTCGGGCTGCAGGCACAACCTGTCGACGACGGCCTCGAGGGGCAGGACCGACAGCCGGACTGACGTCACGTGCAGCGGGACCTGGTGCGTAACCAGGTCCCGCTGAGCTGTGCCGCGGATCAGCCGGGTCGGCCGGGCGGCTGGAAGTGCTGCACGGTGGCGTCCGGGCCCGGGAACACCAGGGCCTCGTGCCCGCTGTCCGACCAGCGCACGAGGTACGGCGGACTGCCGTCCGCGTGCCTGACCTCCAGGATCTCGCCATCGCGCTCCGGGGCGCCGAGCCGCTGCCCGTGGATCACGAGCCGGTCACCGACCGCGGCGAACACGGCGCCTCACCCGGCCTTGCGGTCGATGGCGACGGTCCGTGCTCCGGCCGGCTCGGCTTCGACGGGCACCCGGACCTCGAGCAGTCCGTCGGTGTAGGAGGCCGTGACCTCGTCGGTCCTGGTGTGCTCCGGCAGACGTACCGAGCGGATGAACTCGCCGTAGGAGATCTCGTGGTGCCTCTTGTCCCGCTGCTCCTCGTGGCGCTCACCCCGGATGCTCAAGACGTGGTCGGTGACGGTCACCGCCAGGTCCTTCTCCGGGTCCAGTCCCGGGACCTCGGCGCGTACGACGTACGTGCCGTCCTCGACGTAGTCCTCGATCCGCACCAGGGGGGTGCCGTCGGTGCGGAAGGCGAAGGGAACGTCGGTGTCGAACCAGCTCAGGACCTCGGTGATCGGGTTGCTGTGGCGACGCGCAACTGTCGTCATCTTCCTCGTGCCTCCTTCTCCGCGCGGAAAGATGTCCGCAACTCCACACTCCTCTCCCCCGCGCCGTCCGCCCAGAGCACGTGGTCCTCCTCGGCGATGACCCGAGACCCTCCTCCCGCCCCCCTGACCCCGCTGGACTGGAGCCGAAGGAGGCGGAGCCCATGCTGGTCGAGGACGTGATGACCCAGGACCCGATCACGGTCCTGCCCACGGTGGGGGTCAAGGCCGCGATGACCAAGCTGGCGTTCGCCGGCATCACCTCGATGCCGGTCGTGGACGAGGAACGCGAGCTGTACGGCATCGTCAGCGAGGCGGATCTGATCGGCTTCCTGTCCGACGATCCCCGAGCCCACGAGCGACCGGTGACGATCCGACCGGTGACGCCGCCGCGCACCGTCGACGACGTGTGCACGCGCTCGCCGGTGGCCGTGCGACCCCACGACGACGTCACGGCGGCCGTCGACCTGATGGCCGCCAGGGGCTTCAAGAGCCTTCCGGTGGTCGACCAGCGCAACCGGCTGGTCGGCATCGTCAGCCGCAGCGACGTCCTGCGCGCCCTGGCCCGCGACGACGAGGTCATCGCGATGGACATCTGCCGGCTCTTCGACGAGCTGGGCCACCCCGACTGGACCGTCGCGGTCAGCAGCGGAAGCGTGGAGGTGGACGGGCCTGGCAACACCGCCCTCAAGTCACTCGCCCATGCGGTGAGCCGGACCGTGCCGGGCGTGGTCGACGTCCGGGTCCGGTGAGGGACGCGGCCGTCCGGTCATTCCTGCTCGTGACGTTCCCGGTGCTCGGGATCGTGCTCGGGATCGCGCTCCGACCGGGCGGGCCGCTCGTCGTCCGTGTCGTGCTTGCGCTGCTCCTGGTAGGACTCGGCGCCGAGGTACCGGCGCATCGCGTCTGCGATCGCGTCCGACTTGGAACCACGCGGCCTGCCGACGACGGCATCGCGTGCTTCCCGGCCGGCCTGCTGTGACTCGCTCCTCGAGGTGTCACCCATGTCCCTGCCTCCCTGCTCTGGCCCTGGCTCGCGTCCGGAGTCGTCGGACGGACGCCTCCAGCCAAGCCCGCCCACGTGGTCCGAGCCACGGACGAACGTCATCGGGACCGGTGTCACAGGCCCGCACCGCCCCGACGCGCGCCGCGACACCATGGCATCACCCGCTCGGTTGCCGGGCGGACCCCGAGAGGAGCACCTGCCATGCAGACCAAGACCTGGAACGTCGACGTGTACCTGTTCGAGGACGAGGGTGCGACCCACGCCGAGGCGGTGCTCAGGACGCACGCCGGCCCGGAGCTGCGCCACGTCGGGACGGCGTTCAAGAGCCCCGGCGACCGTGACGTGCCCGAGATCGGCGACGAGCTCGCTGCCTGCCGCGCTCTCAGTGGCCTGGCCCACGACCTCCTGGACGCCACGATCTTGGACGTCCAGCAGAACGACCCCACCGGCGAGCCCGCGCGGATCGCGCTGGACCAGCGGTAGGACCGAGGAGGGCTGAGCCATGAGGACGCAGAGCGCCGATCGCACCACCGGGATCGTCATCGGCTACGACGGGTCGAAGGAGGCCGAGGACGCCGCGCGCTGGGCAGCCCGCATCGCCGAGCTGCGAGGCGAGCCGGTCACCGCGCTGGTCGTGGTCGAGCCCATGGAGGCCCCCCGCAGCCAGGGCTGGCCCGAGTCGTGGTGGGAGGAGATCGAGACCCGAGCGCGGGAGACCCTGGACGCCGCCGGCGCCACCGACGCGACCGTGGAGAGGCACGTCGGCCGGACGGTCACGACCCTGCTGGACGCGGCCCGAGACGCCTCGATGCTGGTCCTGGGCAGCCGCGGGCACGGCCGCGTGGGCGAGGTCGTGCTGGGCTCGACCAGTCAGAGCGCCGCTCGGCACGCGCGGCGACCCGTGGTCGTCGTCCGCAAGCAGCGCTCCCCCGAGGCCGAGCGGATCGTCGTCGGCATGGAGGACTCAGAGCCGAGTCGTCGGGCGCTCGCGTTCGCGTGCGTCCAGGCGGAGGCCACTGGAGCCACGGTCGTGCTGCTGCGTGCCTGGAAGCCGCTCACGCTCCCCATCGACAAGAACGGCGACGTGCCCTCCTCCATGTCGGCCAGGCTGCTCGACGAGGAGGAGGCGCTCCTCAAGTCGGTCGCCGAGGCTCGCGGGCTCTTCCCTGCGGTCGACATCGACGGGCAGTTCGTCGCGGAGGAGGCGGGACAGGCGCTCGTGGATGCCTCCGAGACGGCCGGCCTGGTCGTGGTCGGCAGCCGGGGGCGGGCAGCGGTGACGGAGGCCGTCCTGGGATCGGTCAGTCACCACGTGCTGCACCGGGCCCACTGCCCCGTGGCCGTCGTCCACTGAGCCCGAGGCGTCAGGACGATCCCGGCGCGGCCACGTCGAGGACGGCTGCACCCTCGAAGCGTCCCGCCGCCAGGTCGTCGAGCGCCACGTCGGCATCGGTGAAGTCGTAGGCGCGCACGTGGGCTCGCACGCCCATGGCACGCGCGAGACGGAGGAACTCCTCGCCGTCGGCACGGGTGTTGGCCGTCACCGACGTCACGGTGCGCTCCCGGAACAGGTGGGCCTGGTAGTCCAGCCGTGGGACGTCGGTGAGATGGATGCCGGCGATCGCCAGCGTCCCGCCCTGCTCGAGCGCGGCGAGCGCGACCGGGACCAGGTCGCCCACGGGCGCGAAGAGGATCGCGGCGTCGAGCGGCACCGGGGGCGACGCATCCGCATCGCCGGCCGAGCTCGCCCCCAGGTCCAGGGCCAGTTGCCGGGCCCCCCGTCCGCGGGTGAGCACGTGCACCTCGGCACCGGCACCCACGGCCAGCTGAGCCGTCAGGTGGGCGCTGCCGCCGAATCCGTAGATGCCCAGGCGTCCGCCCGGCGGCAGCGAGGCCCGCCGCAGGGATCGGTAGCCGATGATGCCGGAGCACAGGAGAGGCGCCGCCTCCGCGTCCGGGACTCCGTCGGGGATCCGGTACGCGAACGCCTCCGGGACCACGGCGTACTCCGCGAAGCCTCCGTCGGCGTCCCAGCCGGTGTACTCGGAGGCCTCGCAGAGGTTCTCCCGGCCCGACCGGCACCACCGGCAGCGACCACACGTACGTCGGAGCCAGGCGACGCCGACCCGTTCCCCGAGCTCGAAGCGACGCGCCTCGGCGCCGCGATCGACCACCCGTCCCACGATCTCGTGACCGGGGATCCGTCCGGGTCCTCGCGCGACCAGGTCCCCGTCGGCCAGGTGCAGATCGGTACGGCACACGCCGCAGACCGACACCGCGACGAGGACCTCGTCGTCAGCGGGGACCGGGACGTCTCGCTCCACGCTCTGAAGACGTCCCGGTGCTCCGGGACGGCCTGCTACGGCCCAGGCGCGCATCGTGTCCATGCCTCATGGTGGCCCCGCGACGCGCACCGAGGCTGTGGCCGAACGGCCCTGCCCCGACGACCGATGGCCCGAGGTCACCGTCGTCGTTGGACCCTGGTCAGTCGAGTTCGGGTCCAGGCTCACTTCTGCGAGGGGCGCGCGCCGAGGAGCGTCGGTCCTGAACCGAACGGAGCCCCAGATGCTGTTCCTCGTCCTCGCCGCCGTCGCGGCGCTCGTGCTGGTCGGGATCGCCATGTCGCTGCGCGTCGTCGCGCAGTACGAGAAGGGAGTCGTGTTCCGGCTCGGGCGCGTCCATCGCGTCGCCGAGCCCGGTCTCACCCTGATCATTCCCGTCGTCGACCGGATGCGGAAGGTGTCCCTCCGGATCATCACGATGCCCATCCAGTCGCAGGGCATCATCACGAAGGACAACGTCAGCATCGACGTCGCCGGTGTGGCCTACTTCAAGGTCACCGACGCGGTGCGCTCGGTCGTGGCCATCGAGAGCGTCGCCACGGCCATCAACCAGATCGCGCAGACGACCTTGCGCAACGTCGTCGGCCAGCACACGCTCGACCAGGCCCTGTGCGAGACAGATGCGATCAACGCCAGCATCCGCGAGATCCTCGACCGGACCACCACCGAGTGGGGAGTCCTGGTCACCCTCGTCGAGCTGAAGGACATCCAGCTCTCGGAGAGCATGAAGCGGGCGATGGCCCGGCAGGCCGAGGCGGAGCGGGAGAAGCGGGCCAAGATCATCGCCGCCGAGGGTGAGTCTGCGGCCGCCGCAGCCCTGGGCGAGGCCTCCGACACCATGATGCGACACCCGCTCGCGCTGCAGCTGCGCAACCTCCAGAGCCTCGTGGAGATCGGGGTGGACCGGAACACGACCGTGGTGTTCCCGGCACCGCTGATGAGCACCATCGGCGACCTGGGCTCCTTCCTGCGCCGTGAGAGCTCGGCGTCCGACGACGTGCTGCGAGACCTCGTCGCGCACGAGGCGTCCCTCCGCGAGCCTGCGCCCCGTGAGCCTGCGCAGCACGGACAGCCGGACCGGGGCGGCCGGGCCCTGACCATCGACTGAACCTCCATCACCGACGACCTGCGAACTGAGAGGGATCCGATGAGGGACCTGGTCATCCTCGGCGGAGGCACCGCCGGGACCATGATCGCCAACAAGCTCCGCAAGCGGCTGCCCACGGACTCGTGGTCGATCACGGTCGTCGACCGCGACGACGAGCACCACTACCAACCGGGCTACCTCTTCGTCCCCTTCGGCGGGTACTCCCGCCCGGACATCGTGCGCAGCCGGCACCACTTCATCCCCGACGGCGTGGAGCTCGTCTTCGACGAGATCGACCGCGTCTTCCCGGGCGAGAACGTCGTCCATCTCCGCAGTGGCCGGAAGCTGACCTACGACCAGCTGGTGATCGCCACCGGCGCGACGACGCGTCCGGACCAGACGCCGGGCATGCTGGGATCGGAGTGGCAGCGCTCCGTCTTCGACTTCTACACCCTCGACGGCGCCGAGGCCCTCGCCACCGCGCTGGAGCAGTTCGACCGCGGGCGACTGGTCGTGCACATCTGCGAGATGCCGATCAAGTGCCCCGTCGCGCCGCTCGAGTTCACGTTCCTCGTCGAGGCCTGGCTGCGAGATCGCGGGCTGCGCGACCGGGTCGAGCTGGTCTACGTCACCCCGCTCGACGGCGCCTTCACCAAGCCGATCGCCTCGGCGCGGCTCCGCCACCTGCTCGACGAGCGGAAGGTCGAGGTGGTCACCGACTTCGCGGTGGAGCGCATCGACGACGAGCGCAAGGCACTGGTGTCGTACGACGAGCGCGAGGTGCCGTTCGACCTGCTCGTGACCGTGCCGGTCACCATGGGCGCGGACTACGTCTTCCGCTCGGGCCTCGGCGACGAGCTCCAGTTCGTCACGGTCGACAAGTCCACCTTGCAGCACACGACGTACGACAACGTCTTCGCGGTCGGGGACGCCAGCGACATCCCCGCCTCCAAGGCGGGCTCGGTGGCGCACTTCGCGGTCGAGACGTTCGTCCACAACTTCCTCGAGCACGTCGAGGGCCGGCCGATGACCGCCTCCTTCGACGGCCACGCCAACTGCTTCGTCGAGACCGGCGACGGCAAGGCGCTGCTCATCGACTTCAACTACGACACCGAGCCGCTGCCGGGCCGGTACCCCCTTCCCGGGGTCGGCCCGCTGAGCCTGCTCGAGGAGACCAGGCGGAACCACGTCGGGAAGCTCGCGTTCCGGCACGTCTACTGGAACGTCCTGCTCCCGGGCCGACCGGTCCCGCTCCCGGCACACATGTCGATGGCGGGCAAGGAGCGCCCGGAGACGACATCGACGACGACCACCACCTGGCAGGAGATGTGACGCCATGACCACCGCCACCATCGAGGGGCACACCGTCCACGTCGACGCGGAGGGCTTCCTGACCGACCCGTCGGAGTGGGACGAGGACCTGGCCAGGTCGCTGGCCGCCCGGATCGGGATCGAGCTGACCGACGAGCACTGGAAGGCCATCCGGTTCGTCCGCGACGACTTCGCCACGCAGGGCGAGACCGCGACGCTGCGCCGGATCAGCACGTTCGGGGACATCCCGGTCAAGGCGCTGTTCGCCCTCTTCCCCCAGAAGCCGGCCAAGAAGCTCGCCTACGTCGCCGGCCTCCCCAAGCCGCGCGGATGCGTCTGACTCACCCGGAACAGAAGGAGACCGACCATGACCACGACCGAGCTCACCGGCACCACCGGGGCAACGGGATCCCCCGAGGCAGCACCGTCGGTCCCGGACTTCGGGACGGCTCAGACCGACCGCAAGCTCGCCATCATCTGCTCGAAGGGCAACCTCGACATGGCCTACCCGGGGCTCGTGCTCGCGAACGCCGCGCTCGGCGAGGGCATCGAGACGCATCTGTTCTTCACGTTCTGGGGCTTCGACATGATCAACAAGAAGACCATGGGCGACCTCAAGTTCACGATGCTCGGCAACACCGCCACCCACATGCCCCAGGGAATGGGCGGCCTGCCCGGGATGACCGCCCTGGCGACCCGGCGGATGCGCAGGACCATCGCCGACCTCGACATCCCCGACGTCCCGGAGTTCCTGCAGCAGATCGTCGACTCGGGTGGCCACCTCTGGGCGTGCCGGATGTCTGCGGACATGCAGCACCTGAGCCAGGACGACCTCTACGACGAGGTCGAGGCCGTCATCAGCGCCAGCGACTTCATCGAGATGACCGAGGGCGCGCAGCTCCTCTTCATCTGACCGACCGACCACACCAGGGAAAGGCACAGACATGCGAGTAGGCATCAACGGCATGGGCCGCGTCGGGAGGGCCTACCTCCGACGCGCGGTCGAGACCTCGGGCGTGGACGTGGTGGCGGTCAACGACGTCACCGACGTCACGACCCTGGCCCATCTGCTCCGCTACGACAGCACATTCGGCCCCTTCCCCGGTGAGGTGCGCTCGATCGACGACGCCCTCGTCGTCGGCGGCCACAAGATCCCAGTGTCCTCGCACGCCAGCCCGGAGCAGATCCCGTGGCACGAGCACGGCGTCGACATCGTCGTGGAGGCCAGTGGACGGTTCCGCACCCGCGAGGCCGCAGCCGGTCACCTCGATCGCGGAGCCTCGTCCGTCATCGTCTCCGCGCCAGGCAAGGGCGTCGACGCCACCATCGTGCTCGGGGTCAACGAGCAGACCTACGACCCCGCGCACCACCGCGTCATCTCCAACGCCTCCTGCACCACCAACTGCGTCGCGCCGATGGTCAAGGTGCTGCACGAGGCCTTCGGCATCGAGCGCGGCATCATGACCACGGTCCACGCCTACACCAACGACCAGAACGTGCTGGACGCGCCTCACCGGGACCTGCGCCGGGCCCGGGCGGCTGCGGTCAACATCATCCCGACGTCCACGGGCGCGGCGAAGGCGGTCGGCGACGTCCTCCCCGAGCTGGCCGGTCGGCTCGACGGCGTCTCCCTTCGGGTGCCCGTGAGCGACGGGTCCATGGTGGACCTGGCCGTCCTGCTCGATCGCTCGGTCTCCCCCGACGACGTCGCGGAGGCCTTCCAGAACGCTGCCGCCGCGGGTCCGCTGGCCGGGCTGCTCCGTTACTCCGAGGAGCCCCTGGTGTCCTCGGACGTGATCGGCGACCCGTCCTCCTGCGTCTTCGACTCGGCCCTGACCCAGGTGTCGGGCCGGCTGGTGAAGGTCTTCGGCTGGTACGACAACGAGTGGGGCTACACCTGCCGACTCGTCGACCTGACGTCTCTCGTCGCGGGCACGGGAGCCCCCGTGCGCGCGGACGGGTGATCGAACGTGCCCGGGGAACGCCGGGCCCGAACGAGAGGAACTGAGGTGAACAGCTACATCCCCCCGGGCTCGGCCGGAAGCAACGTCGAGGTGCTGGAGCGCTACGAGAATTTCATCGGTGGCAAGTGGCTGCCGCCCTCGCACGGCGAGTACACGACCGACCTGACGCCGGCGACCGCCCGGCCCATCACCCAGGTGGCCCGGTCCACGGCCGAGGACGTCGACGCGGCCCTGGACGCCGCCCACGTGGCGGCGCGCGAGTGGAACCACAGCTCCCAGGCCGAGCGGTGCAGCGTCCTGGAGAGGATCGCGGCCGCCATCGAGGCGAACAGCGAGATGCTCGCGGTCGCGGAGAGCTGGGAGAACGGCAAGCCGGTCCGGGAGACCCTGGCTGCCGACATCCCCCTGGCCGCCGACCACTTCCGCTACTTCGCCGCCGCGGCCCGGGCCCAGGAGGGCCGGCTGACGGTCCTGGACGAGAAGACGACGGCGTACCACTTCCGGGAGCCGCTCGGCGTGGTCGGGCAGATCATCCCCTTCAACTTCCCGCTGCTGATGGCCGCGTGGAAGATCGCCCCGGCCCTGGCTGCCGGCAACTGCACCGTGATCAAGCCGGCGTCGCCGACGCCCTGGTCGATCCTGAAGCTGATGGAGGTCATCGAGGACGTCGTCCCACCGGGCGTCGTCAACGTGGTCACCGGCCCTGGCGGCGAGGTCGGCAAGGCGCTCGCCACCAGCCCGAAGATCGCCAAGATCGGCTTCACCGGCGAGACCGTGACCGGTCGGCTCATGATGCAGTACGCCGCGCAGAACCTGATCCCGGTGACGCTGGAGCTCGGCGGGAAGTCCCCGAACATCTTCTTCGAGGACGTGCTCGCCCACGACGACGACTACCTCGACAAGGCCGTCGAGGGCCTGGTGCTCTACGCCTTCAACAAGGGTGAGGTGTGCACCTGCCCGAGCAGGGCGCTGGTCCACGAGTCGATCTTCGACGAGTTCATGACCCGCTGCCTCGAGCGGATCGCGGCGATCAAGCAGGGCAACCCGCTGGACCCCGCCACGATGATCGGGCCGCAGGTCTCCCAGCAGCAGCTGGAGAAGGTCTCGTCCTACGTCGACATCGGTCGGCAGGAGGGCGCCGAGGTGCTCATCGGCGGCTCGCGGGCTCACATCGGAGGCGAGTTCGAGGACGGCTATTACTACCAGCCGACGGTCCTCAAGGGCACCAACGAGATGCGGGTGTTCCAGGAGGAGATCTTCGGACCCGTGCTGGCCGTGACGTCGTTCCGGGACGAGGCCGACGCACTCCGGATCGCCAACGACACGCTCTACGGCCTCGGCGCCGGCGTGTGGACGCGGGACGGCAACCGGCAGATGCGGATGGCGCACGCCGTCCAGGCCGGTCGTGTCTGGGTCAACTGCTACCACCAGTACCCGGCGGGCGCGGCGTTCGGAGGCTACAAGATCTCCGGCATCGGACGTGAGAACCACCAGATGATGCTGGACGCCTACAGCCAGACGAAGAACGTGCTCGTGAGCACCGACGAGAAGAAGCTCGGGTTCTTCTGATGCCACGCGTCATCCCGGCGGTGCGGGCGACGGCGGCGGCTCGGGCCGCCCTGCGCGAGCTCGCCCGCACGGTCGGGCCGCTGGTGGTCGTGCAGTCGGCGGGTTGCTGCGACGGCAGTGCTCCGATGGTGCTGGCCGCCGACGAGTTCCCGCTCGGCGGCAACGACGTCCGGATCGCCGACGTGGACGGCACTCCCGTCTACGTCGCGACCCGGGAGCTCGACGCCTGGGCGCACGGCGACCTCGAGCTCGACGTGGAGCCCGGCTACGCCGACGGCTTCTCGCTCGCCCCGACCGACGGCCTGCACTTCGTCGGCCGGTGGAGCGCGTGTGCCACATCTTCCAAACCTGAACCACCAGAAGGAGAGCAGTCATGAAGGCAGCAGTCGTCACCGGGTTCACCGAACCCCTCGACATCCAGGAGCGACCCGTCCCGACCCCCGGCCCCGGGCAGGTGCTCGTGCACCTCGAGGCCAGCGGGCTGTGCCACACCGACATCCACGCCGCGCACGGCGACTGGCCGGTCAAGCCGGCGCCGCCGTTCGTCCCCGGCCACGAGGGCGTCGGCATCGTCACCGAGCTCGGCGCCGGCGTCACGAACCGTCAGGTCGGCGACCGCGTCGCGATCGCCTGGCTCGGCCACGCGTGCGGGCACTGCGATCACTGCGTCAGCGGCTGGGAAACCCTGTGCGAGGAGCAGCAGAACAGCGGCTACTCGATCGACGGAGCGTTCGCGGAGTACGCCGTCGCGGACGCGACCTACGTCGTGCCCGTCCCGCCGGAAGTCTCGTCGTTCGACGCCGCTCCCCTGACCTGCGCGGGCGTGACGACGTACAAGGCGATCAAGGTCGCCCACATCCACCCGGGCGAGCGGGTGGCCGTCTTCGGCATCGGTGGTCTGGGCCACCTCGCGGTCCAGTACGCCCGGCTCGTGGGCGCCGAGGTGATCGCCGTCGACATCACCGACGAGAAGCTCGAGCTGGCCCGCACCCTCGGTGCGGACCACGTGGTCAACGCGGCGACGACCGATCCCGTCCAGGCGATCGCCGAGCTCGGCGGCGCCGACGTGGCGGTGGCCCTCGCCGTCACCCCGACGTCCTTCGAGCAGGCGTTCGCGGCGCTTCGGCGCGGCGGTCGGCTGGTCTGCGTGGCGCTGCCGCCGGAGTCCGAGGGACCGATGCACCTGCCCATCTTCGAGACGGTGCTCAAGGGGATCTCGGTGATCGGCTCCATCGTGGGGACCCGTGAGGACCTGGTCGAGGTCTTCCGCCTGCACGCCCTGGGGCGGACCCGCGTCATCGCAGAGCCCCGCAAGCTCGACGAGGTGAACGAGGCCATCGAGGACGTCCTGCACTCGCGGACCGACGCGCGGCTCGTCTTCGAGTTCTGAGGACGCTCGAGGTCGGGGCCGGGGCCCGGCCGTGTCTCGCCCCGTGAGCGCGGTCGGGCCTCCTCGTCCCCTCGATGACCAAGGCCAAAGCCGCGGATGTCCAAGGCCCCTGACCCCGCGCCGGCCCGCGCGGTGTGCTGGTGATGAGAAGGATCGATCGAGGGAGGGGCCATGAGCACCAACCGCACCAGCCGCGTGATGGTCGCCACGAGCGGAAGCGAGGCGAGCCTGGCCGCCGTCGCCCACGGTGCACGCGAGGCCGCCGCACGCGGGACCGCCCTCGAGCTCGTCCACGTCGTGCCGGCCGCGGTCGTCGGCGCGCCGTACGCCGGAACGGCTCTGCCTGCGCTGCGCGAGTCCGGGCAACGCGTGCTGGCCCGCGGCACGGAGCTGGTCGAGCGACTCGCCCCCCACGTCCCCGTCACGACCACCCTGCTGATCGGCTCGCGGGCCGAGGCTCTCGTGCACCATGCCGAGGGGGCCGACCTCCTCGTCGTCGGCACCGCACCCCATGACGTCGTCGGCCGCCTCTGGGACGGGTCCACCGTCGTGGGTGTCGCGGCCCGCGCCGCGTGCCCCGTGCTGGTCGTCCCCCCGCACGCGTCGGAGCAGCCTCCGGGCCGGGTCCTGGTCGGACTGAAGGACACCGAGCGGTCCGAGCACCTGCTGGCAGAGGCGTTCGCGCTCGCCCGCCAGACGCAGTCGGGGCTCCGCATCGTCCACGCCTGGCACCTCGCGTCGCCGTACGACGAGGCGATCGCCGAGCGGCTGCCGACCCCGGAGTGGGAGCGGCACGAGCTGGCCTCGATCGAGGCCGAGCTGATCGACTACCGGATGACCTACCCGGAGGTCCAGGTCGAAGTGGCATTGGTCCACGGCCACCCGGCCACCATCATGCTGCACGAGTCGAGCGCGGCGGACGTCGTGGTCATCACCCGGCCCGCCCACGGTGGCTACGTCCACCACCTCGGCCGGACGGCACGGGCGCTGATCCGCGACTCGGCATGCCCGGTCCTCGTCATCCCGCCGACACGTGAGGCGGTCGCCGTCGCAGACCGCCCCGCCGAGACCTCGCTCGCCTCATGAGCGCCTCGGCAGCGGACGGTCGGCAGGTCACCGAGATCCGGTTCCACGGACGTGGCGGCCAGGGTGTCGTGACGGCGGCCGAGCTGCTGTCGGCAGCCGCCTTCGACCAGGGTCTCTCGGCGCAGGCCATCCCGAGCTTCGGGTCCGAGCGCACGGGAGCCCCGGTCGTGGCGTACTGCCGGGTCGCGGCCCATCCCATCCGCTCCCACGATCCCGTGGTCTCGCCCGACGTCGTGGTGGTGCAGGACCCGACGATGCTGCACATCGCCGGCGTCCTCGACGGTCTCGCACCGCAGGGACTGCTCGTCGTCAACAGCGGCCGGAGCCCGCGAGAGCTCGGTCTCGAGCGGCTGCCCGGGCGCGTGGTCACCGTCCCCGCCAGCGAGCTGGCCCGCGAGCGGCTGGGCAGGCCCCTTCCCAACACCGCGCTCCTCGGCGCTCTGGTCGCGCTCACGTCGGTCGTCTCGCTGCACGACCTGCAGAGCGCGATCCAGGAGCGCTTCCACGGAGCAGCGGGCGCGCAGAACGCCGCCCTGGCCGCCGACGGCCACCGCATGGCCCTGGCGTCCCTCGAGAGCGGACGGGCCCGTGCTCAGGCAGGTTGAGGGCTCCCGGGCGGTGGCCGAGACGGTCGCCCGGTGTCGGCCACACGTCGTGGCGGCGTACCCGATCTCGCCCCAGACGCACATCGTCGAGGCGCTGTCGGACCTGGTCGCGGAGGGTCGGGCGGGGCACTGCGAGTTCTTGATGGTGGAGTCCGAGTTCGGCGCGATGTCCGCGTGCATCGGGGCGTCCGCCGCCGGTGGCCGCGCCTACACCGCCACCGCGAGCCAAGGGCTGCTGTTCATGGCCGAGGCGCTCCCCAACGCCTCGGGACTGAGGCTCCCCGTGGTCATGACCGTCGCCAACCGAGCCCTCGGCGCTCCCATCAACATCTGGAACGACCACTCCGACGCGATGTCGCAGCGCGACGCCGGCTGGATCCAGCTGTTCGCGTCGACCAACCAGGAGGCGGTCGACCTGCACGTCCAGGCCTTCATGATCGCCGAGGCGCTGCACGTCCCGGTGATGGTGAACATGGACGGCTTCGTGCTCACCCACGCGATGGAGCCGATCGACGTCCCGTCGCAGGAGCAGGTCGACGCGCTGCTTCCCCCGTTCGAGCCGGTCCATCGGCTCGACCCCGACCATCCGATGACGATCGGGGCCATGGTCGGCCCCGAGGCCTACACCGAGGTGAAGTACCTCGAGGCCCGGCGGCAGCTGCGCGGCCTGGACGTCGTGCAGGGCGTGGCGCGGAGGTTCCAGCACGTCCTGAGCCGTTCGAGCGGCGGGCTCGTGACGCCGTACCGGGTGGACGACGCGGAGCTCGTGCTCGTCGGGCTCGGCTCGATGTTCGGAACGGCGTGCGACGTCGTCGACGAGCTGCGCGACCAGGGACTCGCGGTGGGTGTCCTCGCGGTCACCTGCTTCCGGCCGTGGCCGTTCGACGAGATCAGGGAGAGCCTCTCCGGTGCCGCGCGGGTCGTCGTGCTCAACCGCGCCCTGTCCGTCGGGTCGGGCAGCGTGCTGGGCTCGGACGTGCGGCTGTCCCTCTCCGGCACCCGGACGACCGTCCACGACGTCGTCGCCGGGCTCGGAGGGCGGCCGGTCACCCGTGACCTCCTCCGGCGGATCCTGACCGACGCCCGGCAGGGTCTGCTCGCCCACGACGAGCTGACGTTCGCAGACCTGGACCAGGAGCTGGCGAAGCACGAGCTGGACCGCGAGCTGGGTGCTCCCCTCGACCCCGTCCCCACCGATCAGGGAGGACCCGCACGATGACCGAGCTCAAGCTCTACCAGGTCGGCACGTTCGCGGCCGGGAACAGGCTGCTGGACCCCTCGCAGCGCACCGAGCAGTCGAGTGCCGGCCGCACCAACGCCATCACCTCCGGGCACCGCGCCTGCCGCGGCTGCGGGGAGGCCCTGGCGGCGCGCGTCGTGCTCGACGCGGCCATGCGTGCCAGTGGCGGTCGCATGGTCACGGTGAACGCGACGGGATGTCTCGAGGTCTTCTCCACGCCGTACCCCGAGTCGGCCTGGCGGGTGCCCTGGCTGCACTCGCTGTTCGGCAATGCCGCAGCGGTCGCCTCCGGGGTGGCCGCCTCACTGTGGGCGCAGGGTGACCACGACGTCCGCGTGGTCGCCCAGGCCGGTGACGGTGGCACCGTCGACATCGGGATCGGCTGCCTGTCGGGGATGTTCGAGCGCAACGACGACGTCCTGTTCGTCTGCTACGACAACCAGGGCTACATGAACACCGGGGTCCAGCGCTCCGGGGCCACCCCGCCCGCCGCGAGCACGGCGACCACCCGTCCGGTAGGGACCCGGGTGGGCAACGCGTTCGGCACCGGGAAGAGCCTGCCGGTGATCGCGATGGCCCACCAGATCCCCTACGTCGCGACCGCGACCGTCGCGGACCTGCACGACCTGGAGCACAAGGTGACCACCGCGATGGGCATGCGCGGGGCGCGCTACCTGCACGTGCTCGTGCCCTGTCCCGTCGGCTGGGGCACGGCCTCCTCGGACACCATCCGGGTCGCCCGTCTCGCCACGGAGTCCGGGTTCTTCCCGGTGTTCGAGGCGCGTGACGGCGAGGTCACCGGCGTCGGCCGGATCCGGCGCCAGGTGCCGGTGGCGGAGTACCTGCGCCTGCAGACCAGGTTCGCCCACCTCTTCGGCGAGCCCGGCCACCCCGAGGTCGTGGCCCGGCTGCAGCGACAGGCGGGCCGCTCCATCGCACACTTCCGGCTGCTCGAGGAGGACCGGCCATGACCACGCCGTTCGGAGTCACGCTCGGGCCCGGGTCCAGCGCCGCCGACCTGACCGGGAACTGGCGCACGGAGCGCGCGGTCTACCTCGAGCGGGTGGCTCCGTGCGGGAACGCCTGCCCGGCCGGCGAGGACGTCCGATCGTGGCTGTACGACGCGGAGTCCGGCGGCGCCGGGTACGAGGCGGCGTGGCGGCGGATCATGGAGGTGAACCCGTTCCCCGCCGTGATGGGCCGGGTGTGCTACCACCCCTGCGAGACGGCCTGCAACCGCGGCCAGCTCGACGAGTCGGTGGGGATCAACTCCGTCGAGCGCTTCGTCGGTGACGAGGCGCTGCGCCAGGGCTGGTCCGTGACCGTCAGCGGCCTGTCACCGGAAGGCGCGTCCTCGTGGTGGGAGCGGGGCCTGCGGGCCTGTCGGCGGCGTACCACCTGGCACGCCTGGGACACCAGGTCACGGTCCGCGAGGCATCGGAGCAGGCGGGCGGCATGATGCGCTACGGCATCCCGCGCTACCGCCTCCCGCGCGAGGTGCTGGACGCGGAGATCGCACGGATCCTGGCACTCGGCGTCACCCTCGAGACCGGTACGCCGGTCGAGGACCTGGACGACGTCCTCGGCGACGAGGGCGACGGCGGCTTCGACGCCGTCCTCCTCGCCGTCGGCGCCCGGCTCGCGCACCGCACCTACCTGCCGGCCGGGAGCGCGGCCCACGTCCTCGACGCGCTGGACGTCCTCCGCGCGACCGCGGACGACGAGCCACCCCTGCTGGGCCGCCGGGTCGCGGTCTACGGCGGCGGCAACACCGCCCTGGACGCGGCCCGCACCGCCAAGCGACTCGGTGCCGACGAGGCCGTGGTGGTCTACCGGCGCACACGCGAGCGGATGCCGGCCCACGACCAGGAGGTGCGCGAGGCCGAGGAGGAGGGCATCCGGTTCCGCTGGCTCTCGACGATCGACGAGGTGGACGCCACGGGCATCACGGTCGAGGAGATGGAGCTCGACGACACCGGCTTCCCGCAGCCGACCGGTCGGACGACGCGTCTGGCCGCCGACTCGGTCGTTCTCGCCCTGGGCCAGGACACCGACCTGTCCCTGCTCGAGCACGGGCACGACGTGGCGGTGGACGACGGGGTCGTGTCGATCGACCCGGTCACGATGTCCACGAGTCGCCACGGACTGTTCGCCGCCGGCGACGCCGCGCCCGGAGAGCGCTCGGTGACGGTGGCGATCGGGCACGGACGCCGCGCGGCCGCCGGGATCGACGCCTACCTCTCCTCTCGCGTCGTCCCCGTACCCGCTCCCGTCGACCTCGCGCCGTACGAGGCGCTGAACACGTGGTACTTCGAGGACGCGCCGCGGCAGCACCGGCCGCGCCTGGAGCAGGTGCGTCGCCAGTCGACGTTCGACGAGGTCGTCCAGGACCTCGACGCCGGCACGGCGCTCTACGAGGCCCGTCGCTGCCTGTCGTGCGGCGGCTGCATCTCGTGCGACAACTGCTTCGCGCTCTGCCCGGACAACGCCGTCATCAAGCTCGGGCCGGAGAAGGCGTACGCCGTCGACCTCGACTACTGCAAGGGCTGCGGGCTGTGCGTGGAGGAGTGCCCCACGGGCTCGATGACGATGGAGCCCGAGGAGGGCTGACCTCCTCGGGCTCCGGTCGCGGGGCGGGGACCCCGCTACTCGTCCACGACCATCACCCGGGTGCCGCTGCGCACGACGACCACGGACGGGTCGTCGGCATCCCCCACCAGCACCGAGAACAGGTCGCGGATCGAGACGATGCCCGCGATCCGCTTGTCCTCGACCACCGGCAGGTGCCGCACCGCGGCGTCCTGCATCTGCCGGGCCGCGTCGAGGACGGTGTCGTCCGGCGAGACCGTCACCAGGTCGTCCGACATGATCTCGCCCGCGCAGAGGTGTGCGGGGTCGGCGTTCGCGGCCAGGTGCATCACGACGTCGCGCTCCGAGACGATCCCCGCCAGGCGACCGTCGTCGGTGACGCACAGAGCGCCCACCTCGTCGGCCGCCAACGCCTCGGCGACCTCGCTCAGCGTCGCCGTGGTCTCGACGGTCGCCACCGGCCACATCATCAGCCGGCGGACCTCGCTGGCCGGCGTCACCGGCCGAGCCGTGCGTGCGTACATCTCGAGCTCCCTTCGCCTGGTCGGGTCAGCCGCGCTGGAGGACGACTTTGAGCGCACCGGTGTCGGCCGGGCTGCTGAAGACGTCGTAGGCGTCCATGAACTCGTCCAGGGCGAACCGGTGGGTGATGATCGGCGTGGGGTCGAGCTGGTGGTCGGCCAGCAGCCGGAGCAGCCGCGGGGTGGTGCTGGTGTCGACCAGCCCGGTGGTGATCGTGACGTCCTTGATCCACAGGGTCTCCAGGTGGATCGTCGCGGGCGCCCCGTGGACGCCGATGTTGGCGACCCGACCACCCGGGCGGACCAGGGCGGTGCACATCTCGAAGGTCGCCGGAATGCCGACCGCCTCCATCACCACGTCGGCACCGAGCCCGTCCGTCAGGCTGTGGACCACCTCGAGGGCGGACTCCAGCTCGGCGGGCAGCACGACGTCCGCGCCCAGCTGCTTGGCGGCGTCACGACGCGGCTCGGCCGGGTCGATCACCACGATGCGGCCGGGTGAGTAGAGCTTGGCGGTCATCACGGCGGCCAGCCCGATGGGGCCGGCTCCCACGATCACGACGGTGTCGCCCGGCGTCACCCGGCCGTTGAGGACACCGACCTGGTAGCTGGTCGGCAGGATGTCTGCGAGCAGGACGGCCGCCTCGTCGGTGACTCCCTGCGGGAGGGGGTAGAGCGACATGTCACCGAAGGGCACCCGCGCGTACTCCGCCTGCACCCCGTCGATGGTGTGGCCGAGCGCCCAGCCGCCACCGCGCAGGCACTGGCCGTAGCTTCCCTCGCGGCAGAAGCGGCAGGTTCCGCAGCCCGCGATGCACGAGACGAGCACGTGGTCGCCCGGACGGACCGAACGCACCGCGCTCCCGACCTCTTCGACGGTTCCGACGGCCTCGTGACCGAGGATCGTCCCCGGTGTGACCTCAGGGACGTCGCCCTTGAGGATTTGCAGGTCCGTCCCGCAGATCGTCACGGCGTCGATGCCGACGATCACGTCGGTGTCGTCGCGCAGCTGCGGATCCGGTACCTCCTCCCACGACTTCTCGCCGGGACCGTGGTAGACCAGCGCCTTCATGGCACGCCTCCGATCAGCTGTCCTGTTTCTCCCAGCATCGCGGCGGCGAGCGCGTGAGCATCGGGGCCAACGTCACGAACGTCCTGGTCTTGGGCCATCGAGTCGCGCGTGCGCACGCGGGCGGCGCATCAGGACGGCGAGGAGACGCGCTCCAGCCGGACCACGATCGACTTCGAGACCGGGGTGTTCGACTCGTCGGCGGTGGCGTCCAGCGGCACGAGCACGTTGGCCTCCGGGTAGTAGGTGGCGACACATCCCCTCGACGTCGGGTAGGCGACCAGCCGCAGCCCCCGAGCCGGCGTTCCCCGTCGTCGGCGACGGACACGACGTCGACCGTGTCCCCGTCGGCCAGCCCCAGCGCGGTGACGTCGGCCGGGTTCACGAACACGACGCTCCGACCGTGCTTGATGCCGCGGTACCGGTCGTCGTAGCCGTACACCGTGGTGTTGAACTGGTCGTGCGAGCGCAGCGTCTGCAGCAGGAGGTGGCCCTCCGGGACCTCCACCGCGGTCAGGGGGTTCGCGGTGATCCGGGCCTTCCCGGTGTCGGTCTCGAACTCCTGGGAGTCCCGTGCCGCGTTGGGCAGCTGGAAGCCGCCGGGATGACCGACTCGCTCCTCGAACGCGTGGAACCCGTCGACCACGTGGGAGATGTGTCGCCGGATGAGGGAGTAGTCGGTGGCCATGGCCGGCCAGTCGATCTCGGCGTGCCCCGTCCCCGCTGCTGACTCGCCGCCGAAGAGCGCGTGTCCGATGCCGCAGACGATCTGGACCTCGCTGCGCAGGTGCGGTGAGCCCGGGAGGAGCTTGCCTCGCGAGGAGTGCACCATGCTCATCGAGTCCTCGACGGTGACGAACTGCTCACCGGCCGGGGTGATGTCGCGCTCGGTCCGGCCCAGGCACGGCAGGATCAGGGCCTCGCGCCCGTGGTGCAGGTGTGAGCGGTTGAGCTTCGTCTGGATCCCGACGGTGAGCCCGACGTTCTCCATCGCCCGGGTCGCGACGGCCGTGTCGGGGGTGGCGACGGCGAAGTTGCCGCCGAGGCCGACGAAGACGTCGACCTCGCCGTCCCGCATGGCTCGCAGCGCCGCGACGGTGTCGGTCCCGTGCTCGCGTGGCGGCTCGAAGCCGAACTCGTCGCGGACCGCGTCGAGGAACGCGTCGGGCATCTGCTCCCAGATGCCCATGGTCCGGTCGCCCTGCACGTTGCTGTGGCCGCGGATCGGCGCCGCTCCGGCCCCGGGTCTGCCGATGTTGCCGCGCAGGAGCAGGAAGCTGGCGATCTCGCGGATCGTGGCCACCGCGTTCTTGTGCTGGGTCAGGCCCATGGCCCAGCAGACGATCACCCGGTCGTGCGGCCACGACGTCGTCGGCGAGCGCCTGGATCTCGCTGCGGTGCAGCCCGCTGTGGGACTCGATGGTCGGCCCAGTCGAGCGAGGCCCATGCCTCGGCCGCCACCTCGAACCCGTCGGTGTGACGGTCGACGAAGTCGTGGTCGAGGGCGTCCCGCTCCACCAGGAGCTTGTTGAGGCCGGCGAACAGCGCGAGGTCGCCGTTGAGCCGGATCTGAGACGTGCCGGTCGGCCATCTTGCGTCCCGATCCCCGACACGCCCCGGGCTGACTGCGGATTCCGGAACCTGACCAGCCCGGCCTCCGGAAGCGGGTTGATGGCGACGATGCGCGCACCGCGCTGCTTGGCCTCCTCCAGGGCGGTGAGCATCCGGGGATGGTTGGTGCCCGGGTTCTGCCCCGCGATCAGGATCAGACCTGCCTCCTTCGCGATGTCGTCGTAGGTGACGGTGCCCTTGCCGACCCCGAGCGTCTGAGTGAGGGCCGTGCCACTGGACTCGTGGCACATGTTCGAGCAGTCCGGCAGGTTGTTGGTGCCGAGGCGGCGAGCGAGCAGCTGGTACACGAAGGCCGCCTCGTTCGAGGCCCGGCCCGAGGTGTAGAACACCGCACGGTCCGGCGACGACATCGCCCGGAGCCGATCGGCGACGAGCCGGAACGCGTCCGCCCAGTCGATCGGCTGGTAGTGGGTTCCCCCGGCTGGCAGGTACATCGGCTCGGTGAGCCGGCCCTGGCGCTCCAGCCAGTGGTCGTCGTGCTCCGACAACTGAGCCACGGAGTGCTCCGCGAAGAAGTCGGCCCCGACTCGTTTGCGCGTGGCCTCCCAGGCGACGGCCTTCGCTCCGTTCTCGCAGAACTCCGCGGCCTTGCGCCGATCGGGGTCGGGCCAGGCGCACGACGGACAGTCGAACCCGTCGATGTGGTTCATCTTCAGCAGTGTCTGAGCGGCACGCTTCGGACCCATCTCGGCCATCGCGTACTTCATCGACCAGTAGATGCCGGGGACGCCGACCGCGGCCTGCTCCGGCTCGTCCACCTCGAGGGGCTGTTCGTCGCTCTGGTCCGTCACTCTTCCTCAGTAGCCATTTCGCGGCAGTCCACGCACCTGAGCCCCGGAGTGCCCGCCCGGGTCAGGCGGGCGGCGGGTGCTCGACGTACCGTCTGGCCATGGACGCGCGGATCGACCGCTACGAGCACGACAGCCTGACCTTCGACGTCCTGGACGACGGACCGCTGGACGGCGACGCGGTCGTGCTGCTCCACGGCTTCCCGGAGCGCGCCTCGCACTGGCACGACGTCAGCGCGCGTCTGCACGCCGACGGGCTGCGCACCCTGGCCCCCGACCAGCGCGGCTACTCCCCCGGCGCGCGCCCTCGCGCGCGGTACGCCTACCGCATGTCCCAACTCGTCGCCGACGTGGTCGCGCTGATCGACGCCCACGGCGCGCCGGTCCATCTGGTCGGACACGACTGGGGTGCCGCCGTCGCCTGGGCCACGGCTGCCAGCCGTCCCGACCTCGTGCGCACCCTGACGACGGTGTCGGTCCCCCACCCCGCCGCCTTCACCCGGTCGATGCGTTCGAGCGACCAGGCCAGGCGGTCGTGGTACATGCTCGCATTCCAGCCGCCCTGGCTCCCCGAGCTGGTCGTACGGCGTTCGCCGGAGCGCGTCGAGCGCTTCCTGCGCTCCGGGGGACTCTCCGCGGAGGAGGTCGAGCGCTTCCGGCACGAGATCGTCGAGTACGGCGCACTGCCGGGGGCCCTCGGCTGGTACCGCGCCCTGCCGTTCTCCGCTCGCTCGCACGTCGGCCGGGTCCGCGTGCCCACCACCCACGTGTGGAGCGACCGCGACGTCGCCCTCGCGCGACGCGGCGCGGAGCTGACCGCCGACTTCGTGCGCGCGCCGTACGAGCTGGTCGTGCTCGAGGGTGTCGACCACTGGATCCCCACCCACGCCCCCGACGTCCTCGCCAACGCGATCCTGACCCGAGTCGGATCGGGAAGGAGCGACCGATGAGTGATCCGTTCTACGCCGACGCGCGGCTCTACGACCGGCTGTTCCCGGGCGGCGAGGCCGCCGTCGACTTCTACCGGGCCGAGGCGGAGCGGCAGGGCGGATCCGTCCTGGAGCTCGGTTGTGGCACCGGGAACAAGCTGATCCCCATCGCCTCGGACGGTCGTCCCTGCACCGGACTGGACCTCTCACCGGCCATGCTCGCCGAGGCCGGGCGCAAGGCGGACGAGAGCGGCGTGGCCGTGGAGTGGCTGCAGGGCGACATGGCCGACTTCGACCTCGGCCGCACGTTCGACTTCGTGTTCATCGCGGCCAACTCCCTGCTCCACCTACATGAGACGGCCGACCTGCTGAGGTGCCTCCGCTCCGTGCGTGCGCATCTGACCGCCGGAGGGCGCTTCGCGTTCGACGTGTTCAACCCGAACGTGCGTCTCCTCGCCGGGGCTGACGGCGTACGCAGAACCCGAGACGCCTTGTCGTACGTCGACCCCGAGCGTGGCGAGGTGAACGTCGACGTCGCCGAGACCTATGACGCCGCCACCCAGGTGACGAGCGGGACGTGGTACCTCTCCACCGCCTCCGAGCGGGACTTCGTCGTCGCCCCGCTCTCCATCCGGAGCATCTTCCCCCAGGAGCTGGCGGTGCTGTTGTCCTCAGCCGGGCTGCGACTCGTCGAGCGCTTCGGCGCCTGGTCCGGTGGACCGTTCACCGGCGACGCGGCGATCCAGCTCTGCCTCTGCGAGGCGGACTGAAGCCACCTCTCCACCAGGTCGTGTGCCTGAGCCCGCGCTCGAGAGCGGTCTCAGGCACACGACGTGCAAAGAGGTCGCGGTCGGTGACGTTCGTCCCTGGGTCGTGCTCTCGTCCGGTTCCTAGGCTCGACGTACGCCGGGGCAAGGAGGCACCGATGGCGGACCGGTCCCCGCAGATCCGGGCGTGTGTCGTCGACGACCACGAGCCGGTACGGGACGTCGTCGTCGACATGCTCGAAGGGTTCGGCGTGCACGTCTGCGGCGAGGCAGGCACCTTCGAGGACGGGGTGGCCATGATCCGTCGCTATCGACCCGAGCTCGCCGTCATCGACAACCGCCTGCCCGACGGCTCGGGGATCGACCTGTGTCGCCAGGCCTCCGCGGACGTGCCCGGCATCCACCTGATCCTGCACACGGGCATGATCAGCCCGCTCGAGGAGAGCCTCGCCGAGAGCGCCGGCGTCAATCGCATCGCCCTCAAGAGCATCTTCACCGACGGCCTCCTCGACGCGGTGCGACAGGCCGTCGACGAGCTGACCCCCGGGTTGCGACCATGACGAATCCCGACGGATCGCCACCCGGCCCCGACCCGTCCGTCGAGAGCGCCTGGCTCGACGCCGGCGGGCTGATCGTCGCGGTCGACGAGGGCTGGGAGCAGTTCTGCCGCGACAACGACGGCGATCCGGCGGCGTGCGGCGTCGGTGTCGACTATCTGCGCGTGTGCGACGGCGACCCGGCCGCGGCTCCGGTGGCCACGGTGCTGCGGGCCATGCTGTCCGGGGAGCAGCAGGTCCCTGTGGTCTTCACCGTCCCGTGCGACGGCCCGAGCAGCGAGCGGTGGTACGACCTGCACCTCACCCCGCGCCGTACTCCGGCCGGGGCCGTCGAGGGCGTCCTGGTGCTCCTGACGCCCGTGGCAGCACCCGGCCGCGGCGGCTCGCATCACGTGCCCGTGCCCGACCTCATCGAGTCGCTCTCCGACGGAGCCGTGCTCGCCGATGCCGACGGCGAGATGCGCTACGTGAACGCCGCCCTGGCTCGGCTGAGCGGATATGCACGAGAGGATCTCGTCGGACACGCTGTGGAAGTCCTCATCGACCCTCAGGTCCGGCACCGGCACCGCAGCTGGCGCGACGGCTACCGCGCCGCGTCACGGGCCCGGATGATGGGTGCCGGCATGCCGCTCACCCTCCGTCACCGGTCGGGAGGCCTGGTGCCGGTCGAGGTCGGGCTCGCCCCGGTGGTGGTCGACGGCGCCGCCATGACCTTGGCCAGCGTGCGCGACGTGAGCGACGTCCGCGCGCGGGACCGCGCGCGTCAGCGTCTCCTGCACCTGCTCGACCTCGTTCCCGACGCGGTGTACGTCGTCGACGCCGGGACCACGCGCATCGAGTACGCGAACAACGCGGCCTCCACCCTGCTCGGCTACCCGCACGACCAGCTCCTGACCATGTCACTCCTGGACCTGACGCCCGGGGTCACCGAGGAGCGGCGGCGTTCGGCCGTCGAGCTGCATCGCAGCGGTGGCTTGGGCTACGTCGAGCAGATCGACACCGTCCGGCGATGTCGGGACGGCTCCCTGGTCCCCTGCGACTCGCGCGCGCAGCTGGTGGAGGAGCCCGACGACAAGCAGGTGTTCATCGTCGTCGACCGGGACGCACGCGGCCGGCTCGCCGGCGAGGCCGCCCAGGCTCGCCTGCTGGACGAGACGCGACTCGTCTCCGACTTCACCCGCCGTGTCCTTCGGAACACGCCCGAGCTCGAGGCCTACCGGCTCGTGGCCGAGGGGACGGCCGCCCTCCTCGGCGGTGACAGCGCCAGCATCGTGGTCCACGACCCGGACGACGAGCGCATGGAGTACCTGGCTGCGGTCGGCTCCCTCTCGTCTCACGACGGTGCGGGTCCGGCGAGCTCGCTGGATCGCGACCTCGTCCTCGACTGGATGCGGCGGCCCGAGCCCGTGCTGCTGCCGGACGGCCCACCCCCGGGGCCTGATGGCGTCGCGAGTCGCAAGGGGCCTGGGCTGCTCGCGCAGTTCCGTGCCACCGACGGTCGGCTCGGCCTGCTGTCGGTGTTCCGGGCACCGGGCGGCGAGACGTTCGACGAGGCCGACGCGCGGGTGCTGGCCGACCTCGCCGACCAGGTCGCCCTCGTCGTCGAGCTCGGCCGCGGCCGCACGGCGGCGGAGCGGCTCCTGCTCGTGGAGGAGCGACAGCGGATCGCCCGCGACCTCCACGACATGGTGGTGCAGGACCTCATCGCCATCGGCATGCAGCTGGTGTCGGCGGTGGATGCGGCGGTACGGCGCGAGCTGGCCGGTCAGCTGGACGACGTGATCCGCCGCCTGAGGCTCGTCGTGTTCAACGCGCGGGTCGCGCCGGCCCCACGGGACCCCGTCGGAGGTCCTGGCCCGCACGGTCGACGAGGCGGCGCGGACCCTGGGCCATCGCCCGGAGCTGAGCCTGGACGACGGTGTCGACGACCTTCCGGAGGAGCTCGTCTCCCACCTCTTGTCGGTCGTGCGCGAGGGTTTGTCCAACGTCGCGCGGCACGCGGAGGCCACGCGGACCCGGGTGCGGGTGAGGCTGGCGAACGGGCTGCTGCTCGTGCGGATCGCCGACGACGGCCGCGGGATGCCGAGCACGGGTGCCCACGGAACCGGCACCGCGAGCCTGCGAGAGCGGGCCGAGATGCTGCACGGGAGCTTCAGCGTCGAGAACCGCCGACCCCACGGCACCGAGCTGACGTGGACCGCTCGCCTTCCGACGACGCCGCCCACCCCCCACGGAGACCCGGGACCAGACACGGACGAAGCCCGCCCCTGACCTGGTCGAACGATCGGTGGGGCTGACAGGATCTGAACCTGAGCGAAGCCCTCAGGCACGGCCTCAGAGAAACGCATCATCCGCGCAAGGAGTTCCTCCCTCTGAACGGGGGGATCATCCATTCCTGCGTCGTCCCTAGACCCGTCTGCCGTCAGTTCGGTGATCTGATAGTCACCGCGGCGCTCAGGGGTTGCAGGATGCCTGAGATCGACCGCGCCTGCCGCGGTTCGGCGCGCACATATCTCTCGATGGGCGGTGCCTGCCGGTCGTATCCTCGGCGCATGAGCCAGAGTCCCGCAGAGAGCATCACCATTGATCTGATCGCCGGACGAAGCGCGGCTTGTGATCGCCGCCCTCCGCCAGTTCGAACCTTTCTGGCCGTCCGACACCGACGAGCTGACCAGGGCGGACTGCTCGCCGGAATCCGCGTTGCCATCGACCACGTCACCGTGTCGCTCACGTCGCAGGGCTGACCTGCAAAGAACCATCGTGCAGCGAGGGCGACCGCTCATGGCGCTGTCCGCGCACCCGACGTGACTGATCTGTGACAGGCGGACGAGTGGCCCCGTCCGGGTTGCAGTGGGGTCGTGGCAACGCGGAGGTCGAGCCGGGCCGAGTATGCACCGTGGTCATCGAAAACACCCCTATCCGGGACACGTGGCGCAGAGTCAGAACTTGCCCAGTGCAATCTCCGAGAGCAGCAGGGCCAGAGGAAGCAGTCCGAGAGCAGTGGCCAGCAAGACCAGCCAGGACCGCTCGTGATGCCGAACGATCGCGATCAACCCCGCGACGAACGCGGTGACCGCACTGACCCAGATGCCCAAGCCCCAGACCAGTTGAGGCCAGCTGTCGGTGTAGCTGTCAGCCGGTTCGACGATGCCCAGCGCAAAGGAACCCACCAACAAGAGGATTCCCGCAATGCTGACGCCTGCAAGCGTTGCCGAAAGCCGACCGGCGCGAGACACCAGCCACCCGGGCACGTGATGACGGCGTGCTCAGATGTGTTGTCACACCTCGACCTTCGTCGTCGCGTGACCAGGGCCGCCAGTGTCCAAAGGCATTTGCGCCGTGACTGGGGTCCAGGCGATTCGCATGGGACGATCACGCCCCAAGTCGGACTACACGCGGTGCTGCTCAGTTCGCGATCCCGTTGTTCCTCGGTGTCACGGTCTTCGACTCGATCACGGAAGTCACCGAGTACCCACCATGACACTCGGACTCCTTGAGGCGAGGCAGAGCTCGAGGCCCTTGCCGGCATCGGTGCCGAGACGGACTCTCATGCCAATGGCCGTGCGTCGATCCGGCGTGATGCCTCCCTGATGAGACAGATGCCGAGCAGAGCGGTCAGGGCATCCGCGACGGCGATGGTCACATTGGAAGCGATGCCCGTGAACCCGAAGGTGATCGACACCGGAGTCACCACGAAGAGCTGGAAGAGCCCCAGCACCAACGGCAGGGAGGCCCAGGTTCGCGGCCACGTGCGCTGACGCAGGGCCAAGATCCCCTGCCCGATGAGACCGATATCCGCGAGCAGCACGCCCATCCCGAACACGCCGCTGAGAGAGCTGACGGCCGAGGCGTCCGCGCGGTCGTTCCTGACCAGGATCAGGACCAGCTCGCCCGGCACGGTGAGCGCCATTCCGGCGACAGCCAAGATCCGGAACGTCATCGCGCGACGGCCACGGTCCACTGCGTCGGACAGAGCAAGCCCGAGCAAGGCGCAACCGAGCAGCAGCTGGGTGAGGGCGAAGAACACCTGCATGAAGACGTAGGCGTGTGGCGTGAGTGGCCAGCTCAGCCGGTCCGAAGGCACGGCGGGATCGACAACGAAGAGCCACGCGTTGCCCAGGATCGCCGACGCGGCGCCGACGATCGAGGCGATCCCGCATGCCTTCAACCGGCTGGCGTATGTGATGGACCAGTCCGTGTGCGAGGTCGTGTACAGGGTCATGGGTGCCCCCTTGAGGAACTTACTAGTGATGTCACTAGTGATAGATCTAGTAGAGTATTGAGTCATGAGCCGCGAAGCGCAAGACCCACCCCGGCTCACCCGGCGGCAGAAGGCCGCGGCGACTCGCCAGCGCATCGTCGAGTCCGCGTATGACTCGTTCCTGAGGGACGGCTACGCCGGCACACCCATGACCGCGGTCGCACGGCAGGCCAAGGTGGCCGTTCAGACGGTGTACTTCGTGTTCCGCACCAAGGGCGACCTCTTGCAGGCCGTCTACGAGCATGCGGTGCTTGGTCCGGACGGCGTCCCGCCACACCTATCCGCGTGGTGGCGCACCGTCGAGGCAGAGCCGGAGATCACGCGTGCGGTCCGAGAGCTCGTCGAGGGCACCATCGACATCCTCGAACGGGCGGCTCCACTGGTCTATGTCGTCCTCGGAGATGAGACGGCCCGGGCTGGCTATGAGCACAATGAGGAACTTCGTCGGATCGGGACCGAAGCGCTGGTGAGCATGCTCGCGGCGAAGCAGCCGATGCGCACGGAACTCAGTCCTGAACGAGCACGCGACCAACTGCTGCTGCTCACCGGCCCTCAGATATACGTCCAACTCACCCGTGACCTGCAATGGCCGCGAGAGCAGATCGCGGAGTGGATGACAGCAACCATCCTGCATCAGCTCTTCGACCTCTGAGGCCCTGCTCGGTGGCGACATCGCTTCATGGCGCGATCCCGGTGCGCGTAGTTCCGCCGAGCCGGCGGGGTAGGTCCCTAGGCTCGCCGGCGCGTGGCTCGGCTGTGCGAAGCCGCCTCCTCGTCACTAACCCGGCACGCGACCTGCTCCTACCCCCCGTTCACAAGAGGGAGTTCCAGCCCTGGGAGCCCGAACCGGTCGGTCACTTCCTGGACGTCGCTGCCGGACACCGGCTGGGCGCCCTGTTCGAGGTAGACATGTCTACCGGCTTGCGCCGCGGCGAGATCATCGGCTTGCGCTGGGGCACGTCGACCTCGCACGCCGCGAGCTAGTCGTACGCAACACCCTGACCAGGTCCGGCGACGGGGACACCAAGAACGACGCCGGGCGGCGGCGCGTCGCTTTGGATGACCGGGCCGTTGGAGCCTCCGTGGCGTGGCAGATCGACGAGGAAGCCGCACGGATGGCTGGGGGCGTCGCGTACCAGTCGTCGGGCTACGTGTTCACCATGGACGACGGCCGGGCCCTCAAGCCGCAGTACGTCACGCGGCTCTTTGAGAAGGTGCGGGTCGAGGTAGGGCTACCCACGATGACCTTCCATGGGCAGCGCCACCAGTCCGCGTCACTGTTGCTTCAGCCGGCGCCGACCTCGGGACACACAGTGCACGCACACGACGGGCTGGCCGCGGTTGAGGCCAGTGCCGTCACAGACGGAACTGGCGTCTGACCTGCTCAAACGCTGGTCGGGCTGACAGGATTTGAACCTGCGACCCCTCGACCCCGAGCCATCGGCAGTCCATCGTCTTGATCCGCGGGCGTCGTTTTTCACGCTCAATCTCGCTGGATCCGTCCGCTGGAGTCCGTGGACATCCGCAAAATAGGTGTGCGCAAATGGTGTGCGCTCGCTTGTTCGAGTGGCAAGATGCTTGACGTACGAAAGCGGCCCCGTCCGACGCGGCGACGTCGACCGGGGCCCTCGGAGAACCACCTAACTGGAAGGTAGAACCCGTGAAGCAAGTATCCGATATCCCGATAACCGGAACCACCATCCCCATCGTCATGCCGGGGACACGTCACCCGCACGAGTGCCCCTCCTGGTGCCAGCTCCCAACCGGCCACGACCTCGACGAGTGGCCCGCAGCCGGCCGCTGGCACGAGGGCCCGAGCTTCGGCCTGTTCGAGCTTGCCGGTCGTTCGAGGGAGACGGCGAGTGCGTGTCGGCGCACTTTATGCTCGACGAGCACGCGATCCACGCCCGCGAGTACCGGGTCGGGAGCAGCCAGGACCTCCGCCGGGTGGCCGCTGACGCGGTCGCGGCTGTGGCGTTCCTCGAGGCGATGCCCGCCCAGTAGTCCGCCCACGCGGTGCACCAACAGCCGGATGCACGAGACGACGCCCACCCCGAATGCTCGGGGTGGGCGTCATGGTTGTGCGCGCAGAGCAACCAATCGACGTGCCTGCAACGTTCAGGTGTCATGAGCGAAGACGAGGGTGGAGCCGTTCAGTGGATCGTGGATCTACTGGACGAGGCGTCCTGGTGCCCCAGAGGTTGGTTCCCAACAGACTTCCCCTCGGTGTGGCTGCCCTCTGCCGTTGCCAAGGCGGATCAGGAGAAGAACGTTGTCGTCCCGTTGATCTGACCGGGATCAGAACTGCTGGTCAGATTCATCGTGTAGGAGTGATCCTCGGGGATTGCCAGGTTCCCGGTACACGTCTTACCTCCGCCCGGGTAGTCGTTGACCGCGAAGCTGGGATCTCCTGCGCTGGAAATGGTGACCCGAGCCACCTGCCCGTTGAGCGTCTTCACACACAGGTTGTCCGTCAGGTCGTCGTAGTAGCCACGTTCGATGATCTGACCCTGATACTTCCCGGGATAACCATCGACGTCACTGGCGTGGGCCGGCGCCTCGATCAACATGGCCAGCCCAACGGTCATGCCCAGAGATAGCACAAGTGGCGTCGTGCGTTTCATCGCATCCTCCAACTGCGTCAGAGGCCCCACGAGGAAGTCCCGCAGACCAGACCTCTGCCTGTCTTGAGGCTTACCACACACTCTCTTAACACAACAGGGCCTGGCTGTAACCGGAGCGCAGAGCCGCATTCCGACACGATGGAATGGTCTTTCTGGTCGTGCGACCTTGTCTCGTAGGCTGACCTAGCCGGGAACGATCACACGTACCGGCAAGGCGCCCGCCGCCCGTCTGACGGGGCGGCGGGCGTCGTTTGTCTCCTAGGAGCAGTTTCCGTTTGGTTCGAGAAACTTGGCAGTGATCACACAACGGGTCACCCGCGTGGGACTGACTGTCGTAGTCCGTCGTCGGCCAGTCTGGGCAGTTGGTGCAGAAGTGCCACGCGTACTTACCCCTCTTGCGCCGGAAATTGGGTCGAGCCATGCGTTCCTCCTCGTATCGGATGAAGGGTTCCTAACGCATGCTTGAATACGCCGCACTCGTCCTGCCTGTCGTCATCCTCGCGGAGGAGTAGCGTGCACGACGCGAACGAAGGTTCTCGTCGAATGGGTACTCTGTGCCTCCCGCATGCTGGACGACGTCGGAGGAAGCTTGAGTAGCCGGAAACCCAAGCCCGAGGAACCCCGGAAGCGGGTGCCCACAGAGCGTCTTCAGCAGGCGTTGAGAATTCGCTACGATTTTCTCAAGCGGTCATGCGAAAGCTACGACGCTGGCAATCAGGACGAGGCGCTTCGAATGTCTGTGGACCTTCGAGCGCTCTTCTATCACGGCTCATCCAAGCCCCTACTAGCCGAACTCGGTGTGATCTGGGAGATCAGATACGCCAGCAGCGTCCCAGAGCGCCTACCTGGCACAGAGCGGATCTGGGGCGGCGGACTCACTTCCGTGGCCGCAACCATCACAGAAGGCGAAGTCTCTGGAGCGATCGCGCCGCGTGGCGACGACGCAACTCTTAGGTTCGTCGACTACGCCGAGTGGTGGCGCCACGAGCGAGTCGTCACCGGTGAGGACGGGCGGACGTTCAGCCGAATGTTCCTGGTGCAACAGATGGCCAACCATGAGGGCGCCCACACCGACCCCTACCTGAACGGAGACTACGACTCGCTCGGGCCGCAGCTCACTACCTGGAGCGTGACAGCAAACGACGTACACCTGCAGATCGCCGGCGACGTCGGCAAGGCAAGCATGAGACAGATCGCCTGGGAAGCCACTGCGACGCTGGAGCGTGAGCTTGGTTCATGGCTCTAGGGAATGTTCGGGCACCGTCACAGATTCCTCAGGCGCCCGCCGAGACGCCGGCGACCGGCCGTCACGAAGGGCAGCAACGCCTTCTCCGCCTTCGTCCAACACCGCGAGCAAGCCTCAATCTCGACCGTCCGACCATCCAGACCCAGTGTGTGGGTGGTGACGTCGTCGCCCTGCCGGTTGCATAGGTCGCAGACCAAGACGACGACACGACGCGTAACCACGAGAACATCCTGCCACCGAACGGCGATAGACGACGTGGCCGAACCTTGTCAGGCTCTACACAACCCGAGAGTTCTGCATCATTTGATGAGCCCCTCCCCTTACGCTCGACCGGTGCCACGTCTTTGGGGTCGTTGGACGCAGATTAAGCTCGAGGCGATCGAGAACTACATTCGCGCGTTCACGACGGTCGCCCAGCGAGCACGAGTCACTCTGTACCTGGATCTCTTCGGTGGACGCCCGCAGAATTTTGCGCGCGAAGACCTAACGTCGTTTCGCGGGTCCGCGCTCCGGGCCGCTTTGGTAACACCACCGTTTTCACGGATCATCGTAAGCGAGTTGGACGCTTCTGCAGCCGCCGAACAAGCCACGGCACTGTCTGCGTTCCCCGGTGGTCGCGCAACTGTGTTGGTTGGGGACTGCAACGTCGTCATGCCGGATGCGCTAAAAGCGCTGCCCCAGGAGTTTCGGTTCGCACCCACCTTCGCGCTGATTGATCAGTTCAGTGCCGAGGTTCAATGGGAGACACTGCGCTTCCTATCTGAGTACAAGGCCCCGAGTGCGCGCACCAAGGTCGAACTGATGATGTACTTCGGTGGTTCGTTCATGGTGAGGGGCCTTCGTGGACCGAACGGTCGAGTCAACCAAGGCTATGCGAGGCGTCTCGATGCCCTGTACGGCAACGAACGGTGGCGCATGGTGCTTGCGGCTGGCGATGACGGCGTGCTCACGCCTAGCGACGTGCAGGAGGAGCTCGCTAACACAATGCGTTGGCAACTTGAGGAGGAACTCGGCTACAACGACCCTGCCGCTCTCGATCGTCAACACCAGAGGGATACGAATATTCTCGATGCTGTTCGCTACCGATCACCCGGTCGGAGCGAAGATCATGAGTCACCTGTTCGCGGGAGCGGATGATGCTCTGGACGCGATGGTGAAACAGAGCAAGATTGACCTAAAGGTCGCTCGCGAAACCGCCAAAGGCATGAACGCACTCTTCGATGTCGACGGTGAACTTTGGCGTACGGCTGGCTCGGCGGCAGCGTGCCTCGGTTGGGCCACCTGTGGTGCCCTTTGAGTATCACAGGTTCTGGGACCTAGACAGACGCCATCCTTGAGCCCAACGCAGGCATAGCGTCCCATGTCCGGCCTTCCAATTGCCGTCCGTTGGCCTTCGGTGTCCGGCCACCCCACTGCTTGAAAAAGAAGGCGACACCTGCCGTATCGCACTGGTCTCGAATGTCCGTGACCCACTCAGGGAGCATCGGCCGCGCCCCAGGGCCCGACTCGCCACCAACGATGACCCAGTCGACCTGTGTGAGATCCATTGAGGAAAGAGGCGAGAGTAGAGGTTCACAGGAGAGAAACCGCACAGCCGCCGGCGTGTGGCGGAGGTCGTCAATGCGATTGGTCACGTCAAGGGACTCGACCGACACGCCCATCCAAAGATTCGGGGGCCAATCGAGATCGCCCGCAACCCTGGCCATCCTGTGCGCTCGTTTGGTCAAAGCCTGATACGTGTGCTGAGGCGTCTCTCGGATCACGTCAAACACGTCTCGGATGAAGGCAAGGGGGACCTTCGCGTGAAGATGTCGCTCATTGAGTTGACGAACACGACCTTAGGCGAGCGCCACCGTAGCGGCTGACTCAGCGACGAAGGGTGAACCGTCACTCCGAACCCAGGACCCGACGTACGCGAGTCACCATCATTCTGGTACTTGTCGACCCCCATTGCCTTGAGGCGCTTGGCAGCGTGAGGGCGTAGCAGTGGTCACATCCCGCGGCCACCCGATCACAGCCAGTGACTGGATTCCACGTCACTTGAGTCCATTCAATCAGACTGTTCTCAGCCACGATGCTCCTTCGGGGTTGGACGTGACCTCATCCCTGTTGCCACGTCACACTAGATGTTGCGGATCGACTCACACCGATGGCAGCGCCGCACCAAGCTGAACCGAAGTAGGTTCTGGCATGTGAGTGCAAGCGACTGGGCACTAGTGATCGGTCCGTCCCTCGGGGCCGGAATCGCGGTCCTGGGTGTGCATCTGACGAACCGCGCGAACATAACCGCCCAATCTAGGCTTCTCGAGGCACAGGAACACCTGCACCGGCAGACCATCGAAGCTGAGATGCGCGGAGACCACATCCGAAGCGTGCTCAAGATGCGCACCGAGCTGTACTCGGAGTTGCTTGCGCTGGTCGATGGTGGAGCCAACTTCCTGGAGTGGGTAAACGACCCAGAAGCGGGCGTCAGTTTCGCTGAGCCCGAGGGCACGGACCTGGATAGGTCGGTGAGGCAGCCACTGCGGGCCGTTCGATACAAAGTTGAAGTCGTGTGCCCTGGAGAAGTTCGGCACGCGACCGAGCTCTATCTCAGCGCTGTGTCTGACATGTGCGACGACTACTGGACAGACGCCGTCAAGACCGCTTTGAACCACACCGGGAAGGGCCTGCGCGACTGTGTGGTTCAGCATGCCATCTTGGATCGAACGTCCGGGATCACTCCTAGCGGATTGGGCGGGGCTTAACTGTCCCACTTTCCGCGGCGTGTGAACGGATCTACACCGTTGTAGAGCTGCAGCCACGAGTCGGACCCGTTGGTGGCGTGGACGTGGTTGCTGTCGACCCAGGAGTCGTAGCCCTTCTTAGGGGTTGACGACGTCACTGGCGGGCTCGCTTTCCGGCGTACTGCATGTCGAGGGCATGGTTCGCGTCGTACACGTCCTGCGCGGCGGAGATCGCAATCCCACGGACCTGCGCGGGACCCCAAGGCGTATCGAGGGTTCCGGTCATGTGCATCGGCCCGGAGTCGATCGACACCGACATGCCGCCAGCGGCGCGGCCGGCGCCCCCGGAGCTCATACCAACGAGGCCGCCCTCATGGAAGCCAGGCAGATATCCGTACCGGCTCTTGAGTTCCGCCCAGTCGCGGACCACGAGCTCCTTCGGGATGACGACCTCACCGGCGTGAACGACACCTCGGGGCTCGTACTTGTCACCCCATCCGGTGAAACCACCGGTGTGCATCGACCGCCCACCGGTGGCGTGGCGGGTGGTGATGGTGACCGTCTTGGAGTTGATCCGACGGATGGCTTCCTGCACCGCCCGCAGCTGTGCGAGAGACTGGGGGATCCCGTTCACCGTCAACACCGGCGGGTGGTTCGACAGGTAGGCGTTGTCCTGCATGAGCTGGTTGGTGGCGCGGTGGTAGGAGTCGAACGCTCGGTTCGCCTTCGCGATCTCCGTCTGTGACGCGTTGCGAGTTGCTTGAGCCGCAACGCACCAGCAGGCCCGAGTGCCTCGAGTTGCTTGATGAGGCCGTCCCGGACACCCTTGTCGCCGGCCTTGACTGCGTTCGCGCCGAGGTCAGCCATGGCTTGCGCCTCTTGGCGCATCTCCCGGATCCACCCCTGCAAGGACACTTTCGCGTTGGAGACGTCCTTGCCGAGTGTGCGGAACATCTGCGCGACCGTCAGCGAGGCCTGCTGTGACGCCTTCAACGCAGCGGTGGAGTCGTGCTGCGCCTTGGTGTTCGACCTGGTCTTCGTGGTGTCGTCGGCCATGAACGACGCGTGCGTGCGCCACGCCGCCTGCGCGGCACCGAGTTGCCCGTTCGTCGCACCGAGAGCCGAGGACAACTCGCCCGCGGCCTTACGCTGCCCGGTCGAGCGGCTCGCCGCCGCCGAGGCGGTCATGATCGACCTCGCCCCCGCGCCGCCGGCGCCCGAGCCCGTGCCGGAGCCGGAGGAGGCCAATGCCGCCCCGCCGCCGCCCCAGGCGGAGGAGCCCCCTCCCCCGCCGCCCGAGCCGCCGCCGCCGGAGGTGACGCCCGAGGTGGCGCTGCCCACGCCGCCCCCGCCGCCCACCCCACCCCCGCCGCAGCGCCGGCCGCCCACGCCGCGGCCGCCCCGCCCCCAGGCGGTCTAGACCTAGCTCGCAGGCCGCGCCCGCCGAAGAGACGGCGCCCGCCCCCGTGGCCGCGCCCGCGACGACGGGAACGGCGACCGTGCAGCGCTCCGGCGGCGGCGGCATCGCGAGCTGGCAGGGCCAGCTGATGGCGCGGCTGCAGGCGGTGAAGCGCTATCCGGAGCTCTCGCGCTCGCGGCGCGAGGAGGGCGTGGTCCATCTGAACTTCACGATGGACCGCAACGGCAACGTGCTGAGCTCGCGCATCGCGCGCAGCTCCGGCTACCGCGCACTGGACGAGGAGACGCTGGAGCTGGCGCGCCGCGCCTCGCCGCTGCCGGCACCGCCGGACGAGGTGCAGGGCAACCCGATCTCGCTGACCGTGCCGGTCAGGTTCTCGCTGCGGTGATCAGTCGCTGGGCAGCGCGGCCGCCGCGCCCAGCCCGGCCTGCCGGCCGAACACCGCGCCGGCCATCAGGCCCGAGCCGCCCGGATAGTTGAAGTAGAAGAGCCCGCCGACCAGCTCGCCCGCGGCGTAGAGGCCGGGGATCGGCTTGCCAGTCGGTGTCGATCACCTGCGCCTCGGTCGTTGATGCGCAGGCCGCCGAAGGTGAAGGTGATGCCGCAGGTGACTGCATAGGCCTCGAAGGCGGCCCGTGTCGATCGTGTTGGCCCAGTTCGCTCTTGTCGATCGTCAGGCCGCTGGTGCCGCGGCCGTCCTTGACGTTCGGGTTGAACGGAATGTCGCTGCTGCACCGCCGCATTGTATCGCGCGATCGTCCTCGAGGAACGCTCTGCGCGTCGACGTCCTCCAGCTTGGCCGCCAGCTCCTCGAGCGTGTCGGCGCGCACCTTGGTGACCTGCTTGATGCGGTATTCGTCGCGCAGCAGATGCTTGACCTTCTGCGTCGAAGATCTGCCAGGCGAACTGGCCCGGCTGCTCCAGGATCACGCGGCCGTATTTCGCGTAGGTGTAGTTGCGGAAGTCCGCGCCCTCGTCGACGAAGCGCTCGCCGTTGGCGTTGACCATGATGCCGAACGGATAGGAGTGCTTCTGGAAAGCGTCGCCGACCGCGAGGTCGCCGAATTCGGGCGCGTTGCAGTCCCAGCCGACCGCGTGGCAGCCCGACCAGTGGCCGCACGGGCGCGCGCCGATGTCCAGCGCCATGCGGATGCCGTCGCCGGTGTTGAAGCGCGTGCCGCGCACCTTCGCGAGTTCCCAGCCGGGGCCGAGATAGCGCGTGCGCCATTCGGTGTTGGCCTGGAAGCCGCCGGAGGCGAGCATCACCGCCTGGCGTGGATTTCCTCCGTGCGTTGCCGTCGTGCTTGACGCGCACGCCCTGCACGCCATAGTCGTCATGGATCAGCGTCAGCGCGCGCGTCTCGTAGCGGATCGTCGATGCCGTCGCTTCTTCGCCGGCCTCGTGCAGCTGCCTCGACGAGGCCCGGACCGCCGCCCACAGGCTTCGACGGTGAGGCCGCCCCAGAACTTGAAGCTTGCCGTCGATCTTGAAGGCCTGCCGGCCGTAGATCGGCGCGAAGCGCACGCCCTTGCTCGCGCATCCAGCGTCACGTGTCGAAGCTGCGCGACGAGCAGCTCGCAGAGGTCGGGGTCGGTGCGGTACTGCGTGACGCGCGCCATGTCGTCGAAGAACTGCTCCTCGGTGTAGGTGCCGAAATCGGTGCTGCGCGATCTCCTCCTCGGTGAGATCGGGCATCAGCGCGCGCAGGTCGTCGACGCCGTCGATAGACGATGCGGATCGCGCCGGCGGTGAAGCGGCGAGTTGCCGCCGTGCTCGGCCTCGCGGCGCGCGCTCCAGCACCAGCGACGCTGGCGCCCTGCTCGCGCGCGGCCAGCGCGGCGCAGAACGCCGCATTGCCGGCGCCGACCACCACGACATGACGGGTCACGCGCGCATCCTTGAAACAGCAGGTGGCGCGGCGCGCAGCCTTCGCACGACATTGGTGGCGAGCCGCGCGTTGTGGCCGCGCATCGCCTCGAAGGCCGCGCCGGCATCGGCGCGCAGGATCGCGTCGAGGATGGCCGCGTGCTCGGCATGGGCCTTGGCGAAGCGCATGGCGCCCTCGTCCTGCGCCTGGCGCAGCGGGGGAAAGCCGTGTGCGCAGGCCACGCGCGGCTTCGGCGATGGTGCGGTTGCGGGCGCCGTCGCAGATGGCCTCGTGGAACTCGGAATTGAGGGCGAGGTAGCCGGCAATGTCCTGCGCCTCGACCACGGCCTCGGTCTGCTCGTGCAGCGCCTGGAGCGCGTGCTTCTCGACCTCGGTCATGCGCTGGGCGGCAAGGCGGGCACAGAGGCCTTCCAGCTCGCATTCGGCATCGAGCAGGTCGGCCACCTCCTCGGTGCTGATCCGCGCGACCTCGGCGCCGCGGCGGCCGCCGATCGCGACCAGGCCGCGCGCCGCGAGGTCGCGCAGGGCCTCGCGCACCGGCGTGCGGGAGGCCATGAAGCGGGTGGCGAGCGCCTGCTCCTCCAGCCTTTCGCCGGGCTGGAGGCGGCCTGCGACGATGTCCTCGGCCAGCCCGCGGACGATGCGGGCCGTCGCGGTCTCGGCCTCGCTCAAGCTTCCGCCTTCTCCACCGGAGCGACTTCCTTCACGGCGCCGCGCCAGCCGGTCTCGGTGGCGTCGAAGACGATGCCGTCGGGCGTGCGGTACTTCACCTCGTAGAAGACGTTGGGGTTCCTTTTCCTTCTTGCCGGTGAGGTAGGAGCCGCCGGCGGCCTTCACCTTGCCGTCGGTCTCCTCGAGGTCGTCCACCCACATGCCGAAATGGATCAGGCCGGTGTAGCCGGAGGTGCTGTTCGGATTCTATCGTGTTTCCCTATTAACCTTAGCAATACG